>NZ_JBIVDS010000055.1:0-1088 GCF_044747265.1 Streptomyces sp. NPDC090106 | reverse complement strand
CGGTGTCGCTGAGGAACGACTTCCAGCCGCCGGGCGGCTGTTCGCCGACGCCGAGCCTGCGCAGCTTGGCGAGCACCCCGGGCTTCTGCACGTCCAGCCAGTCGGTGAACTGGCGGAAGGAGACCAGTCGGACGTCCTGGCCGCTCTCCTTCTCGGCGGCTATGTGCTTGAACGCCTCCTCGACGGCGTCCATGTAGATGCCGCCGTTCCACTGCTCGAAGTGGTTGCCGACGAAGAAGGGGGCGCGGTTCGTCTCGTACGCACGCTGGAAGCCGGCGATGTAGGCGCCGGTGGCCTGTTCCCGCCAGGCCGGGTAGTTGGCGGGAGGCGCGTTGGTCGAGTTCACGGACTGGTTGGCGAGCATGTTGTAGTCCATGGACAGGACTTCGAAGCTGTGGCCGGGGAACGGGACCTGCTGGAGCGGGAAGTCCCAGACGCCCTGTTTCTTGTCCGGCCAGACCTGAAGTCCTCCGGGCGAGGAGGCGTCGTAACGCCAGCCGAGTTCGCGGGCGGTGGGCAGCAGGGTGTCCTGGCCGAGGAGGCAGGGGGTGCGACCGCCGACCAGTTCCTTGTCGTAGTCGAAGGGCAGCGAGGGTACGTCGTCCCAGCCGGTGTGTGTCCGCCAGTTCTTGACGAAGGACTTGGCCTGGTCGATCTCGTCGCGCCACTGAGCGGGTGTCCAGTTGGCGACGGTGCCCTGGCCGGAGCAGAAGTGGCCGTTGAAGTGCGTGCCGATCTCGTGGCCCTCCAGCCACGCGCGCCGGACGTCGGAGAGCGTCGCCTTGATGTGCTCGTCGGTGAGGTAGCCGATGTCGGAGGCGCCCTGGGCGTTGTTCGGCGGTTGGTAGAGCCGCTTCTTCGACTCGGGCAGAAGGTACAACCCGGAGAGGAAGAACGTCATGCCGGCTTCGTGCTTCCTGGCGAGGTCCAGGAAGCGTGAGAACAGACCATTGCCGACGTCGCCCGCTCCGTCCCAGGAGAAGACGACGAACTGGGGCGGAGTCTGCCCGGGTTCCAACGGCTCGGGCTTCGCTGGCTGGAGCGGCTGCTTCCCGGTGAACGACGTGGAACCGTCACCGATCCACCGG
>NZ_JBIVDS010000054.1:0-1101 GCF_044747265.1 Streptomyces sp. NPDC090106 | reverse complement strand
TCATGCGGCGGCCCTCCCGGTGGCTGCGGCCATCACGGTTTCCTCGGTGGCTTCGGAACGGGAGATCTCTGCGGTGAGCCGGCCCTCGTGCATCACGAGCACGCGGTCGGCCATGCCGAGGATCTCGGGCAGGTCGGAGGAGATCATCAGGACGGCCACCCCGTCGGCGGCGAGCTGGGACAGCAGCCGGTGGACCTCGGCCTTGGTGCCCACGTCGATGCCGCGGGTCGGCTCGTCGACGATGAGGACCTTGGGGCCGGTGGCGAGCCACTTGGCCAGCACGACCTTCTGCTGGTTGCCGCCGGAGAGGGTGGCGACGGTGTCGGCGATCCGCGCGTACTTCACCTGGAGCTTGACGGCCCAGTCCAGGGACCGGCTGCGCTCGGCACCCCGGTCCACCAGGCCCGCCTTCACCGTCGTGCGCAGACCGGTCAGACCGATGTTGCGTTCGATGGACATGTCCATCACCAGGCCCTGGGCACGCCGGTCCTCCGGGACCAGGGCCAGGCCGGAGGCCATGGCGACGGAGGGGGCGCCGTTGGTCAGCGCCTTGCCGTCGAGGACGACCTCACCGGCGTCCCAGCGGTCGATGCCGAAGACGGCGCGGGCGACCTCGGTGCGCCCGGCGCCGACGAGCCCGGCCAGGCCGACGATCTCCCCGGCCCGCACGTCGAAGGACACGTCGGTGAAGACGCCCTCGCGGGTCAGCCGCCGCACGCTGAGGGCGACCTCGCCCGCCGTCACGTCCTGCTTGGGGTAGAGCTCGTCGAGATCGCGGCCGACCATGCGGCGCACGAGATCGTCCTCGCTCATGCCCGCGACCGGTTCACTGGCGATCCAGGCACCGTCGCGCAGGGTCGTCACGCGCTGGCAGATCTGGAAGATCTCCTCCAGGCGGTGGGAGATGAACAGCACGGCGGCGCCCTGTTCACGCAGGGTGCGCACGACGCCGAAGAGCCGGGCGACCTCGCTGCCGGTGAGGGCGGCGGTCGGCTCGTCCATGATCAGGACGCGGGCGTCGAAGGAGAGCGCCTTGGCGATCTCGACGATCTGCTGGTCCGCGATGGACAGACCGCGCGCGGGCCGGTCGGGATCGAGTTC
>NZ_JBIVDS010000053.1:0-1102 GCF_044747265.1 Streptomyces sp. NPDC090106 | reverse complement strand
CTGGGCGAGGACGGCAACCGTCAGGCGCTCGCCCACTTCATCACTTCCAGTCCGTGGGATCCGGCGCATGTACGAGCCCGGCTGGCTTGGCGGATGAACGAGGCAGTCGGGCCGGAGGCATTGATCGTCGATGACACCGGCTTCTTGAAGGACGGGGACGCCTCAGCGTGTGTGTCGCGGCAGTACACCGGCACCGCGGGCAAGGTCACTAAATGCCAGGTCGGGGTGTCGCTGCACCTGGCCCGGGATCACGCCTCGGCCGCGGTGAACTGGCGGCTGTTCCTGCCCGCTTCGTGGGATCCCGATGCGCCGGAGGCCGACGCTGTCAAGGTCGCCCGCCGCGGCCGGTGCGGGATTCCCGACCAGGTGGGGCACGTGGAGAAGTGGCAGCTGGCTCTGGACATGATCGACGAGACCCGGTCGTGGGGCATCGACGTCCCCTTGGTCGTCGCGGACGCCGGATACGGCGATGCCGCCGCCTTCCGCCACGGCCTGGAAGAACGCAGCCTGCCCTATGCGGTGGGCATTTCCTCCCGCCACACCGCCCATCCGGCAGACGCCCGGCCCGTCCAGCCCGCCTACGCAGGAACCGGTCGGCCACCGCAGATGCAGTATCCCGAGCCTGCGCGGACCGTGAAGGACGTGGTCATCGCGGCCGGGAGGACGGCCGTGAGGCCGGTGTCCTGGCGGGAAGGCTCCCGCCCCGGCAAAGGAATCAGCGGCTTCAAACGCATCTACTCGCGGTTCCTGGCTCTGCGCATTCGCCCGGCCGGACGCGGCGTCCGCCAGACTACCGACGGTCCTGAACTGCCCGAACGCTGGCTGCTGGCCGAATGGCCGGCCACCGAACCCGAACCCGTGCAGTTCTGGCTCTCCAGCCTCCCCTCCGGCATGCCGCTGGCGACCCTGGTCCGGCTGGTCAAGCTCCGCTGGCGCATCGAACACGACTACCGCGAGATGAAACAGGCCCTGGGACTGGCCCACTTCGAAGGCCGCACCTGGGGCGGCTGGCACCACCACGTCACCCTCGTATCGGCCGCTCATGCCTTCTGCACGCTGCAACGACTGGCACGAGACCCAAAAGACGTGGCGCAGGTCTGAG
>NZ_JBIVDS010000052.1:0-1112 GCF_044747265.1 Streptomyces sp. NPDC090106 | reverse complement strand
TTGTTGACGCCGATGACGGGCTGGCGGCCGGAGTCGATCCGGGCCTGGGTGCGGGCGGCGGCCTCCTCCACCCGCAGTTTGGGGATACCGGCGTCGATGGCCTGCGCCATGCCCCCGGCCGCCTCGACCTCGCGGATGTGCTGCCAGGCCCGCCGCGCCAGGTCGTAGGTCAGCTTCTCCACATATGCGCTGCCGCCCCACGGGTCGATCGTCCGGGTCGTGCCCGACTCCTGCTGGATCAGCAGCTGCGTGTTGCGGGCGATGCGCGCGGAGAAGTCGGTGGGCAGGGCGAGCGCCTCGTCCAGGGCGTTGGTGTGCAGGGACTGCGTGTGCCCCTGGGTGGCGGCCATCGCCTCCACCGCGGTACGGGTCACGTTGTTGAACACGTCCTGCGCGGTCAGCGACCAGCCCGAGGTCTGCGAATGCGTGCGCAGGGAAAGCGACTTGGCGTTCTGCGGCTCGAACTGGCGCACCAGCTTGGCCCACAGCAGGCGGGCCGCGCGCAGCTTGGCGATCTCCATGAAGAAGTTCATGCCGATCGCCCAGAAGAACGACAGCCGGGGCGCGAACGCGTCGACGTCCAGGCCCGCTTCGCGTCCCGCGCGGATGTACTCCACGCCGTCGGCGAGGGTGTAGGCCAGCTCCAGATCGGCCGTCGCGCCCGCCTCCTGGATGTGATACCCGGAGATCGAGATCGAGTTGTAGCGGGGCATGCGCTGGGAGGTGAACGCGAAGATGTCGGAGATGATCCGCATCGACGGCTTCGGCGGATAGATGTAGGTGTTGCGGACCATGAACTCCTTGAGGATGTCGTTCTGGATGGTCCCCGCCAGCTTCCCCGCCTCCACCCCCTGCTCCTCCGCCGCCACGATGTACAGCGCCAGCACCGGCAGCACCGCACCGTTCATCGTCATCGACACCGTCATCCGGTCCAGCGGAATCCCGTCGAACAGCTGCCGCATGTCGTAGATCGAGTCGATCGCCACCCCGGCCATGCCCACATCACCGGTCACCCGCTCGTGGTCACTGTCGTAACCCCGGTGCGTGGGCAGATCGAACGCGACCGACAGACCCTTCTGACCCGCCGCCAGATTCCGCCGGTAGAACGCGTT
>NZ_JBIVDS010000051.1:0-1216 GCF_044747265.1 Streptomyces sp. NPDC090106 | reverse complement strand
TCGTGGTCACTGTCGTAACCCCGGTGCGTGGGCAGATCGAACGCGACCGACAGACCCTTCTGACCCGCCGCCAGATTCCGCCGGTAGAACGCGTTGGACTCCTCCGCCGTCGAAAACCCCGCGTACTGCCGGATCGTCCAGGGCTGATTCACATACATCGTCGGATACGGACCCCGCAGAAACGGCGTCACACCCGGATACGTGCCCAGGAAATCCAGACCCTCCAGATCACCCGCCGTGTACAGGGGGCTGACCTTGATGCCTTCCGGGGTCTCCCACAGCAGGTCGTCACCGGCGGCGGCCTTCTTCAGGGCGGCGCTCCACTCGTCGGGGCCGCCCGCGGCGGTCGGCGTTCCGAGTGCGATCCCGGAGAAGTCGGGGACGGACATCAGGAGACCCCCATGCGGTCGAGTGCGGCGGACAGTACGGCGACGGCGTCGCACCCCGCGAAGACGTACGAGTCCGCCCCGGCGTACGCGGCGGGGCGGCCGGCCAGCGCGACATGCGTGGCGCCCGAGGCGCGCAGCAGGTCGGACACGGCCTCGGCCTGCTCCTCGTACAGCGCGTCGCTGGAGCACAGGCACGCCTCGCGGGCCCCGCTCTCCTCGAACGTGCCCTCGGTGACCGGCTCGATGCCGCCCGCCTGGAACAGGTTGGCGGCGAACGTCAGCCGCGCGGTGTGCGCGGCGGCCGGACCCAGCGCGGCCAGATACACACGCGGCCGGGCACCGGTGGCCGCGAGATGGGCGTCGGAACGGGCGCGGAGCACCTCGAAGGCGTCATCACGCCGGACCTGCGGCAGCCCGCCGGACAGCGGCGCGGGAGCGGGCTCGCGCTCCACCGGCTTCTCGTCCAGCAGCGGGAACTCGCTGACGCCGGTGACCGGTTCGCGCCGCTTGGCGAGCCGTGCGGTGCGCGCGGCCCACGTCTCCGCGAGACGGGACCCGACCGTCCCGTCCCGCAGGGCGGCGGCCTGGCCGCCCGCGCGCTCGACGGTCTGGAAGAACTCCCAGCCCGCCAGGGCGAGTTCGTCGGTGAGCCGCTCCACGTACCAGGAACCGCCCGCCGGGTCGATCACCCGCGCCAGATGCGACTCCTCGATCAGGATCGTCGACGTGTTCCGTGCGATACGGCGGCTGAACGCGTTCGGCAGCCCCAGCGCCTCGTCGAAGGGCAGCACCGTCACCGAATCCGCCCCGCCCACACCCGCCGCCAA
>NZ_JBIVDS010000050.1:0-1225 GCF_044747265.1 Streptomyces sp. NPDC090106 | reverse complement strand
TCGTGGTCACTGTCGTAACCCCGGTGCGTGGGCAGATCGAACGCGACCGACAGACCCTTCTGACCCGCCGCCAGATTCCGCCGGTAGAACGCGTTCGACTCCTCCGCCGTCGAGAAACCCGCGTACTGCCGGATCGTCCACGGCTGATTCACATACATCGTCGGATACGGACCCCGCAGAAACGGCGTCACACCCGGAAACGTCCCCAGGAAATCCAGACCCTCCAGATCACCCGCCGTGTACAGGGGTTGGACGGGAATGCCTTCCGGGGTCTCCCAGGTCAGGTCCTCGGCGCTGGTTCCCGTGGCCTCTTTGATCGCGGCCCGCCAGTGGTCCTCGGCGGCGTGAGCGACCGGGTTGCCGAGCGAGATCGTGGTGAAGTCGGGCAGAGAGGTCATGCGGCCACTCCCATTCGGTCGAGCACACGTGTCAGGAGGTCCACGACGTCACAACCCGCGTAGAGGTGGGTGTCGGCGCCCGGGAACGCTTCGGGGCGACCGGCCAGGAGGATGTGCCGCGCACCCGCCGCACGCAGGGCATGAGCTGTCGACTCGGCCTGCTCCTCGTACAGCGCGTCGCTGGAGCACAGGCACGCCTCGCGCGCCCCGCTCTCCTCGAACGTGCCCTCCGTGACCGGCTCGACGCCGCCCGCCTGGAACAGGTTGGCGGCGAACGTCAGCCGCGCGGTGTGCGCGGCGGCCGGACCCAGCGCGGCCAGATAGATCCGCGGACGGGCACCCGTGGCCACGAGATGCGCGTCCGAACGGGCGCGGAGCACCTCGAAGGCGTCATCACGCCGCACCTGCGGCAGCCCGCCGGACAGCAGCGCGGGAGCGGGCTCGCGCTCCACCGGCCTATCGGAGAGCAGAGGGAACTCGCTCACGCCCAGGACGGGTTCGCGCCGAGTGGCAAGGCGTCTCGCGCGAGCGGCCCAGGTGCCGGCCAGTGTCCGGGCGAGAGTTCCCGTGCGCAAGAAGACCTCCTGACCACCGGCTTGTTCCACGGTCTGGAAGAACTCCCAGCCCGCCAGGGCGAGTTCGTCGGTCAGCCGCTCCACGTACCAGGAACCGCCCGCCGGGTCGATCACCCGCGCCAGATGCGACTCCTCGATCAGGATCGTCGACGTGTTGCGTGCGATACGGCGGCTGAACGCGTTCGGCAGCCCCAGCGCCTCGTCGAAGGGCAGCACCGTCACCGAATCCGCCCCGCCCACACCCGCCGCCAA
>NZ_JBIVDS010000049.1:0-1459 GCF_044747265.1 Streptomyces sp. NPDC090106 | reverse complement strand
CAATGCCGTTGCAATAGCTCGCGGGCGTACGCTGCTGCGTAGTGCTTCCCGGGGGTGGTGCGGGTGTCTGCGGACGTCGGTGAGTTATCGGGGCTGGGGTTGCTGACCTGGGTGTATCGGCCCGGGCTGGTGGATCGTGTGGTGGCTGCTTGCGGTCGTGCGGAGCAGCGCAGACGCCTGTTGCCGGCCCGGCTGGTGGTGTACTTCGTGCTCGCCCTTGCCCTGTTCTCGCCGGCGCCGTATCTGGAGGTGATGCGGCACCTGGTCGAGGGTTTGCGAGGTCAGGGACTGCTGGGCGAGTGGCACATCCCGGCGAAGTCGTCGCTGTTCCGGGCCCGCCAGCGGCTGGGATCGGAGCCGCTGCGGGTGCTGTTCGCCACGACCGCGAAGCCGATGGGCACCCAGGCCACTCCGGGCTGCTTCTGGCGTGGGCTGCGGCTTTTGGCGGTGGACGGCACCTGCTGGGACGTCGCCGACAGTGCGGCCAACGAGGCCGCCTTCGGCCGCCCCGGAAACAGCCGCGGGACCGACAAGTCCTCCTTTCCTCAGGTGCGGATGGCCTGCCTGATCGAGGTGGGCACCCACCTCGTCCTCGATGCCGAGCTGGCGGGCTGCCGCACCGGGGAAGTCACCCTGGTGAGCCGCCTGCCCCGCTCCTGCGGGCCCGGTGAACTGGTCCTGGCGGACCGGGAGTTTTTGGGCGTGCCGTTGTGGCGGGCCTTCACCGCCAGCGGTGCCGATCTGCTGTGGCGGGTCCCGGTCAACCGGGTCCTGCCCGTCGAGCGGCAGCTGCGGGACGGGTCCTGGATCTCCCGCATCCACGCCTCCACCGATCCCGCACACCGTGATCCGGTCACGGTGCGGGTGGTGGCCTATCAGCTGCACGGCACTGACGGCCAGGGTGAGGACTACCGTCTGGTGACCACGCTGCTCGATGCCCGCCGTTATCCCGCCCGCCAGCTGGCCGCGCTCTACCAGGAACGCTGGGAGGCGGAGGCTGTCTTCGCCGAGCTCAAGACCCATCAACGCGGAGCCCGCACCGTGCTCAGCAGCAAGACCCCCGACGGTGTCCTGCAGCAGATCTGGGCCCACCTCCTGGTCCACCACGCACTGCGCGAACTGATGGTCAGAACCGCCGCCACCCACACCCTGGACCCCGACCGGGTCTCCTTCACCGAAACCCTGCGCTCCGCCCGGCGCAGCGTGACCCTCACACCGGGCAGCTTTTCCCCCTGAGCTCCTGGTCAGAGCCCTCGTCTGGCTCCAACACGACCTGCTCGAACGCCTCCTGCCACCCAGACGGCTACGCAGCCAGCCCCGCGTCGTCAAACGCAAGATGTCCAACTACCGGCTCAAACGGGCCGAACACCACACCTGGCCCCAACCCACCCACACCGGCACCCGAGCCATCCGCATTCAACGACCCCAACCCGCAGACCCGTAAAGCAACAGCATTGCC
>NZ_JBIVDS010000048.1:0-1713 GCF_044747265.1 Streptomyces sp. NPDC090106 | reverse complement strand
CCGCGGGGCCAGCACGATCTGGACTATGAGGCCGAGGAGATGGCCATCCTGAAGGCCGCCGGGGGAACGAGTCTTGACCTCGTGGTCGAGGACTCCGGTGATCCCGAGCAGCTGAAGCAGCGTCTGTCCGAACTGGGCGGGATGCCGGTGGTTCATCTGTCCTGTCACGGCCTGCACAACTGGCGCGAGAAGGAGGACGGGCCTGCCACGCCTGTCCTGCTGCTGGAGAACGATCTCGGCGAGGGACAGCCGACGACCGCACGCGATCTGGTGCGGCTGCTGACCCTGCCGCCGCGGCTGGCGTTCGTGTCGGCATGCCTGACAGCCACCGGCGCCGACGTGAGCGGGCATGTTCCTGCCGGTGCCGGACGCCGCGGGACTGCGGCAGCCGATGCCGGGGTGGCGGTGGCGCACTCGATGGCCACCGAGCTGGTGGCCGCCGGGATTCCCGCGGTCATCGGCTGGGACGGCTCTGTCAGTGACCAGGCCGCCACCCGCTTCGCCGAACGCCTCTACCAGCAGCTCAGTGGCCGCGCGGAGGTTCCCCTCGCCGTCGCCGAAGCCCGCCGCGACCTGCTGGCCTGTCCTGACGCGTACGAGCGCGCCGACTGGCACCTGGCCCGTCTGTGGCTGGGGCCGGGCGGGGGCGGGCCGCTGGTGGCGGGGATCCGTAAACGGCAGATGGTGCCCTCCGACCATGCGACCCGCAGGTTCCTGGACCGCAAGAGCCGGCTTCCGGTCGCACGGGCGGAGATGTTCGTGGGCCGCCGCCCCGAGATGCAGCTCACGCTGCGGGCCCTGCGCGCCGGGCACAAGGGCGGGGTCCTGCTGCACGGGCAGGGCCGGCTGGGCAAGTCGAGCCTGGCCGCCCGGATCGCCGACCGCCACCCCCACCGGGACGTCGCCGTCGTCTTCGGCGACTACAGCCCGGCCGCGATCCTGGACGCCATCGCCGACGCCGTCACCGCCCACCCCGAAGCCCGTGACCTCATCGACGCCGGCCGTGCCGAGGTCCGCGACCAGCCCGACCGTCTCCGGCCGCTGCTGACCAGCCTGCTGACCGGACCCTGCGCCCAGGAACTCGACACGGTCCGCAAACCGCTCCTGCTGATCATCGACGATCTCGAGCAGATCCTCACCGACAACCCCGACGGCCCGCACCGCCTCGATCCCGCCCACGCCGGGGTACTCGCCGACGTCCTCTCCGCGTTCGACCCGTCCCGGACCGACAGCCGCCTGCTGGTCACCAGCCGCTACACCTTCACCCTCGACGGCCTGGAAACACGCCTGGAACCCGTCCAGCTCCAGCCCCTCTCACCGGCCGCCCGGCTCAAACTCCAACGCCGCCACCACGCCCTCGCCCCCGCCGACCACCTCACCCAGCGCGCCGACCTCGCCCGCCGCGCCCTGGCCGTCAGCCGCGGCAACCCGGGACTGCAGGACCTCATCGGCCTGCGCCTGGTCTACAGCGACCACATCGACCAGACACGTGCCGACGCGGCCGTCACCGCCATGGAGACCTACCTCGAGCAGGGCAAGCTCCCCGAAGACAACGCCGACATCAGCGACTTCCTGGCGAACCTGGCTCTCGACGCGCTCCTGGACCAGGCCGGGCCCGCCCACCAGGCACTGCTGCGGGCCTGCACCCTGTTCACCCTCCCCGTCCCCCACCCCGTCATCGACACCCTCGCCGACGCCGTCGGCGGATCAGCC
>NZ_JBIVDS010000047.1:0-1776 GCF_044747265.1 Streptomyces sp. NPDC090106 | reverse complement strand
TTCGCGCGGTAGTCGGTGAGGTTCTCGGCGAGCAGGTCGGTCAGTTCCTCGGGGCTGAGGTTGCCGTGGGCCTGGTGGTAGGTGCGTTCGATGGGGGTGGCGGGGGTGTTTTGGAGTGCGCGGTGGATGCGGCCCAGGATGCGGTCGCGGCTGCTCATGCGGGGCTGTCCTTGCTGGTGTCCTTGGGAGTGTTCTTGGTGGTGGGTTGGGTGCGTTGCCACCAGTCGCGGAAGGGTTCTTTGGGCAGGGGTGGGAGGTCGCGGGTGGTGGTCCAGGCTTTGCCGGGGCCGGGCAGGGGGAGGCGGTTGGGGTGGAGGTGGCGGGTGCGGGAGGCGATGCGCTGGCCGGTGCGCAGGATGCCGGGGCGGCGCAGGGCCCAGCGGGCGGCGCGCATGGTGGTGCGTTCGGCGGTATGTCCCTTGGCGGGTTTGAGGACGACTTTGTTGCCGGCTCGGGTGACTTCGCCGCCTTGGACGACGCGTTCCCTTAGGTGGACGAGGACTTCGGGGATGTCGATGGCGACGGGGCAGACCTCGTAGCAGGCGCCGCAGAGGGAGGATGCGTAGGGCAGGGAGGCGTCGATGTCGTTCTGGGTGCCGCGGAGCTGGGGGCTGAGGATGGCGCCGATGGGTCCGGGATAGACGGATCCGTAGGCGTGTCCGCCGGCGCGTTCGTAGACGGGGCAGACGTTGAGGCAGGCGGAGCAGCGGATGCAGCGCAGGGCCTGGCGGCCGATGTCGTCGGCGAGGGTGTCGGTGCGTCCGTTGTCCAGGAGGACGAGGTGGAAGTTCTTGGGTCCGTCGGTGTCGGTGGTGCCGGTCCAGGTGGAGGTGTAGGGGTTCATGCGTTCGGCGGTGGAGGAGCGGGGGAGGGTCTGGAGGAAGACTTCCAGGTCCTGCCAGGTGGGCAGGATCTTCTCGATGCCGACGACGGAGATGAGGGTGTCGGGCAGGGTCAGGCACATGCGTCCGTTGCCCTCGGACTCCACGACGACGAGGGTGCCTGTCTCGGCGATCATGAAGTTGGCGCCGGAGATGCCGACCTTGGCGCGCAGGAACTTCTCCCGCAGGTGCAGGCGTGCGGCTTCGGCGAGTTCGGCGGGGGTGTCGGTGAGTCCTTCGGGTGCGGGCCGTCCCCATGCGCTCATCTCGGTGCGGAAGATGTCGCGGATCTCGGCGCGGTTGCGGTGGATGGCGGGGACCAGGATGTGGGAGGGGCGGTCCTTGCCGAGCTGGACGATGAGTTCGGCGAGATCGGTCTCGTAGGCGCGGATGCCTTCGGCTTCCAGGGCCTCGTTGAGCCCGATCTCCTGGGTGGCCATGGACTTGACCTTGACGACCTCGGTCTCGCCGGTGGCTTTGACGAGGTCGGTGACGATCCGGTTGGCCTCGTCCGCATCGACGGCCCAGTGGACGGTGCCGCCCGCTGCCGTGACCGCCTCCTCCAGCTGGATGAGGTAGTGGTCGAGGTGGTGGAGGGTGTGGTCCTTGATCTGTTTCCCGGCCTCGCGCAGCTGGGCCCAGTCGTCGAGTTCGGTGACGGCTTTGGCGCGTTTGTCGCGGATGGTGTGGGTGGCGTGGCGCAGGTTGCCGCGCAGGGTGGGGTTGGCGACGGCCTCGCGGGCCGCGGTGGGAAAGGCCGGCATGCCGACGAACGTTCCGCTCATGCCACCGGCTCCTCTTGGGTTGCGGCCAGGATCTCCGCGATGTGCAGGGGGCGCATGGGGGAGTCCAGGCGGGACATGGTGCCGCCGATGTGCATCAGGCAGGAGTTGTC
>NZ_JBIVDS010000045.1:0-1951 GCF_044747265.1 Streptomyces sp. NPDC090106 | reverse complement strand
TCAAGCACTTCGGCAGCGGACGGGAGTTGTACGCCCTCGGCTCCAACCCCGAGGCCGCCCGCCTCGCCGGCATCCCGGTCCGCAAGCGCATCCTCACCGCCTACACCTTCTGCGGCGCCCTCGCCGGACTCGCCGGCGCGATGTATCTGGCCCGCTTCGGCAACGTCGACTCCAGCACCGGCAACGGGTACGAACTGACCGTCGTCAGCGCGGTCGTGGTCGGCGGTGTCGTCTTCACCGGCGGCTCCGGCAGCGTCTACGGCGCCGCGCTCGGCGCCCTGCTGCTGACCTCCATCAACAGCGTGCTCCCCGCCCTCGGTGTGAGCAGTGTCTGGGTCCTCGCCATCAACGGTGTCCTGCTGCTCCTCGCCATCGCCGTCGACCGGATCGTCGCGCTGCGCGTGGCCTCCGCCCTGAAGAAGAAGTCGGCCGCGGCCCGTACCAGCGCTGCCGCCCCGAAGAAGGGAGACGTCAGCCATGCCTGAGTCCCTCAACCGAGCGATCCGCTGGGACACCGTGGTCGGCGCCCTTCTGATCGTCCTGCTGCTGTTCTCCTTCACCTTCGTGGACGGTTTCGGCAACGCGCTCAACCTGTCCTTCCTGATCGGGAACACCCTGCCGATCGCGTTGATCGCGCTGCCGATGACCCTGCTGGTCGTCTCCGGTGAGATCGACCTGTCCGTCGCCTCGACCGCCGGCCTGTCCGGTGCCGTCATGGGCGCCCTGTGGAACCAGGGCATGGCCATCGAGACGATCATCCCGATCTGCCTGCTCCTCGGCGTCCTGTGCGGTCTGGTCAACGGGCTGCTGGTGACCAAGCTGGGACTGCCCTCCCTCGCCGTCACCATCGGCACCCTCGCCGCCTACCGGGGCATCGCACAGATCATCCTCGGCTCGGACGCGGTGACCGACTTCCCCACCCAGTACCTCGACTTCGCGGCCGGACGGATCGGCGACACGTTCATCCCGTACGCCCTGCTGCCCTTCCTCGTGCTCCTCGCGATCGCCGTGGTCGTCCTGCACGCCACCCCCTTCGGCCGGTCCGTCTTCGCCACCGGCGCCAGCGAGGAAGCCGCCCGCTTCACCGGCATCCGCGTCAAGCGCCACAAGCTGATCCTGTTCACCGTCACCGGCCTGATGGCCTCCCTGACCGGGATCTTCTGGGCGCTGCACTACGCCAGCGCCCGCTACGACAACGCCACCGGACTCGAACTCTCCGTCGTCGCCGCCGTGTTGCTGGGCGGCATCGACTTCGACGGCGGCAAGGGCACCCTCGGCGGCGCCATCGCCGGAGTCTTCCTCCTCGGCGCCCTGCAGAACGTGATGAGCCTGGTCAACGTGTCCGCACAGTCCCAGATCGTCGTCACCGGCATCCTGCTCGTCGCCTCCGTGCTCGGCCCCCGCGTCGCACGCCAGATCTCCGTCGCCCGGGCGGGACGCCGTACGGCTCCCCCACCGGCGACGGCAACCCCCACCCCGGCCGCCCCCACCCCGTAGTGCCGACCGTTCCTCGCAAGTCCACGTCTCGTCTGCAACTCGTCTGCAAAAGGAATCCGAACATGCGTAAGTCGTCGCTGCGCCGTGGCTGTGTCGCTGTCGCCGTGCTGTCCTCGCTCGCCCTGGCCGCCACCGCCTGTGGTGGCACCACCAAGAACGACGCCGCCGACGACAGCGGTGCCGCCGCTGCCGCCACCGGCAAGGCGGACCCGAACGCCGAGTTGAAGAAGGGCCTGACCGTCGGCTTCCTGCCCAAGCAGGTCAACAACCCCTACTTCACCTCCTCCGACAAGGGTGGCGAGGCGGCTCTCAAGGAGCTCGGTTCCAGCTACAAGGAAGTCGGCCCCTCCAGCGGCACCGACACGGCGGGTCAGGTGTCGTACGTGAACACCCTGACGCAGCAGCAGGTGAACGCGATGGCCGTGTCCGCGCAGGACCCGGGCGCGCTGTGCAC
>NZ_JBIVDS010000044.1:1449-2795 GCF_044747265.1 Streptomyces sp. NPDC090106 | reverse complement strand
CGAGTCAGAAACCGTTGATGTAGGCGAAGGACATGCGAAAGGTCCGGCGTAGAGGGTAAGACCCCCGTAGTCGAAACATCAGCGGCTCGTTTGAGAGACACCCAAGTAGCACGGGGCCCGAGAAATCCCGTGTGAATCTGGCGGGACCACCCGCTAAGCCTAAATATTCCCTGGTGACCGATAGCGGATAGTACCGTGAGGGAATGGTGAAAAGTACCGCGGGAGCGGAGTGAAATAGTACCTGAAACCGTGTGCCTACAAGCCGTGGGAGCGTCGGATGGAAGCTTGCTTCCATCTCGTGACTGCGTGCCTTTTGAAGAATGAGCCTGCGAGTTTGCGGTGTGTTGCGAGGTTAACCCGTGTGGGGAAGCCGTAGCGAAAGCGAGTCCGAACAGGGCGATTCAGTAGCGCGCTCAAGACCCGAAGCGGAGTGATCTAGCCATGGGCAGGTTGAAGCGGAGGTAAGACTTCGTGGAGGACCGAACCCACCAGGGTTGAAAACCTGGGGGATGACCTGTGGTTAGGGGTGAAAGGCCAATCAAACTCCGTGATAGCTGGTTCTCCCCGAAATGCATTTAGGTGCAGCGTCGTGTGTTTCTTGCCGGAGGTAGAGCACTGGATAGGCGATGGGCCCTACCGGGTTACTGACCTTAGCCAAACTCCGAATGCCGGTAAGTGAGAGCACGGCAGTGAGACTGTGGGGGATAAGCTCCATGGTCGAGAGGGAAACAGCCCAGAGCATCGACTAAGGCCCCTAAGCGTACGCTAAGTGGGAAAGGATGTGGAGTCGCAGAGACAACCAGGAGGTTGGCTTAGAAGCAGCCACCCTTGAAAGAGTGCGTAATAGCTCACTGGTCTAGTGATTCCGCGCCGACAATGTAGCGGGGCTCAAGCGTACCGCCGAAGTCGTGTCATTGCAGCAATACGCCCAACGGCGGCTGTGATGGGTAGGGGAGCGTCGTGTGCCGGGTGAAGCCGCGCCGGAAGGCAGTGGTGGACGGTTCACGAGTGAGAATGCAGGCATGAGTAGCGATTCACACGTGAGAAACGTGTGCGCCGATTGACTAAGGGTTCCTGGGTCAAGCTGATCTGCCCAGGGTAAGTCGGGACCTAAGGCGAGGCCGACAGGCGTAGTCGATGGATAACCGGTTGATATTCCGGTACCCGCTGTGAAGCGTCAAACATCGAACCAGGCGATGCTAAGTCCGTGAAGCCGCCCCGGAGCCTTCGGGCAAAGGGGAGTGGTGGAGCCGACGGACCAGACTTGCAGTAGGTGAGTGATGGGGTGACGCAGGAAGGTAGTCCATCCCGGGCGGTGGTTGTCCCGGGGTAAGGGTGTAGGCCGT
>NZ_JBIVDS010000044.1:0-1351 GCF_044747265.1 Streptomyces sp. NPDC090106 | reverse complement strand
ACATTGAGGCTGAGACCTGATGCCGAGCCGATTGTGGTGAAGTGGATGATCCTATGCTGTCGAGAAAAGCCTCTAGCGAGTTTCATGGCGGCCCGTACCCTAAACCGACTCAGGTGGTCAGGTAGAGAATACCGAGGCGTTCGGGTGAACTATGGTTAAGGAACTCGGCAAAATGCCCCCGTAACTTCGGGAGAAGGGGGGCCATCACTGGTGAGAGGACTTGCTCCTCGAGCTGGGGGTGGCCGCAGAGACCAGCGAGAAGCGACTGTTTACTAAAAACACAGGTCCGTGCGAAGCCGTAAGGCGATGTATACGGACTGACGCCTGCCCGGTGCTGGAACGTTAAGGGGACCGGTTAGCTCTGATTCGTCAGGGCGAAGCTGAGAACTTAAGCGCCAGTAAACGGCGGTGGTAACTATAACCATCCTAAGGTAGCGAAATTCCTTGTCGGGTAAGTTCCGACCTGCACGAATGGCGTAACGACTTCTCGACTGTCTCAACCATAGGCCCGGTGAAATTGCACTACGAGTAAAGATGCTCGTTTCGCGCAGCAGGACGGAAAGACCCCGGGACCTTTACTACAGTTTGATATTGGTGTTCGGTTCGGCTTGTGTAGGATAGCTGGGAGACTGTGAACTCTGGACGCCAGTTCAGGGGGAGTCGTCGTTGAAATACCAGTCTGGTCGTGCTGGATGTCTAACCTGGGTCCGTGATCCGGATCAGGGACAGTGTCTGATGGGTAGTTTAACTGGGGCGGTTGCCTCCTAAAGAGTAACGGAGGCGCCCAAAGGTTCCCTCAGCCTGGTTGGCAATCAGGTGTTGAGTGTAAGTGCACAAGGGAGCTTGACTGTGAGACCGACGGGTCGAGCAGGGACGAAAGTCGGGACTAGTGATCCGGCGGTGGCTTGTGGAAGCGCCGTCGCTCAACGGATAAAAGGTACCCCGGGGATAACAGGCTGATCTTCCCCAAGAGTCCATATCGACGGGATGGTTTGGCACCTCGATGTCGGCTCGTCGCATCCTGGGGCTGGAGTCGGTCCCAAGGGTTGGGCTGTTCGCCCATTAAAGCGGTACGCGAGCTGGGTTTAGAACGTCGTGAGACAGTTCGGTCCCTATCCGCTGCGCGCGCAGGAATATTGAGAAGGGCTGTCCCTAGTACGAGAGGACCGGGACGGACGAACCTCTGGTGTGCCAGTTGTTCTGCCAAGGGCATGGCTGGTTGGCTACGTTCGGGAGGGATAACCGCTGAAAGCATCTAAGCGGGAAGCCTGCTTCGAGATGAGTATTCCCACCCACTTGATGGGGTAAGGCTCCCAGTAGACGACTGGGTTGATAGGCCGGATCTGGAAGC
>NZ_JBIVDS010000043.1:0-3632 GCF_044747265.1 Streptomyces sp. NPDC090106 | reverse complement strand
CTGGGAACGGCGCGACGACATCCACGAGGCCTTCCTCGGCCTCGCCACTTGCCTCATCACCTACCGGCATGTGCAGCGCCTTTGTTAGGACCTCTTATGGGCGGCCATTTCCTCGAGCACCATCCACGGCACGGCCACCCTGTGATGTCCCGATTGCCGCAGCTTGCGGATGATGTCGGCACGCGCGCCATCAGGTGACAGAAGGTTCACCGCGTTCGTATCAAAGATGATCAACCAGGCCTCCCAGTCTCAAAGGGAAGGCAGTATCTCAATCGTCGTCTCGAACGCACGGAATTGAACCTACACAAGTGGGCAACGCAGCGCCGCGGCCGCCGGCATCGCGCTGCTCGGCCACCACCTGCGCTGAGGCAGCAGGCACTTGTTCTCCCGCTCAGTACCCCCGGCGTAGCCTGCTCGGGAGCACGGGCCGTGACGATGCGTCTGGTCCGGCACTCCACGCGCTACGGGGAGAGGGAAGCCGGGCATGGCGAACAATGGGCAGACGGACACGGCCGAACTGGTGGCCATGCTCAGCAAGTGCACCACCGTGAACGTCCGGCTGGCACTGGTTCCGCACGATCAACAGTGGCAACTGCACCATGGCCAGGTCACCTTGGACGACGACACCCCGGTGACGGAGCGGACCTGGCGCTACAGCACGGCTGTATTCCTGGAACTGCCCCTGCCCGGCCCGACGGCCGCCGCGCTGCTGCGCGGTGACGACCAGGACGTCCACGGCCTCCAAGTCGTCTCCCCGAGGCCGCCGTTCTCCAGGGCCTCCACCTCTCGGCTGCGCGGCCAGGAAGAGTGGGGCCGGGTGACCACGCCGTGGCCGCGCACAGAGTGGACCATCAGCCGGGACACCAACACTCCCCAGCCCGGCCGCCACCTCCTGGTCGGCGACGGCCCTTCCTTCCTGAACTTCGACCAGGCGCTCAGCGCCTTCCTCTACCAGCGCCCCTACGAGAGCACCGCAGACCGTTCGGACCTGTGGCGTACAAGCCGGACCTCAGTCCCATCCTCCAATTGCTCTACGTGGGCCCTGGGGACCGTCACAGAGCCCGTGCGGGCCTTGTACTGCGAGGGCCGCAACGCCCTTCTCGAAGGCGCTCACGGGCGCCGTGGACGGCTCCACGGGCACGTCCGCCTCCGCCGGGGCCGCAGCCGCGGGGAGCGGGGTGACACCGACGGCCTCCAGGCGCTCGCGTTCCCCATCAGCCAGGGCATCCCAGACCTCGGGTTTCCGCTGCCGGGCCAGCCACTTGCCCACGTCCATCCCGTGGACCGTGAACCCCGGCAGGACCCCCGCCGGGTCGTCCTCGTCACGCAGTAGCTCGCGCAGCGCGGCGTAGTGCCTCTGCCACTCCGCTGGCCACTCCGGGTTCCAGTCCTCATCGACCGCCAGGAGCGCGGCTTCCCACTCCGGCTTGTCGGCGAGCGCACCCGGCCGCCGCAAATTGGAGAGCCATTGCCCTACCGGCTTGTCCAGCGCCGATGCGGACCGGGGAGCACAAAGCGTCCAGTGTTCCTCGAAGTACACCCGGGCCGCCGCCAGGTTCTCCTGGAACCGCTCATCCGCGACCGACCAGACCATGCCCAGCTTCTCCAGCCGCGCGGCGCGCTTGCCGGTCATCTGTCCCGCCCCGTAAGCCCGTCGTTGTTCTGACACCCATGTGCCCAGCGGAAACATTTTCTCCCGGTGTTCGTAGGGGACGCGGGCGTGAAGCTCGCGTTCCGCGAAGTTCTTGAGCGCTGCTGTGAGTGGGCGCGTTGGTGGCATTGGATGGGCGTCAGCGGGACAGAGCGGTGGGTGCCTGGTCATGGGGATCGTTGTGGGCGGGCTCGCTGTCATGAGGTGACCAAGGGGCTGCTGTTTTCCGGCTGGTGTGGGGTGGGTCGGCTGTAGTGGGGTGGCTGTTCCCACCTGCCGGGTGAAGTCCGGGACGGTGCGGCTGTTGTGGCTCTAGGCTGGTTGGTTCGGTTGGGGGAGTGCGGTTGCGGGGGACTGGGATGAGTGCGAGCGAGACATCTGGCGACGGTGCTGATGGTGTGTCGGAGTACCCGTGGTTTGTCAGTTATGCGGGTGCGGATCGTGCGTGGGCGGAGTGGGTGGGCTGGCATCTCCTGGACGCCGGTTTTCAGGTCGAGTTGGATTACTGGAGTTGGGGTGCGGGCGACAACTTCATTCTGAAGATGAATGCGGCGCTGGAGCGGGGCCGGTTCCTTGCCTTGTTCTCCCCGGCCTATTTCGAGCCGGACCGGTATACGACTCCGGAATGGACCGCGATGCTGGCCATGAAGGAGAAGGTCACCCCGGTCCGTGTCGCGGACGTCGTCCCCCCGGCCATCCTGCGTGCCATCGCGAGCCAGGACCTCTTCGACCGGAACGCTGCCCAGGCACGTGAAGCGCTCCTGGCCGCGGTGAAGGGGCCGTCAGGTGGTCCGGATGCGGAGCCGCCCTTCCCCGGCCCGGGCGGTACTCTGTCCCGGCTCGGCGCCACCGGCCCCCGCCTGCCCGGCAGCCTGCCACGTGTCCGGAACCTCCCGGCCCGCAACGCCGCCTTCACCGGCCGCGACAGCATACTGGTGCATCTGCGCGAGGCGCTCGCGTCCGGCCGACGGGTTGCCGTGCAGGCTCTGCACGGCCGCGGCGGGGTCGGTAAGACCCAGCTCGCGATCGAGTACGTCTATCGGTTCGCGGGGGAGTACGAGATCGCCTGGTGGATCGCGTCCGAAGATCCCACTCTCATCCCTGAACAGCTCGCCCAACTCGCCGCCCGCACTGGCATTGTCCCGACCGGCACCCCACCGGCTGCGGCGGTCGAATTGCTGCTGGCCGATCTGGGGGAGCGCTCACGCTGGCTCCTGGTGTTCGACAACGCCGAAGACCCCACCACCCTCGCCGCGTTCCTGCCCGGCGGCCCCGGGCATGTTCTGATCACCTCCCGCAATCCGCACTGGAACAGCCACGCCGTTCCCCTCGACGTCGACACCCTTTCCCGCACCGAATCCGTAGCCCTGCTGCGCGCGCAGGGCGCGCAGTTGAGCGACGCGGACGCCGACCACATCGCCGCCGCGCTGGAGGACCTGCCCCTCGCCCTCGCCCAGGCGGCAGCCCTGCTGACGGGTGGCCTGTCGGCTGCGGACCTGAAGGAGGAACTGGCCGCGAACACGGCCGCGGTCCTCGCCGCAGGCCGCCCGCCCGCGCACTACCCAGTGTCACTGGCCGCACAGGTCCAGCTCACCGCCGCCCATCTCCACCGGGACGATCCCGGCGCACACACCCTCCTGTTGGCACTCGCGCTTCTTGCGCCCGAGCCCTTCCCCCTCACCTCCTGCGCCCGCCGCCTGCCCGACCAGGCATCTACGCTCCTGGCCGGCGTGCTGGTGTCGCGGTTGGCGGCGGGTGCCGCGTTGCAGTCCATCGCCCGGCACGGCCTGGCCAGGGTCCAGGACGGCACGGTGCAGCTGCACCGTCTCACCCAGGCCGTCCTCACCGACCAGCTCACCCCCGACCAGCACCACACCGCCACCACCGACACCGAAGCACTCCTCACCGCAGCCCACCCCGGCGACGCCAGTGAGCCGCGGTTCTGGCCGGCTTGGCAGGTCCTGCTCCCGCACGCCCTGGC
>NZ_JBIVDS010000042.1:0-3715 GCF_044747265.1 Streptomyces sp. NPDC090106 | reverse complement strand
GCCGCCGGGCCCGCGGCTGCGCAGTCACACGACTGCGCACGAGGTGAGGGAGGGGCAGCGGTGGGCGGCTCGAAGACCTACCCGTACGGATCCACGGGTGCGGTGCGCGCGCACGTCCTGGCGGCGCTGGGGGTGCTGAAGGTCGCGAGCGCGGATCAGATCCGGCGGCTGATGTGTCCGGGGCACAAGGACAACAAGGCGGTGCGCAACGCCTGTCTGGATCTCGCGAAGCACGGCTTGGTCGTCTCCGAGGGCACCGCGCGCGATGCCTCGAAGCTGTGGGGCCTGACTCCGCTCGGTCTGGATGCCGCAGCGGAGGTTCTCTCCCGCCCGCCGGGCGAGATGGGCGGCACGGCCCGGGGTGCGGCCCGTTCGGGGGCCCCGCACGCGATGGCGGTGAACGAGACGGTCATCGCCATCACCCGCACCCTCCCGGAGCCGACCCGCCCCGTGCGCCGTTCCGGCACCGCACCGGTGACGCCCCCTCACGAGACAGCCGCGCGGGAGCCGGCCGGGATCGGCACGCCCGCGTCCTGGTCCACGGAGGTGGTGCACGTCCTGTCCGGCGGCACCCGGGGCCGTTCCACCGTCCAGGCCGACGCGGTGCTCCTCGCCCCGGACGCGGGCGTGCCGGTGCTGCTGGTGGAGGTCGACAACTGCACTGAGAGCGCGGAGCGTCTGGCGGGCAAGTTCGACCGTTACCGCGATTACTTCCGCCGCACCGTCAAGGACGCCCGGGGCGGGGACGTCCCGGCCTGGCGCTCCCTGTACCCGCCGACCGGCCGTCAGGGGCACCCGCCGGTCGTGGTCGTCTTCAACCCGGGCTCCCGCGCCGGGCAGGAAGCGCTGAAGAACCGGATGAACCGCGTCCTGGACCTGACCCGCGACGTGTGGTCCGGTCGCTACGAGAACATGGGCAGCACCCTGGGGAAGCGGGACGGCTACCAGGACTACACCGATGCCGTCCCGCTCGTCTTCACCACCCTGCCGCGCCTGCAAGCGGACGGGCCGCTGGAGCCGGTGTGGTGGCGCTGCGGACACCGCCAGTGGGAGACCCTCGCCGACGCCCTGGACAACCCCGACGGCATCGAAGCCTGGCAAGTGCGCGATGAAGCACTCCAGCGACGCCAGCAGCAGGAATGGAAACGCCGGGAGCAAGAGCGTCAGGAGCGAGAGCAGGAGCACGGGTGGGGGACCGTCCGCGCTGCTCCTGTCCCCACCCCTGCTCCTGCTGTCGAGCCGCCCGTCCCCTGTGCGCGGTGCGCGCAGCCGGTCACCGGACCGGAAGGCTTGCGCTTCGACGACGCCCCGCCCGAGGACGGCCGGCACTGCCCCGAGTGCCGTATCGACATCGCCCGGCAACCGCCGGGTGCGTTCAAGGCCCTCTTCGGCCGTCGCCCGCCCGCCTGAGCGCCTGTTGACCGGAGCCGTCCCCAACTCGGGGACCGCTCGTTAGCCTCAGGCATGGCGACAGACGAGTCACAGAGGTGCGCTTGCGGATGCCCGATCCGCCCCGTGCCGTACTGGAAGGATCCCCGCGCCGTGTTCGTGTGCGAGCACAGGCACGGGTGTTGTGCCGAGAGCGCCGCCCAGCTCGCAACGCAGAACCCCGTGGCACTGGACGACACCCGGACGGTGTGAGCGCTGCTGGGCTCGCGGCGACGCCTGGACTCTCCGCTGTGCGGCCCCGGGGGGCAAGCCTGTCAACTCCGTGGTCCGGCCTGTGGTCGGGTCCATGGTCTGGTCCGTGGTCGGGCCGACCACGGGAAGGGCGGGGTGCTTCGTTGTGGTGAATGTGGGGGGATCGGTGCTCGCTGTTGGTGTGGGTCCGCTACAAGGGGGTGCCATGGCGACCACCGGGGCGGGAGACGATGAGGCGGCTGCGGCGGAGGGGATGTGGCGTGCCACGGACCTGTTGTGGGCCTACCTGACCGAGGACCGGGACCGGGTCCGTTCGGGCCTGGAGGGTCTTGGCCGCGACCAGCTTGCGCACACGCTCGGCTGGCAGGTCCTGGACCATGACATGGTCTTCGAGGATCTGGGGGAGCCGTCGATGTCGGTTGCGGTCCTGGACCAGGTCGCGGCGCTGGCGCCGCTGGAGTGCGAGTTGACGATGACGACCGCGGTGCGCAAGGCGGTCGTCGCGGGGACCGGGCTGATGGCGGGCGGGCTGGACGACTTCCCCCTGGACGCTCAGGTCCACGCGCTGACCGTCCTCATGGCGGTGCTGCTGCTGGAGGCCCACGGCCGGCACGGGGCGCTGGGGTTCGTCGCCGGGTCGGCCGAGGACTTCGTCCGCCGTGGACACCCACGCCCCTACCCAGCGCCCTGACCCCCGTTCCCGGGCAAGCCTGTCAACTGCCCGGTCCGCGCCCGTGGTCGGGCCTGTGGTCGGGTCCATGGTCTGGCCGTGGTCGGCCCGACCACGGCCCTGGAGGGCCCGCCAGGGCCTGTTCAGGGCGGGGAGGCTGGCGAGCTGTCGGGTGGGCGTTCCTGGCTGTCTGGGGCCGTCTGAGCGTCTGTTCCGGGCGGTCGGTGCGGGGTGCAGATGATGTCCCGTCCGATTACCCGCTGCTGGGGGTCTGGTCCCTCAACGAGCCTCATCGCCCTGTCGGTCATGGACCGGTGCGACCGTGCGTTCATCAGTCCCGGGATGCCTCCCGGCAGAAGAACACTGATGCCGTACACGATGACGGCGGCGAACGCGATGGCGGCACCGAGGGGTCCGGTCGCGGACAGGAATTCGAGCAGGGCGGCGGTTGGCACGGGGTCTCCAGTCTCGGGGCAGGCGTCTTTCACCCGTTGGGTTGCGCGGGGCGAGGCAGAACAGGATCAGAAGGGCGCCCGTACTGTCGCGGGGAAGCCTGCTAGGCGCGCAAGCCCCGCTTCGCCGGGTGCAGTCGGCGCGTCTTCGGCGCGACACGGGGCGGGGCTGATTCCTACGAAACTGTCGAGCGGGTTAGCGAGGGCGTCCGGCTTCGGGCATGGGTGAGGCCCGAACCGTCACGCTCCGGGTTGTCTACTTTGGTAGTAGGGCGCAGCGGCAAAAATGTGACGCGGCACTTCTAGGAGATGTGTGTGAGCTGGGTCACCTCTTGCTCTGCGTCATGGCCTCTTCGTGTCCGTCGGGGCATCTCGCGTGGGTGATCTTCGGGTTGGGGCCGTGACCGGTGCCCCGACCGGCGGGGTTTCGCTGTGCATGACCAAGTTGCGTTTGATGACGATCGCGGCGGCCGTGGCAGCGGTCGTGTTGACCGGTACCGGGACGGTTCCGCAGGCGTCGGCCGCGGTGAAGAGCCGGCCTGCGGCTGCCGCGTGCACGACGGCCTACGAGGTGACCGGGCGGTCGGTGGCGGTGCGCCGGCCCGCGCGGGGCGAGGCGGTGGCCCGCGCGAACTCGAGGGTGGTCCGTGTGCTGCACCGCGGGGACCGGGTGACGTCGTGTCTGGAGGCGGTGGCCCGCACGGTCAGCGGTCCGGCCTACCGCAAGTGCGGGAGGGACGGCCATGTCTGGCGGGTGGTCAGGGGACCGCAGGGCGGCCAGGTGCCCGCCACCTGCCTGAAGCGCCTGTGACCCCTTCCCCCCCCAGGGGTGACTAGGACGTGAGTTAGCTGACTGGCCGGTTGCTTCCTTGGGTGCTCCCACCGTTGCGTGGACAGGGGGCTGGACCGTTGCACCGTGAGGTGCACCGAAGGTTGCAGCACCCTTCAGCGC
>NZ_JBIVDS010000041.1:0-4040 GCF_044747265.1 Streptomyces sp. NPDC090106 | reverse complement strand
TGCTCGCCACCTCCACCGCATCGGTACGTGATCGTCGTGTGCGCGCCGGCGGGCGAGCGCCGCCCGGTCCGGCGCACGGGGCCGGGTCTCACGGCATCCACTGGTACTCGGGGAAGTTCCCGGGCAGGCGCTCGCCCGCCGCGCCCCGCGTCACCGCGCGCACCAGCAGCTCGCCGCCGACGAACGCGCCGCTCCAGGACGCGCCGAACCCGCCGAAGAGTTCGTCGCGGTCACCGCGTGAACGCGGCGTGCCGTGGCCGACCTTGAAAGCACGGATCTGGGGTGCGAGGCGGTCGAAGGTGGCGCGGTCGTCGGTCGACAGGGTGGCCACGAGGGCGCCGTTGGAGGCGTTCATCGCGGCGAGCAGTTCGGCCTCGGTGTCGACGAGGACGATGGTGTCGACCGGGCCGAACGGCTCCGCGTGGTGCAGCGGGGAGGACGAGGGCGGGTTGAGGAGGGTGACGGGCTGGACGTAGGCGGAGGTGTCCTGGCCGGGCAGGAACCGGGCGTCCGCGTCGTTGCCGCGGTGCAGCGGGACGGCGCCCCGGTCGATGGCCTCGGCGACCTGGTCGTGCAGTTCCTTGGCCTTGGCGGCGTTGATGACCGGGCCGAAGTCCAGTGACGGGTAGGGGTCTTGCGGGTTCTCGACGGCGAGCGGGTGGCCGATGCGCAGGGTGCGGACGGCCGGGAGGTAGGCGTGCAGGAACTCGTCGAACAGTTCGCGCTGGACGACGAACCGCGGATAGGCGGTGCAGCGTTGCTTGCCGTAGTCGAAGAGCTTGGGGACGACGGCGGTCAGCGCGTCCCAGTCGGTGTGGTTCCAGATGCCCCAGGTGTTGAGGCCCTCCTGTTCGAGGATGTGCCGCTTGCCGAGGTCGGCGACGGCCGTGGCCACCGCGGCGCCGGTGTCGCGGCCCCCGACGAAGGAGACGCAGCCGATCTCGGGCGCCCGCACCAGCGCCTCCGACAGTTCGCCCCCGCTGCCGCTGACCAGCGTCACGGGGATGCCCTCACGGGCGGCGAGCGCGCAGGCCAGGGTGAGGCAGGCGACCCCGCCGTCGGTGGGGGTCTTGGCGATGACCGCGTTGCCCGCGAGCGCCTGGACCAGCATCGCGTGGACGAGGACGCTCATCGGGTAGTTCCAGCTCGCGATGTTGGACACCGGTCCGTCCAGCGGGGACCGTCCCTCGATCATCGGCTCGATGCCGTCGACGTACCACCGCACGCCGTCGATGGCGCGGTCGACGTCCGCCTGCGCGAGCCGCCAGGGCTTGCCGATCTCCCAGACGAGCAGGAGCGCGAGCAGCTCGCGGTGTTCGGTGAGCGCGTCGAGGGTGGCGGCGACGCGGGCACGCCGTTCACCGAGGGGGACGTGCCGCCAGGCGCGGTGCTGGTCGAGGGAGGCGCGCACGGCGTGGTGCGCGGCCTCGCGGTCCAGGCGCGGAGGGCCGGCGATCGGGCTGCCGTCGACAGGGCTGGTGGCGGGCAGGGCGCGGCCGTCGGCGTGCCAGGCGGCGTTCCAGAGGTTGAGGACCCGGTCGTCGCGGAAGGCCTCGGGGGCGACCGCGAGGCAGCGCCGCCAGGCGTCCGTCCACGCGGTGCCGGACTTCAGCACGAACTGAGCCGTGTTCGTGGGCTGGTTGAGGGTGGATGTCATGCGCTGTCTCCGCTCTCGGTGCACAGTCGGGGGCGGGGGGGGTGAGGTCGGGAGCGACGTCGGTCGCGTGCCGTGACGTGCGTGACGTACGGCGGTCGCTCGGGGTGACGCGGTCGCGCGGGGTGTGTCAATGGCGCGGGGTGTGTCAGGGGCGCGGGGTGTGTCAGTGGCGCGGGGCGCGGTCGGCGGCGTCCAGCAGGCCGAGGGCCAGCCGGGCGGTCCCGGTCGGGGTGTCGCCGACCTTGACGCCCACCGCTTCGAGGGCTTCCTTCTTCGCCCGGGCGGTACCGGAGGAGCCGGAGACGATGGCTCCCGCGTGGCCCATGGTCTTGCCCTCGGGTGCGGTGAAGCCGGCGATGTAGCCGACGACGGGCTTGGTGACGTGGTCGCGGATGTAGGCGGCCGCGCGTTCCTCTGCATCGCCGCCGATCTCCCCGATGAGGACGATGAGTTCGGTGTCGGGGTCGTCCTGGAAGGCGGCGAGGCAGTCGATGTGGGTGGTGCCGACGACGGGATCGCCGCCGATGCCGACACAGGTGGTGAAGCCGATGTCCCGCAGCTCGTACATGAGTTGGTAGGTGAGCGTGCCGGACTTCGAGACCAGGCCGATCCGGCCGGGCTTGGTGATGTCCGCCGGGATGATGCCGGCGTCGGACTGGCCGGGGGTGATGAGACCCGGGCAGTTGGGACCGATGATCCGGGTGCCCTTCGCCCGCGCGTGGGCGGTGAAGGCGACGGTGTCGTGGACGGGGATGCCCTCGGTGATGACGACCGCCAGACCGATGCCGGCGTCGGCCGCCTCGATGACGGCCGCCTTGGCGAAGGCGGGCGGCACGAAGACGACGGTGACATCGGCTCCGGTCGACTGTATACCGTCTACGACCGTCCCGAAAACAGGTACGGCGCGATCGTCGAAGTCGACGGTCCGGCCGGCCTTGCGCGGATTGACCCCGCCCACGACGTTCGTGCCGGCCGCGAGCATGCGGCGGGTGTGCTTCATGCCCTCGCCGCCGGTCATGCCCTGGACGAGGACCTTGGACTCCTTGGTGAGGAAGACGGCCATCTCCCGCTCCTTCAGCTCGTGTTGGCGAGTTCGGCGGCGCGGCGGGCGGCGCCGTCCATCGTGGTGGCCTGCTCGACCAGGGGGTGGGCGCGCTCGTCGAGGACGGCACGGCCGCGGGCCGCGTTGTTGCCGTCGAGGCGCACGACGAGCGGCTTGGTCAGCCGGACGGTGTCGAGCGCGCGCACGATGCCGTCGGCGACCGCGTCACAGGCCGTGATGCCGCCGAAGACGTTGACGAACACCGACTTCACGCCTGGGTCGGAGAGGATCAGGGACAGGCCGTCGGCCATCACGCGGGCGGAGGCCCCGCCCCCGATGTCGAGGAAGTTGGCAGGCCGCGCGCCGCAGCCCGCGACCACGTCGAGGGTGGACATCACGAGCCCCGCGCCGTTGCCGATGACACCGACCTCACCGTCCAGCCGGACGTAGTTGAGGCCCTTGGCGGCGGCCTCCGCCTCCAGCGGATCCTCGCGCGTGTCGCCCTCGGCGCCCCAACGCGCCTGCCGGAAGCGCGCGTTGTCGTCGAGGGTGACCTTGCCGTCGAGGGCGAGGATCCGGCCGTCCTCGGTGCGGACGAGCGGATTGACCTCGACGAGGACGGCGTCCTCGCGGACCAGTACGCCCCACAGCCGTACGAGCACGTCCACGGTCCGCGGCGGCAGTCCGGCGGCCTCGGCGATCTCGGCGGCCTTCGCCGAGGTCACACCCTCGGCCGGGTCGATGTGGATCCGCGCGACCGCCTCGGGGCGGCGGGCGGCGACCTCCTCGATCTCCATGCCGCCCTCGGCGGAGGCGATGGCGAGGAAGCGGCCCGCGGCCCGGTCCAGTACATAGGAGACGTAGAACTCTGCCTCGATGTCGACGGGTTGGGCCAGCATGACCTCGTGGACGGTGTGCCCCTTGATGTCCATGCCGAGGATGTCGCCCGCGACACGCTCCGCCTCGGGCGGTCCGGACGCCCTCCTGACGCCCCCCGCCTTGCCCCGCCCCCCGGTCTTGACCTGCGCCTTGACGACGACCGGGCCGCCGAGCCTGCGGGCCGCCTCCCTCGCCCCCTCGGGCGAGTCCGTGACCTCCGCCCGCGGCACCGGGATGCCGTGTTCCTCGAAGAGACTCCGGGCCTGGTGCTCATAGAGGTCCATGATTCGGCTCCCGTCTTAAAAGTGGTGCACGACCCCTGGACATCACCCATCGGATGCGGGATAACAATCTTCATACAGTATTCGTCGACTGTATGCAATGTGCCGTATGGAACCCGGGACGGACTTCTCCCCCGGCCGCAGCAAGCCACGGACCAGCACGGACAAGCGAGGTGACCTG
>NZ_JBIVDS010000040.1:0-5455 GCF_044747265.1 Streptomyces sp. NPDC090106 | reverse complement strand
GCCTGGTCAGCAGTTTCACCACAGCGCGCCCGGTATCGGGATACAGCGTGTCGTTGACGCAGGTCAGGAACAGAGCGACACGCATCGCAGCTCCTTGGGTTTGATCATCGGATGGGTGCAGCCTAATGCGGGTTGGTTGACTGGGGGAGACCTCGCTCACGCTCTGTTGAGTCGTGCCTCCGCCGCGCGCCACGGTCCTGTGTCGCCCTGAGGCTCGTATCGAGTCAGGGGCTGTGTTCGGGTGAGCAGACGGCGCCCTTCCTCGAGGTCGCCGACCAGGCCGTGCGTCCGGGCCTGTACCAGTACGTTGCCGAGCGCCGCCGCCTCCGTCGGACCCGCGACCACCGGCAACCCACATGCGTCGGCCGTCAGTTGGCAGAGCAGCGCGTTGCGCGTACCCCCACCGACGACATGGACGACATCGACGGGCTGCCCCGCGAGCCTCTGAGCGTCCTCGATGGCCCGGCGGTGGGCCAGGGCGAGGGAGTCGAGGATGCATCGCGTGATCTCGGCCCGCGTCTCGGGCACGGGCTGCCCGGACGCCCGGCACGCCTCCGCGATCCGTTCCGGCATCCGGCCGGGCGCGAGGAACGCCGCGTCACCCGCGTCCACCACCGACCGCAACGCGGGTGCCTTTGCCGCGTCGAGCAGCAAGGCTCCCAACTCCGGCTCTCCCCAGTCCCGTACGCATTCCTGGAGCAGCCACAGCCCCATGATGTTCCGCAGGTAGCGGACGGTGCCGTCCAGGCCCAGCTCGTTGGTGAAGTTGGCGGTCCGGCTCTCGTCCGTCAGCACGGGCGAGTCGAGCTCCAGCCCCGCCAACGACCAGGTACCTGTGGAGATGTAGGCGAAGCGTGCCCCACTGGCCGGTACCGCTGCCACCGCCGAAGCCGTGTCGTGCGATCCGACCGCAGTCACCGGGACCGGCCCGGTGAGCCCGGTCTCGTCCAGCACCTCGGCACGCAACACCCCGGCAGGATCGCCGGGTTGCCGCAGCGGCGCGAACAGGTCCAGGTCGATGCCCAGCCGTGCGGCGACGTCGTGCGACCAGGTCCGCGTCCGGGCATCGATGAGCTGGGTGGTGGACGCGTTGGTCAGCTCGGTGCCCTGCTCGCCGGTGAGCCAGTACGTGAGGAGGTCGGGTATGAGCAACAGTCGCCGAGCGGAGGCTAGTTGTTCCTTGGCGGCGATCAATTGGTACAGGGTGTTGAAGGGCGCGTACTGCAACCCGGTCGCCGCGTACAACTCCTGCGGCGGGACGGTGGCCCAGACCTTCTCCGCGATTCCTTCCGTGCGGTTGTCGCGGTAGTGGACGGGGTTGGCGAGGAGTGCGCCGTCGGCGTCGAGGAGGCCGTAGTCGACGGCCCAGCTGTCGATGCCGATCGAGTCGACCTGTCCGGCGGCCCGCAGTCCGTCCAGCACACCGCCGTAGAGGGCGAGGACGTCCCAGCGCAGCCCTTCCGGAAGGCGCACCGGCCGGTTGGCGAACCGGTGCGCTTCGGTCAGCTCCAGGCTGTCGGGGCCGACGCGGCCGACCATGACCCGCCCACTGGAGGCGCCCAGGTCGACCGCGGCGTACGACTTCACGCGGGCGCTCACCGAAGGAACGCGGCGGCGACACCGGCGTCGACGGGGACGTGCAGACCCGTGGTGTGGGTCAACTCGCCGCCGGTCAGAGCGAAGACGGCATTGGCGACGTGCTCGGGGAGCACCTCCCGCTTGAGGATGGTGCGTTGGGCGTAGAACTCACCCAACTTCGACTCCTCCACTCCGTACACGGCGGCGCGTTGGGCGCCCCAGCCGCCGGCGAAGATCCCGGAGCCGCGGACGACGCCGTCGGGGTTGACACCGTTGACCCGGATGCCGTGCTCGCCCAACTCCGCCGCCAGCAGGCGGACCTGGTGGGCCTGGTCGGCCTTGGTCGCGGAGTAGGCGATGTTGTTCGGACCGGCGAAGACCGCGTTCTTCGAGGCGATGTAGACGATGTCACCGCCCAGCTTCTGCGCACACATCACCCGCGCCGCCTCCCGCGAGACCAGGAACGAGCCCCGCGCCATGATGTCGTGCTGAAGATCCCAGTCCTTCGCCGATGTCTCCAGCAGCGGCTTGGAGATGGAGATCCCGGCGTTGTTGACCACCAGGTCCACCCCGCCGAACGCCAGCACCGCCGCCTTGAACGCCTGCGCGATCTGCTCCTCGGAGGTGACGTCCACCCCCACCGCCACCGCCCGGTCGCCGCCTCCCAGCTCCTCGGCCACAGCGGCGGCGTTCTCGGCGTTGAGGTCCGCGATCACGACACAGGCGCCCTCGGCGGACAGCCGCTGCGCGATCGCCTTGCCGATCCCGCTGCCGCCGCCGGTCACCAGCGCCACGCGGGTGGCCAGGGGCTTGGGCCGGGGCAGGCGCTGGAGCTTGGCCTCCTCCAGCGCCCAGTACTCGATGCGGAACTTCTCCGACTCCTCGATCGGCGCATACGCCGAGACCGCTTCCGCGCCCCGCATCACGTTGATCGCGTTGACGTAGAACTCACCCGCCACCCGCGCGGTCTGCTTGTCCTTCCCGAAGGAGAACATCCCCACCCCCGGGACCAGCACGATCGCCGGGTCCGCACCCCGCATCGCCGGGGAATCGGGCAGCGCATGCCGCGCGTAGTACGCCGCGTACTCCTCCCGGTAGGCCGCGTGCAGCTCCTCCAGACGGGACACCGCCTCCTCCAGCGGCACTCCCGGGCCCACATCCAGGACCAGGGGACGCACCTTCGTGCGCAGGAAGTGATCCGGGCACGACGTCCCCAACGCCGCCAGACGCGGATGCTCCGCACGGGACAGGAACTCCAGCACGACATCGGAGTCGTCGAAGTGGCCGACCTGGGGCCGGTCCTGAGAGGCGAGCGCCCGGATGTGCGGGGCGAGAGCAGCCGCCCGCTCACGCCGAGCCGACGCGTCCAGCACGTCGTACCCCTCCAGCACCGCACCGAAGGGCTCGGGCTTGCCGTGTTCGGCGAGGAAGGCCTCGGCGGTGCGGATGATGTGCAGCGAGTTGGCCTCGCACTCCTGCGCCGACTCACCCCAGGCCGTGATCCCGTGCCCGCCCAGGATGCAGCCGATCGCCTGCGGGTTGGCCGCCTTGACCGCCGCGATGTCCAGACCCAGCTGGAAACCCGGACGCCGCCAGGGCACCCACACCACCCGGTCACCGAAACACTCCGCCGTCAGCTTCTCCCCGTCCGCCGCACACGCCAACGCGATCCCCGAGTCCGGGTGCAGATGATCCACATGCGCGGCATCCACCAGCCCGTGCATCGCCGTGTCGATCGACGGAGCCGCCCCGCCCTTGCCATGCAGACAGAAATCGAACGCGGCGACCATCTCGTCCTCCCGCTCCACGCCCGGGTAGACGTCCTGGAGCGCGCGGAGCCGGTCGAGCCGCAACACCGCCAGCCCGTCCTCGGTCAACGTCCCCAGGTCACCTCCCGACCCCTTCACCCACATCAGCTCGACATCGCCCCCGGTCACGGGGTCGGTGTCGGTGCCCTTGGCGGACGTGTTGCCGCCGGCGTAGTTGGTGTTGCGGGCGTCGGCACCGAGCCGATGGGAACGGGCGATCAGCGCGGCGGCTTCGGGATGGGCAGACATGGGCGTCCGGTTCCTTCACAAGAGACGGCGGGGGTCTTCGGGGGGCGCGGTGCGATGCGCGCCCCAAGGCGGTTACGACCGCGCGGTCACAACCGGTCGAGGCCGGTCGCAGTGGGCTGCTGGCGGGTGCAGCAGGCCGTGGACGTGTCGCGTCGGACGGCAACCACGCGAACGCTCACGCCCCCCACCCCGCCTGCTCCCCGCCCACCCGCTCGGCGACGATCTTCTCGGCCCAGCCGGACCGGCGGTACGCCGCCATCGGGTCCGCGTCCAGTCCCAGCTCCTCGCGGACCTCGCGCAGCAACGGCCGTACGTCCGTGTTGTAGGCGTCCATGAGGACGGCGTTGGCCTCGAGCACGTCCCCGGACCGCTGGGCCGCGCCGAGCGCGTCGCGGTCGACGAGGAGGGCCTTGGCGGTCGCCTCCTGGACGTTCATCACCGAGCGGATGATCGCCGGGATCTTGGCCTCGATGTTGTGGCACTGGTCGAGCATGAACGCGACGTCCGGAGTGAACCCTCCCCCGCGCACGACCTCGTACATGATCCGGAAGAGCTGGAACGGATCTGCGGCGCCCACCATGAGGTCGTCGTCGGCGTAGAAACGGGAGTTGAAGTCGAACGCGCCGAGCTTCCCCTCGCGCAGGAGCGTCGCGACGATGAACTCGATGTTCGTGCCCGGCGCGTGATGCCCGGTGTCCACCACGACCTGCGCCTTCGGACCGAGCTTGAGGCAGTGGGCGTAGGCCGTGCCCCAGTCCGGCACGTCCGTCGAGTAGAACGCCGGCTCGAACAGCTTGTATTCAAGGAGCATCCGCTGGTCGTCGCCGAGCCGGGCGTAGACCTCGGCCAGGCCCTCGGCCAGCCGGTCCTGACGCGCGCGGATGTCGTCCTGGCCCGGGTAGTTCGTGCCGTCGGCGAACCACAGCTTCAGATCCCGCGAGCCGGTCGCGTCCATGATGTCGACGCACTCCAGCAGGTGATCCACCGCCTTGCGGCGCACGGACGCCTCCGGATGGCAGACGCTGCCCAGCTTGTAGTCGTCGTCCTGGAACGTGTTCGAGTTGATCGCGCCGAGCCGCACCCCGCGGTCCTCGGCGTGCTTGGCCAGGGCGGCGTAGTCGTCGACCTTGTCCCAGGGAATGTGCAGGGCGACGGTCGGCGCGACCCCCGTGAAGGCGTGCACCTGGGCGGCGTCGTCCAGCTTCTCGCGCGGGTTGCGCGGCACGCCCTGTTGCGCGAACACCTTGAACCGTGTGCCCGAGTTCCCGTACGCCCACGACGGCGTCTCTACGGCCTGGGTCTTGAGCGCGGCCTTCACCGCGGAGAGCTCGGTCACCTGGGGGCTCCTGTGAACGTTGACTGAACGTCGATATGAAAGCGTCATTGTGAAACGATTCAAGACGGGAAAGTATGAGTCACCCGTTTGGGTGTCAACCCCTGTGACCGAGGCTGTTGCTCGTGACCCCGTCGTGACCTAAGAGTCTCGAAAAGTTTTCGACACGGACCCATTGACGTGACATGGCCGCCGTGCCTAACGTCCCGGCCAACCAAGTTGAAACCTTTCACGACGCCGTGAAGCAGCCCGGGCCGGTCCCGGGCGTCGTCGAGGAGCCCCTCATGACCCACCCGTCCGACGCGGGTCCGGCCCCGGTGCTGGCGCTCGAGGACGTTTCGAAGTCCTTCGGCGCGGTGCGCGCCCTGCGGGACGTGTCCCTGGAGTTGTACCCCGGTGAGGTGCATGCGCTCGCCGGGGAGAACGGTGCGGGCAAGTCGACCCTCATCAAGACGCTGGCCGGGGTGCATCGGCCGGATGCCGGCCA
>NZ_JBIVDS010000039.1:0-6454 GCF_044747265.1 Streptomyces sp. NPDC090106 | reverse complement strand
TGGGTTGCGGCCAGGATCTCCGCGATGTGCAGGGGGCGCATGGGGGAGTCCAGGCGGGACATGGTGCCGCCGATGTGCATCAGGCAGGAGTTGTCCGCCGCACACAGCACACCGGCGCCGGTCGATTCGGCGTTGCGGACCTTGTCCGCACCCATCGCGGCGGAGACGTCGGCGTTCTTGACGGCGAAGGTGCCCCCGAAGCCGCAGCATTCCTCCGCTCCGGGAAGGTCGACGAGTTCGAGTCCCTTGACCGCTTCCAGCAGGCGGCGGGGCCGGTCGGCCAGGCCCAGGCCGCGCAGGCCGTGGCAGGTGGGATGGTAGGTCACCTTGTGCGGGTAGTAGGCGCCCACATCCGTCACCCCCAGGACGTCGACCAGGAACTCGGTGAGTTCGTAGGTCTTGGGCACCACCGGTGCCAGGGCGGTGGCCAGGGAGTCGCCGCGGCCTTCGGCCCGGGCGCGTTCGCCCATGCGGGGGTAGAGCTCGCGGACCATGGCTCCGCAGGAGCCGGAGGGAGTGACGATGGCTTCGTAGCCGGCGAAGACATCGGAGAAGTGGCGGGCCAGGGGTTCGGCCTCGTGGCGGTAGCCGGTGTTGTAGTGGGCCTGTCCGCAGCAGGTCTGGCCCATCGGGAAGTCGACCTCGACACCCAGCCTGGTCAGCAGTTTCACCACAGCGCGCCCGGTATCGGGATACAGCGTGTCGTTGACGCAGGTCAGGAACAGAGCGACACGCATCGCAGCTCCTAGTAGTTGATGGATGAGGTACGGAGGGGAAGGCACCGCGCCTGCCCTACGGCGCGGAGAGTCGTCCTTCCGCCTCCGCCCACGCGGCGGCGTCACCGCCCGGTGTGTAGCTCTGGAGCTGCTGAGTACGCGCGAGCAGAGCCCGCATGCTCGCCAGAGAGCCGACGTCACCCTGAGCACGGGCCTGTACCAGCACGTTCCCGAGCGCCGCCGCCTCCGTCGGACCGGCCACCACCGGCAACCCGCAGGCATCGGCGGTCAGTTGGCACAGCAGGGTGTTCCGGGTGCCGCCACCCACGATGTGCACCACGTCCACCGGCCGGTCGGCCAGTCGCCGGGCGTCCCGGATCGCCCGGCGGTGGGCCAGGGCGAGGGAGTCGATGATGCATCGGGTGATCTCGGCCCGGGTCGTGGGCACCGGCTGGCCCGACGCCCGGCAGGCCTCGGCGATCCGCTCCGGCATCCGCCCCGGCGCCAGGAACGCCGCGTCACCCGCGTCCACCACCGACCGCAACGCCGGCACCCCGGCCGCGTCGCGCAACAGAGCCGTCAGATCAGGGTTGCCCCAGTCCCGTACGCATTCCTGGAGCAGCCACAGCCCCATCACATTGCGCAGGTAGCGGACCGTGCCGTCCAGACCCAGCTCATTGGTGAAGTTGGCGGTCCGGCTCTCGTCCGTCAGCACGGGCGAGTCGAGCTCCAGCCCCGCCAACGACCAGGTACCGGTGCAGATGTAGGCGAAGTTCCTCTCGGTCGCCGGTACCGCGGCCACCGCCGACGCCGTGTCGTGCGAACCGACCGCCGTCACCGGCACCGGCCCGGTCAAGCCGATCTCGGCCAGCACCTCGGACCGCAACACCCCGGCAGGATCGCCGGGTTGGCGCAGCGGCGCGAACAGGCCGAGGTCGATGCCGAGGCGGTCGGCGATGTCCTGCGACCAAGTGCCCGTTCGGGGATCGATCAGCTGGGTGGTGGAGGCGTTGGTCAGTTCGGTGCCCTGCTCCCCCGTCAGCCAGTAGGACAGCAGGTCCGGTATGAGCAAGAGGCGCTCGGCGCGGGCGAGTTGCCCGTGCTCCCGGGCGGCCACCAGCTGGTACAGGGTGTTGAAGGGCGCGTACTGGAGCCCTGTGTGGGCGTACAGCTCGGTGGCGGGCACTGTCGCCCAGACCTTCTCGGGCACGCCCTCGGTGCGGTTGTCGCGGTAGTGGACGGGGTTGGCGAGGAGTGCGCCGTCGGCGTCGAGGAGGCCGTAGTCCACAGCCCAGCTGTCGATGCCGATCGAGTCGGCCTGTCCGGCGGCCCGCAGTCCGTCCAGCACACCGCCGTAGAGGGCGAGGACGTCCCAGCGCAGGCCTTCCGGAAGGCGCACCGGCCGGTTGGCGAACCGGTGCGCTTCGGTCAGCTCCAGGCTGTCGGGGCCGACGCGGCCGACCATGACCCGCCCACTGGAGGCGCCCAGGTCGACCGCGGCGTACGTCTTCGGAGACGTGCTCGCAGACGTGTTCACGGACGTGCTCATCGCAGGAACGCCGCCGCCACACCCGCATCGACGGGGATGTGCAGGCCGGTGGTGTGCGTCAACTCCCCACCCGTGAGGGCGAAGACGGCGTTGGCGACGTGCTCGGGGAGCACCTCCCGCTTGAGGATGGTCCGCTGGGCGTAGAACTCACCGAGCTTCTCTTCCTCGATGCCGTAGGTCGCGGCGCGTTGGGCGCCCCAGCCGCCGGCGAAGATCCCGGAGCCGCGGACGACGCCGTCGGGGTTGACACCGTTGACCCGGATGCCGTGCTCGCCCAACTCCGCCGCCAGCAGGCGGACCTGGTGGGCCTGGTCGGCCTTGGTCGCGGAGTAGGCGATGTTGTTCGGACCGGCGAACACCGCGTTCTTCGAGGCGATGTAGACGATGTCACCGCCCAGCTTCTGCGCACACATCACCCGCGCCGCCTCCCGCGACACCAGGAACGAGCCCCGCGCCATGATGTCGTGCTGAAGATCCCAGTCCCTGGCCGTCGTCTCCAGCAGCGGCTTGGAGATGGAGATCCCGGCATTGTTGACCACCAGGTCCACCCCGCCGAACGCCAGCACCGCCGCCTTGAACGCCTGCGCGATCTGCTCCTCGGAGGTGACGTCCACCCCCACCGCCACCGCCCGGTCGCCGCCTCCCAACTCCTCGGCCACAGCGGCGGCGTTCTCGGCGTTCAGGTCCGCGATCACGACACAGGCGCCCTCGGCGGACAGCCGCTGCGCGATCGCCTTGCCGATCCCGCTGCCGCCGCCGGTCACCAGCGCCACGCGGGTGGCCAGGGGCTTGGGCCGGGGCAGGCGCTGGAGCTTGGCCTCCTCCAGCGCCCAGTACTCGATGCGGAACTTCTCCGACTCCTCGATCGGCGCATACGCCGAGACCGCTTCCGCGCCCCGCATCACGTTGATCGCGTTGACGTAGAACTCACCCGCCACCCGCGCGGTCTGCTTGTCCTTCCCGAAGGAGAACATCCCCACCCCCGGGACCAGCACGATCGCCGGGTCCGCACCCCGCATCGCCGGAGAATCGGGCAGCGCATGCCGCGCGTAGTACGCCGCGTACTCCTCCCGGTAGGCCGCGTGCAGCTCCTCCAGACGGGACACCGCCTCCTCCAGCGGCACTCCCGGGCCCACATCCAGGACCAGGGGACGCACCTTCGTGCGCAGGAAGTGATCCGGGCACGACGTCCCCAGCCCCGCCAACCGCGGATGCTCCGCACGCGCCACGAAGTCGAGGACCGGCTCGGAGTCGTTGAAGTGGCCGACCTGCGGCCGATCCTGAGAGGCGAGCGCCCGGATGTAGGGCGCCAGCGCCGCCGCCCGCTCACGCCGCTCCGCCTCCGGCAGCGGTTCGTACCCGGCGATCACCGCGCCGAAGGGCTCGGGCTTGCCGTGTTCGGCGAGGAAGGCCTCGGCGGTGCGGATGATGTGCAGCGAGTTGGCCTCGCACTCCTGCGCCGACTCACCCCAGGCCGTGATCCCGTGCCCGCCCAGGATGCAGCCGATCGCCTGCGGGTTGGCCGCCTTGACCGCCGCGATGTCCAGACCCAGCTGGAAACCCGGACGCCGCCAGGGCACCCACACCACCCGGTCACCGAAACACTCCGCCGTCAGCTTCTCCCCGTCCGCCGCACACGCCAACGCGATCCCCGAATCCGGATGCAGATGATCCACATGCGCGGCATCCACCAGCCCGTGCATCGCCGTGTCGATCGACGGAGCCGCCCCACCCTTGCCATGCAGACAGAAATCGAACGCGGCGACCATCTCGTCCTCCCGCTCCACACCCGGGTAGACATCCTGGAGCGCGCGGAGCCGGTCGAGCCGCAACACCGCCAGCCCGTCCTCGGTGAGGGTGCCGAGGTCGCCGCCGGACCCCTTGACCCACATCAGCTCGACATCGCCCCCGGTGACGGGGTCGGTGTCGGTGCCCTTGGCGGACGTGTTGCCGCCGGCGTAGTTGGTGTTGCGGGCGTCGGCACCGAGCCGATGGGAACGGGCGATCAGCGCGGCGGCTTCGGGATGGGTGCTCATGACACTTCCTGGGTTGTTGTGAGAGCGGAACGGCTAGGAGCGGAACGACTGAGAGCGGAACGACGACGGGGCCTTCAGCGGCATGGACCCGCTTGGATGCTGCGACGCTCACGCACGTGGGCCCATGGGGACACTGCGGCCCTCAGGGGGCATAAGCCCCCTTGGACGGGTCCGGGGGACGCTTACGCGCCCCAGCCCGCCTGCTCCCCGCCCACCCGCTCGGCGACGATCTTCTCGGCCCAGCCGGACCGGCGGTACGCGGCCATCGGCTCGGGGTCGATGCCGAGTTCCTCGCGGACCTCGCGCAGCAACGGCCGTACGTCCGTGTTGTAGGCGTCCATGAGGACGGCGTTGGCCTCCAGGACATCACCGGCGGCCTGCGCGGCGGCCAGGGCGTCGCGGTCGACGAGGAGGGCCTTGGCGGTGGCCTCCTGGACGTTCATCACCGAGCGGATGACCGCGGGGATCTTGGCCTCGATGTTGTGGCACTGGTCGAGCATGAACGCGACCTCGGGGGTGAAGCCGCCGCCCCGGATGACCTCGTACATGATCCGGAAGAGCTGGAACGGGTCCGCCGCTCCGGCCATGAGGTCGTCGTCGGCATAGAAACGGGAGTTGAAGTCGAACGCGCCGAGCTTCCCCTCGCGCAGGAGCGTCGCGACGATGAACTCGATGTTCGTGCCCGGCGCGTGATGCCCGGTGTCCACCACGACCTGCGCCTTCGGACCGAGCTTGAGGCAGTGGGCGTAGGCCGTGCCCCAGTCCGGCACGTCCGTCGAGTAGAACGCCGGCTCGAACAGCTTGTATTCAAGGAGCATCCGCTGGTCGTCGCCGAGCCGGGCGTAGACCTCGGCCAGGCCCTCGGCCAGCCGGTCCTGACGTCCGCGGATGTCGTCCTGGCCCGGGTAGTTCGTGCCGTCGGCGAACCACAGCTTCAAGTCCCGCGAGCCGGTCGCGTCCATGACGTCGACGCACTCCAGCAGGTGGTCCACCGCCTTGCGGCGTACGGACGCCTCCGGATGGCAGACGCTGCCCAGCTTGTAGTCGTCGTCCTGGAACGTGTTCGAGTTGACGGTGCCCAGCTTCACGCCGCGGTCCTCGGCGTGCTTGGCGAGAGCCGCGTAGTCCTCGACCTTGTCCCACGGTATGTGGAGCGCGACGCTCGGGGTCACTCCGGTCGCGGCGTGCACCTGGGCCGCGTCGTCCAGCTTCTCCCAGGGGTTGCGCGGGACGCCCTGCTGGGCGAACACCTTGAAGCGGGTTCCCGAGTTCCCGTACGCCCATGACGGGGTCTCGACGGTCTGGGTCTTCAGCGCGGCCTTCACCGCGGCGACATCGGTCACTGCTGGGCTCCTGTGACTTCGGATGCGGGGGACGGCCGGTCGGGGGGACATCTCGCCGTCGACTGAAACGATTCATTGAGGAAGCTAGGAGCAGAACGTCGGGGTGTCAACCCACCACCGGGCCCGGCATCGCCGAAATACAGTCGTGACCACGGCCTCGCACATTCACCTGTCCGAAACCATTGACGTGACATGGCTCTCATGCATAACGTCCCGGCAATCCAGTTGAAACCTTTCACAGCGTCGTGGCGGCCCTCTTGGGGCGATGTCCGCGGACGTTGTCGAGGAGCCATCCATGACCACCCATCCGTCCACTGCGGGACCGGCCCCGGTGCTGGCGCTCACGGGCGTCTCGAAGTCCTTCGGGGCCGTGCGTGCTCTGCGGGACGTCTCGTTGGAGCTGTTTCCCGGTGAGGTGCATGCGCTCGCCGGGGAGAACGGTGCGGGCAAGTCGACCCTCATCAAGACGCTGGCCGGGGTGCATCGGCCGGATGCCGGCCAGGTGCTGCTCGACGGTGTGCCCGTCGCCTTCCACGGTCCGGGTGACGCCCGGGACGCGGGCATCGCGGTGATCTACCAGGAGCCCACGCTCTTTCCCGATCTGTCGATCGCGGAGAACATCTTCATGGGCCGCCAGCCCCGGCGGGCGCTGGGCCGGATCGACCACAAGGCCACCCACGACGCCACCCTCGCCCTCATGCGGCGCCTGGGCGTCGAACTCGATCCCGACCGGCCCGCGCGCGGTCTGTCCATCGCGGACCAGCAGATCGTCGAGATCGCCAAGGCGCTCTCCTTCGACGCCCGCGTCCT
>NZ_JBIVDS010000038.1:0-16433 GCF_044747265.1 Streptomyces sp. NPDC090106 | reverse complement strand
ATGAACGACCTCTTCTCTCCGTTCCCACCCGCTCCCGTCCCGAGACCCAGACCGTCGAAGGGCAGTTCCGTTCCGCAGCCTGCCAGCCCTACGGTGGCCGCGGCTGCCGCGCCGACCCCGAGTATCCCCCTGCGCGTGACTGTACGCACTCCAACCCGCTCTCCTCATCGACCAGTTGTTGCCGTTCACTGCTCAAGACGTATACGGGGTTGATCGCGTTCTACTGTCGGCAGGTGTGGTGTTGTGAATACTGTCGGGCGCGTACCGCTGCCGAGAACGACGGGACGCGCGCGGAACCGGGCCTGTCCCGCGCCGAACGAGCCGCTCCCGCATCGAGGTTGATGCTGCCCGCGGCCTCGATGGCGGCCGGTCCGTTCCCCCGGAGCGAGAAGGACCCAGCCCACTCCTGCGCCCGAACCCGTCCGTCCGAGCCCCCGCCCCGCGTGTCCGTCCGAAGCGGGGACCGGCGCGGACGGTTCAGTCCAGCGGAGCCGTCTGCTCGGGTTCCTCGATCGGAGGTGGTTCCTTGCGGCGGTGCTGGCCGGGTTTGCAGCCCGCGAAGATGCCTGCGGGGTCGCGCAGGGTGTTCATCGCCGGCATGAGGAAGTCGCGGTGCCACATGGCGGGACCGGTCAGGGGTGCGCCGAATCCGGTGAGCTCCTGCCAGGCCATCCAGAGGCCGTAGAGCTGGGCGATCGCCTCCATGTGCTCGTACCAGCGTGGGCACCAGGGGGCGGTGGAGGAGATCTCGCGGCAGTAGACCGGGACGAGCAGCCCGTTCACCCACAGTGCCAGGTCCGCGACAGCGCCGCCGAAGTCCGGCCCGGCCTTGTAGAGGATGAACGGCGGGCCGTCCATGGGTACGGGCTCCGTGGGCTGCTCGTTCGGCGGTGCCACGTCCGCCGGGGTGGGTGGCTCGGTGGGGAAGGAATCCGTGTCGCCGGGTGGGGCGGCTCGTGCCCAGCCGTTCGGGGGCGGGCTCGCCGTCTCCGGTGTCTCCGTCAGCTCCATGGGCTGCGGATATGTGTCCACGTACTCAGTGTTCGATTCCATGGCCCGCTCCTGTCCACTTCTGTGCCGCGCGTCGGGTGATCGCGTCCGCTTCCGTCGCCGCGGCGGCGGAGACGGACGCCGCGCCGGGCTCCTTGAACCAGGGGCGGAGCCGGATCATGGCCGGTTTGACGCCGGTGGCCAGGAGCAGGGCGGTGCCCTTGGGGAGGGCGCGGATACGGTCGGGCGGGAGGATCGGGTCGAGGCGGTACGACGTGGAGCGCGAGGTGCCGTCCTTGCTCCGGGAGACGCTGAGCGTGCTGACCTCCCGCTGGCCCACGAGCCGGGAGACCTTGTCGACGAAGTCGGCGTCGTCCAGGCCCGCGCCGAGGAGTTTGATGGTGGCGGCGCTCCACAGGGCGTCCATGCCTGCCTCGCCCCACACCCGGCTGCCCTGGCGGTAACTCTGCAGCAGCGTCACGACGTTGATGCCGCGAGAGCCCAAGTGGCTGTACAGGTCGGGCAGATCGGAGATACGGCAGACGTTGGCGGCCTCGTCGAGGACGGCGGTCATGGGTGGGTCGAGACGCCCGCCCATGCGTTCGGCGGCCATCACCCCGGCACGCATGGTGCCGTCGGCGATGCCCGCGACGACCCCGGCCGCGGAGCCACCGCCGTCCTTGGACAGGAGATACAAGGTGTCGCGGGTGAGAACGTGGTCGTGCGGGCGGAACTCCGGGAGGTCGGGCTGCGGGGTGACCCAGGCGACGATCTCGGGGTCGAGAAGGCAGGAGACACACTGGCGGGCGGTCTCGTAGATACCGTCCCGCGTCTCCACCGCGCCCCGGACGGTGCCCTGCAACTGCTCGGCGAAAGCATGCATGCTCATGTCCCGCAGCAGGTCGATGGGGGTACGGTCGGCAGGGTCGGCGAGCCAGGCCAGCAAGTCGGTGACCTGCCGCTTTCCTCCTGCGGCGGCGTGGAAGAGGGCCGTGAGGGTGTTCTGGGCCGCGGAGATCCAGAAGTCCTTCTTCGAGGAGTCGTCGTTGACGGACGCCACGAAGTGACCGGCGAGACGGCGGGCGCCCTCGATGGTGGCGCAGTCGGCGAGCATGTCCCACCACATCTCCCGAGGCGCGTGCGCGATGCCCTGCGGGTCGAACGTCCAGACCCGGCCGACCTCGGTGCGGGCGGCGCGCGTCACGGCGTACACGTCCGACTTGTTGGAGGTGAGCAGCACTGCGCCGCGGGCCCGCAGGACGCGCGGGATGGCGATGCCGGTGGATTTGCCAGCACGCGGGGCCATGAGGTCGAGTTCCACGTCCTCGAAGGAGGAACGGAGTTCGGGCCCGTTCGGGTCGAGGTCGCCCAGCAGGTTGCCGGTCTCGTCGGGGTGGAGTTCCTTGACACCTTTCAGGGAGGGGCGCAGGTCCCGGGCGCGGGCGGCGATGCCCTCCGGTGCGAGCGCGGCGAGTTCACGGACGCCGGCCAGCCCGGAGGCGGGCCGCCGATGTCCCAGCAGGACGCGGATCAGGCTGACGACAGCGGCTGCGACCAGGGCGAAGGCCACGACGATACCGGCGTACACGGCGATCGGCGAGGCACCCGGCCAGCTCTTCTCCGTTCCGTGGGAGGCCAGTTCGGAGAAGGTGGACAGGGCGAAAGGCGGCGGGTTCCAGCCCGCGCCCGTCAGCGCTGCCGCCGCCGTACCGCCGATCCAGACCGTGACCGACAGGAGCAGCGCGACGGCCGCGACGGTCACGATCGCCCAGGGAGCGAGTTCATTGCCCGTCGGGCGGGGACCGGCGCTCATACGGTGCGCCCGGCGTGCTCGGGGCGCTGCGGATTCGCCGCGGCCCAGCGGGTGTTGGTGTTGTGCAGCTCACGTTCGGTCTGGGTGATGGCGACCTTGATGGGGATACCGGGACGGCCACCGACCTTGATCAGGAACCGGCCCCGGCCCGGCGGCTCCTCATGGCCGCCGGTGACCGCCCATCCGGGCGGGGACGACCACGAGGAGACGAGGTCGATCTCGCGCTCGGACAGTCCCACGACCCGGCCGAGTTCCTCCATCTCGGTGCGCGGCAGCCCGGCGCAGACGACCATCCCGGCGCGTTCGACGAAACCACGCGCCTTGGCCCGGTCCGACTCGCTGCCGAGGGCCTCGGCGTCCTTCAGGGTGTGGGTGATCTTCGCGTCGCCGAGGCCGAGAGAGCGGTTGAGGCGGGTGAGCGCGTCGATCCGGTCGACGATGCCGGAGGCGGCGCGCAGCGGCCGCCACAGCTCGTCGAGGACGGTGAAGTACCAGCGGCGGGGCGCCAGTCCGGCGTCGGCGAGGGCGTGCGCGGCGGCGACCGTGCCCAGACCGTCGGACCAGGCGGCGAGCATGGCCGCGGCGGTCAGTTGGGTGTCGGACTCCCCGATACGGGAGATGTCGATGCACACGGCGGGCGCGGCCAGGTTGATACGTGTGGAGGTGGGCGAGGAGAACGTGCCTCCGAGCGGCCCGTCGAGGATGCCGAGCAGCGAACGGTGCAGCGGGTCGACGGCGTCCCGGTAGCGGGTGTCGTCGCCGCGATCGAGGGTGACCGCGCGGACCCGGTCCGGGCCCTGCTGGAGTACGGCGAGCAGGTCGGGCAGCAGCGGCGCACGGCCCGCCGGGGTTCGTTCCCGCAGGTGGTGCAGGGCGGCGGCGAGGACGGACTGCTCGTGGTCGTCCATCGGACGGGTCCGGACGACGGAGATGAGCGCGGAGACCATGTTGAGCACACGGCCGTGCGCCTCGGCCGCCAGACTCTCCCCGGCCGCGCCGCCCAGACGTTCGGCGGCAGCACCCATCGAGCCCGGGTCCAGGATGTTGATGCCACCGACCCCGCGTCCGATCGAGATGACCTGGCCGCCGAGCGCACGCACGGTGTCCGCGTAGTCGGGCTTCAGGTCGCCGAGGACCAGCGGCACGACTCCCGTCGCGGCCAGGCCGATCAGCATCCTGTTGACGAGGGTGGACTTGCCCAGGCCCGGCATCCCCAGCATGAACAGGGAGGGGTTGGAGATGTAACGGGCCCTGGTGAACCAGGAGATGGGGTCGCCGCACACGGTGGCACCGGTGCTGAGATGCTGGCCGAGCGGTACGCCCGTCATCGGGGAGCCCGATCCGGCGGCGAACGGCCAGAGCCCGCAAGCCTGTACGGTCGTCGCCCGCCACATCGTCGGCGGATCGAGGTGGCCGATCTCGCCGCCGCCCGGTCCGGGCCAGCCGCGCGCCCCGGGCAGCCGGGCCGACGGGGCTCCGGGGGCCGGGGGCCGGGGGCCGGTGCTGCTCACAGTGCCTCCTGGAGGGCTTGCGGGATCAAGGTGTGCTCCCACGGCAGGATGCCGAGGGGGAGGGTGCAGGTGAACGCGGCGGCCTGCATCCGGTCGGCCGGCCGCAGCGAGAGTCGGGCGGCGGCCTGGAGGTTGCGAACGGTCACGGCGGCGTCGGCGAGCTGCTCCTGCGTGTCCACGGTGACCGTGACCATGAGGGAGAACTCCACGAGCCCGGCACCGGCGGCCTCCTCGGAGGCGGTCTGCTCGGCGGCGCGCATCTCGGAGGCGGCACGCGCCTGGACCATGCCCTTGCCCGAGGTGGCCATGAACTGGGCCGCGCGCCGGTCGGCCTCGACGATCCGTGCGGAGGTCGCCGGGTCGATGGGCCGGTAGAGCAGGGCGACTCGCTTGCGGCGGGTGTTCGGCGCGGCCTCCAGCAGACCGCGCAGCACGTTGGAGCGGACGGTGCCGCGCGGGGCGAGGGTGAGCAGCCAGGTGCGGGAGATCCCGGAGTCGTGCTGGTAGGCGCCCACGGCCTCGACGGTGGCGGCAGGGCCCGCGTCCTCCCAGACCAGGCCGGTCGCGCCGTGGCGGGCACGGGCGTCGAGGACGTCCCCTGCGATGTCGGGGTCGTAGGCGATACGGACCACCTCGGCGATGCGCTCGGCGGACAGCGGTGCCGCCGAGCCGCCGCCCGCGCCGACGAGCCCGCTGAGCAGACCGGGGATGCGCATGGCCAGCTCGGTGACGATCTCCGACGGCCGGCGGCGCTGGCCGGGCTGGACGCCGTAGGTGAGGGCGATGTAGGTGTTCATCTCGGAGGAGGCCGACGGGTAGCGTTCGACGACCTCCCGCATGACGGCCTGGGCGGCGGCGGGCGCGTCCGCCTTGATCCTCGGCAGCACTTCGTTGGCCAGCCGGGTGCCGGAGTCGGGGGCGGTCTCCACCACCACGCAGGCGCCGCGGAGTTGGGGTTCCTGGGAGAGCCTGGCCAGCCACTGCCCCCAGGACGCGACCCATACGTCGGTCTGGTCGGGGTCGACGAGCGATCCGCCGTCGGGTTCGCAGCCGAGCACGATCGTGTACGTGTTGCGGCCCGGGTGGTGCAGGACGCCGAAGGGCCGGTCGTAGGCGTCGCGGCCCTCGTTCATGGTGAGCCGGCTGAGCAGCCCCGGCGGACCGAACCGGCCGCCGGGGCGGGTGGACAGGGGTCCGCTGACGTAGAGATGGGAGCCCTTGGAGCGGCGCCGCAGCCAGCCGATGCGCAGCCCGAGCAACTGGTAGAGGTTGCGGCCGTCCTGGGTGCGCACTGTGAGCGGTACGAGGACCGCGGCGAGCGGGAGCAGGACGAACAGGGCCGCCACGAGGGAGACCAGGGAGACGAGCAGGGTGAGCACCAGCCCGCCGAACACCCCGAACGTGCCGAGCAGCCCGAGCGGGCCGAGTCCGGGGCGTCGGGGGCGGCGCCAGTTCCCGTAGGTGGGGTGGACGACCGAATCCGTCGACATAGAGGTTCCTGGTGTAGTGAGTTGATGGATCGTCAGTTTGCGGAGGAGGGTTGCCGGGCCGGGTGGGCGGCGAGGGGCGCGGGTCGGATCACCGGTTGTGTGCCCGGTCGCCGTCCGCGCCGTCCACCGCTCCGGCCGCCACGCGGCCCACGAACTTGCCTGCGCTGACCGCAGCCGCCGCGGCTGCGCCCGCTGGGCCGGCCGCCGCGGCGGCACGGGCCCCGCCCGCTCCTGCCGCTCCCGATCCACCGGCCGCGCCGGAAGCTCCAGACGGCCCCGCGGCACCGGGCATACCGCCGGCGCCCGGCGAACCGCCCACGCCACCGAGGGACTTGGCGCCCGAGGCGATCCCGCCGACCGCGGCGCTCGTGCTGCCCGGGGCACCGCTGCCGAGCGCGGCCGTGGCCGGGACGACCAGCTTGAGGAGCGCGGGCAGGGCGAGCGCGGACAGGAGCAGTACGCCGATACCGGCGATCTTCTCGTGGATACGGCTGTCTCCGCTGTTGTCGTTGGACAGCATCGCCGCGCCGCCGAAGATGACCAGACCCGCGGCGGGCTTGTAGAGCAGCCAGGCGACCATCCACCCGATGTGCTTGCGCCACCAGCCACCGCCCCAGTTGGTCATGGACGCGGCGGCGGCGACCGGCAGGGTGCCGAGCAGGATGATCATGACGCCGAGCCGGACGTACAGCAGGACGGTCTGCACGATCGCGGCGATCAGCAGCAGGAACGCCAGGACCAGCAGCAGCACGGCGGGGATGCCCTCGCCGCCGCTGCACCCGATGGTGGTGAGCTGCTGCTGGGCGCCGGAGGCGAAGAGATGGTCGGCGTACCGGTCGGCGAGGCTCGCCATGGCGGTGACGACCGCGGTCGCGGCGCCCGCCACGAGGATCACCCGCAGCAGGCCCTTGAGCGCGACCGTGCCCGCCTCGCCCCGCCGCTCCAGCGCCATCCGCCCGGCGGCGAAGATCAGCGATCCGACGGCGGTGTAGACGACGATCCACTGCGTCTGCTGGTTGATCTTGTTCGCGGTGCCGTCGGAGACCAGGGTGGGAATGCCGGTGGTGAGGTCGCCGAAGACCGCGATCGCCCCGGCGAGCACCTTGTTGGCGATGACCTCGAGGATGGTGCCGATGGGATCGCCGAGGAAGTCGAAGAAGCCCTTGATGACGTCGCCGGGACCACTGCCCGTTTCGCAGGCCATGTCATACCTTCCAGAGAACGTAGCCGTCGGTGCCGCCCGCCGAGGTCAGTTCGGTGTGCAGTCCGCCGTCGTTGGCGGGTCGGACCTTCCAGTCGCCGCCGCTCCACAGCAGCCGGACCGAGGTGCTGAAGTAGGGCCCGTCCGGGCTCTTGATCAGTACGTCGACCGTGGCGGCGCCGGCGCTGTACTCGGCGACCAGGAACCCGGCGTAGGAGCCGTTCTCACGGGTCCTGAGACGGGCGTCGGAGAGCGAGCCGCGTTGGGAGACGAACAGGTCGCGGCCGAACCCGGCGACCACCTGGTCCCGGGTCACCTCACGCCAGTTCGACGACGTCATCTGCGCGGGGACGACATGGGCGGCCAGGACCGCGCCCATCGCGGTGTGCGCGAAACACCACAGCACCGGCCCGGTCCGCTGGGTGGGACCGGCGGTCGCCGAGACGGGCACACGTGTGCCGCCGAGGGTGCGCCAGCGTGTGTCGGCGGGTGCCGCCTCGGGGGTGGCGCGGTCGCCGTCGTCGGTGGCGCAGCCCGTGGGGCGGCCCGTGGAGTCCACGGCGCCCTGGGTCAACGGGCCCGCCGCGGAAGCGGTTTCGAGCAAGGGAGCGCCTGTGCTGCGGGTCGCCAGGGAGAACAGCGAGAAGACGAGGGCCACCGCGAGGAACCCTGCGGCGAGCCGCCAGCCGCGCTGTTTCCAGAAGGGGAGCGCGAACGGATCGGCGCCGCCGGATGGGTTGGGGGCGGGCAGGGGGGTGAGGGGGCCGCCGTGCGTGACGGCGGCCGGGTCGTCCCCGTGCTCGGGCGGGGTGGACATGAGGTGGTGTCCCGTCGGCTCAGTTGAAGACGAACTGGACGAGAGGGCCGGCGGTGGCGACCAGGACACAGCCGCCCAGCACCATGCCCAGCCGACTCATGTGCTCCGAACTCTCCCCGCGCTTAACGGAGATGGCCATCATTGCGCCGGTCACCAGCACCCCGGCCACCCCGGCTGCGGTGCCCGCCCAGGCGGCGATGCCGAGCACGAGGTCGATCTTGTTGGTGAGGGCGGCGGGAGCCTGACGCTGTGGGTTGGGAACGGCGGCAGCGAGGAACGAGAGCATGACGGATCTCCTGGAGGACGGGGAATGAGCAACGGACAATGAGGAACGGGGAAATGAGGAACGGGGAACGGGAAGTTGTGGCAAGGGTGTGCGGCGAGGCGCTGCGCGGTGCCCGTGACAGGGCCGCGATCACAGCCCCAGCGGGCCGAGGAACTGCACGATCGGCCCGGCGGTCGCCGCGAGCACACAGCCGAGGAGCACGAAGAACAGGCCACGCGTGTAAGCGGCGCCCTCGCCGGGTTCGCCCCGGCGTAGTTGGAGGGCCATGAGCATGCCGGTGATCAGGACGCCCGCGACACCGGCGGCGGAGGCACACCAAGCGAGGATGCCGAGCAGGAAGTCGGCGTCGGCACCGGGGTCGAAGGTGGCGGCGAGGACGTCGTGGGCGGCGGCGCGGGACATGGTCCGTCCTAGGGTGAAAGTGGGTCCGGGTGTGACGGGTGGTGGGGCGGGTAGGGCTACGTGTGCGGCGCGGCTTCGGCGCGCTTGGGGACGAGCGCCGCGAGTTCCACGATCGACCGGGGGATCTTGGGAGCGGGCTTGCCCACCCGCCACTGCGGGATCCACGGCACGCTGATGGTGCGTACGGCGGCGCGCAACACTCGTACCCTGCGCCAGAGTTCGGGCGGCAGACGACCGGGCGCGTCGGCGACCAGGACGAGTGCCACCAGCTGGATTCCGGCGGGGTGCCGGCCGGTACGCAGTGAGTCCAGAGCCTTGGAGGCGGCTTGCAGACCGGACAGATGGGTCCGGGCCAGCAACAGGATGCCGCCGGGTTCCCCTTGGACGACCTCCGGCCAGGCGTGACCGACGTCCGTGCCGCCGAGCGCCCCCGCGAACGTGGTCGCACCCGCGCCGCCGTGCGCCCCGACCCAACTGATCCCGGGCGTGCTGTCCGGCGGAGTCACGACGAGCGGCGGCGGGGTGTCGCGCGGTGACGGCTTCGCCGCGGCGGTCGGCGGGGGCGGGGTGTCGCGCGGTGAGGGACGTGGTACGTCGTGGCCCAGATCCGGGAGGGCGAACACGGAGGTGAGCGAGTCACCCGTGTAGGGCGGCGCCTCGTGGAGGGCGAGGGTCGGGGTCGGGGCGGCCGGACCTGACGGATCAGCCGAACCGGACGGATCAGCCGAACCGGACGGGGGTGTCGGGCCGTACGGGCCCGTCGAGGGCGGAACGGGTGCGGGGGCACCAGCGGCGGTGGCCGGCTGCACGGGGGGCCGCTCGAACGGCATCGCCGCCGATGCGGACGGACGATTCGTCACCGGCCCCCGGACCCAGGGGTCCGCCGGGGGAGTGGTGGCCGAGGCGCTCATCGGGTCCCTCTTCCTTCATCCGCGCGAGGTGTGTGCGAGCACGCCGGGTACCGGTCGGTCACGGCTGGTTCGGGGTGTCCGGGGGAGGGCTGATCGCCTCCGTGTGCTCCCTACGACAGCCACCTACGGCCGCAGTGGCGGGGACAGTTCACTCCGGACCCGGTCGATCGAAATTGAACCGCTCGCGGTGTCACGGCCGTTGCCGTGCACGGACAGACGTGCCCGGCGCCCCTGAGCGCGGTGAGCGCGCCGGATTCCGGCCATGAGGCCGGGTGAGGACCGTAGTCGGACGATGACGGCCGTCGGGAGAGGTGGCAGTGGTGAGCGTGAACGGTGACCCCGGAGGCGGGTCGGGCGCCGACGGCGTGGGGGCCGCCGTGAAGGCCGGAGCGGCCGTGGGCGGCCTCGGCTGTCTGTTGTCGCCCGTCGCCATGGCCGTGGCGATCTCTTCCTTGTTCGTGATCGGAGGGTTCGGTGTGCTGTTTGCTCCGTTGATCGCGCTGATCCTCTTCTTCAGCGGTGGCGGAGGAGGGGGCGACGACGCCCCACAGCGTCCCGACCCCGACGAGATAGCGGGCATCATCCAGGGCGACGGCAAGGGAGAGTTCGACCCGGAGTCCGTACCGGAGGCCATGGCCGACCCCATCACGGAGGCGGGCGCGCTCTGCGCGGACATCGGACCGGTGGTCATCGCCGCCCAGATCGACCAGGAATCCGGCTTCCAGAGCAACCGGACCGGCCCCGACGGCGAGACAGGTGTGTCGCAGCTGCCGCCCGACGTGTTCACCCGCCTCGGCCGGGACGACGACGACAACGGCGAGACCAGCGCGCTCGACGCAGCCGACTCGATCCTTGCGCAGGGCCGCTTCATGTGTGAACTGGCCGACCAGGTAAGGCCGTTGGTGAGTTCGGAGCCGCTCAGCGATGTGGTGAGCCTGACCTTGGCGGCCTATGACGCGGGCCCGGAGGCCGTGTTGAAGGCCGGCCGGGTGCCCCGGACGAACGCCTCTCAGCAGTACGTCGTGGCGATCCGGGCGAAGTTCGCGATCTACGAGGGCGCGGTGCCCGCCTCCCCGCCCGCCCAAGACACCGAAGGACAGTGAGAGCGATGACCCAGCTGGGACAGCAGGACAGGGTCCGTGTGCGCCCCGACACCGCCATCGACGAGCACCGGGACGACCGGGACGACTGGGACGACCGGAACGGATGGGATGACCGGGATGGCCGGGATGCCCCAGACGAACGTCAGCGAACAGGACGGCGGCGGTCTGCTGTCGTCATCGCCGCCGACGGCACCGTGACGGTCGACGGCGAGGTCATCGCGACATCCGCGTCGGGTGACGCCGCGCAGACCGCCGTGCTCGACCGGCTGCATCAGTGGGCCCTGGACCGGTCGGCCCCCGTCGAGGCGTCGATCCTCGACCAGCAGAGGCGACTCGTGCTGCGCATCCGGGTCAGGGAGGACGGCGCCAGCGAGCTGCTGGAGCACCCGCTGCCGTGGGACGTGCCGGACCGGACGCCGGTGCCGGCCTCGTCCTCCGTGTCGGTGCCCGTCGCCGTGCCCGCGTCCGAGCCCGTCGCCGTGCCCGAGCCGGCTCCCCTGTCCGGGTTCGGTCCGGCTCCCGCTCCTGGACCTGGACCCGGACCCGGACTTGGCACTGGACCCGGCCCCCGACCTGGACCCGGAGCGCAGGAGGCCGGCGGAACCGGCGCGGGCCGGGACTACGACACCGCCATACTCACGGCGCTCAGAACACCTCCACCGGCCCCGGAATCGCTGCCCGTTCCGGCTCCGGCCCGACCCCGGGCTGTCCCGGTTCCTCCCGCGCCTGCTGTGGTGGGCGTCCCGCAGCGTCCGGTTCCAGGCTTGCCGCGGCCTGCCCCGCTCCCCGTACCGGAGGAACTGGCCGTGGGCGTGGCGATGGTCTGCGAGACGGTCACCGCCGGTGAGCTTTCCCTGGCCAAGGCGCAGGCGTCCGCATTGGAACGTCAGGCGGCCCGCGCCTTCGGACCCGAGCATCTCCATACCCAGGAGACCCGTGCCCTGGTGGCCTACGTGGCCCATCTGATGGGGGACCACGCGACGGCTGCCGCGCTGTCGCTCCAGGTGGCCGAGGCACGGCACCGATCGGGCATGGAAGGGGCCCGTGAACACGTCGAGCGCGCCCTCACCGACTGGGAGCTGGTCACTGCGCCGTTCACCGCCGTACCGCTGGGCAGACGGCTGCTGCCCCTGTGGGACCAGATCAGTGCGGCCGGGGGCACCGAGCGTTTCACGGCGGCCGAACAGCGGATTTCCGCGCTCTCCTCGGTGGCCCCGCCGGACTTCGCGAGGTGCCTCGAAGAGATTTTTTGAACGACCCGAGACGCATGTACGTCGATAGGGACACGGCATTCAAGAGGTCCACGGGATTCCTTTCCCGCGGAAAGCGAAAACAGAGGAACTCGAAATGGTTCATTCCCGTAAGGCGGCGCTCGCGGCGGTGTTTCTGGTGGCTTCTTTCGGTCTCGCGGCCTGCGGAGGCGAGACGGGCGCAGGCGCCGGCGATTCGTCAGAGAAGTCCGGGCACAAGAACACCGAGAGCAAGAACACCGAGAGCGCGGATCTGCAAGCCCGCAGCGGTGAGCGGCGCGTTGTCACGGAGCAGGAGATCCCGCTTCCGGAGTTCGAGGACAACCCCGATCCGCAGGGCGAGGCCCGGGTCGAGATCTGCACGCACACCGTGTTCAAGGGGCATTGCCGTTCCCTCCCGGTTTTCGTCGACGAGCTGGCCGCCCACGACAGGAACACCAGCTCGATCAGGAATCCGAACAACTTCAGCGTCACGTTCTACGGGGACCCGGACTTCTCGGGTGCCTCCGTCACGCTCAAGCCCGGAGCGGAGACGGCCTATCTCAGCCCTCCGGTCGTTCCGGTCGACCTCAACGACAGAGTCGCCTCCTGGCAGCCGCAGGTGGAAGGCCGCGCGGCCGAGCGGGCCGTGGTCACCGTCTGCACGGAGCCGGAACTGCGCGGTGAGTGCAAGGACCTTCCCGTGGTCCGGGGCAGCATCGACGCGCTGAACGACAAGATCTCCTCGATCCAGAAGCTCAGCGACCTCGACCTCATTTTCTACACCGAGACCGACTTCAAGGGCGCGGCCATCAAAATGCCCTCACGCACCTATCTCCCGAACCTGAACCCCGACGGACCGAACAACGGGATCGACGACAAGATCTCGTCCTGGCAGCCCTTGCTCAGCGACAACGGCGTGCAGAACCCCGCGAACTGATCCGGAACCGTCGGAGACTCCCGTGGACTACTTCAAGCAGCCGATCCGCCCCGAACTCCTCACCGACCCCGACCGGAGCGGCGAGGCGGAGGCCGATCTGGACGCGGATTTCCTGGCCGACGCGGATTTCGGTGCACCGGAGCGTGCACGCTTCCGCCTTCGCCTTCGCCTTCGCCATCGCGTTCCGCGTCTTCTCGGGGCCCCGGGACTGCGACGTGACCCGAGCCGGCGCAGTGAGCCGCCCTTCCCCGGCGTCGCTCCGTCCTCCGGCACGTCCCTGATCCCGTTCGGAATCAGCGGGAAGGTGCTCGGGATCATCGCCGTCGGGTTCGTCCTCGTCGTGGGAACGGTGGCGGCGCTCGCCCTCTCGGGTGGCGAACGGAGCGTCGCGGGGGACATACCGCCGCCGTCCACCGTCACCACCTTCCCGGCGTTCCCGACCGCGAGCGTGATGCCCCCACCGGACGCCGACGAACAGCCCGACGGTGGCGTCATCCTGGCGCCGGAGCTGACCGGGGGCACCGACGACGGTGAGGGCGAGGGCGAGGGTGACGGCGTGGACGCGGACGACGGACAAGCCCCCGGCACCGCGTCGGACACCTCATCCGATGCCGCGTCCGACACCGGTTCAGGCACCGCATCCGACACGGGCCCGGTCACGGCCCCGCCGGACTCCGAGGCGGACGAAGGCTCGGAGGCCCACTCGGGCTCGGGATCCGGAGCGGCCCGAAACACCGGCACGGCGACCGCACCCGTCAAGGGCTATGTGATCACCTCCAGCTACGCCGAGGCCGGGAACTGGACCACCGGTCACCACACGGGGATCGACCTCGCGGTCCCGGTGGGCACTCCCGTGGCGGCGGTGCTGCCCGGTCTAGTCCTCATGGCTTCCACCGACGCCAGTTACGGCCACTACGTGCTCATCCGGCACGCTGAGAACGAGTACACCCTGTACGCCCACCTCTCCCGGCTGGACGTCCAACGCGGGGCGACCGTCACCGCCGGGCAGCGGATCGGGCTCTCCGGGGCCACGGGCAATGTCACCGGGCCCCATCTGCACTTCGAGGTGCGGGCGGAGCCGGTCTTCGGCTCGGACATCGACCCGGTCGCGTATCTGGCTGCTCACGGTGTGCGGCTCTGACAGCCGTATCCCGTCACACCACCTTCCCTTTCGTCACGGTTGAGTAACGCGTTGTTTTTCGTAGAACTCCCCGCGCCGGGGCGGCCGTAGTGCGGATGTCGGCCGATTCGGAAAGTCCGAACTTTCAAAAGGCATGGTCCGACACAATTTCTTTCGGGGGTTCTCTCATGCATCACAGTCGTATGGTCACCGTTGCGGCGACGGTTCTGGCTGGGTCTCTCATGCTCACCGCCTGCGGTGGCGCGGACGAGAAATCCGCCGCGAACCCGGGAACGTCCGCCGGATCGAGCGACGTCAATTTCCAGGACGGTACGGCCGAGCAGAACAACGCCGATCTCGGTGCCGGTGACTTCGCCGCCAACGCCGCGCCCGCGAAGCAGGCCAAGGAGTCGAACCCGGTCATCCGCAAGTGGGTCCAGTTGACCGCAGCCTCCGTCGGTGACCTCGACCCCGTCGTCACCAACGCCGCCGGGTTCGTCCTCTACCGCTTCGACAAGGACGAGCCCTCGAAGTCCAACTGCTTCGACGCGTGCGAGAAGACCTGGCCCCCCTACATCGTCAAGCCCGGCGGCAAGGTCTTCATCGACGGCATCAAGAAGTCCGACGTCGGCTTCATCCGCCGCGGCAAGGGATTCCAGCTCACCCTCGGCAAGGCCCCCATCTACCTCTTCAGCAAGGACCTGGCCCCCGGTGACACCAACGGCCAGGGAGTCGGCGGCACGTGGTTCGGCGTCACCCCTGACGGCCTGCGCTCCGGCCAGGACGTCACCGGCGGTGAACCGTCCGTCGAGGAGAACGGCACCGCGGGAAACGGAAGCGGCACCGGAAACGGAAGCGGCACAGGCACCGGCACCGGAGACGGCACCGGAAACGGTGAGATGAAGGAGCTCGTCGCCCGTTCCGAGGACGGTCTGTACAAGTTCGTTGACGACATCAACGATCCCCAGAGCGCGCCCGGCACCGTCTCGGGACGCGGCTGCCGGAACACCTCCCTCGGCGGTGCCATCTCCGCCATCAGCGCCGACAACGCCGAGTCGGCCAACAAGCCGATCAAGCTCTGGGACGGCCCTGACTGCACCGGCAAGTCCCTCCTCCTGCGCAGCGGTGTCTCCACCGACCTCGCCGCCCAGAACTTCGACAACCGCACCCGCTCCGTCTTCATCGGCGAGTTCGCCGACCTGTGACCGGCTCGACCCGCACACCGGCTCGACCCGCACACCGGTTCGTCTTCGCCAGCACACACCTGCCCGTCGTCGGGGACGGCCGCGAGGTTGCGCCAGGGACGGAACGCGACCACGACCGACCAGGAGCGGTATCCGATGAGGAGAGACGAGATGAAGTGGTACGACGGCGCAGCCGGCCGGCCGTTCAGCATCCTGCTGTGGGCGAGCGTCCTACTGTTCGTCCTCACCGGCTGCCAGAGCACATCCCCCCAAACCTCGCGGTCCATGGGCGAGTTCACCGAACCCGAGACCTGGTCCTCGTCGGACATGGCCGACGCCGTCCCCTACGACATGCCGCTCCCGGACAAGGCCGACATCGACCCACGGGTGTCCGACCCGGAGCCGGAGGCCGTCCCGGCCCGACCCGAACAGGCACCCTATGTCGAGAACGCGGCCGTCCTCGGCAAGGTGTTCTTCGACACCCCCAAAGGCCACCGGGTCTGCTCCGGGACCGCGGTGACGGACCCGGCCGATCCCGGCGCGTCCAGCCTGGTGTGGACCGCCGGCCACTGTGTGCACACCGGCCGCAGCGGCGCCTTCTACCGGAACATCGTGTTCGTGCCGTCGTTCAACAACGAGGCGCTGTCCACGGCGGGCGGAACGGCCACGGACACCCGGGAGATCTCGCCGCTGGGCGTCTGGTGGGCCGACCGGGCCGCTGTTTCCACGGGCTGGGCACGTGAGGGCGAGGAGATCGGCGGAGCGGGCGCCGCCTACGACTACGCCGTCCTGCACGTCCGCCGCGCGGACGCCCCCGCGCAGTCCCTCCAGGACGCCATCGGGTACACGGTGCCGGTGGCGCTGGACGCACCGGCCATCACGGGGATTCCCACCCTGAAGATCTGGGGCTATCCCGCCGAGGCACCGTTCGACGGCAACCTGCTCTTCTCCTGCCAGGACCGGCCCGGCAGGCTCAACATCGCGGAACAGGACCCGACCCTCTACCGGATCGGCTGCACGATGAACGGCGGTGCGTCCGGCGGCGGTTGGTTCATCGGCCGGGACGACGGCACCCTCGCCCTCGTCAGCAACACCTCGGTCGGTCCCCAGCGCGCCCAGTGGCTCGCGGGGCCCCGCCTCGGCACCGAGGCGAAGAAGCTGCTGGCCGCCGTCGGCGCGGCCGCGGACACGCCGACGGGCTGAGCCCGCGCCGCCTTTGTCGGAACGCATTCCACCCGTGCACGTCGTGTGCGGTCATCAGTCACCACAGGGCCATGGGAGAACGGGGTCGACGTGCACACAGTCACGCGCAGGGAAGTTCTCGGGATGGGTACGGCCACTGCGGCGGCCGTCGGACTCGCGGGCTGCGGTACCCGGTTGCCGTTCGACGGACCGGGCTCCGCAGCGGAGAAGGGAGGGACAGGGAAGAAGAACGA
>NZ_JBIVDS010000037.1:0-21842 GCF_044747265.1 Streptomyces sp. NPDC090106 | reverse complement strand
TAGGAGCGGATGCCGACCATGTCGACGACGAGGTTGCCGGAGAACTGCGGGCTGGCGTGGACGTCCCACAGGGGCAGGGCCCTGCGGCGTCTGACGACGGCGGGGCACCAGCCGTGTTCCAGGCTCATGGTGCGGTCCAGGATCAGCAGGCCGGTTTCGGGGGGTGGGTTGTGCAGGCCGACGAAGGTCTGCTCGCCGCGGAAGATGTTGACGAAGCCGTAGAGCATGCCGGTCGCCTCGGCGATGTGGTCGGCGAACTGATCCATCCCGTCATCCGGCCCGACCGGCACGCCCAGGCGCGCGAGGAGGTCCTCACGGGTCTCCCGTTCGGCGAGCTCACGGGCCTGGGCCGCGCTGACGGTCTCCTGGCCTGGGCGGATGGTGTTGCTGCGCGGGACGATCACTCCGGGCTCGGTGATGCCGGTGGGTAAGCCGGTGGGCCTGTGGGTGGGCGTGGGTGCGTGGGTGGGGTGGTGGGTCATCTCAGGCTTCCAGGGTGGTGGGGTGGGCCGGCTGGGGGGTCAGGGCGTGGTCGACGAGGTGGATCAGGACGGTGCCGATGGAGGCGGGGTCGCGGGCGTCGCAGGTGACGACGGGGACGTGCGGGGGCAGGGCGAGGGCCTGGCGGATGTCGGTGAGGGGGTAGCGGTGGGCGTGGTCGAACTCGTTGACGGCTATGAGGAAGGGCAGTTGGGTGCGTTCGCTGAAGGTGATGGCGGGGAAGCTGGAGTCCAGGCGGCGGGTGTCGGCCAGGACGACGATGCCGACGGCGCCGCGGGCGAGGTCGTCCCACAGGTCGCGGAAGCGGTCCTGGCCGGGGGTGCCGAACAGCATCAGCTCGATGGGCAGGGGCACCTCGAAGGTGATCCGCCCGAAGTCGAAGGCCACCGTGGTGGTTGTTTTGGCCTCGATCCCGTCCAGGCTGTCGCACCAGGCGCTGTCCTGGGTGAGGTACTCCTCGGTGGAGACCGGTTCGATCTCACTGACCGCACCGATCGCCGTGGTCTTGCCGACTCCGAACCCTCCGGTGACCAGGATCTTCAGCACTGCCGGACCGCCCGCGGCACGCGGGGGTGCCGCCGGGTCGCGCGGGTCAGCTGGCTTTGGGTGCGGCATCGGACCACTTGCGGATGAGACCGGCACGCAGTGCCTCCAGGAGCTGTTCGGTGGGACGGCCCCCGGCCCCGGCCCCGGAGAGGGGGTCGGCGGGGGTGTAGGCGTGGGTGAGGGTCAGGACCAGGACGCGGGCGTCGATGAGGTCGGAGATCAGCACCCGGGCCAGGGTGAGCGGAACGTGCAGGGTGCCGGCGAGTTCCGCGACGGACCGGTGCCGCTCCCGGCACAAGGCCGCGAGGTGCAGGTACTCGCCCTCGCCCAGCCCTGGTCCCGCTCTGCCGGGGCCGGCGTGGAGGAGGGTGTCGGGGCTGAGCCGGTGCCGGGCGCGGACCCGTCCGCGGGTCAGTGCGTAGGGCCGGACGAACGCACCGCCCGACTCTCCGGATCCTGGGGGTGGGGTCCTGCTCGGGGTGTTCATCAGGCGGTGCGGATGGCCGCGACCATGTAGGGGGCGAACCGGTCCACGAGCTGACCCATCTCGTAGCCCACCGTGCCCGCGTTCGCCGTCGGCTCGGCGATCACCGCCAGCACGGTGTCGACCACGCCCGCCGTGTTCCCGGGCTGGTGGGGGAAAGCGGCGCTGGTTCCGCCGATCGTCGCGAAGATCAGCGCGTCCTCACGCTCGATCACGACCTGCTGCAACGGACCCTTGTCACCGCGAGGGCCGGGGATGTTCTCGCACAGCGAGGCCAGTGTGCCGAGGGTCGCGGCCCAGGTGTCGGCCCAGGTTTTCGAGAAGCCGCTGTCGACGAGGCGGAGCGCGTCCCGGGAGATGAGCAGTGCGTGGGTGACTCCCGGCACCTGCTCGACGAAGTCCACCAGGAGGCCGGCCATCTGCTCCTGGGCGGGGACGGAGGTGCTGCTGGACGCGGCGGTGGTCATGGTCTGGCCACCGTGGTCGTCGGTCATCAGAAATCGGTCTCCTACAACGAATCGGGAAGGGCCGGCCGCGATCACGCGACGGACCGGAACGGCGTTGTCACTGCTGGCGGGCAGGCGTCACGGGCGCGGCGGCTGGTGGCCTGCCCGGCGCGGAGGTAGGGGCGGTGCGGTCGGTTGCGATGGCGCCTCTGAAGGCGTCGGCCAGGCCGTAGCGCGGACGAGTTGCCGCAGCCCGTATCTGAGCCGGAGCTGCTGGGGACGGCGCCTCGTCCTGCGTAGGGACCTGACGGCGAGGCAACGGCGGCCCAGCGACAGCGCCGTCCGGAGCGGAGGCCTGCGCCGGCTGCTGCGGCACCGTGGCCGGCTGCTCTACTCCCACCCGTACCGCCGACGTAGCCGACGGGTGGTCGGGCTGGGTGGGTGGCGCGGGGCGCGAGACGTGGGTGGTGGGAGGTGTCAGTGCCACCAGCAGTCTGGCGGGGACGACTACCAGGGCGGTGGTGCCGCCGGTCGGGTTCTCCGCCAACTGCACCGAGATGCCGTGGCGTTGCGCGATCCGTGCCGCGGTGAGCAGACCGATCCGGCCCGCGCTGACCAGAGCGCCCACGTCCATCTGATCGGGTCCTGCCAGCAGACGGTTCCAGCGGACCCGGTCACCGGGCCGCATGGGGATGGCGACACGGTCCTCGATCTCGATGGCCAGGCCGGTGGCCACCTTCTGCGCCCGCACCTGGACTTTCGTGGTGGAGTCGGAGAAGTGGGTGGCGTTCTCGATCAGTTCGGCCAGCAGATGGGTGAGGTCCGGCCCCACATGCCGGGGCAGGCCCACCTCCACACCCACCGTTCCGGCGGCTACGGTCACCCGGGCGTAGTGCAGGATCTCCTGGTTCGCACCCCGCAGCACCTGCATCACACTCACCGGCTCCCGCGCGCTGCGCAGTGACTCCCCGGCGACCACGGCCTTGCTCTCCACCCACCGCCGCAACCGCGTCACCAGATGATCCAGCGCGAACAGCAGCTCCAGCTGATCCGGGTCCTCGGTCGACTCCTGCAGCCGGTCCAGTTTCTCCAACGCGCGGGCGACCAGGGCGTGTTCGCGGCGTGCGAACTGGTGCAGCATCGACAGCAGCACCGCAGGCTGCGACTCGTCATGCACACGCATCAGAGCGGCGACCGCCTGCACCTGCAGCTCCGCGAGCTGCGCCACCGCCTCATCCGCAAGACCCGTCCCGCCCGGGGCCGGGGCCGGGGCGGTGTCGGGCAGGGAGACGGTGCCGCCCCGCAGCAGTTCCTCCGCCGACCAGGCCACCAGCTTGTCCACCGCGGTGGCCGCTTCCACCACCCGCTGCACCTCGCCCGCATACGCCCGCCGAACGGCCCGGGCCGTCGACCGTGCCCGCACAGCTCCCATGGCGAGGGCGGCGCAGAGCCCCGTGGCTAACGCGGCCAGTAACGCGCCGGCCGAGACCGGAAAGGCCAGCCAGGCGATGACAGCACCGACCAGGACAGCCAGCACGATCAGCAGCGGGGTGAGCACCGCGGCACGTATCTGTTCGGCGACGAACCCGTCCCCGGGCGTGCGGCGCTTCTTCCTGCGGTGTGCGGGGGAGGCCCGGCGGGGCTGAGGACGGAGCTGGGGGGAAGACATGAGTTCCTCAAAGTCGGGTTCAGCAAGGGAAGGACGTACTGGGACGCGTGATCAGGTGACGGGAAGGATGGCCTGCACGGTCTTGCCCGAGAGCCGGCCGTCCTCGGTCTTGATCACGTCCCAGGACAGGCGGCCCTGGTAGTGCGCCACCCACCACGGACCCCGGGGCGTGCCACGGAGCGTGCTGCTCTGGTTGGCGACAGCGGCGAAGCCGGGGAAGTCGGGAAGCGCGTCATCGACCTCGATGAGCAGCTCACGGGTCGTAGCGTCGATGATCAGACGCAAGGTGACCGTGCCGTCGCCGAACGGCTCACCGTGAACGAGGGCGTTGTCCACGAGCTTGTCGGCAACACGGGCAGCGATATCAACATTCCCTTCCCAGCGGGCCATCGTCAGCGCCGGCCGGACCCGCTGCCGCGCCAGCAGACCACACGCCGCACTCGCCACCAGCGACACACTCCAGGTGAAAGCAGGCTCGACCTGCAGCCGCAACGGCAACGGCGTTGTCGCAGCCTCCTGTCGGCCGCTGCACGCCTCACGCGGCGGTCCGTCATCGGGTGAAGGCCCATGGGCCGGCTCACGGATGCTCATTGCTGTGCCTCCGCGGCCGGTAAGGCGAGGCGGCACCAGGTCTCCGCACCCGCATCCCTGGTTCCCCAGGTCCCGCCGCACGCCTTGGCCACGGCCGCAACGAGCTCAAGGCCACGCCCCGACTCGGCATCATCCCCGGCCTCTTTGAGCTGCGCCGCACCCGGCATACCGTCCACGACGGTGATCACCAAGAAGCCGTCACGGACCGCCAGGACCAGGGAGACCTCGCTGGTACCGCTGTGCACCAACGCGTTGGTGAGCAACTCCGAGACAACCAGCAGCGCCTCATCCACCAGAACACCTATCCCGCACTCTTCAAGCCGCGCGGCAGCCACGCGGCGCGCGCCACCGACGAGACGCGCGTCGTCACCGCAGGGCGGGCGCGTGCCACAGCGCGGTTCGACCTTGAACCGCTCACACACCACCACGCTGTCGCGGGCGAGGAGGGAAGGGGCGGGCGATGCGCTGCTGCGAATCGCAGGGTGCTGATGCGCTATTCCGTGACAGTGCGGGCGGCTTACCTGTGACGACGGGCGGAGTGGCTGCCAGATGAGAGGTTTGCTCTGGCCGGGTGGGGGCGGGGTCACGGAGCTTCCTCCGGTTTGCTGGCTGCTGGATGAGACATCGGTGCCTGGTCGATCTCGGCCCACAAGACGGAGGAGCCACTGCGGCGGGCCTCATGTCCGAAGCGGTCGGCGTGGCTCATGAGGAAGTCGAGGACATGGAGGCGGGTGGCTTCGTTGAAGCCGGTCGGCACGTGAGTCCATACGCGGATGACGGCGCCCGTGTCCTCGACGTGGACGAGGGCAGAGTCGCCTTCTTCTGTGCTTGGGGTCAGTGCGGTGGTGAGCAGGGAGGCGATTGAGATGGCCCTGGTGTTTGGCGCACTCACGGGACTCCCTCGTAAACGGCCGGTCACGTAACGTGCTTCTGATGCATTAGCTTGAACCTGATGCATTAAATTGTCAATCGAGATCAGGAAAAAGGCAGTTGACCAGCCTCGACCAGTACGGAGTCCGCACATGGGCCACGACGCACACGCCCCGTACCAGGTCGTCGCGGCGGACATCCGCCGCAGACTCGAAGCCGGAGAATGGTCCGCTGGCGCCAAGCTCCCCTCACGTGCTCAACTCGCTCGCGACTACGGCGTCGGTACGAATGTCCTGCAGAAGGCGCAGGAGCGCCTGATCGCTGAAGGGCTTCTCGAAGGTCGCGCTGGATCGGGCACGTACGCTGCCCAGCCCCGCGAGCGCCGCCGGATGATCCGCTCCCGCCACCGTGAGCGCCGCGGCACGAGCCCTTTCCGCGCCGACATGAGCGACCTCGGCCGCGCAGCTTCCTGGGAAGCCAACTCTCAGGCCCGTACCCCTGCCCCTGAGGGCATCGGCCACCGCCTGGGCATCAACCCTGGTGATGCCTGCGTGCGAACGGACTACGAGTTCCTGGCTGACGGCCACCCTGTTCAGCTCGCCACCAGTTGGGAGCCCATGAGTATCACTGCTGACACGCCTATCCTCCTGCCCGAAATGGGGCCCTTGGCCGGCCAGGGGGTTGTCGAGCGCATGCGGTCCATCGGGATCCACATCAAGAGCGCGCTGGAGATCCCGCGGCCTGGGCGTGCCACCCCAGAGCAGGCCAATCTGCTCGGCATTAACACCGGAGACCAGGTCATGCTCATCGAGCGCACCTACTACGACGACTCTGGCCGCCCCGTCGAGACCGCCGACATCGTCGTCCCTGCCGACCGCTGGGAGATTGCTTACGAATTCAGTGTTGAGGCGCCCTAGCCGCCAGCGGTCCATGGCAAGAGCGAGCCTTGGGTGGTGGGCAGTCCGAGCGGGTACACCACCGCCGTGATCTGCGTTCATTTCACTGCTTCAAGTGCTCGCTGCAGCGCTGCAACTGCTGTGAGTCCGCGCTTTTGAGGAATCAGCCAGTACGGACCGGGCGGCGCATGCCTGTACTCCTGAGGCAGGACCATGTGTGAATTCGTGCCGAGTGCCTGCGTCTCGGGAACATCCCAGAGTGCGGCGCTGCCAGCGGGGACGAAGAAGTACAGCACTGGTTCGGGGCGAGTCGGGTCCACAGCGACGGCGCCGGGGTCATCGATCAGTTCGATCGCGCGTATGCCGAGGTGCCGTTGTACCTTCACGGCGTCCCATTCGACGCCAACGGGCACGAGCCGTAGACCGGCTGCGGTCAGCATCTCTTTCGCATCGTTGCCCATGTTTCGCCCAGTCCTTCGCTGCACTGTCCTGCGAAGGTACGGCCGGGACCGGGGCGGGACCCGAACTGAGAGTTCGGGCGGCCTATGAGTTCGCGTCAGATGAGCTGGAGACGCTGGACGAGTCCGTCGACCTGGTGCCTGAAGGTGGGACGCACGCGCTTGTGGAGGTCCAGGACTATTTCGACGGCAAGTGGACTGCGTGCCAGATCCTCGGGCGCGATGTCCTCAAGATCCAGCAAATGGACGAGGACCGCAGCATCCTCTCCGCGTAGATCGTGACACCTGGCCAGCTCCAGGCTGAAGGTGAACTGACGCTCACGGCTTGGCAAGCTGTGTGTGTCGATCCGGTCGGCAACGCGCAATCCTTCTGATGCATCGCCGGCGAGCATCTCGATGCTCATCGCGTGCATGGCAACATTGGTCGGTCCAAACACCGTCCACTGAACATTGCCCTCACCGATCTGCTCTGCGAGCGGGGCAGCGCGCTGTTCCAGCCTCTCCCGTGCCTCCCACCAGCGGCGGCACCGAGCATCCGAAACCACTGCAACCAGTTCGAGCGCTCCCTCAACAGCTCTTGTCTCAGCAGTCCTAGGCCCGCACCGCAACTGATCAACTGCACGGAGCGCGATCTCCTTAGCCTCCTCCACGGCACCTGGCTCGCTGTGAGAGAGGAACACGTGACCGAGATTCCACTGCGCTGTGGCGATACGGACAGGGTCGTCAGCATCTTCGGCAGCTCGTATTGCTCGATCGGCGACCATGAGGGAGAGGTCTAGGCGTCCGCCGCGACGGCAGTACGACCGCAGGAGCCCGTACAAATCTGCAGCGACGCGAAGGACTTCGCGTCGCGCTTGGGCGTCGGATCCGGTTCGGTGGACCCGCAATGCATGCTCGACGTCAGTGATCAGGCTGGGGAGGACGAGGGCTGAGGCGGTGAAGCGATCCTTCGACGATTGCCATAGCCGCCAAGCCTGCTCGACCCGCTCCCGAAGCTCTGAAGGGCTTGCGAGAACCGAGTCGCCAGATTGGTTGTCGTAGCCCATGAGCGCGCGGGTCACCGCGGGGGCCGCAGTGAGCGGAGCCGATGACTCCTTGACGCTCTCAACGGTGAGCAACGCTCCTACCGGCACCCCCAGTTCGCGGGCGAGACGAGCGAGAACCTCGGTAGAGGGCGTCTTGCGGCCGGCCTCGATCTGCTGGAGATAGCGCTCGGTGATGCCGCACAGTCCTGCGATGGCTGCCTGAGTTCGGTTGCCATTCTTCCGCCGGTAGTGCTTGACCCTCTCACCCACGGGCAACCTTGGTGAGATCACCGCTACGTCCCCTTCCCCGATTGTGTCTCGTAACGTCAGCGTAGGACGCAGTGCTCCACGCTGTGCGCGGGTCGCACACTTTGGGGCGACCCCACGGTCCCGATGGCGGGTGGTGAGATGGGAGGCACGATGCAAATGGTTCTCTGGGACATCGACCACACTCTGATCGACACACGGGGCGTTGGACGTGAGCTCTCCGCAGCGGCCTTTTTGCAGACCACAGGACAGGTCATGCGTGAGCAGGCGAAGATTGACGGCATTACGGAACCCGTCATCTTCCGTGAGACCGCGACACTGCATGGATTGAGCACGACACGTGCCGACTTCGAGCGCTTCGCTCGCGCCCTGACGGAAGGGCATCTGAGGCACGCCGCCGAACTGCGCGAACGCGGTCATGCTCTACCCGGTGCGGCTGCCGCACTTGGCACCCTCGACGCAGATGGGATCCGGCAGACGGTGGTCTCGGGCAATATCCGCCCGGTCGCAGAGATCAAACTGCAGGTATTCGGCCTTGACAGACACATGCTCTGGGAGTGTGGCGCGTACGGCGATGACGACGACGCCCGCTCCGAGCTCGTCAGGCTTGCCCTGCACCGCTCCCGCGTAGCACCGGAGGAGGCAGTGCTGATCGGCGACACTCCGGCTGATGTAGAAGGGGCACATGCCAATGGGATACGGGTGATTGCGGTTGCGTCTGGACATAGTAGTGAGGCCGCACTCCGGGCTGCTGGAGCAGAAGCTGTGCTGTCAGACCTGAACAACACGGAGTTGCTCATGAAGCTTGCACGTGGCCAAGGTAGTTAACGGCTCCTCGTAAGTTTCCGTCCCCACCGTCCAACCCAGCCCCGCGATCATCTCCGTGTCAACGGTGCCGGATCTGCAAATTTGCTCGCGCATATGCCCGCGTCCTGGATGCACCTCCCTGCGCAGTCAGCCATCGCGTCGAAGGCACAGTGCCGGAGCGTTTCTGGCCAAACGCGGGAGCAGGGCTGGCAAGAGGCCCCACCGGTCTCACACCGTCGTGCACATCGTGAAAGTGTGGGAGCTGTTCAATTCTGAGGCTGAAGTGGGGGAGTGGGGCGTGGCTGCGGGGACAGGGCGGATACCTCAGCTGACCCGGGCACACCGGGTCCTGATCGGTGCCGTGGTGTTCGGAGCTGTGGTCATCGCCGGTATCGGCTTCGCCGGGTCGTACGCGGCGGTCCGTGAACTCGCCATCAAAAAGGGCTTCGGGAACTTCAGTTACGTCTTCCCGATCGGTATCGACGCGGGCATCTGTGTGCTGCTCGCGCTGGACCTCCTGCTGACCTGGATCCGGATCCCCTTCCCGCTGCTGCGCCAGACGGCGTGGCTGCTGACGGCCGCCACGATCGCCTTCAACGGCGCGGCGGCCTGGCCGGACCCGCTCGGCGTGGGCATGCACGCGGTGATCCCGATCCTGTTCGTGGTCGCCGTCGAGGCAGCCCGGCACGCGATCGGGCGGATCGCGGACATCACGGCCGACAAGCACATGGAGGGCGTCCGGCTCACCCGCTGGCTGCTCTCCCCCGTGCCCACCTTCCTCCTCTGGCGCCGGATGAAGCTGTGGGAGCTGCGCTCCTACGAGCAGGTCATCAAGCTGGAGCAGGACCGCCTCATCTACCAGGCCCGCCTGCACTCCCGCTTCGGCCGCGCCTGGCGCCGCAAGGCCCCGGTGGAGTCCCTGATGCCGCTGCGCCTGGCCCGCTACGGTGTCCCCCTGGCGGAGACGGCCCCGGCGGGCCTCGCCGCCGCCGGCATCGAACCGGCGCTGCTGCCCCCGCCCCCGGCCCCGGCCCGCGCGGAGGTCGAGGCACCGGTGGCGCTCCCGGCCGTCGAGGCCGCACCCATCCCGGAGCCTGCCTCTGCTGGCGTGGGCGCCGTGAAGCAGACGGGCGGAGGTGACATCGACACCAGGGCCTCTGCAGTGCCTGAGCATGGGGGAGTGGCAGACGGGGGAGCGTGGCCGGACGAGACCGAGGGGTTCGCCGCGGCCTACCAGGCGTGGATTGCCAACTTCCAGACCCAGCCCACCGTGGCCCAGTTCGCCTACTGGCTCCAGGACCACGGCATCACCACAGCCGCAGGCGGACTCCTCACTGAGGCGCAGTTGCAGCCCCTCCTTGATGTCCTCACCCAGCGCTATGGCGCGGCATCCGAGCCGACCGATGCGGAGCAGCAACCGGCGGACGCCTCCTGGGACGACTACTTCTATGGCGCGTGGAGCGCCTACGCACAGGAATTCGGAGTCCATCCCGATGCCGCAGCGCTTGCGGCCTACGTCTACGAGCGGGACGGTCTCACCGACAACCAAGGCACGCCCATCACCGGCGACGCCCTGAAGAGCTTCGTCGAGGGCTTCCAGCAGCGCGAGTTCGGCGGTGTCGACCCGATCAGCACCGCCACTGGCGGAGCGACGGTTGATAGGGAACAGGACGCTGTGGCGCAGGCCCCTGACGCGCAGGAGACCACCGCAGATTCAGCCGTTGCGGGGCCCGCCGTGCAGACCGCTGCCGATCCGCTGGCGACCACGCCTGCCGAGCACCAGCAGGCAGCCCGGAACCTCGGAATGAATCCGTCCGGAGACGGGCCCGGGGCGACGGATGCCGCGGCGGGGGTTCCGCGCGCGTCCGCGGCCGACGACCTGCTCCCGCGACAGACTGCTCTTGACCTATCAGCCTCACCGGTCTCAGGGGCCGCTAACGGGGATCCGGATCCGGGCGTGTGGGAGGCAACGGTGACGGACACCGGCGAGGCCACGGCGCGCGTCGCCGACCCGCAGGTCGACGAGACGCCAGTTGAGGAGCTGACCGAAGATCAGCGGATCGCCCGCGTCGTCCAGTGGCTGCTCGAAGCAGAAGCTGCAGGAAAGCGCTTCTCGGGAGCTGAAGCAGCCCGCCGAAATGCAGTGTCTCCTAAGACAGGTCAGAGGGACGTTCTCAAGGCCAAGGAGATCCTGAAGGCCCAGCAGCAGGAGCGAGGCCGCGGGCACCTGCGCTCGGTCCGCAATCCCTGATCTCTCAGTCGGACACCAGTTGCGCATACCCGAGCCCGGACGTGAATCTCCGGGCCCTCAGCGTGTGCGTACCCACGGCGCCGAGATAGGCGGAGTACCCGACCCAGGCTTCCTGGAGTCCCTGGCCCGAGCGGATCGGTGGCCAGCGTTTGCCGCGGCGGTGGACAGCGAGGACCGGACCATGCACGCCGGCCATCCGCGCTTTCCCCCTTGCCCTCTTCGCGACCTGGACAGCTGGCTCAGGCGCGGGCCTGATCGCTTGCCGTGACCGATGCGCAGCCTGCAGATCGTGACCGATGGCCGCTGGGGGGGGAGCAGGGCATGACCGACTCAGGGTTGTGACCGATGACCGAGGGTCTCCCTACCGGTCATCGGTCATGACCGGTGGCCCTGTATCGGTCACGGCTGCCGTGACCGATACAGGGCGCCGTAATGCCTCCTAACCGCGGGGATCGACAGCGGTCCACCCGCCCCGATCGGTCACGGCCCGCCGCCACCAGATCGGTCATGGTCACCATCCCGAGGCTTCGAAAGCCGCATCCATCAGCCCGCGCGCACGGCGAAGGGCGCCATACCGAGCACCCGGCTTGCCCACGTGCCAGAGGGCTTGCCCGGTCCGCCCATCTGGGCTTGCCCACCCCGCATCGAGGCTTGCCCACTGCGGGCATGCCCAACGGGAAGTGGAACGGGCAAGCCTCTCACCTGCATCGTTCGGGTTTTGGGCAGGCTTTCGGGCATGCCCCGGTGAGGAGAGTTCACGGCAGGAAACCCGAAAGGAGTCAGTGCCGTGCTCGACCTGCCGACCATCACCCCGACCGCCCGTGGGATCTTCGCCCGCTTGGACGCGGAGTGGGCGGAGCTGTGCGAGGACAGGTCCGTCCGGGACGCGGTCGCCGACTGGCTGAAGGCCGATCACCTCGCCGACGACATCGCTGCCGTGACCGATGCCTGGGTTCAGGCCCTGGGCCCAGAGCAACTCCTGGCCGCCCTGAGGCCCGCCCACGGGGTGCTGTCCGACGCCCTGACCGATGCGGTGTTGCGCAGTCTCCTGATCCGTGCGACCGGCCATGACCGATCGGCCACGCTCGCCGGACGGATCATCGTCCAGGCCATGCTTCCGGCAGCGGTGCGGATGACGCGGGGACAGGTGCGGGGGACCGGGGGCCGCTCTTGGGACGACGTCGGCCACATGGTGATCGCCGCCCTGTATGAGGTAACCCGCTCCGGTCGCATCCACACCCGGCCCGGCCGGCCCGCCGCGAACCTCGCCCTGGACACCCTCAGCCGGGTCTGCCGGGAACTCGCCGCCGAACGCGAGCCGGACAGCGAGGATCTCGCCGTCACCGAGGACCTCGTCGATCCCGCTCCCGGTCCGGCTGGGCACGCCCACGCCGCCGCCCTCCAGGAGGCGGCCCTGTCGGCCGGACTCACCACCAATCCTGTCGGTGAGACAGAGGCCAGCAGTGCGCGCCTCGAACTCCTCGAACTCGTCCTGGAAGCGATGGAGCACGGCTCCATCAGCCTCACCGACGGGCAGGCCATCGCCTGGCACTACACCACCACCCCGGTCCCCGATGCGCAGGCCGCGCACCACTCCGGCGTCACGGCCGCCGCATGGAGACGCCGCCGTAGCCGCGCCGTCGAGCGCCTCAAGTCCCGGCTGCGCCCTGCCGCCTGATCCCACGCCCGATTCCGAGAGAGACGGAGACCTGCATGCCCACCGTTACGAAGACCCGGCTGGACGAAGACGAGGAGCGCGTCACCCGCGCCCAGCGGCTGCTCATCGGCCTGGGCGCCGCCCTCGTCGCGACCCCCTTCGACGCCTCCACCTACGACAAGCTCCGCAGCTTCCTGACCGACGACGCCGACAAGGTTCTTGCCTCGCTGGAAGTGCTGAGTGGACGCCCCGAGGCCGAACTGCGCGCCCGGGCTGCGGAACTCGCCGGTCATCACCTCCTGGCTGGAGGCACTGTATGAGGCGCGCACTGACCCGCCGTCCCGCCCACGACGCACCGCCCCCGGCACCCGTTCAGGCAGAGGAATGGGACGTCGACGAGCCGGATGCGACGGAGGACCGGATCGGCGGCTGGTCGACCGGTGCCCGCGCCAACAGCAGTGCCGTGCTGCGCTGGGCGGCCTGGGGGCTGATCGTCCTCAGCCCCGTCCTCGGTATCGCCGCCTTCGCGCGGGCCTCGACGATCGCCGTGGCGCATCCGGCGCCGACTGCGAGCACGTCGACCGGCACCGGTTCTCAGGGCGCGGCCGGCTTTGCCAGCCTGTTTGTCGCGCAGTACCTGCGGGCCGGGGAGGGCGACCAGAACCAGCTGGCCGACTACTACCCGGCTGCCGGTGAACTCCAGCTGGACGGCGAGCCCGGACGCCGTCACGGCGAACAGCTCACCGTCGTACGGCTGCGGCAGACCGACCCTGCCGTGTGGTCGGTGACCGTCGCCGCCCGCATCGTGTCCGACATCAAGCAGACGGTCCGGCCCACAGCAACGACCGGCGACGGGCAGCCCTCCGCCGCAGCCGCGGACAGCCTCCACTACTTCCAGGTCCCCGTCGCGGTCGGCTCGGCCGCCGCAGGAGCGAGCGGATACACCGCCCTGGCGATGCCAGCCGAAGTCGCTGCGCCCGGCCGCATCAAGACCCCGGATCTGGTCTACGGGCCCGCGCAGGCGGCGTCGGGCTCCGACCCCCGGGTCCGGGCGGTGTCCGAGTTCCTGACCGCCTACCTGGTCGGAACAGGGGAGCTGGACCGCTACCTCGCTCCCGGCACCCAGATCGCCGCGATCTCCCCGGCTCCCTACACCGGCGTGACGGTCGACCAGCTGCAGATCGAAGGCGACCCGGGCACCGGGTCCATCCCCTCGGTTCCCGCGGACGGAACCCGATGCCGCCTCCTCGCCTCGGTGCGCGCCACGGGCCACGACACCGTCCGTGTCCCACTGTCCTACTCACTGACCCTCAAGGCCCGAGCGGGCCGCTGGGAGATCGCCTCCCTCGACGGCGCCCCCGCACCCGCCGTGCCCGAACGCGCCCCTGTCCCCGCTGCCATGCCCACCCGCTGACCCAAGGAGCATCATGCACACCGTCACCCTCGCTGCCGACTGGATCACCATCGGCACCGGACTCGGAACCGACCTCAAGACCCTGATCTTCAAGGTGTTCATCCCGGTCCTGTGCGGGATCTTCATCCTCGTCGTCGGCTTCAAGACGAGGTCGCCCGGCCCGACCCTGATGGCCGTCCTCTTCGCCGGGGTGGTCCTGGGGTTGTCCCTGAGCATCAACACCATCGGTGAGACAACCAGCGACACCATCAACGAGTACAACAACGGCGGGGACGGCGCGGTCGTCCAGGGCGATCAGTGAACCCGCCCACCGATATGGATGAGGACCTCATCGGGCGCTGCTACACCAAGGCCCGGCGCGCTCCCCTCGTGCACGGCGTGGTCCGCAGCGTCAACGGCGGCCCCAACTTCCGTCTTCCGTTCGGCCCGTACACCCTCACCCAGCTAGCCGCGATCGTCCTCTCGGTCGGCCTGCTGATCGTGTCCCGAACCGTGTGGGGCGGGCACGGCGCAGGTGACGTCTTGGTCCTGCTCCTCGTCCCGGCCAGCGCAGCCTTCGTCATGCGGCACCTGCACATCGACGGCCGCAACCCGGCCGCCGCCGCGGCCAGCGTCGCGCTGATGCTCGCCGGCCCCCGCTGGGGCCGCGTCCACGGCCGCCCCCTGCGACCGTCTCGCGTCGAACGCGACGCGCCCCGCGTCACCCTCACCGCTGCCGGCTCCGGCACCGCCCCGCTGCCGGAGCCGGCCCGAACGCAGTATTCCCGCTGCCCGGCCCCCCAGCCCTTGACGCCTCCGGCGACGACGGCAGCCCCTGTGCCCATGGCGTCCGGGGTGCAGGCCCTGCTCGCCCGCCGCACCCCGACGGCACCCACCGACCTGGAGAACTGATGCGTCTGCCGATCCGGCACATCGCCAAGAACCTGATCTTCACCACGTCCGGCACCGTCTGGGCGGTGTGGCGGGTCGCGGCCGCCAACTACTCCCACGCCCCGCAAGCGGCGAAGAAGCGCCGCCTGAAAGCACTTGAGTCGCTGTTCAAAGCCCTGTCCGGGGAGCCGATGTTGCTGAGCCTGTGCCCCCAGGTCGACCCGATCGCCGTCGTGCGGGCGATGGTCGCCGACGTCGACCTCGCGCGCAGCCCCCGTTACGAGCAGCTCGGGAACGCCGTCCTCGACCAGCTCGAGGCGATGGACCTGACAGGGCGCACCGACTGGCTGGCCGTTCCGCTGCCGGCCGCCTCGCACAAGGACATGGCCGCCGCAGCGTTTCGTGCGGCACGGGCCGAAGTGTCCACTGCGCTCGGGCTGATGCCCGCCCCGATCACCTCAAGCGAGCTCACCGACCGCGCCGCGCAGGCGGAACGGATGCACGCCCGCTGGCCCACCGGAGTCGCGATGCGGCCCGCCACCGAAGCCGAGATCCTGTGGATCTACGGACACAGTGCCCGGCGCGGGCTCTCCGAGCCGTTCCTGCCAGACGGCACGGAGCCCGCGATCCGCGGCCGCGGCCGCACCGTGGCGGCGCTGGGGGAGATGCTCCTCGCCGAGGGCGGCACCGACTTCCAGCGCCCGCGCCGCCCCCCAGGAAACCCCTTCCAGCGCCGCTTCCTGCAGGTGTCCAGCGAATGGGGCGACTCCTACCAGTCGATGCTCGCGCTGGCCGAGATGCCGGAAGCGTTTGCGCTGCCCGGCGCCGCCTACCTGCAGCAGCTGGACGACCTGGCCTACCCGGTGGACTGGGCGGCCCGCCTGGTCATCACCCCCGGCCGCAAAGCTGAAGCCAAGAGCCGCAAGCGGGCGCGGCACCTGCGCTCCCAGGCCGCCGAATACGAAGGGGATCCGGCCGGGCCGCCTGCCTCCATCAGCAAGAACCAGGCCGACAACGACGAGTTCCGCGAGCGGATCTCCTCCTCCGCACGCGAAGTCGAGATCCAGGTCATGGTCACCCTCGCCGTGTGGGGCACCCACCCCGACGACGTGCAGGACCGGGCTGCCGCGCTCGCCCACGATTTCGGCGCCAGCGACTACACCTTCGCCCGGCCGGTGGGGGAGCAGGCCAACCTCTGGCGGGCCATGCTGCCCGGCTGCCGCGCTCCCCGGGTGATGACCGGCTACGCCCAGACCCTGCTCGCCCACGACTTCGCTCTCGCCATGCCCTGGTGCGGCAGCGCCCTCGGCGACGACCGCGGCGGCCTGTTCGGCCTGCAGCTCGCCTCCGGCGGCGCCCGCCCCGTCCTCGTCGACCCCGCCCGCGGCCCCCGCGAGAACGCCTCCGCCTGCATGGCCCTAATCGGCGAACTCGGCGCCGGAAAGTCCGTCGCCATGAAAGCCGCCGTCTACAACGTCCTCGCCCGCGGCCACCAGCCGGGCAAGCCCCTGTCCCGCGGCCGCGCCGTCATCGTGGACCGCACCAAGGAAGAGGAATGGGTCCGCTTCGCGAAGGCTTGCCCGGGCAGCAGCCAGGTCATCCGCATCGGCCAGGAAGCCGAAGTCAGCCTGGATCCCCTGCGGCTGTTCAACGCCGGCAACCCGAAGATCGCCGCCCGGTTCTGCGAGAGCTTCCTGACCCTGCTCCTCGGCGTCAAGCCCATGGACCTCGAAGGCATAGCCCTGTCGGAGGCCGTCGAAGCCGTCCTCGCCGCCCCGCAGCCCTCCATGCGGTCACTGATGGAAGAACTCGCCAGCCAAGGCAAAGACGACGTCGCAGCCCGCAACCTGGCCCGCAAGCTCAAGGCCGTCGCCCGCAAGGACCTGTCAGCCGTCGTCTTCGACGACACCCTGCCCGTCGTCGACACCTGCCGCGCCGACACGGTCGTCTTCGCCGTCAACTCCCTCCAACTGCCCAAGAAGGCCGAGCTCGCCAGCGACCACCGCATCGAACGCCTGGAGTTCGAGAAGGTGCTGGGCCGCGCCGTCATGTATCTGATCGCTGCCGTCGCCCGCGAGACGGCCATGGCCTCCAAGGACGAGTTCGCCGTCGCCGTCTTCGACGAATGCTGGTACCTCACCTCCTCCGACGAGGGTCTCGACCTCCTGCTGGAACTGATGAGAGACGGCCGCAAGCACAACGCGGCCGCCTACGTCGGAAGCCACGACCCCGACGACATCGGCCCGGCCGGCTCCGAGAAGGGGCAGATCATCCGCGGCCTGATCCCGCACCGCCTCATGTTCCGGCAGACCACCCGTGTCCTGGCCACACGCGGTCTCGACTTCCTCGGTGTCGACTCCACCGACCCCGACCTCGTCGACCTGGTCACCGCCGGACTGTCCCCGATCGACCTGCAGGAAGACGAGCGCATCGCCCGCGCCGGCGAATGCCTCTACCGCGACCTGCCCGGCCGCGTCGGGCTGATGAAAGTCCTCATCCCCTTCGACCACCAGGTCGCCCGCGCCATCCACACCACCCCCAGCGACTACCGGACCACAGCATGAAAACCCTCAGCCGCATCCGGGCCCGGGCCCTGGGCGGCACCCGAATCCGCACCGCCATGCTGGTCGCCGCGTGCGCCGCGACGACGCTGACCCTGCTCACCTCACCGGCCGCGCACGCCGAGCCGACTCCCTCTCCCACCGCCACCGCCCCGGCCTCCGGCAGCACCAGCACGCCGACACCGCAAGAACTCGAAGACCTGCAGGACTTCCTGGAGGAACAGAACGAGAAACTGTCCAAGTCCGCCCAGGCGGCCCTGATGGACACAGCCGCGGAGGACCTGCGCAAGCAGCTGCCCGACGAGGGCGGCATCCTCGGCGTCTTCAACGTCACCGACGTCAACGGCCTGCCGATCAGCGTGTACACGGTGCAGTCCGACACCGGCAGCTTCATGCGCTGGGACCTCGGCATGATGAACTTCCTGACCGAGGGCCTCTACATGGTCACCAAGTGGCTGATCGCGTTCTGCTGCTGGCTGATCGGCTGGAGCCTCTCCTTCGGCCTGGCCAAACTGCTGCTGAGCCCGGCCCTGGCGATCGCCAACTCCGTACACACCCGCATCGTCATGGAGCTGGGACTGCCCAGCGTGTTCCTCGCCGTCATGACCCTGCTGTGCACGGCGCACATCTTCTTCGGGGACCGGGCCAAAGGCTGGGGCGACGCCGCCCTCTCCATCGTCCTGGCCGCCCTCACCACCACCGTGCTGACCTCCACCCCCCAGTTCCTGCTCGGCCAGGACAATGGGGCCATCGCCGCCGCCCGCGGCTTCTCCCTCGAAGCCGCCGACATCATCCTCGACGCGGACCCCACCACTCCTTGGTCCACCAACGACATCACCACCCCCGCCACCTCCTACACCCTGTCCCGGCCGCTCACCGACGCACTGACCGACGCGTTCATCGTCAAGCCGGCGATGCTCCTCCAGTACGGGCAGGTCTTCGAGGGCGCGTGCGCGGCCAAGTACGGCGAGAAACGGATCGAGCAACTCGTCTACGACCGCCAGATCGACGCCATCGTCAAGAAGGGCACCACCCTCAACAACCTGATGCCCGACACCATCGGAACCGCGATCACCGTGGACGGCGCGGCCGCCCGCTGGGTGTTCAACCACTACGGCGGGCCGCCCATGGACGACTTCGAGAAGGCCTGCGTCAAGGGCGACACCAACGCCGCGAAGAAGGCCTCCCTCGACAAGCTCGGCGGCTCCCTCTTCCTCCTGGCCGCCGCGATGATCGTGTCCGTCCTCATCTCCGGCCTCGCCAGCAGCTTCCTCATCGCCCAGTGCCGCATCGCCTGGGACGCCATCCGCGGCGAACCCGCCCTGATCGTCGGCACCATCCCCGGCCCCGGACGCGCGTTCCTGTGGGACTGGGTGGCCTCGATCTGGCGCAACCTGGCCGCGATGCTCATCTCGGTCATCTCCCTGGCAGCGTTCATCATCATCCTCAAAGCAGCCCTCGACCCCGCCCAGACCGACTGGGGCAACGAACTCACCCTGCGCTTCCTCGCCGTGGACGTCCTGTGCATCGCCGCCGTCAAGAAGCGCAAGACGCTCCAGACACGCACGCACCAGATGGCGAACCACCTCAAGACGAAGCTGTCCCACAGCCGCATCGGCGGCACCCACGGCTCGATCTTCACACCCGGCACCACCCCAGCCCTCGCCGCCTCCCACCTGGGGCGCAAGACAACACGCGGACTCATCCGCGGCACCCTCGTCACCACCGCCCTCGCCACGGGCAACCCCGCCCTCGCGCTCGCCTACTCCATGCCCCGCTCCCTCGGCGCGACCACCCTCATCAACCGCATCAGCCGCGGCCGCGGCGGCACCTCACGCCCGCGCAACGCCCGCCCCTCCAGACGCCCTTCCCCGCAGCCGGCACCCACCTCGACCCCCGGCACGGCCACCGGACCAGCGCCGCACACCCCCGCCCTGCCCACGCCCCCGAGCACCGCACCACCGCGGCCTCACTCACCGCCCCGCCCCACCGGCAGGCCGCAACCGGCACCGCCCCCACGGCCCTCGAACCGGCCAGGCAGCTACACCGCCCGCCCCGTCGGCACCCGCCCGGCCACCAGCACGACCCGGCGACCCCGCCACCCGGTGCCGACCCAGCCCCCGCAATCCGCTTCCCAGCAGCAGCTGCGCCGCCGGCTCGACCGCGGCATCCGGCGCACACCACCCAGCCCGCGCCGCAGCCTCAACCCCAACCGGTCCAACCGCGACGAGTACGAGGCACATCTGACCGGCCTGGAAGAAGCTGAGCTGGCACGCCGCACGGACGGCACCACCGGCGATGCGTAGACGTCGCAGCAGGTGGCTGGGCGCGGTCGCCGTGATGCTGATGGCCGGGGTCATCCTCATGGCGGGGATCGCCGCCCACGTCGCCGCCCTGGCCAAGACCCAGCAAGACGAAGCGGAAGCCCAACGCATCTGCACCACAGGCATCGCGGGCGTCGGCTCCGCGGGCCTGGACACGGACACCGCCGAACTGGCCCAGAACGTCAACGCCCTGGTCACCGCCAGCCGCGACATCAGGGTGCCCGGCACATCCGGCGAACAAGTGCACTTCGCGAAAATCGTCACCGCCACCGGCATGGTGTTGGGCTTCCCTGCCCGAGGACAGATCATCGCCCTCGCCACCGCCCTGCAAGAGTCCGGACTGCGCAACCTCAGCCACGGTGACAGCGACTCCCTCGGACTGTTCCAGCAGCGCCCCTCACAGGGCTGGGGCACCACCACGCAGATCATGAACCCGGTGTACGCGAGCAAGAAGTTCTACGCTGCCCTCAACTCCGTGAACGGCTGGCAGACCCTGGCGCTGACCGACGCCGCGCAAACGGTCCAGAAGAGCGGCTACCCCGACGCCTACGCGGACGACGAGACGCTGGCCACCCAGCTGCAGCAGGCGATCGCCACAACCATGGGCTCCCAGGCATCCACCCCGGCTGCAACCGGCACGACAGCGAACATCCTCGCCTGCGGCCAGAGCGACGGATCACAGTACGGGGCGATCCCGGCCGGATCCGTCCCCGACGGATACCAGATCCCCGCCACCGCCACGCCCGCAGCCCGAGCGGCGATCCAGTGGGCGCTCCAGCAACTCGGCACCCCCTATCAATGGGGCGGCAACTGCACCAACCCGCACGGCAGTCAGCGCTCCGGCCGGTGCGACTGCTCCTCGCTCATGCAGCGCGCCTACGGCGTCGCTGGCGTCCAGATCACCCGCACCACCTACACGCAGATCCACGACGGCCGCTCCGTCTCCGCAACTGCAGACGCCGTACAACCTGGCGACCTGGTCTTCACCGAGGGCTCCGCTTCCCGGCCCGAACACGTGGCCATGGCGATCGGAGACGGCCTGCTCGTACACGCCCCGCGCCCAGGCCGCGTCGTGGAAGTAGCAAAGATCGCCACACACGGAACCATCCTCGTCGTACGGAGGATCGCCTAACTGCCCGAAGGCCTTGCAGGTTCCGAATAGAGGCGTCACTGTCCAAGTGATTTGTCATCAACTTGGCGTTGGACTTGTCCGGCTGAGAGACACGTTCTAGTCGTTGACACTCAGGATGGCGCGCGCAGCTGACGAATTCAGTCATGGCCTCCTCGTGCTCCCGCCAGCACTGGTCGAGCAGGGGGCCTATCTCAGGCTCCATACAGTCGCTGAGCAGGGCCGACGCCTGCTGTGTCTCCAAGGCCGGGAGCTGGTCGAGAGCCGTAGACGCTGCATCGTGCACCTCCATCATGTTCACGGCATCGGCTGCATGCGCAGCACGGTAGGCATCCAGGGCCTCCACAGCGCGGCGGGCATCGTCGTACTCGGACAACCAGACACTGACACCGGTCAACTGCATGTAGAGCCGGTACGCCTCACCTCGTTGGCGAGCGAGGCGTTGGAGGTTCTGCGCCGCATTCAGAACGCGGGTGGACACGATGGTGAGGGAGACGGGAGCGACAAGCTGGACCACCCCCAGGCGTGGAGAAGGTCGTCGTAGGCAAGCGTGGAGTCCGTGTCGGGCTCCCGGAACATCGTGTGCAGAACTCGGCCGAACGCCCTGTCGGTGCGGATCAGATTCGTTGCTGCGCTGATCCGCTGCTCGTGCAGAGCAGCGGTGTGGGCCGCTGCTGCGGCGTGGTCGGCCTGTTCCCGGACTGCTTGGAGGGTGGCTGCCGCAGCCGTTTCCGCTGCTTCCTTCGCAGCCTTGGCCTGCGCGACATTCCCGCCGGCTTGCACCTTGGTGCCGAGCCAGACTCCGGCGAAGGTGAACACGATGGGGAGGAGCAAGACTATGAGCGCTTGGTGCTCCTTGAGGAAATCAATCACGCACTGATCTTCCCCTGCAAAGCGCCCTCACCGGGAGGCCAACGCCGCGTCCCGGGTGCTCAGGCTGCAGCGTGTAAGTCGGGCGGGTGGCTTTGTTCGCGAGAACTGGTAGGGCTTGGTCAGGTTCGTAGGGGTGTGGGTATGTCGCGGTGGCAGGTGGGACAGGCGCCGGTCCAGGTGGCGAGGAGGGTCTGCAGTTCCCG
>NZ_JBIVDS010000036.1:0-22152 GCF_044747265.1 Streptomyces sp. NPDC090106 | reverse complement strand
CCCACCAGGCACTGCTGCGGGCCTGCACCCTGTTCACCCTCCCCGTCCCCCACCCCGTCATCGACACCCTCGCCGACGCCGTCGGCGGATCAGCCACCCGCCTGCGCGGCCTCGGCCTCCTCGACACCTTCCCCGACCCACACCACCCCCACACCCCGGCCCTGGCCGTCAACGCCCTCACCGCCGGACGCCTCACCCCCCTCACCACCGGCGAACACACCACCCTCGCCGGCCTGGCCGTCGAAGCGCTGTATACGGCCTGGGGCGGCCCCACACCCCAACCCCACCGCAGCCGGGGCATGGACCTCCAGCTGACCCGGCTCGCCCTGACCGCCAACCACCCGGACATCACCGCCCACTGCGCCATCCGGGCCGTAGAAGCCCTGGGGGACGGCCCCGCCGCCACCGCCGCTGCACTCGGCCAGCAGGCGATCACCCTCCTCGACCAACACCACCACACGATCCCCCTCACCCTGCTGAGGGTTGTCGCCGACGCGGCCGCCACCAGCGGCGACGGCGACCACGCCGACACCCTGCTCCACCGCGCCATCCAGCAGAGCGGGACCAGCGACCAGCACACCGACCCCGCCGACCACGCCGCAGTCCTCTACGACCACGCCAACCGCCTCATCACCCGCGGCGAGCTCGACCAAGCCGAAGACCTGCTCCACCAAGCCCGCCAACAGTTCACCAACATCGGCGACACCCGTTCGATCGCCATCACCTGGGGAAAAATCGCCGACATCCACCACCGACGCGGCGACCTCGACGAAGCACTCCGCATCCACCGCGACGTCGAACTGCCCACATACGAACGCATCGGCGACACCCGCGAGACGGCCATCACCTGGGGCCAAATCGCCGACATCCACTACCAGCGCGGCGACACCGACGAAGCACTCCGCATCCACCACGACGTCACCCTGCCCACATACCAACGCATCGGCGACACCCGCGAGACGGCCATCGCCTGGGGAAGAATCGCCGACATCCACCATCGACGCGGCGACCTCGACGAAGCACTCCGCATCCGCCGCGACGTCACCCTGCCCACATACGAACGCATCGGCGACACCCGCTCCACCGCCGTCACCTGGGGAAGAATCGCCGACATCCACTACCAGTGCGGCGACCTCGACGAAGCACTCCGCATCCACCGCGAAGTCGCCCTGCCCACATACCAACGCATCGGCGACACCCGCTCCACCGCCGTCACCTGGGGAAGAATCGCCGACATCCACTACCAGCGCGACGACACCGACGAAGCACTCCGCATCCACCGCGAAGTCGCCCTGCCCACATACCAACGCATCGGCGACACCCGCTCCACCGCCGTCACCTGGGGAAAAATCGCCATCATCCTTGAGCAGCGCGGCGACACCGACGAAGCACTCCGCATCCACCACGACGTCACCCTGCCCACATACCAACGCATCGGCGACACCCGCGAGACGGCCATCACCTGGGGAAAAATCGCCGACATCCTCCAGCGGCGCGGCGACGTCGACGAAGCACTCCGCATCCGCCGCGAAGTCGAACTGCCCACATACGAACGCATCGGCGACACCCACTCGATCGCAGTCACCTGGAGCCAAATCGCCATCATCCTTGAGCGGCGCGGCGACGTCGACGAAGCACTCCGCATCCACCGCGAAGTCGCCCTGCCCACATACCAACGCATCGGCGACACCCGCTCCACCGCCGTCACCTGGGGCCAAATCGCCGACATCCTCGAGCAGCGCGGCAACACCGACGAAGCACTCCGCATCCACCACGACGTCACCCTGCCCACATACCAACGCATCGGCGACACCCGCTCCACCGCCGTCACCTGGGGAAAAATCGCCGACATCCTCCAGCAGCGCGGCGACGTCGACGAAGCACTCCGCATCCACCGCGACGTCGCCCTGCCCACATACGAACGCATCGGCGACACCCGCGAGACGGCCGTCACCTGGGGAAGAATCGCCGACATCCTCCAGCAGCGCGGCGACACCGACGAAGCACTCGCACTGCAGCTCAAGCGCTTGGAAGTCAATGAGCAGCTCGGGGACGTGGACGGCATAGCGGCAGCCAACTGGGACCTTGCACAAATCGATTTGAGGCGCAAGGACTTCGCCGCGGCGGTGCCGAGGCTGGTCACCTCGTTTCAGCTCTTTCTGAAGCTTCAACAGCCCGATGGCATCGCGGTCGTTGGAACTACCTTGGGGCAACTTCTCTTGGTTGCAGGCGACCGCAGGCAGGCGCGACAGGTCCTCGAGGCGAGCCGAGCTGCTGCCGTCAAGATCGGTTTCGCGAGCTTTGTTGAACAGCTGGATGGGCTGTTGAAGGCCACTGACGAGGAGACTGAGGATTGATGATCATCGAGTTTGCCGGAGCGGGCATCGAAGCCGGCGAGAAGAGCTTCGCCACGCTGACCGGGAGCTGGGGCTACCCTCCCGAGCCCCTACCGCCGGCGGAGCCGACCGGCGGCCGGGACGACAAGGGCATCGATCCTGTCGCGGTCGCCTCCCTGATCGTGTCCGTCCCCTCAGCCATGCTCGCCGTCGCGGACATCACCGACCGGATCCTCAAACGACGCCGCGCCGGCGAACTCATCGAACACGCTCGACAACTCAACGCGCAGCAGACCACGGTCCGCCTCGTACGCGAAGACGGCACCATCGACCTCGCCACCCTCACCCCCGACCAGCTCCTCGACCTCATCGCCAACCAGGACCCCACCACCTGACCCCGCCCTGGATGGTGTTCACGGGCCGCCCGGCAGCATGATCGACACCGTGCGGACGGGGCGGCCGCCCCCTGCACACCCGCCCCGTCTCCCTCTCCCAGGACGCGGACCCACTCCTCACCTCCACGCCTACGGCACCCTCGCGAAGACCCTGGATGCGCTGCGGGCCCACGACACGGAGACGATCGAGGCCCTGGCCGCTCCGCAGCGCGCTTCCCGCCCGGCTGCCGACCGGGACGGCCGGGACGGTCGGGACGGCGACGGGGATGTCGACGGCCAGGAGCAGGCCGTCGTCCCGGTCGACCCCGCCGCGGCTGGCGACCTGCGCTTCGCCCAGTTCGTCCGCCTGCGCGTCTGCTGCGGAGGATGCCGACGCGCCACACATCGGCCAGCAGACGAGACGGGTCTAGACGGTGAGGGCGTGGAGGAGGGCCACGATCGGGAACCCGATGGCGAGAACCAGGAGCGCCGCCTCAACCTCCGGACCGCTGCCTGGCTAAGGGCTCGGCTTCAAGCGGAGCGGGACATCGTCGGTGCGCTCCATCGGGTCCGCTCAGTGGCCGGTCTCCCGGCCGCGGTGCGGTCCGGGCTCCTGCGGGCGGTGCGCCTGTTGGCCGTCCTGGCGCTCCGGGCGCACTGCGTCGGCATCGTGCTGGCTGGTGTGGCTGTCTGTGCGGACGCGGGAGTCGTCGGCCGCCTTGATGAACGCGTCCTGGAGGCGGCGCAGCCGGTCGGCTGTGAGGTCGAGGGCTTCCACGTCCGTGCGGGACTCCCGCAGGGCCCGCAGCGCCGTCATGGCGATCGCATCCTGGTGTCCGGCTCCCGGTTCCTGGTCGTCGTGCTCGGCATCGGCGGCCGGGCGGGCGAGCAACTGCTCGGGCATCGCCGCCTGCTGGTGGGCGACGACGTCGTACGCCCGGCCCCGCACGGTGGTGGTGCGCAGCCTCTCCCGCAGCACCGCACCGGCCAGGACGGCCCGCTCGTACTGCAGTGGGATGCGGGGTATCCCCCACTCCCCCGCGTCCTGGCCGGGAGGCCGGGACACGGCCGGCTCGCCGGGACCGGCCGGGGGTTGCCGGTCCGGGCCGGACGCGGGAGCGGGCGGGCGGCGCCGGGCGGGGAGGTCGGCCAGGGACCAGCGGGCGGTGTAGAGGCGGTAGCCGGACTCCAGGCCGCGTACGGTCTTCGGCTCGCTGATGTCCAGGCCGTGCGCGGAGATAGCGGCGGCCACGATGCGGTCGTCCAGACCGGGGTCGCGGCGCCGGCCGCGCAGGACGAGGGCGAGGTGGCGGCGGGCTTCGGCGAGCAGGTGCCGGCGGTGGAAGCAGCCGCCGTCGTTCACCTGTGGTGCGGCGCCCCTCCCCCAGCGAGGAACGTGTCCGGGACATGCGGTGGTCGAACTTCCGCGACTGACTGCCACGTGCTGATGACGCCGGTTACGGCTGTCTTGAGTCCGTCGGCTGGCCAGCCGTACTGCGTATAGAGGCGTTCGAGCATGCCGATGGCGGCCAGCGGCGCTCCTCCGCACCGCAAGGCGGTGTCCTTCGAACTGGCCTGCATCTGTGCCGCGGCATCACCATGGACAGGCTGGACAGGCTGGTCGACCGGCTCGAAGAACATGGTCAGGCCATGCTGCTGGCCGTGAGCAACTGCTGACCCCAGGCGCCAGAAGAGGGCCCCGAGGACGGGGACACCGGGCGCGATGATCTCTGGCGCCAGGCTGGTCGTGCTGGGCATTTGTGCGCCCAGGTGCGGGGGCTTGTACCGGTCACGTTCCCGGCGCACGTCGAAGCCGTGCACGCGGGCAGTATCGACGATCTGCGCGATCCTTCCCTCCGCGTGCTCGCGGATGGCTGTGTCTGAGTGGCCCGTCTCGAGTTGCGTCTGTTCTTTGAGGCTCTGCAGCCGCAGGTTCATGTAGCGGCGCACGCGCTCCCGCCCACCGATGCCCGGCTCCAGCAGGAACCAGGGGCCGATCGCGATGTCGAGCGCGGCCCGGGCAAGCGTGTGCGACGCAGTGATGCCTCCAGGCGACTTGAACAACACGGCCAGGCTGTCCAGATGATCCATGACCACACTGACGGCCGTGAGAGGAGCCACGTTGGCGTCCCGCACCGGATGCGCGCCCCAGGAACCACCAAGCGTGTCCCGCTTGCACTCTTCATCGGCTGGGGAACCGGACAGAAGTCCACGGCTCGCCTCAAGGCTGGCGTAAAAGGCGCTTCGCAGGCCTTCCAGGGAGCGGGCAAGTTCAGCCCACGGATCTACATGCACAATCCGTGACTGTAGGGGGAGCAGTTCGACAGTGCTCGGCAATTTCCGAGGAGACGAACGCCCTGCCTAGCCGGGCCAAGGTGATCCGTCTTCGGCTGCAACTGGGGAGGTTGTGCGTGACCGCTGTCCGGACGCGCTGACCGATAACCGTGCTCCCGGCCTGCGCATCCGGACGGTGTGCCGCGTTGGCCGATACGGCAAGGCCTCAGATGTCATATGCCTGCAGACACGTGTTCTGTGAAGGTCAGACCGTTTGTCGATAAGTGAAGCCTAGTGATGTGAGGCCTTCTGATCGGCAAAGGCCGTCTGATGCTCCTCCGGTTTCAGTCTGGAGCAGTTGGTAGGTGGCGCCGTTCGTCTGGCCCCAGTGCATGGCGGCGCGCCACAGGTGGCGTCCCAGTCCGTGGCCGCGGTGCTGTGGGAGGACACCGAAGTATTGGGGCATGAGTTGTGGTGTGCCGATCGCGTCGGGGCGGATCTCCATGGGGCCGATGGCTCCGGCAACGCTGTGGTTGACGACGGCGGTCAGGACCGGTCCGATGGTGGCGGTCTGCATCTGCTGGTGGAGGAAGGCAAAGCCGTCGGCGGCCATCTGTTCGGCAAAGGCGGCGAAGGTGTCCTGTATGCGTGCAGGCCACTGGTGGTGGAGGCGGACGGGGCCGTCGCAGGGCGGGCAGAGGGCTGTTCGGAAGTCCATGAGCTGAATGCGGGTGCCGTGTCCGTGTAAGGCTTCAGGGCCCATGAAGCGGACGATCCGGGCCACGGCGGCGTCGTGGCCGGCAGTGAGTTTCCGGGCCAGTTCCACGGCCGCGTGCACGCTGTCGGGGTCGATGCCGTAGAGGTGCACCTTGACGGTGCCGGCACCCCGCTGGGACAGGGTGGGAATCATCGTCTGCCACGGCTGGTGGACGATGCTGTCGACGAGAACGGTTTCGTCCTTGGTCTGGGACCAACGGATGTCTTTGTCGTAGTGCAGGAAGCGCCGGCCAGAGGCGGCGGCGACGGTGTCGGTGAACAGGTCCTCGGTCAGGACGGACGGGTGGACGGGCCCGATCGTGGGCACGTAGGGCGCCTGGAGCACGGGGCGGAGCCAGTCCCAGCGAAATCGCATGTGCTTAACGTACTCATCTCGCACTCGGACGCTCGGGCCCCAGCGCGACTGCGCCGGGGCCCGAGCGTGGCTGAGCGGGTGGGTCAGTTGGGGTTGTCGTCGCCGGCCGCGCAGGAGCAGGCGCTGCCTTCCATCAGGGTGTCGGCGTTCGGCTCGATGACGAGCTTCGTGGTGGCGACAAGGGTGGTGGGCAGGGCCGGGCGGATGGCCGGTGGCCGGCTGGTGAGAATTTGGACGGGTACGGCACTCATGTGCGGACCATCTCCTTGGTGTCTGGGTGCTGGCAGTAGGTGTGCAAGGGGGCCTTCGCTTCCTGGTAGACCTTGGCGAGCGGTCGGCACACCCGGCAGGAGCCGGAGAGCGAGCAGCCCGAGCAGCCACCGGTGCGAAGCATCAGCCGGTCGGAGATGGCTCCGAGTCGGCGAAGGCCGTCGAGACCTTCGGTCATGAGGTCGATCTGGTCGTCGCGGCCGATCTTGCAGATCGAGACCCTGGCGTGGGGATCGGCGTGGAAGAAGGTCATGCCGGCGTTGCAGCCCTGGAAGATCGGTCGCGTGCGCAGGTGCTGTGTGGACTGGACGAGGAGGGGGTCGCCGCTGCCGGAGAAGGTCGGCTGCATGTTGGTGTAGACGTGGTGGTCGATGCCCCAGCTTTCGGCGAGGGCGGTCATGGCGTCGGCTTCGTGGGCATTGTCCTCGGTGATCACGACGGACACCCGCAGGGGCAGACCTGCGTTGCGGGCCGCCGCCATCCCTTTGTGGAAGTTCTTCCATGCACCGTGGCGTTGGGTGAGTTCGTCGAAGGACTGCTCGCTGGCGCCGTACATGCTGACGACAACCCGGTAGGGCGGACAGGTGCCGAACAGCCGCAGGATTTCGGGCTTCCACAGCCGCGAGGCGTTGGTCGAGACGGTGAGCATCATGCCCTGGCGGTATGCGTACCGGTAGGCGCCTTCGAAGTCGGGGTCGACGGTGGGTTCGCCGCCCGTGATCTGTAGCCACAGGACACCACAGTCACGGAAGATGTCGATGAGTTTGACCTTGTCCTGCCAGCTCAAGCCGGCCAGGGGACGTTCGCCGAGGTAGCAGTGCTTGCAGCCGAAGTTGCAGAAGAGGTTGATCTCCCAGCTCGCTCGGGCGAAAGCGAGCGGGGTCGGCTGGCGGACCAGAAGAGCCGACGCGGTGGCCTGGCCGTCAAGGTCGATGTCCCAGGCGCGGGCCGCGGCGGCCGCCAGCCACTCGGGCACGGGGTCCTCCGACAGGGCCCGGTGGCGTACCTCGTCGTAGTTCTCGGCCGGCAGACGTACACATGTGGTGCTCCCGGGCCGGACTGCCAGGTAGCCGTCGAGGAACGGACTCACGATCAGCTGGTGCATCCTTTGCCTCCTGTTGCCTGCTGCTCTGCGTCAGCCCTCTGATAACGACCTGTCCGGATCCACTCGCAATCGGTGCGTCCACTCAACGCAGCGACCTGAACGGTCCACAGCCGACCTCGCCTCACCGGCGGGGACAGGTGGGGCAAGAACCTGGGGGTGGTTGTCGGCGACGGGGCGCCCAGGTCCTTGTGGAGCAGGCGATCCAGGCGACCAGCGGCCGCCGACATCTGCGGGTCCGTCAGCGCGCGGGCCGCAGGAACAAGCAACGGCCGAGGACGGTATGCCTCGATGGTGAGGTGATCGCCTCCACACCGAGGAGGGTGTCCCCGCCCTCTATGACCTCGCCCGTCTGATTTCCTTGCCCGCACGTGCCGCAGTTATCACTGTCCCCCTCCGGAGCACGACTTCGCTGCGCCCATAACGCTAGGAAGGAATGAGGAAGGTCCTCCACGGATGTGCCGGAACTTGCCGGGCATTCACCCCAGAGACTCGATGGCTGCGCTGACGAGTGCACGCGCCGCGGCGCCGTAGACGGCAAGTTCTGCGAGCTCGCTGAAGGTTGCGGCATACATCGCAAGTTCGTTTCTCTGGACGACGGTGAGATGCGCTGAGATCAGCTCGACGTTCACCAAGTCGTCGTCGTAGAGGAAAAATCCCTCAACCGGCCACAGACCCGAGCGGTCGGCGTCCTGCGGGATGATGCCGAGGCTCACGGATGGCAGCGTCATGACGGTAAGCAGGTGCCCGAGTTGGCCGGCCATCACGTCGGTGCCGCCGATGCGGTACCTCAGCACGCTCTCCTCCAGCAGGATCGCGAACCGGTGGCTCCCGTAGACGACCCGCTGCTTCTCCACGCGCACCGTGACGGCGGCCGGAACATCGTCGATCAGTCGTCGGCGGTCACGGATGGCGGTCAGCAGCGCGGTGATGTACGAAGCTGTCTGCAGGGGGCCGGGGATGAGCCAGGGCGAGTAGATGCGGAAGCGTTCAGTGCGTTCCCAGAGAGGAACCACGGACTCCTGCGCCCACTTGAGACCGTGACGCTCCATCTTGCGCCACTCGACATACATGCCCTCGATTCCGCGGGCTGCCGAGATGAGGTCCTCAGCCTGGTGCTCGGCCCCGCAGGCGGAACACCAAGCCAGAAGGTCCCGCTCGGAAGGCGCGCGCGTGCCGCTCTCGAAGCGTGAAGCCTTCGACTCGTGCCAGCCCAGGCTTTGGGCCAAGGCCCGCTTGGTGAGGCCAGCCGCTTTCCGGATCTCGGCGAGACGCTGTCCGAGCGCCCTGCGGGCTTCCTGGACACTTGAAGAGGGCGATGTCATGTCGGTACGCCGGTGGTGTCAGGCAGGCGTGAAGTCCGCGTGGGGCGTCGCGCGCTGCCACACGTCCTCGAAGGCCGACTCGCACAGCTTCGCCACCTCAGGATCCTGGGTGAGCTCGACCTCCATGTTCTCGCCCTCGCCGTCGAAGTGATTGACGAGCACCAGGTGGGAGTCGAACAGCCAGAAGTCGTTGCCCGGCAGCGCAATGCCGGTCGTGGAGCGCCGCGAGAGCCACCGCACGCTCTCGCCGGCCGCGATGTTCAGCCCGTCCGTCACGTCGTACTCGAAGCGGATGTACTCACTGACCGGCATCGATACAACGCGGGCGCGCCGGACCTCGACGCCACGCGCAGTCGCCTCTGTGACGATGGCGTGCCAGTCCGCCCAGCGCTCGGCGGGATCGAGAAGCACACCGGCCTTCCAGTCGGTGAAGGCTGGATCCGACGTCATGTAGGCGTCGCGCATCTCCAGGTGCACAGCCGTCCTGCGGCAGTTGCGGAACAGTGCCTCAAACGTCGGGGTCCCCGTCATCAGTGTTCACCTCCAGGAAGAACTGCACCATGCGCCGGGGGATCTCCACCACCGACTCGTGGCCGGGGATGTCCATCTGCACCAGCCGCTCGGCGTCCTCCACCCTCCACCCCTGCACGAGATAGCTGTCCCTCTCCTCATCGAGGTAGACGGTGGGCGAGCCACCGCTGGGGCTCTCCGGGTCCTTGCCGAGCCGACGCAGAGCCATGATGTCCTCCTCGGATACCGGTAAGGATCGCCGCGCCAGAGCTTGCCCACCCCCAGGCCACCGAACAAGGAACTTGCCGAAACTTGCCAGGCCGACCCAAGAAGATCATCCGCATGCGGTCTCAGGCATCCTGAGCCACTGTCACGCCAATGCCCGAATGCGCGCCGAAGCCAGGCCCAGGCGAGTGCCTACGGCACCGCGCGGGCGCCTTCCCGGCCAGACCCCAGGTCACAGGATGCAGCCGATCAAGATGATCTGAGTCGCCGGTAGGAGAATCTGCGTCATGGCCAACTCCTACGCCCAGCCGATACTCACCACGGCAGACCTCTCGGCGAGTCTGCGCACCGTCGAGCGGCTGCTCGCCATCGCCGACCTCCAGGGCCTCGAGATCGACTTCGAGGCACGGGTCCGTTCGGAGCAGGTCCTTTCAGCACTGCTGGACTTGATTCCGGACGCCGAATGGTGGGCCGAAGAGGGCCGGGACGGCTCGTCGGAGGACAGCGACGATCCCGCGGAGCATCTCCCCATCCGACTGCGCGGCTGGGCCATGCCTCCCGAGACGGTGGAGCCGTTCCTCGACGCGGTGGGCGACAGCCCTGCGTCAGTTCGATGGGATATCAACGGCTGGCCCCAGGCTCCTGAAGTGGGGTTGGGCATCGGCGGCACAAGAGGTGCCTTCGTGACACTGTGCCTCCATGCCCGCGACCTCGACCTGTCACAGCCCTCGCCCGATCACACCGTCTTCGTCCACGTCAAACAGATCGAGGCCGACCGCGCGCCATGGCTCGCAGCCCAAGTCGGCCTGACCGTGATCGGCGATCTGAAAATGGCCCCCCACTGAACAGCCGCGTGCCCCGCCGGAACTCATCCGGCTCCGACCCGGCACCCGACGACCGGATCAAAGCCAGACGCAAGCAGCGACGGCTCCTTGCGGGGCTGGCCAACCCGGCGGTGAGCTGACTCGGCGTGCGGTGGAGCGAAGATCTCGGTGACGTGGCCGGCGAGCTGGGACCATCAGCCGCCCACAGTCATGCCGACCGGGATGCCCAGCACGGTGCACAATCGTCTGCGGCCCCGACTGCGCAAGTCCCAAGCCAACTGCGCAACCGGAGTGCGCAGCCAGCCCGCGACCGAGCGCTCGCCCTGCGCAACAGGGCTGCGCGGTGCCCTCCCCCGATCACCAGTCCTCTGGTGCGCAAGTTCGGTCGCCACACTGCACAGTTACCCATTGCGGCCCAGCCGGCATACGACTGCGCATCGGCTCCCGCCTCCAGTATCGGCCTCGTAAATCGTTGCCCAGCGCGTCCAGGCACACCAGCAGGGCTTGCTTCACAGATCACAGGCCACAGCACATCCCCGGTCGGCCCAACCACAGGCGCACCACCCTGTGCGCAGCCGCATCAGGAATCCGATTGCGCAACACGGCCAGCGGTTGCGCAACCGGGGCTGCGCAACCAGGCGGAATTGTGCGCAGTCGACGTGCACGGTCCAGTGCACAGGCGTTGCGCACTGGACCGCAAGGCTGCGCAATCGACGCACACGGACACGTGCGCAACCTCCGCTGCAATCACCGACCAGAGGCTGCGCATTCACCTCCGGCTGAACAGTCCCCTGTAGTCACGGGCCACACGCTTGCCAGGGGCTTGTACATCTGGAGCCTCGCCCTGGTCCCTCACAAAGCCCCGGCAGCCGCCGGTCGACGCGTGATCGGCTACGGCAAAGCCCGGCCCCGGTGCAGTTCGAAATGCCGTGGTCGGGTCCATGGTCGGGCCGACCACGGACTTTGTGTCCTCTTCGCAACCGTGGTCGGGCCTTCATGGTCGGTGGTCTGGTCGGGGACAACTGGTACGGCAGGGCCAGCAACGGCCCTTCAGTTGGGGGGTGGGCCCCGCACCCTGCCTAGGAGCTTCGCAGGGCAGGGCTGCGCCGATGGCGGACAACACGATCGCCTTGGCCCTCTCTTCTCTCCACCCCGGCCAACCCCGCCCCGATGCGCAGCACGGCGGCCTCCGACCCAGGCGGCTATGCACCCCTATTCGGGAGCGCGTAGCTATCGCGACCCAGCAAGCGGGGTGCGGGGTCAGTGCGCCTTCACCGCATTGGCTCAGGGAGGGCCGCTGAAGTTGATATACGTAAGCGGGCCCCGGCGGCCGTCGCTCTGCAACCGACTGATAGCACCATGCCGGTGCGACCCGAGGCGCCAGCGCCCACAATCCCGACCGTCACAACTCTCTCCTCACGCCCCAGCTGTCTGCTCAGTCGTGACGCGCACTGGTTGCCTCGCCGACGATTCCGCAAACCAATGCGCGCATCGCCGCCTTCGGGAAGAACAAGGGTCCACGGCTCGTGTCCTTGGAGTCGCGCACTGCGGCGTGTTCGCCCAGTTCCGCGACTTCCACGCAGTCATTTGCGCCCCCGCTGTACGAGCTCTTCCGCCACTGAGCGTGCGCGAGGTCGACGTCGTACTTGGCTGTCGTGACGTCGTGCGAGATGGCCATGCTGGGCGTGCTCACTCTTCGAGCTCCTTGCTGATCCGTGCGATGCGGGTGCGAGTCTCCGAGGGGTCGAGAGCGCTGTCCCTCAACTGATCGAAGATTTCCGTGTAGTTGTCCACGTCTGCCATGGACTCCAAATACACAGAGTTCTTGGGGTTCTCCAGCCACACCAGGTCCGGCGTGGGGTCTGGGAAGGTCAGGATGACGAACGGACCGTACAGCCCGGGGTGCGCACCGAGTGAGAAGGGGAGCAGCTGCACCGTGACGTTCGACTGTTCGCTCGCCTCCACCAGCTTCCGCATCTGGTCGCGCATGACTTCTTCAGAGCCGACGGTCCTGCGCAGCACGGCTTCGTCGAGGATCGCCCAGAGGATGGCAGGAGCCTCGCCACCCAGGCGGCTGTTCTGCCGCTCCATGCGGACCCTGACCAGGGATTCGACCTGCGGCAGGGACAGGTCCTTCCTCATCTGGGAGATCACGGCGCGCGCGTAGTCCTCGGTCTGGAGCAGCCCTGGCACGAGCATCGGCTGGTAGCTCGCGAGGTGGGTCGCGTCGGCCTCCAATGCGAGGTACCCGTCGTAGCGGGTCGGGGTGAGTACCGTCGAGTACTTCCGCCACCAGGGCTTCTGTTGCTCTTTGTCCGCTCGCACGAGGTCGAGCACGTCGGAGCGCCGGCCTTCGTCCTCGACGCCGTACAGATCCAGCAGCGCTCGGACGAGGACCGGCGTCGTACCGCGTTCGCCGTTCTCGATCCGGCTCAGGGACCCCTGGTTGACCTCTAGCTGGTCGGCGACCTCGGTGAGGGTGAGCCCGGTCGCGTCACGCAGTTCCTTCAGCCGTGCCGCGAGCTGTCGCCGATAGACCGACTGCGGTACCAGGCTTCTCTTCAAGGCCATGCCGGAAGTCTCTCCGCACTGGCGCCGCCTCGACAAGCCCGTACGGGTCAACTTCTCAAGACATATTGCCGAGTTGATGGTTGCCTCGGCATGCTGTCAGGAGTCGCGGCGCGCGTTCGTTCGGGTGCGTGCCGCAGCAGACCGATGGGCGATGCTGCGCCAAGACCCCGTCACCGGCGCGCGTCCATGTCGGTCCCGCACGCCGTATCAGGAGGGTGGGTCATGCCACGGACAACGCTGCTTCGGCAGCTGCTCCAGCAGCGGCACCTGACGACGCACGAGGCTTTCGCCATGCAGTACGAACGGGCGGCCGTCCGGCTCGCGGAGCTCGACCGAGACCCTCGCCTGGCATCCCTCCAAGTCTCTTCACGCCAGTTCGACCGCTGGTATGGCGGGGAGCTACTGACTCTGCCCCGTCCTGACGCCTGCCGGGTGCTGGAGCACATGCTGGGCAGACCGGTGTCCGAGCTGTTCTCACCGGTGCACGACGGCTGCTCCGAGTCCGGGCGCTCCGAGGAACCGCGCACACGCGAACAGGGGCCAAGTCCCCTTCTGCCACGAGAAGACGACGAGAACCCCCTGCTCATCATCGCCCGGGCCCGGCAGCTCACGGCTAGCAACACCGACGGCGCGACGCTCGCGTTCCTGGTTTCCTCTCTGGAAGGCATTGCTGGCCGGTACGAGCAGGACGGGCCGTACACCCTGCGCCCCCAGGCTCGCCAGGTGCGGCAGCTGGCCCACACCCTCCTCGACGGTCGCCAGCCGCCAAACACACGCCGCGAGCTCTTCCGCCTCGCCGCTCGCGCCTCCGGCCTGCTCGGCTACATGGCGGTGAACACGGGCGACTTCGTGCTCTCAGAGGCCTATTGCACCGAAGCCCGGGACCTCAGCCGTGAGATCGGCGATCTGGACACAGAGCTCTGGGCACATGGAACTCTCTCCTTCGGTCTCTACTACGCCGGCCGTTACGACGAGGCTGACGCATGCGCCGTCGCAGCAGTCGAGCGCGCGCCACGCCACGCGCAGACCATTCGCCTGCTCGCCAACGGCCGAGCCCGTGCCCTCAGCAAGACCGGCGACAGGCGTGCCGCCGAGCAGGCGATCGGGCAGGCACTCCGCCTCTCCGACCTCCACGAGGTACCCGTCGGGCTCACCTCCTGCATCTCCTTCGAACCGTACGGCCGGGCCCGGACGCTGGCCAACGCCGTCACGTCGCACGTGGCCCTGCGCAACACGACCCAGGTGCTACGGGATGCCGAGCACATCGACGATCTGGTGGAGCACTCGGCCTCCTGCTGGAGCCGTTCGCTGGTACGCCTTGATGTCGCCACTGCGCTGCTACAGCAGCGTGCGCCTGACATCGACCAGGCGATGGTGCTCGGGAGCGAGGCCCTGCGGCTGTGCGGCGACACCCCGATCAGTTCCGTCTACCAACGCTCCCGTGACCTACGTGAGCAGGCTGGGCCGTGGCGTGATCACCCGGCGGTACGCGATTATGGCGAGGAGTTCCAGGCCTGGAGCTCGCAGCCAGCCGTCATGGCCATGGCGTCATCCGCGTCGTAGGCGCCGTCGGTGTCGTCGTACGCCGGGACGGTATAAAGCCAAAGGAGTTCGACGGGTGCCCCTGCTCAGCGCCGATCCCGCCGCGTTCCCCGCCGAGCCTCCTGCCGACACACGTGATCCGGCGGTCACCGCGGCCCACGACTGGGCAGCATTCAGCGCACTCGACGAGATGACCGATCACTGGGCACGCCCCGGCTGGGCGGACGGCAGCCGGGCGTACTACTGGATGCTGACCTTCCCGGACAACCAGCAGCTCGCGACGCTCGCCGGACACTGCCAGGAGAAACTGGCCCCCCTGGGCCTCGACCCAGTGCCAGCAAACGGGCTACACATCACCCTCGCCCGCGTGGGCAAGCCGGGCGCTGTCGCCCCCGATCAGCTGGACAGCCTGGCGCGGAGCGTGGAGGCACGGCTGCCCTCCACATTCTCCATACGTGCCATGCCGCTGGCTGGCTCCCGCGGTGCCGTCCGTTTGTCCCTCGGTCCGTGGGAACCTCTGCTTCGGCTACACCACGCACTGGCCGACGCTGGAAGCAGTAATGGTCTCGCGCCAAAGAAGCCGACGTCCGCTTTCCGACCGCACTTGAGCCTCGCCTACAACAACCGTCGGCGTCCCGCCGCCCCCGTCGTTCAGGTGGTCTCAGCGCTTCGTGCTCTCCCCTCTGTCGACCTCTCCGTGGCCACCGTTCAGTTGGTGGAGCTCCGCCGCGAGGGACGGACGTACCGCTGGGATGTACGAAAGAGCATCCCGCTCGGGTAGCTCACGGGCACCCAGGGGGCAGACCACGACCCCATCGTTGCGGATCATGGTCGGATCGAGCGACCATTCGGAGGCCAGCGCAAGGCGTTCACCAATCCTCGCCTCTGCGCGGCCATCTTCGACCGCCTCGCCTTCAACGGCACCATCATCGAGACCGGCACCGACTCCTAACCGCCTCGCCCAGACCAAAGCCAGGCAGCAGGTCGGAGCGCGTCCTCCAGAGCTGCGAGGAAAGTAGGTGCCCCCAGCCACGGGAGTTCCACCGTCATACCGGCGAACCCGGCCAGCCCAGGGGCCCGACAGCGGTAGTCGAGGACTCGGCAGCCCTTCCAGCAACGCCGGACTCCGACACAATTGGCGAGCCCCCATACGGGTCACCAAACCCGCCCAGGCCCGGCCCGAAGGATCCACATGATCGAGTGCGTCCGCGCGGTCCTGCTCACTCCCGCCGACCGGCTGCTGCTGATCCGCCGCACCTGGCCCGGCGGCATCCCCTACTGGACCCTGCCCGGCGGCCACGTCGAGCCCGATGACCTGGACCTGCGCGCAGCACTGACCCGCGAGGTCTGCGAAGAGACTGGTGGCACCCCGGATATCCTCGGCCGGCTGTTGACCTTCGACGATACCCACCAACGCGACCACGTCTACCTTGCCCGGATCACCAGCTGGTCCGAATGCAGCCGAACCGGGCCGGAGATCGACGACCCTGATCACGGCACCTACCAGCTCGACGAAATCCCCCACACCTCCGCAGCCCTCGATACCCTCCCGTTGCTCCCCGAAGCTGTCGCATCATTTCTGCAACGGACTGCTGCAACCGGAGAGGACCTCACCATCCTTGCCACCCGACGGCCCCGTGAGACCCCTTGATGCCCGTCCGCCAGCCACTGGGGCCAACTGACGCCGGAACTCGGGGCCAGTTCAGACCGTTAACGCCAGCTACGTCCGGGTAGACCGCCACACACATGCAGTCCAGTCCGTCGGCAGTATGTCCGACCGCGATGCACACCGAGGCGACCAAAACGGAGTCGTCGACGCGCTCCGGTGAGGCACATCCCCTGCGGAACTCGTGTACGCGTCACCGCGCCAGGCTCGAAACCTCGACGCAGTCGGCCAGTTTCACCCAGTGACGCCTCACCTGTGTCTACTTGCACAGGCGTTCCTCGTCTACCGCATCCATAGCCGCTCGCGTTTCCGCTTGGGCACTGGACCGATCAGCCTCGCCATCCGTGAGTCGCGACGGTACGCCGTAACTCCGCCTCTTCGAGGGTTCCTGGACGGCGGACGAACGGCGTCCTGACGGCGTACCGCCGTCGGCCACCTCCAGCGAGGCTCTCCATTGAGGCGCCAGCCATTGGCGTCTCGACCCGACCGGCTGGGGGTAACTCGGAATGAGCGGCAGTGTGAGGCAGACCGCACAGCACGAGGCGCCCGCAGACGTACGCATGGCGCTGCATGCCCGCCCACCCGCGTCACTTGGGGAAAACGCCGACCACAGCGTGGCCAACACACGGCAGCACGTCGCCGATGCCAGCTGGGTGGTGGCCGAGGCGCACGTAAACCGAGCGGCACCGTTCGAGAGCCGCAGCCGGTGCAAGGCACCAAAATGCCTGCCCTTGCTGCGCCAATTAGGTCTCCCGGTGTGCGCTGTCCGACAGGCCTCGCGCGCTCATGAAGAGGACGTGATGACTACGTCAGCCCTACAACCCGCCCATGCTGCCGTTCGTGCCCGCGACAGGGTCGTGTTGTGGGAGCGGTTCAAGGTCGAGCCGCGCTGTGGCGTGGGCCCGCCCCGCGGTGACGACGCGCGTCTCGTCGGTGGCATGCGCCGCGTGGCTGCGGCGCGGCTTGAGGAGTGCGGGATAGGTGTTCTGGTGGATGAGGCGCTGCTGGTTGTCTCGGAGTTGCTGACGAACGCGTTGGTGCACAGCGGTACGAGCGAGGTCTCCTTGGATCTGGCTGTACGTGAGGGCTTTCTGGTGATCACCGTTGTGGACGGTATGCCGGGTGCGGCGCAGCTCAAAGAGGCCGGGGATGATGCCGAGTCGGGGCGTGGCCTTGAGCTCGTTACGGCCGTGGCCGAGGCGTGCGGCGGGACCTGGGGAACCAGGGATGCGGGTGCGGAGACTTGGTGCCGCCTGGCCTTACCGGCCGCGGAGGCACAGCAATGAGCGTCCGTGAGCCGGCCGACGCCTCTTCTCCCGATGACGGCACGCCGGCCGGGGGCCACGAGGCGTGCAGCGGCGGGCGGGAGGCTGCGACGACGCCGTTGCCGTTGAGGCTGCAGGTCGAGCCCGCTTTCACCTGGAGTGTGTCGCTGGTGGCGAGTGCGGCGTGCGGTCTGCTGGCGCGGCAGCGGGTCCGGCCGGCGCTGACGATGGCCCGCTGGGAAGGGAATGTTGATATCGCTGCCCGTGTTGCCGACAAGCTCGTGGACAACGCCCTCGTTCACGGTGAGCCGTTCGGCGACGACACGGTCACCTTGCGTCTGATCATCGACGCCACGACCCGTGAGCTGCTCATCGAGGTCGATGACGCGCTTCCCGACTTCCCCGGCTTCGCCGCTGTCGCCAACCAGAGCAGCACGCTCCGCGGCACGCCCCGGGGTCCGTGGTGGGTGGCGCACTACCAGGGCCGCCTGTCCTGGGACGTGATCAAGACCGAGGACGGCCGGCTCTCGGGCAAGACCGTGCAGGCCATCCTCCCCGTCACCTGATCACGCGTCCCAGTGCCGACGTCCTTCCCTTGCTGGAATCGACTTTGAGGAACCCATGTCTTGCCCCCAGCTCCGTCCTCAGCCCCGCCGGGCCTCCCCCGCACACCGCAGAATGAAGCGCCGCACGCCCGGGGACGGGTTCGTCGCCGAACAGATACGTGCCGCGGTGCTCACCCCGCTGGTGATCGTGCTGGCTGTCCTGGTCGGTGCCGTCATCGCCTGGCTGACCTTTCCGGTCTCGGCCGGCGCGTTACTGGCCGCGTTAGCCACAGGGCTCTGCGCCGCCTTCACCGTGGGAGCCCTGCGGGCACGGTCGACGGCCCGGGCCGTTCGGCGGGCGTACGCGGGCGAGGTGCAGCGGATGGTGGAAGCGGCCACTGCGGTGGACAAGCTGGTGGCCTGGTCGGCGGAGGAACTGCTGCGCGGCGGCACCGTCTCCCTGCCCGAACCGGCCCCGGCCCCGGAGGAGGCGGGATTCGCAGATGAGGCGGTCGGCCAGCTGGCCGAGCTTCAAATACAAGCGGTCGCGGCTCTGATCCGTGTGCATGACGAGTCGCAGCCTGCGGTGCTGCTGTCGATGCTGCACCAGTTCGCACGCCGTGAACATGCTCTGGTGGCGCGGGCGTTGGAGAAGCTGGACCGGTTGCAGGAGTCGACGGAGGATCCGGATCAGCTGGAGCTGCTGTTCGCGCTGGATCATCTGGTGACGCGGTTGCGGCGGTGGGTGGAGAGCAAGGCCGTGGTCGCCGGGGAGTCACTGCGCAGTGCGCGGGAGCCGGTGAGTGTGATGCAGGTGCTGCGGGGTGCGAACCAGGAGATCCTGCACTACGCCCGGGTGACCGTCGCCGCCGGCACCGTCGGTGTGGAGGTGGGCCTGCCCCGGCATGTGGGGCCGGACCTCACCCATCTGCTGGCCGAACTGATCGAGAACGCCACCCACTTCTCCGACTCCACCGCGAAGGTCCAGGTGCGGGCGCAGAGGGTGGCCACCGGTCTGGCCATCGAGATCGAGGACCGTGTCGCCATCCCCATGCGGCCCGGTGACCGGGTCCGCTGGAACCGTCTGCTGGCGGGACCCGATCAGATGGACGTGGGCGCTCTGGTCAGTGCGGGCCGGATCGGTCTGCTCACCGCGGCACGGATCGCGCAACGCCACGGCATCTCGGTGCAGTTGGCGGAGAACCCGACCGGCGGCACCACCGCCCTCGTGGTCGTCCCCGCCAGGCTGCTGGTGTCACTGACGCCTCTCACCACCCACGTCTCCCGCCCCGCGCCACCCACCCTGCCCGACCAGACGTCGGCTGCGTCGGCGATACGGGTGGGAGGGGCGCCGTCGGGCACTGTGCCGCAGCAGCCGGCGCAGGCCTCCGCCCCGGACGGCGCTGTCGCTGGGCCGCCGTTGCCGCGCCGTCAGGTCCCTGCACACGACGAGGTGCCGTACCCGGCCCAGCCCAGGGCTGCAGCCGCCCGCCCCCGCTACGGCCTGGCTGATGCGTTCAGAGGTGCCATCGCCACCGACCGCTCCCCCCGCACCGCTTCCCGGCCCGGCCCGCAGGCGCCTGGGAGCGTGACGCCTGCGCGGCAGCCGTAATCCCCCGTCCGAGCCCGCCACGTGATCGTGACCGGCCGTCCCATTCGTAGGAGAGCGATTTCTGATGACCGACGACCACGGTGGCCAGACCATGACCGCCGCCGCGTCCCGCAGCACCTCCGTCCCCGCTCAGGAGCAGATGGCCGGGCTCCTGGTGGACTTCGTCGAGCAGGTACCGGGAGTCACCCACGCGCTCTTGATCTCCCGGGACGCGCTCCGCCTCGTCGACAGCGGCTTCTCGAAAACCTGGGCCGACACCTGGGCCGCCACCCTCGGCACACTGGCCTCGTTGTGCGAGAACATCCCCGGCCCCCACGGCGACAAAGGTTCCTTGCAGCAGGTGGTCATCGAGCGTGAGGACGCCCTGATCTTCGCCACCATCGGCGGAACCAGCGCGCTCTTCCCCCACCAGCCCGGGAACACGGCGGGCGTGGTCGACACCGTGCTGGCGGTGATCGCCGAGCCGACGGCGAACGCGGGCACGGTGGGCTACGAGATGGGACAGCTCGTGGACCGGTTCGCCCCCTACATGGTCGCGGCCATCCGCACCGCCTGATGAACACCCCCAGCACCAACCCACCCCCAACACCCCCACCCCAGCAGGCGGGCGGTGCCTTCGTCCGCCCCTACGCACTGACCCGCGGACGGGTCCGCGCCCGGCACCGGCTCAGCCCCGACACCCTCCTCCACGCCGGCCCCGGCAGAGCAGGACCAGGACTGGGCGAAGGCGAATACCTGCACCTCGCCGACCTGTGCCGGGAGCGGCACCGATCCGTCGCGGAACTCGCCGGCACCCTGCACGTCCCGCTCACCCTGGCCCGGGTGCTCATCTCCGACCTCATCGACGCCCGCGTCCTGGTCCTGACCCTCACCCACGCCTGCACCCCCGCCACCACTCCCGAATCCCGGGCCGGGGCCGGGGGCCGTCCCACCGAACAGCTCCTGGAGGCACTGCGTGCCGGTCTCATCCGCAAATGGTCCGATGCCGCACCCAAAGCCAGCTGACCCGCGCGACCCGGCGGCACCCCCGCGTGCCGCGGGCGGTCCGGCCGTCCTGAAGATCCTGGTCACCGGAGGATTCGGAGTCGGCAAGACCACGGCGATCGGGGCGGTCAGTGAGATCGAACCGGTCTCCACCGAGGAGTACCTCACCCAGGACAGCGCCTGGTGCGACAGCCTGGACGGGATCGAGGCCAAAACAACCACCACGGTCGCCTTCGACTTCGGACGGATCACCTTCGAGGTGCCCCTGCCCATCGAGCTGATGCTGTTCGGCACCCCCGGCCAGGACCGCTTCCGCGACCTGTGGGACGACCTCGCCCGCGGCGCCGTCGGCATCGTCGTCCTGGCCGACACCCGCCGCCTGGACTCCAGCTTCCCCGCCATCACCTTCAGCGAACGCACCCAACTGCCCTTCCTCATAGCCGTCAACGAGTTCGACCACGCCCACCGCTACCCCCTCACCGACATCCGCCAGGCCCTCGCCCTGCCCCCGCACGTCCCCGTCGTCACCTGCGACGCCCGCGATGCGGCCTCCATCGGCACGGTCCTGATCCGCCTCGTCGACCACGCCCTGACACCCCAGCCGGCCCACCCCACCACCCTGGAAGCCTGAGATGACCCACCACCCCACCCACGTACCCACGCCCATCCACAGGCCCACCGGCTTACCCACCGGCATCACCGAGCCCGGAGTGATCGTCCCGCGCAGCAACACCGTCTGCCCAGGCCAGGAGACCGTCAGCGCGGCCCAGGCCCGTGAGCTGGCCGAGCGGGAGACCCGTGAGGACCTCCTCGCGCGCCTGGGCGTGCCGGTCGGGCCGGATGACGGGATGGACCAATTCGCCGACCACATCGCCGAGGCGACCGGCATGCTCTACGGCTTCGTCAACATCTTCCGCGGCGAGCAGACCTTCGTGGGCCTGCACAACCCTCCCCCCGAAACAGGGCTGCTGATCCTGGACCGGACCATGAGCCTGGAACACGGCTGGTGCCCCGCCGTGGTCAGACGCCGCAGGGCCCTGCCCCTGTGGGACGTCCACGCCAGCCCGCAGTTCTCCGGCAACCTCGTCGTCGACATGGTCGGCATCCGCTCCTACTTCGGCGCCCCACTCATCGTCGAAGGGACCGTGCTGGGCACGGTATGCGCCATCGACCCCGACGCCCGCCCCCGCACCGACGCCCAACACCTCCTGGACACAGTCAAAGACGCCGGCACCCTCGTCCTGGACACCCTCACCACAAGCGCTCCCACACGCTGAACCGCGCCCCGGTCTCACCTACCGCACCCTGCCCCCGTCCGGCCGCGGGGAACCGGCCGTCCTCCGCCTTGTGAACCCGAAGGAAGGGGTTACACCTATGCCCACTTCACCGCCCCCCGAGGTCCTGGCCCACCTCAGCGCTGAGCACCACCAGTTGTGGGCACAGGCGGACGCCTTCGCGGCCGAGCACATCGCGCCCCGCATCCGGGCGATGGAGAGCGACCCGCACAAGGTCGAGCGCACAGCTGCCCAACTCATCGCGGACCAGGGCTGGCTGGGAGTCACCGTCCCCCGGCAGTACGGGGGAATGGCGGCCGG
>NZ_JBIVDS010000035.1:0-26261 GCF_044747265.1 Streptomyces sp. NPDC090106 | reverse complement strand
CAGCGCGCCTCCAGCATCGCCTCACGGAACTTCTTCGACCCGTTCGCGTTCGTCCGCTCACCGATCGCCAGGTAAGAGGTGTCCTGACGGAACGGCACCGTCTGGTAGAGAGAGGCGGCACCCGGCTCGGGGCGCGGGTCCCGAGCGGTCGGGGTCAGGCCGCGCACCCGGTCGACGACCTGGCGCAGATGCTCCGGGGTCGTGCCGCAGCAGCCGCCGACGAGCGAAAGGCCGTACTCGCGGACGAAGTTCTCCTGCGCGTCAGCCAACTCGGGCGCGCTCAGCGGGTAGTGGGCGCCATCCTTGCCGAGCACCGGAAGGCCGGCGTTCGGCATGCAGGACAGCTGGATGCGGGAGTGGCGGGCCAGATAGCGCAGGTGCTCGCTCATCTCGGCGGGCCCGGTGGCGCAGTTCAGGCCGATCATGTCGATGCCGAGCGGCTCCAGCGCGGTGAGCGCGGCGCCGATCTCGGAGCCCAGCAGCATCGTGCCGGTGGTCTCGACCGTCACCGACACGATCAGGGGCAGGTCGAGGCCGAGTGCGTCGAGGGCGCGGCGGGCGCCGAGGGCGGCGGCCTTGGTCTGGAGGAGGTCCTGCGTCGTCTCTACGAGGAGCGCGTCGGCGCCGCCCGCGACCAGGCCCTCGGCGTTGGCCTGGTAGGCGTCGCGCAGGGTGGTGTAGGGGGCGTGGCCGAGGGTGGGGAGCTTGGTGCCGGGACCGATGGAGCCCAGGACCCAGCGCTGCCGGCCGTCACGGGACGTGAACTCGTCGGCGGTCTCACGCGCCACCCGGGCACCGGCCTCCGACAGCTCATGAACCCGCTCGGGAATGTCGTACTCGCCCAGCGCGGCGTGGTTGGCGCCGAAGGTGTTCGTCTCGACACAGTCCACACCCGCGTCGAAGTACTCCGCGTGGACCGAGCGCACGATGTCGGGACGCGTGATGTTCAGGATCTCGTTGCAGCCCTCAAGCTGCTCGAAGTCCTCCATCGTCGGGTCCTGCGCCTGCAGCATGGTGCCCATCGCTCCGTCGGCGACCACCACCCGGGTGGCGAAGGCCTCGCGGAGCGCGGCGATGCGGGTCCGGTGGTCAGCGGTCATGGCTGTTCTCCGAGGACGGTTCTGCGAGGACGGACGCGAGGGGGCGGGCCGCGCCGGGACCGTAGGCCCGCTCGACGGTGCGGGCGAGTCCCGCGGGGTCGACCTCGTACGACTGCGAGCCGACCGCGCCGAGGACGACGGAGGCCAACGCGCAGCCGAGCCGGGCGGCGGGTTCGAGCGGGAGCCCGTGGCTGACGGCGGCCAGGAAGCCGGCGCGGAAGGCGTCGCCGACGCCGGTCGGGTCGACCGTCTCGGCGTCGGGGACGGCGGGCACGAGGAGCGGGGGCTGTCCGGTGCGTTCGATGCGGACGCCCTGGTCGCCGAGGGTGGTGACCCAGGTGCCGACGACCGCGAGGACCTCGACGCGGCTCCAGCCGGTGCGCTCCTTGAGGAGCGCGGCCTCGTACTCGTTGGTGAACAGCCAGGTGGCGCCGTCCACGAGGTCGCGGACCTGGGGGCCGTCGAGGCGGGCCAGCTGCTGGGAGGGGTCGGCGGCGAAGGGCAGGCCGAGGGCCCGGCAGTCGGCGGTGTGGCGGAGCATCGCGGCGGGGTCGTTGGGGGAGACGAGGACCAGGCCGGGGTGGTCGGGGCCGGTGACGAGGGTTCGCAGGTCGATGGCGTGGGCCTCGGTCATGGCGCCCGCGTAGAAGGAGGCGATCTGGTTGGCGTCGTCGTCGGTGATGCACATGAAGCGGGCCGTCTGCCGTTCGGCGGAGACGTGCACTCCCCCGGTGTCGACGCCGTGCTCCTTCAGCCGGAGCTCGTACTCGGTGAAGTCCGTGCCGACCGCCCCGACCAGGAGCGGCGCGAGGCCGAGGCCGCCGAGGCCGTAGGCGATGTTGGCGGCGACGCCGCCCCGGCGCACCTCCAGGCGGTCGACGAGGAAGGAGAGCGAGACGTGGGCGAGCTGGTCGGGGAGCAGTTGGTCCATGAACCGTCCCGGGAAGACCATCAGATGGTCGGTGGCTATCGATCCTGTCACCGCGATGCGCACGGGCACTCCTTCGGTCGCTTCGGTCGCTGATCGCCGGTTCCGCACGGCGTCGGCCGCGACCGTCGGCCCGGCCGTCCGGGTGTCGGGCTCAGGTGCCCGCCGCTGCCTCGGACTGCCGGGCGGGGTGTGGATCGGTCGTGGACACGGGCGTGACACAGCCCAAGATGACCGACGTGGAACGAGGAGCGCTCGAAGGGCGACGGACCCGGGGCGGAGCGGGCCGTTCCGGGTTCCGGGTCGCTCGGCCCGCCCCCTCACGGGCCCCGGTCGCCGGTCTCAGGAGCCCGGGTCGCCCGCGTCCCGGAGACTCCGGGTGAGGGCGCGGGCGAGGTCCACGGCACGCACCTCCTCGTCCGCGTAGGCGCCGGCGAGCACGACGCGGGGCGGGCGGGTGCCGTCGGCGCCGATGCGCCGGGCGAGGCCGCAGGCGAGGACGCCGGCTCCGGAGAAGCCGCCGAGGAGCAGCAGCCGTCCGGTGCGGTGCGCGGCCAGGGCGGGTCGGGCGCGGTCGACGTCGCCGGTGAGCACCAGCAGTTCCTGCGGGCCCGCGTAGAGGTGGGCGAGCAGGTCGTAGCAGGTGGTGGGGGCGCCGGGCGGGGGGACCAGGCAGATGGTGCCCGCCTGTTCGCGTCCGGCGGCGCGCAGCACGAACAGCGGCTCGTCCCCGCCCGCCCGCTCGGTCTCGGCCATGCGTGGCACGGCCCTGCCCTCCAGCACCTTCAGGGCGTCGGCGACGGTGGTGGACTCGCCTGCCTTCAGGGGAAGTTGGCGCAGCAGCAGGACGATCTGCTGGAGGAGTTCGCCCGCGGCCTCGTCGTCGAGGACGTCACGGTCGTGCACCCCGGTCAGCACGAGGCCACCGGCGTTGTCGTGGTGGGCGAGCATGCCGATGGGCAGGGTGGAGCGGGCGGGTACGGTGCCCTGGAACTCGGACCGGATGCCCTGGGCGGCGAGTTCGCCCTCCAGTCCCTCGACCGGGTGGGGCGGGTCCTCGAAGACGATGACGGTGGCGGCGGGGTCGATGCCCGCGCCGTGCCGGTCGGCGGTGCGCAGCCAGTCGGCGGGGACCCATTCGTAGGCGGCCATGTCCAGTGCGTGGTCCTGGAGTCGGCGCAGCAGGCGGGGCACGGTGTCCGCCAGGTCGACCTCGACGGACATCGGCAGCGCGTTACGCAGGGGGCCGAGCATGCGGGCCACACCGTCGAGGGGGATGCCGCGTCCGGGGACGGTGACGGCGAAGCAGACAGGGGCCGGGCCGGTGGCGCCGGAGGCACGGTGGATGAGCATCGCCCAGACGGCCTGGAGGACGCTGCTCTCGGCGATGCCCCACAGGGCCGCCCATCGCGCGAGACGGATGGTTTCTGCAGAGTCCAGGCGGATACGGGAACGGCCCACGCCGGTCGGGCCGTTCTCCCCGCCGAGCCCTCGGGCCCACACCGGCCTGCCGCGTCCGCCCGGTCCGCCGGGGCCTCCTGCCTTGCCCGGCCGTGTCGCCGCCGCGGTACGGCTCGTCGTGCCACTGGCGGGACCGCGCTCCGCACCGTCCGCCGACACGGAACGCGCCCAGTACCCCCGCACCGGCTCCAGGTCCTCGGCGGCGATCCAGGCGGTGTAGTCGCGCAGGTCGGGACGGCGTTCGCCGCCGGGCAGGGAGCCGCCCGCGAGGTAGGCGCGGTGGAACTCGCGCAGCAGGATGTGCGCGCTCCAGGTGTCGAGCAGCGCCCGGTGGTAGGTGAGCACGATCCGGGTGGGTGAGGCGGCGCTCTCCAGCGGGTTGCGCTCCGATCCGAGCAGAGTCAGCCGCAGCGGTCCGGGGCAGCGCAGGTCGAAGCCGCGCAGCCGGTCGTCTTCCAGGAGGGCGGACAGACCGTCGTCGTCGCGCCGCACCCGGACGGTGATGTCGGGGGTGACGCGGCCGTGCACCATGAGCTGGGGTTCGGGACCGCCGGTGAACGCGGTCCGCAGCACCGTCTCGCAGTCGAAGACTGACTGCCAGGCGGCGGTGAAGCGTTCGAGGTCGAGCGGGCCGTGCCACACCCACACGAGCTGTTCGACATGGCGTCCGGTGCCGGGCCGCGCGTCGCCGGCCCGGTACAGCTCCGACTGCTGCGGGGTGGCCCGGAAGGCGGAGGGGATCGGGGCGTCGGCGGCGTCGGCCAGTTCCCGCAGGACATCGCGCAGCAGGTCGGCGAAGGCCGTCACGGTGGTGTCGGTGATGCCTTCGGCGGGGTCGGGCGTCCAGTCGAGGCCGAGGCGCAGCCCGCCGCGGGCGGCCTGGACACTCACCTCCAGCCGGTGCACGGGCCGCCCGGGGGCGCTTGCGGTGACGGGTCGGGCGCCGCGAGGCAGCGCCTCGTCCGGTCCGCGCAGCACCAGGCAGACGGGGGCGGGCGCCAGGGCGCGCAGGGTGTCGCGCAGCAGCGGATCGGGGCTCCACTCCCGGCAGGCCCCGAATCCCGCGCCCCCGGCGGCCTGTCCGGCACCGGCCGCCAAGGGGCCCGCGACGGAGGCGAGTCGACCGAGCGCGTCGAGGCCGGGGTCGAGGGCGAGATGCACGGGGTGCACGTCGGCGAGCCGCCCGACGTGCCGCCGCAGTCGCGGCCGGTCCGCGCGGGGGTCGCTGCGTACGTCGAAGCCGATCTCGTCGACGCGCTGCCAGCGGGCCAGTGCCAGGGCGAACGCTCCGGTCAGCACCTGCCCGGAGGTGAGGGCGAGACGTGCGGCGAGGTGCCGGGTGACGCGTTCGGCGAGGTCGTCGTCAAGGGTGACGTCGAGGTGGCGTTCCCTGACAGGGCCGCTGTCCCAGGTCCGTGCCCGGGCGGTGCCGGGGGCGTCGCCCGACCGGGTCACGGCGGCGGAGCGGCGGGCGGTGAGCATCCGGGTGCGGTGTTCGGCGACGCGGGACCAGTGGCGGGCCTCGTCGGGATCGGCGGCCAGCTCCCGCAGTTCGCCGACCCAGTCGGCCAGCGGGTCGGGCACGCGCCGGGCCGCCGGTGTCCTGGCCGGGGCCGTGCCGAGGGCGGCGGTCAGGTCGTCCAGCAGGATCCGCCAGGACGCGGCGTCCACGGCGAGCTGATGGACGACCACGGCGAGCCGGTCGGCGCGCGGCCCCGCGGTCGTACGGCGGTCCCGGGCGAGCAGGGCGCGCACCAGGACGCCGGTGTCCGCGTCGAGGCTGGCGCCGAGCGAGGCGACGGCGGCGGCGAAGCCGGCCTCGTCGTCGAACTCGCCCTCCACCAGGATGTCCTGGCCGGCGGGGGCGGTGCCGCGCGCGGTGAACCGGCCGCCGGTCGCGTCGAGGCGGGCGCGCAGGTGCGGGTGCGCGGCGATGACGGCGCGCAGGGCCCGCCGCACGCTGTCCGCGTCGAGCGGGGTGCCGGGCTCGACGGACACGGCCTCGTGGCGGTGGCGTCGGGGCCGGGTGAGGACCGCGCACTGGCCGGGGACCAACGGGCCCTCGGTCGGGGGCGGTTCGGTGAGGAGGTCGGCGATGCGGCCGACGACGGACACGGCGATCGCGCCGTCGCGCTGGATGAAGCGGAGCGTGTGGTGGCCGGGGCCGTGCCGCAGCAGCCGGTGCTGCCAGGCGGGCGCGCCCGGCTCATCGCAGGCGAGTTCGCCCAGGATGTCTTCCAGCACGGCCGCATCGAGCGGTCCGCGCAGATCGAGGTCCCAGGGGGTCGTGTGGGGAGGGGGCCCCGGGTCGACGGTCACGGATATCGCCGCGTGGGAGGAGCGGGAAACGGTCATGCTTGTCCGGGGACGTGCGGTCCGCTGTGACGGGCGCGGTCCCCTCCCTCCTCTCCTCTGTGGACGCTGGCTGAACTGCGCCGCCCGGTCCCTGGGGGGACCGTGGCGCCGGGCCGGTGGGCCAGGGGGTGATGCGCGAGTGCGTGCGGGGCCCTCGCACCACCCCTTGGGTCGAGCGGGGCCCCCGCACCACCCCCTGGGTTCCCGGCCCGGCCCTGAAGGCGTGTCGGACGGTGCGCGCCCGGTCGCGCCGTACCGGGCCGTGGCAGCGGCACGGGTGCACCTGGGAGCGGATCGCATGCAGCGCGGGAAGTCCGCGCCTCGCTTCCATTCCGCCTCCTGGTCCGCGGGTGTCGATGCCGTTCGGAACGGCGGGTGTCCACAGCGCTCCGACTCATCACGTTACGGGCAGCACCGGCCCCGCGTCCGTTTTCCCAAGCGGGTGTGGAGCGGGGCCCGAGCACCTCACGTCGGGTCCGAGAGCGGGCCCGCCGCCGCGGCGCCGTCACAGCATGCGGACGGCGGTCTCCGCGTGCTGCTTGGCGTGTGCGAGGAGCACCCGGCTGTTGCGGCCGATCGACTCGCGCACATGGCGGCGGGCCTGGTCGAGTCCGGCGTGCTCGCCCAGTTCGGCGGTGATGTCCTCCTCGCGGAGCACGACGGTGTGCTGGGCGATGACGGTGACGCCGCGCTCCTCGGGGACGACGGACCATTCGCCGGTGTGCGCCTCGACCAGAGCGGGCGTGGTGGTCTGCTTGTGGATGATGCGTTCGGCGTGCGGGAAGCAGATCCGTACCGAGCCGGTGGTGTGGGTGCCGTACTCGGTCAGTGTCTCCAGGGTCATGTGCTGCACTCCGGGTTCGTCCTCGGTGAGGTCGACACGGGTGACGTGCGGGACCATCTCGGGCCAGTCCGCGGCCCGGTACAGGAAGTCGTAGACCAGTTCGGCCGGGCCGTTGACACGGACCGACTCCTCGAAGGTCAGGATGAGTTCGTCCAGGCGCGCCCAGCGTTCGGCGACCGCCTTGACGCCGGTGAGCTGGCTGCGGGTGTAGCCTTCGGCGGCCCGCTCGGCCCACGCCATGTCGGCGGGCCGGTCGTCGACGACGGTGAAGTCGTACAGCAGCTCCAGTTCGCTGTCGTGCGGTCCGTCGGGGCGTACGTGCACGACACCGCTCAGGGAACTCAGAGGGGGTGCGGGCAGTTCCTGGCGGAATTCCACCCGGCGGTTCACCGGGTCCAGGTGCCGCCATGAGGTCCATGACTTGAGCTGGCCGTCCATGAAACACCAGGTGCGGACGCGTTCCCGTTCACCGTCGAACTCCAGGCGCTCCACATGAACGCTCGGGGAGAAATAGAGCGGCCAGTTCACGGCGTCGGCGAAGAGCGCGTAGACCACTCCGGCGGGCGCGGCCACCCGGACCTTGTACGTCGTCTTGTCCGCGAGAGCAACAGACATCTGAACACCTTTCCTGCATTACGCCGACGTTGATCCGGACCGCGTGCGGACGGCCGGACGGGAAGCACGGAAGAGCGAGCCGGCGGCACCGGCTCAGCCGACGGGCACACTCACCCGGGCGAGGCGGCTGGTGACGCGGCAGGCCCGTCCCAGGAGCCGGGGCAGTTCACGTCCCCGGCCGAAGAAGTGGTGGCCTGGAACGGTTCGCAGCCGCGCGGGCCCCTCAGTCCACCGTTGCCAGCCGTCGGCGACGGCGGGCGGCGCGAGCGGGTTCTCCCGGGAGGCAACGACGAGGACCGGTGTGGTGAGCGGTCCCGCCGCGGAGGGGGCGCGGGCGGCCCGCTCCAGGTCCTGGGCGAGTTCCAGGTCGGCACGGAGCACGGGCAGCATGGCCCGCAGCCAGATCCCCTCGTCGCTGTGCTCGGGCACGGCGCCCTTGCCGCCTAGGAGGTGCAGCAGTTCGTCGTCCGTCACCCCGCGCGCCTCGGGCAGCGGGGAGGGCATGTCGGGCGGCGGGCAGGCGGCGACGGCGAGGAGCGCCGGTCCGGGCAGCCCGGCCTCGTGCAGGGCGCGCGTCACGGTGAAGGCGACCATCGCGCCGAGTCCGTGCCCGTACAGGACATAGGGCTCGGGGTGCGGGTCGGTGAAGCGGGGCAGGGTGGCGGCGAGCAGCGCGTTACGGGTGGTCACCCGGGGTTCGGCGCGCCGCGGCCGGCTGCCCGGCAGGGCGACGGGGAGGACCTCGACCCCGGGTCCGACGGAGGCGGCCCAGTGGTCGAAGACCGAAAGACCCCCCTCGGAGTGCGCGAAACAGTGCAGTCGCACCGACGGTCCGTCCGGCATGGCATCCTCCTCTCCCTCCGCCCTCAGCTCACGGGGGTGGGGTTCGAGAATCGCCGGACCGCCTCAAAGGACGCTCGAGGCCGGACGGAGGCCGCCTTCCGGCAGCGAGAACGGCGGGCCGCCTGGTGGGATCATGACGGAGAGACCCGGATCATGACAGGGCCTCCGGGCTCCGACACGGCGAAGACCCCCGTCGCGGCGGCCCCCTGAACGGGCCCCTCGCGCGGAGGTCTTCATGTCCCGGTCGGTGGCCCGCCGTCCCCCCGGCGGGCCCTGTCCCCGATGTCACCCAGGTCTGTGTGGTCAGGCACGGTTCCGGGGCCGGACGTGGGTGCAGGACGATCTCTGAGTACGACTCGAGCCCCCGCTCCGGCCGGTCTCAGGCGGCGTAGAGATCGAAGGTCGAGCTGCGCCGCACCCCGGCGGCGACGTCGAGCTGGGGATCGACGGCCAGCATCGCCTGGTGCAATCGCTGCACCTGAGGTGAGGGCTCGACGCCCAGCTCCTCGATGAGGCGGATGCGCAGCTTGCGGTAGACGGACAGGGCCGACGCCTGCCGTCCCGACCGGTACAGCGCCACCATGGCCTGGGAGTGCAGGCCCTCGTGCTGCGGGTAGCGGGCCGTCAGTTCGGCCAGCTCCGCGATGAGTTCGGAGTGCCGGCCGAGCCGTAGATCGGCGTCGATGCGCCGCTCGACGGTACCGAGCCTGCTCTCCTCCAACCGCATGACCTCGATGCCGAGGATCGGTCCGACCCGTACATCGACGAGTGCGGGGCCGCGCCACAGCTCCAGTGCCTTGCGGAAACAGTTGGCCGACGTCTCGTCGTCGCCGGACTCGAACGCCGACCTTCCCTCGGTGACCATGCGCTCGTACTCGTGCACGTCGACGCTCTCCGGCGTTATCTGGAGCAGATAGCCGCCGTGCCGGGTGGCGAGCACCTCCTTGGCCGCGCCGGGGGCGTCGGGCCCCATCGCGGTGCCCAGGCGGCGGCGCAGCTGCAGGATGTAGGTCTGCAACGTGGTCAGTGCGCTCTGCGGCGGCTCGGTCCCCCAGATCTCTTCCATGAGCATGGGGACAGGCATGACCCGTCCGGGGTAGAGAGCGAGCAGGGAAAGAATCTGCCGCGGCTTGCCGGCCGTCGGGACAATCGACCCCCCGTTAACCTCGGCACTCAACGGACCCAGAACTTGTATCTTCACTGCTTTCCTCCGTACCTCGTCGAGTTCCTCTCGTGGCTGAATTCCGTCACCGTCAGCACACTAGCCGGATTCGCGCCACACCCGACTTTCCTCGACCAGGGCTTGAGGCCGTTTCAGTTGAAGGCCACAGTCCGGAAATTGATCGACTCAAGGCCCTGTGAAAAACAGCCGGAGGGCCGGAAGCCGCTTTATCACGCACCACTCGGGACCGAGCCGGATTCCCCCTCGAATTCCACTGAATTATGCGACGGGGAAACCGAATTGCGGAATGCACGCTACCGCTTTCACGGCCGGCTGCCGGTACCGCGCACGCCCGCCGGGCCCGCACATGCCGCATCCCAAGGCGTCGGCGCGCCGGTGGAACCCGGCCGCGCGGAGACCCTGGGAGGGGGTGCGGTCACTCAACTGGTGGGAACCAGACGGTCCTTGGTGGTCTTGGGCGCCGGTACGGTCGCCTCGGGGTTGGCCGTCAGGATGGACCGCTGAAGGCGCCGCAGGCCCGCGGACGGCTCCAGACCGAGGTCCCGCACGAGCGTGGCGCGCAGCCGCTGGTAGACCTCCAGGGCCTCGCCGCGCCGCCCGGAGCGGTAGAGGGCGAGCATGAACTGGCCGTGCAGCGACTCATGGGTGCGGTAACGGTTCACCAGGACGGTCAGCTCGGCGAGCAGTTCACGGTGCCGGCCCAGCCGCAGATCGGCCTCGATGCGCTGGTCGAGCGCGCACAGCCGGCTCTCCTCCAGACGCTTGATCTCCATGTCCAGCTGCACCCCGGCCTGGACGTCCGCGAACGCGGTCCCGGACCAGAGCGTCAGCGCCTCCCTCAACTGCCTTGCGGCGCCCGGGAAGTCGCCCGCGTCCATGGCCCGGTACCCGGTGCCCGCGAGGCGCTCGAAGGTGCGGACGTCGCTCTCCCCGCCACCGCCGACCAGCAGATAGCCGCTGGGCATCGTCACCAGGACGTCCTTGGCGGTGCGCCGCCCGCCCTCCGGCTCGTCGTCGTCCCGCTCGTCCTTCTCCAGGGCCGCGGCGATGAGTTCGCGCAGCTGGAGGACGTATGTCTGGAGGGTGGTGCGGGCGCTGCGCGGGGGTGTGGTGCCCCACAGCTCCTCGATGAGTGCGGAGACGGGCACCACCCGGTCGGCGTGCAGCGCTAGCAGCGCGAGCACCTGCCGCGGCTTGGGAGCCGTCGGCGTGATGGAGACTCCGTTCTCCTGTACGGCCAATGCGCCGAGTACCTCGATGTCCACGCGATCTCCCCTGTCTTATGCCTGAGTGCTCCGGTCGGTCCGCGGCCGTCAACAGATGCCAGTCCGGCGCCATGACAAGAGTAAAAACAGCGCGAGCGGTCTGTCAATACCAAACCGCATATCCTGTATTTTCTTAGCCAAGGCATAGCGGGGAGGGGTCCCTGACCTGCATCTTTCCCGATCCTCTAGCGGAACCCGAGTCGACCTAGAGTCAATCCCCAGCGCACAACAGGGAGTTCTAAACGAAGAACGACCTAAAAACAGACTGTTTGGTTTGGTATTGCGGCAGGTCAGAGCCCTGGACGCTCCACCGCGGAGGCCGGGGCCGACGGCCGTGAACCCGCGCTCAGCAGCCGCTCCAGGTCACGTCGACCGGCGAGCCTCGGCAGGATCACCTCCCAGAAGCGGGTGACGTTCTGCCGCGACAGCCAGGAGGTGTCGCCGCCGCCGAGGACCTCGAAGCCCGCGGTCGCGGCGACGATGACACGGGCGCTGTCGGCCCAGGAGACGCCCTCGGCCAGCGCGCCGTTGCGCTCGGCCCGGCGGAAGCTGTCCTCCACCCAGCTCTGCCACTGCGTGCGCAGCGAGGCCTCGCCGCGGCGCGCGCAGTCGCCCGCGAGCTCGAACCCGCCGCGGACCACGACGTCATGGGCGAGCGCGCCCATCAGCTCGTGCGTGGCGTCCACCACGGCCTGCAAGGAGTCGCCCTGGCGGGCTCGTGCCGCCTCGGTGATCCCGCGGACCACCTCGGCGGCCTGGGCCTCCACCGCGTCGGCGAGCATGCTCTTGTTGGCGAAGTGGAAGTGCAGTGCCCCGTTGCTGACCCCGGCCCGCCGGCTGATCGTGCTCAGCGACGCCGTGACGAAGCCCTCCTCCGCGAACACCGCGGCCGCCGCCTGGATCAGGGCATGCCGGGTGCGAGCCGCGCGCTCCTGTTTGACCATGTGCTGTCTCCTGAGAACCGGGACGTCGAAGGCCGGCGCCGCACCGACATCCCAAGTCCCTCGGACCGTACGGTTACTGCGGGGGGTTGCCGTGCTTGCGCGACGGCAGGTCTGCGTGCTTGCTTCGCAGCATGGCCAGCGAGCGGATGAGGACCTCCCGGGTGCGGGTCGGGTCGATCACGTCGTCGACGAGCCCTCGCTCCGCCGCGTAATACGGGTGCATCAGCTCGGCCTTGTACTCCTTGACCAGCTTCTGCCGCATGGTCTCGGGGTCCTCGGCCTCGGCGATCTGCCGCCGGAAGATGACGTTCGCCGCGCCTTCGGCGCCCATCACGGCGATCTCGTTGGTCGGCCACGCGTAGGTGAGGTCGGCGCCGATGGACTGGCTGTCCATCACGATGTACGCGCCGCCGTACGCCTTGCGCAGGATCAGCGAGACCCGCGGCACGGTGGCGTTGCAGTACGCGTAGAGCAGCTTGGCGCCGTGCCGGATGATGCCGCCGTGCTCCTGGTCGACGCCCGGCAGGAAGCCGGGGACGTCGAGCAGGGTGACGATCGGGATGTTGAAGGAGTCGCAGAACTGCACGAACCGCGCGGCCTTTTCACTCGCCTCGATGTCCAGGACACCCGCGAGGGACTGCGGCTGGTTGGCGACGATGCCGACGGTCTGCCCGTCGAGCCGGCCGAGCCCGCAGATGATGTTCTTCGCCCAGCGCTCATGGATCTCCATGAACTCGCCGTCGTCGACGATCTCCTCGATGACCTTCGCCATGTCGTACGGACGGTTGCCGTCGGCCGGGACCAGGTCCAGCAGGACCTCCGAGCTCCGCTCGACCGGGTCGCCGCTGCGGGCCCGCGGCGTGGCCTCCCGGTTGTTCTGCGGAAGCAGGGTGAGCAGATAGCGCACCTCGGCGAGGCAGGTCTCCTCGTCGTCGTATGCGAAGTGGGACACCCCGCTGGTCCCGGCGTGGACGTCGGCGCCGCCGAGGCCGTTCTGGGTGATCTTCTCGCCCGTGACGGCCTTGACGACGTCGGGGCCGGTGATGAACATCTGCGAGGTCTCGCGGACCATGAACACGAAGTCGGTGAGCGCGGGGCTGTACGCGGCGCCGCCCGCGCACGGGCCGAGCATCACCGAGATCTGCGGGATGACGCCGCTGGCTTTGGTGTTGCGCTGGAAGATGCCGCCGTAGCCAGCCAGCGCGGACACGCCCTCCTGGATGCGGGCGCCCGCGCCGTCGTTGAGGGAGACCAGGGGGGCGCCGGTGGCGATGGCCATGTCCATGATCTTGTGGATCTTCGTGGCGTGGGCCTCGCCCAGCGCGCCGCCGAAGATACGGAAGTCGTGCGCGTACACGAAGACCGTGCGGCCCTCCACCGTGCCCCAGCCGGTGATGACACCGTCGGTGTACGGCTTCTTCACCTCCATGCCGAAGCCGGTGGCGCGGTGCCGGCGCAGCGACTCGACCTCGTGGAAGGAGTCGGGGTCGAGGAGCAGGTCGATGCGTTCCCGGGCGGTCAGCTTGCCCTTGGCGTGCTGCGCCTCGGTCGCCCGGTTGCCCGGGCCCGCCAGTGCCTGCTCGCGGATGCTGTGCAGTTCCGCCACGCGTCCGCGTATGTCGGAGGGCCCTGGTTCGTTCGATGCCAGGGCAGCAGTCGTCGTCGCCATGTCAGGTGCCTTCCTGGGACAAGGCCGAGGAGGTCCCGCCCCGGATCCGTAGAGCCATCATAACAAACCGCACAGGCGGTCTCTATTTGAATGGTGAAGAGAGTTTGTGGAGATCTCTTCCGCAGTCAGCGCCAGCTTTCGGGCGCCGCGTAGGCCGGTGGCTTCCGCCACCACCGGGAGCCCGGCTCCGGCAACTCCTCGTCCGGCTCCTCCGCGGACGCGCACAGCGCGAACAACACCGCAGCAAGGGCCGCGAGTTCGACCTCGTCCGCACTCCCGCGCTCCACCCGGAGCAGCACTTCTCCGTCATCCATCCGGCCGTTCCCCCCTTTCTCGGGCTCCTGGTCACAGTCGGGCAGAGCACTCAAGGACCGCTTTGAGACCGCTTGAGAACCCGGCGCGCGCCCGCTGCGGCGACCTTCACAGATCAGCTCGAATCGCACTTTCCGAAGCCTCGGCCGCCCTTGCGCCGGCCGCCGCCGCGATCACGAAAAGCCCAAGCCATAGTGGTCGGGAGGCCCTAGGGGAGTCGGCCGGAATTCGATCGGAACAAGATGTTCCATTTATGGCGACTCGAGAGCCTTCGCTTCCGCTAGAAATTAAACCGGTTGGTATGTATCTTTACTGGCCCGAGGAACCTACTCCTCGGAATCAGGCCAAGCGGCACAGGGGGAACTATGTCTGCGATCACGTTCCACATCGACCGCGCCACACCAGGCACGACTCGCTCCGAGAACCACACCGCGGCGTCCTCCGGTAGCGGCTCCCTCCGCTACTCGTCCCTCACCACCACGGTGCCCAAGGAACTCGTCCATCGCGCAAGTGTCGCAGAGGTCATGCTCACCGACTGGGAGAGGCTGGCCGACGACCGCTTCTCGGTCACCGCGCAATGGCCCCGCCGGCACGGCTTCTTCGCCACCGTCGAGGACTGCCACGACCCGCTCATCGTCGCCGAAACGATTAGGCAGGCCGGCATCCTCGTCGGGCACGCGGAGTACGGCGTCCCCCTCGACCACTGCTTCCTGATGTGGGACCTCACGATCGAGGTCACTCCCCAGCACATCTTCGTCGACACCACCCCCGCCTCGCTCGACATAGAGATCAGTTGCAAGGACATCAAGCGCCGGCGCGGCGAACTGTCCGGACTCCGCTTCGAGGCCGTGCTCCTGCGCGACGGCCAGGTGGCCGCCACCGGCAGCGCCCGCTTCACCTGCGTCTCCCCCGCCGTGTACCAGCGGCTGCGCGCCTCCCGGGCCGAGCCGGGCGCAGTCACCCCCCTGCCGCTCACCGCACCGCTGGCACCGCAGAACGTCGGACGGCTCTCCCCCACGGACGTCGTGCTGTCCCCCACCGGCGAACCGGGCCAGTGGCAGCTCAGGGTGGACACCCGCCACCCCGTGCTCTTCGACCACCCCGTCGACCACGTCCCCGGCATGCTGCTCCTCGAAGCGGCCCGTCAGGCCACGACCGCCTTCCTGGGGCGCCCCTGCCTTCCCCTCGCCGTCACCGGGGAGTTCACCCGGTACGGCGAGCTGGACGCGCCCTGCGTGATCAGCGCCTCGTATCTTTCCGACCCGGCCAGCCCGCGGGAGGAGGTCGTCCTCATCACCGGCGAGCAGGACGGCGAACTCGTCTTCCGCTCCATCGTGACGGTGGCGTCGTCCGACGCCTGATCCCGGCCCGCCCTTCCCGCACCGCCTCGGCGCCGAAACGGTTCGGCGCCGAGGCGGCGGCCGCTGCGGCCCGCCCCGCGGGCGCCGGTGCGGCGGGCGGGGCGGTGACCGCCCCGAGCATCGGGACCGCCATCCGTACAACCGTCTACAAAAACGATCCTCCGGACGCGTCGACACACTGCCCCGTGACCCAGCGGGAGTCGTCCGAGGCGAGGAACGCCACCACGTCGGCGATGTCCCCCGGGTCTCCCATGCGGTCGAACACCGAGAGCGCGGCATGAGCGGCCTCGCCCTCGCGCGTGGCCCAGCGCTTCCTGTTCATGTCCGTCTTGGTGAACCCGGGCGCCACGGCGTTCACGGTGATGCCGCGCGGCCCGAGTTCCTTGGCGAGCGCCCGGGTGAGGGCCTCCAGCGCGGCCTTCGCCATGGAGTAGACGACCGACTCGGGAAAGGCCACGCGGGTGGCCGCCGAGCTGATGTTGACGATGCGGCCCCCGTCGCGCAGCCGGGGCAGCCCCTGTTGGACGAGGAACAGCGGCGCCCTCGCATGCACGGCCATCAGCGCGTCGAAGTCCCGCGGTGTCACCTCGGCGACGCGAGCGGGGACGTTGAAGCCGGCGTTGTTGACGAGGATGTCCAGCCGCGGTGCCTCGCCCCGTTCCTCGAGTCCGCGGTCCAGCCGTCCGTAGAGCGCCTCCGCGTCGCCCGGTTCCCCCAGCGGGGCGGCCACGGCGAAAGCGCGGCCCCCCTCCCCGGTGATGAGCTCCACCGTCTCGCGGGCCGCCTCCTCGCGCTCCTTGTAGTGCACGGCGACGAGCGCGCCGTCGGCGGCCAGACGGTGGGCGACGCCCCGGCCGATCCCCCGTCCCGCCCCGGTCACCAGTGCGACCTTGCCTGCCAGTTTCCGCACGCTTCCCCCAAGCCCGCTGACGCATACACGCGTTCGACAGATGACGGGTCACGGTCTCGCGCACGCCTCATCGGAGGCAAGTCCCTTGGGCGACTATAAAAAACCGTCGATCCGGTTTATTATCGGTGCAGCACCCACTCCATCCTCTGCACAGCAGCATGTCCGCACCCTCGGTGCGGCCCTAACCGGAGGCGGTCCCATGGCTCCCATGGCCCTACGGCACCTGCGTCTCGTCGCGGTCAACATCGACGGGGTCATGCTGAACGACACGTTCAGCCCCGTGATCCACCGCTTCGTCGTCAACAACGGCGGCGTCTACACGGCAGAGCTGGAGCGCGCCGTGTTCTCCCAGCCCCGGCTGAAGGCCGCCGCCGCCCTCGGCCTGCCGGGCTCCCCCGAGGAGGTGGCCGAGGCGTACTTCATCGAACGGGAGAGGTACCTGCGCGACCACCCGGTGCACGTGCTCGACGGCGCCGATCGGCTGCTGGGCCGGCTGAGCCGGCTCGATGTCCCCCTGATCTGCTATGGAGGGCTAGAACGACCGCACTTCGACCTCCATCTGAGCAGGTACGCCCACTACTTCACCCAGCCCCGGTACGTGTGCACCGACAGTTTCCGCCCCGGGGTGCGGGAGATCTCGCGGGACCTGTTCGGGCTCCGCAGCGACCAGGTGCTGTTCATCGACGACGTGGCACGCGTCGCCGAGACGGCCCGGACGCTTGGAACGCCATTCATCGGGCACCCCAGTTCCTACGGGCACAGTTTCCAGGAGCAGTTGATGCACGAGGTGGGCGTGCGGCATCTGGTGCGCTCGCTCGACGAGATCGACGAGTCGCTGCTGCACATCCTCGACTCGGAGGCCGCCGAGGGCTCCGTGTGGCAGGACACCCGGGTGGCCGCTCAGGTCTGAGGGGCATTTTTGGAGACAAAATCCGACGCAAACGGCTGTTTGTGGCGCGGGTTCGGACCGCTTCGAGCACGGTCAAGGTCGGCCAAAGTCTGCGAAAGTTGGCCCTTCAATCACCGACATGAGGCTCTGACCTGCACATTCACTCTCTCCCTCGTTCCAGGTGGCCAGTTTTGACGTGTGAGAGAACTGCGAAAGTGTATTCAGCCTAGTGCCCGGCAACATGCTAGAGCTGTAAGCTACCTGCTAGGCGGTTTCTTTCGGAGCTCGCTGCGGGTGACAGGACAGCTAGCTGAAGGAGAGCTCCAGTGGTACAGCAAGAGCGCGCGATCCGGACTCGCCGTGTGGTCCTGGAAGCCGCGGCACAAGTCTTCGCGGAGCACGGGTACGTCGCCGCGACCGTCGCCGACATCCTCAAGACCGCGGGGGTCACCAAGGGCGCACTGTACTTCCACTTCGACTCCAAGGAAGCACTCGCCAAGGGCATCCTGGAACTCCAGACGGAACGGCCGCTGCCGCCCCAGGAGACCAGGCTCCAGGAGGTGGTGGACACCGCGATGACGGTGGCCCACCGGCTCCCCCTCGACGCCGTCCTGCGCGCGGGCGCCCGGCTCTCCGCGGACCCCGCCGGCCGGCAGTACTACGGCACCGCCTGGGCCTCGTGGATCCAGGTGCTGACCGATCTGCTGACGGAGGCCCAGAAGCGCGGCGAGGTCCTGCCGCACGTGGAGCCGCGCGAGATCGCGGAGCTCATCGTCAGCGCCTTCAACGGGGTCCAGCTGTACTCGCAGTTGGAGCACGACCTGGCGGACGTGGAGCGGCGTGCCTCGTTCCTGCTGAACCACATCATGCCGTCCATCGCGGCCCCCGCGGTGCTGCTGCGCCTGGACATGGCCCCGGACCGCGGCGCCCGCGTGTTCGACGAGGCGACCCACATGGCCGTCACGGTGGCCTAGCGCCAGGGCCCGCCGGCCCGTCTCTCTCCTGCCGGTGACCGTCACGCGAAGCGTGGCACGGTCGCCGGCAGTGTCATGCGGCCCCGCGGTCGGCGCGGAGCCGTCGCGGGTTCTCGCCTACAGCGGCAGCGTGATCCCCAGCGCCCGCATCGCCGAGGACGGCGGGCCGCCCTCCGAGCGCTCCGTCTTGCAGCCCTTGCTGCCCGGCGCGAGCGTGCGCGGGTCCACGGCCTCGGCGGGCGCGCCCGTGGCGTACAGACCCGTGGGGTCGGTGTCCCGGTCGTGCGGGAGCAGCCAGAACACCCGGCGCCGGAACGTGCCCGAGGAACGCGACGGCTTGGCCCCGCTGCCCAGCAGCGCGTAGCCGACCATGCGGCCGTCCCGGTGGTAGGGGGGCTTGCCGCGGCGCGTCGGCAGCCGGTCCAGGCTCTGGCGTACGTAGTCGAGCGTGCTGATGTCCTCCAGCCAGACGAACTCGTCCTCGTGGACCAGTTCCTCCTCGGCGATGAGGGCGCTCATGCTGTCTCCTCGTCGGCGACCAGGCCGATGCCCGGGTAGTACTTGCGCTGGTTGGACAGGATCATGTCCTTGGGCGAGGTCAGTCCCACCACCTCCCGAACCCGCGCAGCGAACGCCCGGGACGAGATCGCCGGGGCCCCCTCATTCTGACACCACGTCTTATACCCCGCGTAGAGCTGGGCCTGTTCGGCCCTCAGGACCGGCCCGAGCCGGCAGGACTCGGCGAGAAATCGCCCGGTGTGGTCCTCGGTCTCCGCGTACGCCGTGGTCGCGATCCGCACCCGTTCGGGGCCGGTGAGGTCCCTCTCACCTGCCAGGTAGCTACGGGCGCCCAGGATCAGCCAGTTGAGGATGCCGGGGCCCTCCTCGGTGACGAGGATGTCCGCGAGGTTGTCGATTTTCCGGTCGTCGGGCACGACCCGTTCGAACGGGATGAGCCGCATGCGCCGCCAGAACGCGAAGCCGCCGGTGCCGACTTCGGGCCGGTGGTTGCCCAGCAGCCAGAGTTTGTGGGTGGGTTCGAAGCTGAAGAAGTCCTGCCGCATCCGGCGGGCCTTGATCCGGTCGCCGCCGGTGAGCAGCTTCACCCGCGCCTCGTCGAACCGGTCCCCCGGTTTGACCTCGCTGCACACGATGACGCGACGGCCGTGGAGTTCGGCCAGGTCGGTGGGGTGGCCCTCGTAGGGGCGGGCCATCAGGAAGCCGGGCGGCGCGGCGTCGGCGTAGTCCCCCACCAGTTTCATCAGCACGTCCAGCAGCACGGACTTGCCGTTCTTCCCGGACCCGAACAGGAACGGCATGACCTGGCCGCCGACGTCGCCGGTGATGGAGTAGCCGAGCAGCAGGTGCAGGAAGCCGATCATCTCCGCGCCGTGGGTGCCCTCGCCGAAGGTGTCGGTGAGGAACCGGTCCCAGCGGGGCGTGGGCATCGCCTCGGGCGCCGCGGTCGTGGACCGGGAGTGGAAGTCCTTGTTGGGGTCCGGTGTGCGGATCAGTCCCGTGCGCAGGTCGACGATGCCGGCCGGGGTGCACAGCGCGTACGGATCGGCGTCCAGGCGGGCGGCGTTGAGGACCATGCCGGGCGCGGAGCGGGCCTGGGTGAGCATCGCGTTCATGCCGCTGGTGCTGAGCGCGCGGCGGCGGTGCTGCTGGAGTTCGAGCGGGGTGAACGCGCCTCGGGGGTCGGTGGTCGCGAGGGACTCCGCGAGGTCCCCGGCGGCCCACATCACGGTGTCGTCCTCGTCGATCTGCCAGCGGGTGCTGTCCCAGCGGAACCAGCCGAGCCCCGGGACGTGCCGGTAGTCGTCGGAGTAGAGCCGGACGAACAGCTTGGCGTTGCCGCGGTCGCTGAGGGTGTCGGGCAGCAGTCCGTCGGCGGTGGCCTCGCCCGCCCCGCGCGGGCCCTCCTCGTCCGGGCGGGAGCGGGGCTGGGCGAGGATCTGGGCGGCGACGGCCTGGGCGTCGAAGAGGGTGTCGTCCTGCCGACGGGGCGTCATGCGCCCCCTCCCAGGGCCAGCGGGCGCAGCAGGCCCGCGTTCAGGCCGCCGCGGATGATGGCCTCGCAGCGGCGCTCCTGGCCGGGTCTGGCGGCTTCGGCGACGTCCCGCAGCAGACGTTCCGCCTCGTCCCCCGCGAGGGACCCTCCGGCCACGAGTCCTCCCGCGGTGTAGGCGGCACGGTTCAGCTTCTCGGAGAACGCCGCTCCCTCGGACACCGCGGCGCAGGCGGCCACCTCCGCGAGCAGCGCGGCCAGCACCCGGCCTGCGGCTCCCTGCCCACCGCCCGCGGCCAGGACGGCCTGGCGGGCCCGTGGGGGCACCGGACGGGGCGCGGGGACGTGCGCGGGCGGCAGGTGCCCGGTGCGTTCCAGCTCGCGTGCCAGCCAGTCGGGCAGGGGCGCGGGCTCACGCACGGTCCCCGCCACCTCGTACCGCCCGGCCTCGGTGACGGTGCCCGGCGCGATGATGTACCCGCCGTGGGCCCGGACGTCGACCTGCCAGGCCAGCGCGCGGCCCCCGGAGCCCGTGGAGCACTGCCAGCGGTGCCCCGTGTGGGCGCGGTACCAGACGTGGAGCCCGCCGGAGGGCGTGCGCACGCGCAGGGTCGTGGTGTCGTCAGCGGGGCTGGTACGGCCGCGCAGGGCGGCGAGGACGCCGAGGGTGTGGAAGCCGTTGGCCAGGCCGGTCAGGTCGACGCCGTCGGAGATGCCGATGCCGGGCAGCAGCCGGTCCCGGCCGGGGAGTTCGCGTGCGTGCGCGTCGATGTCGACGACCACGAGGCCGGCCGGACCGCAGGCGATCCCGACGCCGAAGCCCGGGTTGCCGCCCCACCACTGCTCGATCCGGGCGTAGTCGAGCGTGGCGGCGTGGAAGCCGTGGCACCAGCGGCCGGCGGCCGGGCAGCCGCACCGTTCGTGGCCGTGCCCGGGCTGCCGGCAGGACGGGCAGTTCCCGGCCGGGGTCTTGCGACCGGGCGAGAGCGGATGAACGGGCCAGCCCCGGCTCGCGCACCACCGGGCGGTGGCCAGCGACCCGGCGACAGCAGCGGACTGCGTTGAACCGGCAACGAAATTCCGCAGCTCAGAGGCCATGCGCACCCCCCACCAGCGACCGAAGCGACTGAGCGACCGAATCAGCCTAGCGAAGCGAGCGGGGGCCGAGAGGCTCATGGGGAAACAAAGATTCGAGTCGTTGTGGGACCCCAGCGACCGAAGGCGCGGGACCCCAGCGACCGGGGCTTCCCCGGTCTCGGCCCCCGGCCCCGGAAAAGCCGCAGTTCACAGCGGCGGGAGACCGAGAACAGCGACTGAAGCGACTCAAGAGTCCTATATATGACGCCCACGCGCACGCACGCACACACGCCCATGTCTTCATATACCCGAACCTTGAGTCGCTTCAGTCGCTGTTCTGCCCAACGGGCCCTCCTGACCTGCGACTTCTCCCCAGCGACCGAGAGCGACCGAAGGGGTTCCCGGTCGCTGGCCCCCGGTCGCGGGGTCTTCAACCAGCGACTCAAGCGACTCTGAGGCCGACCTGAAGGCCGGACAGGCCGGTCCCGTCCGAAAAGCACCGGTGCCGGCCTCTGCTCGGCACAACACCGACTTTCGATCGCTTCAGTCGCTTTCTCCCGCCACAACCACTCTGACCTGCGATGTCCTGGAAACGACCGACAGTGCCCCGGCGCGGGCCTGTCAGGCCACCCGGGAGAGCGCCTTATAAGCCCTGTAGCCCCGCGGAGCGCCTGGCAGCACACCCGGGCATCCGCCCCTCAGCCCGCTTCCCAGCCGATGTTCTCTCTGAGACACGTGTGACCTACGCGCTCTCGACGGATACATTGCATGCTCAAATATCTGCAAGTATCTGTCTGAAGTCTTTCCATCGGTAGGCGGGGGCATGGGCGCTCGACAGGAGTACAGGGGTCGAAGACTGGGGCTGACCAGTCTCACGGTCGCGGCGAGCGGCCTGCTCGCCCTGCTCATCGGCGTCGCCTTCGCCGTCCTGCTCTGGGCGATCTCCGATGCCAACAGTTCCGTTTCGGCCAGACGGGCCTCCCGGACGGCCCTCGTCGAAGCGGGGAGCATGGAACAGCTGCTCCTCGATCTCGAGACAGGCCAGCGGGGCTTTGTGATCACCAAGCAGGAAACGTTTCTCCAACCGTGGCACAAGGCGCGTACCGCCTTCCCCGCGGAGGCTCGGCGGTTCACCGGCAGCGCCACCTCCACGGAGCAGCGGCGTACCGCGCAGGAGATCGTGCGGGGTGTCGAGTCCTTCCTGACCGACTACTCGGTCCCGCTGGTCGAGATGGTCCGGCGGGGGGACTCCGCCGCGTCGGACCTGCGGGAGACCACCGAGGGCAAGGAGCGGGTCGACGACCTACGGGCCGGCTTCGACCGGTACATGGCGGACGAGCGCACCCAGCTCGCGGAGCGGACCGACGCGGCAGGGGCCAACAGCCGGCAGGCCGTGCTCACCGCGGCAGCGGGACTGGCGGCCTCGACCGCGCTGGTGGCCGTCTTCACCTTCCTCCAGGCCCGTGCGGTGGTACGGCCGGTGCGTGGTGCGGCGGCCGCGGCGGAGGAACTGGCGGGCGGTGACCTGAGCATCCGCGTGCCACCCAGCAGGGTGGCCGAGATCGGGGCGCTCGGCACCTCCTTCAACAGCATGGCGGCCTCCTTGCAGGACAGCCGCCGCCGGATCATGGAGAGCACCGAGGCCGTGCACCGGCGCACGGCCCGGGATCTGCACGACGGGGCGCAGCAGCGCCTGGTCAGCCTGATGATCGGGCTGCGGCTCGCACGCGAGATGCTGCCCGAGACGGAGACGGCGACCGCCGACCTGCTGGACCAGTCGATCGACAACGCGCAGACGGCGATCAACGAGCTGCGGGAACTCGCCTCCGGCATCTACCCCCTGGTGCTGACGGTGAAGGGGCTGGTGGCGGCGGTGAAGGACCTGGCGTCCCGGTGCCCGGTACCCATCGTCGTCGAGAGCAGGGACGAGCGCAGGATCTCCTCGACGGTCGAGTCGAACGCGTACTTCGTGGTGGCCGAGGCGGTGACCAACGCCGTCAAGCACGCGCAGGCCTCCCGGATCGACGTGTCCGTGGAGTTCAACGACGTGCTGCGGATCAGGATCGCCGACGACGGGGTCGGCGGCGTGGGCAAGGCCCGTGCCGGCAGCGGGATCACCGGGCTGGCCGACCGTGTGGCCGCCTTCGACGGCAAGCTCGCCATCGACTCGCCACCGGGCGGCGGCACCACGATCAGCATCCAGATCCCGATCCGGGACTGATCCGGGACTGAACCGGCCGCGAGCGGTTCCCCCGCCCCCCACCCCACCGGGACGGTCGCGGCGACGGTGTCGACCGTGGCCGGGGCGCGGCCACGCATCCGTCATGTGACGTGCGCGGCCCGCTCCGCACGACGACGGTGCTGCGGGAGGGGCGGGAGAAGGGGCCCCTCCAGGTCCCTCCAGGTCAGTCCAGTTCAGTCCTTCGTGAGGCGGGTGACGTCCGTGAGGGGGGTCAGCGAGGGTACCCGGGCGATGCGGTAGGCGTCCGCCTCGTCCAGCGTCTCGTGCTCCAGGAGGGCCGCGGCCAGATCGTCCAGCCGGTGCCGGTGCTCCTCCAGGGTGCGGCACGCCTTGGTGTGGCACTCCTCGACGATCCTGCGGACCTCGCTGTCCACGAGGTCCAGGGTGTGGGGGGCGGCGGACATCCCGTAGGGCTGCTGTCCGTCGGCGGGCAGTACCGACAGGTGCCCCACGCGGTCGCTCATCCCCCAACGCGCCACCATCGAGCGGGCGATGCCGGTGACCTGCTCCAGGTCGCTCTCGGCACCGGTGGTGATCACTCCGAACACCACCCGCTCCGCGGCCATGCCGCCGAGCGCGCCGATGATCCGGCCGCGCAGGTACTCCTCGGTGTAGGCGTACTTGTCGGAGTCCGGGGTGGACAGGGTGACGCCCAGAGCGCGGCCACGCGGCACGATGGTGATCTTGCGGACGGGGTCGGCGCCCGGCTGGAGCATGCCGAGCAGGGCGTGCCCGCTCTCGTGGTACGCGGTGCGGCGACGCTCCTCCTGCGGCATCACCAGGGGCCGCTGGGCGCCGAGCTGGACCTTCTCCAGGGCTTCGGACACATCGTGTCCGGTGACGCGGGCCCGGTCGTGCTTGACGGCGAGCAGGGCGGCCTCGTTGGCGAGGTTGGCGAGTTCGGCACCGGTCATGCCCTGGGTCGTACGGGCCACCTTCGTCAGGTCGACGTCCGGGGCCAGCGGCATGGACCGGGTGTGGATGCGCAGGATGGCCTCGCGGCCCGCGCGGTCCGGTGGGGAGACGGTGACGACCCGGTCGAACCGGCCGGGCCGGGTCAGTGCCGCGTCCAGGATCTCGGCCCGGTTGGTCGCGGCGACCACGACGACACCGTCGGAGCCCGAGAAGCCGTCCATCTCGGTGAGGATCTGGTTGAGCGTCTGCTCGCGTTCGTCGTGACCGCCGACCGCGGACCCGGCGCGGGAGCGGCCGATGGTGTCGATCTCGTCGATGAAGACGATGGAGGGTGCCACCTTGCGGGCCTCGGCGAACAGTTCCCGTACCCGGGAGGCGCCCACGCCGACGATCATCTCGATGAACTCCGAGGCGGAGGCGGAGAAGAACGGCACCCCGGCCTCGCCCGCCACGGCCCGCGCGAGAAGCGTCTTGCCGGTGCCGGGCGGCCCGGCGAGCAGCACGCCCCGGGGCATCCTCGCGCCCATCCGGCGGTAGGCGTCGGGGCGTTTGAGGAAGTCGACGACGTCGTTGAGTTCCTCCCGGACCTCGTCGATGCCGTCGACATCGGCGAAACTGGTGCGTTCACGCTCCGCCTCGACCGGCTTGGGCGGCTTGCGTCCCAGCACCCCGCCGACACCGCCCATACCGCCGCCCGCCCTGCGGGCCACGAACACCCATACGGCGATCAGCAGCGCGGTCGGCAGGAGTGAGACCAGCAGCGACTGGCCCAGGCCGGGGCCCTGTGCCACCGGCGAGGCGGAGACCGCAACCTTCTCCCGTCCGATCTCCTTCCACAGCTGGTCGCTGTCGGCGAAGGAGGGCTTGTACGTGGTGAACCGGACGAAGGTCTTCCCGTCCTCGCCCCCGGGCACCTTGCGGGCCTTCTTGAGGGTTCCCTGGATCTGGGAGCCCTTGGAGTAGACGGTCTTGACGTTGCCCGCGTCCAACTGCGCGGTGAAGGCGGTGTAGTCGATGGACGTGGTGCCGTCGCCCTGCATGGTGTTGTAGAGCAGACCGGTCGCCAGATAGATGACGACGAAGATCACGATCTGTACGAGCCGGCTGGTACGGGAGCGGCGGCCTCGCGGTGCCGGCGGCCCGCCCGGCACCCCCTCGGAGCGCCACGGGGCCCGCGGGTCGTGTCGCGGTGGTACGGGTGCGGCCATCGGGCCCCTCCTTGCTCGCGGTCCGGACACACTTCCGGCGCCTTCGGGATATGTATGCACACATGCTTCCGCCGGAAGCCGATCCCGGCATCACACAGATGAGTGATTGGCGCCCGGTGTCACCTACGCACCCCTTTTGACACATATATGTGATGTGGCTCCTCCGTCTCGGGCGGCATGCTCGACCGCGGTACGATCCGCCGCCGGAAGGAGAACCCCGTGTCCGAGATCCTCCACGCGACCCCCGACGAGAACCAGAGACTGCTGCGCGCCGCACGGCGCTGGGGCTGGCTGGCCGTCCTGGCCGTCGGTCTGCTGCTGTTCTGGCTGATCCACTCGGCTCTGGTCTCCACCGGAAACCCGAATCTGATCCCCGCGCTGATCTTCTTCGGATCCGCCCTGGTCCCGGCCGCGTTCGTGACCTTCGTGGCGGGACGACGCCTCGCCTTCGGCGTCGGCTCGTCCGTCGTCGGTGTCACGGCACTGGTCGGCGGCGCTCTCGGGGTGACCACGGCCGGGTTCCTGGAGTACCGGACGCTGGTGCTGCTGGACGTCCTTCCGATGGTCGCCGTGGGAGTGATCGAGGAAGCGGCGAAGCTCGTCATGCCGCTCCTGCTGATGCTCTTCGTCAAGCGCCGCTCCCCGGGCGACGGCCTGCTCATCGGTGTCGCCTCGGGCGCCGGCTTCGCGGTGTTCGAGACGATGGGGTACGCGTTCGTCGAGCTCGTCCAGTCCGGCGGTGATCTGCAGGTCGTCGACCATCTGCTCGTGGTGCGGGGCCTGTTGAGTCCGGCCGCGCACATGGCGTGGACCGGACTGACGAGCGCCGCGCTGTGGTCGGCCGCGTCCCGCCACTGGAACCGGCGCTCCCTCGGCGTCCTGGTGCTGGTCTACGCGATCGCGGTGGGCCTGCACACGGCGTGGGACAGCTTCGACGACGACACCGCCTACACCGTCCTGGCGGCCGTCAGCCTGTCCCTGCTGGTGTACACCTCGCACCGGCTGGCCGGACCGTCCCGGGCCCGGGACGTCTCCCTGGCCGGCTCGTTCGCGACCGCGCCCTAGTAGGGCTTGGTCAGGTTCGTAGGGGTGTGGGTATGTCGCGGTGGCAGGTGGGACAGGCGCCGGTCCAGGTGGCGAGGAGGGTCTGCAGTT
>NZ_JBIVDS010000034.1:0-26786 GCF_044747265.1 Streptomyces sp. NPDC090106 | reverse complement strand
GGCCCCTTCGGGCTGCGCCCGAAGAAGCGAACCAGCCTGCTGCGCAGGCTGGTTGCGCTCCCGCTCCGCGAGAGCGCCAGGCCGGGCACTGCGTGCCCGGCCTCAACAGGCCTGCTGCGCGGGCCTGTTGAGCTCCGGCCGCTGCGCGGCCGGAGCAGGGGGCCTTTCGCTGCGCTCCAGACCCCGAAGGACGCAGCGAGGAGAGGGGGTAGCCGGGGTGGTGAGGCTGGCGCGGGGCGCGTGCCTCCGAAACCCTGACTGGCGGTCAGGGTTTACTCTGTGCTTCAAAGCTATGACCCGGATCTAGACTGGAATGAACACCTCTCACCGATGCCATTTCTGAAGGTGCGTCAAAAACACTTCGTGCCGAATTCTGAAACCGCTCGAATGGAACAAATGAGAATTCCCCGCAAAAGTGTTTCTTTTTCTCAGGTGGGTGGATTCTGGAATGGCTCGGTATTGCTGCTGTGCTTTCCTAGCTAATTCCTCAAATTGAGCTCGATGAACCTTCGTGTGTCCGGGGCTGGCGCGGCGGCCGTTCTACTCTGGGGGTGTGACGGACCGGACGCTCAGTCGACGAACCCGAGCAGGGTGTCCGGGCGACAGTCACTCGTGCTCGTAGCGAGCACGCAGCCACTTCAAATTCCTGATCAAGGTCAGGGTGTCGGGATGATCAGGCCCCAGCACCCGCCGCCGCACCTCCAGCGTCTCCTCCCCCAACACCAACGCCTCCTCCACCCGACCCACCTCCCCCAAACGGACGGCCAGGTTCGACGCCGCACTCAGCGTGTCCGGATGTTCCGGACCCACCACCCGCCGCTGCACCCCCAGCGTCTCCTCCGCCAGCACCAACGCTTCGCCCACCCGACCCACATCCGCCAGACGGTTGACCAGATTCGACGCCGTGGCCAGCGTCCGCGGATGCTCCACACCCACCACCCGCCGCTGCACCTCCAACGTCTCCTCCCCCAACACCAACGCATCCCCCACCCGACCCACCTGCGCCAGACGGACGGCCAGATTCGACGCCGTGAGCAGCGTGTCCGGATGCTCCGCACCCAGCACCCGCCGCTGCACCCCCAACGTCTCCTCCTCCAGCACCAGCGCCTCCTCGACCCGACCCACAGCCGCCAGCTCGACGGCCAGTCCGGTCGCCGTGGTCAGCGTGTGGGGATGCTCCGCACCCCGCACCCGCCGCTGCACCTCCAGCGTCTTCTCGTCCAAGGTGACGGCTTCCTGGTATCGCCCCAGTGCCCACAGCCGGACAGCGAGGTGGCGAGCACTGACCAGGGTGTCGGGGTGCTCCTCGCCATAGAGGCGCCAGCGCCGGGCGAGGGTGTCCTCGTCCAGAGCACGCGCGCGCTCACGGTCCAGGGTGTCGTCGAAGGCGCGCGCCAGGGAGTGGGCGGCCGCCAGGGTGTCGTCGTGGTCGGGGCCGAGTTGCCGGCGCCAGGTGTCATACAGGACCTGCAACCGCTCACGTGCCGGGGCCGGCTGCCCGCGGTCCATCAGATACCAGCACGCCTCACGCACCACACCTCGCCCCTTCTCGGTGGTGAGCTGGGCGGGGTCGGCGGCCAGGGCGTGCGGGAGCAGGGCCTGCCAGGCCGGCCAGAACTGCGGCTCACCGGCGCGGCCGGGGTGGGCTGCGGTGAGGAGTGCTTCGGTGCCAGCGGCCACGGTGTCGTGCTGGTCGGGGGTGAGGTGGTGGGTGAGGACGGCCTGGGTGAGGCGGTGCAGCTGCACCGTGCCGTCCTGGACCCGGGCCAGGCCGTGCCGGGCGATGGACTGCAACGCGGTACCCACCGTCAGCTTCGACGCCAGCACGTCGGCCAGGAGCGTAGATGCCTGGTCGGGCAGGTGGCGGGCGCAGGAGGTGAGGGGGAAGGGTTCGGGTGCCAGGAGCGCGAGTGCCAGGAGCAGGGTGTGTGCGCCGGGGTGGTCCTGGTGGAGGTGGGCGGCGGTGAGCTGGACCTGGGCGGCCAGTGACACCGGGTAGTGCGCGGGTGGGGGGCCCGCGGCGAGGACCGCGGCCGTGTTCGCGGCCAGTTCCTCCTTCAGGTCCGCAGCCGACAGTCCCCCGGTCAGCAGGGCGGCTGCTTGGGCGAGGGCGAGGGGCAGGTCGTCCAGCGCGGCGGCGATGTGGTCGGCGTCCGCGTCGCTCAACTGCGCGCCCTGGGCGCGGAGCAGGGCGATGGATTCGGTGCGAGAGAGGGTGTCGATGTCGAGGGGGACGGCGTGGCTGTTCCAGTTCGGGTTGCGGGAGGTGATCAGGACGTGGCCGGGGCCGCCGGGCAGGAAGGGGGCGAGGGTGGTGGGGTCTTCGGCGTTGTCGAAGACGATCAGCCAGTGTGGGCGGGTGCGGAGTTCGGCCAGGAGTTTCCGGACTGCTACGGGGGCGGGTGTTCCTTCGGGGGCGGCTCCGATCTCGACGGCGAACTGGGCGAGCTGGTCGGGGATCAGGGCGGGGTCTTCGGACGGGATCCATCCGGCGGACTCGTATGCGCCGGCGAACCGGTAGGCGTACTCGATCGCCAGCTGCGTCTTGCCAACCCCACCACGGCCATACAGAGCCTGGACCGCCACCCGTCGGCCGGACGCGAGCGCCTCGCGCAGGTGCACCAGTGTGCTGTCGCGGCCGGTGAACGCGGCGTTGCGGGAGGGCAGGTCCCAGATGCGCGGGAGGGTTCCGGGAAAACGCGGCTCGTCCCCGCCGTCCTGGCCGTTCCGGGAGCTCATGCCTGGCGGGGGCGGGGGTGCCGTACCCGGCCGGGACGGGCCGATCACCGCACGCAGCAGCTCCTCGCGCGCGGCCACGTCATCCAGACCGAACAGAGCAGGCGCGATCACCGAGCGCAGGATCGCCGGAAGGACCACATCGGCCACACGGACCGGGGTGATCCTCTCCTTCATGGCCAGCACCGCGGTCCACTCCGGAGTCGTGAACCGCTCCGGCTCAAAATAGGCCGGGGAAAACAGCGCAAGAAACCGGCCCCGCTCCAACGCGGCATCCATCTTCAGGATGAAGTTGTCGCCCGCACCCCAACTCCAGCAATCCAGCTCAACCTGAAAACCGGCCTCCTGGAGCTGCCAGCCCACCCACTCCGCCCACACACGATCCGCACCCGCATAACTGACAAACCATGGGTGCTCCGACACACCATCCAAAGCGTCGCCGGACGCCCCGTTCGCGCTCATCCCAGTCCCCCGCCGCTGGCACCACTCCGTGCTGAACCACCCAGCCTATGCCCCGGTCACCGGCCAGGTCATGGCCTTCACCACTCCGGTCACGACCCCGCCTCCTCCCGCACAGCGCGGGTCCGGGCGCGGTCCGTCCTGTCTGAAAGCGTGTCAGCCTGTTGTCGGACGAGGGATGATCATGGCGAACCATTCGCTCTGACCGAAGATGTGACGCCCCGTGACACGCCGCACCACCCTGCTCCCCACAACCGCCACCGCCCTTGCCCTGACTCTGGCCCTGAGCGGCTGCGCCGGCCTCATCGAGGAAGCCACCAGCAGCCCGCAGCCTTCCGCCACCGCCTCCCCCGCCGCCTCGGGGGCGCCCGGCGCCGACGCAACCGCGGGCGCGGGTGGTGGTGCGGGTGCGGGCGAAGGGCTCGCGCTGGCGGACGCGATCGGGCAGCTGACCATCGAGCCCGAGACCAGCGGGGGGTACGTGCGGTCGTCGTTCAAGCACTGGAACTCCGGCCAGGACGCCGGGGACGGGTGCGACACCCGCGAGGAACTCCTCATCGCCGAAGCCGTCACCGCGCCCGAGACCGGCACCGGCTGCAAGCTCACCGGAGGAAGCTGGTTCTCCTACTACGACGAAGTCACCGTCACCAACGCCCGGGGACTGGACGTCGATCACATCGTGCCGCTCGAGGAAGCCTGGTCCTCCGGCGCCTCGCAGTGGGACGCCGCGCGCCGCGAGGCCTACGCCAACGACCTGGACGCCGAACGCTCCCTGGTCGCCGTCACCGCGAAAACCAACCGCTCCAAAGGCGCCAAGGACCCAGCCCAGTGGCTCCCCCCGGCCGACAGCGCCCTGTGCACCTACCTCGAAGACTGGACCGCCACCAAACTCCGCTGGAACCTGACCGCGGACACCGCCGAACAAGCAGCCCTCACCGAACACGCCACCCAATGCCCCGACTCCACCATCACCTACACCCCCGCCACCTGAACACGACTTCCCCCCGCCAGCAACGCTGATAGGAGAGAGGGGGAGTGGTTCCGCACCCGGACCCGGCAGCCCGGGCGGAACCACGCCCCGGCCGTCAGCACCAGCGGCCTCCCACACCGTCCACCGGCCCCGCCCCGACCTCGCCTCGCTGGCCTGGATGCCGTCGGCCCGACCGCAATCCCACCCGATCTCCGCACAGCCCAGGGGCACAACGCACCAGGCATCCGACCTGCATGAGTACGACGCCATGGAACGTCGACGCACGGCCTGCGCACCGTATGCAGCTCGTCGAAGCAGGCTCCCGCCTCCACCGCCGTACAAACCCTGTGCAACGCTTACGTCCGCTGAGACGACCACGGGCAGATAGCCGGCCACCCGCCTCCTGCGAACGCGTGCGAGGACCGCCGCGTACACGAGGACGCCGACCGGGCCCGCCTGGCCCGAACAACTCCCGCCCGGCCCGCCGCCCGGCACGACAACAACGGCACCCTCACCCGACGGGCCACTCCCATACCGCCAGCCGACACGGGATGTAGGAACACTCACGCGCCCCGTTGATCACGCACCCACTCCAACGACCTGATCGCATGCAGCGTGTCCGGATGCTCCGCCCCCAGCACCCGCCGCTGCACCCCCAGCGTCTCCTCCGCCAGCACCAACGCCTCCCCCACCCGGCCCACCTGCGCCAGACGGTTGGCCAGGTGCGACGCCGTGGCCAGCGTGTCCGGATGCTCCGCACCCAACACCCGCCGCTGCACCTCCAACGTCTCCTCCTCCAACACCAACGCCTCCTCCACCCGACCCACCTCCGCCAGACGGATGGCCAGGTGCGACGCCGTGGCCAGCGTGTCCGGATGCTCCGCACCCAACACCCGCCGCTGCACCCCCAACGTCTCCTCCTCCAACACCAACGCCTCCCCCACCCGACCCACCTCCGCCAGCTCGATGGCCAGGTTCGACGCCGTACGCAGCGTGTCCGGATGCTCCGCACCCAGCACCCGACGCCGCGCCTCCAGCGTCTGCTCGTACAGGGCGCGGGCGCGTTCGGGTTCCTGGGTGTCGCTGTAGGCGCGGGCAAGGCAGTGGGCGGCCTGGAGGGTCTCGTGGTGGTCGGGGCCGTGCTGTTGCAGGCAGGTGTCATAGAGGGGTTGGAGTCGTTCGCGGGCCGCGTGTGCCTGCCTGCGGTCCATCAGATACCAGCAGGCACCTTCCACCACGAACCGTCCGCGGCTGGTGGTGAGGCGGGTGGGGTCGAGGGCCAGGGCGTGGGGGAGCAGGGTCTGCCAGGCCGGCCAGAACTGCGGCTCGCCGGGGTGGCCGGGGTTGGTTGCGGTCAGGAGGGTTTCGGCGTCCTGCCTGGCGCGTTCCTGTTCCTCACGGTTCATCTGTGCTGTGAGCATGTTCTGGGTGAGGCGGTGGAGTTGGAGGGTGCTGTGGTGGATGCGGGCCAGGCCGTGCCGGGCCACCGCTTCCACCACCCGCGCTGCTGCCAGCCGTGAGCCCACCGCTTCTTTCAGGAGGGTGGGGGTCTGCTCGGGGAGGTGGCCGGCGCAGGTGGTGAGGGGGAACGGCTCGGGTGCCAGCAGAGCCAGGGCATCGAGCACCAGCGCGGCGCCGGGGTGGTCGCATTGCAGGCGGGTGCGGGTGAGGCGGACCTGTGCGGCCAGGGCGTGGGGGTAGCCGGGCGGATGCCCTTGGGCCATCACCTCCGCCAGGTTCGCCGCCAGTTCCTCCCTCAGGTCCGCTGCCGACAGGCCTCTGGTCAGGAGGGCGGCTGCCTGGGCGAGGGCGAGGGGCAGGTCGTCCAGCGCGGCAGCAATCGTGTCGGCGTCCACGTCGGTCAACAGTGCGCCCTGGGCGCGCAGCAGGGCGATGGATTCGGTGCGGGAGAGGGTGTCGACGTCGAGGGGGACAGCGTGGGTGTGCCAGTGAGGGTTACGGGAGGTGATCAGGACATGCCCAGGGCCGCCGGGCAGAAACGGTGCAAGGGCGTCGGGGTCTTCGGCGTTGTCGAACACCAACAGCCACCGCGACCGCTCCCCCAGATCGTTCAGTAGCAGATCGACCGCAGCCTCCGGCGGCGCGTCGGTGGGGGCGGCGCCGGTGCGGGCGGCGAGGGCAGCGAGTTGGCCGGGGATGAGGGCGGGGTCCTCGGACGCGATCCACCAGGCGATCTCGTACTCCCCCGCAAACCGGTACGCGTACTCCGTCGCGAGCTGCGTCTTACCGACCCCGCCCCGGCCATGCAACGCCTGGACCGCCACCCTTCGGCCGGAAGCGAGGGTCTCGCGCAGGTGCACCAGCATGCCGTCCCGACCCGCGAAGGCGGCGTTGCGGGAAGGCAGGTTCCGGACGCGTGGCAGGCTCCCGGGCAGGCGAGGACCGGTGCCACCGACCCGGGACAGCGTGCCACCCGGGCCGGGGAACGGCGGCTCCGCATCCGGACCACCCGACGGACCCTTCACCGCAGCCAGCAGCGCTTCACGCGCCCGGGCAGCGCTCCGGCCGAAGAGATCCTGACTCGCGACAGCCCGCAGAATGGCCGGAGGAACGACCTCCGCGACACGGACCGGGGTAAGCCTCTCCTTCATGGCCAGCACCGCAGCCCACTCCGGAGTCGTATACCGGTCCGGCTCGAAATAGGACGGGGAGAACAGGGCGAGGAACCGGCCCCGCTCCAGCGCCGCATTCATCTTCAGGATGAAGTTGTCGCCCGCGCCCCAGCTCCAGTAGTCCAGCTCAACCTGGTAGCCGGCGTCCAGGAGTTGCCAGCCCACCCACTCAGCCCACGCACGATCCGGACCCGCATAACTGATAAACCACGTCCGCTCCGACACACCATCAGCACCGTCGCCAGATGTCTCGCTCGCACTCATCCCAGTCCCCCGGACACCGCACTCCCCCAACCGAATCAACCAGCCTAGAGCCACGCAGGCTGCGCGGTCCCGGACTTCACCCGGCAGGAAGCCTTCACTGAAGAGGGATGCTGCCCCCGCCCAAACGCCGGCCCGGCACGAAGCCACCAGAACACCGCAGCAGGCCCTTGACCGGGCCGCGCAGCGGTCCGGCGCCGGAGGCGTCCCCGGAGCGCCGTGTGGCACCGTGGCGCCGCGCCAGGACCCCCACCCTGCAAAAGAGAAACGAGTATTGCCGCGCCCTGCCGGACGGTGCGGTGCTGCGCCCCTTGGCGCGCCCCTGTGGTGTGCCGTGGTTGAGGCGGGCGGGATGTTGATCTCGGGGTGGTGCAACTGCGGGTGGGTGTGTCGGCATGTACGAGGCATGAGGACACCGCACCCCGTCCGTGCCCTGCGCGCTCGATACCGGCGGCGCCGTGCGCGCTGGCCCTTCCGGCAGCGAGGCCCGCGTGTGACCGCGTTGGATTGGCGTCGGAGACGGGTTCGGCTCTGGCAGCTCACCCGGCAGTTGGGCATGTACGCGCTGATCTTGGTGGGGGCGTTCGTGCTGTTCGTGGTGCTGCCGTGGTTGGTCTGGAAGGGCCCGTTCGAGATTGACAAGGATCATCTGGACGAGGCGAAGCTGAAGGAGCAGTCCGGTGCGCTGGTGACCGGGTTGCGGACGGCGGTGGTGGCGTTCACGGCTGCGCTCGGTGCGGGGATCGCGCTGCTCTACACCGCCCGTAACTACCGGTTGACGCGGCGGGGGCAGATCACCGACCGGTTTACCAAGGCCCTGGAGCGTCTCGGTTCACCCGAGATCTACATCCGTATCGGCGGGGTCCTCGCCCTGGAGCAGATCGTGCGGGACGCCCCCGAGCAGGCCGCCACGGACGCCGCCCGCGTCCTGGGCCACTTCATCCGTCACCACGCCCCCAGTTCCACGCCCCCGCCGCCGTCCAGCACCCCCTACGCCCTGCCTCCCGAGCCGCTGCCCGACACCCCTGCGGGCGATGTCCAAGCGGCCCTCACAGCCCTCACCCGGCCCAAATCCCGCGCCCACGTCGACCCCAGCGAACCCCTCGACCTCCACGGCCTCCACCTCGCCGGCGCCAACCTCAACGGAGCCGACCTCACCAACGCCAACCTGTCCAGGGTGAACCTCACCGGCGTCGACCTGATCGGGGCGACCCTCACCAACGTCGACCTGAACGGGGCGACCCTCACCGGCGTCGACCTGGACAGGGCGACCCTCACCGATGTCGACCTGAACGGGGCGAGCCTCAACGGCGTCGACCTGAACGGGGTGCCCCTCACCGACGTCGCCTTGAACGGGGCGACCCTCACCAACGTCGCCTTGAACGGGGCGACCCTCACCGGCGTCGCCTTGAACAGGGTGAACCTCACCAACGTCGCCCTGTTCAGGGCGACCCTCACCGGCGTCTACCTGAACGGGGCGACCCTCACCGACGTCGACCTGTCCAGGGCGAACCTCACCGACGTCTACCTGTCCAGGGCGACCCTCACCGATGTCGGCCTGGCCGAAGCGCGCCTCACCGACGTCAGCCTGTCCAGGGCGACCCTCACCGACGTCGACCTGTCCGAAGCGCGCCTCACCGACGTCAGCCTGTCCAGGGCGACCCTCACCGACGTCGACCTGTCCGAAGCGCACCTCACCGATGTCGACCTGTCCGAAGCGCGCCTCACCGACGTCGACCTGTCCAGGGCGACCCTCACCGATGTCGACTTGTCCGAGGCGACCCTCACCGACGTCGACCTGTCCGAGGCGACCCTCACCGACGTCGACCTGGCCGAGGCGCCCCTCACCGACGTCGAGCTGTCCGGGGCTGATGTGTCGGGCGCTGTCGGTTTGCGCCTGTCGCAGCTTGCTTCAGCGCGAACCGATGGGGGAACCGAGCTGCCTGAGTGGTTCTATCCGCGCACCGGGAAGGCCAGTGAACCGGAAGCTTGACGAGCGCGGACGCGGACGTCTTCGGCCGGGTGGCGTTCTACTGTGGGGGCGTGACGTTCGAATACCCCGCCGATCTCGTGGACCTTCAGCAGCAGCTCACCGCTGTGCAGGGCGAGCTGCGCGGCGTGCTCGCGGGTCTGCCGTACTCGGTGGAGCCGCGGGAGGCGTGGACCCGTGAGGCTACTGGCTCGCCACGCCGCGTGCCTACGCGGCCTCCCCGGGCTGGACGCCTCAGGAGCAGGAGCGGGTGGCCGCGCTGCGCGAGCGCGAGCGGGAGCTGGCCGCCGCGGTCATCCAGCATCCGTTCTGGGGCGAGGTCGCCGCGACGGACCGCTCTGACGCCCGTTCCGGGCTGAAGCACGCCGCCGCCCGTCCGGACGGCGGGGAGCGCGAGGCGGCCTGAGCCGCGGGCCGGCCACCGGCCGCAGTCCTCAGCGCAGCCAGATCTGCGGGCCGCCGCCGCGCCACTCGATCAGGTCGGACAGCTCGACCTTGACCAGGTCCCAGGATTTCAGTCCGGCCCGGCGCAGGAACTCGGTGACATCGGCGAGACCGAACGCGCGCCCCAGGATCGCGCCGTCGATCCTCACCCGCCGCCCGCCCTCTTCGTCGGGCGGGTACACGATCACAGGACGGCGGCCGGGCATGGCCCCAGGATCATCCGGACCGGCCCGGCGTGCACCCGGTCCCGGGTCAGTCGACGAACCCGAGCAGGGTGTCCGGGCGGCAGTGCGGGCACGCCTCCACCCGTTCCGCGAGGGCCCGCACCGCCTGCTCGCGGGTGACGCCTCGCGAGCGCTTGCCCGCCATGTGACAGTCACCCCCGTGGACGTAGACGGGCGGGGTGTCGCGGCCGAGGCTCTCCTCGATGAGCCAGTCCGGGGCCGGCGGCCGGGCCGCCAGCCCGCGCAGGCGCTCGCTCTCGCGGCGCTCCTCCGCCTCGATCCACCGCCGGGTCCGGGCAAGGTCCCGCTCCTGGACCCGCTCCAGGAACCGGAGCGCGGCGAGCTTGGACGGGGCAGCAGATTCGGTCACGTGTTCTATTTTATGAGTGTGGGCTGACCAGCGCACATGTGGTGTCGCTGCCGGGCCTTCCGGCCGCCCGGATCAGTTACGAATCCCTCACTTCCTGGTGGCGGCTGGATGAGCTGGCCATGATGGACATATGACGTTGGCAGAGCGCGCGCTCGCACAACTGGCGAGCTGGCCCGACCTGTTCGAGGCGGAGCCGAGCTGTGGAATCGGTAGGGCCGTCCGCGCGGCTCACGGGGAGATCGCCCACTTCCACTCCGAGGACCACGTCGACCTGTACCTCACCGCGCGGGCGATCAAGCGGTTCGAGGACCACCTCACGGACGCGACCGCGGTCCTTCTGGTGCCCGGCTCGCAGTGGGTCACCCTGCGCCTGGATGTCGCAACGGACGTCGACCTCCTGATGACCCTGGCCTCCCTCGCCCTGCAAGCACACCAGGCGTGGCCGGAACCGGGCGAGATGCCGCAAGCACACTGCAACGATCACCGCAGCCCGATCCGTCCGAAGGGATCACTCAGCGGAGGCTGAGCGGCGCAGAGCGGGCCGGTGGAACCGCGCCCGTGTTCAGGTCTCGATGTAGGCGACGACGACCACGGTGCGCAGCGCGGTGACGAAGTACAGGACGCGGACGGATTCGACGTCGTCGGTGTACTGGCGCAGTGCCGGGGCGTCTGCGGTGGCGGGGAGCTGCTCTCCGATCTCGGGGTCGACGCTGATGACCACCAGGGCGCGGTCCAGGGCGTGCAGCTCGACTTCGAGGCTGATGGACTCCAGTTGCTTGGCCGCGGCGTCCGAGAACACGATCCGGGCCCGGCGGCGCTGCGGGGGCATCAGGCGACGGCCGGCCGCTGCCCGGCGAGCCGGGCCCGGTGCGCCTCGCGCAGCTCTTCCCAGGGGGTGCAGTCCGCGGGGTCGGGCAGCCCGTTGACGGCGAGGTCCTCCAGGACGGCCGCGTACGCATCGGCGCGAGTGCGGGCCTGTGCCGCGAGGGCGCGCAGGGCGTCCGCGGTCTCCGCGTCCAGGCGCTGCCGGACGGCAGCGTCGCCGGGGGCCGGCTGGTCGCTCACGGGTGCCTCCAACTGGGGGTGGGGCGCTCCCACCACGGTAGCGCCGGGACCGGGCGGTCGGGGCCCGATCGGCGGACCCGACTTCCTTGATCGCCTGTGCGGGCCCCTGAGGGCCGATCACCCTGCCCGGCGAGGGAATTGACGCCGGGACAGGTGAACGGCCCCACAGTGGGCGCTCAGGGGCGCGTGAAGGGCTTGCGTGCCGTGCCCCTCATTCGCGCTCGGGACGTGGCTGAAGAACCAGCGGGCCGCCGCGAAGAAGACGCGCACCAACGCCGCGCTCCGCGCCGACAGCACAACCGGCGTCTCCTATGCCGGGGAGCTGCCAGAGAGCCGGATGGAGGCGCTGACGGACATCGATCCGGGGTGGGCGCCGGAGTGGGAGATCGGCTGGCAGCGCACCTACCGGCTCGTGCTCGCGCACCGCAAGGCAGGCGGCGAACTCCCCACGCGGGCCGGGGACGTCGTCGTCCAGGGCGAGGACCTCGGAGCGTGGATCACCGCGCAGCGCACCGGGTGGGAGCGTCTCGTGCCCGTGCAGCAGTACCTCCTGGAGACCGTCGGCATCGAACCCCTGGAAGACGGCGAGACGGCGGGTCCGGTGCGGCGTACACAGGCCGACAAGTGGGCCGCCAACCTCGCCGCCCTGCGTCAGTTCCACGCCCGCGAGGGACACGCACGCGTCCCTCGCAAGGCAGTGGAGACCGTGGACGGAGTCGAGCTGAGGATCGGGGCGTTCCTCAGCAACGCCCGGAGCCGGGCCGCCAAACTGTCTCCTCAACGGCGGGGCGAGCTGGCCGCGCTGGGACTGGAATGGGCTGCGGAGGGCGGGGCGTGATGCAGTGGAGCGCGGAGGACGTCGCACGGGCGACCGTGCGACGGCAGGCCACCGGCCTGAGCGCCGGGCAGGTCGCCGACAAGGTTGCCGAGGCCGCCCTGCGGGAGCGGGAGACGCAGCGGGAGCTCCGCTCCCCCACCCGCTACGGCGAGGACGAGCCGGACCCGTTCCAGAGCGATCCCCAGAAGCTCGCCGAGCAGTGGGCCGCCCGGCATGCCGAGTGGCAGCGCGTCGCGGCGCTCATGGCCGGTGAGGGCTGGACGGTCTACGACCCCGACCGTGACACCCCGGGCACGGCATGGGACCAGGACCGCGAAGCGCGCAGGATCGGCGCCCTCGCCCGGCACACCGCCTGGCGGCAGGAACAGGCCGACGCCCGCGACGAACTCCGCACACAGGTCTGGCTGACCGCCGACGCCGGCCGCCGCGTCCGGGAAATCGCCGCCCGCACCGGGCTGTCCCCCGAGCAGCTCCTGGCCCAACTCGCCGCCCACGCCGAACTGCGCGACGACGGCACCCTCGCGGCGGGGCCCTTCACCCCGCAGTGACCACCAGCACGACCAGGACGTGAGCAGGCCCGCACCGATCGGTGCGGGCCTGCTCCGTCGCCGCATGTGCACGCCGTGGGCATGCGCGGGACCGGCCGCGCTCACACGCCCGGTCCCCACGGCTTTCTGCGGATCGTCCTGCGCACCCGGCGCCCCGTCGATCCCCCACAGGAGTGACCTCCCCTTCTCCGGCTGACGCGGAGAAGGAGGTGTCGGCGACCGCAACCGGCTTGCCCAGGAGGCGTGAGCTGGGCGGATGCGGCGACCGCGCTGAAGGGTGCTGCAACCTTCGGTGCACCTCACGGTGCAACGGTCCAGCCCCCTGTCCACGCAACGGTGGGAGCACCCAAGGAAGCAACCGGTCAGGTCGGCATTCCACACCCTAGACACCAAATGAGAGGAGGAATCACAGGCGCTTCAAGCAGGTGGCGGGCACCTGGCCGCCCTGCGGCCCCCTGACCACCCGCCAGACATGCCCGTCCCGGCCGCACTTGCGGTAGGCCGGACCACTGACCGTGCGGGCCACCGCCTCCAGACACGACGTCACCCGGTCCCCGCGGTGCAGCACACGGACCACCCTCGAGTTCGAGCGGGCCACCGCCTCGCCCCGCGCGGGCCGGCGCACCGCCACCGACCGCCCGGTCACCTCGTAGGTCGTCGTGCACGCGGCCGTCACGGACCGGGCCGCCGTGGCAGATGCCTGCGGAGCGGTCCCGGCGGCGGTCAGCACGACGGCTCCCACGGCGGCGGCGATCGTCATCAAACGCAGTCTCGTCATAGCCGGGACAACCCCGCGTCAGCGGGCGCCGGTCACGGCCCGGCGGTGAAGATCACCCGCCCGGGGATCGCCACTGCAGAACCGACCCTGCGGGCCAGACCGGCGACTTCCCTGCCTGGGCCCTTCCTGCACCGGGGGCACGGGTGGGCCGCTTCCGGCAATCCCAGCCCGACAATCCCGACCTGACAATCCCGGCCGACAATCCCGGCCGACAATCCGGCTCAGAAAGGTGCCGTCGAAAAAATCTTGAACCGGCGTGTGACATTCACACCGCTGCCCCGCACATGACCCCGTACAACCAGACACCTGCCTCTGGACCGCGCGAAGGCTCAAAGAAGCATCGCCGAGGTTCTGAAGCGGTTCAAGACGGAGGATTTTTTATGCGTGCGGTGCACAAGGTCGCGGAGGCCGTCGACAACGGCCTCTCCGACGACCGGGCGACGCGGGTCATGCGGGACGCTGCCCGCGTCCGCGAACTGGCTCTGGACGGCTTCAAGGGACAGGACTACAAGTCGTTCGAGGACGATCTGATCTCGCAGGCATGGCCGGTCCTGCGCGGCATGCTCCGCAACGGCTCGCTCCCCCGGATCGCGATGAAGTGGTGCACGGAGCGGGGTCTGCCCTTCTGGGTCAGCCCCGACGACTACGCCCTGCTGCGCTCCGATCCCGTCGCCCGCGACGAGATCCTCGTCGAGGTGGTGCTGCGAGTGCGGACGTCGTTCCGGCGCAAGGCGCTGGTCGACGGCGAGTGGGACCCCAACTACAAGGGAGGCAAGGGGGCGAGCTGCCTGACCACGTACTTCGTGGGCAAGTGCATCTGGGAGTTCCGCCGAGTGTTCACGAGGTGGGCGAACGAGCGCCGGGACTACGCCAAGATGCACGCGCTGTACGACGGCTCCGAGGAGACCGCGCACGAGAACCCGGTGCTCTTCGGCCCGCTCCTTGAGGCCAGCATGGTGTCCGAACCCGAAGCCGCCGTGCTGAGCACCGACTTCGAGGACATCCTTCGCGAGCAGCCCGCGCTTACCCAGGCCGTCATCGCCATGGTCATCGAGGGCTACGTGGACACCGAGATCGCCGACGAGCTGCACCTCACCCACGCGGCGGTCCGGATGCGCAAGACCCGCTTCCGCAAGGCCCTGTACGACGGGGCGCGCCAGGGGCGGATCTGGATCCCCGAGCAGCTCCACAGCAAGGCCGGCACCCGCCGCGGCGCGCAGCGGGGTGCCGCGTGACCGTTCAGACGATGGTGATCCTGCTGCTCGTGCTGGGTCTGTGCGTCTTCGCCTCCCTCTTCGCCGGACTCATCGCGTTCGGCATCGGCCGCCTGATCAAGACCCCGATGGACAAGGCGATCGGCTGGGGCGGCATCGCGTCCTTCAGCGTCATGGCGCTGAGCCTGACCGTGCTGGCGATCGTCGTGACCTTGGTGGGATGACCGGCCATGGACCAGCCGGAACGCGGACGGGTTGCGCAGAGACACGGTGCAGCCCGCCCGCGTTCCGGCTGGTCGCGGCAGGCCGGACTGGACATGCTCCGCGTCGTGTACGGGACACCGGACGCGCCGGACCCTCAGACGGCCCCAGACGGCCAGGAACCCCCACCCGACAGCACGCCAGCCTCCCCGCCCTGAACAAGCCGTGGCGGGCCCTCCAGGGGCGTGGTCGGCCCGACCACGCCCCGACCACAGGCCCGACCGCGGGCGCCGAGCAGGGAGTTGACAGGCTTGCCCGGGAACAAGCTCAGGGCGCTGGGTAGGGGCGTGGGTGGCCGCGGCGGACGAAGTCGTCGGCCGACTCGGCGACAAACCCCAGCGCCCCGGGCCGGCCGTGGGCCTCCAGCAGCAGCACCGCCATGAGGACGGTGAGCGCGTGGACCTGAGCGTCCAGGGGGAAGTCGTCCAGCCCGCCCGCCATCAGCCCGGTCCCCGCGACGACCGCCTTGCGCACCGCGGTCGTCATCATCAACTCGCACTCCAGCGGCGCCAGCGCCGCGACCTGGTCCAGGACCGCAACCGACATCGACGGCTCCCCCAGATCCTCGAAGACCATGTCATGGTCCAGGACCTGCCAGCCCAGCATGTGCGCAAGCTGCTCACGGCCAAGACCCTCCAGCCCCGACCGGACCCGGCCTTGGTCCTCGGTCAGGTAGGCCCACAGCAGGTCCGTGGCACGCCACATCCCTTCCGCCGCAGCCGCCTCATCGTCTCCCGCCCCGGTGGTCGCCATGGCACCCCCTTTTAGCGGACCCACACCAACAGCGAGCACCGATCCCCCCACATTCACCACAACGAAGCACCCCGCCCTTCCCGTGGTCGGCCCGACCACGGACCAGACCATGGACCCGACCACAGGCCCGACCACGGGCGCGGACCACGGAGTTGACAGGCTTGCCCCCCGGGGCCGCACAGCGGAGAGTCCAGGCGTCGCCGCGAGCCCAGCAGCGCTCACAAGGCACTCAGGCGGGCGGGCGACGGCCGAAGAGGGCCTTGAACGCACCCGGCGGCTGCCGGGCGATGTCGACGCGGCACTCGGGGCAGTGCCGGCCGTCCTCGGGCGGGGCGTCGTCGAAGCGCAAGCCTTCCGGTCCGGTGACCGGCTGCGCGCACCGCGCACAGGGGACTGGCGGCTCGACAGCAGGAGCAGGGGTGGGGACAGGAGCAGCGCGGACGGTCCCCCACCCGTGCTCCCGCTCTCGCTCCTGGCGCTCTTGCTCCCGGCGTTCCCATTCCTGCTGCTGGCGTCGCTGGCGCTCTTCGTCGCGTGCTTGCCAGGCTTCGATGCCGTCGGGGTTGTGCAGGGCGTCGGTGAGGGTCTCCCACTGGCGGTGTCCGCAGCGCCACCACACCGGCTCCAGCGGCCCGTCCGTTTGCAGGCGCGGCAGGGTGGTGAAGACGAGCGGGACGGCGTCGGCGTAGTCCTGGTAGCCGTCCCTCTCGCTCACGCTGACCGCCATGTTCTCGTAGCGGCCGGACCACACGTCGCGGGTCAGGTCCAGGACGCGGTTCATCCGGTTCTTCAGCGCCTCCTGCCCGGCGCGGGAGCCCGGGTTGAAGACGACGACGACCGGCGGGTGCCCCTGACGGCCGGTCGGCGGATAGAGGGATCGCCAGGTGGGGACGTCCCGGCCCCGGGCGTCCTTGACGGTGCGGCGGAAGAAGTCGCGGTAACGGTCGAACTTCCCCGCCAGGCGCTCCGCGCTCTCGGTGCAGTTGTCGACCTCCACCAGCAGCACCGGCACGCCTGCGTCCGGGGCGAGGAGCACCGCGTCGGCCTGGACGGTGGAGCGGCCCCGGGTGCCGCCGGACAGGACGTGCACCACCTCCGTGGACCAGGACGCGGGCGTGCCCATCCCGGCCGGCTCCCTCGCGGCTGTCTCGTGAGGGGGCGTCACCGGTGCGGTGCCGGAACGGCGTACAGGGCGGGTCGGCTCCGGGAGGGTGCGGGTGATGGCGATGACCGTCTCGTTCACCGCCATCGCGTGCGGGGCCCCCGAACGGGCCGCACCCCGAGCCGTGCCACCCATCTCGCCCGGCGGGCGGGAGAGAACCTCCGCCGCGGCATCAAGGCCGAGCGGGGTCAGGCCCCACAGCTTCGAGGCGTCCCGCGCGTTGCCCTCGGAGACGACCAGGCCGTGCCTCGCCAGATCCAGACACGCGTTGCGCACCGCCTTGTTGTCCTTGTGCCCTGGGCACATCAGCCGCCGCACCTGATCCGCGCTCGCGACCTTCAGCACCCCCAGCGCCGCCAGCACGTGCGTGCGCACCGCTCCGGTGGATCCGTACGGGTAGGTCTTCGAGCCGCCCACCGCTGCCCCTCCCTCACCTCGTGCGCAGTCGTGTGACTGCGCAGCCGCGGGCCCGGCGGCGCGGGCCCGCCCCTAGCAGCGCCGCCCGAACCCGATGACCTCGACGTCCGCCCCACCCCTACCACCCACCACTGACATGCAGGTGAGGGGGAAAGGAGAGAGAAGAGGGTTGTCGGGACTCCTGGCCGGGCTTGCCCACGCACTCTGACCAGGCAAAATGCTGCGCAGCCAGCAGGCAGTGCCGGTAGGGGGATCGGTAGGGACCCCGGTAGGGGAAACGGTAGGGGGCCTGACCCCCTTGACCACGGCCCTGCGCAGCCACTTCACAGGCACTGCGCAGTGGCTGCGGGAGTCCGCCGTAGCGCCCGCCAGGAGTCCGCCAGCAGTCCGCCGGGAACCCGCCGTGAGCCCGCCGTACGGCGGGTCCGAGAGGGCCGTACGGCGGGTCCCTGGCGGACTCCTGGCGGGTACTACGGCGGACTCAGCAGCGCAAGGTGGCAGCCAGTCGCTGATGTGACGCGGCTCACACCTCAACTTTCCTCACGATCCGCGCACCCGCCGCGTCTTTTTGGCACGGGCACCAACGGGGTGGAACGCGGCCTAGTCAGGGGGGCCTGGGTGACCGGTAACAAGACCGAACACTTAGTGAAGGAACCCTTCAAATGAGCATGGCATCTCGTGGGGAATCGGTGCCCGAGCAGCAGCGGCGCATCATCGTGATCGGTGGACGCGGAGCCGCAGCCGAGCTGCCGGTGAAGTCCAGGAAGCAGTGGTGCTGGATCTGCGATCAGGAGGTCCGACTCCTCAGGTACACGGCGGCGCTCGTCGGGGAGCAAAACGAGGGTGCCGTCTTCGGTCTGGCGCGCGAGTCCATCTTCAACGAGTTGAAGAAGGGCCCCGTGAGGAGCATCGGCGGGTTCGCGCGGACGGTCATCCTCAATAAGGCGCGTGATCACTGGCGGAACAGCGCCACGCGGTACAACCGCGAGCTGCTGGTCGGTGAGACCTCCATGCTGGAGGCCGCGCTGCCCATCGACCTCGGTGCCCAGGCCCGGGTCGAGGAGATGAAGGACTACGCCGCCGAGTTGCTGACCTGCCTGAGCAGCCTTGAGCTGACCGCGTTCGTCCTGATGGCGCTCGACAGGCTCTCCTCGGATGATGCCGCCCGGGCCATCAACGAGATGAACGGGGTGAACGAGGAAGACGTCAGCCATGCCATCGCGAAGGCCGAGGAGGCCAAGAAGCGCGGTGAACGCAGGACCGCCCTCACGGACTCCCAGGGGCGGCGGGTCATGACTGCGGAGAACGCTCGTCAGACCGTGCATCGTGCCCGGACCAAGCTCAAGGAGCGGGCCGCGCAGATGCCGCTGGGCCTGCCGGCCGTCGACTAGGACAACGTGGCACAGCAGTCGTTGTCTCGGGCGCAGCGCCCCTTTTGGCCAGGCTCGCTGCGCACCGGGAGTGGGCTGCAACCCACTTCACCACCGCACCACACGACAAGGAAGAGGATCACCGTGGAGACCGTAGTCCTTATGTTGGCAACCATCGCACTTCGCGTGCGTCTGATCTGCAATCGGGCGTGGGACGAACTCCTGATCATGTTTGTGTCGGTTCAGCGCGCGTTGAGGCGTGGGGACCGCGTGCGGACGTTCGGTGGCGGAGCGTCGGGCCGGCTTGCCCTTGTTGGCCTCGGACAACTGCTGCACAAGAGGAAGCTGGTGAACGACGATGACGCGTGCGTCACGAGGCCCTAGCGGCATTCCTCCCCTCATATAACGCGGGCCGGAGACCTCACATAGAGGCTCCGGCCCGCGTCTTTATGGTGCCGGACCGTTAGAGCCCGGCACCGCACCGCTCGGACGGCTGGACACCACGACGAGCAGTGCGGGACCTGCCAGTCAAGGAACAGCCCCATGACGACGAGGATCCCTCAGCCCAGCGGCGGAAGCCAGGACTTCCCTGCGTACGACCTCCTGATCGCGGCCTCCGAGCGTGAGATCGCCCGCCACAAGCGTGAGCTGAAGGAGCACCGCCGCCAGCGCCGCCTCGCCCGGCGCGCCAAGGCCGCCCAGTTCGCCCAGACCCACAGCCGCGCCGGCGTCTTCTGGATCGGCGCGACGGCCTTCTCCTCCTCGATGGCGTGCTTCGCCTCGGGGGAGACCCAGATCGCCACCGACCTGCTCATGTTCGCCATCCAGGTCTGGCTGATGCTCTTGGGGCTGCCCCGGCTGTAACTGTTCGACGCCACGTGACACCGCACGACCCGGGCCCCCTCGACCAACTGACGGTCAAGGGGGCCCGGGTCGTGCACTCGCACGTTCAGGACTTACTGATCCGCTCCCAAGCCTCGCCCGTTTCAACGACGCGGGCCGCGGCGCCGCACCGCCTGGCCGAACGATCCCAACAGTTCCTTCCAAATTTGGAAGGGCCCTGGGAGGTCAGCGGTTGCGCGCCTGCACCCAGCTCCGCCGCTCCCTGCGCGCCGTCAGCCACAGCGACGCCCGCTTCGACGCCCGGCTGCACGCCGCCGCCGACATCGCCGCCCGCTACTCATCGGCCGAAGAGACGGACCCCGTCCACGGGCGCCTGGTCCAGGCCGTCAGCAAGGCACTCCTGCCCATGGAACACGCCCTACGCCAGGCATCCGCCCAGGCCGCCCTCACCGAAACCCTGCGCCAGGCGACGGAAGCACCCGCCGCGACCTGAGAGGGCGCCGCCCGGAAGTGTGGGCGCGGGATGTCTGCGCCGTCGGCCAGGCAGTACAGACATCCCGCAGCCTCAGATGCGGAATTCGCCTCCCGGCCTCGGGGGAGTCTGCAACACGGCGGAAGGAGGGTGCCCTGGCGCGGCAGGCTGCCTGACGCCAGGAACAGCGCGACGCCCGCGAGGGACTCGGGGCGCAGGTGTGGCTGTCCGGCGAGGTGAGCCGCCGGGTCCGGGACATCGCCACCCGCGCCGGGCTCTCCCCCGAGCAGCTCCTGGTCCAACTCGCCGCCCACAGCCACCTCGATGATGACGGCACCCTCACCGCGGGACCCTTCCCCTCGCGCTGGTTCACGGGGGTTGACGCAGGTCGATAGTGTAGGTTCTCACTTTCGGTGTCAGGCGCCGCCGCTATGACCAGGGAGTTTCCCTTCAGTCTCACGACATGTCGGCCAGCTGCTGTCTCAGAGCGATGTCGTTTCCTCAGACTGTCCGTCAGCCATCCGCTCCATCCACTCGCGCACGGTCACCGCGTGCTCGATGCGGTTGACAATGCCCTTCTTGGATGCCGTGTCCAGAGCCTCCGGGATCTTGTCGAAGGTGTCGGGAAGGACATCGAGCAGACCCCAGATCTGTTCGCCGGTTCCGACAGTCGGGGTCCCAGTAGTTCTCGCCGAAAAAGCAACGCTAGGGGTCGGGGGCGCCAATAGGCTTCTCGTGAGCTTCAAACGCGGCCGAAGAACGGCCCGGCTCAAGCGGGTAGGAGTGTCAGGCATGGCCGACAAGAAGGTCGTTTTCGTTGCGTTCGCGATCGAGGACGAGCGGCAGAGGGACTTCCTCAAGGGGCAGTCCCTCAGCCCGCGCGCGCCTTACGAGTTCATCGACATGTCAGTCAAGGAGGCCTACGAGTCCGGGTGGAAGGACAAGGTCCGCACCCGCATCCGGCGCTCCGACGGCGTGATCGTGCTGGTGAGCAAGAATTCGCTGACGTCGGAGGGGCAGGAGTGGGAGATCAAGTGCGCGAAGGAGGAAGGCAAGAAGATCCGTGGGATCTGGGCGTACAGCGATGACCGGACGCAGCTCGCCGGCGTAACGACTGTCGTCTGGAGCGACGCGAACATCTCCTCGTTCATCGACTCGCTCTGAGGTAGGCACGATGCGTAAGGCCCTTATCGTTGGAATCGATTACTACGAGAACATCGGCTCGCTCAGTGGCGCGGTCAACGACGCGCACAGCGTCAAGACAACCTTGGAGCGCAACGCCGACGGCACTCGCAATTTCGCGCAACCGAACCTCATGACGAGCACCGGCCCGGGATCGGACGTCACTCGCGCCGAACTGCGCGAAGCGATCGAGCAGCTCTTCCGGGATGATGCAGAGGTCGCGCTGCTGTACTTCTCGGGCCACGGTTACATCGACGGCATCGGCGGGCACCTCTGCGCGAGCGATTTCGCCAGCGAGCACGATGGCCTCTCGCTCGCGGACATCATGGGCTACGCCAACAAGTCGCCGGCAAAGAACAAGGTGATCATCCTCGACAGCTGCTACAGCGGCGCAGCTGGCGGTAGCGCGGTCTCCGCCAAGGTCGCAGAGATCTCCGAGGGCATCACGATCCTTACCGCATCGGCGGCGAATCAGTACGCGGTCGAGACGAGCGGCTCAGGCGTCTTCACGAGCCTGTTCGTAGACGCCCTCAGCGGGTCCGCGGCCAACCTCGTCGGCGAGGTCACGCCGGGCAGCGTCTACGCCCACGTGGACCAGTCTCTCGGCCCGTGGTCTCAACGGCCGATCTTCAAGACGAACGTCAAGGAGTTCGTGTCGCTGCGGAAGGCCGACGCCCCGATCGAGCTTGAGAAGCTGCAGAAACTTGTCGAGCTGTTCCAAGAGCCCACCACCCTGCTCCAACTGGATCCCAGCTACGAGCCCGAGCGCACCGGAGCCGAGGACCCCTCGGTCCCGGCGCCGGACCCGGTCAAGAATGCGGACTTCGCAGTCCTGCAGGCGCTGGTGCGCGTCAACCTGGTGCGCCCGGTGGGCGCACCACACATGTGGCACGCGGCCATGAACTCCAAGACGTGCGAGCTAACCGTGCTAGGCCAGCACTACTGGTCCCTCGTGAAGCAGGGCTTGATCTGATGTCGGATGCAGCAGGAATCCGCGAAACGCTTGAGAACCATCGGGCAATCGACAGGCTAGCGGCGGTCGAACACGACCGTTGGGCGCATTGGCAGCAGTATCTGCACGACCAGTGCGAGCGTCGCGACGACGGCTCATTGGTGATCCCCGCAGAGCTCGTCTCTCGATGGGAGGAGCAGATCCGCACCCCCTACGAGGAACTTGCTCCCGAAGTACAGGAGAGCGATCGCGAGCAGGTACAGCGATACCTGCCCACAGTCATCGAGATCCTGACCGACTGAAATGGACCCCGACAGATACCCCCCAGGCATCCGACTGGGGGGCGTCCTGTGTGTCTGGACGTCTCTCTGAGCTCGACCTCGTACAGACGGCCGCCACGATCTTCTTGCCGAAGGAGGTCAGTTTCATGGCCCGGCCACATACCGCACGTTCCAACAGCGTCTTCCCGAGGTCACGTTCAAGGCGATTGATCTGAATCACCAGGGCCGACGGGTAGATACTCAGGGCCTTGGCCGCCTCACCGATCGTGGAGTAGGACGACGCGGCCGCGAATGGAGGACGCCCTCGGCCGGCCGATCCGGCTGGAGCTGTGCAAGGACTGCGACGCCCACAAGCGGCCCGCGGCGGAACTAATCCGCTTCTTCGGCAACGGCCAGGCCGGCGCGGACCGGGCACCGGAGGGCGCGGGCCTCATGATGGAGTGGACCCGAGCCGAGATGGCCGCGTACGGCTGGTACCTGTCGGACAGTCCTCAGCCGAGCCGCAACTGACCGGTCTTCCAGAGGGAGAAGCGGCTCCTCTCCACTGACGTGTTCGGTCGCGCCCCTGATCGTCAACGGCGCGTGATCCTCAGGCGCCGGGCTGGCGTGGGTGGCTCCAGGGCGGCCCGTAGTGCCTCTTGGAAGTCCTCGATGGCCCGATCGGTCCTGCCGGTATCCGCGTAGTGCCGGCTGATCGCGGTGTGCAGCTCGCTGGTCGCCTGCGCGAGACTCTGGTCTTGATGCCGGAGCAGGGGCAGGGTGGCAGCGCCGAACCGGTTCAGGTGTGACGTCAGTCCGGCTGCCGACCGTGTCCAGTGTTCGTTCCAGCGGTAGACGGCGGCGGCAGCCTCGCCGAGTCCAGCCATGAGGGCGGGGTAGTCGCTGCGTCCCGTTCTGCCGTAGGCCGTGGCTCCGAGGGTCGCCATGCGCAGCACAACCAGGGATCTGGCTTTCCAGCCGCCCATGAGGTGATCGTGTGCGTCACCTTCGACCCGTAGGGCCAACACGGCGGCCATGAGCTCGTCAGCCTGCGCTTCCAGCGCGGCGCGCGCGTCGGCCGCATCCTGCCGTTCCTGCGTCTTCCTGGCACGGCGTGCGTTCTCCCACCCACCGATGAACACAAGCGAAACGGCACCAGCCGCGGTGAGTGCGGTGTCGAGCAGACCACTGTCCATGTCCAACCGGACACCGGATCAACGCGCATAGTTCCCGCAGTACTTCGTTCGAGTGACCCCACGGGAGGCACGACTGCTTCCGAAGCCCCGGAGTAAGACGTCATCTCATTTGGTGAGTCTGTGCGACGATTCGTCGGCCAGTGGGAAGTCGTGAGCGAGGGCGAAGGCCGATGGAGTACGTCAATCTCGATGCGCAGGTTGGTGACCTGTCGGGGGTCTTGGACCCGGCTCGCTACCTGAGCCACCTGCCCTCGATCTCCGGTGATCTGCCGCCAGGCGCCCGGGCTTTCGCCGCGGACGCGGACCACTACGACTTCCGCAGCAGGCGATGTGTGAAGGATCTGACGCTTCGGGCCCTCCGGGCTGCCAGCGGCGAGGAGATGGAGGTCGAGTTCCAGCACAACTGCTGGAAGCACGACCAGGACCTGCTGATCCGCTATGCGGGGGTGTCCGGCATCGTCATCGATCCCGTCGACGAGGACCGGGGAACGGACCTCGGAGCTGTGATTCTCGACGAGATCCTGCCGCACCGGGACGGCTGCAGCCACGAGATCGCCTGCTGGGACGGCACCCTCACCATTGTCTGCCGTGACCTCCAGGCGACCTGGATTGAGACCACCTGCTCGAGCAAGTCGTAGGCGCGACAGGCCATGGGGATTGTTGAGCGGCTGGTGCCGGATGAGCTGTGGGAGCTGTTCCAGCGGGTGGTGCCGGAAGCGCCGTCGCGGCCTCAGGGCGGTGGTCGGCGTCGGCATGGCGACCGGGAGGTGCTGGCGGCGATCGTGTTCGTGGCCACGTCGGGCTGCACGTGGCAGCAACTGCCGACAGCATCTTTCGGGCTGTCAGGGGCGACGGCTCATCGGCGGTTCAGCGAGTGGTCGAAGGCTCGGGTGTGGGCCAAGCTCCACCGCGTTGTGCTCGACGAGCTCGGCGCTCGCAGAGGGCTGGACTGGACCCGCTGCGCGATCGACTCGGTGAACATGCGGGCCTTGAAAAGGGGGACCTGACAGGTCCGAATCCTGTGGACCGGGGCAAGTATGGATCGAAGATCCATCTGGTCACCGAGCGGACCGGTCTGCCCATATCCGTCGGAATCTCGGGAGCGAACCTGCACGACAGCCAAGCCCTGATCCCCTTGGTCAAGGGGATACCGCCGATCCGCTCCCACCGCGGACGCAGACGACGCAAGCCGGACAAGCTCCACGCGGACAAGGGCTATGACTACCCCCACCTGCGGCGATGGTTACGCGGACGCGGCATCACCCACCGCATCGCCCGCAAAGGTATCGACCCCTCACAGCGACTGGGCCGCCATCGCTGGACCATCGAACGCACCATGGCTTGGCTCGCCGGCTGCCGCCGCCTCCATCGGCGCTACGAACGCAAAGCCGACCACTTCCTCGCCTTCACCAGCATCGCCTGCACCCTCATCTGCTACCGCAGGCTCACCAAATGAGATGACGTCTAAGTCTCCTGCCAGTAAGAGCGGGGTGGGCGGACGCCGTGGCCGCGTCCGGTCGCGGGCGCGGTGCGGTAGGCGCGGTATCGCTTCAGTTTGGCGATCAGCAGGGCGAACGACATGGGGCGGTCGATCTCGATGAACGCGCTCTGGCTATCTCCCAGCAGGACCGCGGCATCGGGCACCAAGGCGGGCCGGATCGGTGACAGGTCCCGGCCCGCACCCGTGACGCGGTGCGAGCCGGTGGCCACCGTGGCCAGGCACCCCTTGTCTGCGGTCTGACCGACCTCAACCCGTGGTGTCCGTTTTGAACTTTGACTGGCCCTTGACGAGGCGGTTCGTCCGTGGCCGACGCCACACCGCCCGGCCGCAGTTCAGCGGGCCGGACGCGTGGTGGACAGCGAGGATCCGAGGCCTCATTAGAGGGCTTGTGGGAGCGAAACGTCTCAGGCGGTCACCGCCGCGGGCCTGGTCCGTGCTCAGGGCCGGGCTGTTGGTGCTGCTGGCGGCCCGGGTCAACAGCCGCGGCACTCTGCGCACTCGAGGCGCTTCTGATGGCGGTCTGGTCCGCGCGCCAGTTGGCGTCCTTGCGCAGTGTGGCGAGGTGCTGCCCGGCGTGCCCGAGGCGGCCAAGTTGATCGGCCGTCAGTTCCAGGGCTTCCAGGTCGGTGCGCAGCGCGGCGACGTCGATGGGGCCGCCAGGGCCGGCCTTCTTCCGTACGGGGCGCTCCTCCTGGCCGAAGAGGAGCAGTTGCTCGGGCATCGCTGCCTGCTGGTGCGCGAACACGTCGTACGGGTCGCGGCCCCCGCGGCAGGCGGTACGCAGCCGGGCACCGAGAACGGTGGCGGCGATGACGGCGCGGTCGTGGAGCAGCGGCACGCGCGGAATGTCCCACGCCCCCGGCTCCAGCGGCAGCAGCGGCCCGGCCGGGTCGGCAGGTGGCTCGCGGTCGGCGTCGCGGTCAGGAGCGGCGGTCGTCCGTCGCCGTACGGGTGGTGAGCCAGTGGTGCCCAGCGGGCGGTGTAGAGGCGGTAGCCGGGTTCCTCACCGCGCTCGCTGCGGGCCTCGGTGATGTCGGTGCAATGCGCGGCTAGCGCGGTGTCCACGATCCGATCGTCCAGGCCGGGCTCGCGGCGGTGCCCGCGCTGGACGAGGGCGAGGTGACGGCGGGCTTCGGCGAGCACGACTGCGCAGTCATCTCTCGCTCCTCCACAAGCGGTCGGAGCCTGGTCTTTCGCCACTTGACGCGTGTGCCAGTACCTGGGCAGTCCACGGCCAACCAGTCCAGTGCGTGACGTGGTCACGGATCGGGTCATTCCGCGGTCCGGACTTCCGAAAGCCCCCATACGGTACCTGTGCGCGTCGATAAGATGACTCATGGTTACCGTTCTGGCCGTGGACGCCACCGGGTTCGAGCTGCTCGCTGACAGCCAGCGGGTCGGCCCCCGGCGCGTGTTGGAGGCTTCTGACGTCGAGCTGCTCAACGGGATCGCCGGCCGGTATGTGGAGGCCGTGCGCAGCGGTTCCAGGGACGAGGTGCTGCTCGCGATCGGACGCGACCTGTACCGGTGGCTGGAGGGCGACCTGGGCCAGTTGACGAGACTGATCGCTGCAGCGTCGGGGCCGCTGGTGTTCGAGGTCCGGGCACCGGCGAAACCGTCGCCCGCGGCGTGGGCGCTGCTGCGGGCTCCCTACGAGCTGCTGGCCGCTCCTGATGAGGGGTTCCTGGCGGAGGCGACAGAGTTGTTCGCCGTGGCGCGGCGGCTCGGTCACCCGAGCCCGGCACCGGCCCCGGATGGGTACCGGCTGGGGGTGGCGTTCATGGCCTCGGCCCCGCGGGGCCAGCACGATCTGGACTATGAGGCCGAGGAGATGGCCATCCTGAAGGCCGCCGGGGGAACGAGTCTTGACCTCGTGGTCGAGGACTC
>NZ_JBIVDS010000033.1:9248-30764 GCF_044747265.1 Streptomyces sp. NPDC090106 | reverse complement strand
GACGATCCACGGCCGCGACTCCCTCTTCCCCACGACCAGACCAACGACCACCCAAGCCGAAAGTCACATGATCAACGGCTTCTGTTAGGACCTCTAAGGCGCACCTCTACCCGGTCAAGCACCAGGCTGTCCTGAACACCCTGGAGAAGCTGCGGGACATCCTGCCCTGGGAGCCGGAAAGCTCGCTGGAACCGCTGGACCTGGAGCGCTTCCTGGATCACTGGCGGAAGGTCTACGGAGAGATCTTCGAGGTGATCGAGACCAGCGACGGGGTCATCCGCAGGGCATTCCAGCGGGAGGCGATGGCCCAGCTGCCAGCGAAGCGCGGCAAGGACCACTCTGAAGGTGGTCGCGATGCGGCGATCTGGTTCTCCGTCCTGGAATTCCTCGAACAGAACCCGGACCAGCACGTCCATTTCGTTACGAACAACAGCAAGGATTTCAGCGACGGGACCAGCTATCCGTACCCGCTGAACGAAGACATCCGCGGCCTGGAACACCGGCTCACCCTGCTGCAGGACTTCGACCAGGTCGTCTCCCAGTTCACCGAGGCGGTGTCCGGGAAAGACGCGGAGGCCGCTGCGCTCGAACTTCTGAAGTCGCCGTCCGTCCGAGAAGGGGTCGCCCAGGCGGCGGCGGGCCTCAGCACCCTCACTGGTTTCGCCGGTCTCGGCGACGGCACCGCGGTGGAGCAGTGGTACGCGTGGTGTGAGGAACCAGAGATCGAACTGCTCAGCGTCACGGACGTCACGGGCCACAGGATCGAAGATGACGTCTGGTACACGGCGAAGGCCCGATGGCTGTTGTATGGCCTCGCGGTCGACGAGATGGAGTCGCTCTCCGGGCACATCGCTTGCGTGTGGGAGACGAAGGTCCTCTTCTCTACCCGCAACGATGAGACCCCGACGCTCCTTGCGCTGGATGAACCGTCACCGCCGGACACTGGAGACGAGTCGTGCATGGAGATCCTGCGGGGCCTCAAGAAGCGAGTCGCCGGCATCGCGGCGGGTGCCAAGCGCAGCCTTCTGGCAGTTCAGACTCCACCGGCAGGCTTGGGCACCGATCAGCTGCCTCCCTTGCTCGCAAAGCTCGATCTGGCCTCTCTTCGGCTTGCTCAGGATGCCGCCCGGGCGGCAGTACTCATGAATGGCCCGGCGCAGCGCCTTGCCCGGCAGATCGCTGCCAACCAGAAGCTGATCGATGGTCCTGGCCTACGGTTCGCCCGGCAGATGGCAGCTCACAGTGCCGCCCTCCAGGCAGCAGCCAACAGTCCCGGGCTGCGCCTCGCTCAGCAGGCCGCTGCCTCAATGGCCAAGCTCGACATCGCCGCCTCAATCCCTCAGATCGGCGTGCCCGTTGTCACTCAGCCGACAAGCGGCGGGGCCGCCGTCGCTGAGGACGGTGATGAGGAGCTGGAGGTTTCCGATGCCCAAGCCGAACGGGACGAAACAGCCGAAGAAGGCGACGGCACGGCTGAGTAGACCTTCCGGATGAGCCCACGCGGCGGCTCCAAATCCGGGGGTGCGGCACCTTAGCGTGCGTCCATGGAAAACACCCGGATGCCCGAGCCGCTGCGCGACACGGTCTCGTCTCCGAGGTGGTCATGCACTGCCAGGAGGTGCTGCGCTACTACACCGAGCCGGATATCGCGCACGACTGAAAGTCGCAGGGTCGTTGGATCAAGTGACTCCATAAAGCAGGGCCCCGGAGATGTCTTCACTTCCCGGGGCCCGTGCTGTGTCCGGCTGACGTCACCGGAATTCGAGGGGTTTGTACCGGCTGTGGCACGGCTCCTTGGTCATCGCCTCCAGGAACCCTGGGGGTCACGTTCGGGCATGGTTCTGGGGTGAGTGAGTTGGCCGGTCGCCGCCTCGGCGAGCCAGGCGGCCCACCGGCCGATGAGCTCGTTCAGGTCCCCGATGACGAGCGGGATGAAGGGCCAGGCCACCTGGTGCATCATCATCCCCGGGCCGACGGCGGCGCGTGACTCGTGGTGAGGGTCGAGCGCGAAGGGTTCCATGGTTCTCGCGGTGCCGCGCAGCGGGGTGTCCATGAAGGTGGTCTCGAACCACTGGTACTGGTCTTCTGTCTTCGCGTCGGCGTACCAGAGGGAGTGGCTGCGGCCCTCGTAGCCGTGGTAGTTGGCGGGAACTTTCAGGGAGAGGGTCGCTGAGGCGATGACGTCGAATGGTGCCGGTGTCGAGGTGGTGCGCCAGACCTCGGGGGCGGTCTCCCTCGGTCCGGACAGAGTCAGCTGGGCGTCGTCGATGCGCACGGTCCACCCTCCCTGGTTGCCTCTGCGTACCTCCGCGCTCGGGGCAGCGGTCGTGAGGGTCGTGAGGAAGGCGTCAGCGATGAAGGAGAACGAGGTCGTGGCGGCATCGAGCAGGGCCTTGCGGCGGTCGGCCTCGGTGGCGTGTGCCGACGCCCGGCGGTCGACTTCGGCTTGGCGCGCGACCGCGCCCTGGTTCGCTTCCGCGAGCGCGGCCAGCCCGCCGGAGAGTGCGGCGACGGGGATCTGCCCCAGCCGGGCGAGCACGTTGCCGGCCGCGGGGCGTGCCTGGGGCGCCTTGTAGAGGCATTCCGTGATCAGCGCGGCCAGGAGCGAGGGCGCGGCAGTGAGCGGTGGCTGGGTTCCGTGCAGGTGCTGGTCCTGGTAGTCGTGCTCGGCCGGTCCGGTGAAGGGCCTGGTGCCCTCCAGGAGCTCGTAGGCCAGGACGCCCAAGGCATAGATGTCGGTCGCGCCGGTGGCCCGCTGGTACTTCCAGACCTCGGGTGCCATGTATGGCAGGCTTCCCCCGCCCTTGTAGGTGTGCTGGGCGGTGGTCGCTTCGGCGTAGCGGGCGATGCCGAAGTCGGCCAGGCACCAGCGGCCACCGAGCAGCAGGACGTTCTCCGGCTTGAGGTCGCGGTGGACGACCTCTCTGTCCTTGAGGTCGGCGAGTGCTTCGGCAACGTCGGACAGGACGGCGACCGCTTCGTTGAGGGGCAGCCGGCCGTGCTCCTGGAGGTGGTCGCGCAGAGACTTCTCGGCACGGGGCATCACCAGCACCCACTGGTCTTCGTGCTCACCGCTGTCGATGACCCGCACCACGTTGCGGACGCCGTCCAGGTCGGTGAACAGCATCTCGCGCTCGGTACCCGGCGCCTTGGGCACGAGCTTCACCGCCGCCTTCTCGCCAGCGGTGCTCTCCGCCTCAAACACGGCGCCGAAGCCGCCATCCCCAATGCGGGCGCCGACGGCCCACTCCTCATTCAGTGCCAGTCTCATGGTGCGCGTTGTCTCCATCGTCAACTGCTGTCCCGTGAGGGCAGTTTCGCCCCGCTTCTATGGTCTCAGCCCTCACTGACATCGGTGGATCCATGTTGTCCCGGCCCTCCGGGGCGGGTCCCGGAGATGGCTGGCCTTCCCCGGGACCCTTGGTGACCAAGGCGGGGCCAGATCTCTCCGGCCGCCGTGGCGATGAGCCAGTCGGCAGCTTCGGCGTCGGTCAGGAGCAGTGCCTGCGCCGGGTGGGCGGTGCCGTCCTTGTACGGCGTAGTCGCGGCCCGGGTGCGCGCAGGGCTTCGGAGCGGGGCTGGCTCTCGAGGCGAAGCGCTGCCAGGCGTCGGCGCCGACCCGCGCGAGGATCACGGTGGCGAATTGCTCGCTGGCGGCGGATCCGGGGACATCGGCGGTGGGCCGTCCGTCGAAGAGGACGTGGATGCGGGTCTAGCGTCCCGCGTCGGGACCAGATCAGAAGGAGACGTCGACGTAGTCGATGTCGGTGAATTCGACCTCAAGCTGGTCGGCGCGGCGGCCGTGGTCCTTGACGTACATCTCCTGGATGCCTTCGGCGATGACCTCGTTAGGGCTCTGGGCGCCGATGCCCCACTGTGTAAGGAAGGCGCTGGTCAGAAGTCCGCAAAACGCTCGGAGGCTTCGGGCAGGCCATCAGCCCCTTGGGCAAGCTCACCGCGCTGGCCAGCCTCGACTCGGAGGGCCTGATCAAGGCCTTCAGCGATCGCATCAGCGGAGACACCAGCGCCTCAACAGCCATGCGATCAGGGTCGCGCAGGGCGCCGAGCCGGTGGTCACCGACTATGTCGATGCGGCCCTGGCCGCGCAGAACGGTCTCGTCGCGGCGGAGGCGATCGGCCTGGGAGGTGTGTACCTGGGTTCGCTGCGCAACCATGCGCGTGCACTTGCGGACCTGATCGGCCTGCCCCGGTACGCCTACGTGGTGTTCGGCATGGCGATCGGCACCCCGGACCCGGACCGCCCCAGCGCGATACGCCCCCGGCCGGCGCAGGACGTCGTACTGCACCGCGAGCGCTACCGTGCGCGGCCGGCCGCCGAGTGGGTCGAGGACTACGAGCAGGCGTTCAAGGACTTCCGGGCCGAGTACGGGCTGCGGGACAAGACGTGGAGCCACGCCGTGGCGGTGGGTACGAGTCTGGGCTACATGGACGGGCGTGAGAACCTGCGCCGTACCCTGGAGGAGCGCGGCTACCTGCTGGGCTGAGGCATAGGAGGACGCCGGGCGTGGTCAGGCCGAAGACGCCGCTTCTGTCCGTGACACGGATCGCGGACGGTGCGATCGAACTCGTCGAGAGCACCGGCGACGTGCAGATGGTGCAGCTGGCCCGGCACCTCGGTGTCGCGCCGTCCTCGCTCTACTCCCATGTCACCGGCCGGGCGGAGGTCATCGACCTCGCCCGGCTGCGGCTGCTGGAACAGATGGAGCCCATCGGCCCCGGGCGCGACTGGCGCGAGACCGTGGCCAGCCTCCTGCGCCAGCTCACCGCCGTGTACGCCGGGCACCGCCGCATCCTGCCACTCATCTTCACCACCAGCTTCACCAGCGAACGCGCCATCGCGGTCTATGAGCCGATGTTCGCCGCACTGCTCGAAGCAGGCTTCGAGCCCCAACACCTGCGCCTGGTCGTCGCCGCAGACGAGGCCCAGGCGTTCGGCCTGGCCCAGGGCCTGCCCGCACCGGCCATGTCCGACCACATCCGCCAGACCCTGCCCGCCTACACCGCATCGGTGGACCACTCACGCTACGACCTGGCCACCGCCACCGAGTTCTCCGTGGCCATGGTCATCAACGGACTGTCAGCCCTCAAGGCCTGCACCACCCCTCAGTGACACACCCCCAGCAGTCCGGAGGCCCCCCGGGCAGCAACCGGCCCTCCCGCGGGGAAAACCGGCAGGGCCCAACAAGGGGACCTCACCCGGGGTTGGATCAGCACCCGTCCGGGAGGCACCCCATGGGCTGCGCGCGGACGGCGGCGGCCCCCGCCGGACTGCTGTCCGGCGGGGGCCGCCGCGGCGTCTTCGGGGTCAGGCCGGGCGGACGGTGACGTCGAGGTTGCGGGGGTCGCTCTGCGCGGCCTGGAGGCGCTGCTGGAGTTCGGCGTCGGAGTAGACGGCGACGGTGTCGTGGTCGGCGCCGGTGAGGGGGTTGACCGTCTGGAAGGTCCTGCACGATGTCGAAACCCGAGAAGCACCCAACACATTCAGCGGGTACTCACCTCTGATCGCGGGCTCCCTCGTCCACATCGTCACCGACGGCCACATACTCGCCTGCCGCCTACCCACCTCCTGAACACCGGGAGTACGGAGCCTGCACTTCGGCTCGTCCCCACCGGCCAGACACCAGCCGCCCAGTCGGCGGCGTAGGTGCAGCAGTAGCAAGTGAAGGTGGGCGTGCAGGCGGCGGGCTCCCAGTCGCCCTTCGAGCGGTTGCTCGCGGCGGACACGACGATAAGGCGGAATCTCACCATCCGCCCAGCCCCACAAAGGGCACGCGCCAGCGTGTTGGACAACTGCCCCAACCCACCAGTCAGCGTCATCCTTGCCCAGCAGCACATGACGAGGGCCCCGGGGAATACCCCGGGGCCCTCTAAGCGCCACATCTCTAGTTGAGCCCAAACAAGGCGAGGATGAGGTGACTAAGAACAGTCACCACCACACCCGGTAGAACCTTTGAAACCACCACACGGCGGGCTCGCGGCCAAAGGCTGTTCTGCTTATGCAATTTGAGGTTCCCCTCAGGATTCCATGGCCTGTCAACCTGATGGTCTAGGGCCGGAAGCTTGAGACGAGCGCCTAGTTGCACAGTAGCGGATCGCTGCAGCATCCAGAGGGTGATCACGAAAATCCAACGCAATCAGACTGCGCCGCGATGCTTCCGGCTGCGGCCGGCATCGCAGCCCGCTACGGCCAGCTGATCCTGACCGTCAGCAAGGCGCTCCCGCCCCTGGACCACAAGGTGCGCCAGCCTTCCGCTCACGCCGCCCTCGCGGAGACCCTGCGCCAGGCCGGGTAATAACTCAGTTGGGTGCGCCGTCTTCCGTGGGCTGATCGCCGACCGCACCCGGCTCTCCCCTTTGGGAATCGCCCCCCTTCGCCAGTCACGGCGTGAACGGCGCACCACGGTGGCGGACATGGTCCGCGCTGCTTTCCGGGCCAACAGCGCTGCTGGCGGCCTCGCGCATGTCCTATACATCGTCGAAGCTGGGCTGACTCCACGGCTGGTCGGGGGGTGGGCCTTGGGCGCCGAGGAGCTGGGTGATCTTCTCGGCTTCGTCGCTCGAGAGATCGGAGAGCAGGCGTGCCGTCGTGCCGAGGAGGGCGTCCAGCGGTACCTGGGTACGTGCGCCGCGGGCGCTGGCGATTCCGGTGCCGAACAGGCACTGGAGAGTCTCGCCGGAGGGGATGCGGGCATCGGCCTCGATGACTCCCTCGGCCTGTCCCAGTGCGTCGCTGATGCCGTCGAGTTGGGTGTCGTGGGAGATGTCGTCGCCGGGGCCGCCGTATCCGACGTGGCGGTCCGTGACGACCATGCGAAGAGAGGTCAGCGGGATGCCGAAGCGGTCGGCCCTGTTCCTCACCTCGTCAAGGCGTGGCAGATCGTGCTCCTGCCCCTGCGGGAGCTGACGCCGGGACTGGGCAACGAGCACATGGAACCGCGGGATCTGCAGGATCAGCTGGCCGGCCTTCACCGCCCAGTGCCACGGGCTGATGTCCGCGTCTGCTGTGCCGGGCACGATCATGCAGACGCGGCTGGTCCAGAGCTGGATCGCCTCACGCATCAGGTGCTGAAGGTTGCCGGTGCTGGCAGCCGGGGTACGCAGCAGAATGGGGAGGCTGATCATGCGGACGACCCGGTTCCAGAACTCGGCGTCGGTGATGTCCTCGGATTCCAGCAGGTACATCAGGGCCGTCTCGTCGAGATGACCGACTCCTCGCTGGGGTGCGGGGAAGCTGGCGAGTGTGGATCCGCCGCCCTGCCAGAGCGCGGCGAGGAAGGTTGACATCCGGTCAGCGACGTCGGTGGTCATCCGCGCGCTGAGGGCGTCGACGGCCTCGCGGGTGGGAACGCGTTCCCCCGCGCGAGCAGCCTCGGCTCCCTGGACGACCGTGTTCAGGAACTCCTCGGTCGCCGCTTTGTCCAGGGTGCCGCGGCCACCTTCGAGAACGGAGCGGGACACCAGACGAGGGATGCCTGGAGAGTCGTCGGCCGGCTGGAGCGCGCCGAGCGCGGAGGCATCGAGGAGCAGCGCGGTGCTGCTGCCAGGCAGCGAGGGAAGATCCCCTTGCAGCTGGGCGGCGGGCAGTTGGCCGAGGGCCAGGAGCACCGGCCGGTCTGCGCGGGGAAGGCGATGGAGGTCGTCCTCGAGTTCGCGCTGGTCGGATGTGGTGCGCAGATAGATGAACCGGCGTGGTGTGCGGGGTCGGCCGGGCCATTCGAGGACCATGTCGGGGACATGGGTGTGGTTGAAGAACTCTGTCTTGGTGATGGTGGCGCCGGGGTCCATGCGGCGCAGGTGCCGGGCGACGATGTCTTTGACCCGGGTGAACATCATCCGGTCGTCGGGCTCGTCCATGGCCTGGGAGATCGACTGTTCGACGATGTTCACCACGAGCCCTCTCTGCGGGTGAGTTCGGCGGCGACGATGGCTGCCCAGTCCTTGAGCGGCAGGAGGGTTTCCTGCTTGTCCGAGAGCACGATCAGCCACAGGCGTGCGGCGACCGACTGGGCGAGTTCGCTGTCCAGGAGTTTTCGGGCTTCCTCGGTGTCGCTGGTGCCGAAAACGCGGCTGCAGTGCTGCAGGACCGCGGCTTCCACCTGGCCGGGTGAGTTGAGGGTGGACCAGGAGTTTGCGCGGAAGGGTGCCCAGGTGATCCACATGAAGTGATCGCTGAGGTGATGCTGGGCCTGGGCGGCGACGTAGCACTTGGCGAGGAACTCGTCGAACTGCGTTCCCTGATCGCTGGGTTGCGCGTAGTTCTTGACCTCCGCGCAGAACATGTCGTTCTGGTAGGGGTCGCCGCGCATGGCACCCCCCAGATCGAAGGAGAACGTCCGGCCTCCGTACGGCCAGGACAGAGTCAGCCGACGGCCGCAGGACTCCGAGTCCGTGTTCGCGTACGCGCCGAAGATGCGCATCGTGCCCTCGAGCCACTGCTTGGCTCTGCGGGCTCCAGAGAAGCCCTTCACCTGAGCATCTTCGCCAACCACCACAGGCGTAGCTTAGTGCGATCGGATCATCACGATGCGCTCGAACGGGCCAATCCCCGCCCCACCGACACCTGCCAGCTCCAGGAAGGGACACCCGCGGCCTGGGGAAGCAAGCAGACGACAGGCCCAGGACCGGTCGGCTCCTGCGAAAACGCCCGCCCGGATCGGCGAACACGAGACTGTGGTGGAGTGACCCATCATCCCGGCCTCCTGCGGACCGCTCCCCTGCAGGGAGAGACCACCTCGTCGCTGATTGTGCCGCATCGCAAGCCGCTACGGGATGGAAGCGAAAGCGTTGCGGTCGTACTGGCAGTGGCGCAACTACCCGCCGGGGCACAACGGCGGCGGTGCGCGGGCCGACGCCGAGGTACTGCTGAACACAGCCGAACGGCAGCTCCTGGCGGGCCTGTCCGGCGCCGAAGAAGACGTGCTGGCGCGGGCGTTGCCGTCCTGGGGACAGGAGGACACCAAGCTGCCGGCCGGAAAGAACGGGGTGCCGTCGGCGGCGTGGCGGACCGGCGGCGCGGTCGCCGGCCCGGTCGCCGCCGTGCGGCAGTTCCACGCCCGCGAGGGACACGCACGCGTCCCTCGCAAGGCCGTGGAGACCGTGGACGGAGTCAAGCTGAAGATCGGGGCGTTCCTCAGCAACGCCCGGAGCCGGGCCGCGAAACTGAGCGCGGAGCGGCGCAGCGAGCTGGCCGCGCTCGGACTGGAATGGGCTGCGGAGGGCGGGGCCTGATGCAGCGGAGCGCGCAGGACGTCGCACGGACGACCGTCAGGCGCCAGGCCCCCGGCCTGAGTGCCGGGCAGATCGCGGACAAGGTCGCCGAGGCCGCCCTGCGGGAGCGAGAGACACAGGCAGAGCTCCGCTCCCCCGCCTCCCGGGCCGAGGACCTGGTCCCGCACGATCCGCAGCGACTCGCCGAGCAGTGGGCCGCCCGCCACACCGAGTGGCAGCGCCTCGCGGCGCTCATGGCCGGTGAGGGCTGGACCGTCTACGACCCCCAGCTCGACGTCCAGGGCGCGCAGTGGGACCAGGAGCGCGAAGCGCGCAGGATCGGCGCCCTCTCCCGGCACACGGCCTGGCGGCAGGAACAGGCCGACGCCCGCGACGGACTCCAGGCCCACGTCCGGCTGACCACCGACGCCGGCCGCCGCGTCCGCGACATCGCCGCCCGCACCGGCCTCACCCCCGAGCAGCTCCTGGCCCAACTCGCCGCCCACGCCGAACTGCGCGACAACGGCACCCTCGCGGCGGGGCCCTTCACCCCGCGGTGAACCACCAGCACGACCAGGACGTGAGCAGGCCCGCACCCACCGATAGGTGCGGGCCTGCTCCGTTGCCGCATCTGCACGTCGTGGGCATGCGCGGGACCGGCCGCGCTCACACGACCGGCCCCACGGCTTTCTGCGGATCGTCCTGCCCGCCCGGCACCCCGTCGATCCCCCACAGGAATGACCTCCCCTTCTCCGGCCGACGCGGAGAAAGACACCTCATGGAGTTAAGCCGTCAAGTCGGCCTTGGTCATCCAGCCGCGAAGGCGGCCAGCAGCGTGTCCGCCCGGACCTCGAGTTCGGGCGTCAGGGATCCCTTCACGGTCACCATGAGCTCGTCGCCTCCGACCGCACGGGCAAGCCGGACCTCGACCTGTCGCTGCTCACCGACCAAGGGATACGAGTACCAGCCGTCGGGCCGCTCGTCATCAGTCCCCTCGACCGCCAGTGCCACCGTCTCCCAGTCGGTGACATCGAATCCGTATCCCACGTAGTGCGACAGCAACGCCAGGAACGACCGCAGGTTGCGCTCCCAGATCCATCCCCCGACTTCCGCCAAGACTCCCCCTCCATGTCAGAAGGGACAGCCTGTCATGGGCCGCGATCACCCTGACGGGCCCACGGACGGTCTCGTAAGCGAGAGTGAGCAACGTTTGTCGACGGTCTCGGGCAGCACTTACTGATCAAGCGGGAGTAGGCCAGGAGACGTCAGTTTCGACGGCGGCGGTGTAGTCGACGCCGGGGACGGAGAAGCCGTAGAGGCGACGCACTCCGTCGTTGAACCAGTCGAGGTCGGCGAGCTCGGCGATGCTGCCGCTGGTGGCATCGCTCCAGCGTTCAGCGACGGCGTTCTGCACAGTGGGGGCCAGTTCCCAGGCGTCCAGGCGGATGCGCCCCTCGGCATCGAGGTCGAGGGGGAGGGCGCCGGTCAACTGGTCCCACAACTCGACCAGCTGACCAATTGGAGCCACCATGGCGTCACCGAGGACGCCGCGCAGCAGCCCGACGTACAGGGCGATGCCGGGGATGGCGGTGGAGGACTGGGTGACGGCAGCGGCGTTGACAGAGGTCACCGCCCGACCGCCCAGGGTCTTGCCGAGACGCTCGTCCAATGTGCGTGCGGTGGCTTCCAGATGGGCCTTCGCCGCGCCGATGGTGCCCTGCCGGTAGATCGCCGCGGTAAGCGGCGAGCCGATGTAGGAGAGGGCGGCGGTGCTGAAACCGTCAGCGAGCAGGGACCGGTCGGCCAGGAAGGTGACCCACCGTTCCCAGTCGGTGCCGCCCATCACCGCCACGGTCTGCTCAATGTCATCACCTTCAGCCGGTGCTGTGGTGATCTCCTTGACCTCCGGGGCACCGTGCTCGTCGAAGACAAGGGTCTTGGTGGTGTACGACGCACCGACCGGCTTGAGGACCGAGGCATGCACCTCGCCGGTCTCCGGGTCGGTGCGGCGAGGCGCGGCCACCGAGTAGACCAGGTAGTCGAGTCGTCCCCCAAAGCGCTCGGCCAAAAGGTCGGCGACCTGCTCCTTGACCGTGTCGCTGAACGCGTCACCGTTGAGGAAGACCATGTCCCGCCCGTGCTGTTGGGCGAGCCGCGCAGTGGCAGCAGTGCGATACCAACCAGCTGTGCCGGTGCGGCGCGCGGGCGCCTTCTCGAAGCACACACCGATCCCACGGATGCCTACCCGGGCCAGGCCCGCGATCGTTGCCGCCAGGCCATACCCGGCGGACGAACCGATGACCAGAGCCACTGGCCCCTCGCCCCCGGCGGGGGCCGGGGCGGGGACGGCCTGCCACATCTCGTTCACCAGCTGCTCGCAGCCGCCGGGATGGGAGTCGAGGAAGAGGAAACCCCGGCTCTTGGGTGCAATGACACGTTCGCTCACGGTGTGGTGTCCCAGATGTCGTCATGGACAAGGATGCGGCGGCCTCCTCGACCACCCGTCCCGCAAGTCTGCGCTGGTGCGGACGAACACGGTGATCTTGGCCGACACAACGATGCCTAGCCCGACTTGGAGAATTCCCACTAGCCCGCTCAAGCGGGGTAGCTGGTGAAGCCCAAGACCTAAGCCAAAAATCTCCAGTTACAGCAACTCCGTCACGACACGTCACAGATCATGAGATATGGCACAGCTTCTCACCTTGTTCTTCATGGTCCGAGTCGCCTTGAGAGTGCGTGACGCGACCCGACCTGGGGCTGAGTAGGGTTGTGGCCATGGCCAAAGGGACGGGGCGGGGGCCCAAGACGGACCTGGACATTGGCGTCGAGGACGTGACGCTGTCCATCCTGGAGTGGCTTGGCGAGCAGGGGGTCGGTGCCATGATCCGGGTCGACGCGGAGCGCATGCGTGACGGTCAGCCAGCGTGGACATTCGCCGCTTCTGGTGGGCCGCTGGACGGTGGGATGAGGGCCGACGGGACCTCGGTCGCCGAGTGCATGGGCATCGCACTGCTTCGATTGCGCGAGGCTGGGCTGGCTGTTCCATTCTGACGTTGTGTTCCGCCTCCGAGCTGATCGCGTTCGGTGATGCTTTCGGGGCGCCCGGTGGTCTTGCCCACGTCGTAGCGGGTGCTCGGCCTCCGGTTCTTCGATCCAAGTAGCCTTCCAGGTCCGGGCGTTGAGTGTTTCGGTGCACGGGCCGGGCAGCTGAGATGTGGGCGGAGGTTTCTGAACCCCCGGCGTACTCGGGCCGGGGTGAGCCGGCCGGGCTCGGCGGGCTTCTCCCACGGCCGCCGCAAGTCGGCGGCGGCCCCGCGCAGAAGGCGGATCTGGGTGTGCGCGGCGATGATCAGCCAGGTCCAGCGCTCGCCGGCCTCGGGGGTTCGCAGCTTCGGACGGGTCCACCCGAGAGTCTGTTTCATCAGCCTGAACAGGTGCTCGATGTCGAACCTCCTCAGGAACGCCTTCCAGCGCACGTCGACCTCTTCGCTGTTCAGGCCGGTGGCGGAGGACCAGAGCCAGAGCGGCAGTAGGTCGCCTCCGCCGGGCAGGCGGTCGACCTGGAGGCGGATCAGCGTGCCCTCGATGATGGGGAGTTCGCCGGTGTGGTCGATCCAGGCGGAGCGGGTGGTCAGGCGGGGGTGGATGCGGTTCCAGGCCATCGTGCGAGCGATGCCGTACCGGTCGGTGACCTGCGTCGTGGCCGCGTCCGGCTCGCCCCAGGTCTCCGGTTTGGCGAAGCGGAATTCCTTGCCGTGCTTGGGCGGTCGCCCGCCCTGGGGATAGGCCAGGGCGTACTCCTTGAGTGAGGGCCTCGGCCGTCGCATGACGCGGTCGGAGCGCATCCGTCCCAGAACCTCGACCGGAAGGCCGGACGTCGGTGGCTCCACACGACGTCGTGTGGAGCCACCGACGTCCGCTCAGGTGCCCGTGCCGTGCGTTGTCGAAAGAAGTGCGGCCAGTTCGTTGTCGTCCGGGCGATGGACCGCCTCGGCCGCCTTGCGGAGAGTGGCGCGGTCGACCTTTTCGGGATCGGCGCTGAGCCGGATGACCACGCCGTCACGGGGCACCGCATACTCGTGGCTTACGCCTATGGTGCGGTACCAGGCGTCGCCGTCCTGCTCGCAGGTGACCGGCTTGGCCTTGTCGGTGCCCGCAGGATGGTCGGCGCAGTTGTCGGCCGTCAGCGTGTCGAACTCCGAGAAGAGACCGAACCGGAGGGAACCCTTGTCGGACCGGTACGCGGCGACGAACTGGTTGAACTCGTACTTGCCGACCGACTCCGGGAACACGGTGAAACCGGGGGCATCGGTGACATAGACGAGGTCCGGATCGACGCCCCATGTTTCGGCGGCCTCGTCGAGACCTGCCGCTGTCCCCGACTGCTTCTCCGTGCCACATCCGGCGAGAAGCAGCGGTAACAGGAGCACGGGGAGCAGCGCACGCGCGGTTCGCATCATGCGGCCATCCTGTCGCACAGGCGCACGACAGGAGCAACCCCTTTCTGGACTTGCCGAGTCGCACGCTCAGCCGTGCCTGTACCGGTGTTCCTCCGCTCCTTCATCCCGTGACCGCGATCGCCACCGTCGTCGTGAGGAAGGCCAGTACCTCGAAGAGCGGGAACCATGTCGAGCCGGACATGCGGCGCCACATGAGCACGCGGGCCGCCTGCAGATTGTGGGGGTAGCTGACGGCGGGAAGCCGGGAGCGGACGAAGTACAAGGCGCGGCACACCGAGGAGGCAGTCGCCGCGTCGGCAGGATCACGACCCTGCACACCGCCGTCCGGCCAGCCCTGGCCGACCGGCTCCGCGCCGCAGGGGCCGGCCGCCCCTGGACCGGACGGTCTTTCACCACAGGGCAGGGTACGCAGCAGCAGTTGGCGGTGCGCCCGGTCGCGCCGGACGCCGTGGCCGAGGTCACCGTGGACGTCGCCCGCGACAATGCCCGACGGTGGCGCCACCCAGTGCCTCTCGGCCGGATCCGCACCGACATGGACGTGGACGACGTACCGGCATTCGGGACGCCCTAACAGGCGAGCCAGCTCCTGCCGCCGTTGAACCAGGGCGGCGCGCCACTACAGGTCCAACGGCGGCTCAACGCCTAGTGCTGGATTCCTCTTTCGCTGGGTATATGTACTGGTGGCGGGGTAGTTGAGGGTGCTCGGGGGCGGGTGCTGGACGATGGTTTTACGGGCACGGCCTGGGCGTGACGAGGACGAGCGGACCGTCGTTCGCCGCTTGTCGCGGGCACGCAAGGCGCCGCGGGATGCGGTGATGCGGGCTCGGATGATCGAGCTGAGCTGGTCGGGGTTACGGGTTCCGGCGATCGCCGTGGAGCTGGACTGCAGCCAGAAGACGGTCCGGTGCTGGCTGCACCGCTTCAACCGCTCGGGCCTGCAAGGGCTGGATGACCTGGGCGGGCAGGGCCGCAAGCGACGGATCACCGAGGAGGAACGCTCGAGGATCATCGCCCTGGTCAAGAGCGTGCCACCGGGTCGGCTGAGGTGGGAGCCCGTCGGCGAGCTGTGGGCCTTCGACGAGTCCGGACCAGCCGAGTGGACCCTGGATTCCCTGGCCGCTGCAGCACGGGCGGAAGGGATCGAGGTGGGCCGCTCACAGGTCCGGCGCATCCTGCTCGCCGAAGGCGTGCGCTGGCGCCGCACCCGGTCCTGGACGCGCTCGAAGGACCCGGACTTCGTCCCAAAAGGACACGGATCATCGGCCTCTACACCCACCCGCCCGTCGGCGCCACGGTGATCTGCGCCGACGAGCTGGGGCCAGTGATCCCGCGGACGTTCCCGCCCGCACCTGCCTGGTCACCGGACGGACACCGGATCAAAGCGGAACTCGACTACAGCCGCGGACCCGAGAAGACCTGGGTCTACGGCGGCCTGCGACCAGCCGACGGCACGACAGTCACGATGACCGCGTCGTCCCGCAACAGCGTGTTCTATCAGCGGTTCCTGCAGCTGATCGAGGACGCCAACCCGGACGGGGAGATCTGGATCGTCACCGACAACCTGTCCAGTCACAACAGCGTGTCCACCCGGGCCTGGCTCGAGGACCATCCGCGCATCCACCATGCCTTCATCCCGGTGGGCGCATGCTGGCTCAACCTGCAGGAAGGCTGGTGGCGCATCTTCCGCAAGACCGCCCTCGCCGGCCGGTCATTCGCCAACCGTGACGACATCGAATATGCCACCACTCTGGCGACCGACCAGCTCAACGCTCGTGCCAACCCCTGGATCTGGGGCAGACCCACACCACCAACTCGCCTACTACGGCGCCGATATGTGTACACCGTTTGAGGAACCCAGCACTAGGGGCCCGCGCGGTCGAAGACGAGCGCACTGACCATGGGGCGTGGTGTGGCCGGCGGAGCCGGATGAGGATCCGTCAGCTTTCTCAACAGCTCCGCTGAGGACGTTTCGTAGGCGTCGCGGACAGGATCAGGCGGTGGGCGAAGACAGAGCGGGCAGCCGCCGTCTGTACGCGGAGCCAAGCAGCGGCGATACTTTCAGAGAACGTTGATGAGGGGGAAGGGCAAAATGCCATCATCACCAGAAGACATATTAGCTGCTTACGGCGCCTTCCTGGAAAACCGCCGTCATTTATTTTCCGCTGCTGGTGAAAACAGTGACTTGAGTGACGCTGGAGTCCGCGATCTTACAGAGTTGATGGATAGTGCCTGTGTGCTGCTCCGGCAACTCGATGATTTTCCTGAGAACGACTCGCCGCCGCTTCTGCCGTCCGAAGTCTGGTTGACCTTGAATGTGGCTGTCCCCGCCCTCTTGGTCAAGGTGGGATATCGAACCCCGCCGCCCCCTACCTTCGAGCAGCTCCTTGGCCTGACTATGCTGGCCACGCACCCGTTGGGCACAGTGCATTGTGAGCGGGTCCATTTTGCGGAATGGGCCGACGAACTCGACACCATCAAGTCCCGTATGGTTCCACTCTCAGCTGGAGACTCACGCCGTACATGGCGGAAAAATTTGCTCGGAGTGCGACGGGTGGCGAACAAGTTGCTACCCTTTCTCACTGCCGCGACAGCTGTTGCATGTGCACCCCTTCTCTTCCCGGCCGCAGTCGCTGGAGTCATGACCGCCGTTGGCTCGTCGCTGGCCGGCTTGTTCCTTCCTCCGGCAGAAGACCTTCGTCACCTCTACGACCATGAACCGATCACGGATGTGCCTGGAAGCGAGTTACGGGCGTGGGCGGCCGAAAGGGCACTGGTCGTAGCCGATTTGTGCTGGCAATCCGACAGCGATTACTCACAGCAGCTGGCAGCCTGGGCCTCGGGGGCGGCTCGCCACCACATGTCGGTCCTCCACGGCGATGTACTGGCAGACCATGCAAGGGCACCGCGCAGACGCCGTGTCACGAACGTGGTTGATCCGCCTCCGGGCCGGCCGGCGGACAGTGAACGTCCTAACCTAACCGCTTCTCCTGACCCTGACCAGCAGCAGGCGGTGAGAACACGCCCCCGGCCCTCAGTCCCCGGCGGCCCGGGGAGCACTGGATCCCTCTGAGCGGGGCAGCTTGTCGATTCGTTGGGGCATGCCGACCGGCCGACTCGATATCACTGGCAGGGCAAGCCTGACCTCGGGGAGAAGGTCATGACCGACGACCTTGCCCGCCAGCCCCCAGAGGCATCTCATACTGCACAACCCAGGTCATCCGATGGCGTCAGAAGTCAACTTCCACTGCACATATGGCGATTCGACCTCTTGAGGTACATGGACTCCGTACTGTCGGGTGAAGGCATTCATCCGGATGAACAGGGGTATCCGTGATCGGCAAGATCGGGCTGACCGAGGCTGTTGCGGCGCTTCAAGATGAGCTCATCGAGGAGTTCGGCGACTCGCTCCTTGTTGGTCTCGATGTTCCGGTCGGTGCGGGCGAGGCGCTGGCAATTGGGCCAGCAGTCGTCGGTGTCGGGGGTGACCATGGGGTCGTCCGCCGAACCTCTGAGCTGGCAGGCTGCGAGAGCGGGGTTGAGGACGCAGGTCATGCCCTCTCCGTGGTGGATCTGCAGAAGGGGGTCACCGAGCAGGTCGCGGGCATGACGGTCGTTGTTCACGACTCGGCCGGCGAACTCGCGACTGGCTGCATGGACGCGGTAGCGGTAGGCGTCTGCGGCGGGGCCGCTGACGTGCTCGCCTGCGCGGAGTCGGCGTTCGTCCTCGGCGATGCCTTCCATGCGGAAGAGCCAGTCCTCGAACGCGTAGCCGTCCAGGAATCCGGCTTCGTATGAGCCTGACGGTGGAGTCGGGTATTGGAAGCCTCCGAATACCTGTTTACGTCAGGCGGCCGTAGCTGCGGTTTGGGCATTTTGCCCATTTTCCCGGATGAAGCATCCGGCAGCTCCTAGAGTGCTTTCCACGAGTGGGATGAAGTCAGGGAGTAGGGCGTGGCACGTGTGGTGGCGGTGCATGGGATCGGCCAGCAAGTGGCGGGCGAGACAACGATGATGACCAAGTGGTGGCCAGCCATAGCCGACGGGGTACGCCGTGCCGGGGCAGGCGGAGTGGTATCCCAGTCGGACGTGGAGATGGCGTTCTTCGGCGATGTGTTCCGGCCGCCGGGAGAGCTTCTTGCTGTTGGGGATTCTGTCTGGACGGCTGCTGATGTGGAAAAGGGGTTCGAGCGAGAATTGTTGGCCGCGTGGTGGAGAGCTGCGGCGGAGAGTGATCCGGCAGTGGTGCCACCGGAGGCTCAAGAGATGCTGGCGGCCACGCCGCGGTCAGTGCAGGTCGCGCTGCGGGCACTGTCAGGGTCGCGGTTCTTCGCCGGGATCGCAATACGGGCGATGGTTGGCGATATGAAGCAGGTTCGCCGCTATCTCACCGACCCGCAAGTACGCGCCGTTGTGCGAGGGCGGGTGCTCGATACGCTGGGTGAGGACACCCGGGTGGTGGTAGCGCACTCGTTGGGCTCGGTGGTGGCATATGAGGCGCTGTGCGCCCGGCCAGGGCACCGGGTGCGGGCGCTGGTTACTCTTGGCTCGCCGCTGGGCGTCCGGCACCTGATCTTTGATCGGCTGCTGCCGAATCCGGGGACGTGGCCGGGCGATGAGCAGCTGAAATGGACCAACATCGCGGACGAGGGGGACGTGGTGGCGTTGGTGAAGGATCTGCGACCGTGCTTCGGCGACCGCGTGCATTCCGTACGAGTGGACAACGGTGCGCACGCCCATGATGCGTCCGCATACCTGACCGACACATGGTGCGGACGAGCAATCGCTCAGGGGCTGGCGTGACTGCTCCGCGATCCGGCGGCAGCGGTACCGGTGAGATGGGTCCACGCCGGTTCCTGATCGCCGCAGCCATGGCGAAGTACACCAAGTGTCCCGACTGGGACCGGCCTCAATTGGTGGAGGCACGCGACAAGGTCATCGAGGTGTTCACCGGCCGGCTGGGCTATCGGCATGTCAGCGGGCTCGGGCTGGATCCCTCACGCTTCCAGCTGACCGACCAATTGCGGTCGTTTTGCAGGACAGGCGACCGGCGTGAGGACGACCTGCTGGCTGTCTACCTTTCCGGCCACGGCGAGATCCTGGACGACGGCGGTGACCATGTTTTGCTCACCGCCGACACTGACCCGGACGATGTCTCTTACACCGCGCTACCGACGGTGGACCTGGCCCGGGCGATGCTGCGCGACACCAAGGTGCGGCGGCTGCTACTGGTGCTGGATACCTGCTATTCCGGGCAGGGCGGCAACGAACTGGCGGCCGCAGCGCTGGAACGTATCAGTCACCAGTGGGGCCGGACCGCCGCCGGCTCCGGCCTGGTCGTCGTTTCCTCGGCTCAGCCTCACCAGCAGGCTAAAGCCGGCCTGTTTCCTCGCCTACTCACCGATGCTGTCGATGGGTGGGCTACCGCCGGGCACGGCCCCGCCACGCTGGCGGTATCGACAGTGGTGCAGCAGATCAACGACCACCCCGACCGGCCCACCTGGCAGCGCGTCAGCCTATCCCAGTTCGGGCTGACCGGGGAGCCACCGGCCTTTTTCACCAACCCCCGCCACAGCGCCCAGGTGACCGAACGCGCTCCGGCTATCCAGGGGGCCACCGAGTCCGACGAGCAATCCCGGCGCCGCGATACAGAACTGACCACCCGGATGCTAGTGAGCGCCATGGCCTATCACGTGGACGCCAGTCAGGGCTGGTGGTTCTGCGGTCGCCACGCCGCACTTGCCGAGCTGAACGACTGGTTACGCGAACCCGCCTCACAGCATGGGGCGGCCTGCCTGGTGATCACCGCCGGCCCCGGTTCGGGCAAAACCGCAGTGCTCGGCCTGATCGCCGCTCTAACACATCCCGAACGCCGCCGCACCGTTCCCCTCGACGCCCTCGACCTGCCCCCCCGTCTGGTACCCGATCCGGACGCGATCGATGTCGCCATCTACGCCCAGAATCTGTCCGACATCGACGTCCTGCATGGCATGGCCGCCGCCGTGAACGTCCACGCCGACACCGGTAGTGAACTCCTCGACCACCTGGACACCATCGTCCGCGACCGACCGCTGACCGTGCTGATCGACGCACTCGATGAGGCCGCCACTCCGAACACTCTGTGCTCCCGCATCCTACGCCCGCTGATCGAGCATTCCCGCGGCCGGATCCGTCTACTGCTGGGCACCCGTCCCCACCTCCTTGACCGCCTCGGCATCCCTCATCGCCCCGACCCCAACCACCATCGGCAGGTCATCAACCTCGATGACGACCGCTACGCCGACCCTCAGGCCCTGACCAGGTTTACTATCCGCACCCTGTGTGAGGCCCACCCAGCCTCCCCTTATCGGCACACCCCCCAAATGGCACACTTGGTGGCACACGAAGTCACCAAAGCGGCCGGGGCCTCGTTCCTCGTCGCCCGGATTGTCGCCGGCACCCTTGCCGCCGACCCTGCTATCCCTGACCCGCAGGACCGTGCCTGGCGGGAGAGCCTGCCCCGCCACGCAGGCCAGGCCATGCACGACGACCTCAGCTGCCGCCTGCGCACCCACGCGGACAAGGCCGCTGACCTCCTACGGCCCTTGGCGTTCGCCGAAGGCCAGGGCCTGCCCTGGGAGGACATCTGGGCCCCCCTGGCCTCAGTCATCTCGGCCCGCACCTACACTGATGATGATCTTCTTTGGTTGCGACGCGAAGCTGGCTCCTACGTTGTGGAGGCCACTGAGGGCGGCCGCTCCGCCTACCGCCTCTACCACCAGGCTCTGGCTGAAGGCCTCCGCAACCACGCCGACGAGACCCGGGTTCACGCGGCCTTCACCGACATCCTCACTAGCCGTGTGCCCTACCGCGGCGACGCCACCCGCGACTGGTCCCGCGCCCACCCCTACACCCTCACCCACCTCGCCACCCACGCCACCAAAGCCGGGCAGCTGGACAACCTCCTCACCCACAGCGAATACCTCGTCCATGCCGCCCCCCGCAGCCTCGCCCTCCAGCTGCACCACACACGCACCGACACCGCCCGGCTGATCGCTGCCGTTTACCGCACATCTTTCGGCCTGCACGCCGAAACCACACCGGACCTGCGCCGCCAGCTCCTCGCCCTCGACGCCGCGCGGGCCGGCACCTCCAGAATGCATCGCCAGCTCACCCGCCAAAACCCAGAAGGCAACTGGAGTCCGAGGTGGGCCACCGGCAGTAGTTTCTCTCCAGGGCTACGCGACACCTTGACCGGCCACTCCCGGGCAGTGACTGCGGTGTCGTGCACGGAAATGGAGGGAAGCCCCGTTGCCGTCACCGGTAGCGACGACGGGACTGTGCGGGTCTGGGACCTGCACTCAGGTCTCTCAGTTGGCCAACCCCTCATCGGAGGACACAGCGCGGTTGGGGCCGTGTCGTGTGCGATGCTCGAGGGAAACCCCGTCGCCGTCATCTGTAGTGACGACGGGACTGTGCAGGTATGGGACCTGCACTCACGCCGGACTCTCGGCCAACCCCTCACCGGACACACGGGCCGAGTGCTGGCGGTGGCATGCACCCTGCTCGACGGCAACCCCGTCGCCGTCACCGCAAGCGACGACCGGACAGTGCGGGTGTGGGACTTGGCAACGAGCACCCCCATTGGCGGAGCTATGACCGGCCACACACGCGGAGTCCTGGCGGTGTCGTGTGCGGTGTTGGGGGGAAACCCCGTAGCCGTCACCGGCAGCGGCGACGGGACTGTGCGGGTTTGGGACCTGCACTCACGCCGGACTCTCGGCCAACCCCTCACCGGACACACGGGCCGAGTGCTGGCGGTGGCATGCACCCTGCTCGACGGCAACCCCGT
>NZ_JBIVDS010000033.1:0-9152 GCF_044747265.1 Streptomyces sp. NPDC090106 | reverse complement strand
CCGTCGCCGTCACCGCAAGCGGCAGCATCGATCGTTCCGTGCGAGTGTGGGATCTGCGTTCGCGCTGTGCAGTCGGCCAACCTCTCACCGGTCACAAGGACCGAATTTCCGCGGTGTCGTGTGCAGTGCTGGAGGGAAAACCGGTCGCCGTCACCGGTAGCGACGACGGGACTGTGCGGGTGTGGGACCTGCACTCACGCCGGACTCTCGGCCAACCCCTCACCGGACACACCAGCACGGTCGGCGCAGTGTCGTGTGCGGTCCTGGAGGGAAGCCCCGTCGCAGTCACCGGAAGCGGTCGTCACAGCAGCGATGACAGTTCGGTTCGAGTGTGGAATTTGTCCCCTACCAATCCGACAGGATGGCCCACTGCCGGTCACACAGGCAAGGTGCTGGCGGTGGCATGCACCAAGCTCGATGATCTTCCTGTCGCCGTCACCGGCAGCGACAACGGAACAGTGCGGGTATGGAACATGACCACCGGCTCCCCGATCGGCCGAGTCCTCACTGGCCACACCGGAAGAGTCAGCGCGGTGTCGTGTGCGCTGCTGGACGGCAACCCAATCGCGGTCACCAGCAGCGGCTTCGGCAACGGCACAGTGCGCGTGTGGGATCTGGCGACAGGCGCTCCCCTCGGGGAACCTCTCATCGATCACACTGGGCTGGTGATGACGTTAGCGTGCACGGTCATCGACGGCATACCCGTAGCTGTCACGGGCAGCGGTGATGGTTCCGTACGTGTGTGGGATCTGCTGAAGAGGGCGCCTTTCGGCATTCCGATGACCGGCCATAAAGGCAGAGTTACTGCGGTTGCATGCACGGTCATCGACGGCACACCCGTAGCTGTCACGGGCAGCGGTGATGGTTCCGTACGTGTGTGGGATCTGCTGAAGAGGGCGCCTTTCGGCATTCCGATGACCGGCCATAAAGGCAGAGTTACTGCGGTTGCATGCACGGTCATCGACGGCACACCCGTAGCTGTCACGGGCAGTGACGGCTTCTTAGACAACACGGTACGGCTATGGAACCTGAACACCGGTCGCCCCGTAGGCCAACCCTTCACCGAGCACACCAAGAGGGTGACTGCGGTGGCCTGTAGTATCGTCGACGGTAGGCCCTTCGCCTTCACAGCCAGCGATGATCGGACCGTACGGGTGCGCAATCTACTCTCGGGAAAATCAACCGCTCTGCTAGTCTCAGATTACCCTCGAGCTGTCGCCGTGAATTGTGAAGGAGACTTTGTTTTAGGTTTCGGTCGGGACGTAGCAGTATTCGGCTTGTAGTTTATCCAGTGCGACGCAGCTGTCGACCTGGTGATGGGCCGGTCGACAGTAGGTCTGGCCGCTTAATTGCCTAACGGTGGAGTCGGTTATTCCGGCGCGTTCATTCCTCACCACGATGACGTCCAGGAACTGTCTGTGCCGCTTGACAGAACGAGTTGTCACGCGCCGATCAAATGGCCGAGTTGGATCACGAGGTCTGCAGTCGCACTTCCTGCCACAGCAATCGTTGCCGGAGCGGCTGCTGCCCTCATCTGGCGCCATGCCCTCCGCATCAAGCCGATGTCAGGCGCGCGGTCCTCCTGTTCGGCAGCGACAAGTTCCCCCTCAATGACCTCAGCCTCAGAAATCAGCGGTTGATTTGAAAGCTGGCCGACTTGTTGCTCCGCACGAACCACTTTCAGGTGTTCAGTGATCACGAACCGAGCCATCTGGGCGCTCCCCGAGTCCAGTGAGCTTCTTCGAGTTGGCCACCGAACAGGTGATGTTCCGCGAAGCGCAACGAGCGAGGCCCCGGGCTGTTGATCGAGATGTCTGACGTCTCAATCACGTTGCTCGGGGGCCTCGTTGGTCGTCCATCCTGCCGCACTCGACCTGCCGCATGCACTCGTGGAGTGAGTCTCAATGACGGTGTCAAGCCGATGGAGGGACCGGTGGGGTGGGGGTGAGAAGTGCCTTCTGTCACGGAGCATGGCCCATAAGACATCGACTCGGCGGCGGGCGAGGGCGAGCACTGCCTGGACGTGGATCAGTCCTTCGGCGCGTTTCTTGAGGTAGTAGTCCCGGGAGGGTCCGGGGCGCATCATGGCGGTTTGGGCGGCCATGTAGAAGACGTGGCGTAGGCGGCGGTGGTAGCGCTCGGGCCGGTGGTGGTTACCGGTCCGGCGGCCGGAGTCGCGCGCGACCGGGGCCAGTCCAGCGTGCGCGGCCAGGCGGCCGGCGTCTGCGTAGTTGGACAGGTCTCCGACGATGGCGAGGAACTCGGCCCCGAGGATGGAGCCCATGCCCGGCAGGGATTCGATGATTTCGGCGCGCTCGTCGAGGTGGAAGGACGCTCGGATCTCGCGGTCGGTGTCTTTGATCCAGTCGTCGAGCGCGAGGAGCTGATGTGCAAGGTCGCAGACGAGTTTGGCGGCGCGCTTTTCGCCCGGCAGCGCAGTCACCTGGGACTGGGCCGCCTCGACCGCGCGGGCGGCGACCTCGGCTGCGCTGCGGACCGAACGTCGTGCCAGCCAGTGCGCGAGCCGCCTGGCGCCGATCCGCCGCAGGGCGGCCGGAGTCTGGAACTCGGTCAGCAGGACGGCCGGCCCCTTGGCTGCTGAGTAGTCAAAGGCCCGCTCCAGAGCAGGGCAGATGCCCACCAGGGCATCGCGCAACCGATTGATCAGCCGTACCCGGTCGGCGATCTGGTCGGCCCGGTGGGCGGTGAGCAGCTGGATTTGCCACGGTCTCATCCGGGAGCCTCAAAGGTGTGAAGTCCTGGCGCATCCGCGCGGTGTCGGCGATGACCAGGGCGTCCTTCGCGTCGGTCTTCCCCTCGCCGCGGTAGGCCGCAGACATGCGGTTGACCGTGCGTCCCGGCACATACACGACGCTCTGGCCATGGGCGATCAGCAGTGCAAGCAGCAGCGTCGAGGCCCGGCCGCAGATGTCCACCGCCCACCGCACTTCGTCGGCCATCTCGCACGCCGCCACCATCAGGGACAGGATCTCGTCCTCACCGTTGACGACCTTCCTCGAGAGGACCTTCTCTCCGCCGGCGTTGACCGCGACCGCCCAGTGATGGGCCTTGCCGGCGTCGATGCCGACCCAGACTTGCTCGTGACGTTCCGTCACCATGATCGCTCCGTTCCCGAGACACCAGCACCCTCTGGGTCCGGGGAACACTCCGCCGCCAAGCCCTTAACCAGCGATGACCGCAGTTCTCAATCAGCAGCCAGAGCGGCCCGAAGGACCGGGCGGCCACTCACTCCGAGCCATCAACGGCAGGTCGCTATCAGCCACACCCAGTCCTCCCGGACATCCAGCATTCTTAAGGGGTCGCCATGCTGATCGTCCCCCGTGAAGGTGACCGGCGCTCCAAGCTCCGTCCGTCCCAGCGCGCGATGGTGGCACTGGTGTACCTGCGACGGTGCGCGGCGCCTTCGCGCAGCTGCAGTTGTTCCTTGAGGATCTGGAGGTGGTGCAGCGCCACAGCGAGCAGTACTTCCCTGTCCCCGACGAACTCCCACGCACGGAACGGGTCGTTGTGCGCGTCGCGCGTCTCCTCGCAGAGGGGCACTGCGTGATCTGCCCTTTCCTCCCGGAAGTGCGTCTGGCACTCAACGGCCGGGACATCCCCGCCACGCGGGCTGTCCTCGAGGGCAAGGAGCGGTCCCTGCACGTGTCGTGCGAGGCATTCTCCGTGCAGATCGCCGGGCGGCGGCTGGATCTCGGCCCGGTCTTCGTCTCCCACCCGCAGGTCGCTGTCGTGGAGGAAAGCCGCGGTCCGGCTCTGGCCGCGCTCACCGCCGGTCACGGTGATGGCGTTGAGGTCGGTCTGCGGCCCGTCGACGGCGGGCGGTTCCGGCTCGTGCTGCAGAACTCCCCCGCCAGCGCCGGGACGACGCCCGTGCCGCTGGGCCTGCCCGGCTACCGCGAACCGCACTGACCCGCACAGCCCAGAACGTGCTGGCACGCCCCAGCCAGCATCCGCAGACCGCAATCCTCCGTCCGGGACACGATCGCAAGTCCGGTGCGGGGCGCTGTTGCGGCGAGGTTGGGCCGCCACCACGCACGCGTACCGGTCAGCGACACGCTTACCGTGACGTCGGCACAGGGAGCGGATCACCGTCTGCGGGCTGGCGTTGCCATCGATGAGCGAGTGCACCAGTCCGACGCCGCCCCGGCCGGTCTCCCACCGCAGCACCGCGGAGCTGTCGACGAACTCAGCCCTGTCAAAGGCGACTTCCCGACCGCCGCCGCCTGCTGAAGCCATTGCCCCCGCACACCGTCGTTGTCGCCGTCCGCTGTTCTACACGTGAAACCCACGCTGTTGCTTCCCCAGGAGTATCGGCACGGACCCACCCGAGCCGCCATACCCCGGATCGCACGCCGACTTCACCCTGCCTCTCGCCGCAGGCCGCCACCCACGATCCAACAGAATCAAGACGGCAGCCACCAACCGCTTGGCGCGCCGGGTTGAGGCGGGATTGACCGCACCAGGGAGTAGGTAAGCGGGCCGAGGAGCCTGAACTCAGCCGGTAAGGTCCGGGAGCCTGTACTCGTACTTACGGGGCCGCAGGTCCTCCTCTGCCGGCTCCCAGTCGGGATAGTGCGAGACCATGCCCTCGCTTGCGGTGTACGGGTCGGTGTGGGTGTCGACCTTGATGTCGCTGACGACGTAGAGGTCGACGGTGGTGTTCTTGTCCCGGGCGTGCAGGACCTCGTTGATGGTCAGTTCCACGCTCGTCGGGGCCCCTGTGGTGCCCTTGACCTCAACGTGGCGTTCCTCGGTGCCTCGGGTGCAGCGCAGGTCGTAGGGCTTGCCCAGTTTCTCGACCGTCCAGCCTCCGGCTTCGTAGTGGGCGACTGCGTGGTCTTCGGCGTGCAGTTCTATGGCCTTGCGCTTCTTGGGGTCGGAGATGTAGCCGGCTCCGCGGCGGCGGCGCTGGGGCTTCTTCTTGCCTTCGACCTGCTCGGCGGTGAAGCCCGGCGACTTGTCCAGGGGGACGTTTTCAGGCTGGTTGGGATCGAAGGGGATGCCGGCGAGTTCCAGCAGGTGCTGGGCGGGCATCTGGACGAGCTTGCCCATGCCCCGGTCGGTGCCGGAGCGGCGGATGGCGTCGCTGCCGGATTCGGTGAGCGGCCCGTCAGGGCCCAGGGGGACATTGTCGAGCTTGGCCAGGGGTTCGATGCCGAAGCGTTGGGGGTACTTCAGGCGCCTCTCGGCCTCCTCGTCGGGCCAGTGCCAGGACTCGCCCTCGTAAAAGCCTCCACGGACCTGGAAGAGGTAGAGAGTCGCGGTGTCCTGCAGCCAGTTCTCGAGCTGGACGCGCGGCGAGGCACCTGTGGCCAGGACCGCGAACTGGGGCTGCGCGCCCTCGTACTCAGGCTTCTTCTCCGGGAAGCCCCAGGAGAGCGTTTCAATGCCGTGCTCGAGATTGCGCTGGGACTCGGTGCTCTGGCCCACGTGGACCATGACGAACGTCGAACTCTTCATGCAGAGCATCATAAGCATTCGGTTATCGAGTGGTCGATAAATTCTATACTTTGATATCCTGCCTGTTCGGAGGGTAGAGATCAGGCTCAACTGACCCTCATGGCAGAGTTGTTGAGGTGGAATCAGCAGGTGGTGGATCGGATTCGTCCGTGCCGCTGGTTCATGCACAGCAGCCGTTCGCCGCCAAGACCCGGGGAAAAGTGCGTGTCCGACCAGTTTCCAAGTCCTATACCAGCGATCGGGGGGCCGCACCGCTCCCTCGACTTTGAGCAGGTCCCGACGCCGGTTCCGGGAGAGCCGGCAGCAGCGGGAACGGTCGCGTGCGTGGCTGCAGGCCGTGTCGGTGACATCGCCGCGCGCATCGAAGACCCATCGTTCATCAGCCGGTGCACAGCCCGGTACCGGGCTGTCGGCTTCGGGGTTGCAGGGACCGCAGAGGAGCGGAGTTGGCGCAACAGCTGGCCGCCGTTGTTCGCGGCGCTGGCGAGGGCCGGTCTGAAGGACCTTCAGGTGTATCTGGAGTACGGGACACCGGGCGGTGGGCGGCGCCTGGACGCGCTCCTGATCGGCGCCGCGCCGGGCGGGACACTGGGGCTGGTGGTCGTCGAGCTCAAGCAATGGCAGACCTGCCGGATTCTCGACGACACCCGGGTGATGCGAAGCGACGGTCTGGTGACGGCCCATCCGGTCCACCAGGTCGCCGCCTACCGCAGTTTCTTCCAGCACTGGCGTCCGCAGGATGCACCGCCTCTGGACGTGCGCGCGGTGGTCGTACTGCACAACGCCGCGGCCGAGGAGGGGGCCGCTCTGTCGGCCGTCGTCGGCGCGGACGTGGGCGTCCCGGTGCTGACCGCCGAGGATCTGTCCGCGCCAGCGGGAGCGCTGGCAGAACTGCTGTGCTGCGCCGACCTGGCAGCGCCGGACGCCGGGCAGGTGGAGGTCTTCGAGAACATCCGGTGGGAACCCTCCAGCAGGCTGCTCGACCATGTCGGCGCCGACCTGGAGGGCAACAGCGCCTTCGCTCTGGTGGGTGACCAGCAGGATGCGTTCGTGCGGATTCGTGCAGCCGCGACCCGCCATTTGCCCGCCCTCGGGCAGGACACGGCACCCGACGGGGCTGGCCAGGGTGCGGTCATCACGGTGAGCGGCGGTCCGGGCAGTGGCAAGACCGCCCTCGCTGTGCGGCTACTCGGCCGGATCATGCGTGTCCACCCCGCGACCCGTCCCCGCTTCATCACTCCCTCCGGCACCCTGCGCGCCCACCTCCTGGATGCCGTCCGCGGCCACAGCGCCGCCCGCGAACTGTTCCCCGCGGCCGGCTCCCTGCGCGGCGCCGCCCGCCAGGCGGGCGCGCTCGTCATCGACGAAGCACAGCGCATCAAACGAGGCGGCGCCCGCACGCTGCCGCCGGACCTGGCCGCCGTGGTCGAACACGTCCCTCTGTCTGTGATCTTCCTCGACGAACGGCAGATCATCCGCCCCGACGAAGGCACCACCGTCGACGAGATCCGCACAGCCGCCCAGGCCCTGGGCCGGATCCACCACCACCTGGAGCTCACCGGCTCGTTCCGGTGCCACGGCTCAGCCGCCTACACCGCCTGGGTCGACGCCCTGCTGTACGGCACCCCTATCCCCTGGACCGGACACACCGGCTACGACCTCGGCCTCGCCGAGGACCCCTTCCAGCTCCAGCACTGGATCGAACAAGCCACCGCCGACGGGCACACCGCCCGCACCACCGCCGGCTTCTGCTGGCAATGGACCCGCACCCGCCCCCGCGGCGCCACCACCCTCCCCCTCGACATCACCATCGACGTCCCCGCCACCGGCCCTCACACCACTACGCGGGCGTGGAAAGCAGCCTGGAACGCCGCCGACACCCTCACCGACCCCGATGGCAACCCCCTCGCCCCCCACAACCAGCTCTGGGCCACCCACACCGGCGGACACCAGCAGATCGGCTGCATCTACACCGCCCAAGGCCTCGAATACCACCACTCCGGCGTCATCATCGGCCCCGACCTCACCTGGACAGACGGCCGGTGGACCGCCCACCCAAAGGAAAGCCGCGACGCCAACCTCCGCCACCTCACCCCCGCCCAATACCTCCCCTACGCCCTCAACACCTACCGCGTCCTCCTCACCCGTGGCACCCACACCACCCGCATCCACTCCACCAACCCCACCACCCACCACATGCTCAACCAGCTCATCCTCCCGGCCCATGCGCCTTGAATCGATCATTCTTCGGCCGGTCCTGCGGGAAGGCTTGCTGCCAGTTCAGCCCTGCAGGGCGGCGCCGGCCGGGTGGATCGCCTTGGGCTGCCAGGAGCCACGCCGGCCATCGGTTAGCGCGGCGAGCAACTCGGCGGGTTCGGGCTGTAGTTCCTCGCTCAGATACCGAATGCCGTCGGCTTCCGGCGGAGTGCCAGTCTCCTTGCCGATCGGGTGGCGCCGGCTGATAGCGGTGCGCCACCCGTAGCGCTCGTCCCACACCAGGGCTGGTGCGTGGGATCCGCTCAGCAGCACGGCCGCGGCGAGCACGTCGCCCTCCAGTCGCTGCATTGTGACGTCCTGCAGCTCGGCCAGGCCGGCGCCACCCAGGACATCGGCGACGCGCTGCAGGTACGGCTGGACCTGGCGAGCGCGCAGCTCGGTGGCGGCGCTGGCCAGGGCCGTGCGCTGCACCGCGGTCGGATAGCCGAGGCGGGCAGCAACGTCCTCGGGAGTCAGGTCCGGCTCGGCCTGCAGCAGGTCGGCGATCCGCTCTCCCCGCAACCGTGGCAGTGCACGCGCGACCGTGGCGTAGGACAGGCCGAGTCGGTCCTGGACGGTCGCGAAGGTGACCGTCGGGTCTTCGTCGAGCAGGGCGCCGACCCGGGTGGAGATCTCGTCGCGCGGAACCATGTCGCCGCTGCCCTTGGGGCGGCCCTTGGGCCCGGACTCTGTGCTGTCGCCCTTTGCCGTGCGGAAGGTCTGCACGATGCGGCGCGGGCAGTGTTCCACGCCCTTGACCTTGGTCAGGTGAGGGGCGATCTGGGGGTGTGTCTTGTAGTCGTCCCAGGTCTTGGGGGTGACCCCGAGCTCGGCGGCGGCCTCGTTGCGGTCGAGGAGGTCCTGGTCGTCGTCCTCGTCCGGAAGGGCGGGGACGGGGCGGCCGGCAAGGTGGGCAGCGGTCTGCTGACTGTCCCAGAGCTTCACCCGCGCGCCCTCTGAACTGAGCAAGGGCGGGAAGTCTTCGTCGGCGTAGGGCTGCTTGTTGCGGAAGGTGCCGATGCTGATGCCCATCGCCTTGGCGAGGTCGTCGCTGTTCTGGGCGTACTGTCGGCGTCCGGCGCGGATCATCGTTCTCTCCTGGTCGGTGGGGCAGGGCGTCGGCGTCGGCGTTCCGAGCGAGGGGCGGGCGGGCTATGCGGTGCGGGTGGGCGTGAGGTCAGCGGTAGTAGCCTTCCACTGGGCTTCGAGATCGCGGACGGCAGCCCGGTAGCGGTGATCGTCGTCGCCGGTCCGTGCGTCCTGGGCCGCTGTCAGGGCCTCGATCAACTCCAGCTCGTCCAGGAGATGGTGGGCCAGGTCTAAGAGGTCCTAACAAAGGCGCTGCACATGCCGGTAGGTGATGAGGCAAGTGGCGAGGCCGAGGAAGGCCTCGTGGATGTCGTCGCGCCGTTCCC
>NZ_JBIVDS010000032.1:0-34396 GCF_044747265.1 Streptomyces sp. NPDC090106 | reverse complement strand
CAACGTCGGCGAAGCAGGCGTATGCGGATTCGCTGCTGCCGGCCTGGTCCGGGTCGCGATCCTGGAAAAGGGCCGTTCCTCCAACGAGGACCCTGGAAAACTCAACGAGGACGCTACAAAGCGCGAGTTGGAGCGACTGAACAAGCAGATCAGCGAGAACCCCGCCAGCGCAGTGCGACGCCTGAAGGAAGCAGCTTCCCAGACCCGTGGCGTGAACCTCTGACAGCCAGGTCCGTCCGCGACAACATGAAGACGCTCCCACAGCCCGACACCCATAGCGCCTTGCGCCCCGTTCGGCAGGGTCGCATCGCTTTGAGTGCCGCTCTTCTGCCGTGAGCTCGCCGGTCAGGACCTGAGTTCGTTGTTGTGCTGTTCAAGCCGGGGAGAAAGGCATTCGCGTTCTCTCTGAATGCGGAAGGTCCAGTACTGCTGGAAGCCGCCGTTGCTGATCAGAGTCAGGACAGCCTCGGCTCCGGGGACGGTCCAACAGCTGACAGTGATATCGAGCCGGTCGGCGACCAGATGACCTGCTGATCCTTCGACGATGCCGCTGGCAAGCGGCCATCCGGCCACGAGGACTTGGTCATAGTGGAGATGGGCGGCGTTGTTCTCCCGGTAGCGGCAGGCCCGGTCGGCCGCGGCCCGCTCCTCTGCGAACAGACCGAGCCAGTCGGCTTGTGCACGGATATCGCTGACGGCCCCGGGGGGGGCATCGCCAGCCAGGAACCAACAGGGGTGCGCGTCCTGGTGCTGGTCGGTGCGGACAGATCCAAGGCGCGCTGCTGGCAGGACGGCGGCATGCCTGCTCGCTGCCGCCGTCGTGATAGGAGCATGCCGCTGCGCCGATGTTCCGGTCGCTGCCCTCGCGGCGCTACCCGTCGACTCCCACACCGGCCTGGTCCGCCGCAGCGCCCTGAACCTGTACGAAGCGATCCCCACCCAGCACCACCGCGAGCACGCTGCACGACAGCTACACGACGTTATGGCCAGCTGACAATGACCGCTCCCACAGCGGGCGGGAACGAGACCCCCTCACAGTGGAAGGATGCCTGCCACGTGGCCAGAGTCCCGCAGTCGTCCGCGTCAGCTGCGCCGGCCCCTGTGCGGGAGACTAGGCTAGAGGGTGCCCGAGCACGCCGGGCCGGACACAGGAGGTGGGCATCATGGCCGAGGTAACACCGGCCACGGTGGCGTCCTCGCGCTGGGCTCCGGCCGCGGACCAGCTACCCCGCGATCTCTCGGAGCTCGCTGGGCCAGTACACGGCGCGGTGACGTTGCCGCTGCATCTGGCGTGGTCGGGGCTGCGGACGTTCGACCTCGCCGACGAAAAGCTCCTGCTGGGGCTGTACCGGATCGTGCTGCTCAACGGCCACCACGAGGACTACACCCACTACCTCGACGCCACCCTGCTGGTCAGCCGCTGGCCCGTCCTGCGCAAGATGCTCGGCCGCAGCGTACGTGCCGTGTGGGAGGAGCGCTTCCCGCGGTTGCGGCCGGCGGCGGCCGCATGAGTCTGCACAACCTGCCCGAGCATCACCGGCGGCTGCTCGCCGACGCTCTCACCGCCGGGCGCCCGTACGGGCTGGCACTGATGGGCGGCTACGCCGTCCGGGCACACGGCATCGTGCACCGGCCCAGCCAGGACCTCGACTTCGCCACCCAGCACCCCGCCGACATGTCAGAGATCATCGAACAGATCACGGACTGGCTGACCGGAAAGGGCTGGCGGATCACTGTCGTCGACGTGGCGCCGCTCAAAGCCCGCTTCCTCGCCGCCAGACGCCCCGACGAATTCGACCTGGGCGAACTCCACGACCGGCTGGAGAGCCTGGAGTGGATCAGCGACGCTGAATTCGAGGCCTACGGCATGGACACCCCACGCATCAGACAACTGCGCCAGTGGGCCCAACACTGGCTCGACGACCTCGCACAGCGCCTCGCCGAGCCCTACGACGAAGCCCCCGACACATAGCCACACTCACGCCACACGGCTACCGGCGACACAACGCCACCAGCTCACCGCAGCCCTGGACCTCGCCTACTGGGCTCACAGCGAGGAAAACGTGCCAGCGGCCAGTAGGAGTTCCCCCGCGTACGGCTACCTCGATTCCCCACCTGGCAGTCAGATTCAGTGGCCTCGGCGTCGGCTCGGGGAACTTGCGCATGAAAGGGCTGTGCCCGTGGCACGTAGCAGGCTTTCCATCAGGGTGGAGCTGATCTCCGGGCACGGTGCAGACCTGTGGCCCCGCCCCGGCCGGGTCTTCGCCGCCGCGCGATCGCACTCCTTCGCCCAGTTCGCCACCGCCATCGACGTTGCCTTCGGCCGCTGGGACCTGGCCCATCTGCACCTGTTCACGCTGTCCGACGGCACCCAGGTCAGCCCTCTGGACTGGTGGGACGGCGAGGCCCCGGACGACACCGAGGACGGCCACACCACCAGGCTCGGCAGGCTGCAGGCCGACGAGCAGTTCGCCTACGTCTTCGACATGGGCGACGACTGGGCTCACCTGTGCACCGTGGCGGACAAACGAATCGATCCCCTCGACGAACTCGGCGAAGCCCCCGACCGCCCGGTTCCCTACTGGGGCTGGGGCAGTCTCCCCGACTAATACGCACGCCGCTGAGACGGGGACGACGGAGAGTCGTCGCTACCGAAGCGGCCCGCCCGCGGGCTCAGCGATCTGCCTCCGTTCCTGCCGTGGTGGGGCGAGCACCGCCACGGATGACCGCACGCTGCGCACACGAAGTGGTCAACAGCAGGTAATCGAAGTGGCCACGCGGGACGCTGATCTGGCCGCGGGCGGGGAAAGCCAGTTCGGCCAGCCGGGCCTGCGACATCCTCCGCCAGAACCGCACCAACTGCGCCATGCCGTTCACTGACCACCATTCTCCCCGCAGCGGGGCAGGACGGCCGTGTCGATCTTCCATCCGGCAACCGTAATCGTGTCTCCGAACACGTAGTGCTGCCGGTTGTCATACGCGGCTTCGGCGCTGCGGCAGGTGGGCGCCCAGTGGTTCCGTCCCGGGGGTCGACGATCAAGTAGTGCGGAACGCCCATCGCGGGATAGGCGCGCAGCTTGCCCTCGTAGTCGTTGGCCGGATTGGACCGCGAGACGATCTCGATGACCAGGTGGGAGCGCCGGGGGTCGATGGCGTCGCTGTCTGCGGTGGCTTCTTCCTCGTCGATCACTACCAGTTCCGGGATGCGCAGGACGCCCAGAGCGGCGTCCTCCATGTCGGTCTGCAGCATCAGGACCAGATCTGTGTCCAGCTGCGGCTCGAGCTGAACACGCAGACGGTGCGCCACCAGTTGGTGCTGCTTCCTGGGGCTCATCATCATGAGCAACTGGCCATGACTGATTTCCGGCCGCACCAGGAGCTCCGGCGGGTCGAAGGTCTCGCGGAACTCGCACAGTTGGCGGTAGACGCTCTGCTCAGTCACGCACCCACTCTGCATGACGACATCGTCGTGCCCCACGGGAGGCGCGTCCCCGTACGGCGGGCGAGAGAAGGCCGGAGTTCAGGGCCGACGGTGCCCGGTCACCCGGCCTTCGGGCCCAGGGCCCGTCCTTGGCCGTCACCGGCCCGTCGACAGGACCTCGCACGTGGGCGAGCCCGGCGAAGCGCCGCGCGTCGGCGGCGGCCAGGGCCCGGTCGTCCGCGGTGACCGTTCCGTCGTCGCTCTCGTAGACGACGACCGCCGAGCTGAGGTCGGGGGTGAACTCCTTGGCCAGTTCGATGGTCTGGGTCGACTCGGCCTTCTTCGGCAGGAAGGTGCCCACGTCGTTCTGCACGAGGCTGTTGAACTTGCCGCTGAACACCCCGGCCACCACCAGCAGTCCGATCCAGAACACGAGGACGGCCCATTTGGCCCGGTGGCCCGAGGGAATCGCTGTTACACGCATGAGGTCTCCGCTGTGAAGGGAGGACGGTGGGGGTCAGCCCTGCTTGCTGTAGAGGCGGAGCGCGATCGGGCCGCACACCAGGGTGAGGACGGCGATCGCGACGAGTGACCAGCCGATGTCGCCGCCGGCTCCTCCGGTGCCGTTCATCAGGGCACGCGCGGCGCTGGAGACATGGCTGAGCGGGTTCACGTCGACGAAGGTCCGGAGCCAGCCGGGCATGGTGCTCGGCGCAACGAAGATGTTGCTGGCGAACGACAGGGGCATGAGCACGGCGTTGGCGATGCTGAGGACGACGGCCTGGTCGCGGACGGCGAGGGCGACCACCGCCCACACCAGGGACAGGGAGAGCCCCAGGGCGATGACCAGGGCGACGGCGGGCAGTACGCCGAGGACACCGCCGTCGGGGCGGTAGCCCATGATCAGCCCGAGGGCGAGCACGATGGCGGAGGCGAACAGATAGCGGGCGATGTCGCTGAGCAGTCCGCCCAGGACGAAGGCACCGCGCCACACGGGCAGTCCGCGAAAGCGGTCGAAGGCCCCGCTGCGCACGTCCTGGGCGAGTCTGCCGCCCCCGTACATGGTGACGATGGCGATGCTCATGGTGAGCACGCCGGGCAGCAGGACCGTGAGGTACTCGCTGGTCGAGCCGCTGATGGCGCCGCCGAAGAGGTAGGTGAACAGGACCGTGAGCAGGATCGGGATGGCGGAGGAGTCGACGAGCTGCTTGGGGTCGTGCCTGAGCTTGAGCATGGCGCGCCTGCCGAAGGTGGCCGACGCGGCGAGTGCGCCGGCCCGGCTGCGGGCGCGGCCCTCGGCGAGGAGGGTGTCGATCGGGTCCGGGGCCGCGGCGGGGCGGGTGGACACGGCGGGGGTGTTCATGAGGTCGGTTCCTCGTGGTCGTCGGTGGCGGAATCGGTCCGGTGGCCGGTCAGGGCGAGGAAGGCCTCGTCCAGGCTGGGCCGTCCGAGGGAGAGGTCGGCGATGCCGACCCCGGCGTCGGCGAGCCGGGTGGCGGCGCGCCCGACGAGTCGGCCCATGTCGGCTCCGTCGGGTCGCTCGGCGAGCAGCACGGACACGGAGAGGGGGTCCGCGGCGGCCTGGACCGCTCCCTCCAGGGCGCCGGTGAGGATCTGCAGCGCGCGCGGGCGCTGCTCGCCGTCCAGGAGCCGGACGTGCAGGGTGCCCGAGCCGACCCGGGACTTCAGCTGGGCGCTGGTGCCCTCGGCGACGATCCGGCCGCCGTCGATGACGGCGATCTTCTCGGCGAGCTGGTCGGCCTCCTCCAGGTACTGGGTGGTGAGCAGCACGGTGGTGCCGGCCCCGGCGACCCGCCGGACCAGGTCCCAGACCTGGTTGCGGCTGCGCGGGTCGAGCCCGGTGGTCGGCTCGTCGAGGAAGAGCAGGTCGGGGGTGACGATCAGGCTGGCGCCGATGTCGAGGCGTCGGCGCATGCCGCCCGAGTAGCCGCCGACCGGCCGGTCGGCGGCGCCGGTCAGGTCGAACGCGTCGAGGAGGGCGTCGGCGCGCTTCCTGGTGGCCGCCCGGGACAGTCCGTTGAGCCGGCCGAGGATCAGCAGGTTCTCGTGCCCGGTCAGGTCCTCGTCGAGCGAGGCGAACTGCCCGGTCACGGCGACTTTGGCCCGGATCTTGTCCGTCTCGGTCAGCACGTCGTGGCCGAGGACGCGGGCGGTGCCGCCGTCGGGTCTGGTCAGGGTGGCCAGGATGCGGATCGTGGTGGTCTTGCCCGCACCGTTGGGCCCGAGGAAGCCGAAGACCTGTCCGCGCCCGATCGTGAGGTCGATCCCGTCCAGCGCGCGGCTGCCGCCGTAGAGCTTGACCAGGCCGTGCGCCTCGACCGCCGGCTGGTCCCCGTCCGCACTTTTCTTTGACATGTCGTAAGAGTTAGTCAAACTCTTACACCTTGTCAAGGTTGTGAGGGCTCACGTATCTTCGGGGAATGCCCGACTCGCACGACACCGCCACCACGCCACCGCGCCGCCGCAGGGCGGACGCCCGGCGCAGCATCGACGCCATCCTCAACGCGGCCCGGGTCGTGCTCGGCGAGCGGCCGGACGCGAGCATGGACGAGATCGGCGCCGCGGCCGGCGTCACCCGCCAGACGGTCTACGCGCACTTCCCCTCGCGCGACGCGCTGCTCCTCGCCCTCATCGAGGCCGCCGCCGCCGAGTACCTCGCCGCGCTCGACGCCGCGGCGCTCGACACGGCCGCGCCCGCCGAGGCGCTGGCCCGGTTCCTGGACGCGGGCTGGCAGTTCCTGCGCCGCAACCCCCTGCTGCTCAACCCGGCCGGCCCCGGGGCTCCGCGACCGGGCCGCAACGCGCTCTCCGACCCGGTCCCCCCACGGCTGGAGCAGCTCATCCGGCGCGGCCAGGACACCGGCGACTTCGGCGCGCACCTGCCCGCCGGCTGGCTCGCCGCCGCCGTCATCGGGCTCCAGCACACCGCGGCCGCCGAGGTGACGGCCGAGCGCCTCACCACCGACGAGGCAGCGGCGCTGTGTCTGCGCAGCGCGCTGCTCCTGTGCGGTGCGAAGGCGCGGGACCCGGAGCGTCAGCCGGTCACGCAGTGTCCGGAAGGCCACGGTCGATGAGCGCGAACAGCTCGTCGTCGGTGGCGGAGTCGAGGACGGCCTCGACCGCTTCCGGGGAGGAGGCACCGGTCTCCGGCTGAGCGTCCTCCCACAGGCCCAGCAGCCCGCGCAGCCGCCCGGCGATCCGGTCCCGCAGCGCCTCCCCCGTCCCGGCCCTGGCCAGGGTCCGTTCGAGGCGGTCGATCTCGTCGAGCACCGGCTCGGGGCCCGGCTCCGTCTCGGGAACGAGCCTGGTGCGCAGATGATCGGTGAGTTCGCCGGGAGTGGGATGGTCGAAGACCAGGCTCGCCGGGAACCGGCTGCCCGTCGCGGCGGACAGCCGGTTGCGGAAGTCGACGGCGGTGAGGGAGTCGAACCCGAGATCCTTGAACGGGCTGTCCGGGTCCAGGCCCGCCGGGTCCCCACCGCCCAGCGCGACGACCGCGTGCGAGCGGACGAGGTCGAGCAGGAACTGCCGCTGGCCGGCCGTGCTCAGCACCGCCAGCTGCCGCGCCACACCGGTGGCGGGATCGGCGTTCACGACCTGTGGCCGGGCCGGGGCGTTGACCAGGCCGTGCCAGAGCGCCGGCAGCGCACCGTCCCGGGCGAGGGTCCGCAGCCGGGCGGTGCGCACGGCGGTCGCCAGCAGGACGGGTTCGGCGCAGCCGCGCGCGGCGTCGAACAGGGCCAGCGCCTGCGATGTCGGCACAGGGGCGAAGTACCCGCCCATGCGCGCCCGGTCGGAACCGGTGAGGCCGGCGGTCAGCTCGCTGGTCTCGGCCCACAGGCCCCAGGCCACCGAGGTCGCCGGCAGGCCCTTGGCACGCCGGTGGCAGGCCAGGGCGTCGAGGAACACATTGGCCGCCGCGTAGTTGCCCTGACCGGGTGAGCCGGTCAGGCCCGCGCCGGAGGCGAACAGCACGAACGAGGCGAGGTCGGCCCCCGCGGTGAGTTCGTGCAGATGCACGGCCGCGTCGGCCTTGGGCCGCGGGACGGTGTCGATCCGGTCGGGGGTGAGCGAGGGCAGCACCCCGTCGTCCAGGACGCCGGCCGCATGCACGACCGCCGTGAGCGGGTGCTCGGCCAGCACCGCGGCCAGCGCCCCGGCGAGGTCGCCCCGGTCGGCCACGTCGCACGCCACGATCTCGGCCCGGGCGCCCAGCCCGGACAGCTCGTCGAGCAGCGTGAGGGCCAGTGAGCGCGGCGGGCTGCACGGGTACGACGGCGGCAAGAAGGTCAGCGGCATCAAGCGCCACCTGCTCGTCGATACCCGCGGCACTGTCCTGGTCACCTGCAAGGCCCGGCGAGCGTCGGCGATCGCGACGGAGCTGCAGTCCTGTTCGCTCGGGCTGCCAATGCCTTCCCGCGCCTTCGGCACGTGTGGGCGGACCAGGGCTACCGTGGCGCCGACTTCCATGCCTGGGCACGGGAAGCCACCGGCATCACCGTGCAGGTCGTGCAGCGCCGCAACGGAGGGTTCCGCTCGACCTGGGCGAAGGTAGGCACACCGCCTCCGGAAGTGCCCCTCTTTGCGGTCGTCCCGCGCCGGTGGGTCGTAGAGCGGACATTCGCCTGGCTGGGACGGTGCCGCCGCCTGTCAAAGGACTACGAGTACCTGCGCGTCTGCTCGGAGAACGCCATCTACCTCACCATGGCCATGCTCCTCGTGCGCCGCCTCGCAAGACCAGCCCGCTGACCGGCTTTTCAGACGCCCTCCAGGAATCACTGAGCACAGAAGCCGAAGGGCCCATTCAGGGTGAGCCGGGGACGCTGCACGCCCCATGCCACACACACCGCTGCCACGGGATTCGCCACAGGCCGACACACGTCCGTGGCATTTTCGGCCACCCACCGGCGGCACCCGTATGCGCCGCGTAACCTCACGGGCATGGGGGTATCAGCATCCGGTGCAGGTCAGGACGCCGACGAGGAGGCGCGGCGGCGGCTGAACGCGTACACGTACCTCAGCGCGCCTGAGCGGCTGGAGCACGTCGCGATCATGCGGGTCTTCTGCGGAACGCTGCTGGCGGATCTCGCCGTCCCGGACATCATGGCGAAACTGCGCCAGACTGGTGCTTCTGCCGCAGGACTCGACGCCGACACCCTCACGGTCCGACTGGAACAGCTGGTCCAGTGGGGAAACCTGCTGCGCAGCAGCCACACGGTGAACGCGTCCAGCATCAGCGAGTACCAGCGTTCCCGCTCGCGCTACCAGCTGTCGAAACTGGGCGAACGCATCCAGCGGGACGCCGACGGAGTCTTGGCCGAAGCCGACGCCGCCCGCGAGGTGAGCAACGAACTGCTGGCACTGGTCGAGCGCGGACTACGGGAGCTGGCCGGCCTTGTGACCGCGCCGGGCGGCGTCGAGCCGCAGGACGGACTGGAACGGATCAGCACGCTGTTCGTGCAGTTCACCGAGTTCGCGGACTCCATACGCGACTTCTACGCCTACCTCGGCCAGGTGCTGTCCCGCTACGACCTGGACAGCGCCGAGTACCAGGGCTTCAAGGAGCTGCTCCTGGACTACGTCGAGGCGATCACGGAGGACGTGGCGTTCCGCGCGCCCCGGATCTCGGCGGCGTTGGACACCCTGTGGCCGCACATCCCGGCTCTGCTGGACCGGCTGGACTCTCACGCTCAGGGGCTGACCGGGCTCTCGGCGCAGGCGCAGGGCGAGAGCCGCCCGGAGGTCCGGATCCAGCGCAGTCGGGGCCGCGAATTCGCGGACTGGGAGGGCCTGCATGGCTGGTTCAGCGACACCGGCGGCCAGGGCAGCCAGGTCGACCAGCTACGCGACGCCACCCTGCGCGCGTTGCAGTCGCTGCTCGCCAACGCCAAGCGGATGCTGCGGTCGGCCACCGGGGAGATGTCCCGGCGCAAGGATCTGCTGCGGCTGGCCCGCTGGTTCGACGAAGCGGCGCCGCGGGACGCACACGACATCGCCGTCGCCGCCTTCGGGCTGTACGGCGCCCGCCATCTGGGCATACCTCCGGCCACCGACGAGGTGGTGCCCGCCTACACGAGCTGGTGGACCGGTCCGGTGGTCGAGGTGCCGGTGGCCCTGCGCGAAAGAGGCAGCCGCGCCCAGCGGGGCCGGGCCTCAGCGGTGGAGGACCACTCCGCGCAGAAGCAGCTGCTGAGGGAGGCAGCCCGTCAGCGGGCAGCGGCCAGAGCAGCGGCGGCAGACGAACTGCGCAGCGCGTCGGGCCGGTTCGCCGAGGTACGCCTCACGTCAGCGGCGCTCGGCCTGCTCCTGGAGCTGCTCGCCACAGCGCTCGGAAACGCACAGCTCAGCAGGCCCGTCAGCGCGGACGGGGAGAGGACGGCGGGGTTCGGCCTCGACTCGGCCAGCAGTGAAGACGCCGAACTGCGTATCCGCCTCACCGTGCGCCGGACAGCGGGCACGCGAACGGTGCTCTACTCGGCCGACGGCGACCTGCTGCTGGACGACCTGGAGCTGGACATCGGTCGCACCTCCGCCGTGGTCGACGGCGAAGCGGAGGCGAGCGTGTCATGAACCTCCCCTCGACTCACGACGTAGCCCTGGCAGCCGAGCGCCGCACCGCCGCCAGGCTGCTGCTCGCCCACCCGCTGATCGCGTCGGACGGCCCCCACGCCGACCTCTTCCCGCTGATCCGCAGGCACGCCGACTGGCTGGGCAAACGGTTCCAGCAGGTGCTCGGTTACCGCCTGCTGGTCGACAGCTCCTACGCCCGGCTGTTCAAGGCGGGGCTGGGGGCGGGTTCGGGTCATCGGCTGGAGCGCTCCACCGGCACCCCGTTCACCCCACACACGTACGCCTGCCTCGCGCTGGCCCTGTCCGTGCTGGTGACCGCGCCCGGGCAGATGCTGTTGTCACACCTGGTCGCCGATATCAGGGCTGCCGCAGCCGACGCCGGGATCGAGCTGGAGAAAACGGGCCGGGCGGCCGGGAAACGGACCCTGGTCGCGGCTCTGCGCCAGCTCGTCGACTGGGGCGTGCTCATCGAGACCGAGGGCCACGTGGCCGCGCTTGCGCAGGAGGCGGGCGGAGAAGCCCTGATCACGATAGATCGGGAGCTGGCACGCGTGGTCGTCGCCGGCCCGCTCTCCCAAGCACGGGACGGCGCCGACCTGGTCCGGCGGGCAGCGGACCCGGGCTTCGGCGGACCACGCACCTACGTGCGCCGGATGCTCGTCGAGACACCCGTCGTCCACCTCGACGAGCTGACGGACGCCGAACGTGACTGGCTGCGCACCCGGCAGCGCCGGGAGGCCCAAGCTTTCTCCGAACTCCTGGGCCTGGAGATGGAGATCCGTGCCGAGGGCGTAGCGCTCGTGGACCCCGAGGAGGAGCTCACGGATCTGCACCTGCCGGGCACCGGGACCGTCGCACAGGCCGCGCTGCTGCTGGCGGAACGGCTTGTGGAGCGGCTTCGGCCGCAGGAACCGGGGCATCCGGCGACCGGCGGGACGCTCGTCATCGGGGTGGCTGTCCCGGACGGCCTGGTGGACGAGATGCTGGCCGAACTGATCGCCGAGTACGGGCAGCGCAGCAACTGGCAACGCGGCTACCTGGAGGACCTTCCCTCCCTGCGAGAGGCCGTACTGGACCTGCTGGTCCGCATGCGGCTGATGGCCCGCGCGGTCCGGCTGCGTGCCGAGAGCGAAGGACTGCCGGAGGGGTACGTCGAAGAGGCATCGGAAGGGCGCACGGTGACCGATGTCCATGGCGCACGGCCCGGCGACGACTGGGTGCTGCTGGCCGCAGCGGCCCGCTACGCCACCCAAGTCACGGTGCGCCCGGCCACCGCAGCCGGCAAAGGCGCGGACGTTCAAGAGGAGTTGCCGCTATGACCACCGACGCGCGTGGCCTCGTTCCGCTGCCGCGTTCCGGCGCTGCGACACCCGCCGGCCCTGCGACGACCGCCGGCACCCGCTTCCGGCTGCACCGGGCGGGCATCCAGAACGTCTGGCAGTACGACGAGCAGGAGTTCTCCTTCGGCGACGGACGGCTGCTGCTGCGCGGCAAGAACGGCGCGGGCAAGTCCAAGGCCCTGGAGATGCTGCTTCCGTATCTTCTGGACGGCGATTCCCGGGCACTGGATGCGACCGGCAGCGGCCGCACCACGCTTGCCTGGCTGATGCTGGACGGGTTCGAGCAGACCAACCGTCTCGGGTACCTGTGGGTGGAGTTCCGGGGCGCGGACGACGACGGCGGTCACCGCCACCTGACGCTCGGTGCCGCCATCCGCGCCTCGAAGTCGACGCAGAAGGCGCTGCCGACGTTCTTCGTCACCCCGCTGCGGATCGGTGAGGACCTGCACCTGGTCGAGGCCGGTAAGCCGCTGCCGGTCGACCGGCTCAAGGAGGTGATCGGCTCCGACAACGCGACCGACCGTGCGGTCCAGCACCGTGCGCGTGTGGCCCGGGAACTGTTCGGCATCACCGACGCGACGCGCTATCGCAACCTCACCCAGCTCCTCCACCGGCTGCGGCGCCCGACGGTCGGCGACCGGATCGAACACGGGGGCCTGGTCTCCCTGCTGAGCGAGACCCTGCCGGGGCTCGACGAGGACGTGGTCGAGAAGGTGGCGCGCAACCTCCACGACCTCGACGCCGTACGGGACGAACTCGGCCGCCTGGAACGCACCGACGCGGCCTTGCGTACGTTCCTCACCAGCTACCGCGGCTACCTGGCCGGGGTCCTGCGCACTTCTGCCCAGAGAGTGAGCCACGAGCTGGGCGTCCTCGCTCAGCGGCGCCGGGCGGCCGGGGACGCCGCACAGCGGACGAGCGACCTGAGGACGCAGGAGGAGGAGTCGGAGGGCCGGCTGGAGACCCTGCGCGAGGAAGAACAGGCCGCCCGGACCGACCTGGCCGCCCTGCACGCCAGTCACGCCTACCGCAGCCTGCGCGAACTGTCGGAGCGCCGCGGCACGGTGGAGGCGCTGCACACCGCCGCCACGGCCGCGTTCACCACCCTGCGCAACGCCCACGACGCGGAGGAGGGCTCGGCGGAGCGGCTGGCTGAAGGTGTCGAACACCTCGGAAGCCGGCTGGCCGAGCTGGGAACCGAATACCGGGAGCTGCTGACGCAGGCGGAGAAGGCCGGGCTTCCCACCGGCCATCTCGGCGAGGCGGTGGCTCTGCCGCGCACGGTACTCGCCCAGGCAGCCGAGACCGAGCTGCCGACTCCGGACGGGGAGATGCGTACCGTACGGCACCGGTCGGTGGCCCGTGTGGACACGGTCACGGCGCAGGAAGGGCTGCGGGCCTGGCAGAACCAGCTGGAGGACGCCGAGTCGGTCGCGAGAAACCGGGCCCGGATGGTTCAGGAGGTGACCCTCCTCATTTCACGGGCGGACGAGGCCCGGGCCACGGCGGCTGGGGCCGATGCCGAGCGGGAACGGCTGGAAGGCGAGGCGGAAGACGCCGCCGGCCATCTCGACGGCAGCCGTGAGAAGGTCGCCGAGGAGAGCGGCGCCTACTCCCGTCGAGTCGCCGAGTGGGTGGCCCACACGCGGACCGTGCTGGGTGCCGACTGCCCGACACTGGACGCCGTCCACACCACCGTCGGCCACGAGGCCTCCACCGACGCGCCGTTCGCGGACCGTACGCTGCCGCCCGACATCGACAGCCAGGCGTGGCGGGCGGCTCAGGCCGCGTTGGAGCCGTACGGCGAGGAGCTCACCGGACGCCGGGACACCCTGGCACTCGGCGTCAATCGGCTCGGCGTGGAACTCGACCGCCTGGCGGAGCAGAAGCGGGACTGGGAGCAACGTACCGATCCCGAGCCGCCGACCCCGCACCATCGCGCCGCCGCGAGGACGCCGGGCAGTGGAGCCCCTTTCTACCGGATCGTGGACTTCGCGGACGACCTGACTCCGGCCGAACGGGCCGGTCTGGAAGGGGCGTTGGAGGCGAGCGGGATCTTGGACGCGTGGGTGAGTGCGGACGGCGTCCTGCTCGATCCGCGTACGCGGGACACCCTTCTCCAGCCGGGTTCCGTCATGTCCGGCGGGCGGACTCTCGCCTCGGCCCTGCGCCCGGCCCCTGAACCGGATTGCGGCGTCACCTCCGAGCAGGTGGGGGATCTCCTGGCCACCATCGCACTCGCATCGGCACAGGAGACCTTCGCGCACGACTCGGTTTTCTACGACGGCAGTTGGCGTCTGGGTGTACTCAGCGGCTGTCATGACAAGGGCGACACCGAGTACGTGGGGGCCGCCGTACGCGCCGAGACTCGGCGGCGCATCCTCGCCGAGTTGCAGGAGCGGATCGCGCATACGGAACACCAGCTGGCCAATGTCCGCGAGGAGCTCGCCGTAGCCGATGCCATGCGTCGGGCTCTCACGCTCGCGGAACGGGACTTCCCCAGGGCACGGAATCTCGCGGACGCCTGGAGCAGGACCGAATCGGCCGAGCGGACGTTGCGCGACCTGACCGCCAAGGCGACCCGGGCGGCGCGGCTGGCCGAGGAGGCACGTGCTCTCGCGGTATCGGCGCGGACCGAGGCGGATTCCACCGCGACTGCCCACGACCTGCCCAGCGACCCCGCCGCCCTGGACCGTGTGCGCACCGCACTGACCGGCCTGCTCAGCGGTATCGGGCATCTGCGCAGGGCCGTCGGCGGCACGGGCGAGCGGCTCGGTACCAACCAAGCCGATGCCGACCGGTACGGACGCGCCCAAGAGGATCGCCTGGCCGCGGACGAGAGCTACCGGCTCCACCTCGCCGGGCTGCGCACCGCCGAGCAGGACCTGCGCACCCGCGAGGAGGCCATCGGGTCGTCCGAGGAGGAAATCCTCTCCCGCGAGCAGGACGCCAAGCAGCGCATCACAAACGCCGTTCAAGCGCTCCCCGCGGCGCAACGAGCTCGCGACGATTTCCACGACCTGCGCGTGCGCGCGGAAGAGGACGAGAAGCGCCTGCGCGGGACCCTGGCGGACCAGGAAACGACGGTCATCGACACCGGCAGCGCTCTTCGCAGTGCTCTCGGCCGACCGGAGGTGGTGCTCGGCGCCGGCCTTGACCGGTCCTCGCTGCCCGAGTACGTGTCGGATGATCCCGGCGCGGACGTCCGGAGCCGTCTGCGCGCACTGCGGGCCCTCGCCGACGCCGTAGAGCAGGCCCTCGGCCGCCCGAAGGGCGAGGTGTCGGACAGCACCCTGCTCAACCGGCACACCGATCTGCGCGACCAACTGGCCGGCGGATTTGACGCGCAGCTGGAGGAGCGCGACGGGATCAAGGTGTGCCGCCTGGTCGACGACCACGGGTCCCATGACGTCGCAGCCGTGGGCGAGCGGATCGCCGTGCAGGCAGCGGAGGCCCGAGGGCGGCTCACCGAGCGCGAACGCGAGGTCTTCCAGCGGTTCCTGACCGGCGAGCTCGGTGACCACCTCTCGGCGCAGGTCATCACCGCGGCGAACCTGGTCGCCGCTCTCAACGACACCCTGCGGACCGTGCGCACCTCCCACGGCCTCGGCGTCGAGCTGCTGTGGAAACTGGACGAGGACGTGGATGCGGATGTGCGCGCGGCCGTCGAGCTGCTGCGCAGTCCGTCGAGCCTGAGGACGCGCGACCAGACCGAGCAGCTGCGCGAGGTGCTGCAACGCCGGATCGAGGACGCCCGCCGCGCCGACCCGTCAGCCGGGTACGCCGCCCATCTGCGGACCGCGCTGGACTACCGCGACTGGTTCCGCTTCCACACCTTCGTGGTCGAGGACGCGGCTCCGGGCCGCCGTAGGAAGCTCACCGGGCGGACCGGTCTCAGCCAGGGCGAACAACGGGTCCTGTCCTATCTGGTGCTCTTCGCCGCGGCAGCCGCCCACTTCACCAACCTGGCCGAGTCGGCACCGCACGCACCGCGCCTGATCCTCCTGGACGACGCCTTCGCCAAGGTCGACGAACCCACCCACGGCCGGTTGGGCCGTATCCTCGTCGACCTCGATCTCGACTTCGTCCTCACCAGCGAGCGGCTCATGGGCAACTGGCCCGAAGTTCCGTCCCTGCACATATACGAGTGCCTCCGTGATCCCCACGTCCGCGGGGTGGCCACCCTGCACTACACCTGGAACGGTCGGCACCGGCGTCTGGTGTCCGTATGAGCGGGCTGCCCTCCGCAACGCGCGACTGGCTGACGGGACCTGGACTCACCCGGCTCTGGCAGGGGGTACGTAAACGCTTGGAGAGCAACGGCGTACAGGCCACGGGTTCGCTCCGGCTGACCGCGATGAACGCCCAGGAACGCAACGACCTGTCTCTCCTGCTGGGCAAACCCCTCACAGGTGCCGCCGTGACCATACGGCTCGACGTGCTCGACGCACGGCTACGCGCTTCGGCCGCCGGACTCGGCCTCAGACAGACCCTGGAGGAACTCGGCCCGCCACTCACCGACCGCCGCGCCGCCCGCGCGGACGTGGCGGCACGTAGGGAGCAGGTGTGGTCGTCCCTTGCTTCCTCGCTGGACGCCTCCCCACTCGCCAACCAGGAATGGCCCCGGCAGTGGTACGACCTGCTGCACCGTGCCGGTGTTCCGAGAGGAGTGACGCCCGAAGCGGCGATATGGACACTCCAGCAGGCGGTCCAAGTCCTCACCGCTCTCCTCGGACCCGAAGGACCTGAACGCAACGGCACACGCGGCCGAGGAGAACTCGCCGCCATGACGACCGGCTCCGCGCACGGCCTGGACGACGGCACCTGGCTCGCACGCCTCGTCCAACGCGGGGTCGCCCTCGCCCATGGCACCGAGTTCCCCGACAACGCGGCCGGCCGACGCGCTCTGTGGCGGCTGGTGTCCGTCACGCCGGACGAGGTCTCCAGCACGGTCCTGACGTACGGGCTGCGCCCCGAGGGCGATGGCTGGCGGGAGCGAGCCCTGCGGGAGCGAGCCGACCATCACGCCGAGGTTCACGTCACCCCACGCGACCTGCATGTTCTCCGGCTACGACTCCCCTCCAAAACGCTCATCCACATCTGTGAGAACCCGCGCGTGGTTGAAGCCGCGGCGGACGCGGCCTGCATCCAGCCCCTCGTGTGCACCTCCGGCAGCGCCGCCACCGTGGTCATCACGCTTCTCGACGCCCTCGCCGCGACGGGTTGCCGCCTCGCGTACCACGGCGACTTCGACTGGCCGGGGATCGCTCTGGCCAACCGGGTCATCCGCCGCTACGAAGCCCGGCCGTGGCGCATGGGCACCGCGGACTACGAGCATCTGGCCGCTCGCAGTCAGGCCGAGGGCATCCCTCAACTGGCACTCGACGGCCAGCCGGTCGACGCGGACTGGGACCCGGATCTCGCCCCCGCCATGACCGCCCTCGGCGTCGCGCTCCACGAGGAGGCCACGCTCGACCTCTTGGTGAACGACCTCTCACACCGGGCGTAAGGACGTCGGCGCCTCCGCGACGGGCTCTGGGGAGCCATCTGGGAACCAACCCACTCCCTGAGCCTCCTTCAGACCACCCGACACCACCGCACCCCAACGATCTCACCAGGCAAAACACCAAACTACCTGGAGGGCGGACGATTTTCCTTCCCGGCTCGGGACCTCGGGCACCGGCGCTACCGTCAACGCACGGGCAGAGCGGGCGGTCGGGGGCATGTCGGCCGGACTGCGCCCGCCATACGAGGGCGACGTCATGTTCGCCGGGATCCCCGGTCGGCGATCTGGCCCGGCCCACCCCGTCCGGCGGGCGTCGCCGGGTCGCGCTCGTACCCCAGGAGCACCACCTGTTCGCCGGCACCCTCGCCGACAACCTCCGCCTCGCACGCCCGGCGGCGACGGCTCGCGAGATCACATCCGCGCTGGCCGCGGTAGGCGCCGCGGACTGGACCGACGCGCTTCCCGACGACATCGACACGGCCCTCGGGATCGACGGAGTTCACCTGCCCACCAGGCCCAGCAACTGACCCTTGCTCGCGTCCTGTTGCTCGACCCCGAGCTGGTGGTTGTCGACGAGGCGACCGCCGAGGCGGGCAGCGACGCGGCCCACACCCTCGACCGCGCGGCCCTGCCCGTGCGCCGTATCGAGCCGGCCGTCCCGATGCCCTGGCCCGACGACTGGCCCGAGGTGCGCCTGTACCCCGCGGTCGCACCTGGCCGACAAGATCTGCGCCATGTACGAATGGCACCACACCATCCAAGACGGTGGTGGTGCGGATCCCGAAACCGGCCGCCAGCTGGGCGTAGGGCCGTCCGTTGCGGAGGTGGGTGAGGGTGAGCAGGGCCTGTCGGCCCGCGCTCAGGCGCCGCCATCGGGTGCCGAGAGTGCGTCGGTGTTCCCTCAGACGGGCGGCGAGGAAGCGGAGGGCAGAGCTGGACACGTCGACGCTGGACGGGCAGACAAGCATGCGAAGCCTCTGGTGGAGACGGTTCTCTTGGTCGAAAACCCATCTACCAGCGGCTTCACCCGTTCGCCAGGCCAACTGCCCAGCCGACACGGGAGGTTGGAAAGGGCTCACTGGCAGACTGGCGGCACATCGAAGCTCCGGTTCGGCAGGGCAACTTGAGAGATCACCCGCTCCAACCAGAGCTTCGTTGCGTACGAGACGGGTCGACCAGTAGCAGTCACACGATCGTGACCTGGAACTCCGCAGCGTCACCGGGACTTTGAAACAGCCCTGGTGCAACTGGGCTGAACCAGAACTCCACCGGTCACGTATTGAGTGACAGCGGGTTCTTAACGAAGGGCGCCTCAGAGGCACCCACCACAAAATGTGTCAGCCGAGTACAGTCGCGTTCCACGTTTATTGGACCTGACCGCCCCACACTCAAAAAATATTAGGGAAAGTGAAAATGGATAGAAAAATAGTCCACATACTGCATTCTCACCAGTAGCCCTGTTCCATAAAACGCTCGGGAAAAACCTTCCGATTCCGCGTAATTAGGAAGGTGCATCCACCACCGTAGGGTCTACCCCCATGGAGCACCCAGAAGAGGATCCCGCAAACAGGGAAACCTCGGTGAATCTCGTCAACGACAACAGCAACAAAACCCAAGCCACGGGAGACGTGGAGAACGACAATAGCAACGAGAGTAACGGGCCTTATGATTCGGTAGTCAATCTGAATAGTAACGAACCCGAGGGCAGTATTACCAACCACAATAGCAACGGGACCCGCGGTGCACATAATGTATCAAACCGTAACAGCAATAAGAATTTCCACGTTTCGCCAGGCTCCGCTGCCCAATCATCCCTGAGCTCCGCCGCCCAGATGAGAGTTGCATCGGCTTCTGTGGCCACAAGGCCTCCGGGTGCTTCGTCAGCAACACCGCACAAAGCCGATCCCGAGTGATCACGTGGCCTTTGGTGGGCGCACTCGGAGTTGACCCTGCTCTCACCGGTAGCACATGATGAAGGGATGGCTCTACCGGTGAGTCGTGGCGTCGTCTGCCGTTCAGTGCGAAGAGTTCCGCCGGGTCCGAATCGGCTGAATATCGCGGGGCGGCACCACCTTATCGCCGCCCTGATCGACGACTCCCGGTTCCACAACGGGAATTCATGTAACTTTTCTATCTGACCGATACGAAAGAGGCGAAAGAGATGATCGCGCCATGAATGAAGCATTAGAGGTTGAAGTTGTACCATTCGATGAGAATATTGGCGCCAGGAAGATGGTGGAGAGATATTGGCACCTTCAGAATCAGAATCCTGTGGCAAGGGTAAGGACGTCTACTGGGGATGGAGCATGGCTGGTCAGCCGCTATGAGGACGTGAAGAAACTATTGGCGGACCCGCGGTTGGGGCGATCTCATCCTGATCCTCACTCAGCCCCACGATGGCATTCATCGCTAGGCGGTGGACCCAGCATGGATTTCGACACAGAATCAGCTGAGCGAGCTGCAACGCGCAAGGTGATGGCTGCACCTTTGTCTCCTCGACGAGTAGGGAAGCTACGGTTTCAGGCTTCAGCGATCGCGAATGAGCTACTCGACTCTATTTTCGCCGAGTCGACTCCCATGCACTGCATGCCAACTTACGCATGGCCACTGCCGGAACAAGTCGCATCCCTTCACCTGGGGATTCCTTCAGAATTCATTATTCCATTGAACGAAATGCAGCGCTTCTTGGCTTCTGGCGATGTACTAGCTGCGTCTAATGTCACCGAGTTTGGCCGGGACTCGAATGGGAAGATGAACGGCTTGACCGAGTTCGCCCTAGATCTGATCGCCACCAAGAAGGCCCAGCCCGGCGACGATGTGCTGAGCGAATTGGTGCAAGCCCAGCACGGGCCAGATGGTTTGACGGACCGTCAGATACTTTTGACCACTTTGGTGCTCTTGATGTCCGCCAGTGGATCGACTGCCGTCAGAATCGAAACCGGTATCGGTCTTTTCTCTGCCCACCCTGAACAATACGACGCCATAATTCGCGATCCCCGGCTGATTCCAAGTGCCGTTGACGAGATTATGCGGATGTGTAACGGGATTTACGACCCCACTATCCGCTATGCGCGCATCGACTTCAAACTGCGAGATTCCGACATCAAGGAAGGTGACCTCGTAATTCTGGATATCACCTCAGCGCACTGCGATCCTAGAGTGTTCCCAGAGCCGTTGAAATTTGACATCACTCGACGCCCGAACAAGCAAATCGGATTCGGTTATGGTTCCACTCGATGTGCCGGGGTCGCGCTCGCGCGGCTGAGTCTGGAAGCAGCCTTCGAGGCACTCGCCCTCCGCTGCGCTGAGCTTCCCTTTCTTCCGCCTTCACCGCCCAATGATCGTCCTCTCGCCTCCTGGTGAGAGCGGCCGACGTCATCAGTGCATCGCCACCGAATCCAGCAATTGGATCTCGCCGCCCTGTTGGCCTGACCGCAACGTCAGCCGGTGGGTTCTGGGTTCGGAGGCTGACAGACAGGTCGAGACGATGTCGTTCTCGGCGCCCTCTGACGATGGTGATGTGCTGTTGCCCGTCGAGGGCCCGGGCCAGTTCGGGCAGTTGTTACCCAGAGAGGGTTTTCAGGTAGTTCGTTGAATCTCAATGACCTGTCAAGTCCCGGTAAGGGCGTGCCGGGAAACAAGTGGTGGCTTCCGGCTGTGGGGCTCGTTGTTCTGGTGTGGGAAGACCGGAGGGGATCGAGGCGGTCCTGGCTGCCAAGTTCCAGGTGTTGTTGCCGCATCTGGACGAGCGTCAGCGTCGGCTGGCCATAGGGGCGGAAGCACTGAGCTTCTTCAGCCGCCGCTCCGTCGAGTGATAAGCCTCTGAGTGTCGACGGTGTCGATGAGCAGGGCGCCTGTCGCAGTGCTGGCTCTACCCGCGCCTCTGGACGTCACCTGATCCCTTACGTTTCCCTGTGGGAGGCGGTGAGCCCTTCGTACGGTTCACCCACCCAGGAGTGCCGGGTATGGCTGTCACCTGATAGCCGATAACGTGGCTCCCACTGAGCTTCTTCGAGTTGGCCACCGATCGGGTGCCGGCGCAACCAGGTTGCGAAGGTCTCGGCGGTGCGGGCCTCGAGTACGTCGACGAGTCAGCGGGTGGTCATGTCGACCGGGACCGTCGCGTACTTCCACCTGCGGCGCAGCGCGAACTCGTCGACCCCGAGGGCTTCGACGGGGCCACTATCCGGTTCGGGCAGTGCTCTGATCAGTCGCAGCATCGTGTCCTTGCATGTGCTCACCGACATCCGGCCCGCGAGCCGGGCACCTGGGCGGCCGCCCAGGAAGAGCGCCACATCGGTCACCCCCGACCGGGCAGGCGGCTTGACTTCATAGCCCCCTGAGATGTCTCTGAGGGCCCCGACGCTGACGGAGTCGATCGCGCACCGTGACCAGTCCAGTTCACCCCGGGCGCCGAGTTCGTCCAGGACCAGGCGGTGCAGCTTGGCCCGTACCCTGGCCTCGGTCCACTCGGTGAACCGCCGGAAGGCGGTGACCCCCGACAGCCCGAAGCTCGGTGGGAGCTGGTTCCAGGTGCAGCCCGAGGTGGCCACGAAGACGATCGCCGCCAGCACCTCGCGGTCCCCACGCCGACGATGTCCTCCACCCTGCGGGCGGACCGGTGTTGGCGGCACCACCCGCTGGAACAACGTCCACAGTTCTTCCGGCGCCATCCGCTCGACAAGCGCAGCAGTCATCAACCCAGACTGCCGCAAGATCACACCAACTGAAATGGCGTCGTAGTGGCTTGTCAGGAAGGGCAGTTGCCTCCTGCCTCGCGTACTCTGCCAAACTCCGCGGTCGCGCCCTGATGCCGGACGCGCAACACCCGAGGAGGAAGCCGGTTGGAGAGCGAGCTGCGGTTCAGTGTGCTGGGCCCTGTCAGAGCGTGGCGCGGGTCCGAGGAGGCGGAGCTAGGTGCGCCTCAGCAACGAGCGGTGCTGGCCGTCCTGTTGCTTGCCGAGGGCGCGCATGCCAGTACCGCCGTACTCGCCCAGGCACTGTGGGGAGCCAGTCCGCCCGCTTCCTCGGCCGGCATTCTGCGGACGTACATCCACCGGCTCCGCAAGGCCGTCGAGCCCAAGGGTTCCCCCAGCGGATCCGTCATCCGATCTGTCGGTGACGGTTATCAACTGCCCACCTCAGCAGGCCGAACAGACCTCAGCGCCTTCCATGACCTGCTCGCCGGAGCCGAGCAGGCACAGCAGACAGGTGACACCAAGGGCGCCGTACAGCAGTTGCACGACGCGCTCCGCCTGTGGCAGGGCACCGCGCTGGCCGGGATCCGTGGCGAGTACGCGCGGACCCAGCGTCAACGACTCGACGAGCTGCGGCTGTCCGTGCAGGCGCGCCGCTTCGCGGCCGAACTGGGCCTAGGGTCCCACGCCGAGGTCGTGGCCGATCTCACCGAGCTGGTCGCTGAGCACCCGCTGGACGAGCGGTTCAGGGAACTGCTGATGCTCGCTCTGTACCGATCAGGTCGGCAGGCTGCGGCGCTCGACAGCTACTGCGAGGCACAGGCACTTCTGGCGGAGAAGTTGGGCGTCGACCCCGGTCCGGCCCTTCAGAGCATGTACCAGCGGGTCCTGCGCACCGACCCTGGCCTCCTCGTCGCTCACCATCAGCCGGAGTCCACCAAGGCTGATTCCGCGCCCGCAGCCGGCGGTTCGGATGCCGTCGTGCCGACGCAACTTCCGCCCGCTCTGCCCGTGTTCGTCGGTCGGGACGCCCAACTGGGCGCGGTGAAGGCCCTGCATGCCGGGGGCACCGCGGTCGTCAGCGCCGTCGCCGGTATGGCGGGCGTGGGCAAGACCGCGTTCGCCGTGCACTGGGCGAGGCAGGTGTCCCACCGCTTTCCTGATGGGCAGCTCTATCTGGACCTCCGTGGCTTCGAACCCGTCGCCCTGCCAGTCAGTCACGAGGACGCGCTGCGCGCGCTGTTGGAGTCCCTGGGCGCCGATCCGCGGGCGCTGCCTCAGGGTGCCGACGCGCTCGCGGCCCGCTACCGCACCCTCCTCACGGGCAAACGCATGCTCGTGCTGCTCGACAACGCCCGCGACGCTGCTCAGGTCCGGCCTCTGCTGCCCGGTGCGCCCGGCTGCCTGGCGATCGTCACCAGTCGTGATCAGCTCTCCGGCCTGGTCGCCGTCGACGGTGCCGTCCCCGTCCACCTCGACGTGCTGTCCGTAGCTGAAGCCCGTGCGCTGCTGGCCCGGCGTCTGGGATCGGCCCGTGTGGAGGCCGAGCCCGAAGCGGTCGACGCCATCATCACCTGGTGTGCCCGGTTGCCGCTGGCGCTCGCAGTGGCCGCCGCCCGCGCGGCCATCCGGTCGGCCTTCCCACTGAGTGTGATCGCCGATGAACTGCGTGACAGCGCCGGCGGGTTGGAGGCCTTCGCGAACGGGGACGTCCTGGCCGACGTGCGCGTGGTGTTCTCCTGGTCGTACCACGCGCTCACACCCGGCGCGGCCCGCCTCTTCCGGCTGCTCGCGCTGCACCCGGGCCCCGAGGCCACCCTGCCCGCTGCGGCGGGACTCGCCGGACTCAGCCTCCCGCACACCCGTCGGCTGCTCGCCGAGCTCCTCCGGGCCCACCTGCTGACCGAGCCCGCCACCGGCCGCTACGCCTCCCACGACCTGCTCCGCGCCTATGCCACGGAACTCGCCGACGAGCAGGAACCGCCCGCGGAACGGCACGCGGCCCGCCGCCGTATGTTCGATCACTATCTCCACAGCGCCCACCGGGCCGTCGCGCTGCTCAACCCCAGCCGACGGCTCATAGAGCTGGAGCCAGCGGCCGAAAGCACGACCGTTGAGGAGTTCGGCGCCGACTCCGACCGTGCCAAGGCCTGGGTCCGGGCCGAGTTCCAGGTGCTGACCGGAGCCGTCGAGGCCACCGCCGCCCACCACTTCGACACGCACACCTGGCAACTCGCCTGGTCCATGGCCAACCATGTGCACGAACGGGGCCGTTGGCACGATCTTCGGGCGTTGCGCCTCGCGGCGGTGAACGCCGCCCGCCGACTGGGCGACCGGGCCGCCGAGGCCGACGCGCTCCACGGTCTCGGTGTCGCCCTCGGAGGGCTCGGACACCTCCGGGAGGCGCGCGAGCACATCGAGCAGTCCATCGAACTGTTCATCCAGGTGGACGGTACGAGAGACCGGCCGGAGTGCTTCATCACGCTCGCCTGGGTGGCCGATCAGCAGGAGGACCTCGAAGCATCTCTCGACGCCTCACAGCAGGCCCTGTCGCTGTACCAGGCCCAAGAACGCCGCGAGCCGGGCGGCGAGCGGGCCAGGACCGCTGTGGCCGCCGCTCTCAACGCGGTCGGCTGGGGCCTGTCCCGCCTCGGCCGCGACCGTGAGGCGCTCGACCGGTGCCGGGAGTCGCTGGACCAGTGGCTGGGCCTCGGGGAGAACATCCACGCGGCGCACACCTGGGACAGCGTGGGCCACGCCCACCACCGGCTCGGCGAGTACGACGAGGCGGTCTCCGCCTATCAGAGCGCGCTGGAGTTGTACCGCGGCCACCAGGATCTTCCGTGGTTCGTCGCCAGCACTCTCGACCGCCTGGCGAAGACCCATCTGAGCGCGGGCCGCCCCGACGACGCCCGGCGCACCTGGACCGAGGCGCTGGAGATCTTCGAGCGCCTCGACCACGCCGACGCCGAGTCGGTCCGCACGGCACTGCGCCTCCTCGACGAACGGGACCCGGAACAAGGGGAGTCGGAACAGCGGGAGTCAAACTGAAGGTGAGAGCGGAGACCCGCGGCCGTCCCCGGAAAGCTTGTTGAACTCGCCGCGCCCGAACCCCGTCTCCCTCTACAGAACCGACAGGAGACGCGCATTCAACGGCATACGTTCATCGGCAGTGCCGCCGCGCTCACGGCGGCGGCCACCACCGCGTGCACTGCCCGGACCACCGGCACCGGGAACACCGCCTCGCCTGGCCGCACGGCAGGCAGCAGCCCCGCGACCGCCGCGGACTCGACAGCCCTGTCGTCGAACCTGGACGGCACACTCGTCCGTCCCGGCGACCAGGGCCTGGGCCGAAGCCCGCCGGCTCTACAACACCCGCTTCGACTCCCTGAAACCCGCAGCGGTCGCCTACGTCGCCGGCTCGGCAGACATCTCCACAGCCCTGGCGTACGCCCGCGCCCACGGTGTCTGCGAGCTTCATCTGGTCGTCGATGTCGTCCAGGACATAGCTGGGCACGGCGCGGGTCACGCCTGCGACGGTGGTGTGCTCGTCCACGTGGGCGAGGAGGTTGCGCTTGCGGGGGAAGGCGCCGGTTCGGTAGACGGCTTCGAAGAAGCCGGTGAAGAAGCAGAGCCAGGTCAGGTCAGTTAGTCGTCGTCGGGCCGGGTCGGTCAGGTGGGCGTGGAGGCGGCCCAGAACGCTGATGCCGATGGTGTGGAGGTTCGCGCGGACGGCCGGGGGCGGGTGCTCCGTCGACGGGCAGGTCGCTGCCGATCAGTTCGACGCCGCGGTGCGCGACGCGCGAGTCAGCGAGGGTGTGACTGTCCGGGCTCGCGCACATGCCCTGCAGACCGAGATCGATGAACAGCTCTTGATCAAGCACTGTAGTCGAGAGATCGGCCATGGCCTTCTTCATGCGGTCAGTCCTGGCAGGGGCACGGCGACTGGCCGGTGCGGCGCACCCGCATTCGGGTGCGCCGCGTTTGCCTCCGGTCTGGTTGTGCACCAGGTCATGTCGCCCCGCACGGCTTCCGTTCAGGTCGTGGCCAACACTTCCCGTCGGAGTGAGCCTGGACGCGCGGAACGACGGGTACACGCCGGCCAGCATTCCGATGACCACAGCGCCGCCCACGCCGGCCCCGATCACGGTGACCGGGACGACGGGCGGCCACCCCTGGCCGAGGGCCCAGGCGGCGGTGGCCAGTACCCCGATCGCGGTGCCGGTGGCTCCGCCGAGCAGCGACAGCATCACCGCCTCGGTGAGGAACTGCCCCCTGATCTGCGCCCGGTTGGCGCCGGGCGCGCGTCGCAGACCGATCTCACGGCAGCGTTCGAGCACCGAGATGTACATCGTGTTCGCCACGCCGATGCCGCCCACCAGCAGCGCGAGGCCGAGGAACAGCGAGGAGAACGCGGTGTGGGTCGCCCGCTTCACCGCCAGGGCGTCCGAGGGCCGGCTGACCTGCACGAGCCCTGGCAGCTGCGGGTACAACGTGCGCGGCAGCACCACCGAGACGGCTTCGAGGGCGTCCTCCTGTGCCTTGACGTAGACCACGGTCGGGTGCCCGTCGAAGCCGAGGCTGGTCTTCGCGGCCTGCCAGCCGACATCACGGCTGTCCACGCCCCCTCCGCCCGCCTTCTTCCTGAGGCCCAAGGCTCCCTGTGCGCGCAGGAGCTACCCGCAGTCTGGGAGTGGCGCTGGGTAATGCGGGAAGACGACCGGACGGACGAAGCGCGCCAACACGTGCCCGCCGACTCACGGGTGACGTTCCAGGAGGGCCGCCCCGGCGGGCCGGGGGTGGCCCGCACCATCGCACTCGCACACGCGACCGGTCCGTACGTGAAGATACTGGAGGCAGACGACCTGCTCACCCCAGGCGCGCTCACCCGCGACCTGGCTGTGCTGGAGGCCGATCCGGAGCTCGGCTGGGCAACCTCCCGCGCCCTGGACCGACTGCCCGACAAGTCAACGGTCGGCTTCCCTTCCGATCCCGCCGAGGGCCCTCTCGCACACGGCGCGCTGCTCGCGCACTGGAAGGCTCACGCCCTGCCGCTGGTCGTCCCGGGAACCCTCTTCGTCCGCCGTGAACTACTGCTCGCCCTGGGCGGCGGGATGGCTCTGCCCACCTCCGAGGACACCGGCCTGCTGCTGGCACTGGACGCCGTCAGCCGCGGCTGGTTCACCGGCGAGCCCGGTCTGCTGTACCGCAAGTAGTAAGGCCAGGTGACCAGGCAGCCCGCGCATGTGGACAGGGTGGAGCGGGCTGCCCGTGTGACGGAGGCACGGGCGCGCGCTGGCCGCGCTCGACTGGAGCAGTTGAGGGTGGAACCCGACTACCGATCGAGGCACGGCATCCGGATCGCGCTGTCTCGCTTCCGTCACGCGACGAGCCTGTACGGTCTTCGCCGAGTGCGCGGACGAAGCCGGGGCAGAAGCCGTCCTCGGCTTCAGATCGGCCCATGACATGTCAGTGCCTGCCGCGATCGCGAGATCGACCACCCGTCCGCGGCCGCGCTGACCAGCGTTGTCACGGACGTCATAAGAGACATGGTCAAGGCTGGCCTGGCCTGGCATCCGACAACCAGTTCCGTCGGCGCCGAGTGCTGCCCAGCGAGCACCTGGTAGGCGGCGGCTACCGCCCCGTCGCCCTGGTGGAGAACTCCGCAGTCCACCATCAGATCCAGCTCATCGGGCCGGTCGAGGCCAGCGGGCACGGCAGAGGAAGAGTCGGACAGGTTTCGCCCGGACCGGATTCGCACCGGCTTCGGCCGGCGCCCGTCACCTGACCCAACGGCTAGATCGCAAAAACCTGGACGACACCGCCCGCCATGGCTCCCTGCACCATCGCCCGGTTCTGCCTCTACCAGCGAAACCCGGACCTTGACCGCTCCGCGTGCACGCGAGGGACCTCGGCTCGGTCAAGTGGCGGACGTACGGCCGCACGAGCTCCCCCTCCTGTGCCCCGCCGCGTCCTCCTGGGGTGACCATGCCCTCCGTCACCAGCGACTACGGGACGGACACATCACATCAACACCCCCTTAGCCACGCTATCCGCCTCGCACCTGCCACGTCGGTACCGGCAGAATGTCCAGGAATCCGGCGAGGACCCATGCGCTACAGTCCCCGGTCTCATGTCATCTGATCGAATACACAACCTGACGTTCTCGGTGCTCGGGCCGTTGCGCGCCTGGACGGGTACGTCCGAGCTGACGCTCGGGACCCCTCAACAACAAGCGATGCTGGCCGTGTTGCTGTTGGCGAGGGGACGGTGCGTCAGTATGGATGAGCTCGTCGACGGACTGTGGGGCGATGCGCCGCCGACGAGCGCCGCTTCGGTGGTGCGCACCTATCTCTCGCGTCTGCGCGGTCTGTTGGGCCGCGCCGCACCCGACGAGAAGGTGCTGATGTCCGTAGGAGGCGGATACGCGCTACGGGTGGCGGACGACCGGCTCGACCTGACCGTGTTCGAGCGGCAGGTGGCCGAGGCACGAGGACTGGCGCCGGCCGCGGCAGTGGCGAGGACACGGGCGGCGCTCAAGGCGTGGGCGGGCGTTCCGCTGAAGGGTGTGCCGGGGCCTTTCGCCGAGGTCGAGCGGACGCGGCTGAACGAGCTGCGTCTGTCGGTGACGGAGACGTGCATCGACTACGAGCTGGAACAGGGCGCGCATCGCCAGGTCGTGGCGGAACTGATCGCGCTGACGACGGCGCATCCTCTTCGGGAGCGGCTGTGCTGGCAGTTGATGCTCGCGCTGTACGGCAGCGACCGCCAGGCGGAGGCCTTGGCGGTCTTCCACGACACGCGGCGGACACTCTCCGAGGAGTTGGGGGTCGAGCCCGGTCCGGCACTGCGGGACCTGCTGACACGGATACTGAACTCCGATCCGGCCGTGGTCGCCCATCCGCCGGGCAGAGACGAGCGATCAGGTCTGGTCCGGCCCGCTCAACTGCCATCTGATCTAGGCGATTTCACCGGACGCGTATCCGAAGTGGCAGCAGTTAAGGCCCTGTTGTTGGACCGGGCAGGGACAGCCACGCCGGTGGTGTTGCTGACGGGGATGGGCGGAACGGGGAAGACGGCCCTCGCGGTGCACGCCGCTCATCGCTGCGCGGATCGGTTTCCTGACGGGCAGCTTTACGTCGACCTACGGGGCGCCGACGACGTACCGGCCGATCCGCGGGATGTGCTGGGGCAGTTCCTCCGGGCGCTCGGCATCCCCAAGCAGCAGATCCCGGCGAGTGCGGAGGAGCGGGCCGCGGCCTACCGGTCCGTGCTCGCGGAGCGGCAGGTCCTCGTCGTGCTGGACAACGCGCAGAACGCGGATCAGGTGCGTCCGCTGCTGCCGGGGGCGAACGGCAGCGGGGCGGTGGTGACGAGCAGGTCGCGGCTGCTGTCCCTGCCCGCCACGGGCCGGCTCGCGGTGGAGGTGTTCGACCTGCGGACGGCGGGAGACCTGTTCCGGCGGGTGGTCGGCGGCGCGCGGACGGCGGCGGCGGGGCTGGCGGTGCTGCGGGTGGTCGAACTGTGCGGCGGACTTCCGCTGGCGGTGCGGATCATCGCTTCGAGAGTGGCGGTGCACCCGGAGTGGCCGATCCCCGATGTGCTGGAGCGGCTGCTCGACGAGCGGCGGCGGCTGAGGGAACTGCGGGTCGAGGAGCTGACGGTCGAGTCGTGCTTCCACCTCAGCTATCGGCGGCTGGGCCCGGAGCAGGCCCACTCCCTGCGCACGCTGTCCTTGCTCGAACTACCGGTCATCGAGCTCGGTGAGGCGTCGGCGGTGCTCGGCGTTCCGGAGGACGAGGCGGAGCATCTGCTGGACTCGCTGTTCTCCGCGGGAGTACTGGAGTCTCCCGCCCCGGGCCACTACCGCTACCACGACCTCGTCAAGCTGTTCGCGCGCAAGCAGGCGAGGGAGGAGGACGGTCCGGCGGCGCGGTCCGAGGCGATCGCCCCGCTGGTGGACTACTTCCTGGCCACGGCGCTCCAGGCATACACGATGACGCGTCCCGGCCACACTCTGCCCTCACGGCTGACCACGACGGTGCGGGGACTGTCGTTCGGAAACCAGGAGGTCGCCCTGCGGTGGGGAAGCAGGCGTCTGACGGACGCGCTGAGTGTGGTGGCGCAGGCGGCCGAGGAATACACGGCGGCCGCGGCGGACCTGCTGCTCGCGCTCGATCCCGTCCTCATGGCAGACCATCGGTGGCCCGACATGACACAGATCGGGAGCACACTCGTGGCGGCCGCCCGGCGCGCGGGGGATCAGCGGGCCGAGCTTAGAGCCGGTTACATGCTCGGCGGCGCCCTGATGGAGATGGAACGCATCGACGAGGCCCGTGCGGTCACCGACCGGGCGATCGATCTGTCGCTCCAGGAGGATGATCCCGTCGTACAGGCCATGACCCTCAATGTCAGCGCGGTCATCGAAAGGGAACGGCAGCGACTGGACGAGGCGATCGCGGAGGGCCGCAGGGCGGCGGCGGTCGCCGCAGCGATCGGTGATCTCTCCGTCGAGGCGATGGCGCTGGGAAATGTCATCCACTTTCGGCTCCTGGCCGGCGAACGGGACAGCGAGATGCTCGACACCGCGCTCCGTCAGCTGCATCTCCAGGACGTACTCGGTGACACCCAGGGCAGGGCCTGGGCGCTCTTCCGGCTGGCTTCCGTGCAGCAGGACCTGGGCCGGCCGGCCCAGGCGGAACGGACCTTCAAGCAGGCCCTGGAGCTGCTGCCCGAGGAGGAACGTCTGCTGCGCACGGGCATCACCTGCAAGCTGGCTCGGGCCCAGTTGGAGCTCGCCTCCTTCGCGGAGGCCGCCCGGACGGCGGAGACCGCGGTGTCCCTGGCGCGCGAGATCAAGGCGACCCGCATGGAGATCAGCGCGTCCCGGGATCTCGGAGACGCGTTGATGCGGCTCGGCCACACGGAATGGGCCAGGTCGGTGTGGATCACGTCGCACGACCTGGCCGTGCACGGGCAGTGTCCTCAGTTGGAGACGGAACTGCTCGACAGGATAGGCAAAGATGACGCCGAGAACGGCATCACCCTCTGAGGGAATTACGTCGAGAACGCGTCGGAGTCCGGGACCCCGGCAGCGCAGTGGTGGCCGGACTCGCCGGATGACCGTGCTTCCTCTTGCCCGAGACGAACGCCCGTCTGCGGCCCGGCCCGCGGCAGGCCGCCGGACCCGGATCTCGGTAGCGTCCAGCCTCAACTCGACGCCCTCGGCCTGGGCAAGGCGAATACATCCTCCAGCGTTCGAAGCGGCAAGCCAGGACATTCGGGAACAGCAGAACCCCGCTCTGCCAGCAGCCGGCGAACCTCACCCACGGCCCGAGTGACCGTCGAGCGATGGACACCGAAGAGGACGCCCAAGACCACCTGGGGCAGGTCATGGCTCAGATGAACAGCGTGACCACCAGCCGGTCCACAAACACCAACCGGTACCATGCACCCGCACCCGCACCCGCACCCGCACCCGCACCCGCACCCGGCGCACGTTTCCTCACTTGGCCTCGCACCTGCCCCAATTCCCGCTGCTCCTCCACCGCAGCCACCCACGGACAGGCCAACAACGGAAAGTCACTGCCCGAACCGATTTGTGGAAACCTGCGAGGAGTAGGCGCCGAGGGAGGACGTGGGTCTGAGTGACGCCTCGGACCACTGAACCGACTTGCAGCACCGTCCGCTCCCAGCAGTCGGGCCCGTGTCGGGTTCCGCGGCCACCGGCCCTTGAGGCCGTGGCCAGTGGTGTCACCGGGTCACGCCGGGGGAGACAGTTCCCGGGGCGGCGTTCTCGGGCAGGTCCCTGATATGGGTCTGCTGCACGTCCGAGAGGTCCAGCCGGTCCAGTATCTCCAGCCCTTCGGACCAGGCGGCGCGCGCGGGTTCCGGGTTGCCGATCCTCAGATGCGCGTCTCCAAGGCGCATGAGGGTTCCGGCGATGAGCCAGGGACTGCCTCCGTTCCTCTGGTCGAGCGCGAGGGACGCAGTGAGGCTGGTGACGGCGTGCCCGTACTGTCCGAGGTGATACTGCGCGAGACCGACGCTGTCCCAGATGATCGCCGAGTTCACCTCGTCGCCCACCTCGACGCACAGGTCCAGGGCCTCCTGACAGTGCCGCAGGGCCTCCTCGTACCGGCCGAGTCCGATCAGGATCCATCCGACGGTGTTGAGTGAGAAGGCGACCGCCGTCTGCGTGCGAGTGTCGCCTCCGCGGGTGTGGAGGGTGCGGAACAGGGCAAGGGCCTTCCGTGCCGCTGTCAGGGCCGTGCGCAGGTCTCCCTGGTGGTCGGCCGCCCAGGCGAGGGTGCCGTAGCTCTCCGCGGTGGCCCGGGTGTCTCCCGCCTCGGAGAAGCAGGCGATGGCCTGGCGCGCGTGCGCCGCCGCCTCGTCGAGGCGGCCACAACCCGCCATCGCGACGACGAGGCCTCGGTGGGCGTACCCCTGGGCGGCCCGGTCCTGGAGACTGCGCGCCGCTCGCAGAGCCACCCGGTTGACGTCCTCTTCTTCCCGCCACAGCCCGCGCAGATGGAAGTACGGGGCCATGGCCCAAGCGAGCTGCCATGTGTGGACGTGGAACTGGTGCAGGGCAGCTTCCTGGACACACAGCAGCAGCGTCGCCTGCTCGTCCCCGAACCAACGCATCGCACCGGCCAGGTCCATGGCATCGCTCTCGCGCTCGGCCTCGTCCTGGGCGAGGACCCCGTCCGACACCGGCGGCAGGTCGATCAAAGCCCTTGCCGGTCCGACCAGTTCGGCTCGCCGGGATGCCAAGTGGAGGTAGTGGTCGAACATGCGGCGCTGCGCGGTCCGGGCCTCATCGGGTGGGTCGACGGCGTGGGTCAGTTCGGTCGCGTAGGCACGGAGCAGGTCGTGGAAGAAGTAACGGCCCGGCGTCTCCTCGTTCAGAAGATGCGCCTGGAACAGTTCGGCGAGCAAGTGCCTTGTGTACAGCACGGAATGCCCGCCTAGGCTGGCCGCGGCCGGCACCGTGACATCAGGGCCGGGATGCAGGGCGAGCAGTCTGAACAGACGGGCCGCGCCGGGCGAGAGCGCCTGGTACGACCAGGAGAGAACCGCACGGACGTCGGCGGCGGGATCGCCGCTCTCCTCGAAGCCGCGCAGACTCTTCGCGCTGTCCCGCAGTTCCTCCGCGATCACCGCCAGGGGGAGACTGACGCGGGTCGCGGCGCGGGCGGCGGCGACGGCCAGCGCCAGGGGGAGCCGAGCGCAGCGCATGATGATCTGTGCCACGGCGTCCGGTTCCGCCGCGACCCGCTGTTCCCCGAGTCTGCGGGAGAGCAGCGCGCGGGCCTCGGCCTCCGGCAGCACGGACAGGTTCAGGGACGTGGCACCGTCCACGGCGATCAGCCCGGTCAGCTGGTCGCGGCTGGTGACGATGACCAGACAGCCTGGGCTGCCCGGCAGCAACGGCCGTACCTGCGTGGCGTCGCGGGCGTTGTCCAGCAGGATGAGAACACGCCGGCCGGCGAGGAAGGTCCGGTACCTAGCCGTCAGGTTGTCGACGTCCTGCGGCAGGCCCCGGGGGTCGGCCCCCAGGGACTCCAGCAGGCTCCGCAGGGCGTATTCGGGTGGCATGGGTGTGCCCGCCGGGTCGAAACCCCGGAGGTTCAGGTACAACTGCCCGTCGGGGAAACGGTCGGCGACCGTCCACGCCCAGTGCACCGCGAAGGCCGTCTTGCCGACCCCGGCCGTACCGGCGATGGCGCTGATCACGACCGTGCCTTGTGGCTCCAGCCGTAGCACGCTGTCGAGTTCGGCGGTCCGGCCGGCGAACACCGCCAGGTCCGGGGGCAGATGAGCCACCGCCATGGTGGACGGCGGCAAGCTGGGCTCCCGTGTGCACGGCGGCGGGAGCAGATCGGCGTCCGCACGGAGGATGCGCTCATGCAGTGTGCGGAGTCCGGCGCCCGGGTCGACACCCAGTTCCTCCGCCAGCAGCAGACGGGTCTCCTGGTACACGTCGAGGGCCGCTGCCTGTCTGCCGGAGCGGTAGAGGCTGAGCATGTGCAGTTCGCGCAGGCGTTCGTCCAGGGGATGCTCGGCGGCCAGCGTGGCCACTTCGGAGGCCACCTGCTCGTGGGCCCCCAGGTCGAGGTTGAGCGTGAGGCGGGTGAACGCCGCGGAGAGTCTCAGTTCGTCGAGCCTGACCCGCTGCGCCTCGGCGTAGTCGCCGCGGAGGCCGCACAAGGCGCTGCCGTGCCAGAGTCCGAGAGCACGCTGCAGGAGGTCGAGTGCGGCCTGGGTCCGTCCCTCTTGCCGCGCCTGTGCTGCCTGTGACGTCAGGTCCCGGAAGACGCGGAGGTCGAGGGCTTCCGGGCGGACGGTGAGCTGGTAGCCGTCACCGCTGGAGACGATCGTCGCGCCGGTGGGGTCACCGCTCTCCTGCAGGGCTCTGCGCAACCGGTGCACATAGGTTCGGACGACGGTGTACGCCGATGCGGGAGGTCTGCATCCCCACACCGCGTCGACCACTTCACTGTTGGGTACCGGTGTGTTCTCGGCGAGGAGCAGCACGGAGAGCAGTGTTCTCTGCTGCGGTGTGCCGAGATCGATCTCGTCCGGTCCGCACCATGCGCGCACCGGCCCCAGTACGGCGAACCGTATGCCGTCCACTGCTCTGTCCTTTCCAAGTGGCCCGTAGGCGACTGTTCGGCACCCATGTCCGGTGTGCCGGTGGTTGGGGCGGGGACCGTCGCGTCAGGAGGTTTCTCCGGGTGCGTCGGTGTCGCTGAGGAACGACTTCCAGCCGCCGGGCGGCTGTTCGCCGACGCCGAGCCTGCGCAGCTTGGCGAGCACCCCGGGCTTCTGCACGTCC
>NZ_JBIVDS010000031.1:0-44906 GCF_044747265.1 Streptomyces sp. NPDC090106 | reverse complement strand
GACGATCCACGGCCGCGACTCCCTCTTCCCCACGACCAGACCAACGACCACCCAAGCCGAAAGTCACATGATCAACGGCTTCTGTTAGGACCTCTTAGCCTCCGCTACTCAGCGAAACCGTCGTGCTCCGCTCCGCTCCGCGCCAACAGATCGCCGTCACGCCTTAGCGGATCCTGCCTCGCCCTCCCGCGAGGAGACCCGCGGCTCGCCAGCCTCTCGCCCCCGGTCAGATCCCGTCTTGCGGCAAAACACTTCAAATCGATCGGGTGAACCCTGCCGGCGAATATCTCTTGCACGACGGGGTGCATATCCGAACGCATGCAGTACGGTCTCGTACGGTACGAACCCGTACCGACCCGAGGGTGCCCGTCATGAGCGGGGGCTCCGTTCGAAAACCTCACACCGCGGCAGGCACGCGTAAGGCCTAAGAACGTCTGACTTGCGCCAAGTCGACACGCAGCGGCACCCCGGTCCGATGACGGTCCCGCGCACTGGCTCTCAGACACAGGGCCCATTTGGCGCCACCCTCACCGCACCGCATCTCATGAGAGGAAACGGGATGTCTTCTCCGTTGGTCGAGCAGGGTGCCCACAGCACGCCCGCTCATCTCGCAGGGCAATCATCGCGCCGCTGGTGGATACTCGCCGTCGTCATCATCGGGCAACTGCTGGTCGTGCTCGACACGACGATGATGAACATCGCCTTGCCCTCCGCGCAGGCCGACCTCGGCTTCTCAGACGGTGCCCGAGGATGGATCGTCTCCGCCTACACCCTCGCGTTCGGAAGCCTCCTGCTCCTCGGCGGCCGCATCGGCGACCTCTTCGGCCGCAAGGTGACCTTCCTGACCGGAGTCGCCGGATTCGGTATCGCATCCGCGATAGCCGGCGCCGCACCGAACTTCGCGGTCCTGGTCACGGCCCGCGTAGCGGAGGGAGCGTTCGCGGCGCTGCTCGCTCCCATCACACTGGCGATCGTTTCCGTGACGTTCACTGACGTCAAAGAGCGCAGCAAGGCGCTCGGCCTCTTCGGAGCCATCTCCGCCGGCGGCAGCGCCATCGGCCTGCTCCTGGGCGGTGTCCTCACCGAGAACATGAGCTGGCGCTGGGTGCCCTACACCAATGTCGTTCTCGCCGTCATCACCTTCTTCGCCGGTGTGGCCCTGCTGGTCAAGATCCCCCGGGATGCCGGAGCGAAACTGGACATCCTGGGCACCGCACTCGTCTGCACCGGCCTGTTCGGACTCGTCTATGGTCTGTCCAACGTCACCTCCCACGGCTGGGGATCCCTCTACAGCTGGGGTTACATGGTGGGCGGTGTCGTGCTCGTCACCTTGTTCGTGGTCTGGCAGACGCGCGCACCGCACCCGCTGCTTCCCCTGCGCGTCCTCCTCGACCGCAACCGCAGCGCGTCCTACCTGGCGACGCTCGTCAACGGCGTGGGCATGTTCGGCGTTTTCCTGTTCATGTCCTACTTCCTCCAGCAGAACCTCCAGTTCAGCCCCATCCGCAGCGGTGTGGCATTCCTGCCGATGGTCGCCGGCCTGGTCGTAGGTTCCGTAATTTCCACCGCGATACTGCTGCCGCGCATCTCTCCGAAATTCATCGTGCCCGTCGGCATGGCGATCAGCACGATCGGAGTCATGCTTCTCACCACCCTCGACATCGAAAGCACCTACGCCTCCAGCGTCGTCGTACCGCTGATCGTGACGGGCTTCGGTCTGGGATTCATCGTCGCCCCGGCCATGGGACTGGGCGTCACCGGAGTCGACAATGACGATTCCGGTGCAGCCTCCGCCGCGGTGAACACCGCGAACCAGATCGGCGGCTCCCTCGGCACCGCCCTCCTGACGACACTCTTCACGACGGCCATGCAGGACAACCTGGCCGGCAAGGACCCCATGGCCGACCCGCTCGCCCTCGCGCGCGCCTCCGTGGACTCCTACACGACGGTCTTCGCCTGGGTCGCCGGGCTGTTCGCCGCAGGCTTCCTCGTCACCGTGCTTCTCTACCGACGCGGTGTAGCGGCCGCGGGCCCCGTTCTGCCGGAGTCTCAGTGACATGCAGCGGATGACCCGAGCTCAGACCACCTGAGACGGCCCCCTGCACCATACGGAGAGGCCGGGTGCGCCCAGCACCCGGCCTCTCCTCTTTCATCGACCCCTCGTAGGCCCGCACGAACAGGTACGGTTCGGTACGGTACGAATTGGTTTCCTGACAGGGGTGCAAGAAATGGGCGACACGCCGGCCTTGAGGCCGCGGGTGACGCAGGCACGCAGGGTAGAGATCGCCAGCGTGGCGGTCGACGTGCTTCGGGAGGTGGGGTATGAGGCACTGACCATGGACGCAGTGGCCGCACGGGCCCGATGCAGCAAGGGCACCCTGTACCGCTTGTGGAGCGACAAGGCACAGCTGGTCGCGACAGGCCTGCGCGAGGTGAAACCCTGGCATGGCACAGAGATCGACACCGGAACGCTCCGCGGTGATCTGCGCGAGCTGTGCGAGCACATCGTCGCTGACATCGAGCAAGACACGCTGCTCGTTGCCGGGGTCGCCCATGCTGCTCTGGTCGACGCCAAATTGACTGCTGCGGTGCGTGATTCCCTGTTCGAACCTCAGACAGCCCGCATGCAACAACTCATCGAACGTGCAGTGGTTCGGGGTGAACTCACCCGGATCCCACCGGTGCTGGGCCTGCTGCCCGGCCTTGTCCTGGGCTGCTTGGTGTTCCGTCCACTCGTCGATGACGGCGCGTTCACCGACCGCGAGCTCGCCCACCGTTTCGTCGACGAGATCCTGCTGCCCGTCATCATGTCCTGATTGCGGCTTCACCGGTCACGCCTCAGTCGCAGTCAGACTTCACATCCTCAGAATACGGCTTCAGCGCCTGTCCGGATGGCGTACAGGCGGGCGTCAGCGGCCGGTGTGGGAGCAGCCTGAGTTCAACCGCAGAGCGGTACGTGACCGCCCCCAGCGGCTGCTCCCCGCCAGCCTGTGCCATGCGCGACCACAGCAGGTCCGCGCTGATGGGTCACCCTCTCACTGGCTGATACCCAAGTCGGTGACGGGGTACTTCTTCATACAGGCTTGTGCCGCTTCCGTGAACGCCGGATCGCTCTGGTCGAAGGTGCTGGAGTTGAAGCCGTTGGGACCCGGGTCCTCGAAGTCGAGGCCGGCGTCCCGCATGCACTTGGCGAACTTGACCATGGTGGCCCTGGTCTCGGCGTCGAGGGTGGTGGGCTCGCTCGTTGCCCCGTTCCCCTTCGAGATCTTCTCCCGACAGTCCTGCACGGCTTCCTGCAGCTTCGCCTGATCCATGCCCTGCATCGCGGACTGGTCCGGCATTCCGGTGTCGGGGTCGACGTCGGGCACCTCCAACCCCTTGTCGCGCAGGCACTGGCTGAGTGCCTTGGTCTCCGCGGCATTGGTGGGCGCGCCGCTGAGGCTCGGACCAGGCGCACCACTGGACGCCGACGCTGAATCCGAACCGGCTTCGTCAGTGCCGCTACACCCCGCCGTCACCGCGACAGCCAGCGCGGCCCCGGCCACCATATGGATCAGCTTCATCGCTTGGTCCTTCCGTTGAGATTCGGTGGAAGGGGATCCTGTTGGCCGCTGTTCAGGAGTCAGTCAGCTCAGTGTCAGAGAATGCTGAGAGTCGGGAGCATCACGCGAAACGTCGCGCCTCCTCCTGGGGTAGGCGACAACTCGATCTGGCCTTGATGCGCGATGACGATCGCCCGTGCAATCGCCAGGCCCAGTCCACTGCCCTCGAGACTCCGGTAAGAGGCGGCCCGGAAGAAGCGCTCGAACACGTATGGAGCGTCTTCAGCTGCCACCCCCGGACCGGTGTCCGCGACTTCGACGATCGCTGTTCCGCCCGGCTGCAAACCGACCCGAACGGTGATGGAGGCCTCGTCAGGCGTGTAGCGCACCGCGTTCGACAAGAGATTCACCAGAACCTGACGCAGCCTCAGTTTGTCTCCCCGTATCGTCACCGATTCGAAGAGGGCTTTGTCGGGATCGCAGCTGGCCAGCACCATGGTCCGACGGGGATGTTGCAGATGAGTGTCGCGCACAAGTTCGGCCGCGAGCTGTAACAGGTCCACCGGCTGGTGGTCCAGCGGGCGGGACTCGTCCAGGCGAGCCAGCAGGAGCAGGTCGTCGACCAGGAAGCTCATCCGAGCCGCCTCGGCTGTGACCCGGTCGAGAGCCTTGCGTGCGCCGCCTCCCCAGCTGGCGAGCTCAGCGAAACCCCTGATGGACGTCAGCGGGGTGCGTAGCTCATGAGAAGCGTCGGCGAGGAAGCGGCGCATATTCCGTTCGGAGGCCTGCCGAGCGCTGACTTCGCGCTCGATCCGGTCCAGCATCGCGTTGATCGCAGTACCGAGCCTTCCAGGCTCCGTTCGTAAGTCGGTATCCATGACGCGTTGGGTGTAGTCACCTGCCGCGATCTCGTCGGCCGTCGCCTCCATCCTCGCCAAGGGCCGAAGTCCGATGTCGATGAGCGTTCGCGCCAACAAGCCGAGCGACACCAGTGCGAGAGCCATGACCGCCGCATCGGCAAGCAGGACGCGTCGAAGAACACTGTCAACTCCGTCCAGCGAAGCCGACCCCACGACCACGCCCCCGTGCGAGGGCCGGTACACCTGGATCCGCCAGGATGCTTCGCCGGGCCGTCCCTCAACGGTGAAGGGGGCGCCTCCTGCGTGCGCCGTCAAGCCTGTCCGGCTCGGAAGCGTGGGACCGAGCCGGACAGGCCCCAGGGGCAGCAGCCGAACGCTTCCGGTTGGTCCGTACACAAAGAGCTGGAAGTCCTCGTCGCTCATCCCGGGCAGATCACCAGGTTCCAGCGCCGCCAGCACGGACTGAAGCCTTCCCATTCGTTCAGGTGTGACTGCTGCAGCCCTCTTCACGCCGTCTCCCAGTCGGTCATCGACCTGTTGCACGAGATAGGTGCGGAGCAGCATGAACGCGGTTCCTCCCACTGCCACCACGCTCACCGCAGACAAGAGTACGGCGACCAGCAACAGCCGTGACCTCAGTGGCCACCTCACCGCGTGGCCCGGAGGCAGTAGCCGATTCCGCGCACTGTATGGATCAGCTCTGGTTCGTCGGACTCGATCTTCTTCCGCAGGTAATAGACGTAGGTCTCCACGATCCGGCTGTCGCCCGAGAAGTCGTACTTCCACACCTGATCCAGAATCTGTGACCTGCTCACCACACGCCCTGCGTTCTCCAGGAAGTAGTGCAGGAGCCGAAACTCCGTGGGCGACAAGTCGATCAGCCTCCCGGAGCGCCGCACTTCATGCGCTTGGAGGTCGAGCTCAAGGTCCGCGAACTTCAGCTGCTGGACGCCCTCGATCGGCATCGCGCTCGCTCGGCGCAGGATCGCTCGGATCCGCAGGACCAACTCCTGCAGGCTGAAGGGCTTGGTCACATAGTCGTCGCCGCCCGCGGCAAGCCCTGCGATCCGGTCGCCGACCGCGTCGCGAGCCGTGAGAAACACGATCGGAAGGTCCGGCGACCGTTCCCTCATACGCCGGGCAACCTCGAGGCCGCTGAGGTCCGGGAGCATCACGTCCAGCACGACCAAAGCCGGCAGGGCGGCTTCAGCGACCTTCACGGCCTCGTGGCCCGACTCAGCGGCAACGACGTCGAATCCGGACATCCGCAGGGCCTCTGACAGCAGCTCCCGCATATTGGGTTCGTCGTCCACCACGAGAATCATTGCGGTCTGTTCCATCTGATCTCACATTCATCAGCCTCAGACGCTGCTGAGCCCTCGCCGCGTTCGAACACTCCCCCCGTGACGGCGCATGGCGGACACCACCCGGGCCCGCAACGGTGCTCGACGGCTCCACGAGACGATCACCTGCCGGAACGCCCGCGACAGCGTTTCGGGCACGACCCCGGTGAAGATCAGCGGATGACCCCGTCAGCAATGTGAAACACATTATCGTGTACACTCAAAATCATGCACCATATACTGGGTGGGACGGCTCCACACTTCAAGTGAGCGGATGGATACGCCCCGACTCCTCCGGTGCGGCCGGCAGCCGGCGAGCGACCATCGTCGTGGCCGCCCCGAGGGAGTACAGAATCCTCGCTCAGCATGCGAGGACGGCACCGCTCAAGAGGCGTGGCGTCGGCCCGGAGCTCCTTCTCCGAGGAAGTATCGATGCCCGGGTGCATTTACCTCCCCGTCAGGCACCCTAGGAAGGAACTCAGATATGAAGGTCTTGGCCACCTGCGCCACCGGCGGCATCGGTTCGGTGTTGGTCCCGGCACTAGTGGAAGCCGGACACGAGGTGTCGTTGCTGACTCGCTCCGCGGCGAAAGCCAAGGCGATCTCCCCCGCAGTGGACGCCGTCGAAGGCTCCATGACCGACTTCGCCTTCATGAAGGCCACGCTGGCCGAGTACGACGCCCTGGTCCTCATCGGCACCGGCGAGCTCGAGCTCGTCGGCAATCTGTACACCGTCGAGGCGGCGCAGCACAGCTCGCGACTGCAGCAGATCGTCTACATCGGCGGCCAGGCCCTGGAAGAGATGCGGACGGTCCCGACGGTCGCGCCGAAGCTCATCACAGAGTGGGCACTGGCCGACGGCGACAAGCCGTACACCAGCCTCCGTCCGTCGACCTTCATGCAGAACGATCTCGGCTTCGGCGCTGTGATCGCCCAGGGAACCTACCCGGGCCCCTTCGGCGACGCGGGTGTCGCACGCGTCGATCTGCGCGACGTCGCCGACGCCGTCGTGGTGTCGCTCGGCAACCCGGACGCCTACGGCCAGGTGTACACGGTCTGCGGGCCGGACAACCTCACCGGCGAGCAGATCGCTGGCATCTGGAGTGAAGCGCTCGGCACCGCGGTGAACTACGCAGCATTCCCGCTCGACATGATCGAGAACGGCTTCGGCTCCGGCGCCGAGAACCTGCTGGGGCACTCGATTCGCAGGCAGTTCGACCACTACCACACGGGCGCGCTCCGAGCGACCGAGGATGAGGTCGCACGGCTCACGGGCCTTCTGGGACATCGCCCCCGCAGCATGGCGGACTTCGCTGAGGAGACAGCTCTCGCCTGGGAGAAGGAACCGCCGGTGATGCCGTCGTTCCTTCCCGGCTCGCCCAACTAGCCGTTCCATGCCGCCCGGCCGGAGTTCTCGGACTTCGGCCGGGCGGCAAGCTATTAAGCCAAGCTGTACGGTCAGGTCACCGCCGCCCTGGACGTCATCACCTGTTGAGGATGCCGTCCCTCGTCACGAGGCAGGCGCAAGCATGATGTCGAACTTCGACCGGCTCCAGGTGCCGCCGGCAAGGTCCCTCCCATCAGGCGTCGGCGTCTGGGCGGACTGGCGCTCAAAACGCTTGATGAGTGAGTCCTTGACACCGAAGACGGAGTCGCCGATCTCAAGCTGCGGATCGCCCTCAACGAAAATGTGTGTGACCAGGGTGCGCATCTCCTTGGCAGTCACCATGAAGTGGAGGTGCGCCGCTCGATACGGCGAGCGACCGGCTCTCTCCAGCATGCGGCCGACAGGACCATCGTGCGGGATCGGATAGGGGGTGGGGGTCACCCCCCAGAATGCATAGCGGCCGTCGGCATCGGTTTCGAACCAGGCGCGGCCCGCAACCCTCTCGTCGTTGTACTGGACGTCGTAGTAGCCGTCCGCGTCAGCCTCCCAGACCTCAATCCGGGCCCCGCCGATCGGCGATCCTTCAAGGTCGGTGACCGTTCCCTCCACCCAGCACGGCTCGCCGACCGCACCTCCAGCGATGTCACCGCCGAACTCGATGTACGGCGCATCCTCTGTGTGGAAGGGCCCGAAGACGGTGGCCTCAGTCGCATTCCCATGAGCCCGGTTGTTCACAGCGATCGTCTGCATGGAAGCACCGAACACATCGGAGAGCAGGATGAACTCCTGACGGTGTTCGTCAGTGATGTGCCCGGCCTCGGTGAGGAACTGGATCCCGTTGTTCCATTCCCCTTCCGTGAGACGGACCTCGCGGATGAAGGCATGCAGGTGTCGGGTCGCCGACTGAAGCACCTGCCGCAAGCGGGCGTCACCAGTGAGCCCGAAGCTAGCCACCACCAGATCGGTGAGTTCCTGCTCACGCCGGGCCTGCTCAAGTTCCGCCCTGGCACCGGAAGTACTGTCGATCATCGGCTCGTTTCCTTTGCTGTGTCGTAGGCGACTTCGACGGGGGCCTCACCGGCCTGGGCTCTCCCGATGAGGTCGCGCAACTGGTCTTCCCGGACAGGCCGCGGGTTCCCCTGGGGAACCTTGGCCAGGGCAAGCTCCGCTGCCTGCCCGACATCGGTGGCCTTCAGCCCGAGGGCTCCGAGACTGCGCGGGGCGTCAATCTCGTCGTAGAAGTCCAGCAACAGCTCCAGGGCGGTGCCCTTGGACGACGGCGCGAGAGCCGCGGCGATTCGTGAAGCGGCCTGGTCGGCCGCAGGAGCATTGAAGCCCACCACGTGCGGCAGCAGTACAGCGTGCATCGCGGCGTGATCCAGCCCGAAAGCCCCGCCAAGCACATGGCAGATTTTGTGGTGCAGACCTGATCCAGCAGAGGCAAACGCCGAGGCCGCCACATAGGTAGCCTCCTGCGCCTCAGCTCGGGCCAAGAGATCGCCGCCGTCCGCCAGTACAGCAGGAAGTGCCTGACGCAGCAGGCGGATTCCCTCGGTCGCCAGACCGGTCGCCGGCGCGCTGGGCGACGGTCCCCACAGAGCGTCGACGCAGTGCGCGAGCGCGTTGAGGCCCGAGGTAACCGACAGCCGAGGCGGCAGGGTGACCGTGAGCTCGGCGTCGTAGATGACGGAGCGCGGCAGGACCACGGGATCCGACCCGTTCGTCTTCCGCTCGTTGTGCGTCAGGCCCCATACGTCTGTGGCTTCGGAGCCGGCATAGGTCGTCGGGACTGCGACGATGGGCAGCTTCTCGGTCAGCGCCACGACTTTCGCCGTGCCCGTCGTGGAACCTCCACCAACGCAGACGACGACGTCGGCGTGCGCCTCACGCGCCATGAGGCGCGCTTGCGTGGCCGACTCCGCCGGTACGTGCTGGCGCACATCAGTGAACGTGGCCACCACGGGGAGACCCGCCGTGATCAGGGCGGCATGTTCGACTTCGGCCTGCCCGGCAACCAGCAAGATCCGCTGAGAACCGATGAGTTGCAACTCTCCGCGCAGTGCTTCCGAAGCGTGGCCTGCACCAAAGAGAACACGCTGCGCACGGGCCTCGTACACCCGGGTGGTGATGTCAGATATCAAGGTTGGCTCCCAGCCTCCGTCGCTCGCGACCACGCCATCAGGACGTGACGCGGGGGCGGTCGACCCTCACAGACCCATGACCTGGCCGTGATCACGGCGTGCCGCCATGACGGCTGCACCTCGTGGTACCGATCTGCTCACTTGGCGGAAGGAATCCCGGCAGGTGATCGCCGACAGATGCCCCATCGGCCGTGAGGGGAGGTTAACAGGATTGTTCAAATAATGAAAGAGGGTGCACATAATGAAGCGCCCAGTCGTTGAGACACCCTAGGCCGTCGCGCGAAGACGTGCAGGCAGGGCGGCACATCGGCATCAATCGACACCATCAAAAGGGTCAGCACAAGCCGGAGGCCAAGGTCGGAGATCCGACACTGGGCAGCAAGGGGCACTCAAGGAGCAGCCTGCTCAGCACGCGAGGAAGGGCCGCGAACGTGACCCCCACAGGCCGGTCAGGGATCACCGGCCAGCAACGCCACCTTGATGGATGCGTTGCATTGCAGATAGCACCCGCGATCAGGTGCCGAAGATCCCCGAAGCCTTCATCGCCGCCTGAACCGCCTGCTTGACGAGCGCGTCCAGGTTGTCGTGCGCCCGCATCGCCGGCGCCCAGATACCTACGGCTCCGGCGACGTTCTCAAGACCTGCGAAGTAGGGGGCCGCGATACCCACGGCGCCAGCCACATAGGTCTCGTCGTCGATCGCCCAGCCACGCTCACGCACGACGGAGAGGGTCTTGCTCAGTTCCGCTCGGACGCCGACCGCTTCGGCAGGGTCGAGGTCGGCCAGCGATCGGGACAGCACCTGTTCACGGCGGTCGTCGCCCAAGTAGGCGAGCACCGCCTGCCCTGCCGACCGTACGTGCTCGTCACCGCTGAGCCCGATGTACTGCCCGCTCGCACGGACGGCCTGCGGGCCTTCCGTGTAGGCGGTCACGACGACCGATCCGTTGATGAGGGTCGCGACCCAGGCCGTCTCACGCGTGGCGGCCGCGAGGCCCTGAGCAACGTCGTTCATGTGCTCCTGAGGGGAAACCCCGCGAAGGTAACCGTCATACAGGAGCGCGGCCTTGGGCCCGATGTGCAGGGTCAGGTCGCTTCGCCGGGTGACGTAACCGGCGGCCGTCAGCGTGTTGAACAGGTGATACGCGGTGGTGATGTTGAGCCCAAGTCGCTGCGCCACATCCCGGACCGTCATCTGCTCTTCGGATGAAGCGACGGCCTCCAAGAACGAGAAGGCCCGCTCCACTGTCTGCAGCGTCACAGGGCCCGTGCCCTTCACATCTGACTTCACCACGTTGCTGAGATTAGCATCGATCCTCGCTTCAAATATTGACATGCATTTCAGATATTCGTACGTTGGCGACGTTCAGATCCGACGCCGCACCTGAACGGTGATCAACATGCGAGGTGCACCATGAGGGGAAACAACGAGATGGCCAGTCCGGCACTGAGCGAAGCCGCCTTGTACAGGAGCGTGTTGGCGAACGTGCCGACCAGCGTCGTCGTGGTGACCGCCACCGGCGCCGACGGCCAACCCGTCGGGTTGGCGATCGGTTCGTTCACTTCGATCTCCCTCGACCCTCCGCTGGTCGGGTTCTTCCCCACCGTCACGTCGACGAGCTGGCCGCTCATCCGTCAATCCGGGCACTTCTGCGTGAACGTCCTCGCCCACAACCAGACCGATATAGCGGCTCGGTTCGCACGAAGCGGCGGCGACAAGTTCCAGGGACTGAGCCACTCACCCGCGGAGTTCAGCGGGGCTCCCGTCCTGGACGACGTGATCGCCTGGATCGACTGCGAGCTGGACATGGCGGTCGAGCTGGGTGACCACTACCTGGTCGTCGGCAAGGTGCGTTCCATGCAGTCGCAGTCGTCCGACCATCCACTGATCTTCCTGCGCGGCGGATACCCCGCTCCCCGGTAGCGGCCACGCCAGCAGTCCTGCACCCCCAGCACGGCGCCGTGACGCTGCCGTCCCCTATGCCTCAGTTTCCCCACGCAGCCCGGGTCCGCATCCCAACGCCGCGCTCGCACGACTTGTCCCTCCCCAGTCACCGCTGCCGACGACCCAGAATGGAGAACACCCCGTGCAAGGCACCGAAGGGTTCAAAACAGAGCAGGAAAGGGCGGCCGGCGCAGCCTCAGGCCCTGTTCGCAAGACCAGTCACGGAAACGTCAGCGGCCTCGAACGCGCAGGAGTCGACGTATTCCTCGGCGTCCCCTACGGCGCGGACACCGGCGGCACCAACCGCTGGCTGCCACCCAAGGCTCCATCCGCCTGGAGCGGGGTGAAGGAGTGCATCGAATACGGCCCCCTCCCCCCGCAGCCCACCCCGGTCATGGCCCCCATGCCCGAGGAGAGCGCGCTGGCACAGCAAGGCCCAGTCGGCGAGGACTGTCTCCGGCTCAACGTCTACACGCCATCGTCCGAACCGGAGTCGGGACCGCGGCCGGTCATGGTGTGGTTCCACGGCGGAGGCTACTTCGCCGGCTCCGGCAACGGCGCCGCCTACGACGGCAGCAACCTGGCCAAAAAGCAGGACGTCGTGGTCGTCTCAGTGACGCATCGGCTCGGAATCTTCGGGTTCCTCTACCTCGGCGACCTCTTCGGCGAGCTCTACGCCGACAGCGGCAACGTCGGCATGCTCGACTGCATCGCCGCTCTGGATTGGGTCAAGTCGAACATCGCCAATTTCGGCGGGGACCCCGACCAGGTCATGTGCTTCGGCCAGTCCGGCGGCGGCTCCAAGGTCTCCACCCTGCTCGGGATGCCCGCGGCTCAAGGCCTCGTCCACCGAGCGGCCTGCAGTAGCGGGGCTGAGTTCCCGCCGCCCATCCCCCAGGCTGTCGCGGCCGAGCGCGCAGAACTCGTGGTCGGCGCGCTGGGCGCCACGAGCGCGGCCCAATTGCAGGAGATGTCCTGGGATCACATCCTCAACATCAGCAACTCGGTGCTTCCCCCGATGATCGGCTACACGCCCGTGGTCGACGGCCGCAACCTGCCTGCGCCCGCGTTCAGCCCCGTTTCTGCACTGCAGCACGACATCCCGTTGATCGTGTCGACCACCGAGACCGAGATCGCTTCGTGGGGGGCCGCGGTCGAACCGATCGACGACAACATCCTGCTGGCGCAGACAGCGCAGTTGACCGGCCTGTCGAACGAGGACGCAGTCGAGCTCATCGCCGTGTTCGGTGAGGCTTATCCGGGCCTGGACAACGCCTACATCGGCCAGCTCATCGCGTCGCAGTGGTCTTACAACAGCTTCAGCTGGGGCCAGGCCATGGCCAAGGCAGAAGCTGGCGGCGCCCCGGTGCACTTCCTGTACTTCACCTTCCAAGGGACGAACCGCGAGGGGCGCATCCACTCCCCGCACACCTCGGACATCCCCTTCTTCTTCGACAGTCTCGAAGCCTCCGCCGTATCAGCCGGTCCGCTGTCCCCCGCCAAGCAGGACCTGGCGGACCGCATGTCCTCGTACTGGGCGAACTTCGCCCGGACCGGCGACCCCAACGGCGCGGATCTCCCGCGCTGGGAGCCGTTCACCTCCACCGGCCGCGCAATGCTCGTCGCCGGCCACACGGGCGAGCTGTCGCTGGAGACCGACCCCTGGGCAGCCACACGCGATGCGATCGATGGCTTCCGGAGCCGGGCCCAGCCCGGACCCTTCGGGTTCTGAACCACACCTCACACCGGCCCGGCCACGGGCTCGGCACCGCCGCACAAGCGCCGGCAGGCGCGCTTCACCGAGGAGCACTACATGATCAAGACCTGGGCGTTCGAATTCAACATCCCTCTCGGCCCGGACATCGTGGACTACACGGACGAGAAGGTCGTCCAGCGAGCTTTCGACGACACTCTGGAGCACGTCGCGCGCTGTGAGGACCTGGGCTTCGAAGGAGTGTTCTTCAGCGAGCACCACTTCATCAGCACCCTGTCCCCGTCACCGCACCTGCTCATCGCGGCGTCCGCACCGCGGACCCGGAACCTCAAGCTCGGCGTCATGGGCAGCGTCCTGGGATTCCACGAGCCCTGGAGGATGACCGAGGAGCTCGGGATGCTCGACTACATCACCGAAGGGCGCCTGGAAATCGGCGTGGCCAGTGGTGTCCCGTCGGAGTTCCTCTTCCTGGACATCCCGCAGTCCGAAGTCCGGCCCCGCTTCCAGGAGTTCCTGAAGTACCTCGACGTCGCCGCCAAGCAGCCGACCGTCGACTTCGAGGGCGAGTACTTCAACTACAAGCAGCTGCCCGTGCTGCCGCGACTCAAGGACGTTGGCCGGCGCCGCAAGTGGATGACCGTCTACAGCGCCGGCACCTGCCGACTCGCGGCGCAGCTGGGCTACCGCGTGTGCACGGGTGCCCAGTCCGTCGAGAACGCGACCAAGGCCTTCGACGCCTACCGCGAGGAAGCCGACAAGATCGGGTACGAGACGACGCCCGACGACTTCGGAATCCGCCGCAGCGTTCTCCTCGGTGAGACCGACGAAGAGGCAAAGGAGCTCTTCGAGAGGGTCAACCCCGTGTCCCTGGCGCGGCTGGAGGCGAGCTTCGTCCCGGTGAACGAGCGCCTGAAGTCCGTGCTCGGGGACAACGCGATGGCGCCGGTACTGAAGTCGGGCGTGAAGGACGCTGCCGCACCGCAACGCAGCCCGGAGGAGAGCCACCTTCCCGACCACAGCAAGGCGGAGACCCCGAAGTTCGAGGACGTGGCGGACTTCAACGACGAGTTCATCATCGGGTCTCCCACCACCGTGGCGGAGAAGATCATCGACCAGTGCCGGCGCATGGGTGGATCCCAGTTCCTGGGCATGCACCAGATGGCCCTCACCAAGGACGAGTTCAACCAGCACTACAGCTACTGGGAGAAGGTCAACGAAATCCTTCGCAAGGCCGACGTGTAGCCGATGAAGAGCGGGGACCGGGCAGCTGCGGGGCTGCCCGGCCCTCTTGCCGTTCCAGGCCCGGGTGGGTGCGCCGTTCTCAAGGCACCAAGTCGGCGGCGCACCCACGGATGCTCTGACAACTGTCCCCCAATTCCATATGAAGTGTACGCAAAAGGACACTCCCTATGCTCAGCAAGTCTGCCGAAGAAAGCTCGGTCGGCGAACCCCCGACAACCGCGAACGCGCGGCGCCGGTGGGCCGTCCTGGCGATCGCCGCCACCGCACAGCTCATGGTGGTCTTGGACGCGACAATCGTGAACATCGCACTACCATCTGCTCAGGCCGACCTCGGCTTCTCCGACACCAGTCGGCAGTGGATCGTCACGGGCTACGCACTAACCTTCGGGAGCCTGCTGCTCCTGGGCGGCAGGATCGCCGACCTGTTCGGCCGCCGAGTGACCTTCCTCATCGGCCTGGCCGGTTTCGCCATCGCGTCCGCGATCGGAGGTGCGGCACCCAACTTCGAGCTCCTGGTGGCGGCAAGGGTCGGACAAGGTCTGTTCGGTGCCTTGCTCGCACCCACCACCTTGTCTCTGCTGACGGTCACCTTCACTGACCCCGAGGAACGCAACAAGGCTTTTGGGATCTTCGGTGCCGTGGCCGCAGGCGGCGGCGCACTGGGCCTGCTCCTGGGCGGGCTCCTGACCGAGTACGCCAGCTGGCGCTGGACGATGTACGTCAATCTCTTCCTGGCCGCGGGCGCCCTGGCGGGAGGCGCGTTCCTTCTGGAACGCGCAGGCCGCAGAACCAAAGCCAAGCTCGACGTGCTGGGCACCGTGCTGGTATGCGCCGGGCTCTTCGGCCTGGTCTACGGCCTGTCCCAGGCGGAATCCGAGGGCTGGGACTCGCCCACGACCTGGGGGATCCTGATCGCCTCAGCACTCCTGCTCACCGCATTCGTGTGGTGGCAGACCCGCACGCAACACCCGCTGCTGCCGCTACGCATCCTCCTCGACCGCAACCGCGCTGCTTCGTTCCTGGCGAGGCTCATCTCGGGCGCCGGTATGTTCGGGATCTTCCTGTTCCTCACCTACTACCTACAGCAGACTCTGGGGTACAGCCCCATCAGTACCGGTCTGGCCTTCATGCCCATGGTCGCCGGCATCCTGGTGGGTTCGACTCTGGCCACCACGGCTCTGCCCCGCTTCGGGCCAAAGGTGATCGTGCCGCTCGGCATGGCCGCTTCCATCGGCGGCCTGATCCTGCTCACCCAGCTCGGGCTGGACAGTGCCTACGCCACGCACGTCCTGCCAGCGTTGGTGATTTCCGGCCTCGGTCTGGCGTTCATCGTCACTCCGTCCACGAGCCTGGCGACCTTCGGAGTCGAAGCGGCCGACACCGGCGTCGCCTCCGCTCTGGTGAACACCTGCCAGCAGATCGGTGGTTCCGTAGGAACGGCCCTCCTCACCAGTGTGTATGCCGATACGACCAAGAACTATCTCGCCGGGAGAAATCCCGATGACCCCCAGGTCCTGGCGCATGCCGCTCTGAACGGCTACAGCAGCGCCTACTGGTGGTCCGTCAGCATCTTCGCCGTGGGCATCGTGATCAGCTTCCTGCTGTACCGGCGCTCCCGCGCTTCAGTACCCCGAGCATCCGAACCTCGCGTCCGACGGCCACGTGGCAGCAGGCGGGCATCTGCTGCGCCCACATCCGAGGCGCCCACCAGCGAAGGAGACGCCGATCAGCTCGTCAGGAGGGTGTGATCCAGTCGGCCGTGCTCTCTCTGCAGCATCGGCGTGAAGCCGACTGTTGATGACGTGATCTGGCCACTCGGCTCGCGGCTCGGCAGCCGAGCGCCAGGCGCGTCACATCGCGAGATCGGACGAGTTCGCTCCCGAGCACTCCACTCCGGACATCACAGATCACGAGATCGGACTTCCCAGCGTGCACTGAAGCACCGCTGAGCCATTCAAACGGCCGTTCGTGGTGTCAGATGGGCCGACAGAGCTGAGGTCACCCGACGCAATCGGCTGGAGAAACGCCGCACGTCACCGCGCAAGGTCGTCGACGTCATCGACATCGCGGCGATGACCCCGCCAGTAGCCGGATCGCGTACCGGCATGGCAATGCACGAGAGTCCAAGTTGCCCCTCCTCGAAGTCAGTTGCCACCTCATCCTCGCGCACGCGTCGAAGGGCGGCATCCAAGCGACCGGCCTCGAATACCGTGTAACAGGTGAAACGCTCCAGCGGTTTGGAGAACAGGGCCGCGACAGTATCCCGCTCCGCATACGCCAACAGCACTTTACCCAGCGCCGTACTATGCAAGGGACGCCGCCCACCGACGCTCGTATCGCACGCCGTGCTCGTGTGACCGAAGATCTTTTCGATGTACAACACCTCAGTGTTGTGCAGTATGGCCAAATGGACGGTTTCGCGCGTCTCGGCATGCAGGTCGACCATGTAGGGAATCGCACGGTCCCGTAGACCGTCTGGACGGCACGCTCCCACTTGGTTTCCTAGCGCAAACATTCGATCAGCCAGAAAATACCGGTCGCCGATCCTCAACACATAGCCGTGCTCCACCAGCAGAGCAAGCAAACGAAATGCCGTCGACTTGGGAAGTCCGGAACGACTTGCCAGCTCACTGACGCCGTAGCCGACGCACGACGCCGTGAACGAATTGAGTACGACCAGCGCCTTACCAGCAGCCGTACTTGAAGCGATAGTTCGGGCAACTGCGGACCCGATTTCCTGCTCAGCCGCCATGGCGGTCAGCCTGCTCAAGACCACCCCCGCACAGCGTCAGCTCGATCCCATCGGGCCACCGATCGACCCGGCCAGACAGCGAGTCCGAATACCGACTAGTCATCCCGCGGTCACCCCCACGGTTCAAGGACGACCTGAGCTTAAGCCAGCCGTGATCTGGCCGCAACGGTCCCGACATGCCTCGGAGTTAGATGGTTCCCAAGCCGGGAGCCAAAGGTCTGCAAACCTGCCACGCCTCGCAAGGCGGGGCACCCACTGCGGACACCTGCGGGCGCTGCAACCTCACTTGGCGCTCAGTTCTCCACTCCGGCACCACGTCGGGTGAGACAACTGAGGCTTGGGCGGGCCGGCGGAAATCACCTGCCCGTGGCGCGTGCCGCCCGGTGGAACACACTGCTAGGCCAGGTGATGCGACGCTGGCTACCTTCCTGCCCGAAGCGCTGGTCCTACCCCTCCGACGGCAGGAGTTCGACGAGATGGTTAGTGATCACCCATCCATCGCCCGCCCGGTTCGTACAGCGACATCGAGTCAGGTCGACAGACGTCTTGGCCGACTGGGGCTCCCCGAACCCCTGGTCATCGCATTCGTCGGGACACTGCTGGTGCTGTCGGCCGACACCCAGCTGCTCGCGGTAATTCCACTGCTCGGCGAGTTGCAGCGCATGGCATCGATGACCAGCACCGAGGCAGCGCTGTCCCTGTCGGTCACCGGTATCGCCTTCGCCGCCTCACTGCCCATCTCGTGCCGACTGGGCGACATGTTCGGCATCCGGAGGCTGCTTCTCCTGAGCGTCTCGCTCGTGGTCGCAGGCGATCTGATCTGCGCGCTCTCCAGCAGCCCCGTCCCCTTCCTCATCGGCCGGACCGTGGTCGGTTTCTCCGCAGCGGGCCCCCTCTTCTACGCCCTGCTCAGGCTGCGGAGCACCTCGGCACGGATCCTTGACCGGTACAACGCGATGATGACCGGCGCCGTGGGAGCAGGCATCGTCCTGTCATTCCTCCTCGGTGGCTTGATCGTCGAATTCGGCGGCAGCGCTCGGACAGTTCTGTGGATCATGACGGCGATCGCCGCCTTCGTGCTCCTGCTGGTCTGGCTCCTCATCCCCGACAGTCCGCTCCGCACCCGGGTCAAGGTCGACTACCTCGGGGCCTTGCTCATCGCGCTCTCACTCGGGCTGATCGTCCTGGGCTGCAAGGAGGCCACCACATGGGGGTGGGCATCGCCTGCCACCCTGGGCGTCCTGGGGGCCGGTGTTCTTCTCGCGGCCCTCTGGTACTGGTGGGAGCTCCACGCCACGCATCCGCTCATCGATCTGAAGGTCGTCGGCCGTCGCGAGATCTGGCCAGCGTTCGTGGCCGCGGGCCTGATTGCCGCTCCGGCCAATGCAGGATGCCTGTTGATCAGCCAATACGTGCAGACACCGGAGAGCGTGGCTGGATACGGGCTGAGCGGCACAGTGCTCACCGCAGGGCTCTACCTGGTCCCGCAAGGAGTCATCGTCGCCTTCGGCGGCGCCGTCACCGCGCCCATCATCCGCGCGATCGGCCAACGCTACACAGCCGCTCTCGGCGGGCTGCTGATGTCAGTGTTCTTCTTCTGGTTCGCGACAGGCACCTACGGGCAGCCCTGGCAGGTCCTGCTCCAGGGCGTGGTCATGGGCTCGGGCTGGTGCCTCACCTACACCGCAAGTTACTCGACGTTCCTGAGGGCGACCCGGGCCGGTGAGGCGGGAATGCTGACGGGTTCGGCCAATGCAGTGGCGGCCGGCATCGTGGCCCTCGTCCCCGCGATCATCACCACCATCCTCGTCGCCTCCTCGGTTCCGGGCACACCGTTCCCAGCCGAGGAGAACTACGGCCATGTGTGGTTCTTCTGCGCGGTCATCGGACTCGCGGTCGCGCTGGTCAGCCTGCTCATCAAGAACACCGACCTCGATCAGAGCCACGCCCCGAACGTCGAAGTGACAGCGGCCGGGGCAAGCGGAGCCCTTGAGTGACAACCCCGCACGTTCCGCAAAGCCCGGCTCACGGCCCGCACCGTACCGCTGGCCGCTCCAGCACAGAACGGAAGGGACCCCGACGTGGCGTCCAGAGAGACATACGCGATCGTCGGCGCCAACCTCGCCGGTGGACGGGCCGCTGAAGCCCTGCGCGCGGCAGGCTTCGACGGCAACCTGTTCCTCATCGGCGACGAACCCGAACCGCCCTATGAGCGTCCACCGTTGTCGAAGGGCATTCTTCAAGGCACCGTGGAAGCCGAGGAACTACTGCTCAAACCTCATGACGCCTGGGCAGCGGACGACATCGAACTCGTCCTGAGCACACGGGTCACCCGGCTCTCCCCCGGCGAACGGCGGCTCGTGCTGGACGACGGCACTCGGCTGCGCGTGGACAAGGTCCTGCTCTGCACAGGGGGCAGAACACGGCGGCTGGCCGTTCCAGGAGCCAACCTGGCGGGTGTCCACTACCTGCGGACACTCGCCGACGCCCTCGCGATTCGTGAACATCTCAGGGCGGACGCGTCGATCGTCGTCGTCGGAGCGGGATTCATCGGTACTGAGGTCGCCGCCTCCGCAGCGGAGGCGGGCTGCTCGGTCACACTCCTCGAGGCCGGCGAAGTCCCCCTGGAGCGGATGCTGGGCAGGCATATCGGCACCCGCTACGCCGCCTACCATCGGTCACGCGGGGTCGACCTGCGCACCGGCACGGTGGTGACCCGCATCGAAGGCGACCGTGCTGCCCGCGCTGTCGTAACCAGCGACGGCCAGCGGTTCGAGGCGGATTGCGTCGTGGTCGGCATCGGGCTGGTCCCGAACATGGAACTGGCTCAGGAAGCTGGCCTCGCGACGGGTGACGGCGTCGTGGTCGACGAGTTCTGCCAGACCTCGGTCCCACAGGTGTACGCCGCGGGCGATGTCGCTTTCGGTCCCAGTCTGGCCCTAGGCCGAAACGTGCGCCTTGAACACTGGCAGAACGCGCAGAACCAGGCCGTGCACGCCTCTCATTCCATGCTGGGCAGCGCCGCGCCTTTCACCGATGTGCCCTGGTTCTGGTCGGACCAGTACGACCTCAACCTCCAGATGTCGGGCCATCCGTCCCCGGACGACAACATCGTGGTCAGCGGTGAGCTGGACTCGGGGCGGCTCTGCGCGCTCTTCCACCGCAACGGTCGGCTGAGCGGTGCGCTGGCGGTCAACTTCCCCAAGCACGTCCGCATCGCGAGCAAGCTCATCGCCTCCGGAGCTCCGGTCGATCCCCAGCAACTGATAGACGTTTCCCTCGTCCCAGGCAGATCGGTGGGTCAATAGGCCCACCCAAAGGCCGCCGCGGTCAGCCTCACCGGACGTTCCGTCCGACCCGCTCTCCTCCCGCCGCGCAGTTCGTTCCGGTGGACGGCACAAGGAACTTGCTGGTCCGTCAGGCAACGCGATGAGATCTAGTAGCGGCGAATTGATGACGCCGTCTCGATCATCCTGCCGATAGATCGAGTATCTCCTTCTCGCGCCTCACTCAAATCGGCACTGACAGCCCTCACGGCTGTCTGAATCCACACGCACAGCCCGAGATTTGGAGGCAAGGTGACGACTCCGGATGTCTCACAGCTCGTCGATATCGAGCAAGGTCTGATACGGGGCGAAATATTCCACAGCTCCGAGATCTACCAGGCAGAACTGGAGCAGGTGTTCGCCCGTTCCTGGCTCTTCCTCGCGCACGATTCCATGATTCCGAAGGCCGGTGACTTCATCCAGGTGTACATGGGTGAGGACCCGGTCGTCGTGGTGCGCCAGCGAGACGGCTCGGTCAAGGCGTTCCTCAACCAGTGCCGGCACCGGGGCATGCGGATCTGCCGCGTGGACCGTGGGAACACCAAGGCGTTCATGTGCTCGTTCCATGGCTGGACCTACGACACGGCCGGCAGCCTGACGCATGTCCCGCACCAGGAGGAGGCTTATCCGCAAGGACTCGACACGAGTCGGCTGGGGCCTCGGCAGGTCCCGATGATGGCCAACTACAAAGGCTTCATCTTCGGCAACTGGGACCCCACCGCACCTCCGTTCGAGGAGTATCTCGGTGACATGGCGTGGTACTTCGACGCCTACCACGGTCGCTATGAGGGCGGCGTCGAAGCGGTGGCGCTTCACAAGTGGGTGATGCCTTGCAACTGGAAGTTCAACGCGGAGCAGCCCAGCGGTGACGCCTACCACGGCGAAATCACCCACGCGTCCGCGTTCCAGGTCCTAGGGCACGAAATAGTCGAGGAGGGTGGCGACAAGCTAGCCGACCACGATTCCAACACGTTCGACGGCTTCCCGTTCGGAACTCAGTTCAGCGCTCCCTACGGTCACGGCGGTGGCTGGCTCAACACGTCCTTCCAGCCCAGTGGGCCTCTCGAACAGAAGTGGCGGCGCGAAATGCGCCCCGAAGCGGTCAGTCGCGTAGGGCCCGTGCGGGCGGTGGCTGTGGCCGCGCACGCCAACATCTTCCCGAATTTCAGCATGCTCGGGAACGGCACCATGCGGGTGACCCATCCCCGCGGACCGGAAGAGATGGAGGTGTGGTCCTGGACCTTTGTCCCGGTCGCCGCACCTCCCGAGGTGAAGGACGAGATCCGCAAAGAGGTTCTCCGCACCTTCAGTCCGGGAGGCATGCTCGAACAGGACGATGCGGAGAACTGGGTGGAGGAGCAGCGGATCCTGCGCGGCTATGTCGCCCGCCAGAACCAGCTCGTCTACATGCAGCATCTCGGTGCCGGTGACTACGACGTGAACGGTTTCCCCGGAAAAACGGCACCGCACATCTTCGCCGAGATGGGGCCGCGGGGGCTGTACGAGCACTGGATGGACATGATGTCCGGAATGCCCTGGTCGGACATTGTCGAGACGAAACGGCAGCGGGTAGCGGCCGAACGTCGCCGCAGTGAGGCGCGCATGCCTTCCACGTCCTGAGTTCCGTTTGCCGAAAGCCGACGATTCAGAGGAAGTCGATGACTGCTGAATTGAACCCCAAGCCCACCACGATACGGCGGACCAAAATCCGTAGCCTCGGCTACCTGGGACTGGCCGCTCCCGACCTCGACGAATGGCGGTCGTTCGCGACGGATGTCTTCGGACTGCAGGTCGCTGAAGGCACGACCCCGGAGCAACTCCTCCTGCGCTGCGACGAGCGGTCCTGGCGTATAGCGATCACGCCTGGGGAGGGGGCCTTGAGCTACGTCGGCTGGGAGGTCTCCGGAGAAGAGGACCTGGAGGAGGCCGCCGAGGACCTCGCGACGGCCGGCGTGAAGTTCGCCTACGACGCCGACCTCGCACAGGAGCGGCGGGTCGCAGGGCTCGTGCGTACCACCGACCCCGCTGGCAACCAGGTGGAGATCTTCTACGGCCCTCTGGTGGAGACCGAACGGTTCGTGTCCCCCCGCGGTGCACGTTTCCGAACCGCCGAACAGGGCCTGGGCCACATCGTCATCGGAGTGCCGGACAAGGAGGCGGAGCTCGACTTCTACCAGCGGACACTGGGGTTCCGGGTCAGCGACTCCCTGGGTACCGGACCGAACTCCCTCACCTTCCTCCATGTGAACCCACGGCATCACAGCCTGGCCGTCGGACGCGCCCCCGGTGAAGCCGGCCTGCACCACTTCATGCTCGAAGTCGATGACCTGGACACCGTGGGGATGGCTCTGGACAGGGTCCTGGCCAACGGAATCGAGCTGCGGGCCACGCTGGGCAAGCACAGCAACGACCATGTCGTGTCGTTCTATGTCAAATCCCCTTCATCGTGCGAAGTCGAGTACGGCTGGGACGGCCGTCCGGTCGACGACACGACGTGGACCACCGCCCACTACGCCAGGGGCGACCTGTGGGGCCATGCGCGCCGACGCGAACACACACCAGGCAAGCACTGACAGCCGGACCAGGAGGACCGTCCATGGGATTGACCAAGGTCTGCGAAGTCGGCGATGTACCCGAGGACGAAGGATTCAAGGCGGACACGCTCCCCGTGATCGCGGTGTTCAGGGTCGAAGGGGAGTTCTACGCGATCGACGACACCTGCAGCCACGGACAGTCCTCCCTGGCCGAGGGCTATGTCGAGGGGTGTGAAGTCGAGTGCGCTTGGCACATGGCGCGTTTCGACGTCCGGACGGGCAAAGCGATGTGTCTGCCGGCGACAACCGACCTGCGGACCTATCCGGTCACCGTCGTTGACGGAGGCATCTACGTAGACCTTCCCGACGAATAGGCCGGTCACCACCCGAGCACGGGACGCGAGACAAAAGGGAAAAGCATGGCGGACATCATAGAGATCGACAGGCTGTACTCCATCGGAGTCGTCGTGACCAGCCTTGAGGAAGCGACGCTCAAATACGCGGAGATCTTCGGCATCGATGCATGGGACGTCCGTGAGTTCGGTGCGGACAGGCTGACAGAGAGCAGGTCCTACGGACGCCCCACCACACCCTTCTTCCGAACGGCCACCGGCACCACGACGCCTCCTGCGGGCGGAAAGGGCGTCGAACCTCTGGGCAATCCGACCGTACCGGTCACCTTCGAGCTCATCCAGCCGTTGCGGGGTGAGAGCCCTTTCCAGGAGTTTCGCTTCGTCAGGCGTCAGGGAGTCAGCCACCTCACCGTGGCGGTACGCAGTGCGGACGCGTTCGAGACCTTGCGTACCGCCATGGCCGGCAAAGGCATTCTGCTGGCGGCGTCGATGACAGTTGACGGTGCGCTCGAACGGCATTTCTTCGACACACGGCGGGCACTCGGGGGCTACCTCGTCGAAGTCCAGGTCCCCCTGCAACCGAGTGCGCAGACGACGGTCGAGGTAACCGAGCGCTGGCACCACGGCGACCGCTACCGGCGGCCCGGTGGGGTGGGCCCGATCGTTGTTGGAGGCGTCAACCATGTCGGCGTGGTGGTCGACGACCTCATGACGAGCCTCAAGCAGTACCACGAGATTCTCGGTGTCCCCGCGTGGAACATACGCAACTGGCGGACCGAACCGGGACTGCTCGAAGAGCCGTACTACCGGGGAGAACAGGTCAACCACGAGTACTTCACCGGCCGCTCGCCGGTCGTCTCCGACTTCGGGTTCGAGATCATCCAGCCGACTCTCGGTCCCAGCCACTACAACCGGGAGTTCCGCGACCGGTGGGGACCCGGGCTGCATCACATGCTGCTCACCGTGGGCGCCGACGTCGAAGACTGGGACCGCACCAGGCATTGGCTCGCCTCCATCAACGTTCCACTCGCCATGGGCGCGGATCTGAACGAGGGCGCCGGTCATTTCTGCTACTACGACACTGCAGACGCCCTGGGCGGATTCATTCTGGAGGCCGCGCTCATTCGCCGGATGCCGGACCCGTCGTCCCCGCCCACGCCGCCCGAGTACGTGGTCGACTTCTCCACGGAGAAGCTTCTTTCCTGACGTCAGGCAGCGCTCATCCATGTCCTGAGCGGCCCTCCGTCTTCAACGGCCCTTCGCTGAGGTGTCCCCAGCGAGCTGAGGAGAAGAGAAGTGACAACACATTCGCCCATCACACCGGCTCCCGGAGCGAAAAGCTCAACCACATCGGTCTCGCTGGAAGTTCAGCGCGACATCGAGCAGTTCCTCTTCGAAGAGGCCGATGTCCTGGACGCCTGGCAGTTCCGGGACTGGCTCGGGATGCTCGCTGAGGACATTCACTACTGGGCACCGGTCCGAACCAACAGGACCTATCGCGAGCGCGCCCTGGAGATCGCCGCCCCCGGCGAATCGGCGTACTTCGACGAGGACTTCGAGGAACTCAAGCAGCGTGTGGACCGGCTCTACACCCGCATGGCCTGGGCCGAGGACCCGCCCTCGCGCACCCGCAAACTGGTGACCAACATCCGCGTGGCGGAGACCGACGATCCGGCGGTATTCACCGTCCGGTCCTCTTTCATCAATCACCGCAGCCGGGCCGAACGCGACCAGGACTACATCGTGGGCCGGCGCGACGACATCATCCGCCGGGCGCACAACGGATTCGGCTTCGAGATCGCGAAGCGCACCGTGCTCTTCGACGTCGCGGTTCTCACCGTAAAGAACCTCAGCAACTTCTACTGACCGATACGGGAGATGGGAAACGACCTGTGTCCAACCTACGGATAATCCACAGCTTCACGGAGCCCGCCGCAGACGTGGCCGACCTGACACAGCAGGTCTCCGAACTGCGTCTGTTGTCCGAGGTGGCAGAGGCAGAGGTGTACACCTCCCTCGACGCTCCGGAACGGGTTGTGGTCGTACAGCTCTGGACCGACCAACAGGCCTATGGGACGTACTGGCTCTCCGGTGACCGGGACGACAAGAAGGACCCTCTGCGTCGGTGTGCCGCCGAAGGAGATCAGGACAGGACAGGATCCGAGTTCTACCTGCACCAGCAGTTCCGCAAGGACGGAATGTGGCTGGCCGAATCACTGCACGGCTCGACGCCCGCGATCTCGTGGCCCGGACGCGGAGCAGTCCGTGTGTTCGCTCAGGGCGCTCTGCCGGACCCGGTTGCGGCCCGGCCAGCGCTCCTCGCGAACTCGGTCGCCGCCCTGCGTGAACCAGGGTGCCTGCAGTTCGAATGGTTCCAGGGGACCGAGTTCGCCCAGGACTGCCTCCTGCTGGAGCTCTGGTCCGACCAGCAGCACTACGACCGCCACTGGCGGCTGCGGATGCAGACCGGGTCGAGCCCCGCGTCAGGTCCCGTGGCTGACCGCGGCACCGGTTCCAGCGGCATGGAGTTCTACCGGCACGAACCCTTCGTCCATCTCTACGACCGATGGCTGCCCGCGGACCCGAACCAGTGGTCCGACACCGTGGCATGGCCGTCTTGAAAGGGGCAGTTGCGATGGCACTCACCGATGAAGGCGTCATCAGAGTCGACGGCTTCGCGAGCCGCTGGGTGCGGCTGCCCGGAGGTGTGAAGGCCCACTACATGACGGCCGGCGACGAAGGGCCCGCGGTCGTGCTGCTGCACGGCGGCCTGATGGGCTCGTCCGGTGCCGCCGGCTGGCAGCATCTGGCTCCGGAACTCGGCCGCAAAGGCTTCCGCGTGTACTGCCCGGACCTCCCGTCCTTCGGACTGACCGAGGATCGGACGGGCTATTACGAGCCGGGCATCCAGGGACACGTCGACTTCGTCCACGACTTCACCTCCGCGCTGTGCCTGGACCGATTCCATCTGGCGGGAAACTCAGCCGGGTGCCTGGCCACGGTCCAGTACGTCGTCGCCCACCCCGACCGCGTGCTGCGCTTCGCTCTCATCGCCGGCCGGGTCGGCGACCTGGTCAGCATGGAGGAGTACATCGCGGTCCGGGAGGAGACCGGCTTCCAACCGGTGCAGCTGGCCGGGATCTTCGACGGCACAGCAGAGTCCATGGAGAAGCTGCTGAGAGCGATCACCCACCGTCAGGGCTCCATCAGCTCCGACCTGCTGGAGATGCGCACCCTGGCAGCGAACACGCACCAGGAGGCGTACGGGAAGCACATGGAAGCGTCCTTCGCCGCGGCGCGCGGTGGTGACCAGGACACGAACAACGCGGTTCGCCTGAGCACCAAAGGCAGGCTGGACCGGATCACGATTCCGGCGATCTACCTCTACGGACAGGACGACGTGATGCAGCCGGTGGAGGACGGCTACCTGCAGGAAAAGGCACTGCCCAATATCCAGTTCTTCTACCCTGCCAACTGCGGCCATCAGGGGCAGAGCGACCAGCCGGAGATCTTCACGCAGGTGTTCGCCGAGTTCTTCGGCACGGGCGAGGTCACCAGGAGCACCGCAGACCGGGCCGGCGTTTCCAAGAACAGGCCCGAGCTGCATTCCGTGGTCCAACAGGTCTGATCAGGGTCGACCACACGATCCGAGCCTAGCCCCGACCCGTGCTCTCCCCCGCGTTCGGTCCGGACAAGGCTCTTCTCGCGTCACGACGCTGGCCGTCGACGCTGCCATTGGACACGGACCATAAGTCTCTTATCCACCGGGCAACGCCGACTCTCGACATGCTCTGGGAGCTGCCATGCACGCACCGTCCGAGGACGGCACCTCGGTCACCGACCGCGACGACCTCAAGCCGCGGGGCCGCGCGTTCTCGTGGCGGTTCACCACTCCGCTCTTCATCGGATCAGCACTCAACCCGGTCAACAGTGCGCTGATCGCCACCGCGCTGCTGCCCATCGCACATGGCATCGACGTACCGGTCGGCGAGACCGCAGCACTGGTGACCGCTCTCTACCTCGCCAGCGCCATCGCGCAACCGACCGCTGGCAAGGCCGCCGAAGTACTCGGTCCGCGCCGGGTGTTCCTCACTGGCATCATCCTGGTAGCCGTCGGAGGGCTGATCGGCGGATGCGCCACCAACCTGGTGACGCTTCTGGGCAGCCGCGTCCTGATCGGTCTGGGCACCTCCTGCGCCTACCCGACCGCCATGCTCCTCATCCGACGGCGGGCCCGCGACGCAGGGCTGGAGAAGCCGCCAGGCAGTGTGCTGGGCGGGCTTCAGATAGCCGGTATCGGCACCGCGGCTCTCGGACTGCCGGTCGGCGGTCTACTCGTCGGGACTCTCGGCTGGCGCTCAGTGTTCTTCGTCAACGTGCCAGCAGCGCTCCTCGCGCTCGCGACGACTCTTCTGTGGGTCGCCCCCGACGATGCGCTCGAGCGCCCCTTCCCCTGGCGTACGTTGGCGGCGCGATTCGATGTCGGTGGCATCGCCGGGTTCGCCGCGGCGATGATCGCGCTCCTGCTGTTCCTGTTCTCCCTCCCCACTGCGCACTGGTTTCTGCTGGGCCTGTCCGCCGTCCTGTGGGTCGCACTGGTGCTGTGGGAGCTGCGCGCCACCTCCCCCCTGCTCGACCTACGGATGCTCGCCGCCAACAGACCGCTCTCCAGAACCTATCTCCGATTCGGCCTGGCCCTGTTGTGTCAGTACGTGGTGCTGTACGGCATCACGCAGTGGCTCGACGGCGCGCGGGGCCAGAGCGAGACGCAGGCTGGTCTGATGCTGCTGCCGATGACACTGGTCTCCGGCCTGACCATCGTGCCCGTCTCACGACGCAACCTCGTCCGCGGGCCGGTCATCGCCGCGGCGATCGCCTGCGTCATCGGCTCGGCGGGGATGCTCTTCCTGACTTCATCCGCCTGGATCGGCTGGGTCGTGGCCATCACGGTCTGCTTCGGCCTGGTGGTGGGCCTAACCGGTGCGGGCAATCAGACCGCACTGTATGCGCAGGCACCCGCCGAGCAACTCGGCACCGCCTCCGGGCTCCTGCGTTCTTCCGGTTACGTCGGCTCGATCGCCTCGTCGGCCGTGATCGGGCTGGCCTTCCAGACGAGCGTCAGCGACTCAGGTCTCCACCTGATCGCTTGGATCATGCTCGGCAGCAGCCTGCTCTTGCTGCTGCTCTCCGCCCTCGACCGTTCGCTTCCCCGCAGGATCGTCGAATAGGACCCGATCCAGGGAGCTGTGGTCTCGGGACGACGGTCCGAACTCAATGCACGGCGAGCTGAGTTCGGGAGAGTGAGGGGTACGTGACGTCAGTTCCTCGACTCGGCACCCACGCAGCGGCGACCACCGCGGTCCTGGCGGCATACGAGCATCTGGGCCGCGCGCCGCAGGAGGGTCACGCCCCTCCACTCAAGGACCTTGCGCTGGTCCGCGGCCATGCGGCAGCAACGCTCTGGGACTGTTCCGCGGCGCGGCCCGCGAAGCAGCTGACGCTGCTGTGGCCCTGTGTACGCGGATGACGGAGAGCAAGGGAACGGCACGGTAGGGCATTTCCTTGGCCGAAGGACACCGCAAGGCCGGAGTCACTCACAGCAGAACCGGACAACGCGAACAAGCCGAGGCAAGCTATCGAGAAGGCCTCGCAGCAACCCGCCACCCCGATTACCCCGCCTCTGCGGCCAGTTCCATGGTCGCGGCCTCCTTCCTGAGAGAACTGGCGGTTCCGCGCGGCCACAGCGGCACACGGAACGAGGAACGCTACCTGTGCACACAGGCTCTGGACCGGCTGACCGAGCCGGAGGATTCCGAGCAGGCGGAGATACGGATGCACACCCGGTACGCGCTCGCCGACCTCTTCTACGACGAAGGCCTGTTACGGCAGGCATTTGCCGCAGAGAAGGAGAACTTCTCCGAAGTCGAGGCTGCCGTGCACCGAGGAGTTCTGGACGAGGAGCGACTCGCCGACGCGGCCTACCAGGTCGCTCTGGACGCCACAGACAGCGGCGACCTCGCCGGTGCAGTCGAGGCCGGTGATACCACCGTACGGATCTACCGTCGCCTCACCGAGGCGGGCCTCGGCACCACGCAGCCAGCCGTCCCTCGTGACTGGGCATGAGCCTCGCCCGCCTCGGGCGGCTGACGGAAGCAGAGGAGCAGTTCACCTGGGCGCGAACTCACCCGGGTGGCCAGCAGCCGGTCAATGAGGACGGACTCGTGCCTCGCCCTGGCCCCTACCGTGCACGAGGTCGGCGAGGGCTGTCCGGTGCAGGCGTCGAGGGCCGCGTTTCGACGCCCACACCGGTGGGATGTCTTCCGGCCGGACGGGCTGAGGAGACGGTATTGCCAGACAGTGGCGTCTTTCTGTGCGGGAAGCCGGTCAGACGGTGCGGGCAGGCAGGTTGCGGATCAGTGCGGCGAGTTCGTCCTGTTCCGGTGTGGTGAGGTCAGTCAGCGGGGGCCGGACGGGACCTGCGCTGCGGCCGGTGGCGGTCATGCCGGCCTTGACGATGCTGACGGCGTAGCCGGATTGGCGGTTTCGGATCGCTGTGTAGGGGAGCACGAAGTCGGTGAGCATGCGGGTGACGTCACCGTGGCGGCGCTCCCGGACCGCAGCGTAGAAGTCGAGCGCGAACTCGGGCAGGAAGTTGAAGATGGCCGAGGAATACGTCGTGACGCCGAGCTCAAGGTAGGGAAGGGCGAAGGTCTCGGCCGTGGGCAGACCGCCGATGTAGGTCAGCCGTTCACCCAGCTGTGTGTAGATGCGCGTCATGGTGTCGATGTCGCCGACACCGTCCTTGTAGCCGATGAGGTTGGGGCAGGTCTCGGCGAGGCGGGCGACGGTGTCGGCGGAGTAGACGGCGTTGGCTCGGCTGTAGACGACGACGCCAAGCGAGGTGGAGCGGCAGACCGCCTCGACGTGGCGGGCGAGTCCTTCCTGCCCGGCTTCGGTGAGGTATGGCGGGAAGAGCAGAATGCCGTCCGCGCCGGCGCGTTCGGCGGCAACGGCGTACTCCGTCGCCGTTACGGTGCCGTATCCGGCCGGCGCCAGGATGGGAGTGTCGTCCGGGGCGCTGTCTGCCGCTGCTGTGACGACGGCTTCGACTTCGGTGGGCGTGAGGGAGAAGAACTCGCCGGTGCCACCCGCGGCGAAGAGGCCGCCGACGTCGTACTTGGCCAATCTGACGATGTTGTCCCTGTAGGCGCTGTCATCGAAGGACAGGTCATCCTTGAAGTGTGTCACGGGGAAGGAGAGCAGTCCGGAGCCGAGTCGGGTACGCAGGTCGGCCGGGGTGTAGAACGTCATGGGGTGGGCGCTCCTGGTAATCACGAGGTCAGAGGAAGTGGCTGCATAAGGCACATGGCCGAGCTGAGCGGCCAATGCCCGCAGAGGACGGTGGATGCGGGCACGGCCGTCCATTACGGCGGTGCCTGTGCCCGGACACGGCGGCGGTCGCGATGCGAGCGTTGGGCCCGTAGGCTGCGGTCAGGGGCGGGAGCCGACCTCGTGTTGAGTGAGAGTCCAAGCCCGGACCTGGTCGCTGAGGGTGAAGCCGAGGCCCGGCCGGGAGGAGACGTACATTCGTCCATCGCGGATCTTCAAGCGCTCGTTGAACAGGGGCTCCAGCCAGTCGAAGTGCTCCACCCAGGGTTCGATCGGGTAGGCCGCGGCCAGATGGAGATGGATCTCCATGGCAAAGTGCGGGGCGAGTTGGAACTGGTGGTGCTCGGCAAGTGCGGCGAGCTTGAGGAACTGAGTGATACCGCCGATGCGGGGGGCGTCAGGCTGGATGATGTCGGCAGCGTTATGCCGAATGAGTTCCGCGTGCTCCGCGACGCTGGCCAGCATCTCGCCGGTGGCGACCGGGGTGTCCAGGGATGCGGCCAGCGCGGCATGTCCCTGGGTGTCATATGCGTCGAGAGGCTCTTCGATCCAGACCAGGTCGAACTCTTCCAGGGCTCGACCCATGCGCTGGGCGGTGGGTCGGTCCCACTGCTGGTTGGCGTCGACCATCAGCGGAACAGCGTCGCCGATGTGCTCACGCACCGCGGCGAGGCGCTTCAGGTCGAACTTGCCGTCAGGGTGGCCGACCTTGATCTTGATGCCGCCGATGCCATGGCCCAGCGAGGCGGAAGAGTTGTCCAGGACCTGTTCGGTAGGGCTGTGCAGGAAACCGCCGGAGGTGTTGTAACAGCGCACCGAGTCCCGGTGGGCGCCCAAGAGCTTGGCGAGGGGCAGCCCAGCGCGCTTGGCTTTCAGATCCCACAGGGCAACGTCGAAGGCGGCGATGGCCTGCGTGGCCAAACCGCTGCGGCCAACTGAGGCGCCCGCCCACACAAGCTGGGTCCAGATCTTTCCGATGTCACTGGGGTCTTCACCGATGAGGTTCTCGGCGATCTCCCGGGCATGGGCGAACTGACCGGGGCCACCAGCCCGCTTGGAATAGCTGAAGCCGACCCCTTCGTGCCCCTGCTCGGTGGTGATCTCCACGAAGAGGAAGGCCACCTCCGTCATCGGCTTCTGCCGGCCGGTGAGTACCTTGGCGTCGCTGACCGGTGTCGCCAGCGGCAGCGCCACTGAGGAAAGACGAAGCCAGGCGATGCGGTCGATCGTGGCGTCACCTGCGGCATGCGTGGGCTGGTTCGTCATGGTCACCAGATCGTGTCCCTAGGGTCGGTGCGTGAGAGCGTGCAGCCCTTTGAGGCCGCGAGAGGACCGGCTGTCGGCCGCGTGGTCGTCCCATGGCACGTATTTCCGTGACGGTCCGCCCAGACCGTCATGGCGTAGTGCGCGGCAAGAAGGGCGCCGTCGAATACGTGCGACGCTACGTGCGCGATTAATTTACGTCCAACATAAATTTTAGATGTATCCATACAAGGAGTGCATCAGTGTTCACGATGACCCAGCTCACCTGCTTCGTGGCCGTAGCGGAAGAACTGCACTTCACTCGGGCTGCAGAGCGCCTGCGTATGACACAGCCGCCACTGAGCCGACAGATCCAGCTCCTCGAAGCCGAACTGAAGGTGAAGCTCCTCGACCGCACCAACCGCACCGTACGGATGACGCCGGCCGGCCGCGCCTTCCTCTCGGAAGCCCGGCGCATCATGCGCCAGGCGGAACACGCGACTCTCACAGTGCGGCAGGTCTCCGCGGGGGAGGCAGGATCAATCGCTGTCGGCTTCACCGCCGTCGGCGCCTATTCCGCACTGGGCGGACTACTGGAAGCCGCGCGCAGCGCACTGCCTGGGGTGGAGATCCATCTCCAGGAGTTGGTCACCAGGGATCAGCTCGAAGCCCTCAGCGAGGGCTCCCTGGACCTCGGTCTCATCCGCCCCTCCGCGGTCGGCGCCGACCTCACGGCCCGCAATGCCGTACGCGAAGGGCTGCTGGCCGCGCTTCCGGCGGACCACCCGCTGGCGGCACGCGAAGGCGTCATCAACCTGTCAGACCTCGACGGTCAGGACTTCTTGATGTACTCGCCCGTGGAAGCCCGCTACTTCCATGAACTGCTCCTGGCCACATTTCGCAGCGCGGACGTGCGGCCAGTGTTCACCCAGTACCTCAGCCAGGTCCACAGCATCCTCGCCCTGGTGAACACAGGCTGGGGCATGGCACTCGTGCCCGAAGCCGCAGTACAGATGCGTCACACCGGTGTCGTCTACCGGCCAGTGGACATGCCCGGCCAGTCCCGACCAGTCGAGCTGGACTACGTATGGCGGAGAATGAACGACAATCCGGCGCTGACTGCCTTGCTCCAACATCTGTGACCCCATACACCGCTCCCCCGCCCGGTCTGCAGGTGCGGCAACCAGTCGTCACACCCTTTGCAGCCGACTGCAGGACCGGTTCGGCTGCTCGTAGAGGCGTACGGCCCTGTTCTGTGTCGAGCGGTCTGTAGAACCCTGCACGGTCCCGCCCGAACGGACCGTGCGACCGGCCGTCCAGCGTCCTGCGCCGCTACGAACCGTGCATCCCGCTCTCCACTGCCTAATCCCGTTCGATCGGGCCGGTGGAACCGCGCACCACTAGGTGGGTCGGGAGGACCCGCTGCACTGGCTCGGAGGGCTCCTCCCCTGCCGGTGTGCCCAGGATCCGGAAGAGCAGATCGACGGCGGCGCGAGCCGCATGTGCCTTGGGGACGTGAATGGTGGTCAGGGGCGGGGCTGCCATACCTGCGAGGGCAATGTCGTCACACCCGGTCACACTCATTTCGTCCGGGACCCGCACACCTCGTGCGGTGAACCTGCTTATGAGGCCGAAGGCGACGATGTCGTTGAACGCCACCACCGCCGTGGCGCCCGAAGCCAGCACAACATCAGCGGCACCAGTAATTCCGCCGTCGAAGTGCGGAGCGACGCTGCCGACATGAACGATCTCGACGTTGTGCGCGGCAGCCATCTCGTCGATGCCCGCTGTGCGCTCCTGGGCTGTCCATGTGCTGCGCGGTCCGCCGACATACGCGATCCGTCGGTGGCCGAGGGCGTGGAGGTGGCGCAAAGCGTCGGCGATGCCTTCGGCCATGTCGGCAGTGACGCTGGGAAAGCCCGGCTCCTTGCGGTGCAGTAGCACCACCGGTTTGGACGTCAAGCGGTGAAGAGAGCCCAACTCCTCGGCGCTGAGGTGGGGCGCACAGAGAATGATCCCATCGACCTCTGGTGTCATCGTCCGGATCGCGTCCAGTTCAAGGCCCTCGTCGCGTTCGGCATCGCTGACGAATACGGCGTGCCCAAGGCCACGAGCCCTGGCCTGTACGCCTTTGCAGATGTCCGCGAAGAAGGGGTTCAGCAGATCGGGCACGATCACCCCGATGTGGCCGGTGCGTCCGGTGATAAGCCCTCGTGCCGCCCGGTTGGGCTGGTAGCCGAGGTCCTCGGCGGCCGCCTGGACCCGCTCGCGGGTGGCCGCGCTGACCGTACCGTCGGGGTCCAGCGCCCGGGAGACCGTGGAGGGCGAGACCCCGGCTGCTCTAGCAACTTCTCGAATTGTCACCTGCACGTGCCGAGACTGGCATTCTCCCTGCTGAGCGTCAACGCGCCCCTCGGACTCAGTGCCCTTCGGCAGCGGTCGCGGTGCCGTTTCCGGGGACGTGGCTGTCCCTGTTCCTGGCGGCTCTGCCCCCGGAGCTTCGTCCCTCATGCGGACTGCGGCCCGCCCGCTCGACGCAACGAGTCGTACGCGTGCAACAGGCCGCACATGCCAAGGCTCTGCGTGTCCGGCCGGCCGATGCTGCTCACCGTGGCCCGCGTCAGATAGCTGTGGTCACCCCGGCTCAAGGCATCGATCTGGCGCAGCGAGTCTTGCGCCGCTGCGAGGGCCCCATCGGTGACGGTCTGGGTCCATTCACGCAGCCGTGGCGTGACAAGCCCGGCGGCGGCGGCGTGGAAGTCGGCGAGCGGCTGCCGGTTGCCGCGGTCCCACTGCCGGGCCAGTTCGGTGAAGCCCTCAACGGCCAGGTCTCGTCGGGCCCGGGCCCGTCCCGGGTCGGGATCGCCGTTCGCACCGAGCACGGAGGCCGTGCTGGCGTAACGCTCGTGGGTGAGGTACTGCGGCGGGAACGTCATCACTGCGTCGCCCGCCTCGGGCAGCCCGCTGTTCTGCATGACGACGATCACCCGCAGGTCACCGTCGTTTACGGCGCGGTGGATGGTGCCAGGAGTGAACCAGACAACGTCGCCCGCGGACAGGTCGTGGACGGCGTGCTCGTCATGGTTGAGGGTCTCCAGGCGCCCTTGGCCGCCGACGACCACGTACCCCTCCGTGCAGGTGAGGTGCAGATGGGGCGAGCCTCCATGCAGCCCGTCGGCCGTGGGCCAGGGATAGACCTCCAGACCGCTCAGCCCAACGGAACCGGGGAAGGCGGGTCGAGGGGTGGGGGATGCGAGGTTCACAGCGCGTGCCTTTCCGCAATCGCCTCGGTCTCGGCCCGGTCCAGCACTCGGTCGACAAACACGAACCGGTGGCTGAGGGTCAAGGTCTCTCCGGACAGGAGCCGTATCTCCTCGTAGAAGGCGGGGGACGGGTTGAGCGCGGCGAACTGCGTGCTGCGTGCGAACCAGGTCAGAGAGGGAGCCGCGCTGCTGGTGCCCGCGCAGGCGATGACGGTGGCTCCGCCATCAATGTCGTCGTGCTCCGAGGTGACAGCGGCCCATCCGGCGGCCCTGCCCATGAGGTCGTCTCCGCCCTGGCCGTCGGCGGCGAACAGCTCCGCGCCGGTCCAGGCTCGCGGCCCGCGCCAGAATAGCCCGGTGTAACCGGCCGCCGGGCGGCCGTGGGTGGTGGGACTGCCCAGGTCCAGTTCGGTGTCCCGGACGTTGGTGAGTTCCGTGGTGAAGTCCAGGGCCCACAGGCCTGCGGCGGTGTCGGCACTGTGGAAGCGGACGGTGCGTGTCTCGTCGAGCCACTTCTCACCGTGGGAGGCCACCCAGTCGAGGGTTTCGGTGACGGTCAGGTCGCTCGCGCTCGCCGCATGGTCCGCGAAGTCACGGTGGAACTGATGGCCGTGGTTGTCACCCCAGACATAGCCGGTGCCGGGTGCTCCGGCGCGGAAGGTCGGACCGCCCCAGAAGTTCTGGCCGCTGACGTGGGACAGGGTCATCTGCAGTCCCTTATGCCAGCGGTGGTCCCAGGGCCGGTAGACGGTCAGCGGCGCCCCGGTCAAGGTACGCAGGGGGTGGAAGTAGGGCTTGGGCGACTCCTCGGCCGGGGCGTCGGGCCGGTACACGTAGGTGGCGACGTCCGTGTCTGCGACGGAGACGGTGTACGCGGTGGCCGCTTCGTCGTGGCGGATCCGGAAGGAGGTGTCAGACATGGTGGGCTTCCTTGTCTCCGGTGGACCTCGTGGTGGCCGGTTTCCCGCTCATGGAGTGGTAGTAGGGGTTGTCGGGGGTGAGGTCGTCCGGGGTGACGGGCTGGCCGGTGTCCGCCGACTGGTACAGCGCGGCAACGAGGGCCAGTGCTCGGCGTCCGTCCGTCCCGCTGGCGGCGGGGCGTTCACAGGCCCGCAACGAGGCCAGCAGTGCGCGCAACTGCGCGGTGTGCGAGCTGGGTTCGTCGTTGTCAGGTGCGCCGAGGTCGGCTGGTGAAGCGCCATGCCGGTGGGGTGCGGGAGTCCACGTCCAGTGGGAGTTGTCGTAGCCGTAGAGGTGGTTGAGCTCCACGGTCGCCTCGGAGAAGTCGAAGCGCAGGTAGCTGACCTCGCGCGGGGACAGGACACTGTTGACGACGGAGACCAGGGCGCCGTTCGCGAAGCGGACGGTGGCCATGGAAACGTCCTCGGTCTCGATGGCGCGGTCCAGTGTCGCGGTGTGGGCGCGGACCTCAGTCCATTCGCCGAGCAGGGACAGCATGAGGTCCATCTGGTGGATTCCGTGTCCCATGGACGGGCCGCCACCTTCGGTGGCCCACCGGCCGCGCCACTCGACGTCGTAGTAGGCGGCGTCCCGGTACCAGAGGGTGTGGCAGATGCCGACCAGCGGGCGGCCAAGTCCACCGGTGGTCACCTGCTCGCGCAGAGCACGGGCGCCGGAGCCGAACCGGTGCTGGAAGACGTAGGACACGTAAGGTCCGGCAGGGCCCTCGTGGGCGCTCGTCTCGTCGTACTCGGCGAGCGACAGGGCCGGTGGCTTCTCGCACCACACGGAGACTCCGGCGTCGAGCGCAGTGACGATCGCCTCCTGGTGGGCGGACGGGGGTGTGCACACAATGAGCAGGTCGGGGCGGGCTTCGGCCAGCACTTCGGGTACCGATCCGTAAGCGTGGGGCACGTCCCAGCGTGCGGCGACCGCACGGGCGCGGTCGAGGTCAACGTCGACAACGGCGACGGTGGTCGCTTCGCCGCCCTGGGCCCGGACGGCAGGCAGATGGGCGGCTTCAGCGATGCCTCCGGCACCGACTACGGCCACCCGTACGGGCGATGCTTTCTCGGTCATGAGGTGCTTTCGCGTGTCGGCTCCGGAGTCCGGAGGGTGTGACGGGTGAGGGCAGCGAGGGTGTTCACAGGTCGAGGAGGTCCTCGGTGCGCACAGGTAGGCCGGTGGTGAACGAGACGTTGGCGGCGAGCCCGGTGACGAGGGAACGTGCGCCGTCCATGGCGTCGGCTGCCCGGCCGAACGGGTCGGCGGTGGCAGGCCCGAAGAGATCAGCGAGCATGCGCACGTCGCCGCCGCCGTGGCCTCCTTCCTCCACGGAGACGTCGAGGGTGAGCGGGGGTTCCCAGAAGCGCCGCAGCAGCAGTTCCGTCCGGCCTGTACTGTCGCCGACCGCCTCGCCGTGCATCACCGCGGTGTCGCCCTGGATCCGCGCCTCCGGCTGGACCCAGGTGGACTCCTCCACAAGGAGTTCCAGGCGGCCCTCGCTGCCGTTGAACGTGACCCGGTACCCCTCCCACGGGGAGTAGGCGGTGAGGTGATAGCTGAGCGTGGCGCCGGAGGTGTAGCGGACCAGGACGGCCATGTCGTCCTCGATGGTGACGCCGGGCGCGAAGACGTTCTGGTCGCGGTGGTAGCCGTCGGCGCCCTCGGCGTCGAGGTACAGGGCAGTCAGCACGGGCGAGTCGGCCAGCCGTACCGCGAACGGGTCGCTGCTGGCCTCGGGTGATCCGTGGGCTCGGGCGTAGTCGTGGGCCAGCCCTCTGCGGGTGCCAGCCCGGTCGCCGTAGAAAAAGAGGTCACCGAGAGCGTAGACGCTCTCGGGTTCGGTACCGAGCCACCAGTTGACCAGGTCGAAGTGGTGGGTGGCCTTGTGGACCATCAGGCCGCCGGAGTTGCTCTTCTCTCGGTGCCAGCGGCGGAAGTAGTCGGCTCCGTGCCGCAGGTCGAGGAGCCATTCGAAGTGGACGGAGCCGACTTCTCCGATACGGCCGTCGGCAATGGCCTCGCGAACGGCAGTGTGCACGGGGTTGTATCGGTAGTTGAAGGCGACCCGCACGTCTCTGCCGGTGCGCCGTTGGGCGTCGAGGATGCGTCGGGCCCGGTCCGCGTCCGTGGTCATCGGCTTCTCCGTGACCACGTCGCATCCGGCTTCGAGAGCCTCGACGATGTAGTGGTCGTGGGTGCGGTCCACTGTGCACACCACGACGGTGTCGACGCGTTCGGTCTTCAGCATCCGGGTGAAGTCCTCGGCCGCGTACGAGGGCACGGACGTCCCCAGCCACTCGTTGTGCACCGCCATGCGGTGAGGGTTGACGTCACAGAACCCGACGAGGTCGTAGCGGTCGGCGTACGGACCGGTGAGTGCCTCGGTGAAGAGCCTGGCGCGTGCACCCAGTCCCACCACGGCGGCTCGTCGGCGTACGGCTTCGGAAGGCATGAGAACTCCGATCAGCGTGAGGAGGATGCCGTAGTGGCAGTCCGTCGGGAAAGAGGCCGGCCGACGCTCAGAGGACGCCAGGCGTCGGCGGCAGTCGCGGCGAGGGCGAGGGGGCCCAGGAGGATCACGATCAAGACCGGCGACATGGCAAGGAGCGCGGCCACCGCCGCGCACGCCCCGGCCAGCAAGACGAGGACCAGCGGCTGCTGCGGGACGGAACGGAACGCCGCGGCCACGGTGAGCCGCCAGGGCGTGCCCTCGCGCCAGCCGGCGGCGCACCGCAGCAGCAGCGCCGCCGCGAGGGTCCCAGCGAGAACGAAAGGAAGGCCCGTGCCACCGTGGGCCTCAAGGATCACCGCGTCCAGCCAGAGCAGGGTGAGGAGCAGCGTGGGGGCTAGCAGGACGACGGGGCCGGAGCGCAGGACCCGGCGTAGGGCGGCCAGCAGTGTGGCCGGGGTGACGCCGGGGCCACCGTGGGCCAGTTCCCGCAGGGCCGCGCAGCCGGCGGTGAGGGCAGCGAAGGCCGTCACCAGGGGCAGCGAGCAGAGCAGGAGCAGGACACCGAGGAGGAGGCAGTCGGCGAACAGCTGGAATCGGGGACTCCGCACGACGACACCTAGCCCTTCAATCCGGAGGTCTGCACGCCCTCGACCAGCAGGCGCTGGAATGCGAGGAAGAAGAGCAGTACTGGGATGAGCGCCAGCACCGACATGGCGAACATGGGGCCGAACGCGGCGTCGCCGGACTGGTCGACGAATGTGCGCAACCCCAGTTGCAGCGTGTAGGTGTCGGGGTCGGCCAGGTACATCAGCTGCGGCAGGAAGTCGTTCCAGCTCCAGATGAACGAGAAGATCGTCGTGGTGACAAGGGCAGGCTTGAGCAGGGGCATGATCACGTGCCAGAACGTGCGGTAGGGGCCGCAGCCGTCGATCAGGGCCGCCTCGTCCAGTTCCCTGGGCAGGGAGCGGATGAACTGCACGATGAGGAAGACGAAGAATGCCTCGGTGGCTAGGAACTTCGGCAGGATCAGCGGCAGGTAGGTGCCGACCATGCCGAGTTTCTGGAAGATGATGTACTGCGGGATGAGCACGACGTGCATAGGCAGCATCAAGGTGCCGATCATCAGGCCGAAGTAGATACCCCGGCCCCGGAAGCGCAGCCGGGCGAAGGCGTACGCGGTGATGGAGCAGGCGACAACGTTGCCAACGACCGTGGCCAGCGAGATGAAAAGGGAGTTGCCGAACAGCCGCCACAGCGAGATGCCGCTCACGCCGTCGACGGCGTTGGCGTAGTTGTCCGGGGTGAACGCCTTCGGGACAGGACTGAGGTTGGAGATGATCTCGGTGCCCGATTTGACCGAGGCCGTCAGCAGCCACAGCACGGGATAGAGCAGGACCAGCCCGATGGCCAGACAGGTGACGTGCCAGAGCACGGTGCGCAGCGAGCGGTGCCGGGGTGCGGCGGGGGCGGCCGCCGTAGTCGTCGTCACGAGGCGTCCTCCTGTGCGTAGTAGACCCACTTGCGGGAGGTGCGGAAGACGACATAGGTGACCGAGGACACCACGGCGAGCAGGACCCAGGCCATGGCGGACGCGTAGCCCATGTGGAAATTGGTGAACGCCTGCTCATACAGATAAAGCGAGTAGAGCAACGTCGAGTCGGATGGGCCACCGGTGCCGCCGCTGATGACGAAGGCCGAGGTGAACGACTGGAAGGAGTGGATGATCTCCATGACCAGGTTGAAGAAGAGCACCGGTGTCAGCATCGGCAGGGTGATCGAGAAGAAGGTCCGGGCCCGGCTCGCGCCGTCCAGCGACGCGGCCTCGTAGAGTTCCCGGGGGATCTGCTTCAGGCCGGCCAGGAAGATGACCATGGGCGCGCCGAACTGCCAGACGGTCAGTGTGATCAGCGGGTAGAGGGCGAAGTCCGGGTTGTCGGTGAAGCCGCCGACGTCGATCCCGAAGAGGGATAGGCCCCGGTCGGTGAGCCCGTCGGTGGCGAACAAGGACCGCCACACCAGGGCGACGCTGACACTCGCGCCGAGCAGGGATGGCGCGTAGAAGGCGGCTCTGTACAGCCCCACGCCGCGGCTTGCGCGGTTGAGGAGCACCGCCACGGCGAGCGCGGCGGCGAGCTTGAGCGGGGCACCGATGAGGACGTACTGGAGGGTGACGCCGATGGACGACAGGAAGCGGTCGTCTTCCAGCATGTAACGGTAGTTGGCCAGTCCCACCCATTTGGGTGCGGTGAACAGGCCGTAGTCGGTGAAGGACAGGTAGAGCGAGGCGAGCATCGGGCCCAGGGTGAGGGCGATCATGCCGATCAGCCAGGGTGCGAGGAAGACATGCGCCGCGAGACCTTGGGAGCGGCGCCGGGCGGGACGGTCGGCAGGGTCGCCTTGCCGGGGTGACACGGGGCGAGGCGGTGCAGTCGCCTGGGCCATCGTGGAGTACTCCTCTCCATCGAGGATGGATGACGGCGGCAACGTTTGCATGCGATCGTCAATGCCGCAAGGGGCTGCAGTGAGCCGATTTTTACCGGACCCTCCAGGTCGGCACCGTTGACGCGGGACTCCTTTCGGCCGTACCTTCCAGGCCAGCCGCAACAGAGTGGCAACGTTTGCAGCCTGATGGGCTCCTTCCGGAGCCACCTTGTTCCCCCCGAGCCGCCCGAACCACCGAGCGAAGGGCCACCGATGTCCCCCAAGCACCGCTCCGCCGCCTCGTCCGTACCGCCCCGAGGCCCTTCACGCCGCCGGATCCTCGCCTCACTGGGCGCTCTCGGCCTGGGTGCCGCCGCCACCGGCTGCGGCACCGGTTCATCCGGCGCTGCGGACAGCCAGATCACGCTCAGCTTCCAGTGGTGGGGCGGCGACGCCCGCAACCTCGCCACCCGCAAGGCCGTCCAGCTCTTCGAGAAGGCTCACCCAGAGATCAAGGTGGAGACCTCCTTCAGCGGCATCCACCCCTACTTTCAGCGGCTCGCCACCCAGGTCGCCGCGGGCACCGGCCCCGACGTCCTACAGATGGACTACTACCAGCTGCGCGACTACGCAGCTAACGGGCTGATCGCTAACCTCGGCGGGTCCGAGTTCTCCCGCATCCGCCTCAACGGCGTTCCCAAGGCATACGTTGAGGACAATCGCGTCGACGGCAAACTGTGGGCGGTACCAACCGGACTGATCACACAAGCCCTGCTGGTCGACCCCGTCATCTGGAATAAGGCCGGCGGACTACCCAAACCTGGCTGGACCTGGGACAACCTCGTGGAGGACGTGGCACCCGCGCTGCGCAAGGCATCCCCCGACCGCGCCCCGCTCACAGACTTCGGCGGCTACAGCGAGACCTTCAACGTCTGGCTCATCCAGCACGGCAAATCCATGTATCGGGCGGACGGCTCCCTTGGCTTCACCAAGTCCGACCTGCTGAAGTTCTGGACCCTGACCGCACGCCTGCGTGACGAGCGCGTCTTCACCGAACCCTCCGTCACCGCCTCCTACGACGGCTCACCCGCGAGCTCCCCACTGGTACGCCACCTGACGACGGCCGAGTTCAACCTGACTTCCAGCGCCGCGCCGTACTTCAGCAGCTACGGCGAACTGGCCGCCGTCCCGTTCCCGACCGTGTCCTCCGGGGCCCCGCTCGGGCTGACGGTGGGCGCGGGCATGATGTGCGTCCGGCAGAGCAGCGCCCACAAGCGAGAGGCCGCCCTTCTGCTGGACTTCCTGCTCAACGACCCCGCTGCCGGGTCTGCTCTCGGTGTGGTCCGCGGGCTACCGCCCAACCGCACCACCATGAACCGGATCGCGTCGGGCCTGGAGGGCGGCGACCGTCTGGTCTACGAATACGTCTCCGCTCTGGAGAGCCGCTTCTCAAAGAACCCCATGCCGCCCTCGGGCTCCTCCGAGGACAAGGACGAGTTCAAGCGGGTCAACGAGGATGTCCTGTTCGGCAAGGGCATCGCCGATGCCGCAGCCGAGATGTTCGAGAAGTTCAACACCACCGTTCCCCAGGGCTGAGACCACCACCGGACAGGATTCAGTCAGGAGATCCCTGCACATGCTCATCCGTGAACTCCGCCTCACCCCGATCGCCTTCACCGACCCTCCTCTGCTCAATGCCGACGGCATCCATCAGCCGCACGTGCTGCGCGCCGTCCTCGAACTCGTTGTCGACGACGGCAAGGGCGGGCAGGTGACCGGGCTCGGCGAGTGCGCCGGCCACGCCTGGCAGCTGGACTGGCTGGAGCTGGTCGGCTCCCGGCTGCCCGGCACCGGCGTCTTCGACACCGAGCGGCTGCGGCAGTTCGTGCACCATCTGCTCTCCGGCCGGGCGGACGGCGTCGACATCGGCCCCGAGGCTTCCTGGCGCTGCTGGTCCGACCGGGCCGATCCCCCCGAGTCGCGAGGCCCGGCCCCCCTGCCGGCTCCGGCCTTCGACATAGGCCGGGTGTACTCCGCGCTGGAGGTCGCCTGTCTGGACGCCCAGGGACAGCTGACCGGGGTGCCCGTGGTTGATCTACTCGGAGGGCGCGTTCGGGACTCCGTGCCCTTCAGCGGCTATCTGTTCTACAAATGGGCCAGTCACCCAGACATGACTCCGGACCCCTGGGGCGAGGCGCTCACCCCCGAGGGGATCGTCGCCCAAGCTCGCCGGATGGTGGACCAGTACGGTTTCCGATCACTGAAGCTCAAGGGTGGAGTCTTCGCGCCGGAGGAGGAGATCGCAGCGATCCGCGCACTGCGGGAGGCGTTCCCGGGTATGCCGCTGCGCCTGGACCCGAACGCCGTGTGGGACCTGTCCACCGCGCTGAAAGCGGCGAGGGAACTCGAAGGGCTGCTGGAGTATCTGGAGGACCCCGTGGCCGGGGTACGGGACATGGCCGCCGTCGCCGCGCACACCAGCCTTCCGCTGGCCACCAACATGTGTGTGACCTCGCTGCCAGATGTGCGAGCCGCCGTGGACCTGAATGCCCTGCGTATCGTTCTGGGCGACCACCACATCTGGGGCGGGCTACGGGCTTCGGTCGCCCTGGGGGACGTGTGCACTGCCGTGGGCTGGGAGCTGTCCATGCATTCCAACTCCCACCTCGGAATCAGTCTCGCCGCCATGACCCATGCATCGGCGGCCACTCGGGCGCTGAGCCACGCCTGCGATACCCACTACCCGTGGAACGCCGAGGACGACGTCGTCGTCCCCGGCGGGCTTGAGTTCGTTGGCGGCTCTGTGGCGGTCCCCCGCAGACCGGGACTCGGTGTCGAGTTGGACCGAACCGTTCTGGAACGGCTGCACAGGACGTATCTGTCGCTGGGGCGCGAACACCGAAACGATCGTTCCTACCTCCGTGAGCTGCGGGGGCGGTATGGCTCGGACGCTCCTTCGTGAGCAGCAGAACTGGAAGCCGCGCGAGCTCATCTTGCAAATCCGTCAGACATCAATCTCTCATGAACGTCAGAGTTCACCTTGCGGCGTAAGACAGGGGGCCGGACCGCCAATGAATCTCCAGCACCCTGCCTCTGACCTGAACGCAATGTCAAAGGTCAGTGAGCGGCTTCATACTTCTCGATGACATCCCGGGCTACCCGACCACGAGCATTCACGTCGATGCCCTGGCTCTGGGCCCACTCGCGAACCTTCACCGGATCTGGCCCCGCAACCCCCTTCTTCCCGCCTCCGCGGCGGGAACCGCCCCCTACCTTGCGTCCCACCTGGACGAACGGCCCCAGGGCATCCAGCAACTTCTGATAACTGTCAGGATTCAGATCAACTTCGTAATTGACACCATCAAGGCAAAACGCATGGGTGGCGATGTCCTCACCCTCGGTACCGGTCAGGTCATCGGTATAGACGGTCACAATGCGCTGAGCCATAGCAGCGTCCTCTTGTTAGAGAGGGGTACAAGCAGCTTAATACTAAACATGGTGCAGCTCTCAAACAAAGCGCTAGTCACGCCCCGCCTGAACAGCACTGAGGACCACCACTCGACGCACCACGATCGGACTCATTAACCGATACTTTCGCTTCTCATCATCAGCAGCAGAGTTGGATGAACCTCTCGGCGTGAGCAGCAAGGTAGCGCACCTACACCTCGCGCTTCGCCCTGCAGTGCTCATGCCGGTCTTTGCGCTCCCTCGCCAACACATGAACTTGAGGGACCGAAGGGACCAAGCTTCCGGTGAAGGCATGGTCGATATCACGCTTGCCCGTGAGGCTGTCTGGCCACGGTGCTCAAGGAGCAGCGAGTCTGGAGCAAGGCGTCAACGTATGAGCTGTGCACCCGTTAGACACTGCAGACCCCGCCCGAGAACATATGTCACATTATTGGGGGAACGGTGCCTTCCGAGCCCTTCCCGTGGGAACGTGAGTGCGGTCCCGCCTCCAGATGGGTGGGCCGGACACGGCGGCCGGGGAGTCCGCCGGGAATCGGGGGAACCATGCTTCAGATCGGCGACCAGAAA
>NZ_JBIVDS010000030.1:0-48778 GCF_044747265.1 Streptomyces sp. NPDC090106 | reverse complement strand
AGCCGACGGTAGACCACGACGGCTTCGCTGATCGCTTCCAATGCCTCCTCCCGGCTGCCCAGCTCGCCCAGCCGGTTGGAGAGGTTGTTCAGGCTTGAGGCGAGGTTGGGCAGGAAGGCGTCGGGCCGTTGCTCCGCCAGCCGACGTTGGATGGTCACGGCTTCGGCGCTTGCCTCCAGTGCCTTCTCCCGGCTGCCCAGCTCGCCCAGCCGGTTGGAGAGGTTGTTCAGGCCTGAGGCGAGGTTGGGCAGGAAGGCGTCGGGCCGTTGCTCCGCCAGCCGACGTTGGATGGTCACGGCTTCGGCGCTTGCCTCCAGTGCCTTCTCCCGGCTGCCCAGCTCGCCCAGCCGGTTGGAGAGGTTGTTCAGGCCTGAGGCGAGGTTGGGCAGGAAGGCGTCGGGCCGTTGCTCCGCCAGCCGACGTTGGATGGTCACGGCTTCGGCGCTTGCCTCCAGTGCCTTCTCCCGGCTGCCCAGCTCGCCCAGCCGGATAGAGAGGTTGTTCAGGCCTGAGGCGAGATTGGGCAGGAAGGCGTCGGGCCGTTGCTCCGCCAGCCGACGGTAGACCACGACGGCTTCGCTGATCGCTTCCAATGCCTCCTCCCGGCTGCCCAGCTCGCCCAGCCGGACAGACAGGTTGTTCAGGCTCATGGCGAGGTCGGGCAGGAAGGCGTCGGGCCGTTGCTCCGCCAGCCGACGTTGGATGGTCACGGCTTCGGCGCTTGCCTCCAGTGCCTTCTCCCGGCTGCCCAGCTCGCCCAGGTCGACAGAGAGGTTGTTCAGGCTTGAGGCGAGGTTGGGCAGGAAGGCGTCGGGCCGTTGCTCCGCCAGCCGACGGTAGACCACGACGGCTTCGCTGATCGCTTCCAATGCCTCCTCCCGGCTGCCCAGCTCGCCCAGCCGGACAGACAGGTTGTTCAGGCTCATGGCGAGGTCGGGCAAACGCTCTGCGTTGTGCTGCGCGGTGTGGCGGTGGTGGTCGGTGATGCGCTGGGCGAGGTGTGCCGCCCAGTTCGCGAGGCGATGGCTTGTTCGGGGGAGGTCGTCTGCCAGTTGCTCCAGCAGTTCCTGTGAGGTTCCCGGAGCGTTGCTGATCTGCTGGAGTGCGGTGAGGAGGGGTGCGGGGGCTTCGGCCTGGGTGGTCACCGTGATCGCGGCCGGGGCGAGGGTTGTCGCCTGCTCTACACACAGGAGGGTGAGGTGTGGGTCGAGGCGGTGGTCGAAGACGGTGTGGGTGGCGGTGCGCGCGTAGACAGTCAGCAGTTGTTGGGCCTGTTCCTGGGTGAGGTCGCGGGCCAGGTGGTGTGCCAGCTCGGGGTGGTCGTCGAGCTGGTGGCCGATGAAGTGTTCGGCTAGCCGGTCGGGCTGCAAGGTGTCCCACGGCCGTCCGGGCACGGTGGGCGGGTAGAGAGAAGTGATCCATTCCCGGACTGAGCGGCGTGCGTCGTGGGGCTGGTCGTGCAGGCCGGGCACCTGCTGCAGGAGAGTGTCGGCTTGTTCGCGGGTGGCGGCGCCGACGAGGAAGGCCGCGGTGAGGGCGTCGGTCAGGGTGCCTGTGCCCGGCAGTTGCGGGGTGCGGGTGGCGGCGCTCGTGGTCCAGTAGTGGCGTTCGTGGAGCAGCAGCCGGTCTTCGACGCTCTGCCCGGGCCCGGGACTGGCCGCGGTGGGGGTGGTCGGGCTGTGGGGTGGTTGGGCGAGGTCGAGGAGGTCGGCGAGTGCGGTCATGTGCAGGGTCAGGGCGGTCAGCGGGCCGCTGCTGTCCAACACCATGGATGAACCGGTCTGGTCCGGCCGGCTGGTGAGGCGGTGTGCGAGGTCGGGCCAGTCGTGGTCTTCCCAGCCGCGGGTGTCGGGCAGGTGGCGGGCGAAGCCGTCGACGGCTTCTTCGTAGGCCAGAGCGCGGGAGTTGCCGGGCTCGGGTTCCAGCGGGGGAAGGGACAGTACGGGGGTGCCGTCCAGGATGTCGGCCCCGGTGGGGGTTGCCGCGTGCAGGGCGGTCCACCAGTCACCAGCAGTGCGGGCCAGCAGGAGCAGTTTGAACGGCGTGTTTCCCGGGTGGCGGGCGGCGGTCTTCAGCAGTGTGGCCAGCTGGGCGGTGCGGGTTTCGGCGTAGTCGACGACCACAAGCGCCGGGACGGCGGCGTCCGCGAGTACGGCGAGTTCCTCGAAATTTGTGTCAGCGCGGAGCCAAAGGACCGCCCAGCGCTGTGTGTTCTGCCGGTCGGTGAAGTGCTGGGCCAGGCGGGTCTTGCCCTGTCCTCCCGGCCCGTGCAGCAGCAGGGCGCCGAAGCCCGGCTCGCCGGCCCATGCCGCGAGCTGGTCGAGGAGGGTGGTGCGGCCGCGGAACGGGACGACCTGGCGGCGGGCGCGCAGCAGGGCGGCGGGGGAGCGGAGGGGACCGGTGGCAGGTTCGGGGGGTTCGGCCAGGTCCTGCCATTCGACCGGCTCCTGCACCAGGCCGATGCCCGCCCTGTGTTCGGCGAGCGCGCTGCGGAAGCCTGGCTCGTGCAGGAGGACGTAGGCGGGGACCGCTTCCAGAACACTGTGCCGGCGGCCGGCCGGGTCGCTGGTGACGACCCCGGCCAGCAGGCCGCCGCAGAACAGGGCCGCCCCCGACATACCGCCCCACGGGGAGGTGCCGTCCGTGCGGGCGGCGGGGGGATGGTGGGTGAGGTTCATGACGTACCGGTTGCCGACGCGGCGGTCCCCGGGATTGATCGTCCCCGACAACTGCAGAGTGTCCGTGGCCCGCCCGTCCTGCTGCACCACCTCAGGCACACCCCACACCTCGCATACGGTGCCCGGACGCTGGGTCACCAGCCGCCCCCACCGCACCCCCGCCACCGGCACCAGCCCGACGGCGTCCGCGCTGTCAGCCGCGTCTGCGCGGGCTGTGCTGTCCGTGCGGAGCAGTGCGGCGTCGTCCCGGCCGCCGGGCGTGCCCCGCCAGACGACCACGGCCTGCCACGAATCCGGCCGCCCGGGCCGGTACACCCGCACCGTGCCGCCCACCGGCGGCACGACATGAGCCGACGTCAGCACCAGCCCGCCCGCGATCACATACCCCGAGCCCGGCCCCGCCGGCCCGTCCACGGCGACAACCTGCTCCCACTCCACCCCTGATCCCCCGCCTCAACCACCCGACCACTCCCGGCATCTGCCCCTATCCGGCCCCCGCCGGGTCAGGGCTCGATGTACCCGGACACATCCCCAGGACCCGACGCACGTTCCTGGCTTCCGTGCACGAGGATGTCCCCGCCGCCGGGCTGCTGCGGCGTCAGCGCGAGCTTCACCCGGTGCGTGCGCACCCGCCCCGCACCCGCCTCCACATCACCGGTCACCACCCACGCCCGGAACCCGGCCTTCGCCTTCGCATCCGCCCGCAACTCCACAGCGAACTCCAGCTCCACCGGCCCCACCTTGAACGCCAGATCCTGCCCCGCACCCCGGGCCGCGGCCTCCAGCAACTCATCCCTGAGCGCCGCCACCGCATCCACCAGCTTGATCTCCACCCACAACCCCCTCCACCGACCACCGGCACACTCCGGGCAGAGGACTACGGGCCCCCGCCGCCAGGTCACTCACCGTAGGAGAAGACATGCACACGGTGCAGCCGGTTGCCGTATCCCGCCCCTGCCGCCGTCCTCACCCACCCACGCACGCCCAAACGCTGACCGCACCCGGCGGAGCACTCAACGAACGTGCTGCGCCGCCGGGGGAAGCTGTGCCACCGTAAGGGTGGGCCCGTCGCTTACCCCCGTAGCGGCGGGCCCGACCTGTGTCAGCGGGCCAGAGTGACCGTGAGCGGGATGTCGGGACAGTAGCCGAGCTGTCCGGCCAGGGCGGTCTTCTCCACCGGGTCGATCGACTGCCCCCAGCGGGCTTTCACTGCGACCCAGTCGGTGTTGTAGGCGCAGGTGTTGCCCGCGTCCTGAGGCGCACTGCTCAACTCGCCGAGTAAGCCGCTCAGTCACACGTGTCTGCGACGAGGCGTTCCGAGGAGCTGGTCGGCCGCAACGAAGCGGTGCTCCGTCGGCTTCAGTACGTCGTAGAGGTGGCCGAAGTACACCGTCTCCGCCGTCCCTGTGAGAACCGCCAGCAAAAAGGCCAAGCACCCCATGTCGTGGTGCTCCCACAGGGGTCCGCGCCCCTCGTTGTAGAGCACGGTCCACTCGTCGGGGTGCTGGCCGGCCCGCATCAGCCAGTACAGGAACGCCCCCGTGCCCTCCTCGAATCCCCACGGCAGGACCCGCGCCCCCGCTTCCAGCAGCCCGGCAGGCTTCGCCTCGAACTCCCACAGGCCGGCCAGGATCTCGTCCCGTTCCGTCCTCTGCGCGTGCAGGTCGCAGTCGCTGTAGGCGGAATCGGGGACGAGCAGCCAGATCGTGTCGTCGAAGATGCCGTCGCCGTACGTCTCGACGAGCCGCTTGTAGTCAGCGGGCAGAGCCGTGCCCATGGCGCGCTCGGCCTGCGCCCAGTTCACCGTGGGCGGCGGTTCGACGGGCGGCGGGCAGAGCCGGACGAGGGCATCGAGGGCGATCATGGAACGGACGCTACTGGCACCCCGGCCGGTGCCCGTGGGCGGGCGGCCAGGTGCCAGCCGTCATTGCGCCCGGGCCGCGCGGCGCCGCACCCACCAGGACAGGCGCGGTGCCGTGGCCGCGCGGACGGCCTGACCGAACGCCTCCAGGGCGGCCTCGAGGCGCTCGGCGTTCTCCACGTCCCCGCAGGCGCTGAGCAGTTGCTCGGTGGTGGCGGCGACGGCGGCGTCGGTGGAGCGCATCAACGGGGCCGCCGCTGATGCGGCCCGGCTGAGCGGTTCCCGTACCGCGGCCGCGTTCTGCTTGCTCGCCCGCCGGTCCCAACTCAGCAGTTCCGCCGCCTGCCCCATCCCCACCTGCGCGCTCAGATGGTCCGGGCCGCCGGCGATTTTCGCCAGGGCGGCACCACCGAAGAACCCGAGCGTGGCCAGCAGGAACGACCGCGCCCGCTCAGCCGGGCCTTCCCACAGCAGACGGTTCGCGGCGGCCGCACCCCGCAGTTCGGCGACCGCCACCGTCAACGCGTCAGCCTGCACCCGCAGGGCACCGATCTCCTCCTGCTGGTCCTGGCGGTTGCGGGCGCGGGCGGTCAGCCACGACGCGAGGACGGCGATGACCACCCCGGACACGAGCGAGCTGGCCAACTCGATCAACTTCTCCATGGCCGAAGGCTGGCCACTGAACCGCCCCGGAGGCAGGGCCGTTGCGCACCTGCCGCACAACCCGCACACATCGGTTGCCCCAGGTCACCCCGGAGAGCGAACGTCACCTCAGCCGCCATCGGCCGGGTTCCTCGGTCTGAGACCGGCCGCGGAAAGCGACGTTGAGGCTGCGCAGGCGTGGTCCTGGCTGCCGTTTCCACGGCCGGTGTCGGTGTGTCTGTCGGCTACTTCGTGTCGACGTAGTCGCCGGTGGCCTTGGCGGAGGCCGTCGTGGTGGTGCCCGCGAAGGCGTAGCGCCAGTACCCGTCGGCGGAGGCAGTGACCGTGGTCCGCAGAGTGCCTGTGCTGCTTGTCGTGACGGTCTTGACCGTGGTGTAGGTGCTGGTTCCCGCCTTGCGGAACTGCAGCTTCACCGACTGGCCGGCGTAGCCGTGGTAGGCGTTGTCGTCCCAGTTGGCCCGGCTGAGCTTGCCGGTGACGGCGAGGGTCTTGCCCTTGGTCACCGGTTCGGGCGAGGCGTCGGTCGTGAGCTTGGCGTAGCGCTTGACGTAGAACTTGTCGTCGTTGTTCCGGGTCACGACGTCGTGGTCCTTGGAGCTGACCTCCAAATACGTGTTCCAGGCCCCCGCCTGAGCGTTGCCCATTCCGACGCGGCCCGCCGCGGATCCAGGGTCCATGCGGAAGCTCAGCGAGCAGGTGGCGGTGGTGGCGTTGACGGTCTTGCAGCCCAGGTTGTCGTGGTAGCCGAATCCTGTGGCGGTGGTCATGCTCCAGATGTCGGCGTAGGCCGCGTTGATCCCGGAGCTGTCCGTGGCGGTGACCGCCACGGTGAAAGTCTTCAACTGCGTCGTACCGACCACGACGGTCTTACCGCCGTTGATCGACACCTTGGTGATCTTAAGATCTCCGTCCCCGGACGCGGCTCCGGCAGCCGGAGCGGTCAGGACCGAGAACGCCGCAGCGCACGGCAGCGCGATGCCGACGGCGAACTTGCGCACGAAACCCCCCACGGGTCAGGCCCACCGTCTGGTTCATGGCGGTGGGGTGAACAGGTGTGCGGAGTGTATGGGGTGCGTGCGCAGACCGATTGCGGCAGGGCAGTGCTGGTGCGCTCACGATGAACCGGTGCGGCCGGACGATGGCCGACGGCGGGGCAGTCACATGGTTCGAGGCGTTGTCGGTGCCAGGATCCGACTTCCTGCCCGCCCGTAGGTTCGACGAACTGCAGTCGCCCACCGATAGTGACGTCCGAACGCCGTAGCCGCGCCGACCGGGTCCGATAGCGCAGTCAAAGGCCCTATCCGTGGCGCGGGCAATGATCCAAGGAAGGAAGCCGGACGGGAAACCGTCGCTCAGTCGGGGTCAGTCCCCGCATCAGGGGATGTGCCGTCGTTCTGGTGATGGGGTGCGCGTGGGGTGCGGCGGGTTCGGAGCCAGCGCCAGGCGAGGGTGGTGGCGGTCAGGGCGAGGCCGGCGGTGAAGTTGGCGAGGAACTGCAGGGCGACGTCGGCCATGGTTCAACCCGTCTGCGCGCAGGTCATACGACCGGGGGATGTGCAGGTGTTTCGGCCCGGGGGCCTCACGGGTGCGGACATGCTGGATCTTCTCCCTGCAGGTGAACGGGCCGGCGAGTCCGGCGGACGGTGGAGCGTTCACTGTGCGGGGGCCGCAATTTGTGCCGCTAGAGGAAAGAACCGCAGCTCAGGACGGAAACAATGGAAAGAATTCCGGACTGTGAAACAACCTGCGGCCGGGGGACATGCTGTGTCGGAACCGACGGACCGTCAGGGAGAGCCGCCCGGTCGAGGGCTGGCGCGCAGCGGACCGGGACGGCCGCGCAAGGCGCTGCCGCGCTCGATGCCGCAGGCTCAGCAGGACTTCGCCGACGTGATGCGCGATCAGGTCTTCAATCCGCTGCGGGCCGCAGGCTGGCCGCTGGAGAAGATCAGCCGCAGGCTCAGCGAGGACGGCGCGGCCGGCTTCAGTACCCCGACGCTGAGCCGGATCGCCAGCGGACAGCGGATCCCGCAGCCGCAGGTACTGGAAGCGATCCTGGATCTGGTGGGTGAGGTCGCAGGGCAGCCCGTGCCCCGCGCCGCGCGCCAGGAACTGGACGCCTTGCGGCTGCGAGCGCTCGCGGTGGCCTCCCCAGGCCGCTACCGCACGGAAATCCTGGAACACGACAACCGTCGTCTGCGTACGGAACGCGACCGCCTCTACCACCTGCACACCGGCTCCCCGGACGCCCCCGCTCCGCAACAGGACGCTTCTGGCGATGACGAAGCAGAGGATGCCGTCGCGGAAGAGGCAGGGGCCGAGCTGCTGCCGCCGCCGGTGCGGACGCTGCGCGCCGACACCGTCGTCCACATCGCCGACGTCATCGCCGCGGGCATCACCCTGCCGGCACGCATGATGACGCCCGAACCCGCGGAACCCGTGACCATCCTGGGGGTGCTGCAGGAGATCGACGACGTCCTGCAGCACTCCGCCCGCGCCCTGCACCGCGCCCTGGCCGCCGACACAGAAGACCAGCCGCCCGACCACCCCACCCCGCCCGCGCCGCCGGCACCTGCCGCGGTCATCGCGCCTTCCTACGACGAGCCCGGGACGCTGCGCCCCGCGCAGACCGGCTGCGCGCCCGCGGTCGTCGGCCTGCTCGTGGTGGCAGTCCTGGTCCTGGCCTACCTGTACCTGCTGCCCCTGCTCGACAAGGACCGCACGGGCGACACCGCAACACCCACAGCGTCCGAGACCGTCACGGCCACCACCACCCGTGACCCGCAGCCGTCGGACACTCCCCGCCCCGGACTGACCCCCACCCCCGACACCGGCACGGACGGTGATCCCGGCCCTGGTCCCTCGAAGACGAAAGAGGACAGCAGCCAGACCAGCACAGGCCCCACCATCACCTTCACCAGCCCCTCCACCGACCAGGAACAAGGCCCCGTACTGGGCGGCTGGGGCGTGAACGCCTCACCGCGCCTGGACGCCGCGGACTGCTCCCAGCCGATCGTCTTCACCCTCAGCGCCGCCGCCCAGCGCCCGGGAGCCGTGCAGTACACGTGGCATCCCGACGACCGGCTGATCGCCCGCGGAGTGCAGGACCGTCCCGGGACGATGACCTTCACCACCACCAACGAGCAGCACGACGAATTCACCGTCCAGCTCACCGGCACCCAGCCCGGCGAACGCGTCCAGGGCGGCATGACCGTGGAAGTCACCTCGCCCGACGCCAACCGCGGCACCTCCGGCGACGTCTTCGACATCACCTGCGCCTGACGAAGTCAACGGACCTGCCCCAAGCCCACCACCCGACGCCGACCGGCATCGGGTAGATGTCCTTTGTGTGGCAGCAGTTCGATGGTGAGATCGCTTCTGTGAAGAGGATCATGAAGCTTGCCGTCACGACGGTGTTCACCGCCTCGCTGTTGTCGGGAACGGCAGGAGCTGCCCCGATGCCTCAGGAACCGCACCCCTGGGACAAGCGGGCCAAATGCCAGGCGGACGACCCGGACCAGCGGCACATCGTCACCCGCTACGGCAACTCAGAGCTGGGCTGGCACCACTTCACCAGCCGTCACAACATCAAGAAGTGCTCCACCATCTCTGCGGCCCTCAGGGGCAATGTCGACCGGGACGACCACCACGGACACCTGGAGTACGACGGCGTCGTGTTCGAGACGGGCGTACAGAGGCCTCGGCAGGTGAAGTTCACCGTGGTCGTGCAGTACACGCGGAAGACCACGGACGGACGCTACGATGCCGGGCGCGGTCAGAAGATCGGCGTGATCACGGCGTACTGCCACAACCAGCCGGGGAACAAGTGTCCAGCATGGGCCAAGATGTGAACCCTCCCGAGCAGGACCTCGAGGTGGCCACCGGCCGCCTCCTCGAGATCGTCCGCTCCTTCGTGACCACGCACGTGTCGTGGAAGCCGCTGTGCACCGGCGCGGTCATCACCGGGCAGGACCGCATGCGTCTGTACTTCCGCTCGCCCGAACGGGACCTCACCTACGGCGTGGACGTGCTGATCAGCCACACCGGCCCCGGGCTCCTGGGTGCCCTGGCCTCCCCGGCGTACCTGGCGAACGAGCATCTGCACCAGCCCTCCGACGACCCGCACTGTGACGTGATCGTGGACTGCACCACGTACTGAGACGCAGCCGCCCCGGCCGTGCCTGGTGCTCTGCGCAGTGCTGCCGGGTGGGCTTCAGGGATCGGGTGTGTAATGGGTGAAGGGTGGTCCGGGCGGAGAGCAGAGCCATGAGCGACCGCGCGCACGATCCCCGACTGCTGGCTGCAGGAACCACGGCGGTCTGGAAGGCACCCCAGTGGGGTGCCCAGGTCCCGCCGCGGGTGGTGTTTCCCGGCTACGGCAGGCCGATCGGTCCCGAGCAGCGGGAAGCGGAGCTGACGCGGTTCGTCGGCTACATGACGGCGAGAAGGTGGGCCGAAGCCCACCGCATGCCCGGCGCTGTGCTCCTGGCCCGTGTCCAGCGCGCCGACGGTGGCACGGCCGTCGCCGTGGGCGCGACCGGTGTCGCGGCCGGTGCGACGGTGGGCGGTGTCGGGCTCCTGGGCGTACTGGGCGGCATCGCCATGATCTTCTTCGGGGTGGTCCTGACCGTCACGATCATCGGCGCGCTTGTCGGCCTCCCTATGATCGCGGCAGGGGCGGCCATGCTCACCGGGGGCACCGTGGCAACTGCCGCCGGAGGTGCGATCGGCACGGTAGGCATGGCGGCCGGGGTCAGCGGCGCCGCATCCCACGATCAGACGCTGCAAGTCCACGTATGGATCGATGAGACGGGACGCATCTTCACCAGGGGAGCTTGAGCCCTGTCCGGCTGCGGCGCCGGCTCCGTTCAGGACACAGTCGCCCTGGAGGCCGGCCCGGTCCCGCGCCCTGTAACCGGTGTGACCGACCGGTTTCTTGGGATCGGAGAAGGGGCGTAGGGGCCTGCTGTGAACTGGCAGGCTGGGCGCGGGGAAGGTGCCGGGGACACGGCCGGGGCCGGTTGTCGGTGGCGTGGGCTACGGTCGGTTCCGTGACCGCCGTTCCCGCCTGACCCATTCGCCGGGTCAGGCAGGAACGGTTGCTGCTCGCCCCTTGGTTGAGCTCGGCACAGGGGCGGGCCCTTCCGGATGGAAGGCCGACACCGAGGGTGCCTGGTCTTCCATTGACGTCTGTGCGGCGCCGGATTGCAAGGAAAACCGGGAACTTCTCACCACACGGTGTACGACGTGCTCGTTCTTGGAGCACGGGGCGGTCAGGTCCGTGCGGTGGGCGGGCGGGATCGAAGTTCATTGTTCCGTAAATAGGCGATCACATGGTGTAGCAACTTGTGTGGCGGCCATGCTGGTTGGCCTTCCCGCTGGACGGATTCGGCACCCGTCCGGCCGGGGAGTCCTGCCGGCGTCCGGATGGGCTGGCAGGACCGGAGAGCAGCGAAGTTCTCCGGGCCGACCAACCTTGAGGGAGTACGTCTTGGAGTTCCGACGCAGAGGGCTCGTGATCGTCGCTGTCGCGGTGACGGTGTTCGCGTGGAGCCTGATGATGACCATGGCCGGCCATCTCGAGGCGGTGGTGACGCTGGCGCCGGCGCTGGGGGTGACGGTGCAGCAAATCGTTGTCGCCCTGCGCCCCCAGCCCCAGACCGGCGCCGGCACCGGCCGGGTGGAGGAAGTGGCAGGCCGTGAGGAGGACGGCGCACCGTGACCCCCTCCGATCCGCCTGCTCACGGCGGTCTGCCGGGCACCCCTGACGGGGTGTCCGGCACGTTCCGCCCGTACGATCCGCCACGCAATCATCCGGCTGCTCAACGGCCGGGGCCGGGGCGGCCGCTGGGACCGATCGTGGACGGCTGCGACACGGCGCACTGCGCCTGGCTCGAGCCGGTACGCGAGGCGTACCAGCGGTCCCCGCTGACGATGAAGACGCTCAGTCCGCGCCTGCACATCGCCACGTCGAAGATCTCCGAGCTGCTGAGCGGCCGCCTGTATCCGCGCTGGGAACTCCTCCAGGCGCTGGCGGCCGAACTCAGCCTGCCGGCCGGGCCGTTGTACCGGCTGTGGCGCCAGGCCGCACCGGACATCCGCCGCAAGTCCCGCTCCTGGCAGGAGCAGCCCCCCGTAGCCGTCGCCGTCCGTCCCGCCCCACCCATGGACCACACCGCGTTCCGCGCGCTGACCGAGGCCGGCTACGACTTCTACGCCAGCGTCTTCCTGCCCGACCCGCAGCGCGACGCCGCGGTCCGGGACACCTACGACCAGCTCTGGCTGTCCTGGAACAAGGCCCTGGCCAGCGCCGACACCCGCCGTCACGCATGGGAGGTGCTGCGCACCAGCGTCATGTCCCGCACCCCGCACATCGACGGCCGCCCGCAGTTCACGCACGCCGCCTTCGACACCGTCGCGCTGCGCGACCTGTCGGGACCCGAGCAGATCGAGGCCGCCACCGCGCAGCTCACCGAGACCGAGGCCCTGTTCAGGGCGATGAGCCGACTGCCCGGCCACCAGCTCGACGTCGTCGTCCTGCGCTCCCTGGGCGGGATCGCCATGAAGCAGGTCAGCGACCTTCTCGGCCTGCCCCTGGCCACCGTGCGCTCCGACGAACGCCATGCCACCCGTTTCCTGGACAGCATCCTGTGCAGCGACTCGCCGCCCGATCCGGAAGGAAACCCCTCGTGACCCGTATCGAAGACATCCTGTCGCGCGCCCTGCTGGCCCGTGACCGCCAGGTGCCCCCCGACGTCATCCCCACCACCCCCACCCTCCCCCAGCCCGAACCGGAAACAACCGTCACTCAGGGCGGGGCTGCCGAAGCCGCCCAAGACCTCAGGGCCCTGTGCGAGACCGTCGTCTCCCACACCTCCTCCGCCGACGTCGCCGACTTCGTCACCGACCAGGTCCCCGGCCCCCGCAGCGCCCTCGCCCTGGCCTGCGTCATGCAACTCACCGACACCGACGACGGCGCCCGCTTCTGGTGGCAGTACGCCGCTGGCGCCGGCCAGAGCGCCGCCGCCTACTGCCTCTACCTCCACCACCTGTCCAACGGTGAAACAGACATCGCCGACTGGTGGCAGCAGCAGACCGACGCCACCGCGGCCACCGTGCCCACCGACGACATCCGCGACCAGACCCCGGCCTGCGAAAAGGAATGGGCACCGGCCAACCACCGCCTCGGCGAGTTCCCCACCACCATGCTGCGCGTCCTGCGCCAGCTCGCCCGAAGCCACCACCGCGCCACACCCGTCACCGGCCTGATGGCCTACCTTCCGACCGCGGTCGACGTGGGCTACCTCCGCCACGACTTCGAACTCCCCCTGCCGGGCCCCGGCTTCGCCCGCCGCGTCAACTCCCTGCTCCGTGACGACGCCCACGCCCGATGCGACGTCCTGGAACGGGCTGCCACGCACGTCTGCACTCAGTGACGGGCCCACAGCACCGCTGCTGCGACGCCGGCCCGGGCACACCGTGTGCAAGAGCGCCGCCCCTGCCCCAGAGGAGCGGGGACGGCGCCCTCGGCGCGTTTGCGGCGGCTGTCAGACGAAGCCCAGCGCTGCAAGGGTGGTCAAGGACAGTCCCATGGAGACGGCGAAAGCGCCTCCTGCGGACAGGACGGCCTCGGCCAGCGACGCGCCCGTGGTGTGGGTGAGGATGCCAGCACCAGTGGCAACGATTATGGAGACCAGAGCACAGATCACTACAAGCAGCACCTTGGTGCTGAATGACGTTGTGGACATCGGCCCGGAGACCCTTCCGGTGGCCGGCTCCGGGTGCAACGGCACTCAGCCCGACCACCACGTTCGTGTACGTGGGATCTTGCTGAGGCCGTGCCGACGTTCACTGCTCTCGATGCCTTGCCAGGGCCATGCTGTGGCTGTTCATCCCGATACGCTCGGAGGGGTTCAGTGGGCTTCCGAGGCGAACTTCCTCGATGCATCAGCCACGGGCTTCGCATAGGCCTTCCAGACAACGCGCAATGAGGCTCAAGCCCGCTTCGGGGCGCCTTGTTGTCGGCCGACCTGGGATACGTCGGAAGTCCCAAGCTCGCGCGCGTCGCACTGCTCGCACTGTAGTACAAGGACGACGCATCAACCCCGTTGGCACGCAGGCGTGTTCAGACCAACACCCAGACCGTCGTGCCTCGCGCGGCTTCGGCAAGCACCAGAGTCTCAGGCATCCCAGCCACTGCTCCCACAGGAAGTATCGCGACCGGGACCAGCCGTCCGGTACTGAGCTGAATGAGCAGGTCAGGTCCGGTTGTCAGTGGCAGTCTCTACAGTCCTCCAACAGTGCCGACAGCGAGTCGAGTTGAGAGGGGGTGGGCCGGGTGGAGCAGGAGGTGCTGAGGGCTTTCAAGTTCACGCTCGATCCCACCCCTGCCCAGGTGGAGGCGCTGTCCCGGCATGCCGGGGCGGCCCGGTGGGCGTTCAACCATGCGCTCGGTGTGAAGGTCGCCGCGCACCAGCAGTGGCGGCGCGAGGTCCAGGTCCTCGTCGACCAGGGCGTGCCGGAGACTGAGGCGCGTAAGAAGGTGCGGGTGCCGGTGCCGACGAAGCCGGCGATCCAGAAGCATCTGAACCAGATCAAGGGCGACTCCCGCCAAGGCGGCCTTGCCGAGGGAGTGTTCGGCCCTGAGCGGCCGTGTCCGTGGTGGCATGAGGTGAACACCTACGCGTTCCAGTCCGCGTTCATCGACGCGGACCGGGCGTGGACGAACTGGCTGGACTCCCTGCGCGGGGCCCGGGCCGGACGCCCGGTGGGCTACCCGCGGTTCAAGAAGAAGGGCCGCGCGCGGGAGGCGTTCCGCCTCCACCACGATGTGAAGCGGCCCGGGATCCGGCTGGAAGGGCACCGCCGACTGCTGCTGCCCCGGATCGGCACGGTGCGGCTGCACGACGCCGCCCGCCGCATGGCCCGCCTGATCGGCCGCGGCGAGGCCGTGGTGCAGTCGGTGACCGTCTCCCGGGCCGGCCACCGCTGGTACGCCTCAGTGCTGTGCAAGGTCACCACCGACCTGCCCGACCGGCCCACCCGACGCCAGCAGGACCGCGGCCGGGTCGGCGTCGACCTCGGCGTCAAGCACCTCGCGGTCCTCTCCCAGCCCCTGAACCCCGGCGACGACGCCAGCAGGTTCGTAGCGAACCCGCGCCATGTCCGCCAGGCCGAACACCGCCTGGCCAAAGCCCAAAAAGCCCTAGCCCGCACCCAAAAGGGCTCCGCACGCAGAACCAAGGCACGCCAACGGGTGGCCCGGCTCCACCACGACGTCGCCGTGCGCCGCAGCACCGTCCTGCACGCCATGACCAAACAACTCGCCACCCGGTTCGCCGAGATCGCCATCGAGGACCTCAACGTCGCCGGAATGACCCGCACCGCCCGCGGCACCCTCGACAAAACCGGCCGCCGCGTCAAACAGAAAGCCGGCCTGAACCGGGCCATCCTCGACACCTCACCCGGAGAGCTGCGCCGCCAGCTCACCTACAAGACCTGCTGGTACGGCTCCACCCTCGCAGTCCTGGACCGCTGGTGGCCCTCCAGCAAGACCTGCTCCGCCTGCGGGTGGCAAAACCCACGCCTCACGCTCGCGGACAGGACGTTCCACTGCACCAACTGCACCCTCACCCTCAACCGGGACCTCAACGCCGCAAGCAACATCGCGGCCCACGCCGTCCCGGTTGACCGACCTGTCGCCCCTGGTAGAGGGGAGACACAAAACGCCCGCGGAGCCCCCACAAGACCGCCCGGCCCACGGGCCGGACGGCAGGAGGCGATGAAACGGGAAGACACCGACCCACCCGGGCCGGTGCCACCTCAGCGGAGCAACCCGCTGACGCTCCTCACCCGCAACAGCGCAGGACACGAAACGGCAAAGCGGCCCTGACACCGCAGCTCACGAAGCGTCCGGCCCGTACGCGCGAGGAGCGACCGATGCCGTCCGGCTTCGTGTTCGCCGTGGCTGTGTCCGGCCCGTACGCGCGAGGAGCGACCGTACGACTTCATGGTCGAAGGGCCCTCCCAGACGTCCGGCCCGTACACGCGAGGAGCAACCGGGCATCGCGTCGACGCTGCAGGCGCAGAAGGCGTCCGGCGCTTAGGCGTGGGGAGCGCCCGTTCGCAGCTCCGGAGGCCGATACGGATGGATGGTCCGGCCCGTTGGTGTAGGAAGCGCCTGTCGCGCAAGCAGCAGGTTTGCCTCGGCGCTGAGTCCGGCCTGCACGCGTGAGGAGTGGTCGTTGTGGACATGTTCGCCAAGACGTCACTACACATCTGCCGATGCCGGTAGATGGCTCGGCTTCAGGCCCCGGGCGGCTGGCTGGAGGGCGTGGCTTGAATTGGCGGGCTGGTCCAGCTGCTGGCGGCGCCCGGTTGCCAGACCTGCGGGGTCGGCCGAACATGATCGGCTGCCTGACAGGCGCGAGACCGGGCTAGGTGACGGGTGGATCCAGGTCGCGTGGGGTGGGGTGCTACCTGACGTCAGGTAGCACCCCGCAATCCGTATGGCTATCAACGCGGGCCGGTGGCTGTGAGAGTCACGGACTGGTCGGTGCTTGTTCGGTCGGGTGTGCGCGTCGTGTGGTCTTCGCTGCGACTGGTTGGCTGCAGGCTCCGTCTCGGGCCTGGAGCTGATGACGGCGCTGCGCCCGCCGACGAAGCCGGAGCGCGATCCGGAGACCGGCAACTGGGTCTCCGGCTACAACCCCGGCAGCCTGGGGACGGAGCCGATGGACCCGGCGCCGCCGGAGGCCACCGCCGAACACCCCGTCGTCGTGCAGTCCGGCTGGACGGGCGGGTTCCTCAACGAGGAGGCGCACCAGTGGGTGCGGCCGGTGGACACGCTCTCCGATGAGGAGTGCATGCTGCCCTTCGCGGTCGGCCTGGACCTCAACACCGCGTTCCTTGCCGCCACGGCCCGCCTGGTCGTCGGCCTGTCCGCACCGGACCACTTCCACGCCCCGACGTTCAATCCGAAGATCCCCGGCTCCTGGCTGGTCGATCTGTCCCACATCGAGCTGGATGCGCGCCTGCCCTCGCCGTTCACGCCGCAGCGCCGACAGCGCCATGCGGCCACCACCGGCGGGATCACCGTGGAGACCAGGGCCCGCTTCGGCTACACCGCGCCCATCGGCACCACCGACGACGGACGGTTCCGGCGACTGACCGTGCACCTTCCCCCGGAGTACGCCCGCCACCTGTTCAACGCCCGCGAGGCGGGCTCCAGCGACCAGGAGATGCGCGGAATCATCTCCGAAGGGCTTAAGGAGGTCTATTTTCAGGACGGCGGCGGCCGCGCCATGGGACTGTCAGATGTGGAGATCAACGACATCAACTACTTGGATCTCGACTATTAACCGAGGCAGTCGACTACCGAAGAGCAAGGGGTATCGTGACCGGCAGTGCGGACGGAAACTCCAACTGGGTCACCTTACCGGGCGGCGACGAAAACTGGAGGGTTCGGCAAGCAATTCACGCAATTCGCCGCAATATTCAGAAAAAGAAGCGACTGCTTCGCATTCTTAAGATCAGATCTGCTCTTGGGGCGACCGCAGGAACGATCGCGCCTCTATCACTCCTTTCCGGTATCGCCATCTCCGTTGAGCTGAACCGCCGGGGTCTCGGACCGGTTGCCGGTACCGCAACCGCAGTATGGCTACCTCTCCTGCTGTCCAGCATTGCGGTACTAATCTGGCTCTCCTTCACCGATGTGACTGTTCCATCGGTGAACAACACCAGGCTGATCGTTGATCGCGAGGATGTGGAGCAAGAACTAGCCCTCCTGCTGGATCAATTTCACTTCCTCAGTGCTCAGACACGCTCCTCGGTCACTGAACAGCGGGCTTTGTACCGCGAGAACATCCGTGAAGTGATCGATGAATATGCGACGCTGAGCCGGAGATACCGCCGACGGCACAACGCCTTGCACGCTCTGGTCACCATTGGATCCGCCAGTATCGCCGCAGTTGCAGCCCTCGACCCCGGCTTGAACTGGCAGAAGAAGGTGATTATCGGCATCAGCTTTGTCGTCACCTGCGCCTCTGGATTCAGCGGGTACTACAAGTTCCGTGAACGAAGCTACTTCCTTCAGCAGAGCGCGGATGCTGTCGAAGAGGAACTGAACGCGGCACTGCTCGGAGTCGGCGAGTACAGCGACTTCAGTCCGCAGCAGAATGAAGAGTTGCTAGCTCGGTTCGCACAGCGCGTTGAAGCCCTCCGGAACGAGCAACGGCGACGGCAACAGCAGCTTGACCAGCCAGCAGAACAGAGCACTTCCACCCAGCAACCTCAGCAGTAGGACAACCGCAGAGCGGCCTCGCGAATACGGTGGCCATAGACCCTGCCGGGAGGACAAGATGAGCGCGCAGCCCGACCATGCACCCACCACTGTCCACGCCCCCGCGCCCGGGGCGCCGGCCGAACTGCTCGCCCAGCTGCGCGCCGACAAGCGCGCGGACCGCTGGGTGCCGGCCTTCGAGCACGAGTGGGCGGCCGCCCTCGAGGAATCCCGCCGCACGTTCTCCCTCGCCAGGCTGTACGAGGTCGTCCCGGACTGGCAGGGCCGCCTCGCGCACGCCCCGGCGGTCGACGCGTTCGTCGCCTCCGGCTACGACGACAGTGACGCCGTCGACCTGGCGGAGCTCCGCCTCCGTCGCGGGTGAGCCCGGCGCCGTACGCGGTCCGCGTCTCCGCCCCGGCCGCCAAGGTCCTCGACTCCCTGCCCGAGCACGCAGTGGACACCCTGTGGGACATCCTTGCCGCGGCCGCCGCCGATCCGTGGGGCTTCCGGCGGTTCGACACCGACGACGAGGGCGAGGACGTTCGCTACGCGGCTGTCAGCCAGCTCTCCGTCACCTTCTGGGTCAACCGGCACCTGCGCAGCCTGACGGTCCTGAACATCGTCTGGCTCGGATAGCCACGCCGGCACGACGCGTCCATATCTGCTGGTGTTCACCGCCGCCGTAACGTGTATCCACCCTCCTCGCTGCGACGGGCGAGAGCGGTAGCGATGCCTCGTTCCACGGCGAGGCGCCAGATGGCACCGGCCGTCAGAACCCGGGCGGCATACCGGTGGTACTCAGCGACGGCTTCTGGTGGGCAACCCGGCCGGGTCGGGCAGGTGGGGCGTGCGGCGGGATAGCGATCGCGCCACTCACGGAGGAAACCGACGGCTTCCTTACTGGTGTCCCAGCAGCCGGCCTTCACGGTGTTCACCAGGTCGGCGGGAAGATCGACGGTCATCTTGTCCGGCCAGTTTCCATTCGCGGAGCCGGGCCATCGACCCCGAGACTGGCCGGGCAGCGGGCCCCACGTCCGTTCTTGCCACCCCCGGGATGCGATCTCCTGGACCAGCCCGACCATCACGAGCGCGCGCTTGCTGTCGATGAGACGGCCCTGCAGGCGCAGCTGCTCCTTCTCGATGTCCAGACGCCCCTTGCGCGCCGCGCGTGCTCGGGCAGTCAGCGTTCCGGTGTCGCTCATACCCGCCGTGCGGGTGCGAGCGGCCTCGGCAACGAAGTACGACTGAAGGTCGGCAAGCTTGCGCAAAGTGCCATCGGGCAAGCAGATGTTGACGGCTTTCAAGCCGATGACACCGGGGGATGGGATCACGTTTCATCCTCCGGTGTCGTCACGGCGGAGCGGGGGTCCTCGGCATAGAGTTCGCGCAGTCGCCGCAGGCCGCGTGTGCGGTACTTGCGGACGGCCGGCTCCGGGATCCTCATCACACGGGCCGCCTCGGCGCTCGACATCTCCCCGAGGTAGACCAACTCGATGACCTTGCGCATCATGGGGGCCAGACTGGTGATCTTGCGCCGCAGTTCCTCGCGCATCAGGATGTCGGCGACGATCTCCTCCGACGAACGCTCCAGACTGTTCAGCCGATCCTCGCATCGCAGGGGATCGAGTTCCGCTTGCCCTCCGACCAGGACTTCCCGCCGTCGTCGGGCGGCGTCGCGCCAGTGGTCGACGACAGCGTTCTTGGCCATCGCCCGCAGGTACGCCAGCACCTGCCCGGACTCCAGCGGGCGATCGACCCTGATGTACCGGATAGCGACGTCGTTCAGGACCTGCTCGACGTCCTCAGCCGGGAGATGCGTCCAAAGCATCCTCCGCAGATGAGACCTGTGCGTGATGAACTCGCTCAAGCGCTCTTCGCGCCCCGATGAGCTGGCCGCGCGCAGGGCCGGAGCCCTGCCCGCATCTGCGGGCAGGGCTCCGGCCGACTGATCGTCGGTGGACACGGCGATCAGCTGTACCGGGAGCGCAGCTTGCCGTGCTGACGGGTAAGGACCACCCGCTCGGGCATCAGGGCGGCGAGCGCGCTTCCGATGCGCCGGACCGCCCTGCATACGAGGTCGATGGCCGCCAGCGCGACGGCGACGGCCATCGCGCCCTCGAGCGAATTGCTCCAGTCCACGCTGTCCTGCACGATCCGCAGGATCTCGATCACGATGACCGTGACCTGGACGCCGCGCTGGCGGTGGCGCTGCCACGGCCCCCCGTGCTCTACACAGGCGGCCGCCTGCACCGCACTGTTGAGCGTCTTCTTGCCCATGAACGTCTTCCCTCGGTTGAAACCGTTCCGCGAGGCCGGGAGCCGCTGGTGGTTCTGGGAAGGAACCCGGTCCGCGAATTTGGACCGAACTGAACCACACGCAAAGGGGAGTTGTCATGATCTGGGACAGCTCGGGGGCAAGTTTGAACATGGCTGGCCACAGGACGCTTAGCCGTGAGTCGGGCTACCCAGCCCGTCGGAAAACAGTGGTGGACGGCACACTGCCTTCACGAAAGTTAAACGGGCCCGCCGCCTCAACTCTTCCCAAAGCGGCAGCGGCGGGACCCGGAGGGAAGACGTACTCCGGGGAGTACAAGTCTTCGGCCTCTATGACGACCCACCCACCCACCCTGGGTGACGCTGAAGTGGCCTAGGTCACACGGTAATGAACGACTCTCGTCATTGACTTCGTTCACTGCCCCTGAAAAGGCTTCCGCCCGCACACAAAGGTCAGGCAACCTTCGCTCCGGCCGCCGCCGCACTGCGGCTATCCCCAAGACGGCACCGTGATCTGCACGTTGGTCCTGCCGATCTGCCATCTGCCGGGCTCCGCTTGATGGAAGGCGGGGAAGCGGTGCAGGAGCCGCCCCAGCCCATCCATCTGTCGGCGGTGCGGCGTCTGCACCGCGGCCGGGAGCGCGGCAAGGATGTCGGTCCGGGTCATCGGCTGAGGCGCGCGGGCGAGCAGCCGGGCGACCTGCGACAGCACGTCATCTCCCGCGGTGCCGCGTTGTGCCTGGGTCCAGCCGGGCTTGTGGAGCTCGTACTGGCCGTACGGCTCGCTCAGGACCGTCAAGGCCCCCGTGCCGAACCGGGCGAGTTTCGCGCGGGTCTCGGTGAACCGAGAGCGGTTGAGGTAGGCGTAGAAGACAGCGCCGGCCGCCGCGATGCCGGTAGCCACGGGGTGGGCGCGGGCGAGGCGGGCAGCGCCGTACAGGCTGTAGCCGGTCCCCACGATCACGGCGCTGCTGCCCTCCATGCCGGCTTCCGCCTGACCGATCCGCCCCAGGACGGCCCGTACGTCTCGCCACTTCGGTACGGCGACGCCGTGGCGGATCAGGTCGGGGTCTTCGGCGAACAGCACGACGGGCGCGAGGACTCCGGCAAGCTGGAGAATGCCGACGTCGCTGAGGTCCTCCTGGGCGAGCTTGTCGGCGGCCTCGGTCATGGGCAGCCCGTTCACGTCAACGACGTGCAGCAGCGGTACGTACTGCTGCCACCACAGCCGCTCCGCCGTCTCGAGGTCGAAGGCGCCGCCCTCGCGTTTGCGGTCGGCCAGCACGCGGGGGACCTCCGCCCACACGTAGTGCGGGATGAAACCGCGCAGCGTGCCGTGCTGCATTCCGGCGAGGATCGAGGACGGCTGGCCCCGCTTCAGCGCCGCGGTGACGTCCGAGGTGAGAACCGAGGTGTCGAAGACCCCGAGCCGTAAGCCACTGCCGGTCAACGGCAGGGGAGAGGCGCTGCTGTCCATGATGGGAGCGTAAGCCTCCACCAGGGCCTTGGTGCACGGGTTTTCCCCAGTAAAGGAACACGGACGGGGCCGGGATGTCAGTGGGGTGGACCATCATCGGTGCATGCCGCCGAAGAAGCCCCTCCCGCCCACGTACAAAGAGCGCCTCCTGATGCAGCTCGACGCGATCGAGAGTGACTACGTCGCCGTCCTTGAGGCATCCGACACCGAGTACGTGGACTCCATCGTCATCACCGCAGCGAACTGGGAGTGGGCACCGAGCGGCCCCGAACTGGAAATGCAGCGAATGGACCTGCTGCGCCGTCTGCGCGACTGGAAGCCGCGATTCCTCCTGCTGTACCCGCACCCGACGACCGAGACGGCGGAGAAACTCAAGGACAGCCTGGAGCTCCTGGAGCGCTGGCTGCTCCGCGACCAGACATGGCAGGACTACTCCATCCCGCAGTACATCCCCCACGCGGTGAAACTCCTTCGGGCGTCGGTGAAACAACTGCGCGGTCTCACCGACCTGCTGCCGACGGATCCGTGGCCGGTACGGCTGACCGTCGACACCAACGCGCTGATCGACAATCCCGACCTCGCCGCCTACACCGGCCAGATCGGTCCGCGCTACATGGCGCACCTGCTGCCGGTCGTACTGCGCGAACTCGACGACAAGAAGCGCGCTGGCCGCATTGACGCCTTGCGCGAGGCAGCCAAGAAGGCCGACCGACGTCTGAAGGGACTGCGCAACAACGGCGACGTCACCCTCGGAGTCAGGGTCGCCGGCGACGTCCACGCCATCTTCGAGTACATCGAGCCCAAGTCCGACGCGCTGCCCGACTGGCTCGACCTGGACGTCCCGGACGACCGGTTCATCGCCTCGACACTGCTCCTGCAGTCCCGCCACCCCGGCTCCGCCTGGTACGTCGCCACCAGCGACATCAACCTCCAGACCAAACTGCACGCCGTCGCCCTGCCGTTCGTCGAGCCCTGACCTTACGCAGACCGCCCGGCAGGGTATGAGGGCTGTAAAACTCACACCCCGTTTTCCCAGGTGAACGGGGTGAGCTGTGAGGTGGAGCTCGCGGCCGCGCTTCCGCACGCCCTGGACCGGCCCGCCGACGCGCACGACATCGCGCGTGCCAGTCGGTGAACTGCATGACCGAGACCAGCGCCAACTGGCCCGGCGACCACGCTGGCTCGGGCGTCGGCTCGTTCGTAGGCTCGGCCGTCGGTGACGGCTCGACCGTCGGCTTCACGGTGGGCGACGGGCTCGTCGGCACGGTCGACGGCGAGCTGGAGGGCGTCGGGGTCGTGCCGCCGCCGGAGGAGTCGTTGCCGAGGGCGGACACGGCGAGCAGCACTCCGGCCGCGAGGACCAGGAACGCGGCGAGCCGCTTGATGGACTGGGGGAGCGAGAAACGCATGGAAGTGCCTTCCGTACGGGAGTTGAGGCGCGGAAGGTGCCTCACCGCCACGGCTTGTGTCGCGCCCTACTTCGTGAGCCTCACGGGCGGCTTCACGACGGGCGCGGCGGGCACCTTCGGCGCCGTGGGGGCCTTCGCGGTGGGCGTCTTCGGCTGCGGCTTCTGGCCGGTGGTCCGGGACGTGCCGGTGCCCGCGGCCGAGGTGGCGGCGCCCGTGTACGGCAGGCACGTCACCGGGTCCGTCGTGCCCACGACGGCCGCCGGGCAGGCGCGGGACGTGCTGTCGCGCTCGGTGTCGACGAGAGCAGCCGCGGCCAGCGCGATCAGGGCGAACGTGACGGCCATGAAGGCGCCGATCATGATGGGGGCGAACAGGCTGGGGCGGGTCTTCGGCGAGGTGTTCACGGTGTGGCTTCCAGACGCAGGGATGAGGCCGCGGATCGTGGAGGCGGGTGCGGCCTTGCGTCGCGTGCCGCCGAACCGGGTTGCCGTACGGGGTGCGCGCCGGCCAGGGTCGGCTCACGCACGGTGCCGCGCATCACCTGTGGAGCGAGGCGGGGGCGCGCCCAAGGGCCCGCCACGATCACCGCCTCCGGTGCCCCGAGGGGTTCGAGTCCCCTGCGGTAGCCGTGCGCCTATCGTGGCCGTATGCCGCCCGCCGTCCCGCCTCCGCCCGAGGTGCTGGTCATCCTCCCGGACGGCCAGGAGCTCCGCGGGCTTCTGCGGGAGCACCGTCAGCTCCCGAACGGCCAATGGCGGTACCTGGTCTGCACTCGGCCTGGGCCAGCGTCGACGGCGAGAGCGTCGAGCCCCGCAAGTACCGGGTGTGGCTGACCCCGGGGGAGCAGGTCCAGCCGATCGAGGGCGTCTCCTACGACCAGGTCCCCCGGCATCCGCTCCCCGCGGAGCGAGCGGCAGCGGGCGGGACGACAGCCAGGACGGATGGAAACTCCAGCGGATCCGCCCGCGCAACGGCCGCCCCGGGGCCGTGATCCTGCACGCGGCGGGCTGCGAGGACGCGCCCAAGGGCGACCCCGCGATGGACGTCCTCGAGGCGCTCGACTACGCGCGTATGCCCGGGGTCATCCTGTGCAAGGAGTGCGGCGTACCGGAGTTCCTCGACAGGTTCCTGGACCCCTCGTAGTCCGAGAAGGAGCACCGGGCGCGGGTATCCCCGGCCTCATGTGGGATCGCAGGCGTCTCCTCTTCCGAACAAACCCCGAATAAACATCGGACGCGGTGTACAACCCCAATCGGCTTCGATGTGATTTGCGCCACACTCGACCGTGTTGGGGGCGCGAACAAGTGACCAGGATGCCCTCGGCAGAAGAATCCCGCCCATGTCAAGTCCGCAGGTCAGACGCGATATCACGTTTACTCCGTACGGCGTCCGAGATCGCTGACTCCGCGTCGCCGAGTCCGGCGGTCATCCCAGTTCGGACCGCTTTTTACCTCACTGCGGAAGGCTCTTCGAAACGGCCACCGCCATCCCATTGATTGGGTGAATGTCACAAGTCGACAAGTCACTACAGGGCCCAAACCAACATGTCAGACGCGGTGTTCGGCATGGTGCACTCTGTGCGTAGCGGTCTTCCGGCCGCACACGGAAGGGGCCGCCCCGTTGCGGGAGGCGACCCCTGTGTTTCCGTGCACGCACGTGTACACCGGAGAGTTCAGCATGACACGTAACAACCCGCCTCCCGGCACGGGAACGGACTGGTTCCGGGCCCGACGGGTGCCGCGTACAACCCTGTGGTCGTACAGCGCGGTGGCCCTAATCGGCGCGGATCTCGCCGGATGGCTCCCCCAGGGGCAAGCCGTCGGCATCGCGGTGATCTCGGCCGGGACCATGGCCCTGGCCCGGGAGATCTTCTACCGAGCCGGATGACCGACGGGGGAGGGCGGCGTCTCCAGCGAGGCGCCGCCCTCCCCCGCGAAGAGCCGTCAGAGGTAGAGGAAGACGCCCTCAATCTCCGCGGCGAAGAAACCGCCGTAGAGCCGATCGCCGGTGAGCACGGCTCGGGGACGGCGACCGTTGACGACGACGTCGAGCTGAACGACGTCACCGGCGGCGGCAGCGCTGGAAAAGACAATGCGACGGCCGGAATCGGCAGTAGCGTTGGAGACCATGTAGGTACGGGTGGTGCTCAGGGCCATGTGCCTGACCTTCCGGTCTGAGGAGGGCAGCGTTCGACCGCGCGGCCCTGGTACCCCTTAGCTGGGCTCAGCCCGTGTTGGACAGCATGGAGCCGACGAGCAGCAGATTCCCCCTCCTGGCGCCTGCCCCGGGTCACGCGGTCGCGGCGACGTCCTCCCGGCGCAGGGGGACTGCGCCGTCGGCATGCTTGAGGACCTGGCGCAGGTCGACGAGGGCGCCGCCCCGGACACCCTCGTCCGCGCACCCCCGCCACCACTCGTGTGCGTTCACCGCCGCCGCGGCCTCCCGCAGCTCCTCCCGGAGCGCGTCGTAGCGCTCGCCCTGCTCGGCCGTCCACCCGTCTGTCGCGTCCCTCCCAGACCGTTTCCGCTCCTTGTCGGCGGGCCAGCCCTCCGACGGCTCACGGGACCACGGGAGGGTGGCTTGGAAGACGTGCAGGGCCGCGAACAGCTCTGCGGCCCGGCGCTGCGCTTCGAGGAGGTCCGGGGGGAACGCGGCGGGGTCGAACGGTGTCTCGCTGGGGGTGCTCTCGGGGGAGGAGGTGGCGCTCATCCTTCGGAGCCTAGTTCGAGCCGGTGACGATGGCCTGGTTGCTCATCGCGGCGTCGGCGCGCGCCAGGGCGTCGGCCATCTCCTCGCCGGGGACCGCCAGCTCATCGACGGCGACGCTCATCTCGAGGCGCTCCGCGACGGCCGCGACGAGGTCGTACCGGATCCTGCGCTCGTACTCGGCGCGCAGCAGGGGATCGGCCTCGACGCGTCTCCAGCCCGCGTGGTCCACGACGCGCCGGGCGGTGACCGGCGTGCCGTTGACGGTGGTCGTCGCGGTGAATACGACCTGGGGGTCGACGCGAAGAGCTGCTCCTGGCGCCCCACCCCCGGGTCATGCCGTCGCGGCGACGTCCTCCTGGCGTAGGGGGACGGCGCCGTCAGCATGCTTGAGGGCCTGGCGGAGGACAACGAGGGCGCCACCCTGGGCACTCCCGTTCGACCTGTCACACATCAGAGGGACGAGCGCCCTCAGAGCACTGTCACGGAGCCCTTATAGGTGGGCCCGCGCGCGGACGCGCACCCGCCTTCCATTCCGAGCCCCTGCTCCCCGTACGTCCCGCGTACGGGGAGCAGCTCGTTCGCCATCAGAGGAGAGCACATGATCACCGTTCACCGGATAGCGCTCGCCACCCCCGCCACCTTGGACGCCGACGCCTACCGGGAGTTCTGCTGGGGCGCTGGCCTGGAGCACACGGCGACCGGCTACGGGCTGCTCTGCGCCTTCGACGACATCGGCGACGCGTTCACCGCGGTCATCGACGACGTGGAGTACGCGCGGCTCCTGATGGAGGCCCCGGGGGCCGTTGTGCCCGCCGACAAGATCATCTGCATCTTCCGGGAGTGGCCGGACCTTCGTCCCGAATCCGCCACCGTCTGGCCCTGATCACAGTCCGCAGCGGTCAAGATCTGCGCCGCCCGCACTCCTGCCCCGGATTCCGCGAAGCGCCCCAGCGCGCCGTCCCCGCTCATGCGCGCAGCAGGTCGGGGCGGACGTCGGCGAGGGCGAAGGCCCGCCGGAAGCCGGCCACGAGGACGTCCTCGATGCGGTAGCGCCGTGTTGGTTCGTCCCGCTGGAGGAGCGGGCCGGCGCCGTCCGGGCCGATACGGCGCTGCGCCGCCCTGATGCTGGTCAGAGTCCCGCCGATCCGGGAGACGGGGATCGGGTGCGTGGGGTGGTGGGCGAAGTGCTGCTGGACGTCATCGTACGAGGCGGTGCCGTCCAGCTCGGTAATCCGGCGCAGGACCGCCCGGGCCCCGGGCATCAGCGCCGCGACCATCTGGAACAGCATCTGGTCCGTCCAGCCGTCGGCAAGGTCGTCGGCGGCGAGATCCTGCGGGCCGGGCCGCGGTTCCGTGGCCGGCGCGTCCGGCCAGGCGGCCGGGACGTCCGGCCGTAGCCCGTACGCGGCCTGCACCGCGGCGAGAGCCTGCTCGTAGGTGTCCGTTCCGGTGTCGATCGTCAGCCGCACAAACGCCCCTCCCGTGATGATGCGCCGCCGCCCCCACCCTTCCCGGCGGCCGGTGGCCGCTGTCCGCCGGGGGTTGTCCCGGAAGTGCCGTACCCGTGCGGGGAACAGCGGTGCGCGAGCCGGTCGACCGGGCGAAGGTAGGGCGCCGTGCATTCCGTCGGCGGGCCTGCGGCATGCCCCGCCCGGGGGCGGCAGCCGCCCTCCAGGAAGCCGAACTGCAGCAGCACCTGGTCCGCGACCACGAGGACCTCGCCGACGATGCCCGCGGCCTGGCCGAAGCCGCCGAGAGGGCGCGCATCACGCAGCTGCTCGCCAACACGGGCGGCCCGTACGACCCGGACACCGTCGCCGTAGTCCAGGACGAGCTCGCCGCCGACACCGAACCCGAGCGCACCCAGCAGATGGAGGCCGACAAGCGCCGGCAGGAGGAAGAAGCCGAAGCCGCCCGCCGCTCTCACCCCGGACGTTCTGCGCCACGCCCTGCTGCGCGCCCTCGCCCGCACCGGGCTCCTGGACGGCCTGAGCGAAAACGAGCAGGCAGCCGTCGGCCGGCTGCCCGACATCGATCCCGCGGCCGCGCTCGCCTTCTATGCCCTGCTCGCGAGCGCCCACGAAGCCGGAGCCGGCTCGCAACCGAGGACCGCCTTGTGACCGCGCCCCAGACACGGCGACGGCCGCCTCGAGCGCCACCCCGCACGAGCTGGAGCTGTTGTGAGGTGTTGCCCCGGTGCGCCCTCAATCAGGTCACCGAGCCCCGGAAAGGAGCTCTGGAACGCACTGATCAGTCGTCCTCCAGGGCCCTCTCTACCGTGTTCCGGGTGAGATGGACGGGAGTGAGCGGTCCCAGCTTGCTCGCGGTGGTCTCCGGAGGTGCTGCCCGCACGATCACGACGTACACCCGAACCCCCGCGATCTCGAAGTAGGGCGGCGAGACGTCGGCTGGACCGTCTCCAGCCACTACCAGAGTCCGGTCGGCCTTGCGGTTGAACACCACCAGGTACGCGACGTGCTTGCCATGGTCCACGGCGTACTCGTACACCTGTCGCACACCCTTGCCGACATACGCGACGCTCCCGGTGTACAGCTTGCCGTCCAGGACGATCGGATCCTCGCCTTCGAGTTCACCGATCAGGTCAGGTTCGCCTGTGGTGGAGCGTGCCTTCGCATGGGTTACGTAGTGGGCGTCCTGGAACAGGAACTTCTGCAGGTCGTCGTTGTACAACTCTTCGCCTGTAGCGGTCTGCTCCTTGTACTGGGCATCCAGCGCGACACGGTTGAACCGCTCGGTGAGGTAGACGTAGCGGCGCAAGGTGAAGATGACGCTGCTTCGGTACTGGAGCTGCTCGCCGAGGAAGTTGAACAGCGATGTGAAGGCATCTCGGGCGAGCATCTGCACCATGGTGTCGATGGTGGTGCTGCTACTGAGCCGACCGTAAATGCTGAGTGCCAGCCTTTCGGCATCGGCAGGTTCCAGGGTGCTGAGCAAGTTCCAGCCGAGGACGGCCCTCCCTTCCTCTGTCTCGGTCGGCCAACTCACGCCGTCGTCCTCTACACACTGTGCCAACCACCCCTCCAAGAGGGGTGGTTCCTCGACATGACGCGCTTCATCAAGGATCGCCATGAGAAGAGGTTGCTTCCGAATCCAGTTGGCCGCGTACTGCACTTCTCGCCCAAAAGCCGATCGTCTAGAGCCAATGAGCTGGCTGTACCGCGTCACCAGGCCTTGCTGAAGCACATCAAGCAGCCGCATCTACGTCGCCCTCTCCCTTTGACCGTGGCGTCCCGAGAATCGCACCTCCCTCCGGTCACCGCACATCACACGATCCTGCCGACCGGCACGGACCGTAGCCGCACGACCGACCCATCACCTGGCCCCTGGACCATCCAAGGTGGCGTATCTGTGTCATCAACCCCCTGTTTCCCCAGGTAGTCGTGACCATTTGTGTCATCGGGCGGGTTTCGTCTGTACCGCAGACCGGCGCTGCCCCGGCGATACCGTGGGAGCACACGACAGACGACGTCCCGGGAGCCATCGATGAGTCAGGAGCCGGCCGCCGCGCCCGACCGCCAGCCGCTCGACGAAGCCGCCGCCGAAGCGGTCCGCAAGTACGCGGCCGACCAGCGCGCCAAGGTCGATGTCTTCGCCTCTGTGCTCGAGGACATCGCCGAACACGGTTACCCTTCTCCGGAATCCGGCGTGCCGTGGGAGATCGCCCGCGACGCCCACCTCGCCCGTCTCGCTGACGGGGAGCCCCGTGTCGCCTGAGCACACCCCGCGGCGCTCCCGGGTCATCGTGGTGGAGCCCGCGCTCACCCAGCTGGCGAAGCTCACCGCGTCCGAGACGCACCGCCTGGACCGCGCGATCGTCGCCTACGTCGAAGCGTAGGGTTCCGAACTGCCGCGCAGTGCCCCAGATCCGGCTTCGTCCAGTGCGTGCCGTACTGGAGCTGCGAACTGGCGTCGACCGTGTCTGCGAGGCGTTCGAAGGACTGGTCGTAGTCCCTCATGTGAAAACATGAGCCCGGTTTCTGCTCGCGCACCAGCCGACGGAACATCAACAGCAGCCGCGCCAGGTCGTGCTGATGGACCCAGATCGTGAGTCTCTCCGGGGCGTAGCCGTATGTCGGATCGTGCGCGGGTTTCTTCGGCATCGGTCCTCGTTCGCGATGCAGTCCCATGCTCAACGAGCCGGGTCCGACGGAGCTACGCCGACCTCCGTCGGCGCTGCTGCGGTTGTGTGCTCAAATGCTGCCCGCAAGGCCGGAGAGCGTTGACACTGCTGCCTGCCGGGGAGGACGGCACTGGCGGGTGTGCTCGGCCAGCTGGCCCGTAGCCGCGCATGGCAGCGCTGTGCAGCAACCAGTCGTCTGGTCGCTGTACGGCTCAGCTCATCGGTTCACGTGACCGGGTCGGCGGCCAAACGCTCCATCGGGTCGGGGGAGGCGTTCAGCAGCGTCCGGCGGCAGGACTGGGCGGCGCCCGGGGGACGCGCCCATCGCGCTGCCCAGTTCGCCGTGAGAGCCGCCTTGGGCGGCGTGCTGACGTGCCTGGGCTCGCGCGCCCTGCAGGCGGGCGGTGTCCTCGATGGCGGGCGCAACGTCGCCATCACTTGCCTGATCGGGCCGCAGAAGGACGATCCCGCGCAGCTCGCGGGCGAGCAGCCTGGTGTCGGTAGCGTCCAGAGCCTCGGCGGCGGCGAAACGGGTTCAGTCCCGTAGAGTAAAAGGCCAGGTCAGAGGATGCTTCTCTGCTGGTACGGGACTGACGGGACTGAACTTGTCAGTTATAGCCATCAGGCGCGTGTGCATGCAGGCGCGTACGTACAAGTACTCCTGGTACACACGCATGCAGCTCATAACTGCAACTGTCAGTCCCGTCAGTCCCGTACAGGAAGCGCACATGGCCTCTGACCTGCCACGACTTGATGGGGCTGACCACGGGACTGAACGGCTTCTCTGCAGTCCCGAGGCCGCGAGCCAAGCCCCGATACACGGATGAACGGGGCTGGCGGGACTGAACTTTCGACACGCGGACGCTCCCCGCCCTGGCAACAGAGCGGCGTGCGCTACTGTCTGAGCCGCATGTGAAATTTTCAGTCCCGTCAGTCCCGTCAGCCTCTCGAACCCGCGCTGTGCCGGGCGTTGCAGGCCTCAGCGGTCAGCGGTCACTGAAAACCCCAGCCCCCGACGAGGACACGAGTGCTACGCCAGCCCGCGACAGTTCAGACACCTGCCCCGTGGCATCTGCCCTTGAGCGTGTTGCCCGGCGGACGTACGCCTGTCCGGGACCGTGCCGTGTCTGAAGGCGTACCGCGTCCGATGTCTCTCCTAGGACACCCATGAGCAGCCCGGAGCCGGTCCGTTTCGACCCGGTGGCAGCCGCCCAGCAGATGCACGAGCAGATCGCACTGCCGGCAGCGGACGGGCACCTCGTGCTGCCCTCTCAGGCCACCGACGACAGCCGTGCCGCGGTCCCGCCGCCGGGTCAGCTTCCCGACGAGCTGACCGACCGGGGCAACGCCAAGCTGTTCGCGCGCATGTACGGGGACCAGTTCCGGCATGTGGAAGGCCTGGGCTGGTACTCCTGGGACCAGTACCGCTGGAAGCGCACGGGCGGTGAGAAGGGCGCCATGTGGGCGGCCGGCGACATGGCCGAGCAGATGCCCCGCACCGACCCCCACGGCCGGTTCAGCGACCGTGAACTGGCCGTGCACCGCCGCCGCACCCAGGCCACCGCGGGCATGAAGGCGCTCCTGGAGCAGGCCCAGGCCGCGCCCGGGCTGAGCATGGACCCCGACACCCTGGACGGCGACGTCTACGCCCTGTGCACGCCCTCCGGGATCGTCAACCTGCGCACCGGGGAACTCCACAAGCCCGACCCGCTGTCCGACATGCACTCCCGCGCCACCAGCGTCGGCCCGGAAGCGATGCCGATCCCGCGCTGGTACCGGTTCCTCGACGAGACCTTCGGCACCGATCCCAAGGGCCGCGAGACCATCGCGTTCCTGCACCTGCTGCTCGGCTACTCCATCACCGGCGACGTCGGCGCCCAGGTGCTGCCCTTCCTCTACGGGGCCGGCGCCAACGGCAAGTCCGTGCTGCTCGAGGTGATGATGCACATCCTGGGCGACTACGCGAACGCCGCCCCACCGGGCTTCCTGATGGAGAAGGGCAAGTACACCGAGCACTCCACCGAGCTGACCGAACTGCACGGCCGGCGCATCGTGGTGTGCAGCGAGCTGAAGCCGAACGACAAGTTCGACGAGGCCCGCGTCAAGCTCCTCACCGGCGGCGACACGATCACCGCCCGCCGTATGCGGCAGGACTTCTTCACCTTCACCCCCACCCACAAACTGTGGCTGCTGGGCAACCACCGGCCCGAAGTCGGCACCGGCGGGCACGCGTTCTGGCGGCGCATGCGGCTCGTGCCGTTCGAGCGGCAGGTCCCCGACGAACGCAAGATCGACAACCTCGGGCACGAACTCGTCCGCGACGAGGGCCCCGGCATCCTCAACTGGCTCATCGAAGGCGCCCGCCGCTACCTCGCCACCCGCGACCCCCTGCACGGGCCGGCCTCCGTGCGGCTGGCCACCGAGGCCTACGAGAAGACCGAAGACCACATCGGCCGCTTCATGACCGAACGCTGCACCCGCGGCGCCGACGGGCGCCCCGACCCCGACCTGCGCGTCGAGCAGAAACTCCTGTACGAGACCTACCTGCGCTGGTGCGGCGACGAAGGCATCCGTCCCGGCACCAGCCGCGCCTTCGCGGGACGCATCCGCCAGGAGATCGGCCTGTCGTCCCCCACCGAAATGATCAAGAGCAACAACGTCAAGCTCTACCCCGGCCTCGCACTCCTCGCCGACGACGTTGCAGGAGACGAAGCCCCGTGAGCGCCGACGGCCGGCGGGGTACGTGGTTGAGGGGCCCGTACCATGAAAGCCCCGAACAAGAACGCGATCACACACGTTCTACAAGACAAAGCGGCACGCGTGCCGCCCCGGCAGGCCGCCGCCCGGCCGACGACGATCAGGAAGGTCTTCGGCCATGAGCTCGATGCTGCAGGACACCCAACTCGTCGACGAAGCCGACGTCGTCTGGCTCGAAGACCCCGACAACCTCGACTACGTCCGCCAGGCCCTGGACAAGGTCACCACACGCCGCGGCCGGCCCCGCTACGACCGCGACGGACGCCTCGTCGGCTACACCAACCTCAAGCCCGGCTCGCCCAGCGACCCGGACAGCGGCCTCTTCGCCCGCCGCGTCTTCTTCCTCCTCCCGCACGACCGCGACACCGACCCCGAGGGCCCCTACGCCGTCGGCGCCCCCGGCGAAGCCGTCGACCCCAGCACCCTCGCAGCCGGCACGGCGGGAGCGAAGACCACCCGCTCGCAGGGCCGCGCCATCCAGATAGCCCCTGCCGGCCGCTGACCCCAGCATGGTCCCTGAGCTGGGTGGATCCGTTGTGGCACGGGATAAATCAAAGGCATCGGCTCGGGCCGCTTCCTCGCCCCTGCTGGGCGGCGAGGGCGGTATCCGAGTGCGTCGATCAGCCCATCCACAGCCAGAAACCGCGGGCGGTCACGCGAGTTGCCGAAGTGCCGGCCGCGTGGCAGCGGATGACCGTTCTGCGCGCGTACCGCATCGGGTGGGGCGTGTGGGCGGATCTGATCGCCCTGCACCTCACCACCGGTACGGACGTGACCGTGGTGCACCACGCCGAACTCCCCGTGGACCTGGCGCATCTGCATCTGCTCCGATACAGGCCCACCAAGAGAGCCGCCCGGCCAGGGGCGCGGGGCGCATGACCTTCCCCATGGATCGCCCCCTGCCGACGGGCCAGCCCTCGCCAGTTCGACGGGGACTCTTCGCTCCGTAGTTCTTTCCAGCCTCTCCAGTCCTGTGACCTGGGGAAACACTGTGCCGGGCGGGCTGGGTGGGGGGGGGAAAAAAAGTGCCGCGTGGCAAGCGCGTCTGGTGGCGGAGTCGGCAGATGACCGGATCCAGGCCAGGTTCGGGCTCGGTGCGATCGGGCTGGCCGCCACCCACTGGCTCATCTCCTGACCCTACGCAGACAATCCCACTACTTTTTGTGAGCATATAGCCGTCATGCGTCACGCTTGGTGATGTGCGCTTGCTGAATCTGCCCTGTTTACTTAGTTCGGCAAGTTGCAACTTTCGGAGAACTTGCCGATCCGCCGTACTTTCCTTCATTCGGAAAGTTCGTAGGATCGGCAAGTTCTATAGTTCTTGTGGACTTGCCATGTCATCATCGTGGGCATGGACCTACCTGCTCAGACCTCTGGTGAAGTGATCGATCAGGGCATTGAGGCCCTCCAGGGGCTGCTGGGCGAGGCGTGGGAGGTCTCCATTGAGCCTCAGCCGCCGCTTCCTCTGCACGGTGATGAGGGCTGGGACGCGGTTGTGCGGGTTCTGTCGCGCGGCGACGGCATTTTCACCGAGCTGCTTGTCGATGTTCGCGATCACCTGACCCCCAAGGGAGTGACGCAGCTCGGTTCGACGGCGGCACTGGTTCGACGGCTCAACCGCAACTCGGCTCTGATGGTGTTCTCGCCGTGGATCAGCCCAAAGGCGCAGGAAGAACTCCGGCGGCGCGAGATCGATTTCCTCGACCTGACGGGCAACATCTCGCTCAGGATCAGTCGGCCAGCCGTCGTCATCCACACGCAGGGAGCGGTGCGTGCTCCTGCCAGCCACCGGTCGGCACCCAGCGGCAAGCCCTTGCTGACAGGGCCCCGGGCAGGCCGCCTCATTCGCCTGCTGGCCGATGTCAAGCCTCCTTACCGGGCGACCGAGCTGGCCGAGCATTCGGGCCTGAGTCTCCCGTACGTGTCACGTCTTCTCGATGCCCTTGAAGACCAACTGCTGATCGGACGTGAAGGCAGAACCGTCACCTCGGTCCACTGGCAGGACCTTCTGCGGACCAGGGCAAACCATCTGGACCTCATGCGGCAGACGAACCCGCAGGGACTCCTTGCGCCCAATGGGGTGCAGCAGGTCCTGGACCAGTTGGTGGACCGGCAAGGCGTCATCGCAGAGGGCAGAGTGCTGGTCACAGGTTCCTATGCTGCCCGCCCCGTTGCTCCAGTCGCCGTTGGCGGCCAGCTGATGCTCTACGTCACGCCCGATAAGAAGCACACCCGTGATGTGGTTCAGGAGCTCCATCTGCTCCCGGTTCCGGAGGCTGCCGATGTTCTGCTGCTCCGGGCTCCGGATCTCGGTGTGCTGCAACGGCCGAGGCGATACGACCGCTACTTTCAGGTGGGCTTGAGTCAACTTGTCCTGGACTGCCTTTCCGGCCCGGGCCGTATGCCAGCGGAAGGTGAGAAGGTCCTCGCGTTCATGGAGGAAGAACGCCTGTGGCGGACAGACAGCCTTTCTCTCCTTTCCCGGGACGAATCACATCGCCTGTTCTAGGATCGCGCCACCGATCAAGGGGGCGCGATGTCGAAAGCACCAGTGGGCGTAGGCCCGGATGAACTCAACGTGGCAGCCCGCAACGTCCTGCTGGACGCTCTCACCGCGCTCAAAGACCACCGGGACGCGCTGACGGTAGTGGGAGCGCAGGCGGTTTACCTCCGTACACAGGAAGCAGAGATCCGCAGCGCTGCTTACACCTCCGACGGAGACATCAGCATCGATCCCGCCCAGCTCGGAGACCAGCCCCTGCTCGAGCAGGCCATGCGCGACGCGGGCTTCTCACTTCGAGCCAACCAGTCCGGCCTCTGGGAGCGCCCTGAACAGATCGGCGACCTCACCGTGCCTGTTGAGGTGGACCTGCTCGTCCCTCACCAACTGGCACCCCTACCGAACAAGAAACGGCGCACCGAGCTGCCGCCCCACAATGAATGGGCCACCAAGAAGGTCCCCGGCCTTGAGGTCGCCGCCGTGGACCGTTCCGTGATGACTCTCCGCAGCCTCACGCCGGACGACAACCGCGAGGTCGACGCCTACGTTGCCGGACCGGCCGCCCTCTTGATCGCGAAGGCTTTCAAGCTAGACGAGCGGATCGCCGAAGCTGAGGCGAAAGAGCGAACGGATCGGCTGTCCAACAAGGATGCCGGTGACGTCTACCGCATCATGGCCGTCGTTCCCGTCGAAGAGGTAGCCGAGACCTTTCGCGCGCTACAGTCCGACACCCGAGTCGGTGAAGTCGCTGCTGACGGCCTGCTCCGCCTACACAAGCTGTTCGGCGGGGCCGCCACCCCAGGCACGGAACTCGCCGTTCAAGCACTGGCTGGAGACGTTCCAGAACTCCGAATCCGCGCCCTCGCGCCGTTCTACGTCGGCGCGCTGACCAACTGACCGGCCATCAGGCCGCAGCTTAGAATCCTCTCAGTTCACTGCCAGTGAGGCATCGCTCGTCATGGCAGCGCCAGGTGACGTCTCCCTCCGGGTCGAACTCAGCGGTCATGCCTGGGTGCTCTGTCCAGCGGCCTTGGATTGGGGTACGGCAGTCCGGACAGAGGCGTCGGGGGATGAGGGACTTCTCGGATCGGTGGTAGATCCGCTGCACGTGGTCCATACGATGACCGTGACATGTTTTTGACGACTTGTCTGAGGAGCCTTCCCCCCTGTGGCCGGACGGCCCGATGGATATTATCGACATATATGGGTAGGAACGCCCGGTTTGTTGGGTGGCTAGGTCTGACTCACCGCGGCCGCACTGTTCAGCCTCGGCCTTGTGCTATTCGTCCGGGGTGTCCGTGGTGGGACCGGAGGCATCAGCGTGTGCGGCAGGGGAGATGACGCCATGGACCTTTTGCAGCGTGCTCAAAGACGTGGCGAAGAGTAGATACGGGCTGTCGGGGTTCTTGCGCTGCCGCCAGCCATAGCGTTCCAGGCACTTCTGTGATGCGTGGTTTTCAGGGTGGACCAGTGCGGTGAGGAAGACTTCGTCGTGAGGGTCGTGCCGACTCGTAATGTCAGTTACGACGGCTCGGAGCAGTGCCTGAGCAGCGTATTCGCCGTTCGAGAGGGTTTGTCCCTGGTGGCTGTTGGCGACTGCGTAGAACTCAAGTCGCCGCTCGAACACAGCCGGACGGTCCGGCGCGCTGGGGTGGGGTGTAGAGGCGTGTACTGCTGTGCCCACCAGGTCAGTGGCGTCATGCAACAGCAGCAGGCGCTGGTCATGGGACCGGCGCCTGCGGTTTGCGTGACGGATGGCCTGCTGCCGGAAGTACGTCTGTACCCCATGGGCCCACGACGGACAGGACTGACGGTCCTGCACAGGGCGGGTCGCATTGGCCTGGCACCCCGGGCAGCAGGCAAATCTCTCCAGCTTTGGGCGGTCCGACTTATCGCCTAAGGACCAGTTCACGCCTTCCACCCATGGATTGTATGGGTAGTTGGCGTTACTCCGCCCTCAGCTCGTCGAAGAGTGAAGCGGCGAAGTTCTCGTCCCCAAGCGAACGGCCGACCCTGTCGTCTGTGACGTCGTCGACAGAGTCTTCCAGATCGTCGGTGAGCAGCCCCGGCTGCAGTCGAGTGATGATGGCTTCTCCCGTGAACTCGTTCGTGAGCAGGGCAGGGTCGCCGATGGACAAGCCGGCGGACTCAAGCATCCCGTAGGGGAGTTCGCGGTCCATTCCATTCGAACCTGCCTCGACAAACAGGACCTTCTTCCCGTCTGTGCTCTTCAGGACGCCCGAAAAGCGCTCTTCGTCGGGAACCGCAGGCAGTGACGCCAAGGCTTTCCCGGTCTCGGTGCAGAGCCAGCCGAGAGCTTTCCACGCCGCTCCGGAGGGATTAGCGAGCGGTTCCAGCTCGGCACGGTCGACCGACAACTGATTCAGCAGTTCCACAAGCTCATCCTCCAATCGCTGTGCGTGCGTGCTGTAAGCCCGGGCGGCGGAGTTGTCTCCTCGGCGGTCCAGTACGGCAGCGCTGACGTTCAGGCAGCTGTAGAGCATGCCTGCACCGGCCAACCTGCTGTGGTTGTGCCTTGTGAACCGGAGCCCCCGGGATAGGACTCCATGACTACGCAGCGTCTTCAGTGGCGCTTCGCTCACTGCAGAGTCCGACCGGTAGGCGCGAACGATGTCGCGCCAGCCCACGACAGGCCAAGCCTGCACATCATCGGCTCGAAGCATCAACATCACCCGATCCGTCGAAACAACGTGTCGTGTTGAACACGTTAAATGTCCTTCTTGACACTGTCAACCAAGAAGTGCTTATAGCTGAGGAGCCCGCACGCCCACGCCACACCTTCCGCGGGAGTACCGACGTAAGAGGGGTCGACCGTGAGGGTGCCGTCGTTGTTGAGTCGGGTGTGGTCGGCGAGTTGGGCGAGCAGCTGCTCGGGGTGCAGGCCGGTGCAGGCGGCGATGGCGCGGAGCTGGCGGCTGGGACCGGCGGGCAGCCAGACCTCGGTCCGTAGTTCGTCGCGTGCGTGTACCTGGTCGACTGGTACGCCCGGCTGGGTTGGAAGGGCGCCAACGGCAAGCCCCTGGGGGAGAACGTCGTCCGCCGGGAGATCTGTCTCATCCGCGAGGCCGGCTTCGTGACGACCGCACGTCTGCGGGGCGAGGGTGGCAAGACGGTCGGCATCCAATACGGCGTGTCCCAGCGTCGCGTGGACCAGCCGCAGACCGGTGCCTGGATTCCCGCACCGCCGGACGTCGAGCAAAAGCGCAGGTCGGACCACATGCCACCAATGGCCACACGTGGTGAGTCACCACATGTGGTCGATGGTGCAAAACCGCAGGTCGCACCACATGCCACCAATGACGTTCCCCCCCCACACACCCCGGAGGAGGAGGAATACTCCTCCCCCTACCCCCTCACTGACCCCAAGGGGGCGCTGCCGTCACAGCGGGAACAGCGGCAGCCGAAGCCGGCGAAGGAGCCGGAGTTCGCCGCGGGTGATCTCGCGGAGGCGGAGAGGTTCCTCCAGACGCTGCCGAAGCCGTGGGGTGCGGGCAGGGGCACGGCCCGCAAGTGCGCGCCGCTGCTGCTGGCGGAGATGCGCGAGACGGGCTGGCCGTCGATTCACGAGGTGGACCAGCAGATGCTGGCGCGGGAGATCCTGCGCAACACGACGGGCGCCCGGTCGGTGGCGCACATCCTGCCCAAGTGGATCAAGGACCTGCGCCTGTACAGCGTGGTCCTGGCTGAGGCGCGGCCCGAGAAGGCCGCGGGCGCGGGCGGCCGGGAGATGTGCCACAAGCCTGGTCACGGCGGGGGCGCGTTCCCGGCCGGTGACTGCCCGTCCTGCGTGCAGGAGTCCCGCCCTCGCCGTGAGGGCCCCGCTCAGCTCGACATGTCCGCGATGCTCAGCGCGCTGCGAGGCGGGCAGTCCGGGGGGACCTCATGACCGACACCCTGTCCGCGCCGGTCACCTCACCCGAGGGCGCCATCGACCGGATGCCGCCGTGCGACCTGTACGCCGAGCAGTCGGTCCTGGGCGGCATGCTGCTGTCCCTGGACGCTATCGGCGAGGTGTCCGAGGTCCTCAAGCCGGCGGACTTCTACCGGCCCGTCCACGAGACGATCTACGACGCGATCCTGGCCGTCTACGCCAAGGGCGACCCGGCCGACCCCCTCACCGTCGCCGCCGAACTCACCCGACGCGGCGAGATCAACAAGGTCGGCGGGGCCCCCTACCTGCACACCCTGGTCCAGACGGTGCCGACGGCCGCGAACGCGGAGTACTACGCCGAGATCGTCCGCGAGAAGGCGGTGCTGCGCCGTCTGACCGAGGCATCCACCCGGATCGCCCAGCTCGCCTACAGCGGCGAGGGCGACCTGGACGACATCGTGGCCACCGCGCACACCGAGCTCCAGGCCGCCGTCGAGGCCCGCTCAGGCAGCTCCACCGGCAGCAGCGCCGCCAGCATCATCGAGCGCGTGATCGACGACCTCGGTTCGGACTCCGGTGACGCCATCACCGGGGTGCCCACCGGCTTCACCGACCTGGACTCCCTCACCAAGGGGTTCCAGCCCGGCCAGCTCATCGTCCTGGCCGCCCGTCCCGCCGTCGGCAAGTCGACCCTGGCTCTGGACTTCGCCCGCGCGGCGTCCATCAAGCACGACCTGAGCACCGCGTTCTTCTCGCTGGAGATGGGCGAGAAGGAGATCGGCATGCGCCTGCTGTCCGCAGAGGCCCGCGTGGGCCTGCACCACCTGCGCGGCGGCACCCTCACCGACGAGGACTGGACACGCATGGGCCGGCGGATGGGCGACATCGGCCAGGCCCGCCTGCACGTGGACGACTCCCCGGGCCTGAGCCTCGCCGAGATCCGCACCCGCACCAACCGTCTCGCCAGGACCAAGGGCCTGGACCTTGTCATCGTCGACTACCTCCAGCTCATGACCCCGGCCAGCCGCCGCGGCGCCACCCGCCAGGAGGAAGTCGCGGCCATGTCGCGAGGGCTGAAGCTGATGGCCAAGACGCTGGGCGTGCCCGTCATCGCCCTGTCCCAGCTCAACCGCGGCCCCGAGCAGCGCACCGACAAGAAGCCCCAGGTGTCCGACCTGCGCGAGTCCGGTGCCATCGAGCAGGACGCCGACATGGTGATCCTGCTGCACCGCGACGACGCCTACGAGAAGGAGACCCCCCGCGCGGGCGAGGCGGACATCATCGTCGGCAAGCACCGCAACGGCCCCACCGCCACCGTCACCGTCGCCTTCCAGGGCCACTACAGCAGGTTCGTGGACATGGCGCAGACCTGAGCACCCCTCAGGAGCCCCTCAGCGGCCCGTGAATCGCCGATCTCCCTCTTCCGGACCTCCCTGGGTCCGGAAGAGGGAGATCGGCACTCAGGGCGCCACACAGGCGATCAAGTGGATCGCGTCGTTGCTGCGCGGGCGGCGACTGAGATCTCGATGAGGCGTGGGTTGGCAAGCTTGCTGGCGAAGGTTCCCGGTGGTGTCACTGCGCGCAGGTCGGCGCCGTTGATTGGCGGGGCGATTGCCTCTTTATGCCCGCTTACACCCTTCATGAAATGGGTACATGCGTTCGATGAATGGGGTGGTGGGAGTTGTGCTGGAGCCGGGTGGTTGGATGCCAATACCGGTTGCGGAGAATCTCGTTGGACACGACAGGCCGTTGCGGTTCCAGGTAGACAGGTTCGGTTCGAGTGGATGGAGGGCCGGCCGTGAGTGATCGCAGTTCGATTGAGTGGACCGAGGCCACGTGGAACCCGACCACTGGGTGCGATCGTGTTTCTCCAGGATGTGACAACTGCTATGCGCTGGCACTGTCGAAGCGGCTGAAGGCAATGGGCTCGCCGAAGTACCAGGTTGATGGCGACCCGCGGACCTCTGGGCCCGGATTCGGGCTGACGGTTCATCCGGACGCCCTGGCAGTGCCGTACCGGTGGAAGAGCCCGCGGACAGTGTTCGTGAACTCCATGAGCGATCTGTTCCACGCCCGTGTGCCGCTCGACTACGTGCGCCGCGTCTTCGAGGTGATCGCTGATACTCCGCAGCACACCTACCAAGTCCTGACCAAGCGGGCCCGCCGGTTGCGACAGGTTGCCGACCGGCTGGAGTGGCCGGCCAACTTGTGGATGGGCGTCTCCGTGGAGAGCGCGAGGGAACTGCCGCGCGTGGATGATCTGCGGCAGGTTCCTGCTGCGGTCCGGTTCCTGTCGTGTGAGCCTCTGCTTGGGCCGTTGGACGGGCTGGAGCTGACGAACATCGACTGGGTCATCGCCGGAGGCGAGTCCGGACCAGGTCACCGTCCGCTCGACGCTGTGTGGGTCACACAGATCCGCGACACCTGTCAGCAGGCCGATGTGGCGTTCTTCTTCAAGCAGTGGGGCGGTCGGACCCCGAAAGCTGGAGGCCGCCAGTTGGATGGCCGTACCTGGGATCAGATGCCGCTGCCGGTGGCCGTATGACCGGGTTCGCGCACTCCGCTGCCCGAACCCGGCTCGTCATGCGGCGATACCTCTGGGGTAGACCGTGATCTCTCGCGTCCGCTTTACGCCCACGCCGTTGCTTGGCGTCTTTCCCTGCTCGTGCAGGCGCTGTACCGCCTTCCGGACCACCGGCTCAGTCACCTGTCCGTAAAAGTCCCCAAAGATCTCCAACGTGTGATCCACGAGTTTGACCGGCCGCCGTACTCGCAGCAGTAGCTGCTCCAAGTTTTCTGCGACTTTAGGAATTGCCCGGACAGCGACCTCCTCCGGGTCCGGACGCATAGGCCACAGCGGCAACATTCCCTCGCTCTCCTCGCGCGCATCCACCGTTTTCCACCATTCGTCCCGCGCCCGGGCGACCGAGTCGCCGAACACCCACAGGCCGTACTGGCTACGGGTAGCGAAGACCAGCCGGTAGACGGCCCGCTTGTGGGGGTGGTGGGAGACCGGCACCGACTGCACGAACATTCCGGTGCGCTGGGCAAGCAGACGCGAGTACTCGGCTGCCACAGCCTCGATGGCATCCTCGGCGGCGCCCTCCTTAGCGGTGGGGGCGGTGGCCTCGGCGAAGTACTCACGCCACCAGGTACCGCCACACACGTCGTCGAAGCGCTGAAGCGACCGCTCGTTGCCGCGTGGGGAACGGACGTGACCGCCCAGACGCCACACAGCCATCATGCTGAAGTTCATCAGCAGCTCAGTCGGCGGCTTCTTCTGCGGTCGTTTCAGGGCCAGCACATCCACGAGCCGGGCCTGCGGCAGCACCAGCCCACACGGGTCGAGGAAGAGAAACAGCGGTGCGCGCGCAGCCCGCTGAATCACGTTGTCGAGTACGCCGTCGACCTCGCCGTGGCGGGCGTGCGCCAGCACGTTGCGTGCCTGGTAGTCCTCAACAATCTGGTTCAACCGGTCGAACGACTTCTGCTGCGCCTCCGTGAAGAAGCACTCCAGAGTGATCCCGCGCTGGGCACGGAAGTTGGAGGCGACCCGTAGTGCGATCTCTGCCGAAGCGGGCTCGCCGTTCTCGTAGCGACCTTCACCCGCGTACCCGTCCAGGTACACCACGCGTTTGTCGTGCGACTGAGCTCCTGTCATGCCGCCGAACTGAGGCAAATAGCGTTTCAGCAGGTCGTGCTTGAACACACTGGGCAGTGCCTTGTCCGCCCAGTACTCCCCGCCCGTTCCCGTGGACATGGGTCCCCCACTCCGTCACGGCTCAACTAACCGTCTGTAGCGCATGGTCAGCCACACTTCGCGGTCCGACAAGAGGCCCATCGCGCCACATGTCATTCAGAAGCGGCCTGTGCCGACGGAGAAGCGAAAGCACGCAACCCCGGTTCCGGACGTAACTCGTTCGAGTGAGTTGAACGCAGTGAAAGATCCCCAAGAGGCAGAGCAAGGAGCCGAGGCCAGCCAAGAAGGGCTCATGCCTGCCCGCCCGGCGCTACCGTGGTGGGAGCGCCCCACCCCCAGTTGGAGGCACCCGTGAGCGACCAGCCGGCCCCCGGCGACGCTGCCGTCCGGCAGCGCCTGGACGCGGAGACCGCGGACGCCCTGCGCGCCCTCGCGGCACAGGCCCGCACCCGCGCCGATCAGTTCGCGGCCGTCCTGGAGGACATCGCCGCCAACGGCCTGCCCGCCGTCGAGGACTGCACCCCCTGGGAAGAGCTGCGCGAGGCGCACCGCGCCCGGCTCGCCGCGCAGCGGCCGGCCGTCGCCTGATGCCACCGCAGCGCCGTCGCGCCCGCATCGTGTTCTCGGACGCCGCCTCCAAGCAGATGGAAGCGCTCACCTCCGAGAGCGAGCTGAACGCCCTGGACCGCGCCCTGGTGGTCATCAGCGTTGACCCCGAGATCGGCGAGCAGCTCCCCGCCACCGCGGACGCCCCGGCACTGCGCTAGTACGCCGATGACCTTGAATCCGTCCGGGTGCTGTACTTCGTCACCGCGCTGCGCACCGTGGTCGTCGTCGCCTACATCGAGACCTGATCACGGGCGCCTCCGTGATCCCGGGGACACCCGTGATCATCGCGCCCCGAGGACATGCGCACGTCCTCGGACCCGTCCGGCCGTGAGGGCGCAGATGCCGAAGCCGGGCCACCTCCTAAAATGAAACGTGTGTACGAATCTGCTGCTCCGTCCAACCCGTCCAAGCTCGCCGCGCTCCGGTTCCTGGAGCGGGTCCAGGAGCGCGACCTGGCACGGACCCGGCGGTGGATCGAGGACGAAGAGCGCCGCGAGAGCGAGCGGCTGCGCGGGCTGGCGGCCCGGCCGCCGGCCCCGGACTGGCTCATCGAGGAGAGCCTCGGCCGCGGTACCCCGCCGGTCTACGTCCACGGGGGTGACTGTCACATGGCGGGCAAGCGCTCGCGGGGTGTCACCCGCGAGCAGGCGGTGCGGGCGCTCGCCGAACGGGTGGAGGCGTGCCCGCACTGCCGCCCGGACACCCTGCTCGGGTTCGTCGACTGACCCGGGGCCCGGGTGCGCGCCGGGCCGGTCCGGATGATCCTGGGGCCATGCCCGGCCGCCGTCCTGTGATCGTGTACCCGCCCGACGAAGAGGGCGGGCGGCGGGTGAGGATCGACGGCGCGATCCTGGGGCGCGCCTTCGGCGCGGCCGACGTCACCGAGTTCCTGCGCCGGGCCGGACTTGAGGTCTGGGACCTGGTCGACATCGAGCTGTCCGACCTGATCGAGTGGCGCGGCGGCGGCCCGCACACCTGGCTGCGTTGAGGACTGCGGCCGGTGGCCGGCCCGCGGCTCAGGCCGCCTCGCGCTCCCCGCCGTCCGGACGGGCGGCGGCGTGCTTCAGCCCGGAACGGGCGTCGGGACGCTTCGGCCCATCGACCTCGGCCCAGAACGGATGCTGGATGACCGCGGCGGCCAGGTCCCGCTCGCGCTCGCGCAGCGCGGCCACCCGCTCCTGTTCCTCGGACGTCCAGCCCGGGGAGGCCGCGTAGGCGCGCGGCGTGGTGAGCCAGTAGCCCTCACGGGTCCAGGCGTCCCGCGGCTCCACCGAGTACGGCAGGCCCGCGAGCACGCCGCGCAGCTCGGCCTGCACGGCGGTGAGCTGCTGCTGAAGGTCCAGGAGATCGGCGGGGTATTCGAACGTCACGCCCCCCACAGTAGAACGCCACCGGCTGAAGACGGCCGCGTCCGCGCTCGTCACGCTTCCGGTTCACTGGCCTTCCCGGTGCGCGGATAGAACCACTCAGGCAGCTCGGTTTTCCCATCGGTTCGCACGGAAGCAAGCTGCGACAGGAGCAAACCGACAGCGCCCGACACATCAGCCCCGGTCAGGTGGATGTTGGTGAGGGTCGCCTCGTTCAGGTGGACGTCGGTGAGGGTCGCTCTGTGCAGGTCGACGCGGGTGAGGGTCGCCTCGTTCAGGTCGACGTCGGTGAGGGTCGCCCCGTTCAGGCCGACGCGGGTGAGGGTCGCCTCGTTCAGGTCGACGTCGGTGAGGGTCGCCCCGTTCAGGTGGACGCTGGTGAGGGTCGCCTCGTTCAGGTCGACGCCGGTGAGGGTCGCCCTGCTCAGGAAGACTTCGGTGAGGGTCGCCCTGCTCAGGTGGACGCCGGTGAGGGTCGCCCCGTTCAGGCGGACGTCGGTGAGGGTCGCCCTGCTCAGGTGGACTTCGGTGAGGGTCGCATCGTTCAGGTTGACGCCGGTGAGGGTCGCCCCGTTCAGGTCGACGCCGGTGAGGGTCGCCCTGTGCAGGTCGACGTCGGTGAGGGTCGCCCCGTTCAGGTCGACGCCGGTGAGGGTCGCCCTGTACAGGTCGACGTCGGTGAAGGTCGCCCCGCGCAGGTCGACGCCGGTGAAGGTCGCCCCGGACAGGTTGGCGTTGGTGAGGTTCGCCCTGGACAGGTTGGCTCTGGTGAGGTCGGCGCTGTTGAGGTTGGCGCCGGCGAGGTGGAGGCCGTGGAGGTCGAGGGGTTCGCTGGGGTCGACGTGGGCGCGGGATTTGGGCCGGGTGAGGGCGGTGAGGGCTGCTTGGACATCGCCCGCAGGGGTGTCGGGCAGCGGGTCGGGAGGCAGGGCGTAGGGGGTGCTGGACGGCGGCGGGGGTGTGGAACTGGGGGCGTGGTGGCGGATGAAGTGGCCCAGGACGCGGGCGGCGTCGGTGGCGGCCTGCTCGGGGGCGTCCCGGACGATCTGTTCCAGGGCGAGGATCCCGCCGATACGGATGTAGATCTCGGGTGAACCGAGGCGCTCCAGGGCCTTGGTGAACCGATCGGTGATCTGCCCCCGCCGGGTCAACCGGTAGTTGCGCGCGGTGTAGAGCAGCGCGATCCCCGCCCCCAGCGCAGCCGTGAACGCCACCACCGCCGTCCGCAACCCGGTCACCAGCGCCCCGGACTGCTCCTTCACCTTCGCCTCGTCCAGATGATCCTTGTCGATCTCGAACGGGCCCTTCCAGACCAACCACGGCAGCACCACGAACAGCACGAACGCCCCCACCAAGATCAGCGCGCACATGCCCCACTGCCGGGTGAGCTGCCAGAGCCGAACCCGTCTCCGACGCCGATCCAACGCGGTCTTACGCGGGGCTCGCGGCTGGTACGGCCGGTACTGTCGACGGCGAGCGCGCAGGGCGCGGAGGGGATGCGGTGTCCTCATGCCTTGTACATGCCGACACGCCCACCCCCAGTTGCACCACCGCGAGATCAACATCCCCGCCCGCCTGAACCACGGCACACCGCAGGGGGCGTGCCAGGGGGCGCAGCACCGCACCGTCCGGCAGGGCGCGGCAATACTCGTTTTTCTTTCGCAGGGTGGGGGTCCTGGCGCGGCGCCACGGTGCCACACGGCGCCCCGGGCACGCCTCCGGCGCCGCACCGCTGCGCGGCCCGGTCAAGGGCCGTCTGCGGTGTCCTGCCGGTCTCTTCGTGGCGTGCCAGCGTTGGGGCGGGGATCAGCGCCGTCCGGGTGCAGGCTTCCTACTGGGTGAAGTCCGGGACCGCGCGGTGGCCGGAGCTCTACGCTGGTTGATTCGGTTTGGGTGCGGTGTCGGGGGACTGGGATGAGTGCGAGCGGGGCGTCCGGCGACGGTTTTGACGGCGTGTCGGAGCGGACGTGGTTCATCAGTTACGCGGGTCCGGATCGTGCGTGGGCGGAATGGGTGGGCTGGCAGCTCCTGGACGCCGGCTTCCAGGTTGAGCTGGATTACTGGAACTGGGGTGCAGGCGACAACTTCATCCTGAAGATGAATGCGGCGCTGGAGCGGGGCCGGTTCCTTGCCTTGTTCTCCCCGGCTTATTTTGAGCCGGACCGGTATACGACTCCGGAGTGGACTGCGGTGCTGGCCAGGAAGGAGAGGATCACCCCGGTCCGTGTCGCGAACGTCGTCCCCCCAGGCATCCTGAGCGCTATCGCCAGCGAGGATCTCTTCGACCGGGCTCCGGCCCAGGCACGTGAAGCGCTCCTGGCCGCGGTGAAAGGTCTCTCTGGTGGTCCGGTTTCGGAGCCGCCTTTCCCCGGCCAGAGCGGGACGCTGTCCCGGCTCGGCGCCACCGGCCCCCGCCTGCCCGGCAGCCTGCCACGCGTCCGGAACCTCCCGGCCCGCAACGCCGCCTTCACCGGCCGCGACGGCATGCTGGTCCACTTGCGCGAGGAGCTGGCCTCCGGCCGCCGGGTGGCGGTCCAGGCCCTGCACGGCCGTGGCGGGGTCGGTAAGACCCAGCTCGCGATCGAGTACGTCTATCGGTTCGCGGGGGAGTACGAGATGGCCTGGTGGATCGCGTCCGAAGACCCCACTCTCATCCCCGACCAACTCGCCGCCCTCGCCGCTCGCACTGGCATTGTCCCCACCGGCACCCCACCGGCCGCCGCGGTCGAATTGCTGCTGGCCGAGCTGGGGGAGCGCTCACGCTGGCTGCTGGTGTTCGACAACGCCGAAGAACCCACCACCCTGGCCCCGTTCATGCCCGGCGGCCCCGGGCATGTTCTGATCACCTCCCGTAACCCGAACTGGAACAGCCACGCCGTTCCCCTCGACGTCGACACCCTCTCCCGCGCCGAATCCGTCGCCCTGCTCCGCGCGCAGGGCGCGCAGTTGAGTGACGCGGACGCAGACCACATTGCTGCCGCGCTGGAGGACCTGCCCCTGGCCCTCGCCCAGGCGGCGGCGCTGCTGACGGGTGGGCTGTCGGCTGCGGATCTGAAGGAGGAGCTGGCCGTGAACACGGCCGCGGTGCTGGCGGCGGGCCGCCCGCCCGCGCACTATCCGGTGTCACTGGCTGCCCAGGTCCAGCTCACCGCCGACCATCTCCACCAGGACGACCCCAGCGCACACACCCTCCTGTTGGCGCTCGCGCTGCTGGCGCCCGAACCCTTCCCCCTCACCTCCTGCGCCGGCCGCCTGCCCGACCAGGCATCTACGCTCCTGGCCGGCGTGCTGGCGTCGAAGCTGGCGGCGGGGGCCGCGTTGCAGTCCATCGCCCGGCACGGTCTGGCCCGGGTCCAGGACGGCACGGTGCAGCTGCACCGCCTCACCCAGGCCGTCCTCACCGACTACCTCACCCCCGACCAGCACCACACCGCAACCACGGACACCGAAGCACTCCTCACCGCAGCCCACCCCGGCGACGCCAGTGAGCCGCGGTTCTGGCCGGCTTGGCAGGTCCTGCTCCCGCACGCCCTGGCCGCCGACCCCGCCCAGCTCACCACCGAGAAGGGGCGAGATGTGGTGCGGGATGCGTGCTGGTACCTGATGGAACGCGGGCAGCCTGCCCCGGCACGCGAACGGCTGCAGACTCTGTATGGCACCTGGCGCAGGCAACTCGGCGCCGACCACGACGACACCCTCTGGGCCGCTCACTACCTGGCCCGCGCCTTCGACGGCACCCTGGACCTCGATCGCGCGCATGCTCTGGACGAGGACACCCTCGCCCGGCGCCGGCGCCTCTATGGCGAGGAGCACCCCGACACCCTGAACAGTGCCCGCAGCCTCGCTGTCCACCTGTGGGCACTGGGGCGGTACCAGGAAGCCGTCACCCTGGACGAGAAGACGCTGGAGGTGCAGCGGCGGGTGCTGGGTGCGGAGCATCCCAGCACGCTGAACACGGCGAGCGGACTGGCCGTCGAGCTGGCGGCTGTGGGTCGGGTGGAGGAGGCGGTGGTGTTGGGGGAGGAGACGTTGGAGGTGCGGCGTCGGGTGTTGGGTGCGGAGCATCCGAACACGCTGAGCACGGCGTCGGACCTGGCCATCCGCCTGGCGGATGTGGGTCGGGTGGAGGAGGCGGTGGTGCTGGCGGAGGAGACGTTGGAGGTGCGGCGGCGGGTGCTGGGGCCTGAGCATCCCGACACCCTGACCTCGATCAGGAATTTGAAGTGGCTGCGTGCTCGCGACGAGCACGAGTGACTGTCGCCCGGACACCCTGCTCGGGTTCGTCGACTGAGCGTCCGGTCCGTCACGCCCCCAGAGTGGAACGGCTGCCGCGCCAGCCCCGGACACGCGAAGATTCATCGAACTCAATTCGAGGAATTTACCGAGGAAAGCACAGCGGCAATACCGAGCCATTCCAGAATCCATCCACCCGAGAAAAAGAAGCACTTTCGCGGGAAGCC
>NZ_JBIVDS010000029.1:0-51262 GCF_044747265.1 Streptomyces sp. NPDC090106 | reverse complement strand
ACCTCGCCCTCGCATCATGACCACAAGACCGCGATCACAGGCCCTGACCTGCCCGAACACGGCCTTGTGCAACACCCTTTAGGGGGTGTTGCGAATGTCCCGCACAGCACCCGTGGCGCCCGGCACGCGCCCTCGCCGCACCGGCCAAAGGCCCTAGTAGCTCAGCTACGAGAGCCTTCGTCCGGCACGCCGAGGCCACGCACCGAACACCGCGGGCACCGCACAGGACTTTCGCAACACCCCCTAGCCCGCCTGCCGGGTCCGGGGCAGGGGCAGCGGCGGCAGCGCGGGCCGATGGAGCCAGGCGTCGAACACGTCGTCCAACGGCTCCGCCGCGAAGCGGGAGGCGTGCGACGTGAAGGTCGTGGTGGTCACCGCGCCGCCCCGGTGCAGGCCCGCCCAGCCGCGCAGCATCCGGAAGAAGGCCACGTCACCCATCGCGCAGCGCACCGCGTGCACCGCGAGACCGCCGCGTTCGTAGAGCCGGTCGTCGAACATCGACTTGCGGCCCGGGTCGGCGAGGCGCAGGTCCTGCGGCAGACCCGACAGCAACCGGTGCGCGGCGGCGGCCAGTTGCTGGGCCGTACGCCCGCCCGACCGCTCCGACCACAGCCACTCCGCGTACTTGGCGAAGCCCTCGTTCAGCCAGATGTGCCGCCAGTCCGCGATCGAGACACTGTTCCCGAACCACTGGTGGGCCAGCTCATGGGCGACCAGCCGCTCCGAACCCCGCGCCCCGTCCACGTGGTTGGCGCCGAAGAGCGACAACCCCTGTGCCTCGACGGGCACATCGAGCTCCTCCTCGGTCACCACGACCGCGTACTCGTCGAACGGGTACGGACCGAACAGCTCCTGGAAGACCTCCATCATCTGCGGCTGGCGCGCGAAGTCCCGCGAGAACTGCGGCAGCAGCTGCGCCGGGATGTGCCCGTGCTGCGGCACCCCGCCCAGCCCCGGATCGCCCAGCAGCACCGTCTGGTACTTCCCGATCGACAGCCCCACCAGATAGCTGGACGTCGGCGCGGACTGCTCGTACACCCACGTCGTCGTGGACGCCTTCGTCGTCCGGGTCAGCAGCCGGCCGCCGGCCACCACCGCGTACGCGGACGGCGTGGTGACCGAGATCTGGTACGACGCCTTGTCCGCCGGCCGGTCGTTGCACGGGTACCAGGACGGCGCCCCCACCGGCTGGCTCGCCACCAGCGCCCCGTCCTCCAGCTCCTCCCAGCCGAGCCCGCCCCACGGACTGGCGACCGGCTTCGGGTTCCCCGACCAGTGCACCTCCACGGTGAACGCGGCCCCCGGCCGGATCGGCTTGGCGGGCTTGAGCCGCAGCCGCCCGCCGCGGTGGGTGTAGTGCGGCTGGCGGCCGTCCAGCCGGACCCGGCCGATCCGGAAGTCCGCCAGGTTCAGCATCAGCTCCGTGAGCGGCGCCCGTCCCGCTATGGCGTTGATCCGGGCCGTCCCGGACAGCCGGTTCGGCCCCGGCCGGTAGTCCAGCGCGAGTTCGTACCGGTGCACCCGGTAGCGCGCGTCACCGTTGTCCGGGAAGTACGGGTCCGCACCCGCCGCCTGCTGAACCGCCACTGCCTCTTCTGCTCCCTGCGCCGTGCCGTCACCCAGTACACCGTCGCCCATGGGAACCGGGTGACCCGCGCTCAAGGACGCCATGCCTCGATCGGATTGCCGAGCCAACGGGTGTCGTCGGGAACGGACTCCGCGGCCATGACGAGCGACGCGGGACCCAGGGTCGTACGGGCCCCGATCGTGCTGCCGGGCAGCACGATTCCGCCAGGACCCAGCGTCGCGCCCTCACGGAGAACAACAGTATCCGTCCGCAAGATCCGGTCGTGGAAGAGGTGGGTCTGGAGCACACAGCCCCGGTTCACCGTCGCCGCGTCCTCCAGTGTCACCAGATCCGTCTCCGGGAGCCAGTAGCTCTCCACCCAGACACCCTTGCCGATCCGCGCGCCGAGGCCGCGCAGCCAGGCCGTCATCACCGGCGTACCCGGCACCGAGCCCGCCAACCACGGCACCGCCACGACCTCGACGAACGTGTCCGCCAGCTCGTTGCGCCACACGAAGCCGCTCCACAGCGGATGCTCCCCGCTGCGGTGCCGCCCCACCAGCAGCCACTTCGCCAGGACCGACAGCCCGCCGGCCAGCAGACCCGCCGCCAGCAGCACCGCGCCGGACAGCGCCCACGCCCACCCACCCAGCGCGCACAGCGCCGCCACCGTCAGCACCGCGACACCCGCCGAGCAGAACACCGGCACGATCCGGAACAGCTCCACCGCGCCGCGCGCCCACAGCAGCCGCGCCGGCGGGTCGTAGGTACGGCTCTGGTCGCCGCCGGACGCGCTGCGCGGCAGCCGCACCGGCGGCAGACCCAGGTACGAACTGCCCTTCTTGGCCTTCTTCGGCGTCGCCGACAGCACCCCGACCAGCCCGCCGTCCGGCACCGAGCGGCCCGGCGCGGTCATCCCGGAGTTCCCGAGGAAGGCCCGCCGCCCGATCTCGGCCCGCCCGATCCGCATCCAGCCGCCCCCCAGCTCGTACGGCGCGGTCAGCGTGTCGTCGGCGAGGAACGCGCCCTCACCGACCGTGGTCAGGCTGGGCAGCGCCAGCACCGTCGACACCTCGGCGCCCCGCCCGATCCGCATCCCCAGCAGCCGCAGCCACACGGGGGTGACCAGCCCGGCGTACAGCGGGAACAGCACCTCGCGCGAGCGGTCCATCAGCTGGGTGACCGTCCACGCCTGCCAGCCGATCCGGCTGTGCGTCGGATGCGTGCCCTCCCGGAGCCCCAGGCTCAGCAGCCGCACCGCGACCAGGATCAGCAGCGCGTACGCCAGCCCGAACGCCAGCGTCGCCGGGACCAGCGCCGCCGCGGCACCCGCCAGCGGCGCGTCCGGCGTGAAGAACTCACGGCCCACCAGCAGCGCCGCCCCGCCCGCCAGCACCGGCAGCGCGGTCAGCGCGAACCCCGTCAGGCCGTACATGACCCGCCAGTACGTGCCCTTGCGGGGGCGCTCCTTGGGCCAGTTCCGCTTGGCCTTGCCCAGCTTGACCGCGGGCGCGCCCGCCCAGCGCTGCCCGGTCGGGATCTGCCCGGTCACCGCGGAACCCGGCGCGACCTCGGCCCGCTTGCCGACCCGGGCGCCCGGGAAGAGGATGCTGCGCGTCCCGACGACGGCGTGCGCGCCGACCCTGACCGCGCCGATCTCCAGCCGGTCACCGTCCAGCCAGTACCCCGACAGGTCCACCTCCGACTCGACGGCCGCGCCCCGGCCCAGCTTCAGCAGCCCGGTCACCGGCGGAAGCGAGTGCAGGTCCACGTCCGGGCCGATCCTGGCGCCCAGCGCCCGCGCGTACCGCTCCAGCCACGCGCCGGTCAGCCCGGTCGCCCCGCTGAACTCCGCCAGCCGCTCGGCGGCCCACAGCCGCAGATGCACGCCGCCGCCCCGGGGATGACGGCCCGGCCGCACCCCGCGCAGCAGCAGCCGCGCCCCGCCCGCGCCGATCGCGAGCCGCCCCGGCGGACTGAACAGCAGCGCCCCCAGGGCCCCCAGCAGCCACCAGGAGGCGCTCGGCAGCCAGGCGTACGGCAGCAGGTTCCCGAGCGCCGCGAGGACGACCGTCCAGCGCAGCCCGAGCAGGGTGAACAGCGGCACCAGGACCAGGAGCTGGATCACCTTCGCGCGCAGCGGCACCGGTGCGACCTGCCGCTCGGCGGTGTCCTCCGGCCCCGACTCCTCCAGGCGCCGTGCCAGCTTGCGCAGCACGGGCTGCTGGTAGATGTCCAGGACAGCCGCGTTCGGGTAGCGGGAGCGCAGCCTGCCGGTGAGCTGCGCGGCGGCCAGACTGCTGCCGCCGATCGCGAAGAAGTCGTCGGCGGCGCCGCTCACCGGGATGCCGAGGACCTCGGCCCACTGCTCGGCGAGCCATGCCTCGGTGCCGTACAGCTCCTCGGCCGGGCCGCCCGTCTCCAGCCCCTCCAGGGGCCAGGGCAGCGCGTCGCGGTCCACCTTGCCGCTGGTCCGGGTCGGCAGCTCCGCCACCGGCGCGAGCAGCGGCACCAGGGCCGCGGGCAGCTCGGCGCGCAGCTCGCGGACGGCCGCCGCCTGGTCCCAGCCGTCCTGTGCGACGAGGTACCCGACGAGCAGCTGGTTGCCGCTGCGCGCGGTCCGTACGGCCGCCGCCGCCCCGGCGACCCCGGGCAGCGCCTGGAGCGCCGCGTCCACCTCGCCCAGCTCGATCCGCCGGCCGCCCAGCTTGATCTGCTCGTCGGCCCGCCCGAGGAAGACCAGCCCCTCGGGTTCCGCCTTGACCAGGTCCCCGCTGCGGTAGGCCCGCTCCCAGCCCAGGGACTCCAGCGGCGCGTACTTCTCCGCGTCCTTCTCGGCGTCCAGGTACCGGGCGAGCCCGACCCCGCCGATCACGAGCTGACCGCTCTCGCCCATCCGCACCGGCCGCCCGGCCTCGTCGACGACCGCCAGCTCCCAGCCGTCGAGCGGCAGCCCGATCCGGATCGGCTCGGCACCGCTCATCAGCGCGGCGCAGGCCACCACGGTCGCCTCGGTGGGCCCGTAGGTGTTCCAGACCTCGCGGCCCTCGGTGACCAGCCGCTGCGTCAGCTCGGGAGGGCAGGCCTCACCGCCGAAGATCAGCAGCCGGACGTCGTTGAGGGTCTCCGGCTCCCAGAGCGCGGCGAGCGTGGGCACCGTCGAGACGACCGTGATCTCCTGCTCCACCAGCCACGGCCCGAGATCGGCGCCGCTCCTGACCTGCGAGCGCGGCACCGGCACCAGACAGGCCCCGTACCGCCACGCCAGCCACATCTCCTCGCAGGACGCGTCGAAGGCGACCGACAGGCCCGCCATGACCCTGTCACCCGGACCGATGGGCTCCTCGGTCAGGAACAGCGCGGCCTCCGCGTCCACGAACGCGGCGGCGTTCTCGTGGGTGACGGCGACGCCCTTGGGCTTGCCGGTGGACCCGGAGGTGAAGATGATCCACGCGTCGTGCCCGGCCCCGGGGCGCGCGGCCGGCACGTCGGCGCGGCCCGTGACGGTCAGCGCGTGGCCGGCGCCGATCACCGCGCGGACCTCCGCCTCCCCGAACACCAGCTCGGCCCGCTCGTCGGGGTCCTCGGCATCCACCGGCACATAGGCGGCACCGGCGGCCAGCACGGCGAGGATCGCCACGTACAGGTCGTTGGTGCCCGACGGCACCCGCACGCCCACCCGGTCGCCGAGACCGACCCCGGCCTCGCCCAGCGTGCGCCGCAGCCGCTCGACCTCGGCGGCCAGTTCCCGGTAGGTCAGCCGGACGACCCCGTCGTCGAGCGCCGGCTCGTCCGGGCAGGCGCGGGTCGTCGCGTCGAGGATGTCCACGAGGGTGCGCGGAGAGGCCGCGTGTCCCCCGGAGAAGCGTGCCGTGTCACCGAACCGTTCGCGGATCTCGTCGTCGAGCAGATCGAGAGCACTGCTCTCGTGTGTGGCTGCCATCCGGTCCTCGCGTCTCGATCCCGGAGACCTGGAAGGGCCCCGGGGCGCTGGCGGGCCCGCAGGTCTGCCTGGGGTTGTCCGGCTCCAGCTCCGTAACAAGCCGGAAATTTTAGTACGACGCTAGGTCCGTGCCCTTTGGACAGCCACCGGAAAGGGCCTTCCGGGTGGTGTGCCGGGGCCCCGGCACACCGGATGACCTGCTGATCAAGGCTCCGGACGAGACATCCCCCACATCGTCCGGAGCCCCGATCACGCCGTCCTTCGAGTCAACTCCCGCGGTCAGGCGTACGTTTCGAACTCCGCGACCTGCGGGACACCGGACGAGCCGGTGATGCTGAAGGTGAGCTTCTTCAGCGAGACCGAACCGAAGGAGATCGTGCCCGCCCCGCTGCCGGAGGCGAGGACCGCGCCCGTGTCGGCGTTCAGGAGCTGCCAGGACCCGATCCGGCCCGCGCCCGCCGAGGTCTCCTTGATGACGGCCTTCGACACGGCCGTGGCCGCGCTCCACTTGATCGAGACGGAGCCGGTGGAGCCGCTGGGCGACCAGTAGGTGGCGGTGTCGCCGTCACGGACGTTGCCGTAGCTCGTGCCGTCGGCCTTGCTGGAACCGTCGGAACCGGCGCCGATGCTGAGGTTGGTGCCGCTCGTCGCCGTGGCCGTCGGGGTCGCCGTGGGCGTGGTGGTGGGAGTGGCGGTGGACGTCGGCGTCGGTGTCGTCGCTGTGCAGCTCCCGTCCGACACCGCCAGCCCGGTCCCGGCGCCCGCTGTCCTGCTCACGATCGAGGGCACGCAGGACGCCTGGTCGAGCGTGTACGAGTACGGGATGGACACGGTGGTGTTGGACACCGGGTCCGGGCCCGCCGGGTTGTTCTCGTCGCCCGCCGCCGACCAGGTCACGTTGTCGAAGACGTTGCCGCTGACCTGCCAGTACCCGGCCAGGTCCGTGTAGAAGGTGCCGAGGACGTCCTTGGAGTCCTCGAAGTAGTTGTTGTCGACCTTCGCCTTGGCGCCGGCCCGGGAGTTGATGCCGGACTCGTTCAGGCTCAGGTAGTGGTTGTTGTACATGTGGGCCGTGCCGCCGCGCAGCAGCGGGGCGCGGGAGTCGATGTTCTGGTACAGGTTGTGGTGGAACGTGACGTAGCTGCTGGTCAGGTCGCTGTCACTGGAGTTGATGAGCCCACCGCGGCCCGAGTTGCGCAGGGTGCTGTACGACAGCGTGACGTACTGGGTGTTGGCCTTGAGGTCGAACAGCCCGTCGTAGCCCGCGGACTCGCCGCCGGACGCGATCAGCGAGACGTGGTCGACCCAGACGTTGTGGACGTCGCTCTCCATACCGATGGCGTCGCCGCCGTTGGAGGTGGGGGAGCCGGACTTCTTCACGTTCTGGACGGTCACGTTCTGGATGACGATGTTGCTCGACTCCCGGACGTGGATGCCGAGCTGGTCGAAGACGGCCCCGCTGCCGACCCCGACGAGCGTGACGTTGCTGATCTGCTTCAGCTCGATCACGTCGGCGGCGGTGTTGCAGCTGTCGCCGGAGACCTTGGTGGTGTTGCCGTGGTTGATGGTCCCCTCGACCTCGATGATGATCGGGGTGCTGCTGCTGGCCCTGCCGCACAGGGCCTGGTGGATCTGGGTGCCGGTGGTGGCCCGCACGGTCGTGCCGCCGGCCCCTCCGGTCGTCCCGCCGTTCTGTGTCGCGTAGCCCGTGGCGGCCGGGGTGGCCGCGGAGGCCTCCGGTATCAGCAGCGTGGCCCCGGCCGTGACGGCCAGGCTCAGTCCGGCCAGCGCGGCGTACAGCCGGGGTGCGCGTGCGTGTGCTCGTCTCATCCGCTCGATCCCTGTTTCGTCCCTGAAGAGGGGTGCTGGATGGTGCCGTTTCAGGGCGTAGTGGCCGCGGAGGGGCCCGAGGTTGCCGACCCCGGCGGGAAAATTCCGTGAAGGCCGGGCCAGGTCGTGAGCACAGCAAAAAACCCCTGCTCAGCAGGGGTTTTCAGTGGTGTCCGAGGGGGGACTTGAACCCCCACGCCCGATAAAGGGCACTAGCACCTCAAGCTAGCGCGTCTGCCATTCCGCCACCCGGACAAGGTGTCTGTCGGGCGGGGTTTCCCCCGCGGCGACAGAGGAAACATTACCAGGCTTTCGAGGTGCTCCGATCACCCCCTGTTCCGTCCCCGTCCCGGCGTGAACGGTGTGTGACGGGCGGGGCCCGGTCTTGGGGTGCGGCCGGTCGGAGAGAGAGGATGAGGGAACCACCAGCAGTGAGACCGGGAGGAAGCAGCGTGAGCGGGACGGACACGGCCAGGCGCGTCACCGGCGAGGACGAGGTCGTGGACCTCTGCCGCGAGCTGATCCAGATCGACACCAGCAACTACGGCGACCACTCGGGACCCGGTGAGCGCAAGGCGGCCGAGTACGTCGCCGAGAAGCTCGCCGAGGTGGGTCTCGAACCCCAGATCATCGAGTCGCACCAGGGCCGGGCCTCCACGGTGGCCCGGATCGAGGGCGAGGACCCCTCCAGGCCCGCGCTGCTCATCCACGGCCACACCGACGTCGTCCCGGCCAACGCGGCCGACTGGACCCACCACCCGTTCTCCGGCGAGATCGCGGACGGCTGCGTGTGGGGCCGGGGCGCCGTCGACATGAAGGACATGGACGCGATGACCCTCGCGGTCGTCCGCGACCGGCTGCGCAGCGGCCGCAAGCCCCCGCGCGACATCGTCCTCGCCTTCCTCGCCGACGAGGAGGCGGGCGGCACGTACGGCGCCCGCCATCTCGTCGACAAGCACCCCGGGCTCTTCGAGGGCGTCACCGAGGCGATCGGCGAGGTCGGCGGGTTCTCCTTCACCGTGAACGAGAACCTGCGCCTGTATCTGGTGGAGACCGCCCAGAAGGGCATGCACTGGATGCGGCTGACCGTCGAGGGCACCGCCGGGCACGGCTCCATGACCAACAACGACAACGCCATCACCGAACTGTGCGAGGCCGTGGGGCGGCTCGGACGCCACACCTGGCCGGTGCGGGTCACCAAGACCGTGCGGTCCTTCCTGGACGAGCTGTCCGACGCCCTCGGCACCGAGCTCGACCCCGAGAACATGGACGAGACCCTCGCCAAGCTCGGCGGCATCGCCAAGATGGTCGGCGCCACGCTCCGCAACTCCGCCGCGCCCACCATGCTCGGCGCCGGCTACAAGGTGAACGTGATCCCCGGGCAGGCCACCGCCCACGTCGACGGGCGCTTCCTGCCCGGCTACGAGGAGGAGTTCCTCGCCGATCTCGACCGCATCCTCGGCCCGCGCGTGAAGCGGGAGGACGTGCACGGGGACAAGGCGCTGGAGACCGACTTCGACGGCCGGCTCGTCGACGCCATGCAGAGCGCCCTGAGCGCCGAGGACCCGATCGCCCGCGCCGTGCCCTACATGCTCTCCGGCGGCACGGACGCCAAGTCCTTCGACGACCTCGGTATCCGCTGCTTCGGCTTCGCACCGCTCCAGCTGCCGCCGGAGCTGGACTTCGCGGGCATGTTCCACGGCGTGGACGAGCGGGTTCCGGTGGACGGGCTGAAGTTCGGCGTGCGAGTGCTGGACCGCTTCATCGACGCCTCCTGACGACGCCTCCTGACGACGCCTTCTGGCGTCGGCCGGGCTTATCGGGCGCGCGTACGAGTGCGACTGAGAAGAGTGAATGTGCTCATACGCTCGTAGCTCCATTACTCCCTCCTCGTTACAGGTGATGCGATCGGCAACACGAGATCGCATTTGCCAACAAGGAGGAATAATGATCAAGAAGGTCGTCGCCGCCGCGGCTGCCACGGGTGGCCTGGTTCTCGCTGGCGCGGGCCTCGCTGTCGCCGACTCGGGTGCCCAGGGTGCCGCCGTGCACTCCCCGGGTGTCCTGTCCGGCAACGTCGTTCAGGTCCCGGTTCACGTTCCCGTGAACGTCTGCGGCAACACCATCTCGGTGATCGGCGTGCTGAACCCCGCCTTCGGCAACACCTGCATCAACAAGTGACGCCGACCCTCTGAGGGTCGTTTCACGACCGTCGGCCCCGGAGCGCGCGCCATGCGCTCCGGGGCCGACCGGTCTTTTCACCAGCATTGCAGGTCGGAACCGAAGGCAGGGGGGAATTCAGGAATGCGACAGGTCACCCGCAAGGGCCTGATGACCGTGGCGGCGGCCACCGGCGTGATCGCCGCGGCGGGCGGTACCGCGCACGCCGACTCCGGGGCGAGCGGCGCCGCGTCGAACTCGCCCGGCGTGCTGTCGGGCAACACGGTCCAGGCGCCGGTGCACGCGCCGGTCAACGTGTGCGGCAACACGGTCGACGTGGTCGGGTTGCTGAACCCGGCGGCGGGCAACGCGTGCGGCAACCGGAGCGGGCACTCCGGCGGCTACGGGCACTCCGGCGGCGGCTACGGGGATTCGGGCGGCGGCCACGGACACTCCGGCGGCGGTTCGTCCTCGGGCGGGCACGCGAGCGATTCGCCGGGCGTCGGCTCCGGCAACCACGTCCAGGTGCCGGTGTACGTGCCGGTCAACGTCTGCGGCAACAGCGTGGACGTCATCGGGATCGGCAACGCCGTCACGGGCAACGACTGCGGCAACGGGCCTGACGGAGGCCACCCGGGCACTCCGCCCGGCGGTGGCGGCCACACCCCGCCCCCGGGAGGCCCGGACCAGCCGGGGAACCCGGGGAACCCGGGCCATCCGTCCAACCCGGGGAACCCCGGGAACCCGAACAACCCGGGGAACCCCGGGAATCCGGACAACCCGGGGAACCCCGGGAATCCGGACAACCCGGGTACGCCCGGGAACCCGTCCAACCCCGGCAACCCCGGTCAGCCGGGCAACCCCGGGACGCCTGGCAATCCCGGCACGCCGGGCACCCCTGGGAACCCGGGTCAGCCCGGCACCCCCGGCAACCCGTCCAACCCGGGCGCTCCCGGTAATCCGGGCACGCCGGGCACTCCCGGTAACCCCGGCACCCCGGGCAACCCCGGTACCCCCGGCCAGCCGGGAACGCCGGGCAACCCCGTGGAGCCGGGCCTGCCCGGAACCCCCGGTGCTCCGCCCGCCTCGGGCGACCTGACCCCGGGCGGTCCGGTCGGTGCCAGCCACCCCGGTTCCCGGTCCGTGACCCAGCCCCTGGGCAGCGCCCAGCTCGCCGAGACCGGCGCCGGCCTCCCGATGGGGATGGGGCTGGCCGGTGCCGGCGCGGTGCTGGCGGGTGCGGTGATCTACCGCCGGGCACGCGCCGCGTGACCGGTAGGACGCACAACGGAGCGGGCCCCGCCTCGGCGGGGCCCGCTCCGTTCGCTCCCTGGCCTCATCTCACCAGGTGGCGCGCACCTGGCGGATGATCCTGCGGCGCAGCCGCACCTTGCGGCTTCCGTCACGCAGCAGGCTCAGGCGGTCCAACTCCCAGTGTCCGTACTCGGCATGGTCCGTCAGCAGACGTGCGGCGTCCTTGCGGGAGACCCCGCGCGGTACGTACACGTCGACAAATTCGTATTCCGGCATCGCATCTATTGTGCGGGCTGGGGCCCGGTACGGATAGCGTCTGCACTATGTCTGATGCTGTGCAGCCCACCGCTGCCGAGGTACGCGCCGCCGCCGAGGCGGTCAAGACCGCGCTCGACCGCCATCTGGCCGCGGTCGAACGCCGGTCGGGCGAGGACGACCCGGCCGTCTACGAGGCGTTCAACGAGCTCGCGGCGGCCGCCGAGGCGTACGACGAGCTGCTCTACGACCGCTACGACGAGGTCACTCCCTTCGAGATCCCGGGCACGGAGGACTCCCTCCCGCCGTACGCCGGTCCCGAGGAGCCCAACGCGGTCAGCGTCCTCATCCGCCGCGACTACGCGGTGGCCGAGCCGCAGCGGCTGCTGGCCCAGGCCCAGCGGATCGAGGCGGCGGACTACGAGGACCACGCGGAGGCCTCCGGCACGGTGCACGGGGCGCTGGGGCTGCTCTTCGGCGAGTTCGAGCCGGACGAGATCGCCTCGCGGCACAAGGAGTTCGGGCTGGAGGAGGGCGACTCCACGCTGTGGGTGACCGCGGCGGAGGACCCGGCCGAGCCGGGGGAGTGGCTGGAGGCGCCCTTCGAGTCGGTCGACGCACAGCAGGTCGTGTGCCGCTTCGACGTCAGCGCGGTCTTCGACGACGACGAACTCGACGAACTCGACGAGATCGACGAGATCGACGAAGCCGAGGATGTCGACGAGGACGTCGACGAGGTCGAACTGGACGACGACGAGGACCTGGAGCCCTTGGACGTCGAACGCTGAGAGCCGGCGCCGGCAATGGCGACGGCGGCGGTCACGGGCACGTGCCTGTGACCGCCGCCGTCCCGTGTCCGCCCCGTCGTCCGGCTATCCCGCGGCCGGGATCTGCGGGGCGAGGAGCACCGGGAGGCGGGTCGTGCGCGGCTTCGCCTCGATCTCGGCCACCGCCCTCGGCAGTGCCTGGTCCACGCCGTGCACCACGGACAGATGGCGGGCCGCCCTCCCGAACGCCGTGTAGATCCAGGGGCGGGTGAGCGCCTGCACGGCGTCCCCGGGCAGCACCACGACCACCGCCGGCCACCGGCCCCCGGCGGCCTGATGAGCGGTGAGCGCCCACCCGTGCCGCACCGCCTGCTCGACCCGCTCCTTCGGCACGACGACCGCCTCGCCCGCGCACCGAAGATGCAGGCCCTCCGCGTCGGCCTGCACCACCTGCCCGGTCAGCACACGGCCCGGGGCGGGGGAGTAGGCGACACGGTCACCGGGGTCGAAGCCCCCGAAGCGGCCGGGCCCCGGGTTGAGCCGTTCCTTGAGGGCCGTGTTCAGGGCGCGGGTGCCGGCCGCGCCGCCGTGGCCGGGGGTGATCACCTGGGTCTGCTCGGCGGGGACGCCGATCGCGCGGGGCACCGAGTCCGCGACCAGCTGCACGGTGCGGTGCACGGCCTCGCCCGCGTCCCGCACGGGCACGATGACCAGTTCCTTGCCGGGCGCCTCGACCTGGTTCAGCTCGCCGATGCCGATCCCGGACACCAGCTCGCCGAGCGGGCCGGGGTCGGGAAGCCGGGAGGCGACCTGGGGGCAGACCCGCGCGGCGAGCAGGTCCGCGAAGACCCGCCCCGGCCCCGCCGACCACAGCACCCCGGGGTCACCGGTCAGCACCAGCCGCGCCCCGTCCGGCAGCGACTCCGTGAGCAGCGCCGCCGACTCCACGTCCCACTGGGGCGCGTCGAGCACGACGAGCAGGTCGAGGTCGAGCGCCCCGTCACCGTCCCGGCCCGGACCCTCCGCGCCGGAGAGCAGCCCGCCCGCGGTCGTGGCCGTCGCCTCGGGCGCGAGCGCGGCGAAACGGTCGCGGCCGAGGGCGCCGTGCGCCACCGCCCAGGCGCGCAGCCCGAGTCCGGCCGCCGCGGCCAGGAGCGCCGCCGGTTCCGCCAGCGATGCCTCGCCTCCCGTGTGGAGGACGAGACCGTGGGCCGCGACCGCACGGATCAGCTCATCGCCGGAGCCCTGCGCGGCGTCGGCGGCCCGCTCCCACTCCTCGGCCGAACCGTCCTGCTTCGGCACGGAGTTGATCAGCCGGGCCAGTCCGTCGGCGAGGCTTTCCTCGGCGAGCGCGTACCGCTCCAGGCCGACCAGGACCCGCACCGGGCGTTCCTCCGCCTCCTCGCCGTCCTCCTCCGCGACGGGCTGCGGGGCGCGCGGGTCCAGGGCGTCCTGGAAGACCAGCGCCTCGGCCTCCGCGAGGGTGTTCTGCACGGCGGTGTCGGCGTCCGGCACGCCCTGCTTGGCCAGCGCGGCGGTGAGCGCGGTCAGTTCGAGGGCGGTGTGCCCGGCCACGGCGGCCTGTTCCAGCAGCCAGACGGTGACCGCACGGCCGCGCCGTTCGTCGTCGGGCCGGCAGTCGGCGCCGAGGAGCGCGCGGGCGAACCCGTCGGCCTGTTCCGGCCGGACCCCGGTGACGCGCAGCAACTGCCAGGGGTCCTCGCGCAGTTGTCCCGCCGCGTCCTCCCCGAGGGCCGTCGCGGCCTGTGTGACGAGGTGCTCGGGGGCGCCGCCCTCGGCCAGCACCTGCCGCACGGAGTCCACGGTCCCGGCCGCGGGGGCCGCCGGTCCGTCCGCCGCCGCGGGCCGGGGCTGTCGTACGGGCTCGGGTTCGGCGGGGCGGCGGGGGGCCGGGGGTTCGGCGAAGACGGTTGCCGCGGGCTTGGCCCCGCCCTCCACGGCCCGCACGGCGGCCAGCAGGTCCGCGGCCGTCCCGCTCAGCTTGGCCCCGCTGTCGACGGGGCCCTGCCGCTCCGCCTTGCGGCGCGCGATCCGCTCCCGCTCGACCTTCTGCGCCGCGAGCTCGGCCGCGGCCTCGGACAGCTGCGGCGCGGCGGCACCCTCGGCGGACGTGCCCTCGGCGGACGTGCCCTCGGACGACGCGGCCTCGGCGGACTCGGCCGCTTCCGGGGAGGCGTCCTCCGTGGACTCGCTCCCGGCTTCGGCGGGTCCGGTCGCGTCGGCGGCGGCCTCGGTCGGCTCGGATTCCTCCGTGGGCCCCGGCTCCGTGCTCACAGCGTGCTCCAGTCGTGATCGGGATAGCGGTGCACGGGCGCCGACACATCGTCGAGCGCCCGGCAGATCTCGTCAGGAAGACTAAGGGCCTCCACTGACAATGCCGCCGTGAGCTGCTGCGCGTTGCGCGCGCCGACGATCGGCGCGGCCACTCCGGGCCGGTCGCGGATCCAGGCGAGGGCCACCTGGAGCGGGGTCACCGCGAGCCCGTCGGCGGCGGTCCGCACGGCGTCCACGATGCGGCTCGCCGTGTCGTCGAGATACGGCTCCACGAAGAGCGCGAGATGGTCGGAGCCCCCGCGCGAGTCGGCCGGTGCGGTGTCCCCCCGGTACTTGCCGGTGAGGACCCCGCGGCCCAGCGGGGACGACGGCAGCAGACCTATGCCGAGGTCGAGGGCGGCGGGCAGCACCTCACGCTCCACGCCCCGCTGGAGCAAGGAGTACTCCAGCTGGGTGGCGGCCAGCCGGGTGCGGGTGCCCGGGGCCGCGAGCTGCCAGGTCGCGGCCTTGGCGAGCTGCCAGCCGCAGAAGTTGGAGACGGCCGCGTAGCGGGCGCGTCCGCTGCCGACGGCGAGGTCGAGCGCCTGGAGGGTCTCCTCCAGCGGGGTGTCCGGATCGTAGGCGTGGACGTGCCACAGGTCGACGTAGTCGGTGCCCAGCCGGGCGAGGGAGGCGTCCAGCGCGGAGAGCAGATGGCCGCGCGAGCCGTCGAAGCGGCGGTCCGGGTCGGGGACGCTGCCCGCCTTCGTGGAGATCACCAGGTCCCGGCGCGGGACCAGGCCGTCTATGAGACGGCCGAGCAGATACTCCGACTCCCCGTCGCCGTACACGTCGGCCGTGTCGACGAGTGTCCCGCCCGCTTCCCAGAACGTCTTCAGGAGGTCCGCGGCATCGAGTTCGTCGGTGTCCCTGCCCCAGGTGAGAGTGCCGAGTCCGATACGGGACACGCGAAGGCCGGTACGGCCGAGATGCCTCTGCTCCATGAGCGCCGACATTACTGGCCTGAACCAGCGGTGTGGGGGCCTGTGGACAACCAGTTTCGCCGAACGTCACAGGCGGTGTCCCGGTGCCCGTGTGGGCCGAAGAACACCACCGTCACCTGCCCCGATCCGGCCGCCCGCGCTATGGTCGGCGGACAACGGACGTTACTGATCGGTAGATCGGTGACTCGGCACATCGGTACGAAGGAGTCGGCCAATGCAGCTCGGCATCAACCTCGGCTACTGGGGCGGCGGAATGGACGCCGACAATCTGGAAGTGGCCAAGGAGGCCGACCGGCTCGGCTACGCCGTGTGCTGGGCCGCCGAGGCCTACGGCTCGGACGCGGCGACCGTGCTCACCTGGGTCGCGGCGCAGACCGAACGCATCGACGTCGGTTCGGCCATCTTCCAGATCCCGGCCCGCCAGCCCGCGATGACCGCGATGACCGCCGCCACCCTCGACTCCCTCTCCGGCGGCCGGTTCCGCCTCGGCCTCGGCGTCTCGGGCCCGCAGGTCTCCGAGGGCTGGTACGGCGTCAAGTTCGACAAGCCGCTGGCCCGTACGCGCGAGTACGTCGAGATCGTCCGCAAGGCCATGACGCGCGAGCGGCTCTCCTACGACGGCGAGCACTGGACGCTGCCCCTGCCCGGCGGCCCCGGCAAGCCGATCAAGCTGACCGTGCACCCGCAGCGCGAGCACATCCCGCTGTACATCGCCGCGATCGGCCCCAAGAACCTGGAACAGACCGGTGAGATCGCCGACGGCGCCCTGCTGATCTTCCCCTCCGCCGAGCACCTGGAGGACACGGCGATCACGTACCTGCGCGCGGGCCGCGAGAAGGCCGGGCTGACCATGGACGGCTTCGACGTCTGCCCGACGCTGCCGCTCGCCGTCGGCGAGGACAAGGACGTGCTCGCGCTCGCCGACGCCTTCCGCCCCTACACCGCCCTGTACGTCGGCGGCATGGGCAGCGCCAAGCAGAACTTCTACAACCAGCTCGCCCAGCGCATGGGCTACGAGGCCGCGGCGGCCGAGATCCAGGAGAAGTACCTGTCCGGCGACAAGCAGGGCGCCGGAGCGGCCGTACCGCACGACCTGATCGACCGGACGACGCTGCTGGGCTCCGTGGAGCGGATCGCGGACCGGATGACGAGCTACGCGGAGGCCGGGGTCACCACCCTCAGCCTCAACCCTGCGGGCTTCACCCTCGACGAGCGCCTCGCCTCGCTCCGCGCCGGCGTCGAGGCCCTCGAACTGGCCGGACTGGCCTAGGGCCCCGGTTCGTCCACCGGGAAAGTTCTGCGGCCGTGGTGAGGGCTCGGGGGTCTTCCCCGCCACGGCCGTCACGGAGAACAACGCGCCCGCGCCCGTGCGGTTACGCCCCGGACGTGATGGGGTGGGTCCTCCTTCTGGCGGAGTTGTCCGACACAGATGTTGCAGCACCTCTCTCGGCCCATTTGACTCGTTCTTTGCGGAATGCCGCGGAGTCCGGCAGAGAGGTGCAGGTGCCCACGATGCTTTCGGCCAAGAGTCTGTTCACGGAGATCCTCGACAACGACGAGTCCTTCCGTCTGTTCTGCTCCATCGCGGCCAGCGGGGAGTCGCAGGGAGGCTGGGAGAACGCCCGCATCGCCGCGCTCGTCCCCGAGAGCGAGCGCGCCCTCGCTCCCAAGATCACCCGCCATGGCGCCGACGAGGACAAGCACGGGCGGATCTTCAACGCCCTGATGCGCAAGCGCGGTCTCGAACCCGTCCCCGTCCCCGACGACACCGACTACACGATGCTCCTGGAGCGCCGCGGCATCGGGCTCGCCCACGACAAGCTCAAGGCCGACGAGCCGCTGACCGTGCGCGACATCGTCACCTACCTCGCCCACAGCCGGGTCACCGAACAGCGCGCCTCCGAGCAGATGGAACTGCTCCGCAAGCACTTCGCCGACCACCCGGACCTCGGGCGCGCGGTCCGCATGATCTCCCAGGACGAGGACAACCACCTCGCCTACTGCCACGAGGAACTGCTGCGCTTCGCGTACGCCGGGCACGGCCGCGAGATCCAGCGGACCCTGCGCGACTGCGCCCTCGCCGAGATCCAGGTCTACCGCGACGTCAGCCTCGCCGTGATGGCCCACATGGGCCGTGTCCTCGGCTGGCCGCGGGCCAAGTCGGCCGTCCTCGCCGCGGGCATCCACGCCGTCTACGCCTACGAACGTGCCGCGGGCTGGCGCCGGATGGTCTCCCTGCGGATGCCCGAACGCCGTGACGCCCTCGGCGGACCGGCCACCTCCGCACCCGAGTTCGCCTGAGACCCGCGCCTACAGCCAGCCGCGGCGCTTGAACGTCCGGTACAGCACCACTTCCAGGGCGGCCATGACCGCGATCACCGCCGGATACGACCACGTCCAGTGCAGCTCCGGCATGTGGTCGAAGTTCATGCCGTAGATGCCCGCGATCATCGTGGGGATGGCCGCCATGGCCGCCCACGCGGAGATCTTCCGCATGTCGTCGTTCTGCCGCACGCTCATCTGCGCCAGATGCGCCGACAGGATGTCCGACACCAGCCGGTCGAGCCCTTCCACCGACTCGTTGACGCGCGTCAGATGGTCGTTCACGTCCCGGAAGAACGGCCGGGCCTTCTCGTCCACGAAGGGCACCCCGGTGCCGAGCTGGCCGAGCCCGGCCAGCCGGGTCAGCGGCATCGCGAGCGGCCCGGTGGCCCGGCGGAACTCCAGGATCTGCCGCTTGAACGTGTAGATCCTGGAGGCGGTCGTGCGGGAACCGCCGCCCCCGTCCGGGGAGAAGACCTCCGCCTCCAGCTCCTCCAGGTCCGTCTGCAGCTCGGTCGCGACCTCCACGTAGTGGTCGACGACGGCGTCCGAGACGGCGTACATGACCGCGGTCGGCCCCTTGTGCAGGATCTCCGGCTCCCGCTCCAGACGGCGCCGTACGGCGGCCAGCGGGGAGCCCTCGCCGTGCCGGACGGTCACCACGAAACAGTCGCCGATGAACAGCATCACCTCGCCGGTGGAGACCCGGTCGCTCTCCGGCTCGTACACGACCGGCTTCAGCACCAGGAACAGCGAGTCGTCGTAGACCTCCAGCTTGGGCCGCTGATGGGCCTTCAGCGCGTCCTCGACGGCCAGCGGGTGCAGCCCGAACTCCCGGGTGACGAGATCGAACTCCCGCTCCGAGGGCTCGTGCAGGCCGATCCACACGAACCCGCCCGCCGCCCGCGCCTCGTCCAGGGCGTCGGACAGGTCGTCGGGGCCCTCGGCGCGGCGCCCGTCCCGGTAGATGGCGAAGTCGACGATCACGGTGCGTATTCTCCTGTCGCTCGCTCACTCGTGCACGTGTACGTACGCCTACCCTGGGCCGCATGCCCACCCTGATCCTCGTCCGGCACGGACGATCCACCGCCAACACCGAGGGCCTGCTCGCCGGCTGGACGCCCGGGGTCGCCCTGGACGAACGCGGGCGGACCCAGGCCGCGGCGCTGCCCGCACGCCTCGCCGGACTGCCGCTGGCCGAGGTCGTCGCCAGCCCCCTCCAGCGCTGCCAGGAGACGGTCCGGCCGCTCCTGGACGCCCGGCCCGGACTCACCGCGCACACCGAGGAACGCATCGGCGAGGCCCACTACGGCGACTGGTCCGGCCGCAAGCTCGCCGAACTCGCGGGCGAGCCCCTCATGGAGGTCGTCCAGGCCCACCCCTCCGCCGCCGCGTTCCCCGGCGGCGAGTCGATGCGCGCGATGGCGACCCGCGCCGCCGAGGCCGTACGGGAGTGGAACGCGCGCGTGGAGCGCGACCACGGCGCCGACGCCGTCTACCTCATGTGCTCGCACGGCGACATCATCAAGGCGCTCGTCGCGGACGCGCTCGGACTTCATCTCGACCTCTTCCAGCGGATCTCCGTCGAACCGTGTTCCATCACCGTCATCCGTTACACCCGTCTGAGGCCTTTTCTCGTACGCCTCGGTGACACCGGTGATTTCGCGTCCCTGGTGCCGCGCGAGGAACCGCCCGCCGGGGACGCCACGGTCGGGGGCGGTGCGGGCGCACCGTGATCGTCCGGCGCAGTAGGGTGAAGCGGTCGCAAGCGCGGCGCACCCATCCACTACTCCAGGAGACAGGACGTGTCCCGTCAGGTGTTCCTCTACGACCCTCCTGACCGCTTCGTGGCGGGCACGGTGGGGCTGCCCGGACGCCGTACGTTCTTCCTCCAGGCCACCGCGGGCGCCCGGGTGACCAGTGTGGCCCTGGAGAAGACCCAGGTCGCCGCCCTCGCCGAACGCATGGACGAACTCCTGGACGAGGTCGTCCGGCGCAGCGGCGGCAGCGCCTCCGTCCCCGCGATGGCCCCCACCGAGATCTCCGACACGCGCCCCCTGGACAGCCCCGTCGAGGAGGAGTTCCGCGTCGGCACCATGGCTCTGGCCTGGGACGGCGAGGAACAGCGCATGATCGTCGAGGCGCAGGCCCTCGTGGAGCTCGACGCGGACTCCGAGGAGGACCTCGCCGAGGCCGAGGAGCGCCTCCTCCAGGACGAGGAGAACGGGCCCCCGATGCTGCGGGTCCGGCTGACCGGCACCCAGGCGAGAGCCTTCGCCAAGCGTGCCCTCGACGTCGTCAACGCGGGCCGCCCGCCGTGCCCGCTGTGCAGCCTCCCGCTCGACCCGGAAGGACACGTATGTCCGCGCCAGAACGGATACCGCCGCGGAGCGTGACCACGGCAGAGCTGCTCACCCACGGTGAGCTGACGGTGCGCGGACAGATCCGGGACGCCTCCAACGCGGTGCTGTACTGCACGGTCGCCCGCGACGGCGAGGAGACGGCCTGCGTCTACAAGCCCGTGCGCGGCGAACGCCCCCTGTGGGACTTCCCCGACGGCACCCTCGCCCAGCGCGAGGTCGCCGCCTACGAGGTGTCCGAGGCGACCGGCTGGGGCCTGGTCCCGCCGACCGTCCTGCGCGAGGGCCCCTACGGCGAGGGCATGGTCCAGCAGTGGATCGAGGCCGCGCCCGGCTCCGAGCTGCTCGCCCTGGTCGACGCCGAGGAACCCGGGCCCGGCTGGAAGGCGGTCGCCCTCGCCGAGGTCGGCGACGGCCGCACGGCGCTCCTCGTGCACGCCGACGACGAGCGGCTGCGCCGGCTGGCCGTACTGGACGCCGTCCTCAACAACGCGGACCGCAAGGGCGGCCATCTGCTGCCCGCCGCCGAGGACCGGCTGTACGGCATCGACCACGGCGTGACGTTCAACACCGAGAACAAGCTGCGCACCCTGCTGTGGGGCTGGGCGGGCGAGCCTTTGACCGGGGAGGCCGTCGACGTCCTGGAGGGCCTCAGGGAGGCGCTCGGCGCCGATGGAGCCCTGGCCGCACGGCTCGCGGAGCTGATCACGCCCGCCGAACTCGACGCCACCCGCGCGCGGGTCGGGTCGCTGCTGGCCACGGGCACACACCCCGAGCCGAGCGGCGAATGGCCCGCCATTCCGTGGCCACCCGTGTAGACGCACACCGCCCGCCGTCGCGCAAGAGCGCCTCACCGGCCATCCGGCCCGGTCCGGTTCGTATGAAAAACTTCCGGCCGGTTAGGCTCATGACATGCATGCCTGGCCCGCTTCCGAGGTCCCCGCCCTGCCTGGTCAGGGTCGCGACCTGAGGATCCACGACACCGCGACCGGCGGTCTGGTCACCCCCGACCCCGGTCCTGTCGCCCGTATCTACGTCTGCGGCATCACGCCCTACGACGCCACCCACATGGGACACGCGGCGACCTACAACGCGTTCGACCTCGTTCAGCGCGTGTGGCTCGACAACAAGCGGCAGGTCCACTACGTCCAGAACGTGACCGACATCGACGACCCGCTGCTGGAGCGCGCCGAGCGCGACAGCGTCGACTGGACCGCCCTCGCCGAGAAGGAGACCGCGCTCTTCCGCGAGGACATGACCGCGCTGCGGATGCTGCCGCCGCGGCACTACATCGGCGCCGTCGAGGCCATACCCGGGATCGTGCCGCTCGTGGAGCGGCTGCGGGACGCGGGCGCCGCCTACGAGCTCGAAGGGGACGTCTACTTCTCCGTCGAGTCCGACCCCCACTTCGGTCAGGTCTCCGGGCTCGACGCCGCCGCCATGCGGCTGCTGTCCGCCGAGCGCGGCGGCGACCCCGACCGGCCCGGCAAGAAGAACCCGCTGGACCCGATGCTGTGGATGGCCGCCCGCGAGGGCGAGCCGAGCTGGGACGGCGGCTCGCTGGGCCGCGGCCGGCCCGGCTGGCACATCGAGTGCGTCGCCATCGCCCTCGACCACCTCGGCATGACCTTCGACGTCCAGGGCGGCGGCTCCGACCTCGCCTTCCCGCACCACGAGATGGGCGCCTCGCACGCCCAGGTGCTGACCGGCGAGTTCCCCATGGCCAAGGCGTACGTCCACGCCGGGATGGTCGCCCTGCACGGCGAGAAGATGTCGAAGTCCAAGGGCAACCTGGTCTTCGTCTCCGCGCTGCGCCGTGAGGGCGTCGACCCGGCCGCGATCCGCCTCGCCCTGCTCGCCCACCACTACCGGGCCGACTGGGAGTGGACCGACCAGGTCCTCGCCGACGCCGTCGCGCGCCTGGGACGGTGGCGTGCCGCCGTCTCCCGGCCCGACGGCCCCTCCGCCGACGCCCTCGTCGAGGAGGTCCGCGACGCCCTCGCGCACGACCTCGACGCCCCGGCCGCGCTCGCCGCGGTCGACCGCTGGGCGGCGCTCCAGGAGGAGACGGGCGGCACGGACGAGGGTGCCCCCGGTCTGGTGTCCCGCGCGGTGGACGCCCTGCTGGGCGTCGCCCTGTAGGACGGCACGGCATGGTGAAGGGCGCCTCTCCCGGTGGGGAGGCGCCCTTCGTCGTACGGCCCGGGGCCGGCTGTCCCAGGGGGCTGTCCTGGCTCAGGTGCCGCCGGTCAGATCCTGCGGATCTGGATCGAACGCAGGATCTGCGGTGAACCGGACTCCCAGACACCGATCACCTGGTGGCCGAAGGCGAACGCCTCCTGGACCTGGTCGTGGGTCTGGGGGTTGGGGTCGAACAGGACCTTCAGCTGCCCGGCGACACGCAGCGCGATCACACTGGGCTGCCCCGGCAGGGGCTGGACCACGTCGATGTAGCCGTCGGCGGCACCGGCCTGCAGCACCTGAGCCTGGACCTGCTGCTGGACGTACTGGACGGCGATCTGCGAGATCTGCTGGAGGTGCTGCTGCACCTGCTGCTCGACCTGCTGGTGCTGCTGGCCCATCTCCTGCTGGGGCTGCTGGGGCTGCTGCGGCGCGAACGGCTGCTGCTGGCCGAGTTGCTGGAGCAGCCCTTGATACGGCTGCTGCCGGCCGAGCTGCTGGAGCTGCTCCAGCGAACCGCCCATGCCGAACGGCTGGTGCTGCGGCCCGAACGCCTGCTGCCCGAACTGCTGCTGCGGAGAGATCCCCTGCGGCCCGAACGGCTGCTGAGGGAACTGCTGGTACGGCGCCGTGCTCGGGAACTGCTGTCCCTGGTGCTGTCCCGGTTGGCTCATCTGCGGGGTGGTGCTCATGCGGGTGCCACCTTCCCTTGATGGTGGGATCCGTCAGCCCGTGACGACCAGGCCGACGATGTCGTCGTCCGCGAACCAGACGCGGACGTCGGGCCGTCCTCCCGCGAAGGCGGTGTGCACCGCCTGGCGGATCTCGGGGGACGGATGGTTGAGGCTGCGCCAGCCACCGGCCACGAACAGCCGCAGCCGGGGCGGGAGTTCACGCGGATACGGCAGCAGCTCGTCCCAGTACCGCTCGGCCTGGCCCGAGCCGACCGCGTGCGGCAGCAGACGGGTCACCGCCGCCTTGACGTCGGGCCTGCCGCCGATGCGCTGCGAGGCCGGACGCCCCGGCGCGTCCTGCTGCGGGGAACCGGTCGCCCGCAGCACCTCACGGGCCCGTTCCGGGGACATCGGCGCCTGGGCCGCCGCCTTGAGCATGCCCTGGAGTGCGGCCAGGACGCCGACCACCATCGGGGAGGCCGAGGAGGTCCCGGAGAACGTGTCCGTGTACCAGGCGATCTCCTCGGGCCCGCCCTGGAGATCACCGGGCCGGTCCCAGAAGCCGCCGGTCGTCGTGACCTCGCGCCCCCAGCCCTGGGCGTCCACGCGGGCACCGTAGTTGGAGAACGCGAGCCGGGACCGGTCCGGGCCGTGATCGCGGCCGTGGGTGCCGGGCGGAGGCGCGCCCGCACCGACCAGGATCGCCCCGGAGGACCGGTTGGACGGGTTGAAGGGGTTGCGCCAGCCCTCCGGGAATCCGTCGGGGCGGCGCTCGTAGACGGCGTCGTCGAGGGACTCGGCGCCGTTCCCCGCGGCGGCCACCACGACGACCCCCTTGGCCGTCGCGTACCGGACGGCCGCGTAGTCGTCCGGCCACCATTCGAGGGCGATGTAGCCCCGCTGGTCGTCGCGGTCGGCGAAGTCCAGCCGCGGTCCCGGCCGGTGCAGCCCGACCAGCACGATGTCCCCGGGGCCCAGCCGGTCCGCCGCCGCGTGGATCGCCGCCGCGGTGCCCAGGCCCTGGAAGGACGCCGCCGCGGTCACCGCCTCCGGCGCGATGCCGGTGACGCCCTGTCCGCCGCGGTCACCGCCGATGACGCCGATCACGGCGGTGCCGTGGTTGCGCCAGGCCAGGTCGGCCAGCGGTGTCCCGACGACGACCCCGGCGAGCTTGGCGGCCAGGTCCTCGTGACCGAGCTGCCACGCCCCCTCGACGTCGATCACGGTCACGCCCTGACCGGCGCCGCCGGGCCGCTGCCAGGCCCAGTGGGCGTCGACGCCCTCGGGCGCGGGGCGCAGATAGCCCTGCCGGCCGCTGAAGTCCGGTGTGACGGGCGCGCCTTCCTTCAGCCGGCCGTCCTCACCGACCTGCCCGACCGCGGCGGGCACGGCCCCCGGCTTCACGTACGCGGTGTCGATGCCCGGCAGCGCGGCGATCCGCGCCCGCAGTTCCTCGGCGCGACCGCGGTCGCCGCGCACCCGGTAGAACAGGGCGAGCCCGGGCCCGTCCTCGGTCGGGCCCGCCGCCGGGGACGGGCCCGGGGCGGACTGCTGGAGCCGCTCCTCGCTGCCGAACAGGGGTTCCAGAGCGAGCTGTTCGTCGCTGAGGAACATGGCGAGGGCCGAGACGTCGGCGCCCGCCGCCGACCGCACCCCGTCGGCCCCGGCACGCAGCCGGGCCTCGGGACGGGCGACGACGATCAGCTCCTGCTCCGCTCCTCGATAGGTGAATCCCGCTCCGTCGGGTCCCGGCCCGGAGGCTCCCGGGTCCTGCGCCGGCTGCGCCTGGTCGGTCATCGGGTACCGCTCCCTTCGGTCCTTGCGGGTGCCTGGTTGCGGGGGAGGCGGACCGGAGTCCCGTCGCCGGGCGGCGCCTCCGGGGGACAACCAAGCACTCCGGGGCCGACCCGTCCACCCCGTGTTCGCCAACTCGGTTTGAAAACAAGTTGAATTGGGCAACGTGTGCAATCTGTCCTGAAGCCGCCGTCACCGCGCAATCCGGCCGAACACAGAAGAGGCGGTGCGCACCCGGCGCACCGCCTCTTTCTCTGCTTTCCCCCGCCTAGGGGGTGTTGCGAGAGTCCCGCACAGCACCCCCTAGTCCTCCGGCGGATCCTCGTCGTCCGTGCTCGGCTTGGGCGGCTTGGGCGGCTTCGCGCGTCCGCCCGGGGTGTCCCGCCGGTACGCCTGGCCCTCGCCGCTCTCCGTGGCGTGGCCGCCGGGCGGGCCGCCGCCGTCCCGCCGGCGCAGGTAGCGCTCGAACTCGCGGGCGATCGCCTCGCCCGACGCCTCGGGCAGCTCGGCGGTGTCCCGCGCCTCCTCCAGCGTCTGGACGTACTCGGCGACCTCGCTGTCCTCGGCCGCGAGCTGGTCCACGCCCACCTGCCAGGCGCGCGCGTCCTCCGGCAGCTCACCGAGCGGGATGCGGACGTCGATCAGGTCCTCCAGCCGGTTGAGCAGGGCCAGGGTCGCCTTCGGGTTGGGCGGCTGCGACACGTAGTGCGGCACGGCGGCCCACAGGCTCACCGCGGGCACACCGGCGTGCGTGCACGCCTCCTGGAGGACACCGACGATGCCCGTCGGCCCCTCGTACTTGGTCTCCTCCAGGTCCATCCGCCGGGCCACGTCCGCGTCGGAGGTGGTCCCGCTGATCGGGACCGGACGCGTGTGCGGGGTGTCGCCGAGCAGGGCACCCAGGATCACGACCAGCTCCACGCCCAGTTCGTGGGCGAAGCCGAGGAGCTCGTTGCAGAACGACCGCCAGCGCATGGAGGGTTCGATACCTCGGACGAGTACGAGATCGCGCGGTTTGTCACCGCCGACGCGGACCACCGACAACCGGGTCGTGGGCCACGTGATCTTGCGCACTCCGCCGTCCATCCACACCGTGGGGCGGTTCACCTGGAAGTCGTAGTAGTCCTCGGCGTCCAGCGCCGCGAACACCTCGCCCTTCCACTCCTTGTCCAGATGCGCGACCGCGGTGGAAGCGGCGTCGCCGGCATCGTTCCAGCCCTCGAACGCGGCCACCATGACCGGGTCGATCAGCTCGGGAACCCCCTCGAGCTCGATCACCCAGCGCCTCCTTCCGACGTGCCCTCGCCTGACGCACCAACCTTACGGCGTCCGGCGGGGGCGTCCGCAGCCCCCTTGCACGGGGGAGTGAACGCATCACTGCCCCATTAGCCACCCCGGAACACCCCGCAGTGATCGGAGCTGTGCCGAATCACCCTGCACGGGTGTCACGTGTCAGGGTGGCCGTTCGAGCAGACGTCCGACCAGACCTCCGAGGAGCCGCAGAGGTCCGACGTCCGCTTCCCGGGCATCCCCGGACGGGTCCGTGGGGCGGCGGGGCGGGCCGCCGGAAAAGCGGTGGACCCGGGCCCCGGCACCGGTGTTGACTCGTCGCCGTCCGCTTCGTTGTCCAGGGGCCCAGCCGCCCTGAAAGAGGTGCTTCGTGACGACCTGCCCGGTGCCGAGCGCGTCCCGCCGTTCCGTCAGCCGTTCCCGCTAACCGAACCGTCTGACCGTTCGCGGGGCCGCTCGGCCTGCTCTTGCTGTCATCACAGACCTCTTCAGCAAGGAGCAATCCGGGTGTCCAGCGACCACCACGCTCGTCGTCATCACCGAACCCACCGAACTGACCGCGGCAGCGGCACCGAGACCTTCGCCTGCGTCCGGTGCGGACTGACCGTCACGGCTCTCGCCCCCGACGGCCGGCGCCGCAACCACTGCCCGTCCTGCCTGCATTCACGGCATGTCACCGATCAGGCCGAGGGCGGACCCTCCGCCTGCGCCGCGCACATGAGCCCGATCGCCATCGCCGTGCTGCGCACCGGGGAGTGGATGATCATCCACCGCTGCGTGCGCTGCGACGAACTCACCTCCAACCCGGTGAGCGGGGACGACAACCAGCTCGTCCTGATGCGGATGGCCGTCCGTCCGCTGGCCCAGCCTCCCTTCCCGCTCGAAGCGTTCGGGACGCTCTGATGCGCGCGCCGAGCACGCCCGGGAGACGGAGGCCGCACCGTGCCACGCCGTAGCCGGCCGGGCGGCGACGGTCGCCGCCGCCGTCCCCAGCGGGTCAAGGACGTGCTGCACGCCGGCGGCGGCCACCGGGACTTCCGGTGCGTGGGCTGCCGGCTCGACGTGCCTCCGCACGCGCCCGGCACCGCGCACCGCAACCACTGCCCGCACTGTCTGGCCAGCCTGCACGTCGACCACCGCGTCCCGGGCGACCGCGCCTCCGGCTGCCGTGGCCGCATGGAGGCGCTGAGCCTGACCGCCCGGCCGGACGGCGAGTGGATGCTCATCCACCAGTGCCTGTCCTGCGCCGGGCTCAGCGTCAACCGCATCGCGGGCGACGACAACGCGCTGGCCCTGGTGCGCCTGGCCCTCAGACCGCTCCAGGACGGCGCCGCGGCGGGCCGGGCGCTGCTCACCGTGCTGTGACCGACCGGTCCGGCCCGCACGGCACGGTGCTCACAGCGACGCGCGCAGCCACTGCTCCACGCTCGCGATGTGCACCGTCGCCCATGACCTCGCCGCCTCCGAGTCCCTGTCCCGCAGGGCGGCGAGGATCATGCGGTGCTCGTGCAGGGTGCGGCTCACCGCGTCCTGCTGCGTCAGACCCCGCCACACCCGGGCCCGCGTGGTGGGGCCCGACAGGCCGTCGAGGAGCGAGCAGAGCACGGAGTTGCCCGAGCTGCGCACGATCCCCCGGTGGAAGTCCAGGTCGCAGGCGACCAGTTCCTCCACCGAGGGGTCCTCGCCCAGCTTGTCCAACTGGGCCGCCAGCGCGTCCAGTTGCTGCTCGCTGATCCGGGTCGCGGCCATCGAGGTGGCGGCGGGCTCCAGGATGCGGCGGACCGCGAGGAACTCCAGGACCGTGTCGTCGCGGTGGAAGTCGACGACGAAACTCAGCGCCTCCAGCAGGAGTTGCGGGTCCAGGCTGGTCACATAGGTGCCGTCGCCCTGCCGTACGTCGAGGATGCGGATCAGCGACAGGGCGCGCACCGCCTCGCGCAGGGAGTTGCGGGACAGGCCCAGTTCGGCGGCGAGTTCGCTCTCCTTGGGCAGCCGGTCGCCGGGGCGCAGGGTACCGGAGACGATCATGCCCTTGATCTTCTCGATCGCCTCGTCGGTCACTGCCATGGCCGGCCTCCCTGTGGTCCCCGCATGCCCGCGCACCCGCGGTCCCGCATGCCCGAAAAGACATCCGATGTCTTGCGTCATTATGGGGGCCGAATGGCTGAGCGGGGCATGAAATGCCCCGCTCAGCCCCGCCTTCGGGGGATCGGACCCGCCTTCGGGGGGTCAGGCCCGGGATCAGAACCGGGCGAGCGCCTCCAGGTCCGCGATCACGGCGGCCTCGTCCAGCGTCGTCAGCGTCCGCTCCCGCAGCAGCACCCGCCCCTCGACGACGGTGTCCCGCACGTCCGACGGGTGCGCCGCGTACGCGAGCGTCGACCACGGGTCGTGCAGCGGCCGAAGATGCGGCGCCCCCAGGTCCAGCACCACCAGGTCGGCCCGCTTGCCCGCCTCCAGGGAGCCCAGCTGCTCTCCGAGCCCGAGCGCCCGCGCCCCCTCGATCGTCGCCATCCGCACCGCCTGCCGGGCGCCGACCAGCGTCGGGTCACCGGCCGCCTTGTGCACCAGCGCCGCCTGCCGCACCGCACCCAGCACGTCCAGGGTGTTGGAGCTCACGGCCCCGTCCGTGCCCAGGCCCACGGTCACCCCGGCGCTCAGCAGCCGCGGCACCGGCGCGATCCCGCAGCCCAGCTTCAGGTTGGACACCGGGCAGTGCGCCACCGACGTGCCGGTGCGGGCCAGCGCGGCGATCTCCGGTCCCGTCAGGTCCACGGCGTGCGCGAGCAGCACGTCGTCGCCGAGCAGCCCGAGCGCGTCCAGCAGCTCCACCGGCCGCTTGCCGTACTTGACCTCGACGGTGGCGACCTCGGTGGTGTTCTCGGCCGCGTGGATGTGGATCAGCGCCCCGAACTCCCGGGCCAGCGCGAAGATCCCGGTGAGCTGCTCGGGGGAGAGCGTGTACGTCGAGTGCGCGAACAGGACGAGCCGCTCACCCGGGCGGGCGGCGCCGCGCGCCTCCAGGTCCCGCCGCGCCCAGGCGAGCCGGTCCTCGTACTCCATGCCGTCCGGCGGTCCCGGCACGTCCATGAACGTCGGCCCCGTGTGCAGCCGCCAGCCCGCCGCACGGGCCGCCTCCTGGGCCGCCTCGTGGAACCAGTACATGTCCAGCGCCGAGGTCACCCCGGCCCGGACGCTCTCGGCGACCGCCAGCCGCACCGCCGCCGCCACGTTCCCCGGCGTCAGCAGGGCCGCCTCCGCGGGCAGCACCCGCTCCAGGAAGCCCTGGAGGGTGACGTCGTCGGCGACACCGCGCATCAGGGTCATCGCGAGATGCGTGTGCGTGTTGATCAGACCGGGCAGCACGAGACAGCCGGACGCGTCGATCGACTCCCGCGCCGCGAACCGCGTACGCAGCTCGGCGGCCGGACCGACGGCGACGATCTCGCCCCCGTCGACGGCGACGGCCCCGTCGCGCACGACGGTCCCGGCCTCGTCTACGGTCAGGACGTCACCGCCGTGCACCAGCAGGTCGACGCTCACAGCCCGTACTCCTCCGCCAGCAGCCGCAGCGCCTCCAGGGAGACCACCGCGCCCTTCTCGACACCGGCCGCGACGACCTCGCGGTGCGGGTCGTAGACGCTGGTGCCGTCCTCCTCGACGAGCTCGTCGGCGTTCGCCCCGTCGACGACCAGGACGCCGCCCGCGACCAGGCCGCGCAGGGAGGCCGTCACCAGCAGCGCGGAGAGCTCCATCTCGATCGCGGCGAGCCCGGCACCGTCGTACGAGAACAGCGGGATCAGGCCCGGCTGGAAGGCCGCGCGGGTCCAGACGAGTCCGCGGTGGTGCGGGGCGTCCGCCTCGCGGGCGGCGCGCTGGAGGGCGAAGACCGCCTCCGGGGAGGAGACCGCCGGGTACTCCGGCGGCAGCAGCTGCTGGGTCACGCCGTCGTCGCGGACGGCCGCCTCGGCGATCACGAGGTCGCCGTCGGAGATGCCCCGCTTCATCGCGCCCGCCGTACCGAAGCGCAGCAGGACGCGGACGCCCGCGTCGGCGAGTTCCTGGAACAGCAGGATCGCGCCGGGACCGCCCACCCCGTGCGAGGCGACGACGACCGGGAGCCCCTTCCAGCTGCCGCTGAACACCCGGTACTCGCGGTGGTACGACACCTCCTCGGCCCCGTCGAGCAGCGCGGCGACGGCCTCGGCGCGCGCCGGGTCGCCGACGACGACCGCGTGCGCGGGCAGGCCGGTGCGGGGGATGCGGGTGACGGGCAGCAGGTCCTGCGTCATGAGGTGACTCCGGTCGAGGGGCGGACACGGCGACGGCGGCGCGCCGTGGTGAGGAACAGGGCGCCGAGCGTGACGACGTACGGCGCGGCGTCGGTCGCCTGCTGCGGCAGACCGAGGCCCTGGAGGCGGAAGCCGGCGGCCTCGGCGAGACCGAACAGCAGCGCGGCCAGCAGCACCCCGAGGGGCAGCGCACGGCCCAGCATGACGGCGACCACGGCGATCCAGCCGCGCCCGGCGGTCATGTTCTCGGTGAACAACGTGACGTTGCCGAGCGCGAGCTGGGCACCGGCCAGACCGCACAGCACGCCCGAGACCAGCACGGCCGCGTACTTGTACCGGACCGGGCTCACCCCGAGCGTGGCCGCCGCGTCCGGCGCCTCGCCGACACCGCGCAGCCGAAGGCCCCACACGTGCCGCGAGAGCATCACCGCGGCCAGCGCGACCGCCGCCCACGACAGGTAGGCGAGCGGGCTCAGGCCGCCGATCAGCGGGAGTCCCGCGAGGGAGGGGTCGTCGAAGGTGCCCTGCACACCGAAGACGGTACGCAACAGGAAGCTGGTCAGGCCCACGGCGAGCAGATTCATCGCCACTCCCAGGACCACCGCGTCCCCGCGCAGCGTCACCGTGCCGACCGCCAGGATCAGCGAGTACGCCGCCGCGGCCAGAGCCGCCGCCAGGACGCCCAGCCAGGGGCTGCCGGTGAACCAGCTCGTCGCCACGGCCGTGAAGCAGCCCATCAGCATCATGCCTTCGAGGCCGATGTTGAAGACGCCCGCCCGCTCGCAGATCGCGCCGCCGAGCGCGGCCAGCAGGATCGGGGTGAGCGCGCGCAGCGCCGACATCAGCAGGTCGCTGTCGAAGAACATCAGACGGCCTCCTCGACCTTGGGCTCCGCGGCTTTGGGCTCCGCGGAGGCCTCACGGCGGGCGCGGGACCTGCGGCGCGGGAAGCGGATACGGGCGGCCAGGAACACGATCACGATCGCCTGGAGCACCTGTGTCAGCTCGCGCGGCACCTCGGTGGTCCGCTCCATCGCCAGTCCGCCGACCTGGAGGACGGCGAAGAAGAACGACGCGACGACCGTGCCGAGCGGGGCCGCCGCCGCGAGCAGCGCCGCCGTCAGGCCCGTCCAGGTGTAGCCGGGCCCGGTCAGCGAACCGTCGACGAAGCGGAACGGGAAGCTCAGCACGCCGATGGCGCCGACGAGGCCGGCGAGCGCGCCGGACACGGACATCAGCTTCAGCGTCAGGCCGCGGCGCTCGACCCCGGCGTACGCGGAGAAGCGGGCGTTGAGGCCGGTCATCCGGATCTCGTACCCGAACGCCGTGCGCCGGTCGGTGAACCAGTACGCGGCGGCGGCCACGACGACGAGGACGAGCCCGAAGGTCACCGTGGAGTCGCCGAACGCGGGCAGCTCCACGCCCTCGGGCATCGACCGGGTCTGCGGCAGGCTGGAGCCGGGCTCCTTGAGCGGGTAGCGCGCCAGGTAGGAGGCGAGCGACACCGCCGGGTAGCTCAGCAGCAGGCTGCACACCAGCAGCGGCACGCCGAGGTGGTTCTCGCACAGGGCGGCCAGCGCGGCGTACGCGGCACCGGCCGCCATGCCCGCCAGCAGCGCGAGGACGACGGTCAGCGGCGCAGGCAGCGGCGAGTACAGGCCGGTCACGGCCGCGGTGATGCCGCCGAGGACCATCTGGCCGTCGCCGCCGAGGTTGATCAGCCCGGCGCGCAGCGGGATCGCGAGGGCGAGCCCGAGGCCGAGCACGCTGGTGCCCGTGGTGAGCGTGGAGCCGATGCCGTCGGCGCCGAGCGAGCCGGTCAGGACCGCCTCGTAGGCCGCGATCGGGTCCGCGCCGGTGCCGATGAGGAACAGCGCGCCGATGACGACGCCCGCGAGCACGGAGAAGGTGATGGGGGAGCGCAGGGCTCCGGAGAGCCGGTTCGGAATCGGGTTGCTCATGTCAGTCGACGGCCTCCACGGCGACGGTGCCTTCCGTGCCGCCGGCCATGGCGAGGCCCAGCGTCCGTTCGTCCGCCTCGGTCTTGTCGTACGACGCCGTGATCCGGCCCTCGTACATGACCAGCACCCGGTCGGCCAGGCCGCGGATCTCGCTCAGTTCGGCCGAGACGAGCAGGACGGCGTGACCGGCGTCGCGGTAGGCGACGAGCTGGTCGTGGATGTTCTGGATGGCGCCGATGTCGACGCCGCGGGTGGGCTGCTCGACCAGCAGCAGCGGTGCCTCGTGGGCGAGTTCGCGGCCGATCAGCAGCTTCTGGAGGTTGCCGCCGGACAGCGCGGACGCGGGCACCTCGGGCGCCGACGCCTTGACGCCGAACCGCTCGACGAGCCGCACCGCGTGCTCGCGCACCACCGCGGGCGGCAGGATGCCGCGCCGGGACAGGCTCGTGCGGTGGTGGCCCATGGCGAGGTTGTCGGCGACGGACGCGGCGGGTGCCGTACCGACCGCGTGCCGGTCCTCGGGGACGTACGCCAGGCCCTGGGCGCGGCGTTCGGTGGCCGAGGCGTGGGTGATGTCCCGTCCTTGCAGGGTGACCTGCCCGGAGGTGACCGCGCGCAGCCCGGCCAGCGCCTCGATCAGCTCGCTCTGGCCGTTGCCCGCGACGCCCGCGATGCCGACGATCTCGCCCGCGCGCACGGTGAGGTCCGCCGCGCGCACGCCGTCGGTGCCGAGCCCGGTGACGCCCAGGACGACGTCGCCCGGGGTGCCCGGGGCGTGGACGCGGTCCAGTTCGACCGAGCGGCCGGTCATCGCGGCGGCGATCTCGCCGGCCGAGGTCTCGGCCGTGACCAGCCGGGCGACCACCCGGCCGTCGCGCAGGACGGTCACGCGGTCGCTGCCTTCGAGGACCTCGCGGAGCTTGTGGGTGACGAGGATCACCGTCCGGCCCTGCGCGGTCAGCGACTTGAGGACGGCGAACAGGGCGTCCGCCTCGGCCGGGGTGAGCACGGCCGTCGGCTCGTCGAGGATCAGCGTGCGGGCACCGCGGTGCAGCAGCTTGAGGATCTCCACACGCTGGCGCAGACCGACCGGCAGATCGCCGACGCGCGCGTCCGGGTCCACGGCCAGCCCGTGCTCCTCTGCCAGCTCCCGCACCCGGCGCCGGGCGGCGGCCCGGTCCACCAGGCCGAAGCGGCGCGGCTCGGCGGCGTAGACGACGTTCTCCGCCACGCTCAGCGAGTCGAACAGCTTGAAGCTCTGGTGGACCATGCCGAGGCCCGCGGCCATCGCGTCGCCCGGGCTCGCGAAGTCCACGGCCCGTCCGCCGATGTGCACGGAACCGGCGTCGGCGCGCGTCATGCCGTACAGGATCGACATGAGCGTGGACTTGCCGGCGCCGTTCTCGCCCATGAGGGCGTGGATCTCGCCGGCGCGGACGGTCAGGTCGACGGCGTCGTTGGCGAGGGTGCCGGGGAACCGCTTGGTGATTCCCCGGAGCTCCACCGCCGGTGCGGACGCCGTCGGGCCGTCCGCCGCCGGATCAGCTTGCGGCGGGATCATCGACGGTCAGCTTCCCGGCCACGATCTGGTCGCGCAGTTCCTTCACCTTGGTGAGGACGTCCTTGTGGTCCGCGATCACGCACTGCGAGGAGTCGACGCCGTCCTCAAGACCGGTCAGGCTGATGCCGCCCTCCTTCAGACCGTAGGAGACGGTGCCGGTCTTGCCCGCGAGGACCGACTCGATGCCCTTCTGGACGGCGACGTCCGTGCGCTTGATCACGTTGTCGACGACCGTGCCGGGGGAGGAGGTGCACTGGTTGACGTCGACGCCGTACGCGTAGGCGCCCTTGGCCTTGGCGGCCTCGAACACGCCGTAGTTGCCCGCCGCGGCGGCGGCCATGATCTGGTCGGTGCCCTTGGAGAGCAGCGTGTTGGCCTGCTCCTTGGCGCGCGCCGAGTCGTCGAAGGGGGACTGGCCGCCGACGAAGCGGGTGTCCGCCGTCGTCTTCGGCGCGACCTTCTTGGCGCCGGCCGCGAACGGGTCGCTGTAGCGGCGGAACTGGGGCGTGTCGAGCACGTCCACCGCGCCGACCTTGCCGGACTCGCTCAGCAGACCCGCCTCGGCGCCCGCGAGGTAGACGCCCTCGTGCTCCCGGAAGACCGCGCAGGACACGTTCTTGAACGTCTTCGTCGTGCAGGCGTCGATGATCAGGAACTGCTGCTTCGGGTTCTTCTCCGCCTGCTGGGCGACGATGTCAGCGAACTCGAAGCCGACCAGCACGATGACGTCCGGCTTGGCGTCGACGGCCGCCTGGACGTTCTGCTGCTGGGACGCGGTGTCCGTGGACTGGTACACCTTCTGCGAACCGTCGTGTTCCTTCGCCGCGCTCTTCAGACCGGTGATGGCGAGCTTGAGGAACTCGTTCTGCCCCACCGCGTCCGGCGTGACGAGCGTGAACGACTTCCCGCTGCCGCTCGCGTCGGACGAGGAGTCGTTCTTGGCGGCGGCGTTGCAGGCGGTGGCCGCGGTGACCAGAAGGGCGGTGGCGGCGGCTATCTGCACGGTGCGGCGGGTTCTGCGGGACATCGGGGACCTTCCGGATACGGCAATGCGCGCCCCGGACGGGAGCGCGTGAGGGTGGGTGGATCGACACTGCGGGGACGGGTCAGCGTCGACAGCCGTCGCCGGCAAGCCGGCCGAAGTCGAGGAAACGGCGCCTGGTCAGCAACACGTCACTTCCTCCTTCGTCTCGGTCTGCGGACTGATTGTCCGGACAGTAGCACTCGTTTCCAGACAAGCGCTCACCTGTCTCGAACTGTGGTTCGCCCAGGTCATGTACGGTGTCCGTCACCACCGGAACATCAGGAGTCTCCCGAAATGTCCCAGGAACTGCGTGCCGTCGACTGGACCGGAGACGGCCTCGCCCTCATCGACCAGACGCTGCTGCCGCACCGCACCGAGACACGGAGTGTCCGCGATGTGGACACCCTGGTCGACGCGATCCAGCGCCTCGTCGTCCGCGGCGCCCCCGCGATCGGCGCGGCCGGTGCCTACGGCGTCGCCCTCGCCCTCGTGCAGGCGGAGCGCGAGCGCTGGACGGACGCCCAGGTCCGTGACGCCATCGCCCGCATCCGCGACGCCCGGCCCACCGCCGTCAACCTCATGGTCTGCGTCGACCGGGTCGCCGCGCGTCTGCCCGAGGGGCTCGACGCCGTCCTGGAGGAGGCCGCGGCCGTCCAGCGCGAGGACGTCGAGGCCAACCGCGCGATGGGTGCCTCCGGCGCCGACTGGCTGCTCGAAAAGGCGGGCACGGACCGGCCGTTGCGCATCCTCACCCACTGCAACACCGGCGCCCTCGCCACCGCCGGCTGGGGCACCGCCCTCGGCGTCATCCGCGAACTCCACGCCCGGGGACGGCTGGAGGTCGTCTACGCCGACGAGACGCGCCCCCTGCTCCAGGGATCACGGCTCACCGCCTGGGAGTTGGTCCAGGAGGGCATCGCGCACTACGTCCAGGCGGACGGCGCCGCCGCCGGCACCATCCTGCGCGGCCAGGTCGACGCGGCGATCGTCGGCGCCGACCGCATAGCGGCGAACGGCGACACCGCGAACAAGGTCGGCACGGTCGGCGTGGCCCTCGCCTGCGCGGACGCCGGCATACCCTTCCTGGTCGCGGCCCCCACCACCACCGTCGACCTGGACACCAAGACGGGCGACGAGATCCACATCGAGCTCCGCGGCGAGGACGAGGTCCTGGAGTGGGGCGGCGTCCGCACCGCGCCCGCCGAGTCGCGCGGCCACAACCCCGCCTTCGACGTCACCCCGGGCCGTCTGGTGACGGCCCTGGTGACCGAGCGGGGCGTCCTGGAGGTCTCGGCGGGCCAACTGCCCGGCGACCACCTCAGGTAGAGCCCGCCCGCGCCACACGCACACACACGAAGAGGGCCCCGCGTCACACGCACACACGAAGAGGGCCCCCGCTCGCCGCGGGGGCCCTCTTCCCGTACTCGCCCGCCTCAGCGCTGCGACAGCTCCAGCTCCAGCAGCCACTCCACCACTTCGGTGTGGTGCCGCGCCTGCCGGGGGTCGTCGCCCCACACGTACAGGCCGTGCCCGGCGACGACCACCGCGGGCATCCGGGGGTTGCGCGCCGCCTCCAGACGGTCGCCGAGCTCCTTCATGTCCTGGCTGTTGGCGATCACCGGCAGCGTCACCTCGACGTCGTGCGCGGGCTGCCCGACCCCCTTGAGCATCTCCACGTCCTTGAAGACGATCCCGCCCGGGTCGCGCCGCCCCATCGCCACGGAGGCGACCGTGTGGACGTGCACCACGGCACCGGCGCCCGTCAACGCGGCCACGCGCGCGTGCAGTTCGGCCTCCGCGGACGGCCTGCCGCCCTGGACGGCGGCACCCTGGCCGTCGACCAGCACCACGTCCGCCGGGGTCAGCTCACCCTTGTCGTGGCCGCTGGCGGTCACGGCCAGCCGCAGCGGGTCGCGGGAGAGCACCACGGAGAGGTTGCCGGAGGTGCCCCGCATCCAGCCGAAGGAGGCGAAACGGGCGGACTCGGCGGCCAGGACCGCCCCCGCCTGCTCCAGGTCGACTGCGGTGATCTCGGCGGTCATGCGGTGCTCCCGGTGGTGCTGGTCGTGCTGACGGTGATCTCGTCGAACGTCCCCGCCTCGGCGTGGTCGCCGACACCCTGGTCGAAGTACGGCTCCCCGGGCCGCCGGACGCCCACCGCGTGCCAGCCGGCCGCGCGGGCCGCGTCCAGCTCGCCGGGGCGGTCGGAGAGGAAGAGGAGCCTCGACGGCTCGATGCCGGCCGCCTCGGCGATGCGGCGGTACGACGCCGCGTCCTGCTTGGGGCCGGCGTTCTCGGTGTCGTACAGCCCCGAGACGAGCGGTGTCAGATCGCCCTCGGGGCTGTTGGTGAACCACGCCCGCTGGGCGGCGACCGAGCCGGAGGAGTAGACGTACAGGCGGGTGCCCGCGGTGTGCCAGGCACGCAGGCGCGGGACGACGTCGTCGTAGAAGTGCGAGACGAGGTCGCCGCGGGCGAAGCCCTCGGACCAGATGACGCCCTGGAGCGTCTTGAGCGGGGTGGCCTTGCGGTCCTCGTCGAGCCAGGTGTTCAGGGTCTTCTCGACGGTCGCCGCGTCCGCGTCCGGATCGCCCAGCTCCTCGCGGACCTGGGCGACGGCGCGCGCCACGTCCGGATCACCGCTCCGCTCGGAGAGCAGCGCGCCGAAACGGGAGCGCGAGTACGGGTAGAGCACGTCGACCACGAAGCCGGTGGCGCTCGTGGTGCCCTCGATGTCGAGCACCACGGCGTCCACGTCGTACACCAGGCTCATGCGGAGGCCTTGTCCGCCTCGTAGCCCGCCGCGATCGTGTCGTAGTCGGGGAAGCGGGAGGCGATCGGCGAGCCGGTGAAGCTGCCGATCCAGCCGTCCTCCTCGTGGAAGAAGCGGATCGCGGTGAAGGAGGGGCTGGTGCCCATGTCGAACCAGTGCGTGGTGCCGCGCGGCACGCCCAGCAGGTCGCCCTTCTCGCAGAACACCGCGTGCACCTCGCCGCCGGCGTGCAGATAGAAGATGCCGGAGCCGGAGACGAAGAAGCGGACCTCGTCGTCGTCGTCGTGCGTGTGCTCCTGGAGGAACTTCTCGCGCGCGGCCTTCGCCTTGGCGGGGAACTCCGGGTCGTCGCTCGGGTGCAGACCGAGGACGTCGACCGTGGTGAAGCCCTCCTCGGCGTTCAGCTTCTCGATCTCCGGGCCGTACGCCGCGAACACGGTGTCGCTGTCCGCGTCGAACGGCACGTCCTCGCGGATCGGCCACTGCTCGTAGCGCACACCGAGCGGCCTGAGGGCCTCGGCGATCTCGGCGGGGGACGAGGTACGGCGGACCAGGGTCTCGGGGCCGGACTCGGACCAGGTCGTCAGCAGGGTCATGGAACAACTCCAGGCTTCTGGAAGGGACGTCCGGATACCGAGACAAGCACCGGAAGGGCGGCAGAGGAAGAGGGGCGGCGGTGAGACGGGCGCAGTGGGTCGGTCAACCGCGACACAGAGCGCGGCAACAGCGGCGCACGCTGGGCATACGCATCGCTTTCGCGGCTGGTGTCGTCATCGGGGCCTCACTGTGCCGGGTCGGGTGCCGGTTTTCCGATGGTAACGCGCCCTGCCGGGGCGGCCAGGTGTGACCTAGTCGTTGTCTCACTACATGAGAAGGAATGTTCAGGCCTTTGACGAATGGCCGAATACGTTCTCATGATCTGTTCATGAAGACGCTGCTGCTCGTGCGGCGGCTGTACGTGGACCTGCTCCGGACGACCACGGCCAGCTGTCGCTGACCCCACCCGGAGCCTGTGCCCGCCCACCCTCTGCGCGGTGGCGTGCGCCGTGTCGTCCCCTCCCCTCGCTCCGGGCCCGGAACCCCTCCCCGTCATCCCCTCCGCACCGCCCCCTCTGGAGCCCGCTGATGTCCCGCACCCGCCTGCCCCTCGCCGCGCTGTCCCTGGCCTCCCTGTCGGCGCTGGTCCTCTCGGGCTGCGCGCAGTCCACCGACGCGTCGAAGAACACCGGCGACACCGCCGCCTCCGCGTCGGCGGCCACGGGCAAGAAGCCCGCCCCCTTCAGCGACGGCGCCGTCAAGGTCGCCCTGGTCCGCCAGAGCGGCGCCGGCGACTACTTCGAGCAGTGGGGCAACGGCGCCAAGGCGCAGGCCAAGGCCCTCGGCATCGACCTGACCGTGTACGACGCCCAGGCCGACAACGCCAAGCAGGCCACCGACCTGTCCTCGGCCATCAACTCCGGCGCGCAGGCGATCATCGTCGACCACGGCTTCCCCGCCACCATCCAGCCCGAGATCGACAAGGCCGTGAAGAAGGGCGTCAAGGTCGTCGTCTACGACGTCGAGACCGACACCGACGGCGTGGTGAGCACCAAGCAGGACGACGCGAGCATGGCCCAGGCCGTCCTCGACGTCATGGGCCAGGAACTCGGCAAGGACGCCAAGGTCGGCTACGTCAACGTCGCCGGCTACGCCGCCCTCGACAAGCGGGACTCGGTCTGGAAGACCGCCGTCGACGACCATGCCTGGAAGCAGGAGTTCAAGGTCGGCAAGGTCACCGACTCCACCGCCACCGACAACGTCCCCCTCGTCTCCGCCGCGCTCACCCAGCACGGCGACGTGGCGGGCGTCTTCGCCCCCTACGACGAGCTCGCCAAGGGCACCGTCCTCGCCGTCCAGAACAAGAAGCTCCAGGACAAGGTGAAGGTCTTCGGCGCGGACGTCTCCAACGCCGACATCCAGCAGATGACCGCCGCGGACAGCCCCTGGGTCGCCACCGCCGGCACCGACCCCTCCGCCGTCGGCGCCGCCGTCGTCCGCACCACCGCGCTGGAACTGGCCGGACAGCTGAACAAGACCTCCGTGGAGTTCCCGGCCGTCGCCATCACCCAGAAGTTCCTGCGCGAGAAGAAGATCGCCAACATGGACCAGCTGCGCGAGGCGCTGCCCGCGCTGAACCTCTCCCAGGTCTCCACCGCCGACTGGATCTCCAATGTCGCCCACTGACACGGCGGTCGCCGCGGTCTCCCTGACCGACGTCAGCATGGCCTTCGGCGGCAAGACCGTCCTGGAGTCCGTCTCGCTGGACATCGCACCGGGCAGCGTGGTCGCGCTGCTCGGCGCGAACGGCGCCGGCAAGTCCACCCTGATCAAGATCCTGTCGGGTGTGCACACCGGCCACGGCGGACAGGTGCGGGTCGCGGGGGAGCCCGCGGTGCTCCAGTCACCGCTCGCCGCCCGCCAGCTCGGCATCCAGACCGTGCACCAGCGCATCGGCGAGGGCATCGTGCCCGGCCTCTCCGTCGCCGAGAACCTGGTCTTCGAGGAGCTGGCCCAGCAGCGCGGCAACCCCTTCCTCAACGGCCGCCGCCTGCTGGAGCGGGCCCGCGAGATCCAGGCGGGCCTCGACCTCGGCTGGAGCGACGCCGTCCTCAAGCGGGACGTCACCGAACTGGGCCTCTCCGACCGTCAGTTGCTGATCCTCGCCCGCGCTCTGGTCACCCGGCCCCGCCTGCTCGTCCTGGACGAGCCCACCTCCGCGCTCTCCGCCGCCGAGGCGGAACGCCTCTTCGGGCTCGTCGAGCGGATGCGCGCCGACGGCATCGCCGTCCTGTACGTCTCCCACCGCCTCGGCGAGATCGACGCCCTCGCCGACCGGCTGGTCGTCCTGCGGGACGGGCGTCTCACCGAGGACCAGAGCAAGCCGTTCGACTGGGACGCGGCGCTGCGGGCGATGCTCGCGCAGGCCCACGAGGCGACGACCGCCCGCCCCGTCCGGGAGGGCGCGTCCGGCGACGTGGCCCTGTCCCTGCGCGGCGTCCGGCTCTTCGAGGGGCGCGCCCCCCTCGACCTCGACCTGCGCACCGGCGAGGTCACCGGCGTCGTCGGCCTGCTGGGCGCGGGCAAGACCGAACTGGCGCGCGGCCTGTTCGGCGCCGAGCCCTTCACCACCGGCGCCGTCGAACTGGACGGCGCGGCCTACGCGCCCCGGCGCCCCGCCGACGCCATCCGCTCCCGCGTCCACCTCGTCCCCGAGGACCGGCACGCCGACGCGCTGGTCCCCGGGTGGTCGCTGGCCCAGAACATCTCGCTGCCGTTCCTGAAGTCGCTGTCCCGCGCGGGCCTCGTCCAGCGCTCCAGGGAGGACGCCCTGGGCCGCGACACCATCGAGGCCCTCGGCGTCGTCGCCCGCGACGAGCACAGCACCGTCGAGGAACTCTCCGGCGGCAACCAGCAGAAGGTCGTCGTCGGCCGCTGGCTCGCCGAGACCCCCCGTGTCCTCATCCTGGACGAGCCGTTCCGAGGCGTGGACATCGGAGCGCGCCGGGACATCGGCCGCCGCGCCCGCGCGCTCGCCGCCGAGGGCGCCGCCGTGCTCGTCCTGTCCGCCGACGTCGACGAGATCCTGGAGATCGCCGACCGGGTCGTCGTCCTGGCCGCCGGCGAGATCCACCTCGACGCGTACGGGGAAGCCGCCGAACGCGACCGCGTGATCCAGACCATCTCGGCGTCGGTGTGACGCCGGCTCAAGGAAGCCGCACCCCCATGACCAGCACTCAGAGCACCGAGGCCCCGGTGAAGGCGGCGACCCCGCCCGCCGCCACGGCCGTACGCGTCCAGAACGCCGTCATCAAGTACGGCTTCATCTTCGTGACGGTCGTGCTCTTCCTCTACTTCGCGCTGAGCGAGGGCTCCTTCCGCGAGTCGGCGACCCTCCTCGACACGCTCCGCTATGTCTCCGTCGCCGCCATCCTCGGTCTCGGCGTCACCCTCACCCTGGCCGTCGGCGGCATGGACATGTCCGTCGGCTCGGTGGCGGGCCTCGGTGTCTCCGTCGCCGCCCAGACGATGGTCGTCTACAATCAGATCGGCACCGTCGCCATCATCGCCGTCCTCGCGACGGGCGCCGTGGTCGGACTGCTCAACGCCCTGCTGATCGTCGTGCTGAAGATCCCCGACATGCTCGCCACCCTCGGCACCCTCTTCGTCATCCAGGGCCTCAAACTCGTCATGGTCGACGGCCAGTCCATCACCCCGGGCATGACCCTGGAGGACGGCACCACCGCCCCCGGCCGCTTCACCGACGGCTTCCTGCGCATCGACCGGGGCACCGTCCTAGGCATCCCCGTCTCCGTGCTGATCTTCGGCGGACTGACCCTCGCCGCCTGGGTGTTCCTCGCCCGCACCCGCTGGGGCCGCGTCCTGTACGCGATCGGCGCGAACCCCGAGGCGTCCCGGCTGGCCGGCATCCGCGTCGGCGCCTACCGGGCCCTGGCCTACGTCATCTCGGGCGTCCTCGCCTCCACCGGCGGCCTCATCCTCGCCTCCCGCATCGGCCAGGGCGACGTCAGCGCCGGCACCTCCCAGCTCCTGGAGGCCGTCGCGGTGGCCCTCGTCGGCACCTCCGTCCTCGGCCGGGGCCGCCCGAACGTCTGGGGCACCGCCCTCGGCGCGGTGCTCATCGGCATCATCACGACCGGCCTGACCATCAAGGGACTGCCGTACTACACCCAGGACGTCGTCGAGGGCGCGGTCCTCATCCTCGCCCTGGTGTTCAGCTTCACGCTCTCCAAGCGCCGCACGACCTGAGGAGAATGATGGGTTACCGCATCCTGGAGACCGAGGACATCCCGGCGTACCTGCGCGAGCGCGGCCACTGGACCGAGAGCGCCGACCCGGAGGTCCGCGAGGTCTCCGACGGCAACATGAACCGCGTCTTCCTCGCCGCGTCCGTCACCGGATCCCCCAGTCTCGCCGTCAAGCAGGCCCTGCCCTGGGTCCGTGTCGCCGGCCCGTCCTGGCCGATGAACCCCGACCGCGCGGACGCCGAGGCACGGGCCTACGACCAGGTCGCCCGCGTCGCCCCCGACAAGATCCCCGCGATCCACGGCTACGACCCCGAGAACTACGCCCTCGTCATGGAGGACATGTCGGACCTGGAGGTCCTGCGCACCCTCCTCAACGACGGTGCCTCCTACGGCCCGGACACCTCCGCCCGCATCGGTGAACTCGTCGCCCAACTCGCCTTCGCCACCAGCGACTTCGGCATGCCCTCCGCCGAACGCAAGGCGCTGATCGCCGCCTCCGTCAGCCCCGAGCTGTGCAAGATCACCGAGGACGTCGTCCTCTCCGAGCCCTACGTCGAGCACGAGCACAACCACTGGCACGAGGAACTGGACGACCTGGCGCGGGAGTTCCGCGCCGACACCCGGCTGCGCACCGAGGTCGCCGACCTCCGCCACACCTTCATGACCAGCGCCCAGGCCCTCCTCCACGGAGACCTCCACACCGGCAGCGTCATGGTCGGTGAACGCCAGGGCGCCCCCGTCGTCCGCGTCTTCGACCCCGAGTTCTCCTTCGTCGGCCCCATCGGCTACGACCTCGGCCTCTACTGGGCCAACACCCTCGTGTCCGCCGAACGCGCCCGCGCCCTGGGCCGCCTGACCGACCACGCGGACCAACTCCGCCTGTCCTGGGACGCCTTCGAGGCCGAGTTCCGCCGCCTGTGGCCGACCCGCGTCGACACCTTCTTCGACGACGCGTTCCTGGACCGCTTCCTGCGCCGCGTCTGGACCGACGCGATCGGCTACGCCGGCACCGAGATCGTCCGCCGCGTCATCGGCTTCGCCCACCTCACCGATCTGACCACCCTCCCGGACCCGGTCCCCGCCTCCCGCCGCACCCTGCTGCTGGGCCGGGAACTGATCGTGCGCCGCGAGGAGCTGACGGACCCGGCGGCGGTACGCGCGGCGGCGGACGCGACGGGCTGACGGCGCGGAGCGGCGCGAGTACTCTCCGGCCATGAAATCCGTCATCACCGGGATCGAACTGAGCCCGCCTCGGGTCCCCGGCCGTGACTGCAGCGCGCACGGGGGGAAGGGCCCGCACTGCACCAGCGAGTTGGCCGCCACTGTGACGCTCGCAGATGCGGGCAGCCCGCACATCGAGTGGGTCGTCTGCCGGTGGTGGATCGACCACGAACCGGACGTCGCCGCGTACCTGGCGGCCCACGGCCGCTGAAGCCCGCCGCGGCGGCGGCACGCGAAAGGGGCGGTTCCTCAGCGAGGAGCCGCCCCTGTCACGTCGTACCGGTCACTTCTTGTCGAGCACGTCCTGGACCTCGGAGCGGATCTCGTCCGTCGCCAGGCCCCGGATCGTCAGGGTCGTGCGGCGGCGCAGCACGTCGTCCGCGGTCTCGGCCCACTCGTTGTCCCGCGCGTAGACGACCTGCGCCCAGATCTCCGGGGCGTCGGGGTGCACGCGCCGGCCCAGCTCGGGGTTGTCGTTCGCCAGCCGCGCGATGTCGAAGGCGAGCGAACCGTAGTGCGTGGCCAGGTGCTTGGCGGTGTCGGCGGCCATGCGCGGGCCGGGCGCCGGGTTGTCCACCAGCAGCCGGTGGGCCACCGCGCGCGGGTTGGCGACACCCGGCAGCGGCAGCTTCTTCGGCAGCGAGGAGATCGGCTCGAAGTCGTCGCCGAGCGGGTGACCCGGCAGCGCCTCCAGCTTCTGCATCACCGTGCGCCCGATGTGCCGGAACGTCGTCCACTTGCCGCCCGCGACGGACAGCATCCCGCCCCGGCCCTCCGTGACGACCGTCTCCCGCTTGGCCTTCGCCGTGTCACCGGGCCCGCCCGGCAGCACCCGCAGCCCCGCGAACGCGTAGGTGATCAGGTCACGGTCGAGCTGCTGGTCCCGGATGGAGAACGCGGCCTCGTCCAGGATCTGCGCTATGTCCTTCTCGTTGACCGAGACATCCGCCGGGTCGCCCTCGAACTCCTCGTCGGTCGTGCCGAGGAGCAGCATGTCCTCCCACGGCAGCGCGAAGGTGATCCGGTACTTGTCGATGGGGGTCGCGAGCGCGGCCTTCCACGGCGCGGTCCGCTTCAGGACCAGATGCGCGCCCTTCGACAGCCGGATCGAAGGCGCCGCGTTCGGGTCCTCCATCCGGCGCAGGTGGTCCACCCACGGCCCGGTCGCGTTCAGCACCAGCCGGGCGCTGACACCGAACTCGTCACCGGAGAGCCGGTCGCGCAGCTCGGCACCGGTCACCCGGCCCTTGGTGAAGCGCAGACCGGAGACCTCGGCGTGGTTCAGCACCACGGCACCCGCCTCGACGGCCGCGCGGACCGTCATCAGTGCCATGCGCGCGTCGTTCATCTGGTCGTCGCCGTACACCGCGACGGCCTTGAGGTTGTCGGTGCGCAGCTCCGGCACGTCCTGCGCCGCCTTCGCGGGGGACAGGAGGTGGCCGACGCCGTCACCGAACGCGGAGAGCGCGGAGTAGGCGAAGACGCCCGCCCCGAGCTTCGCCGCGCCGTGCGGCCCGCCCTTGTACACGGGGAGGTAGAACGTGAGCGGGTTCGCCAGGTGGGGAGCCACCTGGCGGGAGACCGCACGGCGCTCGAAGTGGTTCTCCGCCACCAGCTTCACCGCGCCGGTCTGCAGATAGCGCAGACCGCCGTGGAGCAGCTTGGAGGAGGCGGAGGAGGTGGCGCCGGCGAAGTCACCGGCGTCGACCAGAGCCACCCTGAGGCCGGACTGCGCGGCGTGCCAGGCGGTGGAGATGCCCAGGATGCCGCCGCCGATCACGAGAAGGTCGTACGACGCCTTGGCGAGCTGCTCCCGGGTCTCGGCGCGGCTCGGGTTGGAGCCGGAGGCCGGGCGCGTACCGAGGGCAGGCACGGACTGCAGGGTGGACTGACTGGTCATTTCGGGTTCTTACTCCTCATCAGAGCCGACGGAGCCTTGGAGGGTGCTCGTCAGCTCTCGTCGTCCTCGAGCCAGCCCATGGTCCGCTCGACGGCCTTGAGCCAGCTCTTGTACTCACGGTCGCGGGTCTCCGCGTCCATGCGGGGGGTCCACTCGGCGGCCCGGCGCCAGTTGGCGCGCAGGTCGTCGGTGCTGGTCCAGAAGCCGACGGCGAGACCGGCGGCGTAGGCGGCACCGAGGCAGGTCGTCTCGGCGACCATCGGACGCACCACGGGCGCGTCCAGGAAGTCCGAGAGGGTCTGCATCAGCAGGTTGTTGGAGGTCATGCCGCCGTCGACCTTGAGGGCCGCGAGCTCGACGCCCGAGTCCTTGGTCATGGCGTCGGTGATCTCACGGGTCTGCCAGGCGGTCGCCTCCAGGACGGCACGCGCGAGGTGCGCCTTGGTGACGTACCGGGTCAGACCGGCGATCACACCACGGGCGTCGGAGCGCCAGTACGGGGCGAACAGACCGGAGAACGCGGGCACGAAGTACGCGCCGCCGTTGTCCTCGACCGAGAGCGCGAGCGTCTCGATCTCGGCGGCGGTGGAGATCAGGCCCATCTGGTCGCGCATCCACTGCACCAGCGAACCGGTGACCGCGATCGAGCCCTCCAGGGCGTAGACCGGGGCGTCGTCGCCGATGCGGTAGCCGACGGTGGTGAGCAGACCGGAGTAGGAGTTGATGATCTTCTCGCCGGTGTTCATCAGCATGAACGTGCCGGTGCCGTAGGTCGACTTGGCCTCGCCCTCGGCGAAACAGGTCTGGCCGAACAGCGCCGCCTGCTGGTCGCCGAGCGCCGAGGCGACCGGGATGCCGCCGAGCAGCTCGCCCAGGCTGCCGCCGGTGACCTCGCCGTAGACCTCGGCGGAGGAACGGATCTCCGGCAGCATCGACAGCGGGACGCCGATGGACTCGGCGATCTTCTCGTCCCACTCCAGCGTGTGCAGGTTCATCAGCATGGTGCGGGAGGCGTTGGTGACGTCGGTGTAGTGCTTGCCGCCGTCGACACCGCCGGTCAGGTTCCAGATGACCCAGGTGTCCATGGTGCCGAAGAGGATGTCGCCGGCCTCGGCGCGCTCGCGCAGGCCCTCGACGTTGTCCAGCAGCCAGCGGGCCTTGGGACCGGCGAAGTAGGAGGCCAGCGGCAGGCCGGTCTCGCGGCGGAAACGGTCCTGCCCGACGTTGCGGCCGAGCTCCTTGCACAGGGCGTCGGTGCGGGTGTCCTGCCAGACGATGGCGTTGTGGACGGGCTCACCGGTGTTCTTGTCCCAGAGCAGCGTGGTCTCGCGCTGGTTGGTGATGCCGATGGCCTTGATGTCGTCGCGGGTGATGCCGGCCTTCTGGATGGCTCCGGCGACGACTTCCTGGACGTTCGTCCAGATCTCGTTGGCGTCGTGCTCGACCCAGCCCGGCTTCGGGAAGATCTGCTCGTGCTCCTTCTGGTCGACGGAGACGATCCGGCCGTCCCGGTCGAAGACGATGCAGCGGCTGGACGTGGTGCCCTGGTCGATCGCGGCGATGAAGGGGCCGGCGGTGTGGGCGTCGGTCACGGTGTGCTCCTGGGGGTTTCCGTTGGTCATGGGGACTGTCTACGTCTCTACGACTGCTTCTACCGGCGTACTTACGCGAAAGCGACGTTGTAGATGCCTGCGGCGACGGCCGCGCCGATCAGCGGACCGGCGACGGGGATCCAGGCGTAGCCCCAGTCGGAACCGCCCTTGTTGGGCAGGGGCAGGAGGGAGTGGACGATACGGGGACCGAGGTCACGGGCCGGGTTGATCGCGTAACCGGTCGGGCCGCCGAGGGACAGACCGATCGAGACCACGACGAGCGCGGTGATCAGGGCGCCGAGGGTGCCGAGCCCCTTGCCGTCGCCGTTCAGGCCCTGGGTGAGGACGGCCAGGACCAGCACCATCGTGCCGATGACCTCGGTGGCGGTGTTCTGCCAGGGGACGCGGATCTCGGGGCCGGTGGAGAAGATGCCGAGCACCGGGCCCGCACCCTTCTCGCGGGCCTCGACGGCCTTCGCCTTGGTGGCGGGGTCTCCGACGATCTCCTTGTCGGTGAGGTGCGCGTGGAACTGGCCGTAGTACGCGATCCAGACGAGCGCCGCGCCGATCATGGCGCCGAGCAGCTGACCGCCCCAGTAGACCGGGACGTCGCTCCAGGGGATGCCGTCCTTCTTGATCGCGAGCGCGAGGGTCACGGCCGGGTTCAGGTGGGCGCCGGAGAGCGGCGCGGAGGTGTAGACGGCCGTGAGAACGGCGAAACCCCACCCGAAGGTGATGGCGAGCCAACCGGCGTTACGGGCCTTGGAGGCCTTCAGCGTGACGGCGGCGCACACGCCACCGCCCAGCAGGATGAGTATGGCGGTACCGATGGTCTCGCCGATGAAGATGTCGGAGCTGGACACCCGCGACTCCTTTGTCCTTCGTCCAGGGGACGAACCCCGGGTCCCACCGGTGGTTCGCGTTGCCCTCGGGGGTGAGAGCGATGGTGCGGCCCTGGCGTTGTCACACTCTAACGCGTATTGCCGGTAGGTGTTCGACAATGCCGACCGATGGACGGGAGTCTTTCTCCGGGGTTACGTGCGCGTCAAGAGTTCTGTTATCGAAAACGCGATCGTTATTGATTGCTGTGAGCTATCGATCCTCGGGTGGGGCCCGGGACGACTCCGGTCCGATATGTCCGCTTAAGGGTATGCCGAAGGCCGGAACGTCGTACCGACGTCCCGGCCCGCTCTTACCTACTTCTCTCCGACGGCTCCCGCAGGTCCCGGGGGAGCGCGCGCCTCAGAAGCGCCCGGCGCCCAGATCCCGAGACACCGCGCGGGCGCAGTCCCGCACCGCGGCGATCACCTCGGGACGCAGCTCGCCGTCCCGCGCCAGCCGCTCCACCGCACCCGTGATCCCGACCGCGCCGACCGGCATCCGCCGCCGGTCATGGATCGGCGCCGCCACCGAGGCCACGCCCTCCCACGTCTCCTCGACGTCCGCCGCATAGCCCCGCGCGCGCGTGATGTCCAGGACGTTCTCGAAGGCCCCCAGCTCGAACACCGTGCGATCGGTGAACGGCTTGCGGTCCGACTCCACGGCCTCGCTGTGCGCCACCGGGTCGTACGCCGACAGGACCTTGCCCAGCGCCGTGGAGTGCAGCGGCTGCATCGCCCCGATCTCCAGCACCTGCCGGCTGTCGTCCGGCCGGAAGACGTGGTGCACGATCAGCACGCCCTGCTGGTGCAGCACGCCCAGATAGACGCTCTCCCCGCTCGACCTGGCCAGATCGTCCGTCCACACCAGGGCGCGCGCCCGCAGCTCGTGCACGTCCAGATAGGTGGTGCCCAGGCGCAGCAGCTCCGCGCCCAGCTGATACCGCCCCGAAGCCTCGTCCTGCTCCACGAACCCCTCCAGCTGGAGGGTCCGCAGGATGCCGTGCGCGGTGCCCTTGGCGAGACCGAGCGCCGAGGCGATGTCCGAGAGGCCCAGTCGCCGCTCGCCGCCCGCGAGCAGCCGCAGCATCGCGGCCGCCCGTTCGAGCGACTGGATGTTCCGTGCCATCGCCGTCCTGCCTCCGTCCCCTTCGACAGCCGATTGTCGCGGCGTCGCTGCCTGTGCTCCGGTGCCGTCGCCGCCGCTCCGGGCGGTGTCGCCACCGTTTCGACTTCGCTGCCGTCGTTCGGCAATGTCGAACACTACTAGTCCATACCGACCGACCGCCAACGGTCCGACGTCACCTTCACGTCACCCCTCGGTCGTACGTACACCACTCGTATCCCGTGAGTGACCTGCACATCATCCACGTCCGGCCCGTGGACTCCCCGACCATCCGCCGTCGGTCCCGGCTACCCTGGCGGCGTGCGTCCGCTGTGGGAAGCCCTGAGGCACCCTTGGCAGGACGCAAAGCCGACAGCCGTCGCACCTCAAGGGAGCCCCTTTCATGGCCTCGTCGCCAACGACCCCTTCCGCCGACAGCCGGACCCGAGCGTCCGCTCTCCGCGAGGCACTCACCACCCGGGTGGTGGTCGCCGACGGTGCCATGGGCACCATGCTCCAGGCACAGGACCCGACGATGGAGGACTTCGAGCAGCTTGAGGGCTGCAACGAGATCCTCAACATCACGCGCCCCGACATCGTGCGCTCGGTCCACGCCGAGTACTTCGACGCGGGTGTGGACTGTGTCGAGACGAACACCTTCGGCGCCAACCTCACCGCGCTGGGCGAGTACGACATTCCCGAGCGCGTCCACGAACTGTCGGAGGCCGGCGCCCGCGTGGCGCGTGAGACCGCCGACGAGTACACGGCCCGTGACGGCCGGCAGCGCTGGGTCCTGGGCTCCATCGGCCCCGGCACCAAGCTCCCCACCCTCGGCCACACCACCTTCACGGCCATCCGCGACGCCTACCAGCAGAACGCCGAGGGCCTCCTCGCCGGCGGCGCCGACGCACTCCTCGTGGAGACCACCCAGGACCTCCTCCAGACCAAGGCCTCCGTCCTGGCCGCCCGCCGCGCCATGGACATCGCCGGCTATGAGGTCCCCCTGATCGTGTCGGTGACGGTCGAGACCACCGGCACGATGCTGCTGGGTTCCGAGATCGGCGCCGCGCTGACGGCTCTAGAACCGCTCGGCATCGACATGATCGGCCTGAACTGCGCCACGGGACCGGCGGAGATGAGCGAGCACCTGCGCTACCTCTCGCGCCACTCCCGCATCCGCCTGTCGTGCATGCCTAACGCCGGTCTGCCCGTCCTGACCAAGGACGGCGCCCACTACCCGCTCGGCGCCCCGGAACTCGCCGACGCGCAGGAGAACTTCGTCCGCGACTACGGCCTGAACCTCGTCGGCGGCTGCTGCGGCACGACCCCGGAGCATCTGCGCCAGGTCGTCGAACGCGTCCGGAACCTGACCCCCACGGAGCGCCACCCGCGCCCCGAGCCGGGTGCCGCCTCCCTGTACCAGACGGTCCCGTTCCGTCAGGACACCTCTTACCTGGCGATCGGTGAGCGGACGAACGCGAACGGGTCGAAGAAGTTCCGTGAGGCGATGCTGGAGGCGCGCTGGGACGACTGCGTGGAGTTGGCGCGGGACCAGATCCGTGAGGGTGCGCACATGCTGGACCTGTGTGTGGACTACGTGGGCCGTGACGGTGTCGCGGACATGGAGGAGCTGGCGGGCCGTTTCGCCACCGCCTCCACCCTCCCGGTCGTGCTGGACTCCACGGAGGTGGAGGTGATCCGGGCGGGGCTGGAGAAGCTGGGTGGGCGTGCGGTCATCAACTCGGTGAACTACGAGGACGGTGACGGGCCGGAGTCGCGGTTCGCGAAGGTGACCGGGCTGGCGCGGGAGCATGGTGCCGCGTTGATCGCGCTGACGATCGACGAGGAGGGTCAGGCGCGGACGGTGGAGAAGAAGGTCGAGATCGCCGAGCGGCTGATCGACGATCTGACGGGGAACTGGGGGATCCTGGAGTCGGACATCCTCATCGACACCCTGACCTTCACGATCTGCACGGGTCAGGAGGAGTCGCGGGGTGACGGTGTCGCGACGATCGAGGCGATCCGTGAGCTGAAGCGTCTCCATCCGGATGTCCAGACGACTTTGGGTCTGTCGAACATCTCGTTCGGTCTGAACCCGGCCGCCCGTATTCTGCTCAACTCGGTGTTCCTGGACGAGTGTGTGAAGGCGGGGCTGGATTCGGCGATCGTGCATGCCTCGAAGATCCTGCCGATCGCCCGGTTCAGCGAGGAGGAGGTGTCCACCGCCCTGGATCTCGTCTACGACCGGCGTGCCGAGGGGTATGACCCGCTGCAGAAGCTGATGGCTCTGTTCGAGGGGGCCACGGCCAAGTCGTTGAAGGCGGGCAAGGCGGAGGAGCTGGCGGCGCTGCCGCTGGAGGAGCGCCTGAAGCGGCGGATCGTCGACGGCGAGAAGAACGGCCTGGAGGCCGACCTCGACGAGGCCCTGACGACGACGCCCGCCCTGGACATCGTCAACAACACGCTGCTGGACGGC
>NZ_JBIVDS010000028.1:0-55091 GCF_044747265.1 Streptomyces sp. NPDC090106 | reverse complement strand
CCCACCAGGCACTGCTGCGGGCCTGCACCCTGTTCACCCTCCCCGTCCCCCACCCCGTCATCGACACCCTCGCCGACGCCGTCGGCGGATCAGCCGCCCGCCTGCGCGGCCTCGGCCTCCTCGACACCTTCCCCGACCCACACCACCCCCGCACCCCGGCCCTGGCCGTCAACGCACTCACCGCCGGACGCCTCACCCCCCTCACCCCCGGCGAACACACCACCCTCGCCGGCCTGGCCGTCGAAGCGCTGTATACAGCCTGGGGCGGCCCCACACCCCAACCCCACCGCAGCCAGGACATGGACCTCCAGCTGACCCGGCTCGCCCTGACCGCCGACCACCCGGACATCACCGCCCACTGCGCCACCGCCGCCGTGGACGCCCTGCGGGAAGGACCCGCCGCCACCGCCGCTGCACTCGGCCAGCAGGCGATCGCCCTCCTCGACCAACACCACCACACAGTCCCCCTCACCCTGCTGAGGGTTGTCGCCGCCGCGGCCGCCACCAGCGGCGACGGCAACCACGCCGACACCCTCCTCCACCGCGCCATCCAGCAGAGCGGGACCAGCGACCAGCACACCGACCCCGCCGACCACGCCGCACTCCTCTACGACCACGCCAACCGCCTCATCACCCGCGGCGATCTCGGCCAAGCCGAGAACCTGCTCCACCAAGCCCTCCAACAGTTCACCAACACCGGCGACACCCGCTCCACCGCCATCACCTGGGGAAAAATCGCCGACATCCACCAGCAGCGGGGCAACCTCGACGAAGCACTCCGCATCCACCGCGAAGTCGAACTGCCCACATACCAACGCATCGGCGACACCCGCGAGACGGCCATCACCTGGAGCCAAATCGCCGACATCCACCACCAACGCGGCGACACCGACGAAGCACTCCGCATCCACCGCGACGTCGCCCTGCCCACATACCAACGCATCGGCGACACCCGCTCCACCGCCATCACCTGGGGAAAAATCGCCGACATCCACCACCAACGCGGCGACACCGACGAAGCACTCCGCATCCGCCGCGAAGTCGAACTGCCCACATACCAACGCATCGGCGACACCCGCTCCACCGCCATCACCTGGAGCCAAATCGCCGACATCCTCCAGCAGCACGGCGACACCGACGAAGCACTCCGCATCCGCCGCGACGTCGCCCTGCCCACATACCAACGCATCGGCGACACACGCGAGACGGCCATCACCTGGGGAAAAATCGCCGACATCCACCACCAACGCGGCGACACCGACGAAGCACTCCGCATCCACCGCGAAGTAACCCTGCCCACATACCAACGCATCGGCGACACCCGCTCCACCGCCATCACCTGGGGAAAAATCGCCGACATCCTCCAGCGGCGCGGCGACACCGACGAAGCACTCCGCATCCACCGCGAAGTCGAACTGCCCACATACCAACGCATCGGCGACATCCGCTCGATCGCAGTCACCTGGGGAAAAGTCGCCGACATCCTCCAGCAGCGCGGCGACACCGACGAAGCACTCCGCATCCGCCGCGAAGTCGAACTGCCCACATACCAACGCATCGGCGACACCCGCTCCACCGCCATCACCTGGGGCCAAATCGCCGACATCCTCCAGCAGCACGGCGACGTCGACGAAGCACTCCGCATCCGCCGCGAAGTCGAACTGCCCACATACCAACGCATCGGCGACACCCGCTCGATCGCAGTCACCTGGGGAAAAATCGCCGACATCCACCACCAACGCGGCGACACCGACGAAGCACTCCGCATCCACCGCGACGTCGCCCTGCCCACATACCAACGCATCGGCGACACCCGCTCCACCGCCATCACCTGGGGAAAAATCGCCGACATCCACCACCAACGCGGCGACACCGACGAAGCACTCCGCATCCACCGCGACGTCGCCCTGCCCACATACCAACGCATCGGCGACACCCGCTCCACCGCCATCACCTGGGGAAGAATCGCCGACATCCTCCAGCAGCGCGGCGACACCGACGAAGCACTCGAACTGCAGCTCAAGCGCTTGGAAGTCAATGAGCGGCTCGGGGACGTGGACGGTATAGCGGCAACCAACTGGGAACTTGCACACTTCGATTTGAGGCGCGAGGACTTCGACGCGGCGACGCCGAGGCTGGTCACCTCGTTTCAGCTCTTTCTGAAGCTACAACGGCCCGATGGCATCGCGGTCGTCGGGGCTGCCTTGGGGCAACTTCTCTTGGTTGCAGGCGACCGCAGACAGGCGCGACAGGTCTTTGAGGCGAGCCGAGCCGCTGCCCTCAAGATCAGTCTCGCGAGCTTTGTTGAACAGCTCGATGAGCTGTTGAAAGCCACTGACGAGGAGACTGAGGATTGATGATCATCGAGTTTGCCGGAGCGGGCATCGAAGCCGCCGAGAAGAGCCTCACCACGCTGACCGGGAGCTGGGGCTACCCTCCCGAGCCCCTACCGCCGGCGGAGCCGGCCGGCGGCCGGGACGACAAGGGCGTCGATCCCGTCGCGGTCGCCTCCCTGATCGTGTCCGTCCCCTCAGCCATGCTCGCCGTTGCGGACATCACCGACCGGATCCTCAAACGACGCCGCGCCGGCGAACTCATCGAACACGCCCGACAACTCAACGCGCAGCAGACCACGGTCCGCCTCGTACACGAAGACCGCACCATCGACCTCGCCACCCTCACCCCCGACCAACTCCTCGACCTCATCGCCAACCAGGACCCCACCACCTGACCCCGCCCTGGATGGTGTTCACAGGCCGCCCGGCAGCATGATCGACACCGTGCGGACGGAGCGGCCGCCTCCTGCGCACCCGCCCCGTCGTCTCCCTCTCCCAGGACGCGGACCCACTCCTCACCTCCGCCTACGGCACCCTCGCGAAGACCCTGGATGCGCTGCGGGCCCACGACACGGAGACGATCGAGGCCCTGGCCGCTCCGCAGCGCGCTTCCCGCCCGGCTGCCGACCGGGACGGCCGGGACGGCGACGGGGATGTCGACGGCCAGGAGCAGGCCGTCGTCCCGGTCGACGCCGCCGCGGCCGGCGTCCTGCGCTTCGCCCCGCACCGAGACCCGCCGCGCTCCCTCAGATCGTCCGCCTGCGCGTCATCGACCTCGAGGCCCCCTACTGGAGGCACGGCATCGAAGCGGCCAGCCGCAGGCTCCGCACGACGGGCGAGAGCGAGCTGCGCATGCCGTGCACCTGCGTCACCCCAAGAACAAGGGCGCCGCCGGCGCCCACCCGCTCGCCGCCTTCACTCCAACTCCGGTGCGGGAAGGGCCTTCTGTCGCGTACCCCTCGCACTGCCCGGTCGAACGTGGCTGACAGCCACACAAGATCCGAGAAAGGGCCAATTCACCTCCAGGAGCGTGGGCACAGACGGTGAGGGCTCCTCGCCGATCTGACTAACCGCCCGTGCAGGTGACATGACAGCCGATCACCCCCGCCGCGGACGCCCAGCTCGCTACGAAGATCACGAAGCCTTCTTCGCCGACCTTCCGAAAGCGAGCACCCTCTCGTGCCCTCCCCCACCGTCTGGCGCTCCGCGGCCGGCGTCGCCTGCACACTCGCAGCCCTGCTCGCCCCCACCGCCTCCGCGCACGCCGCCGCCGGGCCCGGCGACCACGTCGTCCTGCCCGTCCGAGACGCGCTCGCCGCGCTGCCCCTCGCGCGGGAGGACCGCACCGGGTACGAGCGCGCCAGGTTCCGGCACTGGATCGACGCCGACAAGGACGGTTGCTCCACCCGGGCCGAAGTCCTCAAGGCCGAGGCGCTGCTCGCTCCGGAGCAAGGCGCCCGGTGCGCGCTCACCGGGGGCCGGTGGTACTCCCCCTACGACGACCGCTACTTCGACGCCGCGGGTGGGCTCGACATCGACCACCTGGTCCCCCTCGCCGAAGCGTGGGACTCCGGTGCCTCGGCCTGGACCTCCCTTGAGCGGCAGGCGTACGCCAACGACCTGGACGACGCACGCGCCCTGATCGCCGTCTCTGCGGCATCCAACCGCAGCAAAGCCGACCAGGACCCCGCCACCTGGATGCCCCCGTCCGCCGGCTACACGTGCACCTACGCCACCGACTGGATCACCATCAAAACCCGCTGGAACCTCGCCATCGACCCAGCCGAACAGACCACCCTCACCAGCGTGCTCGCCCACTGCCCCAACACCCCGGTCGACGTCACCCTCGCCCACTGAAAGCAGGGCGCCGCCCCACCGGCTTCGGTGGGGCGGCGCGGGGGTTCCGTCCTGCTGCGGAGGATTGCCGACGCGCCACACATCGGCCAGCAGACGAGACAGCTCTAGACGGTCAGGGCGTGGAGGAAGACTGCGATCAGGAACCCGGTGGCGAGAACCAGGAGCGCCACCGCAACCTCCGGACCGCTGCCTGGCGAAGGACTCGGCTTCAAGCGGAGCCGGACATCGTCGGTGCGCTCCATCGGGTCCGCTCAGTGGCCGGTCTCCCGGCCGCGGTGCGGTCCGGGCTCCTGCGGGCGGTGCGCCTGTTGGCCGTCCTGGCGCTCCGGGCGCACGGCGTCGGCGTCGTGCTGGCCGGTGTGGCGGCTGGTGCGGACGCGGGAGTCGTCGGCCGCCTTGATGAACGCGTCCTGGAGGCGGCGCAGCCGGTCGGCTGTGAGGTCGAGGGCTTCCACGTCCGTGCGGGACTCCCGCAGGGCCCGCAGCGCCGTCATGGCGATCGCATCCTGGTGTCCGGCTCCCGGTTCCTGGTCGTCGTGCTCGGCATCGGCGGCCGGGCGGGCGAGCAACTGCTCGGGCATCGCCGCCTGCTGGTGGGCGACGACGTCGTACGCCCGGCCCCGCACGGTGGTGGTGCGCAGCTTCTCCCGCAGCACCGCACCGGCCAGGACGGCCCGCTCATACTGCAGCGGGATGCGGGGTATCCCCCACTCCCCCGCGTCCTGGCCGAGAGGCCGGGACACGGCCAGCTCGCCCGGATCGGCCGGAGGTTGGCGGTCCGGGCCCGACGCGGAAGCGGGCGGGCAGCGCCGGGCGGGGAGGCAGGACAGGTCCCACCGGACGGTGTAGAGGCGGTAGCCGGACTCCAGGCCGCGTACGGTCTTCGGCTCGCTGATGTCCAGGCAGTGGGTGGAGATGGCGGCGGCCACGATGCGGTCGTCCAGTCCGGGGTCGCGGCGCCGGCCGCGCAGGACGAGGGCGAGGTGGCGGCGGGCTTCGGCGAGCAGGTGCCGGCGGTGGAAGCAGCCGCCGCCGTTCATCACGAACACCGTCGCGGTGACGTCGACGGCCGCCAGGGCGACATCGACCACTGCAGTAACCCGGGCCCGGATCGCCGCGGCCGCGGCACGGGCGTGCTCGAGGAGGGAGGTGATGATGTCGGCGGCGACCCCGGAGGTGAGGATCGCGCTCGCCTTCCACCACGCGCGCAGCTGCGCGAGCGGCCGGGCCGACTGCTTGGGCGGGCGGGTCCTGCGGGCGGCCATGGCGTTCAGCTTGGCGCGGGCCCGCTCGGAGACCACGGGCAGGAACCGCGGCCCGCCGTCGTCATCGACGGCGGTGACGTACTCGTGCTCCAACACGGCCAGGCAGGCGGCAATCTGGTCGCTGCGCCGGGACGTCCAGCGGATCAGCTCGTGCGGCACCCCGGCGATCTCCATCACCGGCCGGCGCCCCGGGGTGACGGTGCGCGGCTCGGTCGCCAGCCCCAGCGCCCCGCAGACCTCCGCGGCCACGACCTCGTTGTAGAGCGCGGAGGCCGCCACGGTGTTCTCGTGCAGGGCCAGGGTGTGGATCGAGCCCCACTGCCCGTCCAGGCGCTGCCCCTTCACCGACAGAAGCACATGGTCATGGAGCAGCGGCATCCCCGACCGTGCCTCGTAGTGGCGGAAGCGCGCGGCGACCAGACCGCCGGGCGGCCGCACCCGGTAGATGCCGTCCTTGCCGTACCGGATCACCGCCACCTCGTCCTCGATCCACTCCAGCACCCGCTCAATCGCCCGCTCGTGCGCGGCCTCGATCACCCGCCCGGTCTCCTCCTCCCCCAACGCCCACAGAAGGTAGATCGACGGCTGCGGCCGGAACACGAAGTCGACCCCCGTGACCATCACCCGGCGCCCGAGCGCACCGGCCTTGAACGCCTTCGTCGGGGAATCGCCCTGGGCGAGCCGGTCGGCCTCGATCTGGTCCGCGTCCGGGTGCCGACCCCGCTCGCCGAACAGGTTCCGCAACTGCGCCTCGGTGACCTCCTCGCCGGGTGCCAGTCCGAGCACGGCCAGACCGCGGCCCACCCATCGCCCCACCGGGACACCGGCTCGCTTCTGGGCAGCGCGCAACGGCGTGCGGGCCGGGCGGCGGCCGTCACCGACAACGGTCTCGCGCAGGTAATAGCCGTACATCCGACCGGCCCGGATCACCCTGATATCCACTGTCATGCAGACCACGCCACACGACTCTGACCTGCAAGAAGGGCCGATCGGCGGGGCGTCCCACCAGACGGGAGCAGCGGCCGAACCTTCTTCTCGGGCGCCCGTCAGACGGGAGGCGACCCCGAGCCGGAAGCAAATGTCATCGCTCTCCGGCAGCCCTCACATCACGACCCGGACGACACCAGCCAGCACTAGCGAGGCCACCAGGCAACTGCTGTGAGGCCCATACCCGTCCGGCCCTACGCGCGCTCACGTCACGGTGGACCACCACCGCTCCCAAAGTCCTTACCCGGTGCACAGGGTCCGGGTTCAGGGCGCCGGATAGGGACGCGGATGCCCGCGGCGAACAAAGTCGGCTGCGGACGCGGCAACAAATCTCAAGGCTTCGTCGCGACCGTGAGCCCGCAGGAGCATGACGGCCACGAGCACAGTGAGCGCGTGGATCTGGGCGTCCAGGGGAAACTCGTCCAGTCCTCCCGCGATCAGCCCGGTGCCCGCGGCTACGGCCCTGCGCACCGCGGTGGTCATCATGAACTCGCACTCCAGCGGAGCCAGCGCCGCGACCTGGTCCAGGAGCGAGGCAGACATCGACGGCTCCCCCAGGTCCTCGAAGAGGATGTCGTGGTCCACGATCTGCCAGCCGAGCGTGTGCGTCAGCTGCTCAACGTTCAGGCCCTCCAGACCGGCCAGGACTCGGACGGGGTCCTCTGAGAGGTAGGCCTGCAGCAGGTCTGTGGCGCGCCACATTCCCTCTGCCAAGGCCGTCTCGTCGTCTGCCGACTTCGTTGTTGCCATACGTCTTCTAGCGGCTCGCACGCGTTGCCTGAGGCAAGTTCCGTTCAGCCGGGCCCGGTTGAACGAAAGCTCTGCGGGTCTCGAGGTCGGCTGGAAGCATGACAGCGGCCCTGCTCCAGCTCCTCTGGGCGCAGGGCCGTATGCGTGTTGTCGGGAAGTCAGTCAGCTTGAGTGGCTGACGCATCTGTGCTGAACGACTGCAAGATCTTCCTGAACTCCTCAGGATTTCGTTCGTGCGCCATCCCGTTCAGGAGCTGCAGCATCTCGAAGAAGTGGGGTTCTTCCATCTTGCGTGCGAGGTGCATGGCGATGAAGGTCGGCTGGTCGTACGGCAGCTTTGACGGTTGTCCTGGAGCGTCCGCGGTTTGGTCGGCTCCGGTCGGTGCGTCGTCGTGTGAGCGTGGTTCGGGGACTGACTGCTCGGTCTCGGCTGCCTCGTGATTATCACGGCGTGATAGTTGGTCCGTCGGCTCGGCCGTGGACGGTGCCGCTTCGTGATTATCACGGCGTGATAGTTGGTCTGCCGGTGGCTTCTGCTTGGCCTTGCGGCGGGCCGTCTCTGCCCGCTCGTCTGCCTTCTCCTTCTGTTCATCGGCTGACAGCTTGCCGAGGTTGCGGACGTGTTCCTCCGCTCGGGCGCCGGTCATCAGGTCCTTCTGAAGTTCGGGTGAGAGCTTCAGAAGTGACAGTTTGCTGGAGATGGTGGCCTGAGGGATTCCGAGTCGTTTGGCGGCCTTCGTCTGGGAGCCGTAGTAGTCGACCAGCTGCTGAAGGGCATGGGCTTCCTCCAGCGGTGTCATGTCATCGCGGTGGTAGTTCGCAATGAAGGCGGCCTCGAGGAGAGTCTCGTCTGTGCTGACGCGGGCGTCGTCGACTCTCACCGGGATTGTGGCGAGGCCGGCGCGTCGGGCCGCTTCGAGGCGGCGGTGGCCGTCGATGAGGACGTAGTGGGTGCCGTCGTCCAGGTCGTCGGCCCGATGGGGCCGGTCGCGCAGGTAGGCCTCGATAGTGGATACGACGATAGGGAGGATGACGCCGACTTCGCGCACGGAGGCAGTGGTCTCGTCCAGGCTGCGGAGGTGGTTGCGCGGGTTGTCGGGGTTGTCGCTGATCCGGGTGACGGGCAGGTCGGTGATTGCCGCTGTGGACGCGTCGCCGCCGCCGATGGTGTCATCGATGACTGTGCGGCGAGAGCTGCGGGCAGTTGATGCCGCACCGAATGCGCTGCCGCTGCCGAGACGGTCGGCCTTGCTCACTTCGCTGCCCCCATCGCGATCAGCCTCATGGTGTTGGCCTGCTTGCTGGCCGGTGCGTACGACAGGAGCGGCTGCTTCATGCGGACCGCTTCACGCTGTTCCTTCAGGTCGTCCAGGACCGCCAGGACTTGCTGGTCGGCGAGGCTGCCCCACTGTTCCAGGGAAGAGGTGGCGACGTAGCCGCGCCGGGAGTCGTACTGGTTGACGACCAGACCGAGGTAGTCGATGTCCAGCACGAGGTCCTTGCGGAGGTCCTCGATCTGCTCGACGAGCATGTTGTAGGCGGTCGCTGACGAGTCCTCGGCTTGCACGGGAATCAGGACGCCGGAGCGGCCAGGCCTCTCGTTGCGGCGTCGGCGTGCGTAGTAGAGGCCGGCGTCCATGGACAGCCCCAGGCTGGGCGGGCAGTCGATGATGACGACGTCGTAGTCGCTCTCGATGGGGCGCAGGGCCCGCTCCAGGGCGATTTCCTTTTGGAATCCGCGTGACTGGGCGGCGGTGAGAGCGAGTTTGGAGTCGAGGACGAATCCGTCGAACGCGCCGGGCAGCACGTGCAGGCGGCGCTCGAAGCGGGGATCGTCGATGGTCACGATGAGGTCCCGCAGGTCTCCGTCTGATTCGCCGACCATGTGGCGGGCGAGGCTCTCGCCGCCCGGGCGGATCTGGGGGATGCCGAGCTGGTCGCTGAGGTGGCTTTGCGGGTCGTAGTCGACGACCAGGACACGGCGGCCGCCGACGGTGAGTTCCGCCAGCATGTCCAGCAGTTGGGTCTTGGACTTGCCCATCCGCTTCAGGTCGCTGTATGCGAGCGACTCGACGAACTGGGAGAGCGCTTGGTGTCCGGCTTCAGGGTCTTCGGCATAGGCCTCTCCGAGCCCGAGGGACACAGAAGTCTTGCCGACACCGCCCTTCTGATTCGCGACGACGATCCGCTGGGGGTCGGTGGGGCGGGCAGCGTCCTTGGGCGACGGGTGTTCCCGGAGCCACTCGCTGATGCTCTGCGCCAGACCTTGGGTGTAGGAGACGCCGCGGCTGCCGCACGTCTCCCTGAAGTCGTCGTACAGGCCGGGAGGAAGCCACGGAGAGAAGGACTTGGCGCCCGCTGTGTCGATGTCAGGGAATGGGCCGGTGCTGGAGCGCCAGGCGATGATGGCTGCTTCGACAGCGTCCTGGATGTCCAGGACGAGTTCGGCACACCGGATCTTCAGTTCTCGCTGGAGCGCCGGGGGAAGCTTGGACGCCACCTTTTCCCGGTCTCCGTCAGGGTATGGAGAGGCCATGACGTCACCTTACTGACTCATGATGTGTCTGTGGCATCCGGTTCACTATGTCTGATGCCGTTTCACCCGGCTGGGCTCCTGCCAACTATCACGCCGTGATAGTTGGCGTAGGTGACGAGCATCGGACCTGTCGGCTGACAGTCCGGTGTCTCGTCGAGGTCGTGTGCTGGTCTCTCATCCGGCACTTCGCCTATCGCAGCCTCAGTCGGCAGGATCCTCTTCCGCACTCGGTTCAGGGCGGCTCACGACTGTTCCCGTGATGATTCGGCCTGGGGCCGCGATCTCCCCTGGAGGCATCTACGGCACACGAACTATCACGACGTGATAATTCGCCAGGCGCTGGTCCTCGTTGGCCCCGGAACGCAAAAAGGCCCGGCTCCCTCGCAGTTGATTGCGGGGGAGCCGGGCCTTGGGGCTGTCAGGCCGCCCAGGTCACGGGCGCGTCCGTGTCGGGGTCGGGGATGCTGACGGCGGTGGGTGCCGCAGCGGGGTGTCGCATGACGGTGCCGGGGAGAGCGCCGGGGGCAGTGGGTGATGCCCAGCATGCGCCAGGTGTCACCCCACTCGCATCCGCAGCCGTCCAGGTGCGGATGCCGTAAGAACTGGCCATGGGTAAGGAGAGAGAGCCACGCCCGCTTGCTGGCGGTCGCGGCGCTCCGGGGTGGTGGCTGTTAGGTGGTGGCGCCGGCGGGGGTGTGCGCGGTGGAGGCCAGGAGGACTGCCAAGGTGCGTGGCTGGTCGGTGGCTTCGAGGGTCCAGATTCGGATGGGTGTCTGGTCGACTGTGATGTCGATGAACGTCAGCCGCCACCACATCCAGTCGGGTAGGCCGTCCTCCTGGCGGGGGTTGTCGTTGCCGTAGGCGCTGGCGCCTGTGCTGCGGGCAGTGGTGTGCAGGGCGAGTGCCCAGGCTTGTAGGGCGGGCAGGCCGGCGACTTGGATCAGGGCGGTGAGTCCGAGGCCGGGGACATCGGTGACGTCGATCGACTCGGCGGAGAGGTCGGGGTGCGCGGCGAGCAGGGCGTTGGCCGCGGTTGAAGGGCTTGAGTCGGTGATGGTCATGGGTGAGTTCCTGAGGTGAGGGCTGTCGGTCGGAGTGCTGCGGACCAGGTCCCGGAGCGCTCTTCGGCGCTGGAGGTGCCGGTACATAGGGGCTGTCGTGCTGCGTGGCCCGGCTCGGCTGGCCGGGCCACGGAAGCTCGGCTGTGGAGGCGGCAGGTCAGGCTCCAGCCGCCTCGGTTGCGGCTGTGGTCGGGTACTGGCTCCAGGTGCGGCCGTCCAGGAGGCGCCCGCCGGCTTTCGGGGTGGGGCCGCCCACCTGTTTGAAGAACAGGGCCACCCGGCGATCGGTACACAGGTCCCGGATGTCACGCACCCACGCCAGGTCCAACGGCCGGTGCTGCGGGCCGCTTTCGCCGCCGACGATCACCCAGTCGATCGCTGTCAGGTCCAGGGATGGCACCGGCCCTAGCATCGGCTCCAGGGACAGGAACCGGATGGCGGCCGGGGTGCGCCGCAGCTCAACAGCGCGTCGGCAGTACTCGTCGGATTCGATGGACGTGCCGATCCAGACGTTGGGCAGTGGCCACGGGCTCAGGGCGTTCCAGTGCGCGGCTCGCTGGCGCACGCCTGAGCGCACGAGCCGGGGCAGCGGAACGGTGTCGTCGGAGGACAACCGCTCCATCTCCGCCCAGACCATGTCCACGAACTTCTGCGACTCCAGCAGGCGGCGCAGGTGTCGTGGCCTCTTGGTGAGCACCTGGAACTGGTGCTGCTGCGCCAGTGCCATCGTCGCGAAGATCCTGGCCGTGAACGCTTCGGGGACCCGGGCGTGCCCGATGTCGCTCATGGAGTTCACGAACACCTTGCGCGGCCGGCGCCACCGCAGCGGCTCGAGCAGGGCGTCCTCGTGCATGGTGAGTGCGAACCCGGGGCCGCTGGTCCGGGGATCACCGTCGCGCTGGTACTTGGGCTGCCCCATGGCTTTCAGCCGCTTCGCCAGGTTCAGCGCGTAGCAGTGGGTGCATCCCGGTGAGATCCGGTCGCAGCCCGTTGTGGGGTTCCAGGTGGCCTCGGTCCACTCGATCGATGTGCTGTCAGCCATGGCTGTCGCCGTCGTCTGCGGGGTGGGTGTAGCGGATGGGCTTGCCGAGGCTGCGGGCGTAGTCGATCTCGCGGGCGGTGCTGTCGCCGATGTAGCCGCCGGGGTTGACGACCAGGACCTCGTCGGCGAGGTCGATCTTCCGCAGGTGCAGGGTGTCCAGCATCTGCTTGAGGCGGTCGGCCTGGTCGGGGGAGTTCCACAGGGGGTGGGGCTGCTTGAGGTTGCAGCCGGGGGAGAGGACGATGCGGCCGGCCGCGGTCTGGTACAGGGCGGCGTCGGTGAGTTCGTCCCAGAAGCGGGTCGATCCGCACAGCACGACGATCGTGGGGCGATCGGTTTCGGTGGCGGTGGCGGTCTGTCGGGGCACAGCGGTCCTTTCGTAGGGGAGTGGCGGTGGGGTGGGGCGGCCAGCCTTGGGGTGCGGCCGCTCCGGGGCTTCAGCGGTTGGCGGGGACGCCGGCGTCGTCAGCTGTCGGCTGCGCCGCCTTCGCGTGGGCGGCCTTTGCCTCGAGTTCGCTCTGGCGCTGCTGGAGTTGGTCGATGGCTGTGTCATCGGTGAGGGCGGTGGTGATCAGGTCGCGCTGGTAGTCCATGCCTGCGATCACTCCGCGGTGGTAGCGGCACTGATCCTCCGCTTCGACGCAGGCCGGGCAGTCTTCCCAGTCCATCGGGTCGTACGGTGCGGCCTCCGGGAGGGTCTGCGGGGCGGGGACGAGGCGGGCGCTGCGGGTTTCGTGGCTGAGGGTGAAGAGGTCCTCCTGCCAGGTGGGCGGCAGGTCGCGGAGGTAGGTTGCCAGGGCTTGCGCCAGCTGTGGGTGGTGGTGGTAGAGGGATGCCCAGACGCGGTGGGCGTCGACGGCCGGGTCGGTGGGCGAGCCCAGGCTGTAGGCCTCGCTGGCGTAGGCGCGGGCCTTCTCGCGGCGTACCGGCCAGTTGCTGGTGTCGATCCCGGCGTCGGCGGCCGCGGCCAGGACCTGGCTGTCGTGCAGGGGTTTCGTGCCCGTCAGCCGGGCGGCGAGGTCTTCGGCTGCGCTGGGGTCGCGGCGGGCCAGCGCGGCCAGCGCCTGGTCGGTGAGGAATGCCGTGCGCTGGGTCCAGAAGTCGGCGTTGCTGAACGCGGTGGCCAGCATCCGGGTGCGTAGGCGCGTGAGTTGGGTGGTGTCGACCGTCATGAAGAGGTTCTCCGTCGCGGTGTTGGGATGGCGGGAGCTGGTGGTGCTGCGGGGCGGCCGGAGCGGTGTCGACGGCCGCCCCGCAGGACGGTGGAGCCCTCTGGGTGTAAGCGGGGCGGGATGGTCAGGGCTTTTTCGGGAGAAGGAGGGCATCGAACTGCAGGTGCTTGTCCTCGCGGCTGCCGGAGACGGTCGCGCACATCACCTGGGCCGGCTGGTTGGGGGTGGGCCCGTCGGTCCGTGAGAACAGCGCCGCGCACAGAGGTTGCGCGACCCCGGGGAACAGGCGGGTGTGTACGGGTGGGCGCATTCCCTCCGGTGTCAGGTCGATGATCAGCCCTTGGTCTGCGGCCCGGCGCATCTCGGCTCGCATGCCGAGGAAGGCGTCTCCGGCAAGCCAGGCGGCAGGGGAGAGGAAGGCGACGGCGCCGGTGTGCAGGCGGGTTTCGAAGCAGCGCCACAGTGCCCACCGCCAGAAGTAGACGTAGAGGTTGGACAGCGCGTATTCGAAGCGGCCGTTCCCGGGGTACCGGAATTCGTCCAGGCTGGGGCGCCAGAGTTCGTCTGCTGCCCGGGTTTTCCTGGCGCTGGGTCTGCGGGCCTCGATCCAGGGGGCGGCGCCTTTGGCCTTGTCCTCGTAGGGCGGGTTGCCCACGATCGCCAGCGGGCGGGGGGAGTTGAGGCGTCCGGCCAGGGCCGGGGGGACGTCTCCCGTGAGCGCGTCACCGACGATGATGTTGTTGTCGAGCCAGTCGATCGGCATGAAGCCACCGGTCTCCAGCCAGCACGCCGACTTGGCGAGGTCGACGGCGACGGGGTCGGTGTCGATGCCGTACACGCACGCGCGCATGACGTCGGCCATGACTGCCTGAATGGTGAGCGGGGCGGGGTTGTTGGTGCCGTACAGCAGGGCCGTGTAGGCAGTAGCGAGGATGCGTGCGGCGGCGATGAGGAACACGCCGCTGCCGCATGCCGGATCCAGCACCGACACGTTGAGGACGTCGGCAGGGTCGTCGTCCAGGTGCAGGTCGGTGATGGTGCTCAGGGCCGCCCGGGTCAGGGGATGGGCGATCTGGGGCGGGGTGTACCAGCTTCCGGAGGCGCTGCGCGCGCCGGAAGCGAGTAACTCCTCGCGCAGGGTGCCGAGTTCGCTGGCGCTCCACGCGGCGAGGTCGGGTATGTCGGCGAGCCGTTTCGTGAGCTTGGACGCGGCATCTGCGGTCAGGTTCACCGGCCACGGCTTGTTCAGTCCGCGGGCATCGGCGACCGCGTTGACTACGTGCCTCATCACCTGGCGGTGATCCGCACCGAGGGCTTCGGCGACAATGTCGGCGGTGGCCGCAGAGGCGGTCATCGGGTGGCGTCCGCGGGCTTGGACTTGCCAATGGTGAGCTCGGTGTTCGTCACGAGTCCTCCTGGAATAAGAAGGCCCGGGCGCCGGCCGCGGTGCGGCGGGCGTCCGAGCCTGTCGGCGAGAGTGCGCCGGGCCACTGGAGCCGCACCCGCAGGAATGGGGGCGCCCGAGGGTGCGGGCGGGGGTGGGTCAGTTGCTGGGCTGGGTGACGCGGATCGGCATGACCAGGCCGCGGAAGATGTCGGCCTGCTCGGGGGCGTGCAGCACAACGGGCTTGGTGGCGGTGGTGAAGCCGAACTGGGTGAAGGGCGCGTCGATCTGCTGGAGAGTCCTGAGCAGGAGCCCCGGGTTGAAGGCGGGGGTCAGCGGGTCGCCTTCGAGGTCGGCGTGGACCTGGTCGCGGCTGCGACCCTTGTCGTCGGTTCCGGCGCGCACGGTGATCTGCCCGTCGGTGACATCGAGGAGCATCGGGTCGCCTTCGCCCATGAGCGGCTGGATGTGCTTGATGGCGTCGATCAGGGCGTCGGTGCTGGTGGTGGCGACGCTCTGGACCTCGGTGGGGAACAGGCTGCCGTATTTGGGCAGACGCGCCGTCGAGGAAGCCGCCCGTCACCACCTGGACACCTATGCCTGGCAACTTGCCTGGAGCATGGCCAACCACCTACACAGCCGCGGGCTGTGGCGGGAGAAGGAAGCCGTCCACCGGTCCGCCATGACCGCGGCGCTCCGGCTGGACGACCCGGTCGCGCGCGCCTACGCTCACCGAGGCCTCAGCACCGCCCTGACCGGCCTGGGTGATCTCGGGCCCGCCCGGGAACACGCGGAGCTGGCCGTCGGCCTGTTCAACGCGCTCAGCAACGAGGCCGTACGCGCCGAGGGCTACCGCAGGCTCGGCGAGACAGCGGCGTACTGCGGCGACCTCGACGCCGCGCTGGATGCCGCCAGGCAGGCCCTCGAACTGCTGCGGGTGGCGACCGCCCGCAACGGCAGCGCCCCGCGTGACCGTGCCGCGACGGCCTCCGCGCTCAACTCGGTCGGCTGGCAACTCGCGCAACTCGGCCGTCACGAGGAGGGCCTGGCGCACTGCGAGGAGGCTCTGACCCTCTGCGAAGGGCTGGAGAACCACAACAACCGGGCGGAGATCTGGGACAGCATCGGCTACGCCCTCCACCACCTGGGCCGCTTCGACGAGGCGGTCGACGCCAGCGGCACCCGCTTGGAAACGGCTCGCAACTGGAAACCGATGTCCAACCTGTTCAGACTGCCCGGGGCGAGTACCCGACAACGCTCAAGAGTATGAAGGGCATCAAGCTCAACATCACTAGCTTCAATCGCACTGCCAGCTATCTCATCGAGAGTGATGTGCATCACCGTTGATGCAGGAAGGTTGGCAATTGTCATGCTCAGGATAGGATCTCAAATAGCTGCCCCATCTGAGAGTGTGACTATCGTACGTGATTCAGTCACTCTTTCTCGGTGATATTTGCTGCACAGGTAAGGATCGGCAGGATCTGGCGGCATCTGGGTCAAATCAGAAGCTGCGGTAATTTTATATACCCCATACCAGGAGGATCACTTTGCGTTCGGTGAAGTTTGCGACGGTAGCGCCTTTCGTGTGCGCGGCTATGATCCTTTCCCCTCAATCGGCAAGCGCAGCAGAGGGGGACATAGATATGACATGGAACCTTGGGTATCTGGCTGCGACTGCAACCTTTGAATCGTACGGAGATCTACTAAACGCGTGCGACACTGACGCTGATGGATACGGTGCGTGGGCCGGCTTGTATGACCACTCCACTGACGCATTCATTAAATCCGTCTTTGCGGGAGGTTCAGGGAATTGCAATACCAATTCTGCAAATGTACAGGAAGGGAGGGTTGTTTATATTAAGCTTTGCCTGAGGAAGAATGACGTTAACTATTCATGCTTGAAGTCGAATTACGGCAACGCATAACCTAAGTTTCAAATTCAGCTGGGTAGTGAAATTGCAGCTTTCGGCCCGTCGATTCGGTCGACGGGCCGTCTTTTCACACTAGGGTCCGTCTTCAAAGATCATCAGGTTGGTGGATCATGGTGGGGTGATGCGTCGCCATGAACTCACCGATCAGTAGTGGGAGTTACTCGCGCCTCTCATACCGCGGGCCGCGACAGGCCAGCCGCGGGTAGAGGACCGGCAGGTCGTCAACGGGATGGTCTACAAGATCCGGACCGGGATCTCCTGGCGTGACCTGCCGGAACGTTACAGCTCATGGCAGACGGCCCACACCCGCTTCCGCCGCTACGCCCTGGACGGCGTGTTCACCCGGGCACTCCAGCAGATCCAGGCCCACGTGGACGCGGCCGGCGACATCGACTGGCTCGTCCAGATCGACTCCACCATCGTCCGCGCTCTCCAGCACGCCGCTGCCACCGGGCGAAAAGGGGGACCCACCGACCGGACGAACCATACGATCACGCCCTCGGCCGATCCCGCGGCGAACTGACCACCAAAATCCATCTTGCCTGCGGCGGCAAAGGGCGCCCGCTCGCCATCCTGCTGACACCCGGCCAACGCCATGACAGCATCTGCGCACGCCCTCTCCTGGAACGGATCCGCGTCCCCCGCACCGGCCCGGGCCGCCCCCGCTGCCGACCCGACCAGGTCATCGCCGACAAGGCCTACAGCTCCCGAGGCTCCCGCGCCTACCGGCGCAAACGAGGCATCTCCTGCACCATCCCGGAAAAGGCCGACCAGCAGCAACACCGCCACAACCGCGGTCGCCGCGGCGGACGTCCACCGGCATTCGACCGGCAGATCTACCGCCGACGCAACGTAGTTGAGCGCTGCTTCAACCGCCTCAAAGGCTTCCGGGGCATCACCACCAGATACGACAAGACCGCCACCTCCTACGAAGCAGCGTTCTCTCTCGCATCATTCCTGCTCTGGGCAAGATCCGTTTGAAAACGGACCCTAGCTGCTGTCATCGAAGCCGACCGCGCGGGGTTTCCCGGGTCTCGGGGGTCAGCGCGCTGTGAGGGCGGCCCGGTGCTCTTGGCGGTGCTTGGTGACCGCGGGTTCGGCGAGCTGCTTGACGTGGTGGGGCTGGGCGATGTCGCCGTGTTCGGAGCAGACGACGGCGAACTGGGTGCGGCCGGGGCATCCGGAGGCGGGGTCGCGAGGTTTCCCTGACGGCTTGACCGCGTGCTCGCAGGTGCTGTTGTCGGCGTGACGGGGTTCGACGCGGATGGTGATGCGCATGGGCGGGGTCTCCTTAGTGCGGACGGGAGAGCGCCGCGCCCGGCTGTGAGGTGGGCGCGGCGCTCGTAGGGGGTGGGGAGGGTCAGAGGGCGTTGGTGACCACGAGGAACTGGTCGCTGTTGAGGTCCATCACGACGCGGGCGGCAACGCCTTGGTCGCGCTGGCTGGCGGCGAACTCTTCCGCCGGCCACGAGCCGCGGGGAGCTCCGGCGGGGAACCGTTCCAGGACGGTGCGCTGTGCGGTGGTGGTGTCCGTCATTCGCCCGTGCCGTTCACGCGCTCGTGGATCTCGATCAGCGTGCCGATCGTGTCGGGGCTTTCCGCCGTGCCGACCCACTGCCCGGCCGCGGTGAAGACGGGGACGGTCTCGATGCCAGCGTCGAACACGACGATGTAGTCGCCGTGCCAGTCCAGGACCATCTCTGGCAGGTCCCGCGCCGGTGCGGGCGCCAGCACCTCCAGGGCCTCGACGAGGAGCCGGTCGGGCCGATCCGGGTCGTCGAACTCGGTGAGGAACCCCGAGACGTGCAGCAGGTCACCGGGGTTGATGTCGGTGAGCAGGGCGTGCGCGATCCTCGGGTCGCTGGTGGTGCAGGACCAGGTCACGTCGTCCTCAAGGTCATCGGTGAGGGAGACGACCAGCTCGAACCGGGCCGTGCCCGGGTCGTTGCCGGGGGAGGGGATGGTGAAGAGGAAACCGTCGATGTCCAGCGCCTTGATGTCCATCAGCTCGCCCCCACCAAGGTGGTGGGGTGGGTGGCGTAGTAGGCGTCGACCACCTGCTTGCGGATCACTCCGGCGTCGGCGACCTGGTGGCCGTTGGCCCGCGCCCAGGTCCGGATCGCGGCCAGCTGCTCCTTGCTGAGCTTGCCGCTCGGGGCCGGGACGGCGAGGACAGCCGGTACGGGCTTACTGGCCTTGACCTGCCGCAACTCCTGCCGGGCGCGGGCGAGTTCGCGCTCTAGCCGACTGACGCGGCCTTCGGCTTCGGTGACGGCCTGTTCGGTGTCGCGGCGTACGGCGAGTTCGGCCAGGGCTGCGCGGGCCTTGGCGGCGAGGGCCTGCACGCTCTTCGCGGTGTGCTGCTCGCCCCAGACCAGGAGCGTCCCGATTCCCGCCTCCGGCGTGGCCTTCATGGTGACGGGCACCTCGATCGTCGGGGAGTCCGCGCCGTTGGCGGGGACGGCAGCCGTCTCCGGGGCGTCGGCGCTGGTCTCCGTGTCCGCGTCGGGGGCGGGCGGTGCGGCGGCCTGGACGGCTTCGGCGAGTTCGGCGTCGGACAGTCCAAGGGTGTCGCGGACCTGCTCGGGGCTGTCGCCGCCGGTGAGCATGTCGACGGCGGCCGCCGCGTAGGCGTTGGCGCTGGGGGCCTGGGTGGTCATGGAATCTCCGGAAGTGGCGGTGTGGGGAAGGAGGGGGAGTAGCGCGGTGAGGGTGGTGGGGTCGGCGGGTGCGCCGATCGCGTCCAGGAGCTCCGCCAGGTCGTGCTTGTCGCCGGCACAGCGTGCAGCGACGCGGGCCGCGGAGGCGAGCTCTTCCAGCGGGGTGAGGTGCAGCGGTCGGGTCTCAGCGGCGAGGGCCTGCTGCCAGTCGAGGTCGGCGGTCATGCGGCCCTCGGCTTCCGCAGCGCGAGGGCCAGGAGCTCACGGTTGCGCCGCCGCTGAGCGGGAGTGAGTGGCCGGGGCCTCGCCCTGCCGTGCCGCCAGTTCGGGTGCGCGGGCGGCTCGGGGTAGGCGAGGGCCTGGTCGACGTCGTGGTGCGGGGTACTGCTCATGGAAGTCCTCCAGGTGGAGGTCAGAAGTGGTCGCCGTCGCCCGTGGCCTTGGGCTTCGGCAGGAGGTCGGAGGCGAACCGCCCGCGGCGGGCCTCGACGGGGTTGGCGGTGATCCAGTCCTCGGCGCACACCTTGTGCACGGGCTCGCCGGAGTGGGAGCGCATGGGTGTGGGCCGGTCGCACAGCGCGCAGGGGAGGTCCTGCCACCGGTCGAAGTGCTGGCTGTCGCGCCAGACAAGGAGTTCGCCGGGAGCCGGGATCAGGCCCGGTTCGAACGGCGGCTGCTTCTTGCGGTGAGTGCTCACGGCTGGAAGGCGGGCAGCTGCTGGAACACCTGCGCCAGCAGGTCCGGCGCCGGCTTCCAGGCCGGAAGCGCGCCCGTGGCGGGCACGGGCAGGGCGAGCTCCTGGACGTCGGCGAGGACCAGGTGGTGCGCGCCGCGCTCGGCCCAGGGGCTGGTGCACTGCACGGGGCCCCGGTCCAGGTGGCAGCCGGTGAGACGGGCGACACCGATGACCGCGCCCCGGTGCAGTTCGCGGCCGCGGATCGCGGTGGCGACCAGCGGGTCGCGCAGCACGGCGGGCTCCGGTTTCGCCTTTCCGGCGTGGAGCAGAACCCAGCCGCGCCACAGCCAGTGGACGGGCCGGTTCTCCGGGCATTTCCCGGCGAGGATGCAGGCCGCCCAGGGCTGGCGGATCGTGATGCCGCGGATCCAGTCACCCTCGGGCAGAGCACCGGCGGCCGGACGCGTGCCAGGTAACGGCGCGAGCCTGGTGGCGAGTTGGGGTGCGCTCTGCCCGTTCGGGGGCTGTCCGCGCAGGACGGAGTCCATACTGAGGATCTCCCTCTCGTCTCGTACGGGTTGGGTTGGGCCCGGGACAGCCGACAAAGCCGCCAAGCACGTGCGGCTGTCCCGGGGCGGAGCTACAGGTCGAAGTCGCTGGCGCGGAGCCAGCTGTGCGGGCTGTTCCAGCGCCCGGCGGTGGCGGAGAGCCAGTCGGGCTCCCAGCCGGGCCGGTAGCCGCGGGCTCCCCAGCCGTCCGGCCGCACGCGGGGGATCTCCAGTCCGGCTTCCTGCGCGGCGCGTGCCGCGTCATAGACCTCGTGCGCGATCCGGACGGCTGACGTGTGGCTGTCGGCGTGCCCGGTGAAGACGTGCACGCCGCGCAGGCCGTCTGTGCTCGTGATGGGGACGTCGACCTCGAAGAAGGGCAGGGGCATGACGTCCAACTCCTTTCGCTGCTCGTGGTTGAGGTGCCACTGCGACCGCCCCGGCCCCCGCAACTGCGGGGGCCGGGACGGCACAGAATGCGCTCAGCACACGGGCGGCTGTGTGCCGCTTTCCGTCCAGGAGGTCCGGCTCAGCTCACCGCGAAGGCGACCGGGGTGTCGGTGCTGCCGTGCACGGTGCAGGTCGCGTACCGGTCGGGGATGCCGAGCAGCGCCTGGTACAGGTCGGCCGCGGAGTGGGCGGGCGCCCATGCCCGGGCGGTGCATTCCGCGTCGACAGGGCAGCCGACCAGGACGTCGAAGGCGCTGTAGCCCTCGAGGCCGACGTCCTCGGCAAGTGCGAGGGTGAGGTGCTGTGATCCGAGGCGGATCTCCGCGACGCGGTCGATGCCCGCGATGTCGGAGCGGTCCAGCCAGCGCCACAGGGGCAGGATCTCGGGGCCGAAGTAGTGGTGCGGCAGTACCAGGTCGTGGTCGATGTCCGCGCGGGCCTCGGTGAGCTGGTGGAGGCGGGCGCCCAGCCGGGGCAGCTCCGAGGCGAGGACAACGTGCGTGAATCCCTCCGCGGTCAGGTCCTCGCCGGCGTAGGGGACGGCCTGGTGCTGGGCGCGGACGGTGGCATCGGGCACACGGCGGCTGCCCGGGCGCGGGTTCTGCCGGGCGAGGCACACACTCAGCGGTGCCGAGACGATCACCGCGACGGCGGGCATGCCGTGCCGGCGCGCGGCGACCACGAGCTCGACACGGATACTCATCTCCAGATTGGTGGCGTCGATGACCGTGGTCAGGCCGCGCGCCATCCGGCGGACCAGGATGCGCTTGAAGATGTCGACGGCGTCGCTCGTCGCTTCCTGGTCGCCGGGGTCGTCACTGACCACGCCGCGCAGGGTGTCGAGCGAGAGGACCTGGGAAGCGGGCCAGCTGGAGGCGAGGGTGCTCTTGCCGGCACCAGAGGCGCCGATCAGCACGATCAACGCGTTCTCGGGCAGGTCGGCGGTCATGTCGATCATTCGGTATCTCCTTGCGGGTGGAGGGAGTTGGCAGCCCAGATCAGGCGCTGTCCGGCGGTGTCGGTGAGCAGGGACGCGGCCTCGTGCAAGGGGCAGGAGGCGTCGCCATCGCGGTCGGGCTCGATCTGCTCCGCTCGGCGGGCGGCAGCGGTGACCAGGTGTGCGAGTGTGGGGAAGAGGCCGCGGAGGGTGTCGGTGTCCTCCTGGAGCTCGCGCAGGATCGCGGCGAGGCCAGGGCCGTCGATGTCGTCGGCGGTCAGGTCGTCCTCGATCTGCTGGAGGGCGAGCTGGGCGATCCCGACCAGGGCGCGAACCCGGTCGAGCCGGGTGCGGTGGATCGCAGTCGTCACAGCGCGAGGCCCGCGGCGGCGAGCGTGAGCAGGGCGAGTGCGGCCAGGATCGTGTCGACGGCCGCGCGCAACCGGCTGAACTTCTTCATGGCGATGCGGGACAGGACGCGGATGCGGGCGGGCCGGGTGTCGCCGGTCATGCTGGCCCGGATCGTGTCGTCGTCGAGCCGTGCCCAGTACGGGAACGACGCCCGGTCGCTGCCGCTGCCGCCGAGGCGGGGCCGGACGACCAGGAGCAGCAGGACGGCGGCGACGGCCAGGGCGAGCACGGCCGCCCCTCCCAAGATCTTGGACGCGGTGGGCAGCGGCTGGTCGGCGGCGGTCGCGAGCCCGGCGAGCAGCGCCCCGTCGAACGCGAGTAGGAGGGACGCTTTGCCGTCGGTGCGGGCGATCTCGGCCGCGACCGTTGTACAGGCCGCGTCCAGATTCGCGTCGGTGAGGTCGGTGAAGAGCGCAGGGCGATGCGGCATGCTGGAGGTCTCCTGATCTTTGACTGGTGAGGGAGCGGGCGGCAGCCCCTTTTTGCCGATGCGCCGCCGCCCGGTTGTGCGGGCCTTGCCCCGGCCCTGGACGGCCGGGGCAGGGCCTGTTTCATGCGGTCCGGCCGGTGTGCGGCCGGAGCGGGGATCACGACGGCGAGGACGCGGTCGTGGTGGCGCGGGCGGTGTCGGCGAGCAGCCCGGACAGCTTGCGGCCGTGGGCAACCGCAGCCTCCAGGCTGGTGATCAGGTCGCCCGGCAGGCGGCGGGTGCGGGCCGCGGCGAGCACGCCCGCGAGGTAGAGGACGTCGTCCAGGACGCGGTCGCGCACGTCCAGGACGCCGGGCTGCACATGCCCCGGGGTGAGGTTGGTGAGGACCGCGAGCGCGGCGTGGTCGGGGGCCTGCTGGTCGGCGTCGGTGTCCTGTTCGGCGAGGACGGTGTCGATCTCGTCGCCCCGGTACACGCGGCGCCAGACGTCGCCGTCCTGGTCGCAGCCGTGGTACCAGCCGAAGCGGGCGCCGGCCTTCTCCAGCAGGGTCCGTAAGGCGGGCAGCATCGTGGGGTGCTCCTTGGGTCGGGTGGGTGGTGTCAGTACTGGGGCGGGGTCTCGTGCCAGGCGCGCAGGCGCTTCTGGCTGCCGCAGTCGGCGCGGTCGCTGTGGGGGAACCGGCCGCCCGTGGGCTGGAGTTCGGCGAGGAGCTGCAGCAGGTCTGTCTCGCCGCCCACGACGGTGTCGATGTAGCCGTTGCCGCAGGTGCAGGGCGCGATGAGGGTGAGGACCCGGTACTCGTGGCCGCCGCTGCCGCAGTGGTGCAACCACAGGCCGCCGTCCAGGTAGGCGACGGCGCACGGCTCCAGGCCGGCTCCGGCCACGGTGGCCTTGCCGGTCCAGTCCTCTTCGTGCACGAACCGGCCGAGGGTGTCGGGATAGACGCACCAGATGTGATCGAGGGCCGCCGTTTCGGCGTCCTCTCGCTGTTCTTCCTCGCCCTGCACGCTCATCTCCCGGACCATGTCGAAGAGGTGGGCGAGCGGCGAGTCCGCGCCGACGGCGGGCGGGATGACGGTGTCGGTCATGTGCAGCTCCTTGAGGCTTCCGGAGCGACCGGGCTGTCCGGTCCTCCGCACCGCCCCCGCCCGCGTGTGCGGGCTGGGGCGGCACGGGGAGCCGTCAGGCTTCGGCACGTTCGACGATGGGGAGGTGCAGGTCGCGGTGGTGGAGGGCGACCTGGTGGCCGCGGCGGCGCAGGCGCCGGGCCAGTAAAAGGCCGTGACACCGGCACGATGGCGGCCTCCCGTTCTCTCGCCTATTCCGAGTTGTTGCCGAAGATCAATCGTTCACGGGTCGTCTGTAGCTCCCCACGCCAAGCCGGTTTAGGGATGTGCGACCGTGCACTGCATCTGTTCAATGAGCGCTGGACTTGTCGCGCTGGGTATTCGAGTTGGCGGGCGGGTTGGCCCTCGTCGAGGCTGAGCGGGTGGGGTCACAGACGGCGTGAGCGCTGGACCGAAAGGGTTTGGCACGGGGGCCACACATCGACGATGATCACCTCATGACCACCAGAAAGGGCCATGCCTTCTAGGCGGCCCTCTTCGCTCTCCACCGCTCGCGCACCGCCGCCGCTCACTGCAGCGCCCGAACGCCGTGACTGCCCACCCAGGAGAGCCCGCCCGTGCAGAAGACTGCCCTCGTTCCCTACGCCCACCTGCCCCGAGCGCACCACGCCCACCACGTCCTGACCAGCACCGTCGACGTCTTCGGCACCGCCCACTGGCTGCTTGCCGACCGCGCTCCGCAGCCCGGCGGCGATGCCCTGCCCTTCGACGCGCTGGTCGTCTCCGTCCATCCGGGCGGCGACGTCGAACTCACCGAGCTGAGCGCCGTGCGGGCCCGCTGGCCGCGCCTGGATCGCCTGCCTGACGGCGGGTTCGTCGTCGCAGCATCCCGCGCCCGCCGGTACGAGGACGCGGACCAGGTCCAGGTCTTCGACGCGCTCGGCCGCGAGGCCTCCTCCTTCTCCGTCGGGGACGCCATCGAGCACATGCTCGTGGACGAGGCCGGCCACATCTGGGTCGGGCACTTCGACGAAAACCCGGCCGGAATCCGCCGCTGGAGCCCCACAGGCCACATCTACTGGGCGTCCGACGGCGCAAGCATCCCTGGCCTCTTCGACTGCTACGCCCTGAACGTGTCGGGCACCACCGCCTGGGCGTGCACGTACACCGACTTCCCGCTCGTCGAGATACGCCCCGACCGGCCCGTGAGGGTGTGGCCGAACCAGGTACGGGGCGCCAAGGCAGTGGCCATCCACGGCGAGCAGGTCGCCTTCTACGGCGGCTACGGCGAAGAGGTGGACCGGCTCACCCGCGGAGAGCTCACCGAAGCATCCGTCGAGCCGACTGATGTCGGCCTACTCACCCTGTCCGACGGCCACCTGCCCGGCCGCCGCCGCGCCGTCAGCCGAGGAAGCAGGATCTACGTCCAGGCCGAGCCGTTCACCGCGTGGGGCGTGGTTGACCTCAGCAGCTGAGCCCCGAAAACCTGTTGACCTCCGGCACTGACCATCCATCGGCCCGCAGCAGCACCGGCTGCCCCGGCTGTGTACCGTGCATGTGCGCCCACTCCGCCAGCGTCGGCAGGCCCGCCAGCACCGGATCGGCCGCGTACCACGACACCTCCCGCCGCGGGTCGCACCAATGCACCTGCCACCGCGCCAACGGCCCGGCGTCCACCTCAAGTTCATCGATCATCAACGAGTGAACATGCAGCCACTCACAGTCACTGGAATCTCAGCAACAGCTGCTTGTGGCTAGAGACCGCCCGCGCAGCCGACGGTGATGTGCAGCGGGTCCTGTACGGCGTCGGGGGCGCGGACGAATGCTGTGGTCTGACCGGGCACGTTCGGGTATTCACCAACAGGCGGCGCTCGCCATGAATCAGCGTCGTGAAATCATCCAGCGATGGCTGAACCGAGCAGCGACGACGGCCGGACCTTGCGGCGCGAGACCGAGCGGGTCGTCAACGAGATCGCCCAAGGGCTCCGCACGTTGGATGCTGGTGTGAGGTGGTTCTCTGACCTCGCCCCTGCAGGCCAGCAGATGGTTCTGCGGGAAGTCGCCGGCTATGCGATGCAGGCGCACGTTACGGCTGCGGACGGGCCGTGCGGGGTGGCGCGGTCTGGTGTGAAGTCCACGGCTAACCCGTCGGTCATGATCTGCATGGACCCGCCCCGCTACGGGTTCGCGAGCCTGCCCTCCGCCGAACACGTCAAGGCGTTCCGCGTCCTCGTTTCCGTGTTCGCCGTTGCGGACACTCGCCGCCGCGAGAGGTACTGCAAAGGCGCCTGCGGACATGCATGGCACAACCTGCCGGAGGCGACCGAGCGGTCGTAGCATCGGCCGTTCTAGCTCGGCTGGGCGGTTTACCGCCCAAGTACGGGACACCCCTGGTAGTTCGGAGAAGGCAGGACCCCAAGGTCTTCAGCGGTACTGGCGCAGAGCATTTGTCAGGCGGCCAGCAGGTGCTTGGCCGGGGGAGCGATGTAGGTGGTGGGGTCGGCGGGCGTGTCGTCGAAGCACTCCAGGCAGGACCCCAAGGTCTTCAGCGGGAGGCAGTGGGCGTAGCGTCGGCCGCACGGGCCGGGGCATGTCTGGCGTGCGGCCATCGCCTTGTCGAGCGCGGCTTCCTTCGCGAGGGTCATCGGGCGCTTCGGCTTCGCCAGGTCGATCCGGTACAGCCACGCGAAGCGGCGGCCCCTGCGGCATTCGATCCGCAAGACGGGCTGCTGGCCGCCGGGACGCAGGCCCATCTGGCGCAGCTGGCGGCGGGTGGCGAGGTTGTCGTATCCGGCCTGCCGCCATCGTAGGACCGGTAAGGAGCCGTCGCCGGGGTCGTAGGGGTCGACGTCGACCAGGCCCGTGTCGGCTTCGTCGGGGCGGTCCATCACGGCCTCCAGGCGCCGGGCAGTCGGCGGGGGCGGTGCGGGTAGCGCAGGCCGGGCCGGTGCGGGCGGGGCCGGCCGATGCGGCGGCGCGGTCTGGGGATGAGCACGGGCGGTTCCTCCAGTTGTCGGTGGACAGCAAGCACCGCGCCCGCCGGCGGTTCGTCGGCGGGCGCGGGGTGAGGGGCCGGTGGACGTCAGCTGTAGGCGGGGCCGGACGGGGTGCTGCTCGCCCACGGGTCGGCCGGGTCGTGGCGGCGGTGGCCGGTGAGGAAGTCGAGTACGACCCACATCTGCTCGCCCGGCTTCCCGTACTCGGGGGCGATGATCGAGACGTACATGCCGGTGCTGACCTCGCGGTAGAGGTCGGGGTGCAGTCCGGGCCACTGAATGGCCATGTGGGCGCGGCTGATTCGGCCGCCGAACGAGGTGACTGGCTCGCTGTCGCACGTGGTGACGACGACGGGCTGGTCCTGGACTCCGCCACCGGGGCGGTAGTCGTTGATCCGGACGGACAGGCCGGCGGCGTCCGCGGTGTCGATCAGGCGGTGGAACAGTTTCGGGTCGGTGACCACCAGCTCGAGGGCGGCCCGCTGTTCCCACCACAGGCCGTCCGTGCTGGTGCCGATGCATCCGGGCTGCGACTGGGTGGTGACGTATCCGGCCCGGCACAGGGCGGCGAGTGTGGGCACCAGGTGCGTGGTCTCATCGTCGGGCCCGCAGCCGGGCATGTAGCCGGGCCAGGATCCCAGTTCGCCCTCCAGCCAGAGCGCCATCAGCTCGCCGAGGTCGGCGACCGTGCGGGCGGATCGCCAGCGCTGCCGTTCGCTCCTGCTCATCCGCGGCCACAGCATCGGGTCGCCCCTCACGGCCGGTTGGCGGTGTCGGCCGCGGCGGGGGCGGTCGTGTTCTGCGGGCTGGGGGCGGGCGTGGGCTGGCCGTCGGTGTGGCCCCGGGAGCCGAGGATGACGGCGAGCAGGAGCCCGGCGAGCACGGCTATGCGGGCCGGGGTCGACAGCCTCCTGGGCGGCGGCGGGTCGGGGATGAACGTTCCGCGCATCGGGGTCGGGGTGCTGGCCATGGGAGTCCTTGTCTTCGAAGGGTGGCGTGTGTGCCGGTCGTACTGCCGGGCTCTCGCCCGCCCGGCGGGTGCGGGGGGGGCGAGAGCCCGGCGGAGCGGCCGGGGCAGGTGGTCCTGGAGGCGGGGGAAACCGGCGCCCGCCCGGCAGGTGCGGCAGGCGGGGCTTACAGGCCGCGTGCGTCGGCGAGGCCGGCGGCTTCTCCGAGCATCCGTGCCGGGAGGCGTCCGTCGCGCTGGCGGTCGTTGACGTCGGGGACGCTGACGTCGTCGGGGTCGACGGCGAAGCGCCGGCCGAGGACGTCGCGGAGCAGGGCGAGCGCGTCGGCCTCCAGGCCGCGGTCGCCGCCGGCCTCCGCGCGGATGGCGCCCATCATGCAGGCGGCTCCGCTGTCGTCGGTGAGGGCGCCCGCGCACCAGCCGCGGGATTCCATGCGGTGTTGTGCGCGGGCCAGGACGTCGGCGGCCGGGGTGGCGTAGGGGTGAGGGGCGAGGGCGGGCAGGCGGGGCAGGGCTGCGGGGACGGTGATGACGTCGGCGAGGTCAACGGGATCGCTGCTGAGGTGCGCGGTGCGGACCTCGTGGGCGACGGCGGCCTCTTCGAGCCGGACCGTCATGGCGGCCTCGGTCGCGGCGAGCCGGGCGTCCAGGCTCAGCGCCGCGCCCGTGTCCGCCGACGGCTGGTCGGCGGGCGCAGACGCGTGCGGGGCCGCGGCGGATGTGGTGGGCACGGGCGCTCTCCGATGGCTGCGGGAACGGGGCAGGACAGCGGCGGGCGCCGCCGACATGAGTCATCGGCGGCGCCCGCACAGCAGGTGAGTTGGGGCCGGGAGGTGGGTAGTCACCGCACCTGCGCGCCGGGCATCCTCGATTTCAGGCGCGGGCGCGAAGGAGGGGGATCAGTGGAGTTCGTCTTCGATTGCGGATGGTGCGGCGGGGACAACTACTTCGTCGGCAAGCAGGTCGGCGTCTGGGTCGACAAGTGGGAGATCCCCTCGGAGTGGGACTGCCGTTTCTGCGAGGGGCTCAACTACACGCCTGACCCGCCGTGGACCGAGTCGTAGGTCAGATGCTGGAGATCAGTCCGGCGAGCGCGGCGAGGCCGCTGCTGATGGTGGGGGCCAGGCCTGTCGCGGCGAGGGTGAAGCCGAACAGGGCGCACACGAGCGCGGAGCCGATGCGGACGTAGCCGCCCCTGACCAGGACGACGACGATGATGCCGAGCAGGACGGCGGCGGAGACGGACAGAACCACGGCGGTGGTGCTCCTTCACAACGGGTGGGTCGGGGCCGGCCGCGTGTGGGCGGTCCGGCCCCGGGGGAGTGGGTGTGATCAGGCGTCGGCGAGGCCCTTGATGGCCTCCAGCGCCTCACGGGGCGAGGTGACCTGCTGGGGGCGGCGGCTGCTGCCCTTGGAGCCGCCGCCCTTGCCGCTTCCGCGTCGGCGGGAGCGGCCGTCGCCGTCGCCGTCGTCGTCGGGTTCGGGCCAGAACTCGCCGGGCCTCACCGGCTCGTTCCAGTCGAACCACAGCCCGCGCTTGGTCAGCTCCGCGATCTCGTAGTCGGTGAGCCGGTTGACCTGATCGGGGAAGAGGTCCGCGAGGTCGGTGTCGAAGTCCGCGAGCAGCGACCGCATCAGGACGGCGCGGCCGTTGTCGAGGACGATGACGGCGACACCGCCCGTGCTGACGCCGGTCTCGGGGTCGGCCTCCCCCTTGATGGCCCGTTCGATCGCGGAGCCCTCGTTGCGGGAGTAGCGGGCCGGGATGGTCGGCACGTCGTAGGCGTTCTCCATGGTTCCCTCCGCCGCCTTGCGGGTGGCGCCGGGCGAACCCATGTTGAAGATGACTGCGCGGCTGTTCTGGCGCAGGTTGTCCTTCATCTTGGTGCTGAAGCCCTCGTGCGCGAACGGCGACTGTCCGGCCGGGTTGAAGCCGATGCCGTACTTCAGGCTGGTGACGGTGAGGTCGTCGCCGTCGGCCTGGATGAACTCGCCGAAGTCCGGGTCCGCCGCGGCGGTCATGAACTCGTCGGCGTACAGGTTGAGCTGCCGGTAGGGGCAGCGGGTGTCGCCCGGCTTGTAGTCGTGCGGCTGGCCGTCGTGCGACCAGGGCATCTCCGCGCGGATCTCGCACAGTGCTTTCGCGGCCCGCAGGGAGCGGGCCATCCACAGCGCGTTCGATCCCTGCCGGTCGATGTACTTGCCGAGCATGGTGGTCTTCTCGTCCTTGCGGACGGTGGACAGCCACACCACCTGGCCGTCGAGGGACTGGGCGGCCATGTTGATCGCGAAGTACTGCGTCTTGCCGGAGCGGGACACCCCGAGCGTCAGGCCGTGGGACGCGGCGTTCTTGTCGTGCTGGTACACCATGTTCCGCACCGGCTGGCCGGTGATGGTGTAGCCGCACACGAACATGCCCTTGGCGTCGGGGGTGAGCAGCTCGCGGGTCGCGGGGAAGATCTGCGACAGCGGCGGCTCGTCGAACACGCTGATGAGGAACTCCGTGCCGTCGATGAGGACGAACGCGCGGGAGTCGTCCTCCGGCAGGCTCAGTCCGCGGCAGACCTTGGCGAGGTCGACGCGCGGGGTGTCGGTGGAGTCGGACATCTTGGCCCGGTAGAAGGTGACGCCGCGGACGTCGTCGCGGGACTTGTGGACCAGGTCGGAGCCGGGCGCGCCGCCCTTGGCCGAGCCGACCTTGTCCGCCCAGCGTTCCCGATCGGTGGGGGCCTGGCGGCGCCGGGCGTTGGTGTCGGGGACGATGCGGGCCTCCAGCCAGCCCGGTCCGCCCTGGCGTCCGGGCTGAACGGCGACCTCCGAGAGGAACACGTCGGTGGAGTGCACGCCGAACGCGGCGGCGACGGCGGCCTCCGACAGGCCGGTGATGGGCCGCCCGGCTTCCGAGGCGCGCAGCAGGACCGTCATGTCGTGCTGCATGCCGGTGTGCCGGGTGACGGTGACGATGTGGGTGCGGCCGGGCATCCCGGCCTGCTCCCACAGCACCCGCGCGTCGCGGGTGAGGAGGTCGGCTCCGTCGTCGGGCTGCGCCGGGGACGGCTCGGGAGCGGCGGGCGCCGGCTGCGGGACCGGGATGCCGGTGGCGGGCCGGTGGCGGCGGCGGGTGTGCCGGGAGAACGGCATCACCAGGTATCCGGCCGCCGCCCATCCGGCGGCGAGGAGTCCGTCGAGCCAGTAGGGGCCGAAGCCGGTGGTGTGCTTGGCGGCGACGTCGACGGCGGCGGCCAGGACCAGCGGGGACCAACGCAAGATCTTGCGCCCGGCGCCGGGCTCATCGCTCTTGTAGGCGAGGAACCAGCCGCCGAGCCCGGCCGCTCCGGCGAGCTGCACGACCTGGTTGACGGGGCTGTCGGGGTAGAGGTTCGGCGCCACGGCCAGCATGGGCGCGGCGAGGCTGTAGGCGAGGCGTTCGAGCGCGACGCTGGGCGGCGTGGTCACCGGCTGTCTCCTTCAGGGGGAATAGGCACGGGCGGCCCCGCGAGGTGCGGGGCCGCCCGTGGCGAGGGGAGTGGGGGAGTGGGTCAGTCGAAGAACCCCGGGCGGGGGGTCTTCTCGCGCCGGTTGGATCGGATGTCGTCCAGCGCGCCGTAGAGCCGGGAATGGGTCTGGCGGGCCTGACCGGTGAGGTCGACGGTCTCCTGCGCGGTGTCGGCGAGCCGGCGGACCTGGACGGCGGCGCCGCCCAGGGCGACGGCCACGTTGTTGGTGAGTTCGACGAACTTCACGTCCAGGTCGGCGTTGGCGATGTCGCGGGCGACGTCCTCGGTGCGTGTGGAGTTGGCCTTCATGCTGCGGTACAGCCCCTCCAGTTCGAGGGTGGCGTCGTCCATCGTCTTGCCCAGGCGCAGGAGCTTGGCCTGGACGGCCTTGTAGCGGTTGTCGTCGTCTGACGGTGCGGGCGCCGCCGCTGCCGGGCGGGGTTCGAGATCGCTGCTCATCAGCGTCTTTCCTCCGGGGTGCTCAGTCGTGGTGGGCGGCGGCCGAGGTGTGCTTGAGGCCCGCGTCTTCCTTGGCTGCCATGTCCTGGCCGTAGACGCGGGCGACCATGACGGCGGCGAGCGTGGCGGCTTCCTTGGCGAGGCTGCACTGCTCGGCGGCGCGTTCGGCCTGCTGTTTCATGCGGGCCGCGGCGTCGGCCAGGTCGGCGATCAGATCGGTGACCGCGGTGGAGACGTTGTGGTCGCCGATCAGGTCACTGGCCATGTCCCGCAGGGCGTCGGCGACCTGGGTCAGGGCCTGCGCCAGGGTTTCGGCGCGGTCCTGGTCGGTGGCGGCCTGGATGGCGATGTTCGTCATCTCCATCAGGTACTCGTCGAAGGTGATGTCCGTGTGGTGCTGGCGGTCCATGCCGCCCGACGGCCTGACGTTGACGTCCGAGTTCACGTTGTTCCCTTCTGCGGCGGGCCGGCTGGTGCCGGGCCGGGCCGTCGTCTTCTCCCGGGCAGGCGGCAGGCCCTTGACGCCGGTCGTCACGGCCCCCGGCTCGTCGGGGACGATGACCGCGTCCTCGATGTCGTCCTCACTCTGGGCATTGTGCGGCGGGCGTGAGGGACGGCCGGGCCACTCCGCCCAGGGGGTGGAGTCCTCCGCACCAAACGGGCTGTCCGCCGGACGGCCACCAGGTCGTCCGGCACGTCCAGCACGCCCGGTGCGCCCGGCCCGACCGGTGCGTCCGGTACGGCGGGTACGGCCCGTGCCGTCGCCGCGGCGGCGCCTGAACCTCCGCCGCTTCGTGGCCTCACCGGTCGTGGAACCGGCCCCCGGAGGGTCTGCCTCCCGGCCGGTCTCCGCCTCGCTGTCCTTGTCCGCCTTGGGCTTCTTCGTGAGGCCGACCTTCTCGGAGGCGCCGGCGCCTGCTGCGGTCTTCTTCGCGTCGGCGGCGGCCTGCGCGGCGGCGCGGCGCTCATCGAAGCGGCGCTGCACCTCCTGGCCCATGGCCGCGCCCAGCGTGGTGCGGTCCGGCGCGGCCGACGCAGCGGCTTCCCGCTTCGCCTTCCGTGCCTCGCCCCGCTCCTGCCGCTTCGCACGGCGGTCCTCCCACACCTGCTGGCGCTGGGCACGGGCCTGGTCGCGGTCGCGGCTCCGGTCGGCGACACCGGCAGCGTGAGCCGCTGCACGGCGCTCCTGCCGTCCGGCCTGGCGGGCCGCGGCGCGGTCCTGGCGGCCCCGGGCGCGCTCGGCACGGGCACCGGACGGCTGAGCAGCACCGTTGCCGGAGCTCCCGTTCCGGCCGGAGCCGCCAGAGCCCGACTGGGAGCCTCGCGGGCCCCCGGACTGACCATGACGCCCGGCCCCGGGTCCACGGCCGCCAGAACCCGGCTGGGAGCCTCTCGTGCCGCCCCTGCCGCCTCCGCTTCCGCCGCCCGATCCGGGCCCCGAACGTCCGCTGGAGCCGCCGGAGTTGGAACCGCGCGAGGTGCCGGACCGGTTCGGCCCCGGGCCGGAGTTGCTGCGGGACGGAGTGTTGCCGCCCCCGCCGCCCCCGCCGCGCGAGGACCCGCCCCCGCCGCCGGCCTTCGAGCGGCCCTTGTCCGAACCCATCCCGGACGACGACCTCGTGCGGTCGGCGTCGGCCTTTCCGCGTGCCGCCGCCTTGTCGCCCTTCGCTTTCATCATCGCGGCGTGGAGCTTTCCGTTCTGCTCCATCATCGCGACTTCCTGCGCTGTCCGGCCCTCCAGCAGCGCCGCCTTACGCGCTATTTCAGCCTCACGGAAAGGCGCTTCACTTTCATGATTGGCGCGCGCCCTTTCCAGCCCGAATTCGAGCCAGTCACCAAGGCGATCGGCGAGAGAACGGGGCTGTTCATATTCCCCTTCCTCATATTCGCTTTCATTCTCGCCGATTTCCGGCGGGGTGATTCCGTCGGAGCGCAGCGACATGGACGGGTCAGGGGCCCCCGGAACAACCGGCAATTCCATCGTCGTCTCTTCCGGTGACTCCGGCGGGGCCGGGGGAATGTCCTCCGGGGGCGGAATGGTGTCTCCGTAATCCGGGATCGGCGGTGGCACGTACGGGGAATCACCGCTCCAGGGGCCCTGGACCAGGGTCCCGGTGGCGTCCTCATCGGACACGGTGCGCCTCCCTCCTGGGGGCTTGACAGAGCGTGGGGTCTTGTGTGCACGCGTGTGCACGTGCACGTGTGCACGCTTTACGCGCGCGAGGCCCCGCCGGAGTCCGGCGGGGCCTCGCTGGTGACGTTCAGTGACGCGGGGGGTGCTTCTCCACGACCTGCTGCGCGTAGCGCAGCAGGTCGTTCCAGATCCTCTGGTCACCCTCCGCGCGCTGGTCCATCGCCGTGATGAACAGGCGGCAGATCAGCGCGAATCCGGAGTAGACGTCGCCGCGACCGGCTTTCACGTCTTTGGCAATTCGAGATCTTGCCAGGCGGAGCCAGAATTCCATCTGCCCTGCCTCGCCGCGAGATTCGCGGGCTTTCGCCGCCTCTTCCGTCAGCCATTTTTGCCGCCGTTGAACGGATCGTTCAGCGCTGCTGAGGGGGCGGGTCACGCCGATTCCCTCCTACCGAGGTCGTAAATCGACGTAGGACCACCATACCCGGAATTGGCGCCGTGTCCACCCTCCTGTGGGGGATTGGCGGCGGCCTGGAGGGTCTGAGGGTTCTTCTTCCGCTGCTTTTCCAGCTCCTTCTGCTTCCTATCCTTGAGCGTATTCACCACGGCCTGGTCGTGTGCGTGGCGCTTATAGGCGCTCTTTTCCAGGCCGTCGGTGAGGTTGTTCAGGTTCTTCAGAACCTGTGCGAGGGCGCTCTCCACCGGCCGCGCGCGCAGCCTGGCGTGGTACCAGCGGTCGCCTTCCACGTTGGTGCCGCGCAGGTGCACGCGGGTCTCCAGCGCGAGGGTCTCCAGGTTCTTGCCGATGTCCAGCAGGACCCGCTGAACGTCGGCCAGGTACCGGGCGGTTGCCTCCGGGTTCTGCGCGACGTCGCGCAGCGGGGAGTGGCTCGGGTCGTTGCTGCTGTTCACGGCGGGGATTCCCTCCTGGTGTACTGGCGTGGCTGCGACTGCTTCCGGCAGTCACAGCGAGAGCCAGCCCGATTCCAGCGGGCTGGCTCTCACTGATGTGTGCCGGACGGTGGATCAGGGGCGGTAGCCGCCCTCCAGGAGCGCGACGGCCTCCTGGCGGTACTTCGAGGCGGTGTCCGTGGACGAGACGGCCAGCTCTCGCTGGACGTCGGCGATCGAGACGACCCGGCACAGCTCCCGGTGGATCCCGTCGGCCTCCAGGCCGACGAACACCGCGCCAGCCGCGATCGCCATGCGTGCGACCTTGCGGGCCGCCCGCTCGCGCGGCGTCAGCTTCGCGGCGTCCTCGGTTTCGGCTGCGCGCCGCTCGATTTCGGCGGCGGCGAGCCGGGTTTCGGCGGCGGCGTACTCGGTTTCGGCTTCACGCCTGCGGGCCGCCTGCGTGTTCGCGTCGGCGGTCGCCTGGCGCTCGTTCTCCTGCGCCGCGAGCCGGTCGGCTTCGGCGGTGCGGCGGCGGGTTTCGGCAGCGGCCATCTCCGTTTCGGCAGCGGCCCGGTCGGCTTCGGCAGCGCGCTGCCGGGCCTCAGCGATCGCGGCCGTCTCGATGGCCTGAGCCTCCGCGACGGCGGCCTGGTCGGCCTCCGCAGCTTCCTTCCGCTTCTGTGCTGCCTGGCGTTCCAGTTCCGCCGCGCGGGCATCGGCGGCGGCCTGCGCCTCGCGCTGGTCCGCCTCCTCGCGCCTCGCCTGTGCCTCGCGGGCGCGGGCTTCGGCGACCAGCGCGGTCTCCAGGGCCGCTTCCTCCAGCTCAGCGGCCCGTTCAGCGGCTCCGGCGCGGGCCCTGGCGTGGGCCGCGGCTTCGGCCTTCTGGCCTTCCACCTGCGCGCGGACGGCCTCCAGCTCACCGTCGGCGACCAGCCGGTCGGCCTCCGCCCGTTTCAGCGCGACCTGGCGGCGGGTGTCCGCGTCCAGGCGCCGGCGCTCGGCGTCCTCCGCCCGCTGCTCCGCCTCGCGTTCCTGCCGCTCCGGCAGGGCCAGGGCCTCCGCGACGGTGTAGCCGTAGGCCGCCATCTTCATCGGCAGCCGCTCGTCCTCCGAGGCCTGGCTCAGGTCGCCGCGGTGCTTGCGGCGCAGCCACTGCTCGTAGGCCATCAGGTCCTGCTGACGGCGGATCATCTCCGGGTAGGACGCCACCCCGTACAGGCGCATCCGGCGGTAGAACCGGGGCGTGGCGACGGGGGAGAGGATCCAGCGGTGCAGCGGGATGCGGTCGGTGTGCGTACCGGCGTCGAGCTGGGCCTTCTTGATGAACAGCTTGCGGGCGGCCTCGACGCCGATCACGAACAGCAGCGGCATGACGCCGTGGCTGGCGGACTTGACCGGGTCGGCGCCGATCTCGCCCTGAGAGGAGGCGTTGAACCAGATCGTCGCGGCGGTCATCGCGTGCGCGGCGAACCGGAGCAGCGGCCACGCGATGTCCTTGCGGATCAGGTACAGGTCCAGGGCGAGGAACGCGATGATCGACGCGTCCACCCCGACGGGGAACCACGGTGCGAGTTTCTCGCTGAATCCCCAGCTCAGCGCCACGTCGGCGAGGGTGCTGTAGGACATCGCGAAGCCGATGACACCGACCAGGGTGCCCCCGAGCGCCGCGGCGACCGACAGGGCGGTCATCAGCCGGTCGCGGGTGGGCTTGATCGGCTTCCGCTTGTGCGCGTCCGAAGCGAAGTCCGGTCCGTCCGAAATGGCGTCGGCCGGGCCCGAAGCGGGCTTCGGCGGGCGCGAAACAAGAGGGTTGGACACCGTCATCGACGGCGTCTCGGTGATCGTCATGAGGGCCTCCAGGAGAACCGGTTCAGGGGGTGGTCGAAACGGGGAACGCCGCTCCCGAAACGCGGGCGGGCGTTCCCGAAACGGCTGCGGATGTCCCCGAAACGAGGGCTGATGCGGCCGGTTGGTCGCGAAGCTGGGACCGGCACTACCCGCTCCGGGCGCACGAAAAGGCCGGCCTCCCGAGGGGCGGGCGGCCGGTGAGGGGAAGCAGTGCGGGGCGGGCCCGAAACTGGGTGCGCCTCCCGCCGGGCGGGAACGAAATCAGCCCTCGGGGAACCGTGCGCCGTGCCGGATCAGGTCGGCGGTGGTGATGCCGAAGTGCCGGCACCGGTCGATCAGCGGCTGGAGCGCGCTGCCGTCGGCGAGCGCCTGGGGCGAGCCGGCGCCGTACCGCCGCTGCGTGGCGAAGAGCTCGTTGAGCGCGGTCGCGGTGCGGGCGGCGTGCTGCTCGAAGCGGCCCTCGCCCACCCATTCCTCCGCGATGACGTGGAGGGTGGTGCGCCAGCTGCCGCTGTAGTCCTCCGGACCGATCGGCGGGATGTCGCTGCCGAAGATCGCGAAAGCGGCGGCCTGGGCTTCGGCTTCCGTGCCGGGGCGGAGCGGGGTCATCGTCGTGGCCATGGGGCCTCCCTCGACTGGGGTCCGGGCTGTCCGGCTCCCCGTCACCGCCCGTCCCGGCCACCGTGGTGCAGCGGTCGGTGCGGGCGGATCAGGCAGCCGCCAGAACGGATCAGGCAGCCTTGGCGCGCTCGCGGGCGGCACGGCGCCGGGTGCGCCGCCGCTCGTTCTCGCTCATCCCGCCCCACACGCCGTGGACCTCGCCGCTCTCCAGTGCCCAGGAGGCGCACCGCTCCAGGACCGGGCACCTGCGGCACACAGCCTTGGCCTCCTGGATCTGCAGGAGCGCCGGGCCGCTGTTGCCGATGGGGAAGAACAGGTCGGGGTCTTCCTCCTTGCACGCGGCGCGGTCACGCCAGTTGGTGTTGACCGGCAGGTCGGCGGAGGGGGCGTAGCTGGCGCGTACGATGGACTCGTTCTTCATCAGGGCCTCCCAGAAGGTCCAGTGCAGGAGACAGCCCCGGGGCGGCCACCCCGGGGCTGTTGTGTGTGCGGCGGCCGGACGGTCGGAGCGGGCGGGAGCTCCCGGCGCTCTCCGCCGGCCCCGGCCACAACGGCGCGGGGACGACGGGCAGGGCCGGGGTCAGCGCTGCTGCTTCTGACGTGCGTGGTAGGCGTCCTGGAGCCGGACGAACCGCTCGTGGATCGGCGCTCCTTCCGCGCACGGCGTCTCGCCCTGGCAGGCCAGGCAGTTGCCGGTGTGCTCGGTGGAGTCCTCGAACGCCTTCATGTAGCGGACGAACAGGTCGTCGGCCGGACGGGCGCTCACCGGGTGTCCCCGGCGCGCTCGTTCTCCGAGCGCCGGTTCTGCTCACGGTTCTTCTGCGACAGTGCCGCGCGTTCGGCGTCGGTCATGCCGCCACCGCCCAACCAGCCAGCGGCGAGACGGAGTTGAGAACGGGGAGCAGGGCGACGTCGACGCGGGCGTCGTCCTCGGGCTCGTAGCCCTTGGAGTCGTCCTCGCGCTCGATGTCGTCGATGATCCCGGCCCGCGGCTGCGCCGTGGTGCGTGTCATGCTGTGCTGCATCAGGTCCTCCAGTCAGGTCCTGGACAGCTCCTGGGCCGCAATCCCAAGGGCTGTCGCGATCACTCCCCTTGGGGAGCTGACTGCTTGTACGAGCAGCCACGGCCCCGGCCGCCCCGATCGCTCGGGATGGCCGGGGCCGTGGTCGTTCGTCGCGGTGTGCCGGTCAGACGACCCTGGTCGTGGACCTCCGGGCGGCATACTGCTTGCCCAGTTCGGCCTGGCGCCGGTCGTGAGTCTCTACGTCCTGCGATGCCAGCGGGACCTGCGTGCCGCGAACCTCGGAGACCGTCCCCGGCACGCGCTGAGCACAGCGGTTGTTCGCTGCTTCGACCGCCGTGCCGCCGTGCCGGGCCCACTGCGCCTTACGGACCGCCGGCGCCAACTGCTTCCGCTCGGTGCGCCGTTCCTGGCGGTCCTGCTCCGCGCGGGCCTCGCGGCGGGCGGGCTCCTGGTTGAGCGCGAGGACGAAGCGGCGGGCCAGGATGCCGCCGTCCGTGCAGTGCCGACCGCCGACGCACAGCGTGCAGCCCTTGCGGTGGGCGAGGTACGACTGTCGCGCCGTTTCCAGCGTGACCTCCGCCTTGATCCGGGAGACCGGGGCGGCCGGGGCCGGGAGCGGCTTGTAGAACTGCTGGGCGGCGCGGCGGTTCTCCTGCGGCATCGCGTCGCACAGCAGCCGGTTCTGCCGGGCCTGCCAGCGCTGAACGTCGATGTCGATGACCACGAGCTGGTCGCTGCCGGGGCAGGCAACGTGCTTCTCGCCCTCCGCGACCTTGTCGGAGATGCAGTGCTCACGGATCTTGAGGACCTTGTCACCCATGATCCGGCGCCAGGTACGGCAGTCGGGGCAGGCGATCGACTTCGCCTCACCCGGCCTGACGTTGTAGTCCTCCGGGGCCATGCTGCTGAGCTTGAGCGCCTCACGGCGGTTCGTGTTCCTGGTCCGGACGCGGCCGGGACGCTTGCGGGGCATCGAATCCTCCTGACGTAGATCGGGTGCGGGTGCTGCCTTCTCTGCCGCGCCAGGCCGGGCTTTCGGCAGGTGGGTCCTGGCGGACAGACAGCGCAGCAGCGCCGTTCGAGATGGATCAGGTGGAGCTATTCAGTACAGGCCTGCCGGGGAGCTCGGCTCACCCACTGCCGCCGCCCCCGAAGAGGCGACACCTGCTGTTTTGCTAGTAGAGGGCCGATGTTCCGGCTCCCTCATCCGGCGCCGCCCGCAGGGGCGGTTCCGGATGAGGGAGCCGGGTCCGAAGACCCGGCGGGAAGTGCGAGGAAGTCAGGCCGCGATCGGGAGGGAGGCGGCAGTCGGCGGAGCAATCCGCAGCTGCGCGACGTGGGGGATGAGCGCGTCGACCAGGCGGTCGCGGACCAGCCTGGTGATCGAGGGGTCCGTCGCGAGGATGTCCTCCGCTGCCGCCCTGCGCGCCGCGAAGTCGTGAGCAACCTCGGCCAGCGCGGCCTTCCGGCCCTTCTTGAGGCTGGAGGCGGCGTCCCAGCGGGCCAGCTCGCCCGAGGTCACGAACTCGTGCAACTCCAGCGGCGTTCCGAACGCGATGTCCAGGTCGACCGAGCCGAATGCCGACAGGTCGACCTCAATAGCGTCCAGCAGCGCGAGCGTCTCCGCATCGAAGCTTTCGGTTGCGAGAGGGCGAGTGACGTTCATGTGGGTGGTGCTCCCTTCATTGGGGTCCGCCTCGGAGGCGGGACGCGTCGAGCAGGTGCATTCGGGCAGGCCAAATAGGCGCCTTCCGGCGTCTCGTCCCTTCCGGGGCGGTACACCTGCAACCTTAAGGCCATGCGCCTTAAGGTGACAAGGCTTAAGGCGCACCATGCTGGCTTCAGCGGCAAGGCATTAGGGTTGCGGCAGGTCACGACAGACCGAGGGGACAAGAGATGAGCAGCAACGACGCGTGGATGGGTGAAGCCCAGCCGTATCTCACGCCCCGCAAAGCGGGGGAACGCGACGCTTGGAGCGCTGAAGCCGCAGCACACGGCCGACGCGGGAGCCAGCGCCTGCTCACGGTTGAAGAGGTGGACCCTCCAGCCCCAGTCCGAGCTTTCCTGGAGCTTGATCCTTCCGAGAGGGCTATAGTCCGCCGGCGGCTGGTCCTGCTCGATGACGAACCTGTTGAACTGGCCGATTCCTACTATCCAGCCCACATCGCGAAGGGCACCCCCCTTGCAGAGCGTAGGAAGATCCCAGGCGGCGCTGTCACGCTGCTGGCTTCGCTCGGCTACACCTCCGGCGACAGTCCGCTCGAAGACGTCGCCGCAGCGGCAGCCACCCCAGACGAGTGCGAAGCGCTGGGACTGCCTCTGGGAGCGCCTGTGTTGGTCCTGACTCGATTCACCGTCTCCACTGCAGGAGAACCGATGGAGGTGAGCGTCATGACCATGACTCGCCATCTCCAGTACCGACAGAAGGCTGTCTGAGCAATGGCTAGATCGTTCGAGGACAAGCGGTCGGCCCACCAGAAGATCGCTGCCACTCTGCGCCGACAGATCACCAGGGGGGACCTCGCCCCCGGGACTCAGCTGCCGTCGACACCAGTGCTGATGGAGCAGTACGGCGTGGCGGGGACCACGGTGCAGAAGGCTCTTCTCATGCTGAAAGACGAAGATCTGCTGATCGGCCATGCGGGCAAGGGAGTTTTCGTCAAAGGCGGCACTCAACAGTCCATCTCGCCTGCGGTGTACATGCCGCCAGCAGCGTCTGGGGAGCCGTACCGCTGGATCTCTGAGGCCGAGAAGCGCGCTCAACGCGGCTCGGTACAGCTCTTGGACGTAGCGGTAGTCCAGCCGCCCCACGAGGTCGCCTTGGCCCTCGGGCTCGAGGACGGGGGACGAGCCCTCCTTCGCAAGCAGGTCCTGTTTCTGGACGATGAGCCCACCGAGCTCACGCGGTCCTACTACCCGCTCGAGATCGCGGAAGGCACGGCGATGATGGAGCGCCGAAAGATCCGCGGGGGAACGCCAACTCTTCTGAAGGGACTGGGATATCCACCGAGATCCTTCGTGGATGAGGTCTCCTCGGAGATCCCCACGGAGGAGGAAGTGGTTGCCCTTGAGCTGCCCAAGGACATGCCGGTGATGCTCACCTTCAGGGTCGTGCGCTCGGACAGCGAGAGGACGATCGAGGTATCCCTGCTGACGAAGGCGGCACACAGGTACCGCATGCGGTATGCACTGACTGTCACCGAGCACGAGTTCGACGCATGAGTCCGTTAGCCCGGCAGGCGGGTAACCCCGTTGCGAACGCGGCTGATGCCGTCTGCCGGGCATTGCCCTCACCGATCCCGCCGACCAGATGGCGTCAGCAGAGCTCGCAGGATCAGGCCAGCGGCGCCAGTGCTGGCCACAGTGGTGATGATTTCGCGGATCACGATGAGCAGGACGACTGCGACAACGCCGGCGGTCAGGATTGCGACGATGCGAATCACGGCGGCGCCGGGTCTGCCGCGCGGCTGGAGGCCTGGCGGCCTTGCGCAGGGGCATCCGTGTGTCGAATGGGCCCCGGCGAGTGTGAAGTCGATGTGCCGCCCGTGTGCGTCGGCCACACTGCTGGTCGTGCTGTGGGCATGGCGGAGCGGAGTCATCTCGCCCTCCTGGAAAGGCAGTTGGGGTTTCCGGCTGCTGGTGGAGCCGTGACTCCAGGTTTAGGCGTGATCCCTGACGGCTTCTACGGGTGGCCTGTATCCGTCCGGCGGATACAGGAACTTGGATACGTGGAGGGGGCCCTGAATGGGGCAACGACCGAATGTACTGACGCCGGATCAGTCTCCCCGGCACCGTCTCGGGTACATGATCCGGGAGCTGCGCGAGGCCCGTGGTTTATCCATGCGGGACCTCGCCGCCAAGACGTACGTCTCCCACTCCAAGGTGCAGCGATGGGAGAACGGCAGCCGACCGCCGAATCGGGATGAGGTCGAACTCATCGACCGGGCGCTCGCCGCCGGCGGGTTGCTGATCGAGATGTGGCCGGAGATCAGTGAGGGTGTCATCGGCTCCGGGCATGTATCTGATCAGGCGTCGCATGTATCCGATACATCATCAAGCCTGGCCACAGCCCTGTCCCAGGCGGCAGCGTCGGACAGTGAGGGGATCTTCGTCCCTCGACGTCTCGACGATGGAACGGTGGTGCTCGTGGCACTCGATCGACGCGCGCTGTTGCGCGCCGGTGTGGGGATCAGCGCAGCAGCGATGGCTGGCCTCCCAGCGCCGGCAGCCGCACTGGTCAGTCCGACAGAGGATCCCTTCGGGTTCGCGAGAACTGCTTCGGAGAGGTGGCCGGGACTTCGGCTGTCCCGGCCGGTGCCCGATTTCGGGGTCGACTGGCAGGCTCTCCTGCCGGGAGGCCGGTCCATGCTCGGCTCTCAGCTCACGATGCAGGTCCACCCCGCACGTATCGAGGGAAGCCGGGTGGTCGTGTCCATCCCCGATCAGCGGCGCGCGGAGGAGTTTCTGGCACGGCCGCACCGCAGTCTTGTGATCGGAGCAGTCAGCGCTGAGGGCGTATCGCGGTTCTACGCCATCGACGGGCGCGCGGCCCGCGGCAAGCTCTCGCGGAACGGCGGCGTGTACGAGGTCACTGCGCCCGCCGCGTATGAGCTGGACGATCTCACCTACGGCATTCTGTGGGCTGTCAGCAACTATGACGATGCACTCCAGGCCGATGACCAGGCTCTTTCTGAGACGCGCAGCGATCTGAAGGCCTATGAGCGGCTGTCCTCTTCCGCGGTCAGCCGGGAGGCGGCTCCCGGTCTGAACGGGGTGGCCCACATGTGGCTGGGCTCGGACTTCTGTGCCCGCCACATCCTCAAAGCGCTGCCGGAGCTGGCGGAGGTGCCTGCGTTCTGGACGCGGGAGCAGCGCGGTGAGGAGGCCAGCGCGTGGCTGATCTTCGATCACAAGTACCCGTATCTGCGGGAGACCACGAAGGCTCTCGGCAGCACCAGCACGCGCGCGTTCTGCATCCCTGAGGAGGTCGTCCGCTCTTCTCCGAGGTACGAGCGGATCCTGCTGTTCCTGGCTGTGGCGCTGATGGAGTCGCTCGGGATCCACGCGCAGTTCACGTCCGATGCCGCGTACGAGACCGTTGAGGGCTTCGTGGTCGCGCCTGACAAGGAAGCGGTGATCGCCAACTGGGTGAGGGGCGACGGCATGTGGCATGTCGACGTGACTGCGCGGGCCTCGGTGGTGCGCGAGTTCACGATCGCGGCACGCGACGTCGACGCTGACTCGCTCACCGCGGCACCGACGCCTGCTGGACGGCTGCGCGCGCTGGCGCAGTACCTCGATCTGCCGTGGTCGTGGTTAATCCAGCGGTGCGGCCAGCTCTCCCGGTACGGATCGTCCGGTCTGGTGCAGTCCCGCAGCCGTCTGGTCTCCGCAGCTGGCATCGATGCTGCGTGCGCGTACGTGGCCTCGCTTCCGGCCAACCACTGATCCAGCCCACCAACCGTTCTTCGCTAGAGGAAGAGAGGCCATGGTCAACAAGGTTCGACGTGTCGCGGTGATCTCGCTTGGCGGAACCATCGCGATGACCGCGCAGACCGACGCTGGCGCTACGCCAACCCTGTCGGCCGACGACCTGGTCGCAGCGGTACCCGGTCTTGCCGAAACCGGCATCAAGGTGGACGTGCGTGACTTCCGTCGTCTGCCCGGCGCTTCGCTGTCCTTCTCGGACCTGTTCGAACTCGGCGCGATGATCGAGGCGCTCGCGGTCGACGGCGTGGTCGTCACCCAGGGGACAGACACCATCGAGGAAACTGCCTACCTGCTGGATCTGATCACCACGGGCGACATGCCCATCGTGGTCACCGGCGCCATGCGAAACGCGAGCATGGCGGGCGCGGATGGCCCCGCGAACGTGCTTGCCGCGATCCGCACCGCGGCAAGCACCGAAGTGCAGGGCGTCGGCTGTGTGGTGGTGTTCGGTGAGGAGATCCACGCTGCCCGTTGGGTCCGCAAGACCCACTCGGTCAGTCCCACCGCCTTCACCTCGTACCCCGGGCCGATCGGCTACGTCGCAGAAGACCGCGTGCGGATCCTGGCCCGCCCCAGCTCGGCCCCGACAATCGCTGCTGGCACAGCTACTGTTCCGACCGTTCGCACCACCATCTACACAGTGGGAATCGGAGACGACGGGACACTCCTCCAGGCTCTCGGCGACCACGTCGACGGCCTTGTCGTCGCCGCATTCGGTGCTGGCCACGTCCCGATGGCCTGCGTCAACGCTCTCGCCGACCTCGCCAAGCGCATGCCGGTCATCCTGACCAGCCGTACCGGGTCCGGCCCTGTCCTCCACCACACCTACGGGTTCCCCGGATCCGAGTCGGATCTACGCGCCCGCGGTCTGGTACCCGGCAGCACGCTGGACCCGGTCAAGGCGCGCATCCTGCTGCAGCTGCTCTTGATGTCCGGTGCTGACAAGGACCAGACCACCCAGGCCTTCACCGCCCTCTCCTAGCCCCGGGATGCCACCTTGCGCAGCCAAGAACTCACCACCGGCCGGACTTTCGGTGTCACCTTCGATCACGGCGACGACTTCTTTCCCACCCTCGCCGACTTCTGCCGCCAGAACGGCGTGCGGCACGGGTACATCCCCATGTTCATCGCCGGCTTCGCCGAGGCAGAGATCGTCGGCGCCTGCGAGAAGCTCGAGAACCCCGAAGCCCCGGTCTGGAGCAAGGTCCATCTGACCGGCGTAGAGGCAATGGGGTGCGGAACCCTCGCGTACGACGCTGAGACCGACACGGTCCTGCCGCACATGCACACCTCACTGGGAGAGAAGGCTCGGTCAGCCACTGCCCACACGAGTCATCTCCTCAGCGCCCAGGTGCAGTTCCTCGTCGAAATGCTCGTAGTCGAGGTCACAGCCCCGGTGATGACCCGCCCCAAAGACCCGAACCTCTACGACGTACCGCTCCTGACCTTTGGCACACGGCACACCGCTCACAAGCCCTAGACCTGCAGCCACGCGCATCCCAGACGAGGCATGCGCGTGGCGCCACCCCGGAACTCGGCAGGGAAACACGGGGCCGTGATGAGCTGTCAGTGACTGCACGGTCCAACGACACGTTCGCCCCGGGGCAGTGCCGATTCGGGTGGGAACGGTACAGTGGCCCCAGCGTTGATCAAAAAGAAAAAGTGGCCCCGTCTACCGGCCTTGAGCAAGCCGGGAGGGGCCACATGGCCGACGGACCTTGTAGTGGGGGTCCGAGAGCCTGCCGAGCACCCTTTTCGCGAGAAAGGAAGTGCCGACGTGATCAGGGTACCCGTACCCGTCACCCGACACACCGCACCCCGCCGTGGGGTCAGCAGCCATGCCGGTTGCTGGTCCGTCGACGGGGCGTTCGTGCTGTCCGCGTGCACCCCGAATCGCCCCTCGGTTGAGGGGGTCGGGATGACGTAGGTGTCGGGGGCGGCGCCTGCCTCGCAGGTCTTCGTGCCGCCCCGGGCCGCTCGGCTTCAGGTGATTGGGAGTCACCTCGGCTGAGCGCCCATCTGCTACCGGAGAGAGGTCTTGGGAGGCCCTCCCCGATGGGGTTGTCCGTCCGGTTGGGAGCCGGTTGGACGGTCCGTACTCAGGTTTCACCACGAAACCAAGCACCACTGGGGCGCTTTGTCGTACCCACCTCCATGGAAGGAGGACGTCGTCATTCTGCACGACGCGCCGGGCTTTGGCCAGCCCGGATACGCCCGTTTCATCCGGGTTCGCGGTTGTGTGATGTCGCGCATTGCGGCATTTCACAGCCCGATTCACCCGTTTTGCCCTGCTGGTGGAGCCGCTTTTGCGATCCGGCGGGCGTCCGGTGTCACACCGAACGTGTTCTCGACACCTGTAGCAGGTGTGGACCTTTTCCCTTCCCGTACCCGGGGCCAGACTCTGTTCGCAGGCGACCTGGTCCGCGGTCGCCTCATGAATCACATCCTGAGGTTCTTTCGGAGCGGGCGATGAGTGCGGTGGCGGCATCAGCCGCTCCCGCCGACGGTGCTGTGCGGCGGCGCCTGCGGTCTGTGCCCGTACAGGCGGGACCAGTGCCGGCGCGCGGTCCAGCGCATCCGCTCGCGCTGGGGTCTGATGCTCGGGCCCGGCTAGGCGGCGCGGTGTCCACGTTGTTGGAGGCTCCGGGCCTGGAGGACGGGCTGGATGCGGTGCGTCTGGCTGTGCTGGTGCTGGCGTCGCGGACGCCGTCGGAGACCGGTGTGGTGGAGATCCGTACGTCGGAGCTGGGGCGGTGGCTGGGGCTGTCGGCGTCGTACACGGCCTCCAGCGTGGTGCCGGCGCTGCGTCGCTCGGGCGTGGTCTCGGTGGAGACGGCGGAGGGCGACTACGGCCAGGACGACGGCCTGAAGTGCAAGGTGCTGCCTCTGTGGGCGGCGCAGGACGTCGTCGGGCACCCGCTGAACCTGGCGAAGAAGGAGTACGCGACGCTGCTGCGGCTGCTGGAGGCTGTGATGGCGCCGGGCTGGACGCACCGGGACGGGCGGGTCACTCCGGCCGGGCTGATCGGTACGCGTACCGGTCGGGGCGCGGCGACGGACCGTCTGGCGCTGCTGCTTCTGGTGCTGGAGGCCCGGGAGAGCGGTCGGGTGCGGCAGTGCGGCGGGGCGGTGGACACCAAGCGCGGCCGGGCGGCGGCGACGGTGGCACGGCTGCTGGGGTGCACGGCCTCGGCGGGGGAGCGGGTGCTGGAGCGTCTGGAGGGCCAAGGGCTGGTGCTGCGGGTCCGGCTCAAGACGGGTTCCCGTCTGAGGAACCGGTCGCGGCTGATGGTGCCGGCGGTCGCCGCCGCGCACGGCCGGACCGTCGCCGACGACGTCCAGGAGGACCGTGCGGAGGCTCTGGAGCCCGATTTTTCAGATCCCGACGTTGCGGCAATGCCTGGTCAGGCGCCGGAGAAGACGGCGGAAGCCCAGGTGGGCGGGGTGCCGGGGGCGGATGGGACGGGAGTTGCAGAGCCCGACGTTGCGGCAGCCCTTCACACTGACCACCCTCACCTGGTCACTCGCGTTGTTCCTCCGCAGCGCTCTAGTGGTTTTTCCGGCGAAGACCGTGGGGCTGGAGGAAGTCGGCCGGAACGCATGTGCGCGGGCGCGGACCAGGCCGCCGACGGCGAGAACCCTGTTGCCGGGGCTCCGCTGGCTGAGGATGGCCCGCTCCGCGGGGAGAAGCCGAAGGATTCCTCGGTCGACAAGCGGGTCGGTCAGCGTGCTGCCGCGGCTGATGCTGGTGGTCGCCGGAAGGCCGTGGGCACGGCAAAAGCGCAGCAGCGGAGGGTGGACCTCCCGGATGATCTTCGTCTGCGGGTGGCACTGGGGCCGGTCTCGTGGCTGTGGGAGCGGCTGTCCGGGTGGCAGCAGGACCAGGTCGCAGCGGCCGCAAAGACGGAACTGGCGCACCTGGAAGGGCTGCTGGCCTTCCAGGGCGGTGCCCCGCGGCTGCTGGCCGACCGGCTCACCGACCGCCTGGAGGAGAACGGCGGCGAGGCCATGGTCACCGGCCCCTACGGCTGGCTGATCCGGCGGGGCCTGGTCCAGCGGCCCTCCTGCTCGGACCGGCGCTGCGACGACGGGATCCGCCTGGACACCGGCACCGGCTGCGAGAACTGCCAGAACGTGATCCACACCCGCCGCGCCCGCCGGGCCCGCATCAGCGCGGACATCGACCGGGAACTGCCCGGCCTGGCCGACGGCGAGCGGCGGCGCATCCTCGAGGAACGCCTGCGCATCCAGGCCGCCATCGACGCGGAGGACTTCGTGTGGCGGCGGGAACAGGCACGCGTCCAGCAGGCCCGACGGGATGCCGCGCGCGCAGCTGCACAAGAACGGGCAGAAACCGACCGTAGGGCGGCGGAAGCCACCGCCGCCGCACGCCAGGCCCTGCCATGTGAGGACTGCGGGCGTTCCCAGGCAGCCGGGCTGTGCGAATGCTGCGACCACCGACGCCAGACCCAGGCCCTGATCGGCGAGGCCGGCTTGCTCGCAGCGGCCTGGTCCGCCGACCTGACCGACCCGGACAGCGTCGCGGCCGTCGCCGCCCAGACCCGGGCGGCCATCAGCGACAACGTCACCACCGCATGGCAGGAGTTCCTGCAGATCACCGATGCCGCCGCCCTGGAGGCCAACCCGGAGACCATGCAGGACCTGTACAGCTTCACCGCGTTCCAGACCGCCCAGCAGGCCGTTCAGGAGCACCAGGACACTGCCCTGACGATGCTGGGCAAGACCCGGGAGGCCGAAGCGGAAGCCCAGCGGGCGTTCAGGACCGAGCAGGGCCGCCCCTGGTTCAATCACATCCCGCACGGCACCGACTCCATCTCGGCCGCGACCAGCGCCGCCGAGAAAGCCCGCGAGCGCGTAGCCGAGCACCTGCTCACGGCCCGGCTCGAACAGCTCAGGGCGCTCGCCGTCCGCACCGCCAAGATCGGCCACAGCGCCGGAGAGGGGAAGTAACAGGTCATGGCCGACTCGATCGGAGAAGGGCTGGACGCCGCGCTGGAGAGGGCGTTCACCCGCCGCATCCCGCAGAGCGCGCAGGCGCAGATGAAGTACCTGGTCAAGCAGCTCAAGGGCACCAAAGCCGCAGCGCAGGCCCTCGGCATCTCCCAGCGCACCGTGGAACGCTACATCGCCGGCCGGCTCAAGCGGCCCCGCCAGGACCTGCGCGGCCGGCTGGAGCGCCAGGTCACGAAGCGGTGGCAGCCTCAGGTCCGGGCGAAAGCGAAGAAGAAGGCCGCGAGCACTGACGGCCTGGTCGTCTCCACCCGGGCACGGTTCGGGTTCACCGCCGCGCCCGGCACCACCGACGACGCCCGGATCCGCGACATCACCCAGGCCCTCCCACCTCAGTGGGCGAACCGTCTCTTCGCCGCCCGCGACGCCGGCGCCACCGAGCAACAGCTCCAGCAGATCGCGGCCGACGGCCTCGCGGAAATGTACTTCCGCGCCAACAACTCCCGCGCGGCCGGCCTGGGCGTGGAGTTCACCGACGTGGAGCACATCCAGATCGAGCTGTAGACAAGTGGTGCAGCCAGGAAGTGTCAATCACCCAGTGCCTGCCACTCTGAGAGTGCTGCGCGGGCGGCGAGCGTGTCCGGGTGCTCCCCACCCGATACCCGCTCCTGGTCGGCCACCACCTGCTCCAGCAACTCGATCGCTTCCCCCGTACGCCCCGCCTGCCAGTACGAGGCGGCCAGGTTGGCACGGGCGGTCAGCGTGTCCGGATGCTCCTCACCCAGCAGCCGCTCGCTGTCGGCCAGCACCTGCTCCTCGATCGCAATCGCTTCCCCCGTACGCCCCGCCTGCCGGTACGAGGCGGCCAGGTTGGCACGGGCGGTCAGCGTGTGGGGGTGCTCCCCACCCAGCAGCCGCTCCCGGTCGGCGACTACCTGCTCCTCGATCGCAATCGCTTCCCCCGTACGCCCCGCCTGCCAATACGAGGAGGCCAGGTTGCCGCGGGCGGTCAGCGTGTGGGGGTGCTCCTCACCCAGCAGTCGCTCCCGGTCGGCGACTACCTGCTCCAGCAACTCGATCGCCTCCCCCGTACGCCCCGCCTGCCAATACGAGGCGGCCAAGCTGGCACGGGCGGTCAACGTGTCCGGATGCTCCCCACCCAACAGCCGCTCGCTGTCGGCCAGCACCTGCTCCTCGATCACGATCGCTTCCCCCGTACGCCCCGCCTGCCAGTACGAGGCGGCCAGGTTGGCACGGGCGGTCAGCGTGTCCGGATGCTCCTCACCCAGCAGCCGCTCGCTGTCGGCCAGCACCTGCTCCTCGATCACGATCGCTTCCCCCGTACGCCCCGCCTGCCGGTACGAGGAGGCCAGGTTGCCGCGGGCGGTCAACGTGGAAGGGTGCTCCTCACCCAGCCGCTCCCGGTCGGCGACTACCTGCTCCAGCAACTCGATCGCCTCCCCCGTACGCCCCGCCTGCCGGTACGAGGCAGCCAGGTTGCCGCAGGCGGTCAACGTGTCCGGATGCTCCCCACCCAGCAGCCGCTCCCGGTCGGCCAGCACCCGCTCCTCGATCACGATCGCTTCCCCCGTACGCCCCGCCTGCCGGTACGAGGAGGCCAGGTTGGCACGGGCGGTCAACGTGTCCGGATGCTCCTCACCCACCAGCCGCTCCCGGTCGGCCAGCACCCGCTCCAGTATTTCGATCGCCTCCCCCGTACGCCCCGCCTGCCGGTACGAGGCAGCCAGGTTGGCACGGGCGAGCAGCGTGTCCGGATTCTCCTCACCCAGCCGCTCCCGGTCGGCGACTACCTGCTCCAGCAACTCGATCGCCTCCCCCGTACGCCCCGCCTGCCAGTACGAGGCAGCCAGGTTGGCACGGGCGGTCAACGTGTCCGGATGCTCCCCACCCACCAGCCGCTCCCGGTCGGCCAGCACCCGCTCCAGTATTTCGATCGCCTCCCCCGTACGCCCCGCCTGCCAGTACGAGGCAGCCAGGTTGCCGCGGACGGTCAGCGTGTCCGGATGCTCCCCACCCAACACCCGCTCGCTGATGGTGCTCAAGCTCTGCCAGTACACAGCCGCAGAAGCAGCCAGACCGGCATCGAAGAGACTTCTCCCGGCCCGGAACAGCACCGGATGCCCGTCGGGCTGCCACAACAGATCCAGCGCGTTCGCGGCGAGAGCATCCGTATTGGCGCGCAGGGAAGCCGCAAGGTCCGGGTGCGGCTGGTCGATCTTCGGCCACACCTCCAGCAAGGCGTCAGCAGCCGCAACGGCAAGCGGCGGTAGCTGGTCCTCGGCGATGGTCTCGCGCACGGCACGAGCGGTGAGGGCATGGATACGGACAGCGCGGTGGGGGTCGATTGCGGTGTCGTAGGTGATCAGTCCATAGCGGTCCAGGAGCCGGAGCGCGGCTTGGGCTTCAGTGCCGGAGACGGGGGCTGACCGGGGTGTGCGGCGGCGTAGAAGGGTGCGGCGGGAGGGGCCACTGTGCTGGCGATTGGCGAGGTAGGTGATAAGAGAGACGGTGTTCCAGAGGCTGTCGGGATGTCCGGCGGGGTCGAGGAACGCTATGGCGCGGAGTGTGGTGTGGGCCAGGGCGCCGTGGCGGTCCTGGGTGATGGCTTCGAGGGCGAGGAGGAGGGTGGTGGTGATCTGTCGGCCGTAGCGTTCGGTGTCCGCCCAGCGGGGGAGGAGTTCGTTCAGGCGTGCGGCGCGGTCGGTGAACTGGGTGAGGTAGGCGGTGCAGGGGGTGTTCTCGCGGAGCATGTAGGCGGCGGCGTGTCCCAGGGCGAGCGGCAGGTAGCCGAGTGCCTTGGCAAGGGCGGGGGTCTGGTCGTCGAGGAGGTTGGTTTTGCGGTCGTGGGTGAGGCGGTTGGTGAGGTAGCTGGTGGCTTCAGCTGGGGTGTAGACGTCGACGTCGATGCGGGTGCGGCCGCCGCCGGTCAGGCGCGGGTCTTTGAGGCGGGTGGTGGCCAGGACCCAGCCGCTGTTGCGCTGGCTGTCCGGCCACCAGGGCTCGATCGCGTTCAGGTCGGTGACGTCGTCCAGGACGATGAGCCACTGCCGGTCGGTGGCCGTGAGCCAGTGGAGGAATGCGTGTGCGTCGGTCTGCAGGTCTTCTCCGGTGCGGCCAGGGGCCTGGACCAGGTGGGCGGCCTGGGCGTATGTGGTGATGACCTGCTGGACCTCGGTGGCTGGTGTCCACAGCACCAGCTCGATGCCGTCCTGGACGGCTTCGCGGGCGTAGGCGGCGGCCAGCTGTGACTTGCCCACGCCACCGCCACCGGTCATGACCTGCACCAGCGTCCGCGCGCCGGAATCTGTTGCGGGTATGTCGGTGGAGTCGCTGGCCAGGACGACGGTGCTGCTGTGGCCGCGGGCTTCATCCACAGCCTGGCGCAGCCCGGTCCGTGGCTGGAATGCCGAGGCCAGCACAGGCACAGTGCCCACCACCACAGGCCACTGCACCGGTGTGCCGGCCTGTGTGAGATACAGGTTCTCGGCGTAGTTGACGGTGCTGTTGTCGCCCAGCGCGGAGGCCTTGATGCTCTCGCCGGCGGCGACGCCGCCCGTCCCGGCCGACACCGTGTGCCTGGCTGCGGGCTGGTGAGGGGTGGGGCTGTTCTGGTGCGGGTGGGGCTTGTTCTTGCGGCGGGGCCAGGGCAGCCAGGTCACCGTTCGCTGCCCTCGCCCAGTGCGCTGTCGGTGACGGCACCGCCGGCCGCGATGCCGTCCGCCCGGGCCCGCACGTCATCTCCGCCGCGGGGCGGCACACTGGGGCCTGGTGTGGTGGGCGGGCCGGTCACCTTCGAGTTCTTCCCGAGCGCGGAGCCGGTGATGTTCCCGCCGACCGCGATGGCGCGGCGACCGGCCCGCACACGACGGCCTTCCGATCCACCGCCGCCGCCCCCGCTGGTGCGGAACAGGGCGATGACCGCGACCAGCAGCGCGGCGAAGCCCACGACCGCGCCCGCCACGCTCGCGGCCTGCCCTGCGGTGTCAAGGTCGCCCAGAACGGCCAGCAGGATCAGACCAGTCGATGCCAGCCCGGTGACCACTGCTGTCGCCCACACCCACACGCGTGCCGCCCCCGTCAGTGCCACCGTCCACCGTCCTTCGTCTGAGCCCGTTCCGGGCTCGGGAGTGGGAGGTCGGCTGGAACTGGAAGGGGCCGACGCTCCGTCAGGTCTGGTGTGACCGTAGCGGCCCGCCCGGGCCGTATTCACCCGAACTGAGCTGAAAGCCGCGCCAGTTTGCCCTGGTGCCCGGTCTGTCGGGATGCCGCGATCAGGGTGTGGCGCCCGGGCTGGGAGCGCTACGGTCTGTAGCACCTGCTGTCGGCTGACGGTACGTCGGCCCGCGCGGGCATGTGCCGTACAACGGGGGAGCACGCGGTGACAACAGACAAAAAGCAGCCCGCGGGCGGCGCCTGTACGAGGCATACAGCGGTTGCAGCCGCCGTGAGGCGCGTCCGGATGACGTGCGAGATCGGCAACGATCACGACGAGCCGTTTCCTTGGGACGATCCGGCGGGTGAGGCAGGGGCCGTCGTGTCTGGTGGCCGTCGATGACTGCACCACGCTGGCCATGGAACCGGCCTGAACGCTCCACCAGCTCCAGCCCGGACGACGCTGGTGCAGCCCCGTCCGGTACAGCACAGGAGCACCCTGCCCCAGACAAGAACGCCGAGCAGCCCGGCCGATCCCAGAAGCTGGTGGTGGGCCGCGACGGTCTCGGTGTCGGGGGGAACGTCGAGGGCAGCGCACTGGGCGAGGGCAGCAGCGTCACCAACATCCGTGAACAGCACATCCACGAGGCAGCCAGCACATCTACGAAGGTGACCTGGCCGGTGGAGGTGGGGCCGGTGCCAGCCTTGGCATCAGCCTTCCAGCCGCGCAGCACCTTCCGCGAGAAAGTGGACGCGGCCCAGATGAACAGCACCACCGTGATGCTGACCCAAGTTCTGTCCGGCGGGGGCGGTGTCGGCAAGACCCAGCTGGCCGCTGCCTTTGCCACCGACGCTCTCAAGAACGCCGTCGACCTGGTCGTGTGGGCAGCCGCCGGCGAGGCACAGCAAGTCATTACGCAGTACGCGCAGGCCGCAGCCCGGATCCAACTGCCAGGGGTGACTGGGCAGGATCCCGAGTCCGACGCCCGCGCCCTGCTGGAGTGGCTGGCCACCACAGACCAGCGCTGGCTGGTGGTCCTGGACGACATCACCGACCCTGACGCCCTCAACGGCTGGTGGCCAGCCAGCCGCACGGGCACCGGCTGGGTCCTGGCCACCACCCGCCTCAAAGACGCCCGCCTGACCGGCGGCGGCCGCACCCGCATCGACATCGACATCTACACATCCGACGAAGCCAACGCCTACCTACAAGCTCGCCTCAGCAGCGAGAGCATGACCCATCTCCTCGACGATCAGGCCGCGGCTCTCGGTCAGGCCCTTGGGCATCTCCCCCTCGCCCTGAGCCATGCCGCCGCCTACATGATCAACGAAGAACTCACCTGCACCGCTTACCTGAACCTCTTCACCCGCCAACAGACCCGGCTTGACCATGCCCTGCCCGAAACCGCCGACACCGAAGGCTACGGCCGCCAGATCACCACCACCCTCCTGATCTCCCTCAACGCAGCCCAGATGGCCGACCCCACAGGCCTCGCCACCCCCTCACTGCGACTCGCCTCACTCCTCGAGCCGACCGGACACCCGCACGCCCTATGGGCCACCCCACCCCTCCTCAACTTCCTCACCACCCACCGCACCCCACACGCGCTCCAAGTCATCTCAGAGATCACGCCTGAGCAAACCCACACAGCGCTGCGCCTCCTGCACCGCTACGCCCTACTCAGCTGCGACCAGCGCACCGAACCACGCGCTGTCCGTATCCACGCGCTCACCGCTCGCGCCGTGCGCGAGACCATCGCCGAGGACCAGCTACCGCCGGTCGCCGTTGCGGCTGCTGACGCCTTGCTGGAGGCGTGGCCGGAGATCGACCAGCCGCACCCGGACCTTGCGGCCTCCCTGCGTACCAATACGGATGCTCTCGCCGCGAACGCGCTGGATCTGTTGTGGCAGCCCGACGGGCACCCGGTGCTGTTCCGGGCCGGGAGAAGTCTCCTCAATGCTGGCTTGGCTGCCTCTGCGGCTGTGTACTGGCAGAGCTTGAGCACCATCAGCGAGCGGCTGCTGGGTGGGGAGCATCCGGACACGCTGACCGCCCGCGCCAGCTTGGCCGCCTCGTATTGGCAGGCGGGGCGTACGGGGGAGGCGATCGTGATCGAGGAACAGGTGCTGGCCGACCGGGAGCGGCTGCTGGGTGAGGAGCATCCGGACACGCTGACCGCCCGCGCCAGCTTGGCCGCCTCGTATTGGCAGGCGGGGCGTACGGGGGAGGCGATCGCGATCGAGGAACAGGTGCTGGCCGACCGGGAGCGGCTGCTGGGTGAGGAGCATCCGGACACGCTGACCGCCCGCGCCAACCTGGCCTCCTCGTATTGGCAGGCGGGGCGTACGGGGGAGGCGATCGCGATCGATGAGCAGGTGCTGGCCGACCGGGAGCGGCTGCTGGGTGAGGAGCACCCTTCCACGTTGCTCGCCCGCGGCAACCTGGCTGCCTCGTACCGGCAGGCGGGGCGTACGAGGGAGGCGATCGAGTTGCTGGAGCAGGTAGTCGCTGACC
>NZ_JBIVDS010000027.1:0-55125 GCF_044747265.1 Streptomyces sp. NPDC090106 | reverse complement strand
CCGCACCGCGAGAGCGCGAGCCGGGCACTGCGTGCCCGGCTCCAACAGGCCCGCTGTGCGGGCCCGTTGGACTCCGGCCGCTACGCGGCCAGAGCAGGGGCCTTCCGCTGCGCTCCAGGCCCCGAAAGGCGCAGCGAGGAGAGGGTGGCCGGGGTGGTGGGGCAGGCGCGGGAGCGGAGCGCGTGCCGCCGGAACCCTGACTTCCGGTCAGGGTTGGATCCGTGCTTCAAACTTGGAGCCCAGATCTATACTGGACTGAGCACCTCTCACCGACACCATTCCTGAAGGTGCATGAAAAACACTTCGCGCTGAATGCTGGAACCGCTCGCCGGTGAGACTCTCCGTGAAAGTGCTTCTTTTTCTCGGGGTGGATGGATTCTGGAATGGCCCGGTATTGTCGCTGCACTTTCCCCGCGGCATTCCTCGGATGACCTGACCCCGCAGCATATCTTTTGACGGCCGTAGGCCGTTTCCATTGCCCCGCAGGGGCGGGCCCCGGCGCGAAGCGCCTTAGAGGGGCCCACCGCGATAGCGGCGGGCCGACAGGCCCGGTTTCTTTCCGTCCCGTGACCGAAGGTCACTTAAGGGGGCGGATTTCCATTCGGGGCCCGCGAAGCGGGACCAGGCCGCCCGTGGCCGAAGGCCACATAAAGGCGGCCCAGCCCGAAGGGCTGTCGATTGGCCGCGCATTTGGGCAACGAAAAGAGGGTGGCCGATGAATGGCCACCCTCTTTTCGTTGCCCAGTCGTTACCTAGGCGTTTCTGTCAGCCCGCCGTCATTTGGTCGAGCCAATCGGCGGGTTCCATCCCGTCTTCTGACTTGCCATAGGCCGCGATTGCGGCGCGGACCTTTTCCGCGTCGAGGCACCCAGAGTGCCGGAACATCGAGGGCGGGTTGCCGTTCCGCCCGCGCAGGTGTGACCAGTAGCGAGGGCCCTGCCACCCGCAGAGCTCGCACCGGAGGACCCAAGGGTTATCGGCCCCGGGGTATCCGCCGAGAGGAGTCCAGAGGAATTCCGCAAGTCCGGCCATTGCCTTACCCGCCGCCTCGATATTCCGAGGTGTTGCGGGCATCCTGGCGTGCAGAAGCGGCACGGGACCGACGAGGAGACCGGGCATTACTGCCTGCTCGTCAGTCTCAGGGTGCGGGACGAGCTGTCGCAGGTCGTACATTGCGACGAGGTATGCGGCGGAGAGTTCCTTGCCTGCGCTTCCGGCACCAGTTCGGATCTCTTCCGAATGCCCAACCGGGGCGGCGTACCAGGCGCCATGCCAACGGTAGATGCGGCCGATGTGGAATCCGTCGATGCGGACGGGGTATCGGCATTCCTGGTCTGGAGTGCCGAGGTGGTATCGAAATTCTCCGCTCACTTGGCGTGCTCCATTTCCGGGATGTAGAGACCGGCTTTCATGGCGTCGAGAACATCGGCGACGGCCCACTCAAAGGCGTTCAGGATTCCCGCCTCGAAATAGGAGTCGAGGGGTTCGTCGAGGTACTCGCCGAGGTACTCGTGAAGCCTCTGGCGAGCCTTGACCGGATCATCTACCTTGCCGAGCGTGCCGGTGTCGTCGACGACCCAGACCTCGAATCCGTCGAGGTCGATGTCGCGGCGGTCGAGGAGGTTTCCGCACTCGGGGCATCCGAACAGGCCGTCGGGCCGAATTCGGTAGGCCGAGAGGCCGCCGCATTGCGGGCAACAAATTGGGGTCACAGAAGTGAGCGCCTTTCGTGTGTGCTTCCGGGGCGTGACCCAGGAGGCCGCACGGCGCGGCGTGTGCTTTTCGGCCCGGTGCGCGCCGAAGGCGCAGGGCCGAAAACCCTTTTGCCGGTGCGCGCCGAAGGCGCAGGCAAAAGGGCGGTCCGCGAAGCGGACCGAATCGGCGGTGAACGCGCCGAAGGCGCCCGCCGATTCGCCCGGAGGGGCCGCCAGGCCCCGCAGGGCGGTGCGCGGCGTGCCGTGTGGCACCCTGGGCCACGCCCCGGAAATAAGGGCCCGTGAGGGCCTCTAAGGCGGTGTGGCGCGCCTCTGCTGCTCCCGCTGCTCCCTGGTGCGCACGGACGCTGAAGAAGACAGATGGGCCCCCTCCCAATCGGGAGGGGGCCCATCTGCGACGGCTGTTGCCGTGGCTATGCTGCGCCGCTCTCAATCCAGCCGACGACGGATTGTGCGCGTCGGCGGTGCTCAGGTGCGGGGAGGAAGGCGAGGAGGGTCAGGAGGGCGTCGGCAAGGTCACGGGCCGTCTCGCCATCCTGTTGGATGAGGAGAAGCCAGCTCCCGTGTGCGTTCCTGATCGTGCGGGCAGTCTCGCTCGTGTCGGGGGCTTTCGCCTCATGGCGACGCTGCGCCGTCTCGACGAGCAGCTCTGTCGCTTCTGCCCACTCGTTTGTGTGGGTGGCTGAGAGCAGGGTGAGCCAGGCGCGGACGCTCGCGATGTTGATGCTGTAGGCGTGGTGGGGGCCGTACTGCTGCTTGAGGGCTGTTTCGAGGTGCCCGGCTGTGGTGGCGCCGTCCGGGTAGGCGCCGGCTTGTACGCGAGTGGTGAGCTGCGCCCACAGGAGGCCGAACTCGGCAGGCAGGGAAGCACTCCAGAGGTCGAGGCCGGAGGCAGTCCGGGCGATCCGTTCGGGGTCTTGTCCCTTCCAGTCCGGGCGTTCTTCGCGGCGCATTGCGACCGTTGGCTCTCCTGCGTCGAGGAACTGAGGGACACGCGGCGCGGGCATGGGCGGCATGGCGGGTTCCGGCGCTGGTGTGGGGTGCGGGTGGCCGAGGGTCGTCACGGTGCCGTCCTCAGCGACGATCAGGGGCCATGCTGCGCCGTCCGCTTCTTTGGCGATAACTCGTACCGGTCGACCGGCAAAGGCGGCCTTGATGCGGATCTCGGCGAGGGCCGCTATGCGGGCCGCGGCGGGATCGAAGCCAGGTCCGGTGATCTCCTCGCCGTTGACCGAGGCGGCCCCGGTCGCGGTGACAGTGATTGTGTAGATCGGTGTGAGGGGAACGGCGGTGGGTTCGATTTCTGCCATGGCTGTTCTCCGCTCATCCACCTTTGGGGAAATAGGGTGGCGCCCATCCTAGGTAGGTTGCCCCCCACTTTGTTTCGATGTCCGTTGCCGGAACTACGTCAATATAGCCCGGATTGACAATGTCATTGCTCGCGATTTGTCCATCTCCTAGATAGATGGCGACGTGACCAGCCCTTTGCCCGGTGTCCCAGTACATTAGGGCGCCCGGCGGTGGGTTGCGGTCCTTGTCGTGCTTCATACTCGCGGGCATTTCCTTGTAGTGGTCAATCGCGTAACCCACGCCTGAGTAGGTCCACCCGTACGTCCTGGCCACGAATGCCAGGCATGCGCGATACCAGGTGCCAGCGCCGAACTCAGCTTCGTGCTTGGCCCACGCGATGGCGTCCGCGGTGGAGCGGGGGTTTGCCACCTCTGCGGGCCAATCCGCGGCCCCGTCATGGAAGGGATCTCCGGGCGTTCCGTCCGCGCCGTCCTCGGGATAGCAGGAATCTTCGGCCTGGCCGTCATCGCCGTTGGCGTCGTCGTCGGCCTGGCCGTCGTCGACTGCACCGTTCTTGGCAGGGCGGTCGAGGTCGATCCCGGCCTCGTGCGCGATCTGGCGGGCTGCGGTCTCCTGACCGGCGTAGAGCTGCTCGTACTCTTCCGCGGGATGCTGGACGGCTGCGGCAGCCTCCCACATCTGCATGGACTCCCAGCCCGGAATGTCTGTCAGGCCGTCGATGCCGGCGGCGGAGTCTCGGTCTGAGCCGAAGAAGAACATTCCCGCGGCGTACTTGGGTTTCATGATGTCTTCCTTCGACCCCCATCCCTGCGATGGCCGCTGCTGGAAAAGTCCGAGCGAGTCGGCGTGGCCGTAGTCGATGTTCAGGAGCGTGCTCTCCTGAAGTGCCGTCATGAGGGCAATGAGGGTTGCCCGTCCGGAGAGGCCGCCGCTTTCGGCTACGTCGTCGATCGTCTCAGCGTTGGCTATCTGCTGTTCTCTGGTGTCTGCGTCGCCCGGGTTCTGGGCGTCGTCGCCGTAGTCCACATCGGGGGTTCCGCGGTCGCCGCACGAACTGCCGTAGGCCTGTCCCCCGCCGCCGCCGATGGCGCCGACGAGGAGCAGGCAGACCGTGAACACGACGAACGCGGCTCCCATCAGCTTGTACTTGAGGAGTCCTCCGCCTCGCCCGGCGATGGCGAGGGCGAGCTTTCGTGCGTCCACCTACAGCCCCAGGATTCGGGACACGCGCCACCCATCTTCGGTGGTGGTCAGTTCGAGGTTCAGCTCGTGCGTCTCGCTGTAGTCGGTGTATCCCTCAATGTCGACCTTCGTTGTGACCGTCCGCCAGACCCGGAGGGGTGTGTCGATAGGGAGGTCATCTCCGGCGGGCCCGGCTTTGGCCGTGCGGACGGTCGCGACTCCGCCGCGGCTGACGAGCTTGCCCCAAGAGGGGTCTTCCTGACTGGCGAGGTTGTTCGTCAATGCAGGGGTGAGATAGGGCGCGGCTCGACGGATGGATGCTGCGTGGTCCTTGTCCTGTGGAGGATTACGGGTGAGGTAGAGCCGCACGGCTTCCTCGGCGACGTGGTCCGGGTCGCCGAGGTCGACCGTCGTAGACGGCGACGAGCTCGGCGTCGCCGAGGTTGGAACCGGGCTGGCCGCAGGTTTGCCGTCGTAGCCGCTGGGGGCCGCTGTGGCTGTGGCGGTGACGTGGGTTCCCTCGTTGGTGCTACCGCCGAGGAGGCTTGGCCATACGTACTTGGTCACCACGCCGGCACCGAGGAACACCGCAACAATGATCAAGGCGACGGTGGGGCGGATGGGTTCCCGCCGCCGCTGTTCGCGCACCCACTCTTTCGCGTCTTCACGGACCTGGTGGCGGTGCTCTCTCTTGGCTTCTCGTCGTTGCCCGCGGCGGCGGCTGATCTTGCCGATTTCATCCGGGTATTGGTAGGACGCCAGGATGTCGCGCCACTCCTGGGGGGTGCGCTCTTCACTGTCCTTGGCCATTGGTTCACCCCCTATTGGTGGTCGGGTTGCGGCGAGGTGTTGCCGGAGGCTCGCGCCGGGTGGGTGCAGTGACTCTGGCTGGCGGAGCGGTGCGGGCCGGTCGTGGCGGTGGTCCATTGGGCGTCGACCGGATGACCGTCGCAGGGATGACGCGGATTCCGCCGTCGGGACCGGCCGCCGGCGCCTGCCGGAAGGCGTAGTTGGGATCGCCGTCGGGACGCATTGATGGTGAGCCTCCGCCTGTGGGGCGATGGGGTGTGGGGGTGCCGGTCGGCGCTGGGGGCAGGGCGGGACGGGTGTGTGGGGGCAGGGGACTGGTCGCGCCTGGCTGACCGTCGCGGGTAACGGTGATCAGGGGGGCATCCGGGCGCGGGCTGCCTGTCCGGCCAGGAGGGAGGGCTGGGCTCGGTCGGCCGGGTGGCAGCGTGGGCCCGCCAGGTCCCGGGGTGGGGCCTCCGCCAGCGGGCCCGGGAAGGGGTCTGGGCAAGGGGGGCCGGGGCCGGGGCACGCGAGTGACGGTGATAGTCGGGTCATCGCCGCCGCCACCGGGCGGAAGCGCGGGGTTGTCGGGCCCCCCGGGGCCACCAGGTCCAGGGCCGGGAGGAGTGGGCGGGCGCCGGCGTCGCCGCGGAAGCGTGATGGGAGGCTGCGGGATGCCGAAGCCTCCTCGTCGGCGTCGCGTGCCGGAGTTGGAGCCGCGTCCTCTGGTCAGCAGGGCCGCGGCCATCATGCCGTTGGTGGTGCCGCGTACGCCGAAGATCTGCGCGACAACCGCCCTGAAATTCGCGCCGACGACGGCCACGGCGATGCTCAGGCCTGCGGAGGGGAGCCAGCCGTATTGGCCAAACATCGTGGTGGTGGCGGTCTGGAGTGTCAGCACCGCGCCGAGCGTCATGGTGGCGATCGTCGACTCAAGTGCGCGGGCTAGGAGTTGGTCGAACCAGGCGAATCCCCATTCCCGGGGCCGCCCCGGGATCACCCAGAGGCACGCGAAAATTACGCCCGTCAATAGAAGCATGAGGGCGCCGAGGAGGCTTGCCAATGAAGTGAAAGCGAGCATGAGAATCAGCGCGGCAAACAGGAGGATGGAGGCCAAGGAGGGAAGGACGACCATGATTCGACCGACCGGGCTGTGTCCCTGACGCCATGTCACGCTTCCGTCGCCGACGGCTTCCGTGGTGACAGTTTCTTGCAGCCACTCTTTACGCTCTTGCTTGTCGACTCCGATGTCGAGTAGGTCAGCCCCGTATTTCTCGCAGACTTCAAAGCTTCCAAAGTTGGCTACGCACCAGGGACTTGCCACGTATGCACGCCACACGGCGTCACTGGATTTGCGGAGCATGTTGTCACGGTTGTTTTCCGTGAACTTCGGATCGTGGTCCATTTTAAATGGATAGTCTTGGGTGCCGTCGCCGAGGCCTTCGGCTGTGGCGTTCATGGTGATTGTGGCGCCGATTTGCCGGACGCTGTCGAGTCCAGCTACCCAGACTTGAGGGCTGGTCAGGAGCGACATGGAGACTACTCCGGAGACGAGGACCCACGAGATTTGGGACAGGCCTCCGCCTCCGCCGCCCTTGCGGTGCTGCACAAACGCGATCAGGCCGCCGACCGCGAGTGCGCTCGGGAGGAGGGTTGCAGTCAACCCCTTGGCGGCACCGCCAATGCTGTTGGTGATGGCATTTTCAAGCGCGGGAATCGTGGTGAGCTGGAAAATCCACTGCACGATGACGACGCAGGCTTGACCGAGGGCGGCGATGATTCCCATGCCGACATCGGCAACGAATTCGGCCATCGGGTCGAGGAAGTCCCACTCTCCGAAATCGGAGTCGAGTTGCCACAGATTCGGGTTTCCGTAGGTCTCGTAAAGGGTGCCTTCCCCCTGGGGAACCTTGCTGTCAGGTGACGGCATCAGGTCGCCGATTCCGGCGGGGTCGATGTCTGCGGCGTGTGCGTTGCCCGCGATCAACATCACTGTGGTGACCGCGAACAGAACCGGGATGACCACGTTCCGCATGCGCGGCAGGTGGCTATAGACGTGCACGGTTACCCCCCTGACAGGGCGGTGCGGACCGGCGAACCGTGGCCCGTGTCGCCTGCTTGTACGTCCTCGTGTTGGTCGACAAGCCATCGCCCGCCCTCGTCGACCAGGCGCAGCGCGCGGCGTGTGGTGGTGGCGTCTTTGCCCGGCCATTGCACGGTGTAGGTGATCAGCACGCCGTACCCGGCCGGGTGGTCTCCGGCGGCCGGAACTTGCACGACGCCCGAGGCGGAGACGGTACCGGTGGTGGCTCGGTCGGGGCCGCTAGGCGAGCTGGAGGCGATCGGGTCGGGTGTCGAGCCGTCGGCGTAGGTCGGCGGCGAGTACGACGGTGAGGGACTCGTCGGGTTCGCGGCCGGTGCATCCTCGGGAGTGTTGCGCTCGACGCAGTCCGCGACGGAGCCGTGCCTCAGCCGCGGTGTGCTCAGGTCGCACGCAGTGTGCCAGTCAAGGGAGTTGGCTGCGGACTGGTAGGCGCCGGCCGTCTTGAGGACTGCGTCGGTGGTCGCCTTGTGCGACCCGTTCCCCTTGTCGCTGTCGCTGCTCGACGAGGAGCATCCGGCCACGGCCAGGATGCTAGCGGCGAGGACGCTCATCGCTGCTGCCTTGCGCGTCATACGTCCACCTTTTCCATGGTCACGGGGCCGCTGGTGGGCTGAGTCGCCTTGGGAGAGGTGTCGAGGAGTTCCAGGAGCTCATACGACGGCACGTCCCACTGGACCGTGGCGCAGTTGAATCGGCGGTCTCGAATCACGCTGTGCCCGTGCCTGATCTCTCCATCCGGCAGGAGCCCGATGGACTGAATCAGTGCCCGGGTGTGGGCGTCCTTGGGCAGGCCGAGAAGCTCGGCTAGGGCGTCTTGTTGATCCCTCGTGGTGAGCTGGAAGCCAACCACTGTGTTGAGCTGCTCAATGACGCCAACAAGTTGGAGGATGCTCTCCGGGTCCTGCGTGTCGAGCAGCATCCCCGTACGCAGGGCTCGACCAACTCGGGCGACGTACGACAGGAAGTTCGCTCCTTCCCGAGTCGCCGTAAGAACGTGGACCTCTGGCACGCACACGGTCTTACGCAGGCCGCGCAGGTCTCGGCGGCCCGCGGTCGTGACGCCGTAGGCAAGCATCGAGTGCATGAGGGCGACGGAGAGGCGTTGCATGGGGGTCCAGTCGCGGCGGCCTGCGTCCGGTCCCGGCAGGGAGAGGCCAGGCATCTGCACGACCCAGATCCCCGGGGCCGGTACGAGGGGCGGTGCACCGCCGACCGGGCGACCCATGAAGGGTGCGCCCAGACTGTTTTGGCTCAGCTCGTAAAGAGCGTCGCCGGTCTCGCGGGCGAGCTGATCGTCACTGTGGCGCAGGTGCTCAATCACCTTCCACGTTGCGGGCTCGCCGCCGCTGATCACCTCGTTCACGGCGCGGGTGATGGGGGTCTCGGCGCCCCGCTCGCGCAGCCACTCCGGAATGGCGATCGAGAGTTGCGCCGGCACCTCGCCGCGGGCGACGTCGATACCTTCGGCGGCAAGGAGACTGAACAGGTCGGCAACTCCGGCGAACTGCGGGCCGGTCTCGATGAGGTGCGCTGTCAGGCCGTAGCGGCGGGCAGCGGTGACAACTCCCCCGAGGTCGCCTTTGAAGTCGAGGGCCAGGCAGTATCCGCCGCGGAATCCGGCGTCGAGCATAGACAGCATCATTGCGGTGGTCTTGCCGCGGCCCGACCTCCCGCAGTAGAGGGTGGTTGTCGCGTCGCCTCGATCGGACCCCGCTGTGACGTCGTTACGGAAGACGCCGGGGGTAGAGCCGGTGAGGTATCCGACGATAGGGCCGTGATCGTCACCGACCTTGGCGCCGCCCCACCACCAGGAGCCGGAAAGTGCGGTGACGTCTCGTGTGTGGCCGAGGTCGGGCACACGGATTTGATCGCCGGGCTGCGACTCAAGCCACAATTCGCGCTGCTCCTCCTCTCCGATAGTGACCTCGATACCGAGTCCGCCGTAGTGGGTGATCACTGCGTCGATGCGAGCGCGTAGATCATCGAGGGAGGTCTCGCTCATCACGACCAGGCGCGGGTGGTCCTCAACTAGCGTGACGTCCTCACGCCGCATCTCGCGGGTGAGTTCGGCCATGACCTCTTCGGTCTCTTCAATGTCACGGCCGGGGTCCTCGGCGGAGGCGCTCGCGGCGCTGCGGCGCTGTTCCTTGGCCAACCGGCGGGCTTCGTCGACCTTTTTGAGCGCGTCACGCTTGGGCATGACGCGGAACCGGACCGAGGCTTCGGGGGATACGGGGAGAATCAGCGCGGACGGATCGAGGTCGGGGTCGAGGTCGTCCTCGTCTACGTTCGGCACATAGTTGATCTCGCTGAGAACCCTCAGCCACTCGCCGTTACCCGGCGCTTCCATGATCTCGGGGAATCCGGTCATGGTCAGCACTGACACCCAAGCCGCTGTCTCCCCGTGGGCGTTGACCACGCGGAGGTGGTCGGGGTGCGGCAGAATCCGGCCCCGGGTCAGCGCTGCCATCTGGGCGCCCATGATGACGCCAGCATTCGCGGCGGGCAGCGGGGCTGCGCGGTGTTGCTCGCGAGAGATCATCCACGCGAGCATCTCGACACTCGCGGGCTGCGCCTTCCAGGGGGAAGACTCCAGTCGGCGGCCGAGGCGTCTCATCTGCGCGTCGAGCCGGACTAGCTCTCTGTTCTTGATCGACGAGTTGAGGCCGAGGCCCTCTTGAATGCCCTTGCGGGAGGCCTTGGCCGCCTGTCCGGCCCGCTCGGTCAGGCGGACACCCAGAAGCAAGTGCCGGGAGGGCAGGCCGATCTGTTCCAGGCGGCTGACACGCAGGCTCGCCCATTCGTCCCACGCGCCGGCCGTGAACAGTTCAGCGGCCTCGGCCTTGTAGTCCTCGGCATGCAACGGTGACCACAGAACCCGAAGGTGGCAGTCGTGCCCGGCCAGCGTTCGAGCCAAAGCCGCGTTTGCGCTGTCGAGCTCAGCGTCTCGGGCTCCCTCGCTCATGAGGTCCGTGTTCGAGGACGCGAGGACGTACCAGGCTTCTGCATGGCTGGTGGTCACTACCAGGCCGTCAGCGAGAGCGACGTACTCCGGTGCGGCGGCCGACCTGTCGCCGCCAAGGCCAAGGAAGTTGCCGATGCGCTGCGCGATCTTCACGTGGTCCCTCTCTGCTTGAGTGCCCTGCGTCCGTACGCCCTGACGACGGCATCGGGGCCGAAGAGTCGGGGGCGGGCTGCGAGTCGAATCGGTGCACCGGCTCCCGTCGGCGCGGACTGCTCGGCTCCGAGCCACCGCTCGACGAGGCCGCCGAGGGGAGATTCGAGGAGGATCTCGAACTTCGTGGACCATCGGGCCCGGCGGCTGATCCACTCACTTCGGGATGCTGCCCGTCGTCCGCCGCAGATGATCGGCCGGTGGCCGAGGACGAGGTATCGGAAGGCGATCGACCACCGAGTGATGTTCCATCGTCGGTCGACGACCCGGGAACGCTGCGTGCCGTAGACGGTGGTGATCAGCGGGGGCAGGAAGTAAGCCGTAAAACTGATCTTGCTCGGGAAGCCGAACAGGAACAGCAGCGGAGTGACCCACAGGGCGTAGAGGCAGAGACCGAGGACGAGGGCGCGGCGGGGCGCCCCCTCCCCCAAGTCGAGGCCCATGAGCTCGTGCTGCTTGGTCTCTAGCTCGAAATGGCGTGTGTACGTGTGGCCGCTACGCATCAGCCCATGACCTTTTCCCAGACTGCGCCAAGGACGTCCTTGGCGTCGTCGGGAAACCAGACCAGAGCGGCAACGAAGACGGCTCCGACGCCCATCGTCACCATCTCCCCCCATTCCTTTTTGACGAAATGCCCGAAGGCGCGAATGGCCAGGAACGCGCTGAACAGGTTCCCAACAACGATCAGAATCCAATCCTTGAGCTCGTCTCCGGTCGTGAGATCTGCCGCAAGAAAGGCAACGGCCGCAACCTCTACCCGGTAGGCGTGGGGCGCAACGGACGCGAGCCGGGCCCTGAGCCGCACCCGGAGGGCAGACTCGGCGACCCGTTCGCGGGTGTGTGACAGCACGGGCGGTTCCCCCTTGTACGTGAATTGACATGTTGAGCTGCACCTATGAGGGCTGCTCATGTTCTGTGAGCTGGGCGCATGCGGGCTAGAGCGATCCGCCGAGGACGTCTGACACCTGCCACCGTTCGGCGTCCGGGCTTGAGACTCGGGTGAGATGGACTCGATAGACCTGGTCGACCGTGGCACCGCCGAGAGCCCAGGTGACGTGTGCTGTCCCGGTGCGGTCGTCGCCGCTGCCGGTGTCGGCGGACCAAGAGGTGAGGGCCTCGTACTGGATGCCGACCGGCAGCGCTGGAACCTTTGCGCCTGGTGCAGTGACTGTGTCGACGTCGCCGCCGGCGTACGCCGAGAAGAACGTGTCAACCGTGTCTTCGGTTGCGGTGCTGAGGTCCTGATCCGTGTTGGCGGCTGGCAGGTCGGGTGCCTCTGGACCGGTGGCCGGGATGCCGACAAGGCCGGGTTGCCCAGTGACGACGATGCGCCCCGCCGTCTCGACCACCGGCACGTCAAGGCCGATCCATCGGGCAGGCTCCTCGGTCGCCTTCTTCTCTGCCTTCTCTGTCGCCTCTGTCTTGATCAGGGCATCGACCCGCACGCGGGCCTGATGCCCCCTGCCGGTGGTGACTGCGCCGGGCTGAACAGCCAGCACGCTTTGACGTCCGTGGCCGTCCCATCCCATGGCGGTATCTGCCCCGGCGGGCAGTACGGATGCGAGGAGTTGCTCGCGCTCCTCGGCTTGCGTCTCGTCCCATCCGAGGTACGCACGGGCGAACCGACCAGCGACGGCCTGCGCCTCCTGCTCGGGGTATGCCTGCTTGGTCTGTGCGGGCTCAGCCGCGGGCGTCTCACCCTTGGACGGGGCAACCCATGAGCGAACTCCTGTGACAGCCGCGAGGATCACCACCAACCACAGCAGGCCCCGGCCGAATCTGCGAGCGAAGACGACGCCGGAGTTTTCATCCTCGGGCACCCAGGTGGTGACCGGTTGCGAAGGAACTGCCGGGGGCGGCGTAGGGGCGGGCGCTGCCGCAGCATGCTGCTTGGCGAGTTCGGCCCCCGCCGTCTCCCACGGATTCAGCGGAGTCGGGGAGGCATCATCACTCTGTCGAGGGACACTTGTCTGTGTTGCTGCGCCCGCGCCTGTTGACTCTGGCAGCCCCGCGATTCTCCGGAAGACACCTGCGACCGACGGCACCCCAACCTCCCCCGTTTCCAAGCGCTTTCGCGCGCAGGTGACCGACCATATGCCGTGAGTGATCACAGCGTCAAAGAAGTTCGTAACCGCGGGCAACCGTCTGTGCCGAACCTGTGGCACCCTTCCGGCGGCCGTGATCAAGGGTGGCTAGAGTGCCGCCCCGAACCGACAACGAACGGGGGGCACGAACGGGTGCGCATACGCCGGGGAGAGCTGCGAGATCTGCGGATCTCACGCGGGTGGACACAGGATGAATTGGCCTCATTGGTCGGTTGCTCGCGAAGCTCTGTCGCCACATGGGAGACGACTGGTCGCCCTCCCCGACCGAACCGGCTGAACCTACTTGCCGGAGTTCTCGGGGTTCCGGTTTCTCGCCTCATCGAGCCCGGCCGCTCTTCGATTCTTCGCCGTCTGCGCACTTCGGCTGGACTACTGCAAAAAGACGTTGCATTTCTGTTGAATGTGGGAGCGCCAACATACTGCGACGTCGAAACGGGCCGCCAAGAAATCCCGGAAAGGTGGATTCCAATTCTGAGCAAACGTTACGGCGTTACGCCAAACACGATACGGGACTTACCGAAAAAGGACGCAACCAGCAGCTGAGGCGGGGATAGGGATCTGCGATTCCTATCCCCGCCTCACCTTCCCGTCACTCTACCCCCGACCTTCACGAAACCCTCTCCGGAGACCTATTTGCCTCCGCTTGGCGATTTCGACGGGTATTCGGATGCCGCCGATCAGAGTCACACCGAGAGGCGCCTCACGCACTCCAGACGCAACAAAGGGGTTGCCGTCGACTATTCGATCACGCCGATGAGAAGGATTACCCCGTAAGCCCTCATGGATTGAATAGCTCATCTGATGTGCAGCATGATCCGAGGAGAGCGGGCGCCGTCTCGACTTGCTCACGGCCGCAGTGAGCGGAAAACCTCCCTTGCAAGGAACACCTGACCTCACCTTCGAGCTTTCCTCTTGCAGTGGCCGCATGTAAGGTCTCGACCGGCCGCCCCTCAGGAACTCGACGCTCCCTCTTCTCCCTTATCATCCGCTCTACGAGGAGCGGTGTTTTTCCTCTCTTGCCATGCCACCCATTCCGCATGCCAGGATCTGAGTTCGTCCTCGCTGTAGTAGGACGTCTGGCCGTCGCTGACGCCCTCGGGAGGATTGATCCCGCGTGCTGAACCGCGCTTGAAATATGTTCGAGTGGTGGATGCCTTCCACGGGAGAATGCCGCGCTCGTATGCGGCGGCGAGGCTGTACGTCTCGGGGAGCTCCTCCTCCTGGTCCTCGACCTTGACGAGCTCCGACCCGGCGCCGGCGCCAGTCGCGCCCGGTGTCGCGTCGGCTGTCGCAATGGCTGCTGTCGTGCGCTGTGAGCTGGGATTACCCACTGTGATCCCCCGTGCTCCCGCCGAAGCGACAGCAGGCAAGCTGGACGGGCCGTACTTGCCTCCTGGCAGAAAGTTGCCCGTGGCTGCGGTGGCGTTCACCTCGTCGAGTAGTTCGGGGGTGATCCATGGCGCGAGCTGTCCTGTATCGAACCAATCCGGGGCCGGTACGCATTGGGATAGGAGTTCTCGAACCTGGGGTGTGATGTACGAGGGCTGAATCTCAAGCACGCGGACGTGATCTGAACCGGGGTCTTGCCGCTGATCCGTGTAGGCCCCGCGCCCGGGAATGCTCGTGTCGTACGAGATAACGGGGGTGCTCTGCCCAAAAGCGACACTCCAAGAAATGCGGTCTTGTTGCCCGACCGTCATTTTTGTGCCGATCTGCGCGCGCTCCATCGTGCCACCGAAATAGGCGTTGGCGAACTGCTGCGACCCGACAACGACGCGATGATCAGAGGAACGCCCTGTGAGGAGGGTAATAGAGAGCCAGTCGAGAAATGGGGGGGTGCCCTTCCCTTTGAGGCCGTACCGCCACCACGTGTATGCGAGCTTGATCAAGGTGGGGAGCTCATCCACGACAAGAGTTCGCGGAACGAGTTGGGCACGCAAGGCCGGATCGGCTCCCTTTTCCACGGCTGCTTCGGCCGCCATCGCAGACGTAAGGAACTCGGCGAATGCTGCCACACATTCACGTACGGTCTTGTGAATCCGAACTCCGGAAAACCCTTCCGCTTCAGCGAGAGAGTTCCTCTTGGTGTCGAGGATGTCGATAAGTTCACCGTGCTGACGCGCATGGACGACCGGAATATAGAGGACCGTCGATTTACCCGAGCCGGTCGCGCCTGCCACACCCCAATGTGGTGTTGCGGTCTTTGTGTGAACCTCTACTTCAACGATCCTGTCGCCGTCGATGGCAAGGCCGACGAACACGCGGCGAGGGTCACTCGTCGATTTCCACGGGACGTATTGAGGAAGGACAGGCTTAGGAACAGGTTTCGGCTTCTGAGTCCACCGTACGTAGTGCTCTCTTTCAGTCCGATTCCATTCCGGAATCCATTCGCCGGGAACTCGCAGTTCGACAATCCGTTCAATCGCGGAAACACCTTCGGGACCACCTACCCAGCTAACGGGCAGACGGAGGACGATCTCGGCGCCGTCGGCGTTCATTTCGTCAGGGATCGACAGCCATCTCGCGCGAGGTTCCTTGTCCTCCATTCGGAGGATTTGACGGACTCCGGCCCACACGCCAGGACCGTAGATTTGTCTATCTGTCCATACCGGTTGTACGCGCCACAGCGCGAGCCCTGATGGTCCGGTGAACGCTGCCAGATACGCCGTCACTGCGACTGCAATAAGGGCGAGTTGCGTCTCGTGGGGGTATCGCCAGAGCCCCCAGCCGACCAGCAACGGCAGGAGGCGGACCACAGAGCGCACGGCATACGGCCATCGATGCCAGAGACTCAGGACACGCCACAGGCCCTCCAAGGCGCCGAACAGGGCCCGGACGGGGTCGAGTACGAACCTGGCGCTGCCGGGGCGGTTGGATTTGTCGAGCGAGACACCAGCACCGCCCTGGGAGGCGTCTTTGCCGAGTTGGTCAATCGGCGTCTCGGTGGCCCGGTCGTCCGGCAGCGGGGCGCCGGCACGCCACCACGTAGCTTCGCTGCGCGGTTCGGTGACGAGCTCGCGCCCGGCGATGTACCGGGCGATGCCGCCGACTGCCGCGCCTATCCCCCTCTCGATGGAACGGTTGAACTCCGCACGCTGAGCGGGCGTTCCCTGCTGAGCCATTACCGCGACCACGACCAGCAGTCCGAGGCCCAGGCCGCCAAGGCTGAGGCCGCCGCCCGGGAGCCTGTCAACGAAGTCCGGAAGGGCTTCGGCTTCCACTGTTCCCCCTATCTGTCGGCACCCCTTGGAGAGGGGGCGCGTCTTGATCCTCGCGCACGACGCAGACAGCAGGACGCGGGTACTCCCTCTGAGACGTGTCCAGCCCCACCGCCCGGGGCGGTGGGGCTGGACACGGGAACGTTGACGGGATCATGGGGACGGGCCGCTAGGCTCCCGGCATGGACCGCCCTTTCGTGGACGAGACAGGAACCGGCGCGGAGGCCACGGAGTGCGAGCCGTTCGCGCGGGACGGCCGACCGGTGTGTGATGTGTGCCCCTCGCTGCGACTCGCAGGCGGCCGGTTCGACGTGGTCCCCCGGCCGTCTCGTGACTGCCCGTTCGACCCGTTGAGCGGCCACCGATTCACCAGGGCCGGGGTCCCGGTGTGTGTGCATCCGGAGCGGGTCGGCCTGCCCCCAGCGCCCTATGCCAGCAATGCTCTCCCGCTGCCGTGGGAGACCCCGCCGCCGGTAGTGGCGGCCGAAGTCCCCCTGTGGGTGCGGACGATGCTGGACGCGGCACCGCCTGAGATCTGCGAGGACGTGATCAGACAGGCCACTGCGATTCTGCTCGCGTCGAACCCCGAGACGGACATCACGGCCGTGCTGCGTGCCGCGCTCAGCTAGGCGGCGACGGGTTCGAAGGTCAGGCGGTGTTCCCTGCCGGAGCGCTCCATGCCGATGCTCTCGTAGAGGGCACCGAGCACTCGGCGGCGGCGAACCACCTCTTCGTGATCCAGCCAGTACCGGGCCGGCGGCTCTCCCCAGGCCAGGGAGTAGCACGTGTGCGTGTAGCTGTCGCTCCGGTAGTCGGTGTGCTCCTGGTCGGTCTGGTGGATGACGGAGACGTCGAGCGAGGCCGCCATCCGCGCGACCAGCTGTGCTTGGGCGAGCATCGCGTGCGTCATCTCGTCGACCGGGACGGCGATCGGGATCTCGGAGAGCTGGTCGTCGCCGGTGATCTGGTGCACGGCTGCTTTGAGGGCCAAGGCCCTCAGGCCCTCTTCGAAGAGCTGCGGTGCGTCGGTCTCCAGGTGCCATTGCTGCACGACCGGGAATCCGGTGAAGCACTGCCAGTCTTCGGAGTACTCCAGGGAGGCGGCCCGGAACGCGTGGAACTCGGAACTGTTCCTGATCTTGTCGAGGATGCTCCTCGCCGTGTCGGCGACGACGGCGGGCGCGGGCAACAATTCTGCCTGTGACATGCGGTTTCCTTCCTCGGGTGGATCGTCTGAAGGGGCAGCCCGCTATGGGGGTCGGGGCTGCCCCGGGCCCGCACGGCGGCCTTGCCCTCGTGTCGCGTGCGGGAGTTCGCGCCGCCCCGGGCCGCAATGGATTAGGCGCAGGGTCCGCGGCCCGGGACGGGGCTCTGACCGGCGGGGCCGGGGGCATGACGTCATCCCCGGCCCCGCCGGGGTCTATGGGGTCATGCCGTGTGCTTCGGTCTGGGTGTCCGGACCGTCCGGGATCGAGACCGGCGGCGGCGCGGCCGTTGCCCGCGGGGCCAGGATGACGAGCGGCGGCGTCAGGCCGAGGGCGGCAAGAACGAAGAGGGCGCGGCCCGGTCGCGACGGGCGGGCGTGTGCCCCGCTCACCGCTCCTCCGTGGAGTCCGTGTCCGGTGTCATGGGTGCGGGGTTGGCGAGTGAGCCGGGCGCCGTGGTCCACTCCAGTCCTCCGCCCGCTGGCATCAACCACGCGACCGGCTTCGTCTGACCGTGGCCGACGTCAGGGGCAATCGCCCGCAGGGTTCCCCGCCGTCCGGTTGCGGTGTCCTCGACGCTTCGACCGATCCACTGGTGTTCGCGGTGTAGAAGGGAGCTCACTTGTCCTCGCCTCCGGCTGCCGCAAGGGGCGCCCACGAGTACCGCACGTGAACACCAGCGTCGTGCAGGCGGCTGATCTCGCGATGCCGCAAGTCGGTGGCCGTGTACGGGGCGATGCAGGCGGGCCACCGGGCGATCACGACACCGACCGTGCCGGACGCCGCGCGCTCCCGGACCTGGCACCACCCCTCGCGCTGGCCGGGGTCCGGTTCGCCGTATGGGTCGATGATCACCTCAGTGATCGTCAGCCCCCGGTCCTGTGCGTAGGCCATGCCCTCGGTGCGGGCGCGTTCCGCGGCCAGAGAGGACGTCGGTTGCGCCCGCTCGACGCACACATAGAGGAGGGCCGCAGTGGGGTCCGGTGCCGCGGAGGTCTGTTGCGCAGGTCTGGTCATCGTCGCCTCGGCGCTCGCAAGTCGTTGCGCCGCGTCGTCCGCGCGGGGGAACGCGGGCGACGCGGTGCCGTACACAACAGCTAACCGACGGTCACCACCTCGCGGCCATGACGAAGTTCGCCGAGTTGGTCGCGGTCCGACTGACGAATTGACGAGCCCTTTACCCTTCGCGGGAGCCGCGATTCCCTTACCGTGGCTGCATGGCGGACACCACAAACGACGCCTTAGCCGCGTGGATGTCGGACCACCAGATCTCGCCCGGGGAACTGGCAGACGCGGTCAACGACGTGATCCTCGACTTCACGGGCAAGCTGGGCAGCGTCTCGGAACGCACGGTGTTCCGCTGGCTGTCGGGTGAAATCCGGTGGCCTCAAGAGCGGCAGCGTCGAGCTTTGGAAACCGTCGCAGAACTCCCGGTCACGGCTCTAGGGTTCGTGCCTCGGAGGCGACGCGCCGCCACCCCTGCAACGCCTCCGGAGGACCCCTCAGTGCACCGCCGCCGCTTCGTCGGTGCGGCAGCCGGCACCGCCGCTGGCGCCGTTCCGCTACTCGCCACCTCCGCACCACGCCCGTCCCGTGTCGGCACATCCGACGTGATCCGTCTGCGTGACAGCGTCGAGCTCCTCGTCGCCCTCGATGCCCGACGCGGAGGACACACCGCCCTCGAACGCGCCTCGCTGGCTGGCGCTGCCGACGCTCTCGACCTACAGCAGCGCCCCGCCACGCAACGCGTAAAGGGGCGTCTCTTCGCGCTCGCCTCGGATTTCACCGCAACCGCCGCTTGGTCTCTCATCGACGCCGGGCACCCTGTCCGCGCCGAACAGCATCTCGACCGCGCTCTCGCACTGGCGGGCATGGCTCAGGACCATGAAATGGTCATGCAGTGCTGGAATTTGCGGGCGATGCTGGCCCGCCAGTGCAAGAAGTACGGGGAAGCAGTCGCCGCCGCACAGGCAGCGCAAGCGACCCGGGCGGCCCGCGGGAGTCGCTTTCATGCCTCGCTCGCCCACGCCCGGACGGCTATCGGCCTCGCTCACGCCGGGGACAACCGCGCGGCCCTGCGCTCCCTGGGACGAGCCGAAGACGCACTCACCAAGGCGGATCTGACGGAACCGCGGGCAACTTGGATCTCTTTCTACGGCCCCGCGGAACTGCACTCCCTTACCGCGATCGTCCGCGATCTGGTCGGCGATCCGGCCGAGGCTGAGGCCGCCTCCTACCGGGCCCTCAGTTCCCTACCCAAGTCGTACCGTCGAAATAGGGCCTACACCACCGCGCGCCTTGCCCTTGCGCAGCTCCACCAGGGTGACGCCGAGCAGGCCTGTACCACCAGCGCCGAGATTTTCACCATCATGGCCGGGGACGCTCTTCCCGGCCGCATGCGTGCCGTCCTCGGCGACTTCCATCGTGATCTGATCACCCTTGCCCCGCCCCGGGTCGCGCACGAGTGGGCCGACCGCTACCGGACCGATTGGAGTACTGGATGACCACCACAGCCGTTGAGGTCCGCCGCTTCGGACACTCTGATCTGTCCCAGATACGACAGACCCTCTTGGATGTGCACCAGGACGCGTACGCCGATGACATGACCGACTTTGACGAGCGGTTCCCCTGGTTCGTCGACCATTGGGGCAGTAACCCCGGCTTCTCGTGCGTGATCGGCTATGACGGCACCGAACCCGTGGGATTCGCCTACGGGGCCCCCGCCGCCTCGGGGCGTGAGTGGTGGCGCGAACACCTCCAGGAAGCGCCGGACGATCCATCGACGTTCGCCGTCTCAGAGCTGATGGTCCGTCCACAGTGGCGCAAGACCGGAACTGCTGATCGGCTGCATGCCGCATTGCTCTCCGACCGCGCTGAGGCCCTCGCTGTGCTCCTCGTCGACCCCGACCATCCCAAGGTTGAGGCGCTCTACGTTGGGTGGGGATACACGCGGGTCGGATACCGCCAGCCCTTCCCTGACAGCCCGAATTTCGCCGTCATGGTGATGTCTCTGCGGGCAGGCGCACGGAACCACAACGGGGACACGTAAAGCGCGGGCCCTCGGTTGAGAACCGGGGGCCCGTTGTTGTACGCGCGCCTGCAAGGTCGAGGGCTGTTACTGGGCGGAGCTCAGCGTTTCGGCGCGGCGCCCTGCTCGGAGGCCGCGAGGTTGCCCCTCGTCTTCCCCCGCAGCCGGGCGAGCGTGAGACTGCCATGGATCAGTGCAGTTGCCAGGACGACGAGGAACCATCCGCCGTAGACCAGTCCACACAGCAGGGCGCAGACCACTACGACTACGCAGAGCGCGAAGAGCGGCGAGTAGACGAGCGGGTCGGGGCGCACGTTTCGAAGGATGACGGCCCCTCCGCTCGCGACGACACAAGCCAAGATGCACAGCGCAACACGGGTCAACGTGAAGCGCAGCGCGGTGACGGCGTCCCGCGCTTCCCCCCGGATGATCATTCAGCCTCCCTGTTCAGCATTCAGCCTAGGGGCGCTGACAGCAGAGCGGACAACGGGTTCGGCGTACACGCCGAACTGCGGAGCGCCCCGCCCCATGGTGAGCGGGGCGGGGCGCTCGGTCCGGGAATTGCGGCAGGCGTCATCTACCGCTCGACGACAGGCCTTTCGATGTCGCGGTCTTCGCTCACGACCTTGACCTCGTGCATCTCCTCGTGGTGCTGCATCACGAGCCACCGCACCATTGCGGCTGAGCGGTGACGGCCTCCCGCACAACCGACGGCGACACGGACCGGTCCGGCGAGCGGGTTCGAGCGGTAGGCGTCCACGGCGGCACGGATGGCGAGACCGAGCTTACGGATACCCGGGGTGTTGAACACCGCGCGCATGACGAGTTCGTGAGTCGCGGTGAGCTCCCGAAGGGTCGGGTCAAGGTGCGGGTCCTTGAAAGGTCGCATGTCGAATACGAGGTTGGCTTCGGGCACCGGGCCGTGAAGGTAGCCGAACGACTCGTAGATGACGTCAGCCGGTGCCTCGCTGGAGTTCAAGTCGGTCACGGTGTCTTTCCCTTCGTGGGCGTGGTGCCGGCGCGTGCGGCGGCTCGGCCCTGGTCGGTGATTCGGAAGACGTGCGGGTGTGTCCGGTGGTCGCCTTCGGGGTCGGAAGTGCCTTGGATATGGCCGCAGTCGTCGAGGGAGTCGGCGAGACCTAGCTCTTCGAGGGCGGTCTCGTCAGCGCGCGTGAGCCACACGATTTCGCCCGAGGGCATCTCAATGCGGGGCAGGATGCTGCCCTTCGGGTGGGTGGCGGCGGCGCGGAGGGCGGCGAGTCGGCGGGGGGTCAGGCGGGGGTCCATAGCGCGGTTCAGCTCATTCCGACGAGGAGAGCGAGGACCAGGAGCACGATGGATGCGCTCGTGATGTCGATTGCGAGGCGCAGCGCGGCGTACTTTCGTTCGGCGACCTTCGAGAGGGTGACGATCCGTTCGGCGCGCTGGTCGACTGTCACGTCCGCGATGACCTCCTCGGCGGTGCATGCCGCCCAGTGCAGGTATGAGCCGCGAGGGCGTCCGGCGCGTGCGGGACGGACGGATGCGAGGACGACCAGGATTGCGGCCACCAGGCCGACGGCGCCGAGGCCGACCAGGATGGCGGCGATCGGGTCGAGATGACGGCCGGGAAGTGTGCCGACCAGGACGGCCAGGGGCAGGCCGAATGCAGCCAATAAGGCGCCTGCCTTGGTGTCCGTTCGGGCGATTTCGGCAATCACATCGGCGCGGGCCTGTGTCAGCCCTTCGTGGGCAGCAGGGCCCACGGCCGAGGAATCGGGGTGCGTCACCGTACGTCCTTTCCACGGGGCCCGAGTCGGCCCGGCGCCGACACCCGGCGGGAGGGCTCGGCTGCGGCTTCACGGTCCGTGGCGGGCGGGGCGGCGGGCCTTTCGGTGGGGATGTCGTCGAGCTTCGCCAGGCGGTACTTAAGGGCGCGGGTGGCGGCCCTGTCGAAGCGAATCCATCCGTAACCGATCGTGCCGTGTTCATCCTCGGCGTAGACGACGAGAACGGCGCCGCCGTCGATATCAGGGTCGAGGTTGAACCGGACAACGGTTCCGGTGATTTCCTGATCAGGAACGGGCTTCAAGGGGCCTCTCCTTCACTGTGGTGCGGCAGGTTCACCATGACACGAGTTGCAGTGATACTGCAAGTGAAACTGACAGTTCAACTGCTTCTAGCCATGCCGATAGCGGATGCGGCGCACATTCACGCAGGTCAGAACGCGATGGACCCCCGAGGAGTCCGGCCGTCGGACTCCTCGGGGGTCCCCGGTTGCGCAGAGATTCAGCCCTCGCCGCCTCCGAGACCGCTCATCTTCCGTTCATGACGGCGCTCGCCGTACGCTCCGGCCTCGCGGACACCGTCACGTGCCAGGCCTACGCCCTCACGGCCGAGGTCAGCGACCGACCCGACAGCCGAGGCCCCTGCCGCGGCCACTTGCCCAGCGGCTCCGGCCACGGCGGCGACGGCGCCAAAGGCGGCGGCAATAGCGCCGCCCGTCGCTCGCCCCGCCGGCATCGCGGGCCCGGCTGCGGCAGGGGTGCCGCCCTTGGCTGCCGCTGCGGCCGAGGCCTTAGCTGCGGCCGATCCGCCACCCTGCCCCACGGAGACTAGGACGCCCTCAACCGTCCTGCCTCCCGGCAGGTGCATTCGGAAGGATCGGCCGGGCTGAGCCTGCGCGATGGTCGGGAGCTGCGATGAGGTGAGGTCGTCGACCGGAAAGAAGCATTGAGGGCGGCGACGGCCGAACTGCCCTTCTCCGCGGGCGGCTTTGTGACTCTGCCCGCATGTGGCGTTCACGGTGGAGCCGGAGGCGATGAGGGTCACCTCCCGTGGGGCGCTTCCCCCGGGGCAGGTAACCGGATTACCTCCGATGCGGAGTTTCCGGATCTTGAGTGTCTGCGTCACAGCTCCCCCTACGGGTTGGTGATGGTGGCGGTGGCGGTGGCCTTGGCGCGGCCGAGGAGCCCCGCCCTGGCGGTCGCGGTGGCGGTCGCGGTCTGGGCTCCGCGCGACCGGCGCGGCGCGAAGACGGCGAGAACAAGGGCGACGACGAAGGCCAGGACGACCGCGAGCTTGGCGAGCAGCAGAAGAACTGCGACAAGCTCGGCGGCGGCCTCGGCGAACACCTTCGTTGCGAAAGCGGCCATGGCCAGGGAGGCGGAGGCACTCAGCAGAAGGAGAGCCGTCGTCTTGGCCCAGGCCGGAATGGCGGCGGCCGGGGCGGTGGCGGCGGCCGGGGCGGTGGGGGTGTCCATGTACTGGAAGATCACGCGGCCGTCGGGGGTATGGACTGCTACAACGTCCGCGATCGGTGCGGCAACAGCCTCGGCGCTCGTCTTGATCACGATCGGGCCGGATGCGGCCGGAGGGGTGGGCATCGGGGCGGGGCGATGAACGAGGGCGGCTTCGGCGTAGCTGCGGGCGGTGTCGTTCATGATCGTTTGCGCTCCTCGGTGTGGCTCGTCTGCGTGGGTTTCGGGGTGTCGGGGCGGTGTCCGGGGGGTGAGGTTCGCCCGCGTTTGTCCAGGTATGGAAGGTGTCCGGGACGTGTCGGACAGCGGGTGGGGGGTGTCGCTTGGGGACACCCCCCACCGAGGGGCGACACGTCCGGGACACGTCCTCACCTGCGGTTTTGCGGCGCGGACACCTTCCCGGACACGTCACTTCGTCCCGTTATGCACCGAGTACGAGGTTGAGGTCTTCTCGGCGGAACCCTCGGCCTTCGGTCCCGCCGAGGGTGGTGACCTTGACGCGGTCGAGCGTCCGGCCGGAGCCGTCGAGCGCTTCCTCGATCTCACGGCCGAGGCGGACGCCAACGCGTGATGCCCAAGCCCGGTCGCTCTCCCCGTCGCGCTGCCCCCAGCCAGCTGCCGGGGTCTCGTCGTGCAGCAGTCGGGCGATGTCCGTGCTGCCGAGCTCGTCGGCTCCGGCCCGGTCGAACGCCGCCCGCATCTGGGCGAGGATGCCGACCACGGAGAGCAGGCCAGATGCGGCGTATCCCGTGAGTGTGCGGGCGGCGATGCGCAGGGCGCGGCCTCGGGCGCAGATGTGCGTGAAGTGCTGCGGGCTGATCCAGTCGGTCATGATCTTTTCGGAGCCGGATTCCTCGGCGAGGATGCCGACGCCGATCTGACCGAGACCGGCAGCGCTGTGACCGCGCTTGGCTTGGCCGTCACCGAGGATCATGTCGGACGACGTGTCGTCCACGGTGTGCACGCTGTAGCGCTTCAAGATCACGTCTCGGAAGTCGGTCGGGACGCTCTTGGCGCTGGGACGCTGCGCGGCGGCGATGATGATCAGGCCGCAGGCTCGGCCGCGCCGAATCAGCCGGGCCAGCTTCTCGACGAGGGCCGCGAATTCCTTGAGGCCGTCCTTACGGGCCAGGACGACGCCGAAAGCCTCCTGAATCTCGTCAATGAGCAGCATCAGAACGGGCATGTCGTGACTCTCGGCCATCTCGGGCGTGAGCCTCATGTCCGGCCGCTCCGCCTTGGGCATGCGCCGGATCGTGGCGAATCGGCTGTCCATTTCCTCGATCAATTCGTCGATGAGTGCAATGAACTCGTCGACCGAGGCCGGGTCCGCACCGATGATCACTCGGTGGGCGATCTCTTCGAGCTCCTCCCAGTCGGCGCCGCCCTTGAAATCGGCCAGCAGCATGCGGCACTGCGGGTCGAGGGCACCGGCCGCCGCCGGCAGACGCATCGCCGATGTCTTGCCGTAGCCCTGAGCTCCACCGAACAGCAGCGAGGACCAAAGGACTTGGAGGGTTTTGCGAATGCCCTTGCGGTTGGCACCGAAGGGAACCCCGTCCCAGATGGACCACTGCTTTGCCTCGACCAGCGGCGAGAGAGGAGCTTCGCCGGAGAACGGGACGCTGTTGGCCACCCAGAGGATGACGTCGTTCGGAGTCTCCCCCTCCTCGATGTCGAGCCGCTCCAGCGGCAGACCGAGGGCGCCCGCGAACTGCTCGGCCCGGTTCTTCAGGGCCTTGCAGACCAGGCCCGCCGGAGTCTTGAACGCCGTCGTGGTGTTGCCGAGCTCGTCGCGGGTTGCGAGACCCACGGCCTTGATTTCCTGCTCCGCCGTCATGAGCTTGATGTCCCGCAGGGCTCGCGTGATCCGCTCGTCAGTGACGGGACCGGCGTGGCCGAGGTCGACGGCGTTGTCAAGGACGGCGAACTCGGCGTCGGGGGTGCGGCGGATCATCTCGCGGCGGCCGAGGAAGTACAGGACGCCGAACACGGGGATCAGGGCGGGGGCCAGCAGGATCAGGCCCCAGGTCTGCCCCAGGGCGACGAGCGCGGCCGTGTAGGTGGTGAAGCCCGTCGCGGCGTAGACGGTGACGGCCTCGCGCCGGCGCTCCCGGGCTTCCTTGCGGCGGTCGGCCCGGAGGTCGGCGATGTGGTGGGGGTCGGCCTTGACGCGGCGGACCTTGTCGGCGATCTCGCCGAATTCGGTTGCGAAGAGGTACGACCATGCGTCCCGCAGGCCGACGCCTGCGCCAAGGACGGTGATGTGGATGGTGCGCCACAGGTAGACGGGGCTGCGGACGAGGTGGAAACCGACGCGGTTGGCCAGGACCGCACGGCGCTGCCGCCACACTCCGGGGTCGGTGAGGGACTCGGGGATGATCGGGCGCAGGCCCCAGGCCGCGCGCTCGTCCTCATCGACCGGCTCCTCGTCGAGGTATTCGAGGACGGCCCCGGTGGCGTCGTCGAGGTCCTTGTCGAGCCGGATGGTGCCGGTGAACTGGTCGGGGACACCGGCCGGGGTGCCGTGTGCGGTCTCGCGGGCGGCGTGGGCGAGGTGGTCGCGGATCTCGGGCGCCTCGAACCGGGACGCGTGGTCGATGCCCGCCTCGGTCTCGTCGCGCTCCATGCTGGTGGTCATTGCGGGGTGTTCCTCTCGGGGGACGGGGCCCGGCCGCCGGGGGAGGACGGCCGGGCGTTGCGCGGGGTGAGGCGGGATCAGGGGGTGGTGATGGCCCGGCCGAGCTGGGCCAGGGCGAGGTGGAGGCGGGCGCGGGCGATGGCCGATGCGGCGGTGATCGCGGTCCCCTCGCTCAGGTCCGTACGGGCGGCCTCGGCGGCGCACCACGCCTTCGTGACGTGGGGGTGAGACGGGTCAGCCGTCTCGAACTCGATGTAAACGAGGCCGAGTTCGGCGTGGAGGTGGGCGAGGTGCGCGTGCCCGCCCTCGGTCTCGGTGTCGGCGTGCTGGGCCTGTTCGGCGGCGATGAGGCGGAAGACGCTCCGGCTGTTGTGGGAGGTCACTTGGCGGCCTCCTTCTTCTCGGCGTTCTTCTTCTTGGTGGCGTTGCGGATGGCGAGGGCCTTGGAGGCTCCGCGGATCGCCTTCGGACCCCAGAGGATGAGCGCGACGAGGAAAGCGCCGATCAGCGCTGCGGGGCCCCACCCGTTCTCGGGGGCGATCCGGATCAGGGTGTACGTCCCGACGGGCACGGCGAGGATCAGCGCACGGGGAGGCTGGTGTCCCTTGGTGGTGGTCATCGAGTGGTCCCCTCTTCCTGCTGGACGTGGTCCCGGAGTCGCTTGAGGTAGTCAGTCGCGCCGCCATGGACGGCCTTACTGACGCTTGCCACGGACAGGTTGTGTGCGCCGCCGAGGGCGTCGGCGAGGGCGCGAACCTTGTCGAGGTCGTCCGCGTCGAGAGGCTTCTGCGGGGTCTTGGGGCGGGTCCTCCCGCCGCCCTTGGCAACCGGTCGCTTCCCTTTTCGCCCAAGGGTTCGAGGGGTTCGGCCGCCCTTGGTCGGGCCTCCCTGCGGGCCGCCGCCGGCGGGTCTGGCAGCGGTGCCGTCGGGGCCTCCGTCGCCGCCGAGAATGTCGCCGAGCAGACGCTCGACGGCGATTGCCTCCGCGGACATGCCAGCGGCTTCAGCAAGCTCGATGTCTGCCTCAACCCGGCGGGCAAGGACGCTCGCGGTGATGCTCAGGGCGGCGCCGTGGCGGTCGCGCCACGCGAGGCGCCATGCCTCCTCGTGGTCAACCGCGCCGTACGGGTAGGCGGCGACGATGTCCTCATACCGGCGGTACACATCGCCGAAGCGGCGGCGACGGCGGCGTTCGTGCTTGCGCCGGAGGCGGGCCTCCCGGCGCTGCGCCATGGTGCGCGTGCCCTGACCGTGGCGGCCCCAGCCTCGGACTTCCCAGAAGAACACTCCGCCGAAGCTGCTGGCGGCCAGGACCCAGCCGAGCCACTCCGCGCCCGGAGCGTGCGTCCAGTTGATGAGTGCGGCGAATGCTGCGCAGGCCCACATGACGATGCGGAACCGGAGGGTGGGACGGCCCTCGGCCTTGGCCCGCTCGCCGGAGACGGTCGCGACCCAGGCGCCGGACTCCAGCATGACGCCGAGGCACAGGCAGATGAAGAGCGGAAGGCTCTCGCCGCTCAGCGCTCGGAACTGGAAGTACAGGGCCGGGATGATCGAGGCGGCCATGACGATCCCGGCGCCGAAGGTGTCCCCCGCGTTGCGGGCCCTGGCGATGAGTTCGGCGCGGCGCTGTCGGCGGTCGGCGCGGCGGGTCTTGCGCCTGCGTTCCGTCTCGGCGCGGACGCGGCGGGCCTCCTCGCGGTCGTTGTTGCGGTCCTGCCGCTCTTGCTCGCGCTCGGCCAAGCGGTCCTGCCGCTCTTGCTCGCGCTCGGCCAAGCGGTCCTGGCGGTCCTGCTCGCGGTCGTCGGCTCGGTCGTGGCGGTCTTCCGCGCGCCGGTCTTGGTCGGCCGCCCGCTTCCGCTCGTAGTAGTCGGCGAGGTCGGTCACTTGGTGCGCTCCTTACGGCGACCGCGGCGCCAGCAGGCGCACAGGGGGCAGGTGGCATACAGGGGGCGGCGGGAGTCGGTGAATACGGCGGCAATGACGGCGAACGCGGTCCGGTGACCGGCGCCGAGCGCGAGCGTCGCGAGGATGGCGAGACCGACGAGGACCACCCGGGAGGTGACCAAGTGGTGTGCGGCGGCGGCCAGTTGCGCACCGATGCGGCGGGAGGTGGTCATCGGGCGGCCTCCGGGCGCGTGTACGGGACGAGCGCGGCACGGTCGGCCCGACGCGTGGCCTCGGTGGCCCGGAGGGCGGCGCAGCGGGCGGCGTTGTCGGTGGCGGTCCGTCGGCTGCGGAGCGTGTCGGGGGCGACGGTCCGCGCGGCGGTGGACGAGGTGCTCATGTGGTGGGGGGCGAGGTCGGGGCGGCCGGGGCCGTGACCTCTGCCGCGGTCTTCACCGCGAGACGGGCCAGGATGGCGGCTCCCGCGAGGAGGGCGGCGGCCTTGGCCACGGTCACGATCGCCGTGAAGAAGACGACCAGGACGGGAGCCACGGCGTAGGCGAGGCCGACGAGGGCCAGGACCAGGACCAGGAGGGCGCCGCGGTTGAGCCGGTCGACGAGGTCCAGAGCCGTGCGCAGGGTGCGGGTGGTGGTGCGGCGGCTGATGATCACGCGGCCCACCCCCCGACGAACTCCTCGTCGGCGTCGGCCTGCGTCAGCTCGTCCGCGAGGACGAGGAGGCGGCCGTACGAGCGGGGGACGTCGATGACCCCGGCGTCGATCATGTCGACCAGGGCGGCGGTTCGGGTCATCTCGTCGGTGAACGCGGCGAGCAGGGCCGCCGTGCGGTCCTCGTCGCTCAGGTCCTCGGGGATGTCGTACTCGTAGCCGAGGATGAGGTCGAGGTCGAGGCCGATCACGGCGGAGAGGTCGAGGCGGGCCTCGGTGTCGAGGTGACGGGCCGACGCGGCGATTCGCCGGACGGTCGCGGTTTCGGGCATGGTGGTGCTCACGCGGAATCAACTCCTTTGCGAGTTGCCCGCCTAGCGGCCCCTGAGCGTGGACGAGACGCACCGGGGCCGCGCCCCTTTGGGGCAGCGGGTCACGGTCCGGCCGTTTCATTCCTAGGAATGACCGGCCGAGAACGACCATGCCATCCACGCGCCCCACTGTCAACGCCATTCCTAGGAATGGGGAATTTCGGCGTGCCGGCGTGTGCTCTACTGAGAGCACCAACGGGAGGAGCACAGGGGATGACCCCTAAGTGGCAGATGCTCGCCGACGAGCTAGCCGAGGAGATCCACGCAGGAACGCGGGCACCCGGTTCGGCGCTGCCGCACATCACTGACATGGTCGAGGCGGGCAAGGGCTCGAAGGCCACCGTGCACAAGGCGTACAAGGAGCTGGAGGCGCGCGGGCTCGTCCTCGCCCACCGAGGCAGGGGGACGATCATCCTCGACCGGTCGCACTCCCGCGTGACGCTCGACCGGTACGAGGGCACGCTCGACCCTGGGGCCACCGTGGGGCCATGGGAAGCCGACGCCGCCCGGCAAGGCCTCGACGGGCGAACCGCGGCCGGGACACCGGCTGTTGAGCACCTCGATGCTCCACCTGACGTCGCCGAGCTCCTGGGCGTGCATGCCGGGGCGCCCGTCGTCTGCCGCCGCCACCTGGCCATGATCGGAACAGACGTCGTCGCGCTGCACGAGGACTGGTATCCGCTTGAGGTCGCGCAGGCCGCAGCACTCGACCACACCGAGTCTGGCGGGAAGCCCGTACTTGGCGCACTCGTAGGCGCCGGCATCTTCCCGGCCGAGGCCGCGGAGTTCATCACCGCAGAGGACGCCAGCCCCGACCAGGCCGCCCGCCTCGGCCTGGCGCCGCGCTCGTCGGTGCTCCTGATCGATCGGATCACGCGCGACCGGACAGGCCGCATCGTGGAGCTCGCGCGCTTCATGGGCACCGCACACCGTCTGAAACTGGCGTACAGCCCTCTCGCGCTCAGCATCAGCGGCCATGCCGACGCGTAACGACGGCGCCCGCCCCCGGCTTATGGGGGGCGGGCGCTCGTTCGTTCCTGACCGAATCAGGCGGGCAGGCCCTGACCGGACGCCGCCGACCGGGACCACGCCAGGGCCAAACTCACGGGCCGGACACAATGGCCACGATCAGCACTTCTCGCCGATCTTCGTCAATGCGATAGAGGACGCTCGTCCAGGCCGGACGCTCCTCGACAGCCAGTAGCGCGGTGTAGAGGCCGCCGACCCGATCCGGATACAACTCGCCACGCCCGTAAGGCGTTTGGGCGAGGAGCTTCTCGAACCCAAGGACGGCGGCACGCTCTTCGATTGTGGCCGTGGCGAGTCCGGCCCGGCCGGTCTCGCTGTAGACGACAGACCAGAGGGCACCGTCGCTCACCGGCCCGCCCCCGGGGCGCCACCGAGGATCTCGTCGGACGTGAAGCGCGGGGTAGAGGAATCGGTGCTCGCGGCCACGGCGGCGAGAATCGTCGGATGCGTGCGCATGACGAGCCGGTGCCGCCACTTGCGGACGAAAGCGACGTACTCCTCGGGGTCGTTCAGTTCCAGCTCACCGAGTTCGGCCTCGAAACTCTCGCGATCCGCGGGCGAGGCTGCGCCGAGAGCGGCACGGAGTTGGGTCACGGTGCGCGGGCCCGCGTGGGCCTGAGTGCGGTACGGGTCGGGCCTGTCGGCCGGGGCTGCGGTCATGTCCCCTGGTTCCTCTCAGGTGGGGCGGGCGGCGGGCCAGTGGTCAGAGCAGGCCAAACAGCAGTGGCGTTGACATCAGCACGAACAGAAGTCCGCTGACCTTGAAGGCAGCCGACTCCCTGGCTACGCCCGAGGACCAGACAAGGGCACCGACGGCGAGCAGGCCCAGGCCCACGTTCGTAAGCATCAGGCGGCCTTGGGCTTACGGCCCGCCGCCCCCTTCGCGGCTTCACGCTCCTTGGCTGCTTCCGCGAGCCACCCGGGGTGTTCGGCCTCGATGACGTCGCGGAGGTACTGGCCGGTGATGCCGGCCTGGCGGGCGACAGCGCTGAGGTGGCCGTACTTGGTTGAGGCCATGGCCTCTTCAACGGCGCACGCGAGGAGTGCGGCCTTAGCCACCCGCGCTTTCGTCTCGGCCTGTTCTGATTCGTCTCGCAGCTCGGCAAGAGTCTTCGTGTTGTCGTTCTTCGCCATGCTCCGAGGATGACACGAACACAGTGGCACTTCAAGTGAGGCTTGCAGTTGCACTGTAAGCGTGCAAGAGTGTGCGCTGATCGGAACGACCAAGCGAACCGGTCTAGCAGTCGTTATGAGTCCGGCTCACAAATGGTGAGGTCAACGCATGGGAAACCTGGCGAACTACGCGAGTTCGAGCGAACAGATGTTGAGGGTCACCGTCGCGGCTCTCATGCGCGCATGCGGCGAGAACCAGACCAAGTTGGCCGCGAGTCTCAGAATCACGCAAGGGCAGCTCAGTCGGAGGCAGAGCGGGCGCGCATCGTGGTCACTGGGGGATCTTGACCTCCTGGCGGCGCACTACAGCGTCCCGGTTCCGGATCTGTTGTGTGGGCCGACGCACGCCGTGAGCAAGCTGCCTCACGTGCGATTGGCCGCAGTGATCGGGGGGTCTCAGGAGGTCATCGCGGTCTAGCCGGTGCCTTCAGGCCGCAGGCCTGTCCCCCTCCGAATTCGCTCCATCCATGCGAAAAGCCCCTCCGGGGAGTTCGGGAGTTTGCGGCTCCCGCCCGTCGAGGCCCTCGCGTGGACCCTGCGTTAGGTCTATTGCGGAGTGTACCCAGACCCTTCCGGGTACCACACCGCAGAGGCCAGAAAGGCCAAATGTAGCTGTGGCAACACACCGTGTTATCAGCCCTGATGAATGCGAGATGTGCATTCGGGTCTTCGGTGCTCTGGAAGATCACCAATTGGCTTCCCCTGAGACCTTCCTCACAGCCGATCAGCTCGCACAGGTGGTCGGCCTCAAGAGACGAGCCACTCAGTACCACCTTGCCCACCTGTACGCTCACGGCCGCATCGACGAGGACAAGCGGACCCCCATCACGAGCGGGATCGGTCAGCCTTTGCTGCCCGGCGCGCAGGAGTGGGCCCGCAGTGTCGTTGCTCCCGACCCGACGTGCGCGCGGTGCCTGATCGCCCTCGCCGGGATCGGGTGGGACGGGCAGGTCAGCCAAGAAGAGTTGGCCAAGATCGTTGGCGTGAGCCTGCGCACCATCGAGCGCCACCGGCCGCACCTGGTGTTGGCACAGCTCGTCAATTTCCGCCCCGTGACGGTTCGCGCGGCCGGAACGTCCGGGCTCGTCACCGGCCGCCACCCGGACCGGTTCACCCTGATGTCGGGACTCCCCGCCGCGCGGCTGGAGGGTCAGGCATTCGACGAGGCGCCGGCACGTGCCGCGGGCGTCGTCGACCGCGTCCGGTGGTTCGTCAGCGTGACCGACACGGAACGGGACAATGCGATCAAGTCGGTGAGCTGGTTCCTGCGTGCCGGATGGCCGGAGGATGCGCTCCTCAAGGCCCTCGACTCAGCCGAGGACCGGCAGGCGTACCGGCCGGGCGGCTATCTGTCCGTACTCCTGCGGAAGCTGCCGGTCGAGTACATCGTCCCTGCGCGGCAGTCGTATCGCGGTGAGTATCCGGAACGACAGCAAGACTGCCCCGTCTGCGACACGCCTTTCAAGACGAGGGCGCCGGGCAAGGTGCTGTGCGGTGGCGCTATCTGCCTGACTCCGGAGAAGGCCGTAATCCCGCCCGGCACCACCATTCACAGGATCGCCTGAGGGGAGGCACTGAGCCATGGGGAAGATCATTGACGCACTGCGGGCCCGGATTCAGACTCGGAGCCTCCCGAAGACTGCAAGGGGGCAGTTCAACGCCCTGATGCGCAAGGAGAAGGGAAACACGGCGAGGGTGGCCGAGCGTCTCGGCCTCTCGCGGCGGCAGGTGCAGCGGTTCGCCAAGGGCGATCGGGACATCCGCAAGAGCAAGGCGGAGACGCTCGCCGCCCTCCGCCGGGAGGTGTCGCGGGATCACCAGCCACGCGTCACCGCGAAGGGCATCAAGGACGCCAAGAGCCGCGGCCTGACGATCGAGACCCGCGCGAACTTCGGCTTTCACGCCGCGGCAGGGTCGACGGACGACTCACGGATGAGGCGACTCACGGAGGGCGTCCCCGATGAGCTCCTCGACGACCTGTTCGAGGCCCTGAGTAACGGAGACGAGGAAAAGGCGCAGGAGATCGCGGGCGAGGCGCTCGCCATGGAGTACTTCCGCGACGGCGGAACTCGGGCGGGCGGGCTCGACGTCACGTTCGGCGATATCGACTACATCGACTTTCACTGAGAGGGGACGCCATGACTGAGGTTTCGTACACCGCACCCCTGGCCGTCCTCGAAGCGGTCGGCAACGAACTGCGCGCTCACCTCCCCAACGGACAGACCGCCGACGTACCGGCGGATGTCACCGACCTTGCCACAGCCGCCGAGTGGGCCCTCGCGTACGGCTTGGGCGCCCCGGGTCTGTCTCGGTACGACGAGCCCTCCGGCCCGCTCCTGGTGCTAGACGGGTCCGCGGTCGAGGCCCTCGGCCTGCCGCTCCAGCTCGACGACCGCCGGAACCTCCGGGTCACCGAGGATCACCCCGCGGTCAAGGCCGTGGACGCGGCGGGGTGGACCCTGAGCCGCGCCGGACTGGGGGCCTGGTCTTTCCTGTTCAAGGATCGCGCCGAGGTGCGTCTCGCCGTCATCCCCTGGGGGGCCCTCTCTGATCATCTGCGATGGGGCGGGCTCGCCGAGGTAGCCACGAACCCGGGCGCGCTCGCGTACGCCCTCGGCGTGTATGCCGAGCGGGTCATAAGCCCGACCGGCTCCACTGCGGGGTGCGGTATTGCCCTGATGACCGCGCTTCGGCCCCCGACGCGTGTGCAGTTCGACCGGGGCACCGGGAAGATGCGGCGGGTGCCGGTCGAGGGCTCCCTCTCCAAGCCGGTTGCCCCGGCCCCGCCGGAGGCCCCGGACGATCATCCCCTCGCCGTCGAGCGGACGAGGGACCAGCGCACCCCCGAACACGTCATGTTCGAGGAGGCTCTCGCCTGGTACCGCAAGCCGACCGAGGCCGAGGCCGCGTTGCCGTACGTCGTAGGGCTCGACATCAACACAGCCTTTCTCGCCGCGTCGAGTCGGCTCCTCGTCGGCCTCGGTGAGGCGGCCTACACCGACGGCCCGCGCTTCAACAAGAAGATCCCGGGGGCGTGGCTGGTCGACCTGTCCGGCGCTGTGCTGCGGACGAAGGACCCGGCCACGAAGGAGTGGGTCGAGCTGCCGGCGGACTTCCCGTCGCCGTTCACGCCGAACGGGCAGGCACCGACCGGCCCGGCCTGGTACACGACGCAGACCCTCGCGTACGCGGTCGAGCTCGGGGTCGAGGTGCGCCCCGTCGCGGGGTGGCTGCGGGATGAGCCCTCGGGCTACTTCGATCTCTGGTATGGCCGCCTGCGTTCGGCGTACATGGACACGCTCGCCGACCTGGGCGTCACCGAGGACATGGACGAGGCGGCGTTCCTCTCGGCTATGGCCACGATCAAGCAGCGTGACCCGGAAGCCGTCGCCGTCCTCACTGCGATCAAGCAGACGGCCAAGGGCGGCATTGGCAAGATGCGTGAGAAGCCGCAGGGCAAGCGCGCCAGCCGGAACGCTCCGTGGCCTGCGCTCAAGCGGCCGACGTGGCGTCCCGACATGCGCGCGGCGATCGTCGCGGCGGCCCGGGTCGGCGGGCACCGAAAGATGGTGAAGACGTGGGTCACCACGGGGGCCGTGCCGCTCGCAGTGCTGTCGGACTGCGTCGTCTACGCCTCGGCCCACCCGACAGCCCGTGCGGTGGTGCCGCGCAAGCCGGACGGCTCTCCGATGCCGGGCGGGTTCCGCCTCGGCCCGAACCCCGGCTACTGCAAGGAAGAGGGCGTGCAAGGCATGGCGTGGTACCTCGAAACGGGAGGCGCCGGGGACAATCCCGCGCGGTTTATCAAGGGTGGCGACGCCGTACGGGACGGCGAGTGATGACGGCGCGGGAGATGGCGCAGGCCTCCGACACTCGGCCGCCGGAGGCCGACGCGTAGGCACCGCCCCAACACCGCCCCCTGTCCATCCCTTCCGGGCAGGCTCACGAGCTGGGGATCGCGGGCGCGGCCGTGACGGTCCTCGGCGGGCGGGCGTATGTGTCTCTGGCCGGGGAGGTCTGGTCGGACTTCGAGGTACCCCTCGACGGGACGCGCGGCATCGGGGACCAGCTCGCGCGTCTCGCCGACATCTACGACCCGGCCCGCCGTACGGCCGTGGAGCTCGTCGAGGACCAGGCGGCGGAGGAGCTCGCGGCCGTCGAGGAGCCGGTCGAGGAGGCCGCGGCCGAGGACGTCGTCGAGGACCAGGCGGCGGGCGAGGCCCTCGCCGGTCCGGACCTCGCGGTGCCGGCGGCGGTGCGGGCGGCCGAGCTCGGCGCCGTCCGGCCGGGACGTCGGGGGTGTGCCGGTCCGCTGTCGCGCGGGTTGTCGCGCGCCCCCCTGTCGCGGGCTGCGACCTGCGGTGACTCCCCCGCTCCCCCGACGCTGCGGCGGACGCGACAGCTCCCCGCGTCGCCAGGTCACCCGTACTGGTGGACTGCCGCGCGGTGCAACGCCGAGCTGCCGGTGATCGGGCACCGTGAGCGCATGCGCCGCCCCTTGATCTCCGTCACCGTCGCCGCCCTCGCACTGTTCGCTACCGGATGCGTGTCCGTCCCGGCGGCTGACAGCAAGCCACACGCCCCGCACGACCGGCCCGCGGCACGTATCCGGGCCGCGCTGCCGAGTCCCACCGAAGCCAGTCAGGCTCCGGCCCGCGCGACGCTCACGCGTACCGGCCCGGCGCCGTCGTCCTCCGCCCCAGCCCGGCGGCATCCTGCCCGCGCTGCCGAGGCTTCCGCTTCGGCCGCCCGCCGAGTGGTACCGCCGTCGCGTTCGCAGGCGCCGGCGCCAGCACCGAGGAGTCATGTCCGACGGGCTCCGGCACAGGCCGCTCAGCCGACACCGATCCGGCCGTCGTCCCGCCGCTCCGTCTCGCGCCCGGAGTACCGGCCGCCGACGTCGTCCGGGTACGACATGCGTACGGTGTGCCAAGCGGCGCAGGGGGTCACCGATCCTTCGCTTGTCAAGCTGTGCGACAGCACTTATGGGCGCTAAGCCCCGTCACGGAGCCATCCATCGGTCTTTGTCGGAGCGGCGGACGAAGCTGTCGAGGATATGCGTCAGGGCAGGGTCGGCAGGCCGGTCGGCAAGCCAGTTGTGCAACTGCGGCCGTAGGACAGTCGCGCGCTGGGTGAGTTCGGCGTACCAGGTCTGCGGGTGCTCCAAGCGCGCCCGGTGAAGCGACCAGACGGCAGTACCGACGCTGCGCGCGAGGGCGGCAAGTACCGCTTGCCGAAGGTATGCATCCCGGTACTGGTGCGCGACCTTGGCGGGGTCGATGCCCGCACGAGATGAATCGTCGAGGAACGATCTGACGGGTTGGCGGTCGACGAGGCGTATGTCGGCGTCGCTGCCCCTGAGTAAGTCCTCCAAGGCGACGATGGCGTCGTGGTGGGCGAAGGTCAGGGCAGGGTCATCGACGAACTCGCGAAGCGCTCGCCCGTCCAGCGTGTTCGGCTGGTCCAGGTGCAGGGCGTATCCGTGTTTGCGGGCGGTGTGCCGGTCATCGGCCGCCGCGCAGTAAAAGAGGTAGTGACCGTGGAAAACAGCGTTCGGGTAGGCCGCAGTCAGCATCTCCTGGACGCTGCCCTTGAACCCGGTATCGACGAGGGCGAACTCCGCGCCGTCGCGGTCGAGGTAGAGGTTGCTGTCGTCGGCGTATCCAACGAGATCTGTCCAGATAGACGTCAGTTCCTCGCGATGGGGCCCCGGCTTGCGGAAGCTGTCGGCAAGCGGATCGGCCCATGGTTCGGCCACCGCAAGGGCCGCGTCCGCGGTGCGGCGCGAGATGTGCAGCTCTCCGCAGTAACGATTGTGAAAGAGCGGGTCGAGCTGCTGTACGACGTCACCGAGGCAATAGCCATCGCGTCCCAAGAAGATCACACGGGCCCGCGGGTTGGCGGCGACCATGGCGTGCAAGTTGATCAGCATGTCCACCGCGTTCTTGATCACGAATGGCGCGATGTAGCGATGGGCAACAGTGCAGGCAACTTCCACGGCCCGTAGCTTGCGAGGGGTATCCACGTGCAGCACGGCGCAGAACTGTGCGAACTCACGTGGGCTGAGCCCCAAGGGGTTAGTCCAGCGGGCGCGCGCGTCCACGGCAGCGCCTAACAGGTCACCGGCTTGGGGCGCGGGTGGGCGATTGGTACGGGGCATTGATGATCCTTCGGTATGGGTTCTCATGCCTCCCGATCAGGACGGCGACCGTCGCCCGGTCAAGGTGGAGCGCCCCGGAGGGCGAACGACCTTGACCGGGCGGCGGCCGTCGTTCACGGTCGGGGAATGAGAGCACTACCGAAAGATCGTCCATGCTCCGTACCAATCGCCCACCCGCGCCCCAAGCCGGTCAGACTGCGATGATCACAGTCAGGATCGCGCCGGCAAGTGCAATGCCCACGTGAAGAGCGGTCCATATGTAGTGCAGGCGGATTCGGTACAGCCGCGGGTGCCTTCTGATGTGGCTCTCGCGTGCAGTCTGCCGGTCCGTCTCCAGGCCGAGGCCTGGGCATAAGGCATCGAGACGACGGCGCATGAGCTTGGCCTCATGCATGTGCAGGGCATACCGCTCCCGGAATTTCATGCTGGCCACGGTTCCGTAGGAGCCCAGTATGGTGAGCCCGACCGTGACGGCCAGAGACGAGCGGTCCGTGACCCCCTGGTGGACCACCAGCCCGATAGCGCCGGACGCCACGATAAGAACGATGTTGGTCAGCGTGGCCCTCTGGTTCTCCGACTGTCGGGCCTGGTTGCGTTGCTCCTGCCAGAAGTGGAGCAGCACATCATGTTGTTCATCGGCCATCCGGTCCCCCTCCCGGTGACGCGCGCGAACGCATCGGTCTTGAGCACTGTCATCAGAGAGATACCCACTCCGCCAAGTCGGCCTTGACCAAAGCCGGAACAGGTGGCGTCTCCGGAGTCTCGTCCGCCTGTCCCTCGGTGGTCTTGTCCTGGGTGGCGGCGGGTGCCGATTCGAGGGCGGGACGGAGCGCCGGGCGGCGCAGGGAGTCACAGATCCCTCGCTCGTCGAGCTGTGCCGCAGCATGTACGGCCGGTAGAACCTCACCTCTCCCATGGAGAGCAAAGCGTCAATGTGGGTACGGCGAGGGCCCAATCAGTGAGTGGACCATGGTCGCCCCAGTACCCTGCGACTCATGTTCATTGCCACTGTCTCCCCCCGTTCCACGGGGAAGTCCACGATCATGGCGTGGCTGCTGCATGCCCTCCATGACCGCGGCTACCCCGTGACCGGGTTCGACGCCGACGAATCCAAGCAGTTGTATCGCTGGTGGGAGGCAAGGCCCGAGGGGTCCTATCCCTTCGAGCTGCACCTCCTTCCCTCGACACGGTTCCACGACGAAGCTCCGCGGCTACTGCCGGACGGACACATTGGCGGCGTGGACTGCGGTCACCTGGAGAATCACGCGGGCATCGGTTGGAGCGTGCTCAGAATCGCGGACCTCGTCATCGTCGCCTGTGCTGCGACGAACGGGGACATCGAGCGCATGGAAGAGCTCCCGATGGATCACTTCATCGATCAGGTGATCCCGAAGCGGGCAGACAAAACGAGGCCCGAGACGTGGGTGTTGCTGTGCCGTGTCCAGCCCAGCAGTATCCGGCAGCCCAAGGGCATCCGCAAAGGCCTGGTTGAAGACGGCTGGAACGTCTTCACGACGGAGATCCCGGCGATTCAGATTTATGCGAGCACGGGCGAGGGCGTCCCGATCAAGGCGGCCGGGACCGCATTCGACGAGCTCGTGACTGAGATGGAAAAGCGAGGGCTGATCACCAAGTGAGCAAGACGGCAGATCCCGACGAGTTGCGTCGGCGGCGGCAGGCGCGGCGGAGCCAAAAGCGCGAGGGCCCTGACTCAGCCGACGGCTCGACCCCGATGGAGTTCGCACAGGGCCGCCCGCAACCGATGTTGCGCGTCGAGGACCTCCCGGACGCTGTCGACGCTCCCGAGGCGCATGGGCCTCTCAGCAGCGACGAGCAAGAAGCCTGGGAGACGTGCAAGGGGGCGTTTCAGCAGTACCACCAAGCATGGTGGGTAGCTGCCAAGGCATTGGACATCGCGCTTCGGGGACGCCTCTGGCGTGCGGAGTTCGACACCGCCGAGGCGTTCATCGGCGTGGTGGCGGACATGTCGACCTCGAATGCGTACAGGCAGATCGCGGGTGCCGAGGTGGCCGCACTGCTCGCCGCTCCCCCAAAAATCGAACTTGAATCGAACGATCTGTCCCGCATGCGGGACTCTGCGGAGCGGGAGCCCGCGGCCGAACCTCTCGTGATCAGCCAGCGGGCCGCTGAAGCCCTCTCGCCCGTGAGGAGCGACTACGGGGCCTCGGTTGCTGCCGACGCATACCGCACGGTCGCCGAGGTGACCGGCAAAGACAGGGTCAGCCAGAAGGTAATCATCGGGATCGTGCAGCAGCTTCCGCGCAAAGAGGAAGAAGAGCTGAGCAAGGACGAGCTCACCGAGCGAATCCGCTCACTGGCTGCGGCGCAAACAGGCAAGGACGCCACCCCCAAGACGTCCGCCGTCGACTCGATCGGAGCGTTCCTCAAGTACGTGGACGTCGTCAAGACGTTCGCCGAACGAACCGGCGGCATGGCGGCGGCCTACGAGGAGGCGGCGGCCGTCGACAAGGACAGGGCGGATGAAATCGCCTCGGCCATCGGACGCCACATGGCGCATGCAGCAAAAAACTTCCCGGACGTGTAGTCGCCAGCGAGGGCCCGTGTTCTGCGACGTGAACGCAGAACACGGGCCCTCGGCATTCACTCGGCGGGCCGTCACGACGGACACCAGTGATCACGCTAGGGACGACCCGACGGATACTTGCATGATGATGACGCGCGGGACGGGGGTGTCTGGTGACTGACCAGACGACATACGAGCGGACTGACCGGCTAGACCAGGAGGAGCCCGAGGGGCGGTGGATGCCCCTCGCCGAGCTCGCCCTCAATCCTCGCAACCCGAGGAATGACGGTCTCCCTGACGATCTGTCCGACCTCGACGGCATCCGGGAGCGTCAGCTCCAAAGCTGCCTGGCCATCACGGTTGAGGCGTACCTCGCGCTGTGGCCGACGGATCACGATCGCTTCGACGACCGAGTGACTGCCGTGATCATCAACGGCAACAGGCGTCGCCGGGCCGCCTCGAAGTACGGTCGCGACAAGCTGTTCGTCGTCACTGACGACACGATCGCGACGTCGAGGGCTGCCGTGATGAGAGCGGCATACGACGAGAACGTAGCGCGGCGCGACTTCGATCCGATCGAGGAGGCCCTCGCCGTCGTCGACATCGCGGCGGAGTACGAGACCGCCAAGGAGGCCGCGACGGCGCAGGGATGGTCTCAGTCATGGGTCTCTCACCGAAAGAACCTGCTCCGACTGCACCCCGAGCTACAGGAGGAGGTACGGGCCAAGGCCCGGGGCGGGGACGGCCTCTCAATCAACGTCGCCCGACGCTTGGGCGCAGTGAAGGGCATCAGCAGCATGGAGCTCGACGAGCAGCGCCAGGCGCTCGCCGAGCTCATGCGCGGCGACGCCGAGGCGAGTCAGGAGCAGAAGGCCGCTCGGCTCAGGGCGCGCGCGGAGCGGCAGCGGCCCAAGGCTGAGCACCCCTCTGCCTCCGCCCCGCAGATGCCGGCCGAGGCGGAAAACGACGCGGAGACAGCGGACACGATCGTGGCATCCTCCCCCGCCGAGGTTGAATTTTCCGCGGAAAATTCAACCGGCCCGGTGGTGCCCGAGCAGCGGCCCACTCCATCAGCGGAGGGCGAACTCGAAGGGCAGGGCAACGCTGGGCAGTATCGGCCCGAGGCGCCGCGCCCAGACCACGTGCCGATCACGCTTCACGTTCCGGCCGGGGTGGCGAGCACCTTTCAGCGGGTCGCGGACCATCTGTCACAGGGGCATCGTGTGCCGGTCTCCGTCGAGGACGTTGTCGGCATGGTGGCCACCTTCGCGTCACGCACGGGCTCCCCTCCCCTCGCTGCCCTCTCCGACCAGATCGAGAGCCGCTACGGCATACAGCTCGGCGACGGGATCACTCGGTTCACTTGGCGCCTCGCGGACGGTGGGGGCATGCGGACAGTCGAGCGGCACCGCCAAGGGCACCCGCCGTCCGGGGGCGTGTATCCACGGTGTGCTGCACCGACGGGCCCCGGCCGTGAGCCCTGCGACCATCGGGTGATCTGGAAGGTTGAGGACGGCGAGCGCGGGATCTTCTTCTACTGCGGCGCCGACCTCCCGTCAGGGGACACGCCCCCTGGCGTCTGGCGTCAGTGATTCACCCGCAGGCGGCCCCGGAGTCTCGGAGCTCCGGGGCCGCCTGCCTTCGGTCCCTCAGCGGAGTGATCACGCTGGGCGTCCCGTGACCGGTATCGCTGGTCGGGGGTTGGCCCGGCATGCGATCCACAACCACCAGCCCTCGCGCAGCGGCCGTAGTCGCGGCCGTCCTCAGCGTGCTACTGGTCACCGCGCCCTCGGCCCCAACGGCAGTTGCCGCGCCCGCAGCCGCGCCGTGCGCATCGAAGTGGAAGGCGACCAAGCGCGTAGCCGTACGCAGACCCGCATGGAACGAGGGGCCCATCGCGACGACGCGCAGCCCGGTCGTCGGGCACCTGCGCAAGGGCAAGATCGTGCGGTCCTGCGTGGTCGGCGTCGGACGGGACTCCTGGTCGGAGTACAGCGAGTGCGGCGGCGGCCGGCTGTGGCGGATCGTGCCGGGCGGGCAGGTTCCGGCGAGCTGCCTCAAAAGGGTCAGGACGAACTAGCTTCCCGTCGCAACGCTCGGCGGCCCGTCGGTGTCTCTGCACCCGGCGGGCCGTCGTCATTGAGGCCTCAGCGCTGGGCAGCGCTCCGGGGCTGAGGGCGCGGCATCTCCCCCAGGGCGGACGGGTCGATGTCTCGCAAGGCGCTGTGTCCGCGGCGTAGACCTGGCTGCGGCCACGGGTACAGCCGGACCGACGTTTGAGTGTCGCCGCGGAGGTCGACCTCGACCTGGTACATCACCCGTCCGTCTGCCCAGTCCTGTCGGGCCATGACTGGCGCGTACCGCCATGCACTGTGTGCCCAGACGGCAAGTGCGGGCCGGTTGCCGCGGGGATAGGTGGTCACCTCCGGCCGTGGCCCGTCCTCGCTACGCCATGGCCGGGCGGGGACGGGTTGGGTGGTCTCCTCGGTTGTGCTCACGAGTCGAGCGTACGCAGAGATCGCCGGTGGGGATGCATCGTCAGTCGTCGGTCGGGATGGGGCGGCCGACATCGACGAGGAGTTCGGCCGGGATGCCGTCGCGAGCCCATTCCATGGCGAGGGTAGAGCCCATTCCTTCGGCGGCGTACAGGAGTGGTCCGCGCTCGGCCATGATCTGTGTAGCGGCCTCTGCGCGCACCGGGATACCGAGGTACGCACGGCCGGGGCGGGGCCACGTCAGGTCACGGACGGCACCTTCAGGTGTGGAGCACCATGCGTGCTCGACCGGATACACGAGATCCCACGCCATGCCCTCGACATAGGCGAGCTCACCCTCGGATGCCCACGCCCAGCTCACTGCCTCGGTGTAGCACCGACCGGGCTCGCCGGGTGGGGTGCCGCCGCCCGGCCAGGGAGCCGGATCGAAGAGTCTGCCGTACGCGAGCAGGAGTCCGGACAGTCCGGCGTGCCGGAAGCCCGGGAGGAGGCCGCGCATCTGGGCGTCCACGCGGAGGTGGTCAACGAGCCACCGCTCGGCGTCGGCGGTGGTGGCGGTGTCGGTCATGGATGGGTGTCCTCCTGATGGTGGGGCGTGCACCGATCGAGTGTCGAGTCTCCTCTCCGTCGTGCACTCCGCGGAAGGTGATCGGGGACCGAACCCGCCACATGTGCAGGGAGCGTGCCGCGGTGCCGTCATGTCGGGCGGGACGTGGCCCGCCCCTCGTCGCGCGCTGCGTCCATGGCCACGGCGAAGGTGTTGTCACGACGACGCCTCTGGTAGACGGCTGGGGTGGTGATGCCCGCGGTTGCCGCTGCGGCCTTGACGGTCGCGCCGGCCCTCAACGCGTCGAGGAACTCGCGCACGCGTTGGGGGGTGAATCGCACCTGTCCGATGTAGCCGTACGGCGCCGAGGCCGCACTCACGGCGTCGCACGCTGCGGCGTACAACGGATCGGATCGCCATCCGCCCGGATGACCGGCACCGATGATGAGCTCGGCCCGACTCGGCGTCAGCCCCAGGGCCAGCAACCGAAGATAGTCGGCCCGCGCCAGACGCGCGGCCTCCTCCGGGGCATCCGGATTACGTCCGGCAAGCGCAACTACGAGCCGTGTGTCAGTAGCGGCGGTGGCCCATACTGCGGCCCGCTCCACCCGTAGGTCAGTGACGGCGTCATCGAGGGTTCTGCCGTTGCAGAGGGCCGCAACAAGGCGGTCCGATGCATCGCGGGTGAGCGTCGCTGTCGTCATGGGCGCACTCTACGAATCTCTCGCCGCCGTCGGCACCGCGCGGGGGTGCACGGCAAGCGGTGCATGACGATCCGCCGTGCACCCTCGACCGTGTCCGGAAGGAACGTGCAGGCCTGCACGTCGACCCTTCGATACCGGAAATCCGCAGGACGTACCGAACCCGCCAAGTGGTGCACCCCTCTGCCACCGAACCCGCCAAACCGTGCACCCCTGGCCGATGCACGGTCCGGGATGACTGCCATCACTCGCCCCCTATCAGGCGAAACGCACAACCCGAGCGCCGATAGCCAGGACCGAAACCGCCAAGTGGTGCACCCATGCCCTAACCAAGCACTATGCCGATCTCTCATGATTTATGAGCTGGAGACATGCGCACACGACACGACATGCAGCCTTACTTGCAGTTGCACTTGCAGCAACACTGCAACCGTGTGATGGTGGTGCTCCTCGCCGACCAAGGGAGACCAGCAACATGCAGTGTTGGGCCAACACAGACAGCAACAACAACCTGTTCCACGCCTTCACCGGAGAGAGCGGAACGTCCTTTCGCGCAATGTGCAACAAGGCCATCCGCCCCGCCGACCGTCACCGCCGCGGAGACGTCCGCCTCTTCTCCCTGGTTGAGGTCAACCGGTTCCCGATGTCACACAGGTGCGAGGGGTGCACGGTCAAGGTAGACGCCCTCGCCAAGACGGCCCCCCGGACGTAACAGCCGCAACGCCCGGCCTCTACCAAGGAAGCCGGGCGCCAGCCGAGGGCCTCGCCGCACACCGCGGCAAGGCCCTCGGTTTCTGTCGGGGCTGCGCTTCTACAGCAGGTCTACGGGCTCAATCCAGCGCGCAGAGGCCATCCACCCGGACCGGGATTCGAGCGCCGCTTTCATCTCGCCAGTGGTCGGGTGACGGACGTCCGCCAGCCAGACCACTGCCATCTGCGCTCGCTGACGGGCAAGGTTCCACCACAGGGGCGGGGGATCGGCGAGTTCCATCACAACGTGCACCTCTCCCTCAGCGCCCGGCTTGTTGAGTGCCAGGAGCACCGGGCCGGTGGCGTCTTGCCAGAAGTGCCACGGCCCGCCGTCGGCCGATACCTCTTGGCCAAGCGGAGTGAGTGAGGCATACGCGGGAAACCGCTCGATCTCTTCCTCTCCGGCGCCGCCGTAGGGCGAGAGCACGACCGCCGCCATCATTGCCCCGCCGACGGGGAACGCGGTCGGCTGGGCGATCAACTGCGGCACGTTCCGTTGAGGCTGCTCGTGTCCCTGAATGTTCACCATGACCGCGGCTCCATGAGGGACCAGTCGTCGGCCGTGGACTGCGGGTCGAGGTCAACGGCCGGCACCCGCGAGGGCGGGCCGAGCTCGTTCTCGTCGGGGCCGTCGTCGTAGTCCTCGGAGGGCTCGATCGGGTCGACGTCGTCCCGTGGTCCGTCGTCGAGGCCGTCCTCCTGGTGCTCCTCGGCGAGCGGCTCCTCGTCGGCCTGGTCCGCGGCGGCGTTCCATTCCTCCTCTGGGGTGGGGTGGGTGTCGGGGTCGAGCTCGTCGCCGTCGTCCTCCCCGAGCGTGCTGTCGGGGAAGTTGGGATGCCTGATGCCGTCGAAGATGACGATCACGCGGTCATCGGTCCCGGTGCTGAGGGTTCGCTCCGTCCCGTCGAGCTGTGCGCGGGTCCGGACTTCGCCCCATGGGATCTCGGTCAGCGTCACCGTGGTCTCGAAGGTCTCGCGGCAGCCCTCGCACTCGTATGTGTCGTACCAGGCAGTGAGTTCAAACATGCTGCCCGGGTGCCGGTCGACGTGGATAAGGCGCCCGTCGCACTGCCCGTCAGAGAACTCGACTTCGCATGTCTCGCCGTGATGGCACCGGATGCCCGAGCACCGGCACGGCGCCGCGGGGTCCTCGTTCGGGCGCCACACCGCCTCGGCGTGCGCGCGCTGCGCGGGAGTGGCGGTTTCGGGGAGTCCGCGGATGCCGAGCTCTTCGGCGCGGATGCCGAGCTCGGTCTCGGCGGCGGTGGGCTGGAGTACGTACACAACGGCGGCCGGGGCAGACGGCGCGTCGGTGGTGGCGGATTCGGCGGCGGCCTCGGCCCGTACGCGCCGCAGCGCATCTTGGTAGTCGAGGCCCTCGGTCTCCTTGAGAGCCCAAGCCGCTTTTTGCTCGGCGTTCCTCTTCGGCATGCGATGCCCTCCCGGCTCCGGGCGTCGGCCCCCACGCGGCCCGCCCGGACAGGACGGATCGTCAGCTCTGGAACGACCGGCATCCCTTGGGACCTTCGTACCGTCGGCGCCCGTGCACGGCGTGGGCGTGCGGGCAGCGGTAGGGGCGTAGTCGCGCCCTCGGGACGAGGGTAGCGGAGCCACCGACGGCTGAACGCCGCTCAGGGCGACCGCCCTACTTCTGGGGCAGGCCGGTGCACCTGCCGTACGGCACCCATCGGCAGCTCGGCGCGCGCCCGTTGCATCGCTCGCACGTGGCTGTGGTCGACGTCAGGGGCAGGCCGTAGACCCACATGAGGCAGGACGGGGCCCGGTGAAGGCCGTGTTCGGCGGCGTGTTCGTGGAGGGCGGGGAGTCGGTTCCACCGCCGCTCGGCGGCGGTACGGCCGCGTGGCTTGGCTGCGGCTTCGGCCGTGTGCTGTTCGAGCCAGTAGTTCAGCGGCTCTCGCTCGCGCCGGGTGAGGGTGCCGGCGGCGGCGAGCTCGGCGACGATCTCGACCCAGCCCTCGGCCGAGGCGCGCGGTTTCCGACGGTGTTCCTCCCATGTCCACATGTGCTCGGCGAGGGCGACGGCCAGGGGGTAGACGACGACCGGCGCGGCTCGGCGGCGGTGGCGGGAGAGGCCGAGGGCGTCCTCGTCGGCCCGCCACTGTTCGGCGGCCACCTGGCCGTGAACCCACCACCACAGGGCCACTTGATGGGCGTCGGCGAGGAGGGCGTCACCGACGGGGCCGAGGCGGTGAACGAGGTCACGGTGTCCGTGCAGGGCACGGGCGAGGTCGGGGACGGGGCCGGTGTCGACGAGGTAACCGGCGTCGTCTCCGGCCATCCACCGGCGCCCGCACCCGCACGGCCGCCATCGGTTCCCCTCGGAAGCCAGCCATGCCCCGGGTTCCATGCACAGCGGGCATGCGGGCATCGGCGAGGAGCCGAACCCGTCTGGCCACACATCGAGTTGGACGGCTTCGGCGAGCCGGTCGGGGTGGGCGCCGGGGAGTGCGCGGGCGAGCTGCTCGGGCTCGCGCTCCACCAGGGCGGCGAGCCGGTCGAGGGCTGCGGGGGAGAGGCGGACCTCGTCTCGTTGCGGGGAGGGGCCGTCGTCGGGGAGTTCGGGGGCGCGACCGGCGAGGGTGTCGAGGAGCGGGCCAACGCCAAGGCCGTTGGCCGTCGCGGTGCGCAGGAGGTACGACAGGTTCGTTTCACCGTGGATCAGGGGGACGCGGAGCGGGAGCTCGGCCGCGGTGAGCGGAACGGGCGCCGGGGCGGTGGTCATGGCGGCACGCTCCCACACGGCACCGACAGCGGGTGCACCGTTCGGGTGATGCCGTTTGCAGACGTCGAGCTCGCGAGGGGTCGTGATCACTTTGTGTGATCTTCGGGCGGGCCTCTCGGCGCTCGCCTGTCGGGTCCTGGTCGCGGGTTGTATCCGGGTCGGGGTGTCGGAGTCGAGTTCCATTGAAGTGAACGCGTCAAGTCCCCGGAAGGGCGGCACCACCGATGCCGCCCGGCCTACATGATGTGCCCCTGTCAAGTTTGACGTAAGCCGGCACCGCCCGGGGCCGGGGCGAGCGGGGGAGGGGCGGCCCCCGCTCCCCGTCCTTCGGCGGGTGCCCCGCCCACCCGCCGGGAGGCTGTCGCGTGCCCTGTCGCGTGCCCTGTCGCGTGGCGCCCTGTCGTGCACTGTGACCTGCGCGTACACCCCCGGCCCCCCGGGTCTCCGCCCGGCGCGACAGGGCGCCGCCGGTAGGGGTCCCCGCCGCGGCCGGGCGCGGCTCGCGCGGGCCCGCGCCCCCTGCCGCGGGGCCCGCTGCGGGGGCCGTGGCAGGCGTCGCACCGACCGGTGCGAGCGGACGGTGCGGCCGGGAACGATCGGCCATCGTACGACCGGTGCGGCCGTCGTGAGGGACGCACTCGCCGCGCTCGCGGGAGGCGGGAACGGCGGCCATCTTCGGTGCCGGAACTTGCAGCCGGTGGGGACCGCGCTCCAACATCAGCCGGACCGGCGCCGCGGGCAGCATCGGGGAAGTCTGCACCGAGGGCATGTTCACGTCTGTGATGCGCGGGGAGTCCGGCGTTCCGGCCTTCTCGGTGAGTCGGTCCTCGACGGCCTCCCGCTGCTCGTTCGTCCACAGGTTCACGGCGTACGCGTACAGGGCCCGCTGATAGGCCAGCGCCCGCCGGTACCAGATACGCCGGGCACGGGAGAGAACGGCGCCGGTCACGGCCATGCCCATGAACGGCGACACCGCGTCCGCCGCCTGCTGCGCCTTGTTGCGGATGCCCTCCCTGCGCCCTACGTGCTGCCAGGGGTAATCCCAGCGGAAGCCGACAAGCGCGCCGAGCTCGGCTTGACTGAACGCCCGGCCGCCGGACCCCTGGGGTTCGTCCGCACGGCGCCGGGTGGCGCCGTACCACGTGGCGGTGACGCACTGCGCCACCTTGTCCGCGCTGAACGAACCGCCGCCCTTGGCCCGGCCGGTGACGGGGTCGACCGGCCGCGCGCCCCGGGTGTCGACCCACAGCCCGGATTCCCACCCGAGGGCCTGAGCCACGGTGAGCGAGGGAAGCGGCGCACGGCCGCCCAACAGGTCAACCCGCGTGGTCAGGTCCGGGCGGGTGGTGGGGATGGGGCGCCGTGCGCCGTCGCCCCACATGGCCCGCTCGGCGGCGGCGACGTCATCGGCACGGACCACGGATCGCGCCCCGTCGGGCTCGCCGTCCCGTACGGCGATCATCCACGTGCGGACGCGATGGGAGGCGGCGCCGTAGGTGGCCGCGTCCTCGACCTGGAAGGACACCCAGTCGAATTGCAGGGACTCGCGCAACTCGGTCTGAATCGCCGCGCACAGCGGGGCGGCGGCCTTCAACAGGTTGTCCGACTGCTCCATGGTGACGGACGCCAGGATGCCGCCCGCCTTGATCATGGCCATGGGCCACAGCAGCACTTCAGCCATCAGCGCCGTGCGCTCGTCGGCGCACGTGTCCATGGCCAGCCGCCGGAACTCGTCCGGGGTGCACCCGGGCGCGGCCGTCCCTTCCATGCAGTGCTGCGTGTGAATGTGGTGGTGACACCCGTCGCAGTCGGCCGTGTCGTCGTGCTCGTCGCACCAGGCTTCCCACTCGCCGTCATAGCCGGACGGGTCCCACGCGGCCTCGCCGTCGTTCTCGGCGTCGGCCTGGTAGGCGTACTCGTGGGGGCCGCCGTAGTCATGGCAGACGTCTTCCACCTCAAGGTGCCCGAGGTACTCCGAGGCGTGGAACAGCAGGTCCATGAACCGCTCGACCTCTGCCGGTTGCACACCGCTGCGCTTCCCGCCGGTCGAGATCGTCGGGCAAGGCGTCGACAGGTGCAGCCGCTTCACCGACGTCAGCACAGGGTGCCGGGGGTCCAGCGTGCGGACGTCGGCGCAAATGATCGTGTACCCGGCGGCGCGCGCGGTCGCGGCGGCGCCCTCGTTGATCTCGATCCCCACCGCGTCCACGTCGGCCGAGTCGTCGCCCCCCAGGGCGAGGCGCTGCCCTTCCGACATGCCGCCGGGACCGTGGCACACGTGCACCATGCGTTCCGGGCCGCCGTCGGCCGGGCGCCGCGCCCACCGCGCCGGGTAGGGGTGCGCGAACGCCGTGCAGGTGGGGCAGTCGGCGCACTCACGGCCGTCGGCGCACGTCGTGCAATCGGTGTCGCACCACCAGGAGGCCGCGCGCATGGCGTCTTCGTTGCCGTGCGCGGCAACGAACGCGTCCCGCAGAGCTGCACCGTCCACCGGGGCTACACCTGACGCGTCCGCGTCAAGTCCCCGGAATTGCGCCACCGGTCGAGGGGCGGTGACGCCCGGCACCGCGCCGCCGTCACCCTCCCATGCCTCCTCGATCCCGGGGTCGGACACACCGGCCGGTGCCGGAGCGCTCACCGGCGCCGCCGGCGGAACCGGAGCCGGGGCGGCCTGGTGCTCGGTCAGCTCCCGCGCGTCGGCCGCCCTCTCGGCCTCTGCCTCGTCCGGGGTGGGCTCCGGGGTGACGTCGCGCGGGTCGGCGGGGATCGGCTCACCCGCAAGGGCGGCCCGCATCTGCTCAGCCGACATGCGCCCGGTGACACCGTCGCTATAGGCGGCCGTGTACGTGTAGGCGCCCATCCGGCCCGCCGCCTGAGCCGCCGCACGGGTGACAACACGGCACCCGCCAACCGCACCCATCGCGCCGCCATCGAACGCCGCGAGAATGTGCGGGATCGTCACCGACTTCGCGTTAACCCGGGTGACCTCGTACCACGTACCCCGGTACCGGACGTAATCGCCCTTCACGAAGTCGGCCCGACCCCACACCTTGAAGCCGCGCCGCTCCGCCTCCTTGATGGTCTCCGCCCAGTACGTCAGCTCTTCGTCGTACTCGGCCAGACGGCGCGTCAGCTCCTCCCGGCGTGCCTCGGACGGCGGGCGCCGCCACACATCAGCCGCACGGCCCTTGTCGTCGACGCCGTCCCGCTCCCGCAGCACACCGCGCCGTTCCGCCTCCAGCTTCTCGATACGGCGCAGCGTGCGCCCCGGGTCCTTCCGGTAACGCTCGTAGGCGTCGGCCGCCGCCGCACGGGATGCCCAGTAACCGGCCCGCTCGCCCTCGGCGATGCTCTTACGCATCGCGTTGTGCATGCGCTCCTGGTCCCTGCGGGCGCGCCCCTCCGAATGGTGGCCCACCAAGATCGGCTGCCCCATCCAGAACCGTTCGGCGATCCGGTCCGAGGTGTCCCGCGCCGACTGCGACGATGCCGCCGCGCGCCCGGCCCTGTCCGCGAACCGCTCCGTCCGTTCCTCGGCCGCGTCCACGCGGGCGGCCTCCCGCTCCGCGAACGACATGCCCTCTTCGATCACCACGGCGCACGACAGGCCGAGTGCGCGCACCGCGTCCGCGGCCCGGTTGATCTTCCAGCAGTCGGCGCCCTTGTAGCGGCTACCCCGGATGAAGATCCCGGGGGTTCGCCGGTAGGTCCAGCCCAGCGGGCGCAACGCTTCCCACACCCCGTCACCCTTGGCGGAGCCCTCAACGGTGGTGCCGTCTTCGTGGGTGTGCCGAATGACGATGTCCGCCGCCGTCTCGGGCACCTCCCCCGAGGTCACTTTTGAAGTGTCCGCGTCAAATTCCCGGGAGAACGCCCCTTCCCCACAGGGGGGCGAGTCTCCATTTGAAGCGTCCGCGTCAAATCCCTGGGGCTGCGCCACCGGGCGAGGGACAACGACCCCCGGCACCGCGCCGCCCTCTGCCTCCCACACGTCCGCCCCGGACGGGTCGGACACCACGTCAGGCGCGGCCTTGCGCGCCCGCGTCACGGCCTGGCGCTCCCGCAGCAACACCGAACGGCTCTTGCGCTGCCGCGCGCTCCACACCGCCTCATCACGCCCGCACGGCCACGCGTGACGGCATTCGTGCGGGTAGTAGCCGCACCCGGCGAGCGGCGCACGCTCGCCGAGTGCGACCGGCGCGGGCACGTCGTCACCAGATGCCGGCGGGAAGGGCTCTCCGTGTTCGTCCCGCTCGACCGCGCCGCCGTCGCTCTCCCACCCGTCCACCCCGCCGGGGTCCGACACGACGTCGGGCAGCGCGACCGGCGCCGTGTCCTCGACCAGGACACCGCCCACCTTGCACACCTGGGCAACCGTCGCGTTCATCGCGTGCAGCGTCGGAATCTTGCCGACCGGCGCGCCGTTCACCCATGCCCCCGACGCGTCAACGTCGTACCGGCCCCCACTCCACACCGCGCGCATCTCCCCGAGATTCTTGCCCGTGGGGGTACCCGCCGCCCGCACCGTCACCGTGACCCCGTCCGCACTGCGCTGCACGGCCACCGTCCACCCGTTCCCCGCCGCCGTGTCCGCCATGGCCACGGCAGCCATGGGCAGCCACACCCCCGGCGCCGCCTCGGTCTCCGCGATCACCTCCGCACCCGCGTAACCGCCCTGCCAGTCCTCCAACGTCGACACCGACGGCATGCGCCCGGTCTCGGTCCCCTTGGGCGCCTTCCACGGCTGCACCAGGGGCCTGACCGACGCGGACGCCTGCCCCTTCTCCACCCCTGCGGTACGCCCGTGCTTGTTCTTCGTGGGCAGGTCGGGCCCCTTCAACGCGCGCCCCTCATCCCGCGCGGCCACAGCATCGGCCAACAGGTCCACGAACGCCCGACGCTCCGCCATCCCGGGCGCGTGTTCCATGTCGGGCGCGTGCTCGGCATCGGCGGGAAGCTCGAACATCACCGCCGTACCGCCGTCCTCGGACAGCCACACGCCACGACCGGCCGGAACGTCACCGGCCGCCGCACGGGCCAGGAACCCGCGCGCCGCCGCCGCACGCTGCCCCGGTTCCCCCGCCTCACGTTCCAGCGCGGACAGCTCCCGCTCACACCACCGCACCTCATCCCGCGCACGCGTCCGCCGCGCGTCCGCCGCATACGAAGCCTCACGCGCACGCCCCGACCACTGGCCGGACGTCTCGTAACTCACCCAGACGTGTTCGCCGAGCACACCCGCCGACTGGCGTACTTCCTGGTGAAGGTCGTACGCGTCACGGCGCCACGCGGCGCACTCCCGCGCGGCCTCCTCCGCCGCGGTGAGCCGCTCACGCGCCATGGTCAGCGCGCGCCGCGCACGCTCCGCAAGCCACGAACGCGACACCCGCACCGTGCCCTCGTACGGGCCACGGAACGCGGGCGGGAACACCCCGCCCCCCTTGCCGTGGCAGATGACCGGCAACACTCCAACCGCGCCGCCGTCGGCCTCCCACCCGTCCAACCCGCCGGGGTCCGACACAACGTCGGGCAGCACCGCCGGACTCTCCACCACGACCGGCGCACTCTCGGCCGGAGCGGTGTCCGCCGCCTCGGACGCTTCCCCCGAGCCCTTCTTTGACGCGTGCGCGTCAAGTTCTCGGGAAAACCCCCCTTCCCCGCGGGGGGTCGAGTCTCCATTTGAAGTGTTCGCGTCAAGTTCCCGGAGTTCCTCCTCCTCCGCACGGTCAGCGTCGCCGGTCGGCCCACCCTCGGGAGCATCGACCGCGGCCGGAGCGCCGGTCGGCGCGCTCTCGCCCGCCACCCGGGCCACAACCCACACGCCAGACTCCGACGTCCCGTAGTCGACGCACACCCGGGCGTGCCCGCGGCCCGGAACGTCGCCGATCACCTCGGTACCGTCGACCAGGCACGCCCCGGACCCATCGAGCCGCACCCGGACAACCCGCACCCAAGACCCGCGGCCCGGAACGCTCACCAGCGACCCAATGGGCAGCGTGGCGCGCGCGTCCCCCTCGACCTTCCGAGACTCGCCGAGTGCGTACCCGCCATCGATGCGGGCAGCCTCGGCACGCTCGCGCTCCCTGTCCGCCTCGCGCTCTGCCCAAAACTCCGCCTCGGTCGCGTACTCCGCGTACGCGAACAGCTCACCCGCACGCCGCGCGTACGACTCCGCAGCGTCCGCCAGAATCCGGGCACGCTCGGCGCACTGCCGCGCGTACTCGGGGTCATCCTGGGGGGTGTCCCATTCGGTGTACCGGACGCGGTAGGCGCACGCGTCCGCACGATTCGCCAGCCGGTCAATCCGCCGCAGCGCAGCGCGAACAGTGTCCGCCTCGGCGTCCGGCAGAGCGTCAACCGGCCGCGCGTCGTACGCGCTGCGGGTGTAGCGGGCAACGTGCGCCGTGACGTCGTATGCCTCGCTCGCACGCGACAGGTGCCCCTCTGCGATGCGCACGAACGCGCGGCACTCCGCCGCCGCCTCTTCCGCCGGACGCTCGCACTCGCGCTCACGCGCCGTACGCTCCTCCGCCGCCGCTACGGCCGTACGCCGTTCCTGCGCTCCCGCGTCGACCGTGGCAACGTCGTATCGGGCAGCGTCCGCCAGAGACTCAAGAGCTCCCGACTCATCAGCAACCAGCGAGAGTTGACCGGCCGAAACCTCCCACCCACAGTCACTCGCCAACAGGCGCCCGATACGGACGTCTTCCGTGTCTTGGTGGACGCTGCCACGGTCGGCGAGCGTTGCGGCCATGATCGCGCGGCACCCGCACGAACCAAAGTTCATGTCCTTGCGGCCGTTCCCATCCACCCCGGGGATGATCAGGCATTCGCACTTCCGGCACACGCTTTCGGCGCGCGACTCGCACGCGTCGACCCATTCCCAAGCCTTATCGGACGCGTCCTCAATCCGGCCGAGGCACTCGCGCGCGTCCTCCTCCGCCTCGACCACAAGCGTGTTCCAGTCGTCACACACCGACTCCGCGGCGTAGTCCCCGCGGGCAGCAACCGAAGCGTCAGACAGCGTCCGGCGCGCCCGGAGCACTCGGCGCAGCAACGATGCGCCTTCCTTGACCAGACCGGACGCGGGGCGCGGGTCTTCACTGCTGTACTTCCGTGCCTTGACCTCCGTACGGCCGATCAGACCGGCCACGTCCTCACACTCGGTCCATGAGTGCTCGACACGCGCCACGGTGGCGGCATCGTCCGCCTCGGCCGCCCATTCCTCCGCATCCTGCGCGAGCGACTCGGCACGGTCGGCGAGCGTACGAATCTCCGACGCTGCCTCCCGCGCGTCCTTACCCGCGGCAACGGCCGCACCCATGGCAGACGTTCCGCCGTCCGCCATGGCCGGAGCCTCGGCAACCGGCGCACCCTGGTCAACGTCCGTGACCGTCACGCCGGGGGCGCCGTCCGCCTCGGTCCGGTAGTAGGTGAGAGCCGCGCGGTAGCCGCGCGGGTTCGACACCGACCACTTACCCGCGCGCCACGTGTACCGCTCCGAACGGGAGTCAGTAGGCGCAGCGATAACCAGCGTCCACGCGTCGCCGTCCCGCTCGACCATGGCACCCCACCCGCGGCCGGTAGCCGAGCCGGCCAGCGCGCCGAGGTTCCGCGGGGCGCCCGCGGTGAGCGCTGCGGCAACGGGCATCGGGGCGGCTGTTGCAGTCATTCGGGCCTCTTCCGTTCGTCCGCCGCGGCTCGTCCTCGGCGGTTGGTACGGTGCCCACCTTACGGGAGTTGCAGCACAACTACAAGTTGCACTGCAAGTTTGACTGCAACTCTCGGAGCGACCGGCGCGCACCGACCGACCCCGCGGCCCGAACCCTGTGGAAAAGGTGCGCATTTGATGGCGGGTTGGGTGTCGACCAGGGGAAACGACCGTTTCCGGCTCCGAATCCGCCACCAGCGCACCCGGAGCCGTAAGGGGTGAAACTTTGGTGGTGAGTATTACTCGAACAGGCGCAAGGAAACTGACGGGATGCCAGTGATCGTATTTGCACTGGTCAATACCGAACCCGCCAAACCGTGCACCCCCCGAAGTTCGTTCGATTTCAAGACTGTGGAAAAAGAGCGCACCAAATGGCGGGTTCGGATCACTCCTCCCGCCCTCCGGCGAGGCTGACAGAGCCTCAAAAGTGGTTCTGACCTGCGATTTTGATGAGCTCTTAGGGGGGTGCACAGTTTGGCGGGTTCTACCCAGTTAGAGAGGCTCAAACAACCCGCAGGCAAAAGACATGATCCGCGAAGCGGATCATTGCGCCCGCGAAGCGGGCGTTAAGTGATCGGCGAAGCCGATCACTCGTTGTAGTCGGCGAAGCCGACTACAGACCCGCGCGCGGG
>NZ_JBIVDS010000026.1:0-59496 GCF_044747265.1 Streptomyces sp. NPDC090106 | reverse complement strand
TTTCTGGTCGCCGATCTGAAGCATGGTTCCCCCGATTCCCGGCGGACTCCCCGGCCGCCGTGTCCGGCCCACCCATCTGGAGGCGGGACCGCACTTACGTTCCCACGGGAAGGGCTTGGAAGGCACCATTCCCCCAATAATGTGACATATGTGCCCAGGTGGGGTCTGCAGTGTCTAACGGGTGCACAGCTCATACGTCGACGCCTTGCTCCAGACTCGCTGCTCCTGCAGCACCGTGGCCAGGCACTCTGTAAGGGGGCGCCGGTGGCGGGTCCGGTGGGTGCGGCATGATGGAGGTGACCCCAACTGGTGCGCCCAGCTGTGGAGATGACGGTCTCTTCGGTCGGTGAGGATGCGCGTATGGCTTCGTTCCGGATACGGCGGGCCCTGCCGGTCTTGTTCACCCTGGTGTCTTTCGGTGTGGTGCCGGGCGCCGGGGTTGCCGTCGCGGACGCGTCCCCCGGGGCGGTGAGGCTGCCGGTGGTTCCGGGACGTCTCGCGGACGGGGCCGCTTGTACGGCGGGTTCCTCCGAGGTTGTGACCGCCGCCCCTTGGGAGCAGCGGAGTCTGCAGCTGACCCGGGTCCGGTCGGCCGGGACCGGGGCCGGGGTGACCGTCGCCGTCGTCGACACCGGGGTCTCGGCGGCGGCGCCCGCGCTCGCCGGGCGGGTCACCGTGTCCGGCGGCGCCGGTGCGGACTGTGTGGGGCACGGCACCTTCGTCGCCGGGCTGGTGGCCGCCGCTCCCGTCGCCGGGGTGAGCTTTGCCGGGGTGGCGCCGGGGGTGCGGATACTCGCCGTACGCGGTACCGACGGGCGGGGCGCGGCCACGGTCGCCACGGTCGCCCGGGGCATCCGGGCGGCGGTGGACGGCGGTGCCGGGGTCGTCGTCGTGTCGCCCGCCCTGACGGAGGACTCGGCGGGGCTGCGCGCGGCCGTCGGGTACGCCGCCCGGCACGACACGCTGATCGTCGCCGCCGCCGTCCCCGACGGCAGCCGGGCGGCGAGCAGAGCCTCGCACCGCTCGGGTCCGCCCGCGTCCAACAGCGCCTGCGCGACGGCGCATCCTGCGGTCGACACCCACCACGCGGCGAAGCGCGGGGACTCGGGCGGCTCGGTCAGGACGCAGTCCAGCAGGGTCCGCACGGCGGCGGGCCCGGACTGTCTCAGCAGCGGGAGCACACCGACCGCCCGGCTGAGCGCGGGCAGCCGGGCGCCGACCGGTGAGGCGGGTACCCGCGCCTCCTCGGCGTCCGTGACCGCCCCGGCCAGATCACCGGTCCTGACCCGGACGGCCGAACGGATCACGTACAGCTGGGGGATGACGTGACGGCGGCCGTGCAGCCGGGCGACCCGCAGCCCGCGGTCGAGGTGGCGCAGGGCCTGCTCGTGGCGGCCCACCGTCGACTCGCCCAGGACAGCGGAGCCAGGACGTCGAGGTTGTCGCGCATCTCCGCGTCGGTGAGCGCGTCGGTCAGCTGCGCGGCTCGCTGCAACAGGCGGTCGGCGCAAGGGTATTTGCGCTGGTGGAGTTCGCCGGGCGAGCGCAGGGCGAAGGCCGCGGCCGGCAACCCCCTTTGGGTGAGGAGGCCGGTCGCCTCCAGCGCCCACTCCGCGTGTTTCGCCGCCGCGCGTCCGTAGCCCTCCAGCAGCTCGGTGGCGGAGAGTTCGACCAACCAGCTCGGCTCGGGCGGTGCCGTCCGGACCGGGTGCGCGGGACGGCCGGGCGAGTTCGCTCACCACCAGGGCCCGCGCCTCGGGGGAGCCGGCCGGGATTGCGTTCCACTGTCACCAGCAGGCGCAGCGCCGGAGTCTGCAACTGCCCTTCGGAGGGCAGGAGTTCGTGCAACAGCGCCCGGCCTCCCTCAGGCGCCCCGACCGCCGGCAGGCACGTGCCAGGGCCAGCCGCGTCTCCCACCAGGGCGTGCCCGCCACTGCCCCGCCGGCGGGCTTCGGTACGGCCCGCAGTGCCGCGCGCAACCAGGTGACCGCCGTGTCCGGGCTGTCGTCCATCACCGCCAGCGCCGCCGACACGAGGACCGCTGCCCCTTCCGTGTCCCCGTGGCGCAGCGCGATCCGGAGGTGCGGGGCGCACACGACATCCGGTGCGCCGCGTGAGCGCAAGTGGTCGGCGGCCCGCCGATGCGCGCCGATGCGCCGTGCGGGGCCGCCGAGCCGCGGGGCGTGAGCCCGCACCGGCTGTCCGAGGGCGCGGTTCCCGGAGTCCGGCAGCTCGCCGGGCGGACAGCCGAGCGCCGCGACGAGCCGCCGGTGGGCGGGTGGGTGGAGCAGGACGTGCCGCTGAACGGTGAGGGACTGCTCGTCGACCCGGTGGACGCCGTCCAGGAGGAGGAGTACGACCCCGCCGGGACCGGTGCTGCCCGCCGGCAGCTCCCCGGTCCGCTGCCGGACGACGGTGCCCGCCTCGTCCTCCACCCCCTCGGCCGGGTCCGCGCGTCCGACGGCGTCACCGTCGAGGAGACCGAGCCAGAGCCCGAACGGTGCGTCGGAGCTGTGGGGTCGGTCGCGAACCCACGTCGTGACGGGAATGCCCGCCAGGCGTGCCGTCACGCCGAGTTCCTCAAGGATCCTGCGTCGGTCGGACCCTGCGCTCATGGCGGGGCTCACTCCGGTCTCGTTTCCCGTCACGACGTGGGTTCGCGGGACCGGCGGCCGGGGAGACGGGCAGCGGGGTCGTAACGGGTTCCATAAGTTGACTGTACAGCCATTCAATGAACAGTCAATCACAATGACGGACCGTCATATCTGCTGTGGGAAAGCCCAGTTGGCGCAGACGGCGAACGGAACGCGACGGGGCGAGGGTGAGGGGGAATCCGCAGCCCGCCCTCGCCGCGGGTGTGCCGAGCGCGGGGCGGAGCGCTTCTTGTCGGGGTCGGTGGGGCCGCCTATCCTCTGTGCCAACGCGTCGAGGGAGACGAGTAACCGCGGAGTCGCATGAGTGGGAGAGAGCCGCCGGTAGCTGGGAAGGCGGCCTCATGTCCGAGGTGAAGACCCTCCTGAGTGCGGGGAGGAACGGCGTCGTGCGGCGCCCAATGCCCCGCCGGCCGGCTCCCGTCACAGAGCCCATCGAGGTCGCGGCCGGGGTATCGGCCCGCGACGAAGGCGTGGTGGCACCGCGAGCACCCTCTCGCCCACGCTCCCAAGGGATTCGCCGTCCCCGCCGGAGGCCTGGTTTCATGCGTCGTCCGAGAACGTCAGTCCCGTCCTCGCCCTTGCCGGTGAGGCGGACGCCGTCCGTCCCGTCGCGCGAGGTGTCCTGCCCCCGGCGGCACCTCGACGGGCTCACCCGGTGAGCGCCGACGGGATCTACGGGGTGGGCCCGGTCGCCGCACACGGTGTCGATGTCTCCGTCGTCATCCCCACCTACAACCGCGCCCGGGAACTCGAGGGCACCCTCAGGACCCTGGCCGCACAGGATCTGAGGACCGACCGGTACGAGGTGATCGTCGCCGACGACGGCTCGCACGACGACACCCGCGCCGTCGCGGAGACCGACTGGCCGATGCCGGTGCGGTACGTCCGCCAGGACGACCGCGGATTCCGTGCCGGGCAGGCCCGCAACCTGGGCGCCGCGCAGGCCGAAGGCGACGTACTGGTCTTCTTCGACAGCGGGATGCGGGCATCGCACACCATGCTGTCGGGCCATCTCGCCGTCCACCGGGCCGCCGGGAACCCGGTGGTGCTCGGCTACATGTACGGCTACAGCAACGACCCGGCGGAGCGCCTGCGTTCCGACGAGCTCGAAGCCGACGTGGACGAGATCATCGCGTGGTGCGGCGCCGGGGACCGCTGTCTGGACGCCCGCCACGACAACTACCGTGCGCTGGACGGCGATCTCGGCCGGTCGACCGTGCCGTGGGTCTACTGCTGGTCGGGCAACCTGTCGGTGCCGGCCGCGGACTTCCGGGCCGTGGGCGGCTTCGACGAGGACTTCGTCGGCTGGAGCGGCGAGGACGTGGAGTTGGGGATCCGGTTGCACCGCAGAGGTCTGCCGTTCGTCGTCGGCCGGGAGGCCGCCGCGGTGGAGATCCCCCACGAGCGCGATCTGGACGCCCTGTTGCCGAGCTACCGCGAGCACGCGATTCTCACCCTGCGCAAACACCCCGATCCGTGGGTCGAGTTGTCCACGATGTTCTGGGCGCACGAACTGGACGACAAGGTGTGGCAGCTCCAACCGGCGCTGCGGGAAAGGCGTCTTGTCGCCGGGCGGATCCCGACAGGGCGGGCGGTGACCCTGGCCCCGGCGGACGGCCGGGTGGTGGTCTTCGGGGCCGATGCCCTCGCGGCGGCCCCTGGTGCCGCCCTGTGCGTCGAACCCGCGGCGGAACTCCTCAAGGCGGCGGCCGGTCCCGGAGCCGCACCCGGCACCGTGCTGCCGCAGTTCGGATTCCGGACGCTGCGCGCGGAGCGTGAGTTCGACACCGCGCTTCTGGCGCCGACCCTGCGGTCGTATCCCGCCTGGGCGGTGGAACTGCTCACCGCCGAGGCGGAACGCATCGCGTCACGGACCCGGTGGGCCGGCTGAGGACCGTCGCGGGGAAGGCCGTCCGCTGCCGACGCGCCTCACACCAGCAGCCTGCGCCGCAGTGACCGCAGCGCCAGCGGTGTCAGTACGGCGGCCAGGGCGAGCAGGTATCCGAGGTGGACCAGCACTCCCGAGACCTGGCCCCGCGCGACCAGCTCCCGGCTGAGGGCCACGCCGTGCTGGAGCGGCGAGACCTCCGCGACGGCACGCAACGGCAGCGGCAGTCGGGAGACGGGGAAGAAGACCCCGCTGAGCATGGTCAGCGGGGTCAGCACCAGCGTGTAGAAGTACGAGTAGGCGTTGATCGCGGTGACCGAGCTGGTGAACAGCAGCCCCGCGCAGGCGAACACCAGGCCCAGCGGCAGCAGGCACGGTACGGCGAGCAGCGCCACGGCGGAAGTGACCTGCCCCGAAGCGGCGAGCACCCCGAGGAAGACCGCCGTGTAGACGGCGCACCGGGTCATCGCCCACAGGATCTCGCCCAGCGCGATGTCGGGCGGTTCGACCGGCGTGGTGACGGCGGCGTCGTAGCTGCGCGCGTGGCGCAGCCGGACGAACACGTTGTACGTCACCTCGAACACCGCGCCGTTCATCGCGGTGACGGCCAGCAGCCCGGGGGCGACGTAGAGCAGGTAGGACGAGCCCAGGGCCGCCTCGGGAATGTAGCTGCCCAGTCCGGCCCCGAGCGCCAGGAGCATGATCACCGGTTCGAAGAAGTTCGGCACGATGGTGGTCCGGTAGGACTTGCGGAACAGGACCAGATTCCGATGCCAGACATGGGCGGCCAGGGTGAGCGAGGCAGCCTGGTCGGTGCGGCGGGGCGAGCCGCGTCGGATGCGCGAGGGCCGTCCGGTGTCCCGGCTCCCGGCCGTGCCCTCGTGTGCGGTCGTGCCCTCGCCCGAGCCCGCCCCGTCCGCCAGACGGTCCGCGGCCCTCGCGTCCAACGCGTCCTCCAGCGTGCTGGGCCGGACGACGGCCGGTGAGCCGGAGTGCCCCGCGGGTCCGACGAGGCCGGCGGGCTCCCACGAGAAGGTGCGGACCCGGCGGCCTGTGCGCAGCCGCGTCCGGTCGGCGTTCCAGACCGGGGCGGGCACCGGAGTGCGGTCGGGGGCGTCGGACTCGGCGACATAGGGCGGGACGGTCGACGCCGTCAGTTCGGCGGGGTCGCCGGTCCACTCGACGCGGCCGGCCCGCAGCAGCGTGAGGCTGTCGCAGAGCCGGGAGACCTCCTCCAGGTAGTGGGTGGTGAACAGCAGGCTCATGCCGTCGGCGCAGCGGTCGTCGAGCAGATCCCACAGCAGGTGACGGCTCTCCGGGTCGAGGCCGGTGGTCGGTTCGTCGAGCAGCAGCAGACGGGGCCGGTTCATCAGCGCTCTGGCGATCAGCAGGCGGCGCTGCATGCCGCCGGACAGGGTGGCGGGCATGGCACGGGCCCTGTTCGTCAGGCCCATCGACTCGATCAGCTCGTCGGCCCGTTCGTCCGCCAGGGCACGACCGAGTCCGTGGTAGCGCCCGAAGGAGGTCATGTTCTCCCGGACGGTGATCTCGTTGTCGTAGGTCATGCCCTGCGGTACCACCCCGATGCGGGACTTGAGGGCACGCGGTGCGGCGAGGGCGTCGTGGCCCAGGACGCGCAAGGTGCCGCCGTGGGGTGCGAGGGTGGCGCAGACCATGCGCATCACGGTGGTCTTGCCCGCTCCGTTGGGGCCGATCAGAGCGTGTCTGCCGGCGAGGGGAACCTGAAGGGTGACGCCGTTGACCGCCCAGAGATCGCCGTGACGTCGGCGCAGGTCGACGGCGTCGACGGCCAGTTCGGCCGGGCTGGTCGAGGGGAGGGGGTCGTGTCCGGATTCCAGGAATTCCAGGGAGTCGTACACGGCCCGCATGCTAAAGGCTGTCCTCCGGCCCCACCATGCGCCGGCCCCCTCTGTCCACTAGTGGCCAGCGTCCCGACCGCTGTTTACAAGTCACTGACCCACAGCGTAGAAAAATTACCCCGCCCTCGGCCCGGGATCGTTGTCCGGGCGGCGTGTTCCGGATGGCGGCATCCGCTGCGACCTTTCTCCGAAAGGACCTCTGGCATGTCCGAAAACGCCGAGCCCGTGACCGAGCTGGCCGTCAGGACATTGACGGACGAGGAGAACGCGGACCTCCGCTCCCGGCTGAGCGGGGTCCGCGCGAACCCGTACACCGATTTCGACGCCTTCCTGGCGGAGGCACGCGCGGAGGTGGCCGCGCTGACCCCCGCCGTCCACGAGGCGCTCACGGAGATCGGCGCGGGACGGGGAGCGGGTGCCCTCCTGGTGCGCAACCTGCCGATCCCCGCGGACCTGCGGCCCACCCCCGACCGCTCCTTCCAGGAACTGGACGACATCGTGCCCATGGGCACCGAAGCGATGCTGGCTGTCGTCGCACAGACCCTCGGCGAGGCGTTCAGCTATCGGGAATGGGACGCCGGCGCGCTCGTGCACAACAAATACCCCCTTCGCGCGCACCGCGATGTGCAGTTCGGCTCCAACGCGGTGGAGTTCCTCCTGCACACGGAGACACCGTTCCGCGATGTCTCGCCCGATCACCTGGCGTTGCTGTGCCTGCGGGGCGACCCGACGGGCCGCGCCACCACCCTGGTCGCCGACCTGGCGAAGACCGTCGACGCGCTGGACGCCCCCCTGATCGCCCAGCTCTCCCGGCCCGCCTTCGCCTTCGAGACCGACAACCCGCTGGTCGTGCTGGCCGACGGGCGCGGAGTGACCGAGCCGCAGCCGGTGATCGGCAGCCGGGAAGGGCAGCGGGTGCTGGAGTTCGTCGGCGACCTGGTCGCGGTGGACGCCGAGTCGGCTGCGGCGCTGGCGGAGCTGACCGCTCGGATCAAGGCGGCGGCCGTACCGGTGCCACTCGCCTCCGGTGACCTGCTGGTGCTGGACAACCGGCGCATGGTGCACGGACGCAACGCCATCGACCCGCGCTACGACGGAACCGATCGCTGGCTGCAACGGATGCTCGTCACCTCAAGGCTGGTCCGCACGTCGCCGACCGCCGCGGAACGGCTGGTCTCGGACCGGCGGTACGCCAACTATCCGACCGAGTACCGGCAGGTGCTGTCGGGCACGCCCCGCTGACCACCCGGCCGCTCCCGTCCCACAGCCGTACCGACAGCTTCCTGACACACCGTCGGCAGGAGGAGACGCACCATGTGGAACGGCCACCAGGTCGTGGACACCGACAGTCACGTGATGGAACCGGGCACCCTCTGGGAGGCGTACGTCGACCCGCGGTTCCGGGCGACCTGCCTGCGGATCGAGCGCGACGCGCGGGACGGGGACAGACTGCTCATCGACGGCGCCCCCTCCCGGATGATCCGCCGCCTGGGCGGGATCGCCTACGCCGAGGGCGAGCCGATCCACGACTGGAACTCGCTGGCCAAGGACGACTACGCCTCCTACCGGGACTCCTGCGCGCCCGCCTCCTACGACGGCCCGGCCCGGCTGCGGTGGCTGGACGCCCACGGGATAGACGCCACCCTGCTGTTCCCCTCGCTGGGGCTGATCTGGCCGCGCGAGATCCCGCCCGCCTCCCCCTACGCGGTCGCTCACCTGAGGGCGTACAACCGATGGCTGCTCGACTTCTCCTCCGCCGATCCGGCCCGGCTGCTGCCGGTCGGGCAACTCGCCCTGTCACCAGACGCACCGGTCGGCGCGGAGGTCGACACCCTGGCGGCGGCGGGCTTCGGGCACGTGATGCTGCCCCACGGCATCGACCGGATCGGCGCGGATCTCGATCCCTTCTGGGCAGCGGCGCAGTCCCACGGCCTGGTGGTGCACGTCCACAAGGTCGCGGTACCGCACCTGCTGACCATCGAGCCGCCCACCCGGTTCGCCTCGCCGCTGGCCGGCACCTTCTTCAACCACGTCAACGAGCTGCTCCCCGGCCAGCTGTTCCTCGCGGGTCTGCTCGACGCCCGGGTGCCGGACCGCTACCCGCGGCTGCGCGTCGCCTTCCACGAGTGCAACGTGGGCTGGCTGCCCTCCTGGCTGGACCGGGCCGAGGAGTCGTACGAGACCCTGGCGGACGGAGACCGCCCGCGTCCTGACCGGGCACCGTCCGCGTACTTCACCGACCAGGACACCTTCTTCTTCTCCACCGGTCTGGGCGAGCGCATCGAGCGACTGCCCGAGGAACTGCACGGCCGGGTCCTGATGGCGACGGACTTTCCGCACCCCGGCACCCCGGTGGACCCCGAGGACGCATGGCGGGAGCGCATCGCCCGGCTGCCGGCGAGCTACGGCGCCGCCGTGCTCGGCGAGAACGCCCTGCGCATGCTCAAGGGCCAGTAGGCCCCGGGGCGCGCGGTTCGGGTTCGTGACATCTCTGGAGGGAAATCATGAAGCACACGAGCCAGGTGGAGCGTTCACCACTGGAACTCGCCAACGCCTCGAAGGTACGGCTGGAGGAGGTCTTCCGGCTCGGTGCCCTGCGGGACGGAGTGCAGCTGTCCACCACGGACATCAGGCTGCCCATCCTGGGGCAGGTCGTACCACGGATCGAGATCGTCGTCTCGGGACCGGACTTCCTGAAGAAGGTCACCGTCCGCGTCAACCAGGAGTCGCCCTTCGTCTTCTCCGGCGAGACCCTTACCGCGATGATCAACGGTGACGAAGTCTCCGTGGACTGCGCGCAGTTCGTGGACGAGGGCCGGGCACCGACCGGCATGTACAACTTCGGTCTCCTGCGGGAGAACGGCACCCGCAGTTTCGTCTTCGACTACCACACCTACTGCGCCTATTCCTGCGACTTCTGCTTCAAGGAAAGCGAATGGGAGGTGCTGTCGGTCCAGCAGGCCAACACCGGCAACTACAAGGCCAATTACCAGGAATGCCTCGACTACGTCGGCGAGCACGCGGAGGAGTTCCGGACGCGGTACGACATCGTCTGGCTGTGCACCGGCAGCATCCTCAACGAGCAGGTGGAGCTGGACCGGCACTGTGGGATGGCCGCCCGTCTGCGCGACCAGGGCTACACCGAGGGGATCTACGTCTCCCAGGTGATACCCCCAAGCCTCGCCAAGGACCGCGGCAGACGGCTGGCCTATCTGCGCAGGCTCCGCGACGCGGGTGTCTCCCGCTTCAACAGCGGGATCGAGATCGTGAACGCCGACTACCGGGCGAAGTACATCCACGGCTACAAGGGCACCCTGGACTTCGACGACTACGTGGCCGTGTTCGCCGACGCCGTCGAGGTCTTCGGCGCCCACAACGTGGGCAGTTGCCTGCTCGCGGGCATCGAGCCGTCCGCGGAGACGTTACGCGGGCTGGAGACCATCGCCGAGTTGGGCGTCGTGCCCTCGCCCACGGTGTTCACCGCGTTCGTGACCAAGCAGCACAGGATTCCCTTCCAGTACGACCTGGACGAACTGATCGACGTGCACGTCGCCTTCAACAAGATCATCGAACGGTACGAACTGCCGGTGTTCTCAGGGGTCTTCAGCCTTGCGTGACGCCCCGACGCCGCCGCTGCCCGCGGTCCGCCTGACCGCGCGCGCCGCCGACACGCTGATGGAATGGTCCACCGGGCAGCGGACGCGGCCCTACGGCACACCGGACGGCCCGTCCCGGCCGCCCGCCGAGGCGCCCCTGCCGGACGAGGTCGCCCAGGCCGTGACACGGTTCGGCGCACAACTCGGCGCGGCCGGCGCGCTGTTGGTGTCCGGACTGCCCGTCCCCGCCGACCTGCCGGCCACACCCGACCGCCCGTACCCCCTGATCCGGCGGAGCGTGGGCACCGAACCGCTGCTCCAGGCGGTCGCCGACCCGGTCGGAGAGATCTTCGGATACGCCGACTGGCACGACGGCGACCGGGTGCAGAACCTCTACCCGCTGCCCGAACAGGCCCGCGGACAGAACGCCAGCAACTCCGTGCGCCTGGAGATGCACACGGAGACCGCCTTCCGGCCCGACACGCCGGACGCGCTGGCCCTCTACTGCCTGCGCGGCGACCCGCGCGCCCAGACCGTGCTGTGCGACCTCGCGCGGGTGTGCGCGGGCCTGCCCGCGGCCCAGGCGGAGGCGCTGGCCGAACCCGCCTACGGCTTCGCCCTGCCCGACGGCACACTGACCGCGCCGCTGCCGGTGATCGGCCGCTGGCGGGACCGTCCCCGCTACCACTACGCCGACGCCCTCGTCCCGCACGACGCCGCCCACGCCGGCCCGCTGGAGGCCCTGCGCACCGCCGTCCGGGAGACGGCGACGCGGATCGTGCTGCGGGCAGGCGATCTGCTGCTGCTGGACAACGTCCACATGGTGCACGGCCGTACCGCCTACCGGCCGCGCTACGACGGCACCGACCGCTGGCTCCAGCGGTGCCTGGTCCACGCGCCCGCGACCGCCGGCCCGCTGGGATGACGACGCCCGCACCCGCCACGGCCCCGCCGCTGCGGATCGGCGCGGCCTGCACCGGCTGGATCGGCGGATGGGCGCTCCACGGCCCGGTGACGGCCGGCGCCCGCGCGACGGTGACGTTCGTCGCCTCCCGGGACCGCGACCGGGCCCGCCGGCACGCCGAGGCCAACAGTGTTCCAGCGTACGGGAGTTGGCCGGAACTGCTGATGTGTTCCGACGTGGACGCCGTCTACCTGGCCACGCCCAACTCCGACCACCTCACCAAAGCACGCCAGGCGGTCCTGGCAGGCAAGCACGTGCTGTGCGAGAAACCGCTGAGCTGCGACGCGAGCGCGGTCGAGGAACTGCTGGCCCTGGCCGCACGACGCGGGGTGCTCGTCCAGGAGGCCTACCACTACCGGGATCATCCGGCGGTGGCCCGGGTGCTCGCCGCGCTCCGGGCCGGGGCGATCGGGCGGGTCCGGCGGATCACCGTCGACTACGGCTGGCTGCTGGACCGCCCCTGCGACGTACGGCTGCGCCCCGAACTCGACGGCGGCGCCTTCCTGGACGTGGGCTGCTACGGAGTCGACCTCCTGCACAGCCTGGTGCCGGGAACCTGGAGCGTGCTCGACGTGCAAGCGGTACGCGGACCGACCGGAGTCGATCTGGAGAGCCGGGCCCGACTGGCCCTCCGCAGCCCTCATCCGGTGCGTGCGGAGGTCCGTGCCGCTCTGCGCGCCCCGGCCACCGTCTGCGAGGCCCACATCGAGGGCACCGAGGGCGCCGTACGTCTCCTCTCACCGTTCGCCCCCGTACCGCCGCCGGGAGCCGGCACGGCGGGCCTTGGGTTCCGGGCCGAATGGGAGCACTCCGCAGGCGCCCCGATCGAGCCGGTCCCGATCAGGGCGGCCACCTCCTACCACCATCAGCTCGACGCCTTCGCCGCCCGTGTCGCCTCCCGTGCACCGGCCGAGACGGCCGCGCTCGTATCCCGGGCCAGGGTGCTCGCGGAGGTCCGCAACCGAATGGAGAAGAACCGATGAGCAACGTCTGCGACGTGGGCGTCGATCCCCGCCGCTGGTATCCGGCCTGCCGCAGCGCGGAACTGCCGTCCCGAGCCACCAGGGAGGTTGTCTTCCTCGGCCGTTCCTTCATGGTCTACCGGGACACCGAGGGCACGGCACACTGCCTGGACAACGCCTGCGCACACCGCCGGGTCGCTCTTCATGAGGGAGAGGTCTCGGGCTGCCGCGTGGTGTGCCCCTACCACGGCTGGGAGTACGACCCGGACGGCACCGTGGCACGCGTCCCCACGCTGGAGCCAGGCAGGCCGCTGCCCCGGCTGGGCGTGCGCGGCTTTCCCGTCGTCGAGCGCGGCGGCTTCGTCTGGTTCCTGCCGGAGCCGGTGACACCAATGCCGCCCGAACCGCCGGACACCACCGAGTGGGACGCAGACGCCTGGTTCTCCTTCCGGCAGGACCGGGTCTTCCCCAACCACTACGGCATCGGCCTGGTCAACGGCATGGACTACACGCACTTCCATCTGCACCGCAAATACCAGCCGTGGTCGGACCTCGTGCTGGACGAACTGGTCACGGGCCCGGACAGCGTCCTCGGCCGCTACCGCATCACCAGCGGCCGAGGACGCTCCGAACGGGTGCTGCGACTGCTCCTGGGCTCCGGCAGGACGGCGGCCACCGTCACCAACCCGCTGGAAGTGCACTACGACTACCCGCACCACCACGCCCACCTGGGCGACGGCCTGGTGGTCTGGGTGTTCTTCCGGCCCGAGGCCCGCGACCGCGTCGCCGTCTACATCACCCTCTACCTCAAGGCCCGGCCCGCGACCCGCCGCCTCCGGCAGTTGTTCGAACCGTTCTTCCGCAAGCTGGTGCTGGCGCGGATCCAGGAACAGGACGCATGGATAGGCGAGTTGGAGCAGGTGGCCTGGGAGACCCGGCCCGACGAGCCGCGCAGCGAGCTGAACCCGGTGGCCTCCGCTGCCGAGCGGCTGCTGCGGTCCCGCTGGCGCGACTACGTCACGGAGGTCTCCCCGCCCGCCGACCGCTGGCCCGCCGCCCTCCTCGACGTGCCTCCCGCCACGCCCTCTCGCGCGCCCGCCCCCGCCCCCGCCGACCCGTACGGCACCTCCATGACCAGCGCCCCGGCCGCGTCGTGACCGGACGCCCCGCGGTCACCCCGCTGTCCGCCGACACCGGGACCGGCCCTGCCGCCCGCGCGACCGTCGTCCGGGTCGAGAACGTGTCCAAGACCTTCGGCGCGGGCGCCGGAGCGGTGCACGCGCTGCGCGAAATCGGCCTCGACATCGGGGAGAAGGAGTTCGTGGCGGTCCTCGGCCCCTCCGGCTGCGGCAAGTCCACACTGCTGCGCATGATGGCCGGCCTCGAACAGCCCACCACGGGCCGGGTCACCTGCTGGGACGACGACCCGCGGGAACTGGCGGCACGGCACGCGCTGGGCGTGGCGTTCCAGGACCCGACGCTGCTGCCCTGGGCGTCGCTGCGGGCCAATGTGGAGTTCGTCTACAAGGTGTGCGGGCAGCGGACCGACCGGGACCGGGTGACCGAGGTCCTGGAGATGGTGGGGCTGGCCGAACTCGCCCATCTGCGGCCCCACCAGGCGTCCGGCGGCATGCGCCAGCGCACCTCGCTGGCCAGGGCTCTGGTGATGCGGCCCCGACTGCTGCTGCTCGACGAGCCGTTCGGCGCCCTGGACGCCGTCACCCGGCACCGGCTCAACGACGAGCTGGAGGCCGTGTGGTCCCGTACCCACGTCACATCCGTCCTGGTCACCCACTCCGCGGAGGAAGCCGTCCGGCTGGCCGACCGGGTACTGGTGATGTCCGACCGGCCCTCGATGATCGTGCAGGAACTGGCCGTACCGCTGGAACGGCCGAGGCCGCCGGCCTCGGACCCGGTGATGCGCGAACTGATCCAGCACTGCCTGGGGGCGCTGCATGTCTGAATCCGGACGGCGACTCGCGCGGTGGTGCGCGGGCGCTCTCCTCGTCATGACGATCGCCCTGTGGCAGTGGGGTGGCACAGCGCACGCCCTGCGGCCGTCCACGGTCGCAGGTACGTTGCGCGCGGACCGGACCCTGCTGACCGAGGCGACGCTCGCGACACTGCGGTCCACCGGGCTCGGCCTGCTGGCGGGCTGCGCGATCGGAGTCGCCGCGGCCTGGGCCGCCTATCTGCTGCCGCCCGTCAGAGCACTGGTCAACCGCACGCTGCTGGTGGGCTACGTCCTGCCCCTGGTCGGCGTGGGGCCGCTGCTGGCGCTGGTGCTGGACCGCAACATCGTGCCGGTGGTGAGCGCCACCGTCGGCGTGACCTTCCCCGTCTTCGCCACCACCCACTCCGGACTCCTGCGCGAACCCGTCTCCTTCAAGGCACTGCTGGCCGTCCACGGCGCCCGCCGCACGCGCCGGCTGCGGCTGGTGACCCTGCCCTACAGCGTGCCCTTCGTCCTCGACGCGACCCGCCTCGCCGTGCCGACCGCGTTGCTCGGGGCGCTGATAGGGGAGTGGTTCGGCGCGGACAAGGGACTGGGCGTACTGCTGGCCTCGGGCATGCGCGACAGCCAGGACGATCTGGTGATGGCGGACACCGTGCTGGTGGTGGCCGTCTCACTGGCCGGGTACGGGCTGGTGTCGCACCTGGCCCGTGCGGTCGACCGGCGCCGCGGGCTGACCGGGGGCCCGGCATGAACCGGGCGTGGGCGCGATCGCTGCTGGGCTGGGCGCTGGCGGCGACGGCCGTGGGCGCCCTGTGGGTGGGGCTGTCCGCGGATTCCGGGGTTCCCGCGCTGCTGCTGCCCGCCCCGCACCGCGTGCTCGACTCCTTCCTGGACGACGTGCTCACCCCGTGGCACGCCCTGCCCGTCACCCTGGTCCGTGCCTCCGTCGGCACGGCCGTGGGCCTGCTGCTCGGTACGTCGCTCGCCCTGGTCGCCTACATGTTCCCCGCGCTGGAGCACCTGACGCGGACCTTCGGCATGGTGATGCGCTGTGTGCCGATCATCGCGCTCGCCCCGACCATCACGGTCATCGTCGGCTTCGGCTGGACGGCTGCTGTGATCACCACCGTGGTGATGAGCTTCTTCCCGGCCTTCGCCTTGGTGACCGGCGCCCTCCACCGGATACCCGTCGGTTTCGCCCATCTGACGGCCGCGGCGGGAGGGCGCCGCTGGCGGGCGCTGTGGCACGTCGGGGTGCCGATGGCGCTCCCGGAGTTCGTCCTCGCCGCACGGCTCACCTCCTGCATGGCCGTACTGGCCTGCATGACCGCCGAGTACCTGACGGCCAATGACGGGCTGGGCGCGTCCCTCGCCCATGCCCAGGCGTTGATGGCCACACAGACCGTCTGGGCGATCCTGCTCACCTCCACGGTGTTCTCCCTGCTCGCCTGGACGGTCGGCGAGCACGTCGACCGCCGGGTCCGGGACCACCTGTCCCTGGACCGGGCGTGACCGCCGCTCCGGCCCCTCCCTGCCGCTTGTGCATCCCTCCGGGCACGACACACGGAAAGACGAGGACGACATGAACGGGCACCACACAGCACGGCCGCTCTCGCGGCGCACCCTGCTCGGCGCGGTGTCGGGACTCGGCGCGGCCGGACTGCTGTCGGCGTGCGGCGGCGTCGCGGCGGGCAGCAGCGGCGGTGGCAGCGTGCGGACGCAGCTGTCGTGGCTCAAGGACGTGACGTTCGCGGGCCACTACATCGCCGACCACGAAGGCTACTTCAGGAGCGAACACATCAAGGGCGCCCTGGTGCCGGGCGGCCCGAGCGTCCCCGACACCGTCACCCCGGCGGTCGCGGGGGCCGCCGACGTGGCCCTCGCGGACTTCGCGGCCGTCATCGCGGCCCGCGCACAGGGCGCCGACCTGGTGGCGATCGGCGCGGTGCTCCAGACGTCGCCCGGCGGGTTCGTCAGCCTCGCCTCCAGACCGGTGCGCACCGCGAAGGACCTCGTGGGCAGCCGGATCGGGCTCTCCCCCGGCAGCGAGGTGCTGGTCGAGGCCATCCTGCGGCTGAACCGTCTGCCGGTGCGCTACACCCGCGTCCCGGTCGGCTCCGGCACCGCCGCGCTGACCAAGGGCCAGTGCGACGTCATGGCCTGCTACGTCACCTCCCAGCCGCTGGCCCTGAAAGCGGCGGGACACGACGTGGTGGCGGTGACCCAGAGCGACCTCGGCATGCCCGACTACGCTCTTGTCATGGCGGCCCGCCGGTCCGACATCGACAAGCGCCGCGACGACTACGTCGGCTACCTGCGTGCGGTGGCCCGCGGTTACCGGCGCAACCTCGACTCCCCCGCCCTGGGCACGAAGCTCACCCTGGAGGTCTACGGCAAGAGCCTCGGCCTCGACCCCGGCATCACCGCGGCGGAGAACCTGGCCCAGAACCACCTGGTGACCAACGCCTACACCGACGTGCACGGGCTGTGCGCAGTGGACCCGGAACAGTTGTCCGCCCACGTGTACCCCGGACTGCGGGCCCGCGGCACCAAGACCCTGCCGCCCGTCCCGGAACTGCTCGACGGCAGCCTCATCGCCGAGGCGCACGGATGAGCCGGACGGCGGGGCACCCGGCCCGCACCGCGTCCCGACCCCAACAGCCCCCCGCCGTACGGCTGAGCGCCACCGTGATGGCCCACCCCCGGCGGGCCGCCTCGGCCGGGCGACTGGCCCGACTGCTCGGCGGCGACGCGGAAGTGGTCTACGACCCGCTGCCGGACGGCCCGTCCAACGCCATGCGCACGGCGGTCGAGGCATGGTCACGCTGTCCGGCCGGCAGCACTCACCACATGGTGCTCCAGGACGACGTGGTACCGACCGCCGACTTCACCGCGCTGGCCGTGGCGGCGGCGGCCCGGCACCCGGACGCGGCCATCGCCCTGTACGCGAACTCCAACAGCTGGAACGGCGTGACCGCCCGGACGGCTCTGCTGGCCGGCTACCGCTGGGTGCCGACCGTGCCGTACGACTACTTCCCGACCCAAGTGGCGCTGATGCCCTGCGCGATGGCCCACGAGTTCGTCGCGTACGCCCGCCCGATCGTGCCCTTCGACGGCGCGGACGACGAGGCGCTGACCCGCTTCCTCGACGAGCGCGGACATCCCTCGGCACTACGGGTGCCGAACTTGGTCCAGCACGACGACCAGCCGAGCCTGACCGGCCTGGACCACCAGGGCATCCGGCGTTCGGTGGTGTTCATGGAGGCGGCGGGCTCCTCGCCCGGCACCGACGACGCCTGCTTCCACCTCCTTCCGGCGCTGCCGTTCTTCCGGCAGCGCCGGGCTCGGCTGCGCGTGCTGCTGAGCGGGCGCGGCCGGACGCAGGGGTACTGGACGGTCGGCCGCGGCGCCCAGCTGGACCTGCTGGGCATGGACCGGCGGCGCATCGCCGCGGTGGCCGACAGCGTGGTGGCACGGATGGGCGAGAGCGGCGGACTGCCTCAACGGCGTGCCGTGACAGCCGCGTTCGTCGCAGAGGTGTACCTGGGCGCGCTGGGCCTGGGCTGGGCGGCGGCCCGGCTGGCCCGCGACCACGGACGCCACATGGCGGTCCTGCCGTCCCCGGTCCACGACAGGGTGCTGGACTCCTACGTCGAGTCGGGTCTCGGCTTCGACGCGGACCTCACGGTGTGGCGCCCCCACCTCGGGCTGCTGCGGGAACTGGCCCTGAGAGGTGTCAACGAGTCGACGGGGGAGGGCGGATGACCGCTGGGGGCCTGTTCGCGTCCGCCGGACGATGGTGGACCCTGACACGTCTGCTGTACGGAGCCGGCCGGCCGCTCGCGGCGGGGGCGGTCGCTTTCAACGTGCTGCTCGGGCTGCTGCCGGTGGCGTTCGCGGTGAGCACGAGTGTGGTCCTGGGCGATCTGCCGACCGGGACCGCCGATCCGGCCGGCTGGTCGCGCCCGCTGGTCGTGGGCCTGGCCGGCGCGGTCGCCTCCTTCACGCTCCATCAGATCCTCACCCCCTTCCAGGCGGCCGTGGGCGAGACGGTGGCCCGCGCCGTGGACGGCCGGTGCGCCGAAGTCCTCATGACGACCGTCCTGGAACGGGCCCCGCTCGCCACCGCCGAGGCCGCCGAGGCCGACGGGCTCCTCGCGGACGCGCGGGACGGTCTCGCCCGCACCCCGCCGACCCCCGGCCACGCGGTGGCGGGCCTCCTCGCGCTGGTCGCCCGCTACAGCCAGCTGTCCGTCAGCGTGGCGCTGCTGTCTGCCGTACTGAATCCACCGGCCGGCCTGATCGCCGGGTGCACGGCGGTGGCCATCCGCTTCGGCCGCCGGGGCTCGTCGCGCGCCCTGGGCCTGGTGTGGACCCGACTCACCCCGCTGCGGCAGCGCGTCACCTATCTGCGCACGGCGGGCATCTCCCCGCGCTCCGCCAAGGAGTTCCGGATGCTGGGCATGTTCGACTGGTACCGCGAACGGCACCGCCGCGACTCCCGCGCCTACCTCGCCCCGCTGTGGGCGGGCCGACGGGCGGCGATGTTCTGGCCGTTCATCGGCTACACGGTCATCGGGCTGGCCGGGTTCGCCGTGGTACTCCACCAGCTCACCGTCTCGGCGGTGGACGGCGGGACGGACGTGCTGTCGTTCTCACTCGCGCTCCAGACCGCGCTGATGTGCTTCCGCTTCGGCACGCACTTCCCGGAGAGCGACGACCAGACACAGTTCGGACTCCAGGCCTACGACGCGCTGCGCGAGCTGGCGCGCAGAGCCGAGTGGGACCGGGCGGTGGAGACGCCCGCCCCGACCGCGGCGCGGCCTCGCGACACACCCCGCCCGGCCGTGCTGCCGGCACGCTCCGTGATCGCCTTCGAGGACGTCGAGTTCGCCTACCCCGGCCGGAACCGGCTGGTCCTCGACGGCCTGAACCTGGAGCTGCCGGCCGGGACCTCCACCGCGATCGTCGGCCTCAACGGCGCAGGGAAGACCACCCTGATCAAACTCCTCGCCCGGCTGTACGAGCCCACCGGCGGCCGGATCACCGTGGACGGTACCGATCTGCGCGACCTCTCCCCTCAGGAGTGGCAGCGCAGGCTGGCCGTCATCTTCCAGGACTTCGTCCGCTACGAGCTGTCCGCGCGGATGAACGTCGCGCTCGGCGCACCCGGTCTGCTCGCCGACGAACCGGCCCTGCTGGCGGCTGTCGAGCGGGCCGGGGCGGCGAACGCCGTGCGGGCACTGCCGTACGGGCTCGACACACCGCTGTCCCGTCAGTACGCCGAAGGGGTCGACCTCTCCGGCGGTCAGTGGCAGCGCCTCGCCCTGGCGCGGGCGTTCGGCGCGGTGGGCCAGGGCGCGTCGGTGCTGATCCTCGACGAGCCCACCGCCGAACTCGACGTCCGGGCCGAGGCCGCCTTCCACGACGAGTTCCTCGACCTGACCGCGGGCCTGACGACCGTGGTGATCTCGCACCGCTTCTCCACCGTCAGACAGGCCCACCGGATCGCCGTCATCGACGGCGGGCGGGTCGCCGAGTACGGCAGCCACACCGATCTGCTCGAAGGCGACGGCACCTACGCGAAGCTGTTCCGCCTCCAGTCCGACCGGTTTCGTCTCACCGACGGTGCGACGGGAGGCGAGCCGTGCGCGAACTGATCGCGACCGCGGGGGAGTTGCTGGCCCTGGCCCGCCGGGCGGACCGCGGCAAGCTGTGGCGGGCGGTGCTGCTGATGCTCACCGGTTACCTGGCCACGCCGTTCGCGGCCTATGGACTCGCCCGCTTCACCGACCTGGTCATCGCGGGCCGCCTCGGCGGAGCCCTGACCGTGATGGCGCTGGTGACGGTCGTCCTGGTCGGTGAACTGATGTGTGCCCACTTCGCCCACCTGTCCTACTTCGAGGTCGGTGAGAGCGTCGAGACGGAACTGCACGAGCGCCTGCTGCGTTCCGTCGGCGCCGAAGGGGATCTCGACGAACGCGAATCCGCCGGCTTCGCGGACCGGGTACAGCTGATCCGTGAGGAACTGTCCAAGAGCCGGTCGGCCCTGGAGTGCGTGCTGCAAGTCGCCTGCCTCCTCGCGCAGATGACGATCGCCGCGGTTCTGCTGGCCCTCGTCAGCCCGTATCTGCTGCTGTTGCCCCTGACCGCGCTGCCCTCGGTGGTCCTGGGCCGCAGGGCACAGGCCGTCATCGAGTCGGCCCGGGAAAGCACCGCCGAGAGCGCGCGCCGGGCCGACCACCTGCTGACCGTGGCGACCCGGCCCGCCGAGGCGAAGGAGGTCCGTGTCTGCGGCGGCGGAGCCGCGCTGGCCGCCGAGCGCCGCCGGTCCTGGTCCGAACTCGGCCGGGTGACGGGCCGGGCCCACTTCAGGGCCGCCGCGCTCCGCGCCTGCGGCCAGGCCTGCTTCGCGCTGTCCTGCGGCGCCGCCCTCGTCCTGGCCGTCGAACGCGCCCGGACAGGCCATGCCGGGGTGGGTGACGTGGTCCTGGTGATCTCGCTGGCGGGGCAGATCGGTATGCAGGTGGCGAGCGCGGTGCTGCTGGTCACCACCCTCCTGGGCACCGGACGGACCCTGCGGAGGCTGGAGGAGATCGAGGGGACGGGCGGAAGGGGTCCCGAGGACCGGAACGCGCCCGGGGGCGGGAGCGCGGACACCACCACGACGGCCGGTTCACGCGGGCGGGCGGCGGGGCCTTGGCCCGGCGCCACCCCACGCCGTCTGTACGACGGCCTGCGGCTGGAGGGTGTCACCTTCCGCTACCCCGGCCGGGAGGCGCCCGCGCTCGACGACCTGTGGCTGCACCTGCCGGCCGGCACGTCCGTGGCCGTTGTCGGCGAGAACGGCTCCGGCAAGAGCACGCTGGTCAAGCTGTTGTGCGGGCTGTACACCCCGACCGCCGGCCGCATCCTGGTCGACGGCGTCGACCTGCGGGACCTGCCGCCGCAGGAGTGGCGGGCCCGCACCGCCACGCTCTTCCAGGACTACACCCGCTTCGAACTGCTGCTGCGCGAGAACGTCGGACTCGGCGACATCCCGAGGATCGGCGACGACGCGGCTCTTCGCGCGGCGGTGCAGGAGGCGGACGGCGCGAACGTACTGACCGGGGTGCCGCACGGGCTGGACGGCCTGCTCGGGCGTGGCTACGGCCCTGGCACCGACCTGTCCGGAGGCCAGTGGCAGACCCTGGCACTGGCTCGGCAGTCGATGCGCCGCGACCCACTGCTGCTGGTGCTGGACGAACCCGCCTCCGCCCTGGACGCCGCCCGTGAGCACACGATCTTCGACCGCTTCAGCCGCAAGGCACGAAGCCGCAGTCAGGGCCCGGAGACCACCGGAGCGGTCACCCTGTTCGTGGCGCACAGGCTGTCCACGGTGCGGAGGGCGGACGTCATCGTCGTCCTGCGGGACGGGAAGGTGGCGGAGCAGGGCACGCACCGCACGCTGTGGGGCGCCGACACGCTGTACGCACAGCTGTACCGCATCCAACGCCGGCTCTACGCGTGACCGGGCAGACGGCGCCGACCGCGGCACGACTGGCCGAAACCCGCCCTTTCTGCCCCCTGACCCTCCAAACTAGTATGCCAGTGGCATACCTCCTTAAGAACAAGGGGTGATGATGCTCCACGACGGCGAAGGCAGTCAGCAGGCCTCTTCTGTGCCCATGGGCACAGAACCTGACCAGTTGTCGCCTCCCGCGGAGACACCCCGCGCGTGCCCCCTGCGGATCCCTTCGGCGGAAGGTGCCGACCGGGAGCCGTCCCACGTACCGTCGCCGCCCCCGTTCCCCTCCGTACCCCAGGCCGTGGCGGCCTGCCGCGAAGAGATACTGGTCGTCCTGTCGACGCCCGAGGCCCTGCGCCGGGCCATCGGCACCCGCCCGTCCGCTCGGGGAGAGGTACGCATCCGGGTGCTCTACGACCCCGCCGTACTCTCCGACGAACGCGTCCGGCGAGAAGCCTCAGCGGTGGGGATGTCCGGTGCGCAGCTCAGGACGGCACGCGGGCTGTTCGGCGACCTGATCATCGTGGACCACGACTACGCCTATCTGCGGGAGCGCGACGGCGGCCACTGGGTGGCACTGGGCGGCGATTCGTCGTTCCTGAAACTCCTGCGCGCTCTGTTCGACTGGTTCTGGGTCTCGGCGATCGGCGTCGCGGGAACGGAACCGGACGCCACGGACGACTCCCGGTGGGCCATCCTGCGCATGCTCGCTCAGGGAGAGAAGGACGAGGCGATCGCTCGCCGCCTGGGCATCTCGGTGCGCACCTGCCGTCGTCGCATCGCCGAGATCCTTGACGAGGTGGGTGCGGGGAGCCGCTTCCAGGCGGGTTTCCTGGCCGCCCGGCGACACGATCTGCGGGCGTCCGACTGAGCGCGACCCGGCGACGTGACGTGGGGTTGAGAAGCACGAAGACGTCGGCGCTCTGGTCGGGCAGCTGGACAGCGGCGGTCGTTTCGCAGGTACGTGTCAGTCCACGTCCAGGACGTCCAGGGCAAGAGTGTGGGCGATGGCGAGGCGGCGGTCGATGTCGGGCGTGTGGATCCGAAGTACGTACCGGGTGTGCAGGCCCAGCTTCTTGGCGACGGTCATCAGCGGCTTGCCGTTCCCGGTGTACTTGAAGCGGTAGGGCCAGATGAACGGCACGTATTCGAGGTACGGGACGAACTCCCAGACGAACCGGACGAGGGCGACCACCCGGCTGCGCTCGCGGCCGGTCAGCTTCATTCTCCCCGGCTGCCGCACATGCCACGTCTTGCGGAGAAAGGACGAGCCCGCGTCCTCGTGGAACGAGCCGAAGGACTGGCCCGAAGCGTCCCGCACGTCGTACATGTAGCCCACCTCGTGGTCGCGGCCCTTGAAGGCGGCGAGAACGGACGTCCTGGACGCGTCCGTGTAGACGGTCACCTGACCCCTGAGCGACAGCAGCTTCTCGCGTGCGTACGCGACAGGCTCGCCCTCGGAGCCGTCCGGCCGGGCCACGCTCACCACGTACTCGCCGGCCTTGAGGCTCAGTGTCTTCTTGATGACGAAGGTGTCGTGGGACTGGATGTCCGGTGCTTTTGCGGAGGCGGGGGCCGGAGTTGAGACGGGGTCGGGGGTGGGGGCGGCTTTGGTGAGACCGACGGTGGCCTTGCCCTTCTCCGCGCCCGTTGCCGTACCCGACTCCGTACCCGTGCTGTCCATGTGACCTCTCCCGTTTTCCCCGTGTGTCCGTGTCCGTGTTTCGGTCCGTCCATCGTCGGCCGCACGGCCGGTCCGGCGCAGCCTCCGGAAGTCGCGATCCCGGGCGACGAAGGTGTCAACTTTCGTCGTACGGTGGCACGACGCTCGGCCGATGCGCACGTTCTTCCGGGGTTCCTACCGTCGGTCCGGTGTATGCGGACAGGGAAATGGATGTGGATGTGAGGGTGGGTACGGATGTGGGAACTCGACGGGTACGTTCCGCCGGGCTCACCGTTCGGGGCCTGCGGCAGCGGTTGACCGGCGGTGTGATCTGGAGCCCCGCCCGTATCGCCGGGGAGACGGTGCTCGCCGTCACCCTTGCCGGGCTCGCCATGGGCATCGGCGCATGGGTGGACACGTTCGGGCCGCGGACCGTCCTGCTCGCGGGGGCGATCGCCCTGCTCGCGCCCGCGCGCCACGCGCTGCCCGCGACCGTCCTGATCCTCTCCGCCCCGCTGGCCGGGGGGTGGAATGTCATGGCCTCCGTGCTGCTGGTCTGCGCCGCCTGGTCGGCGGGGCGGCGGATCACGGAACTCTGGCGGGTGGCCGCCGCGTTCGGGGCCGCGTGTGCGCTCCACACCGTCCCGAGCCTGTACCAGGACATCACCTCGGGGTCCGCGCCCGTGCTGCTCGTCACCCTCGGGTGGAACGTCGCGACGTTCCTCACCCTTGCCGTGGTGCCGGCCCTCGTCGGCCGCTACCGGGACCAACGGCGGCGGCTGCTCGACGCGTTGTGGCAGAACAACGAGCAACTCAAGCGCGAGCAGGCGATGGTGGCCCGCGAGGCGCGGCTGCTGGAGCGCAACCGTATCGCCCATGACATGCACGACAGCCTCGGCCACCAGCTCGCCCTGATCTCCGTGCACGCGGGCGCCCTCCAGGTCGACCCGGAGCTGACCGGGAACCAGCGGGAGGCCGTACGGATCCTCCGGGGTGCCTCCGTCACCGCGATGGAGGAACTGCGGGCGGCGGTGGGGGTGCTCCACGACGAGGCGGACTATCAGGGGCACCGGAACGAGCAGCAGTATCAGGGGAATCAGGGGAAGCTCTCCCACCAGGAGCACCAGGAGCACCAGGAGCACCAGGAGCACCAGGAGCACCAGGAGCACCAGGAGCACCAGGAGCACCGGCGGCAGCCGGTGGGCGGCGCCGCCTCGGCACCGTACGCACCCCGTACCACCGCCGCCATCGACGGCCTGGTCGAGTCGTCCCGGGACGCGGGCACGGCGGTGTCACTGGACCGCAGCGGTGCCCGGCGGCCGTTGGCGCCCGCCGCCGACCACGAGGCGTACCGCATCGTCCAGGAAGGGCTGACCAACGCCCACAAGCACGCGCCGGGCGCCCCGATACGCCTTGCCCTGCGGTACGAACCCGACAGCCTGGTCGTGGAGGTCACCAACGGGCCCGTGCCGGGCGGAGCGCCCGAGGTGCCGCCCCAGATCAGCGGCGGCCAGGGGCTGAAGGGGCTGCGCGAGAGGGTCGGCCGGGTCGGCGGCATGGTGCACACCGGGCCCACCGAGGACGGCGGCTTCCGGATCGCGGGGATGCTGCCGTACGGGGAGGAGAGCGAGGCGGGAAGCGGCGCGGAGGGCTGGGCGGGGAACGGTGCCCCGGGCGCGGGGCCGTACGGCGCGACCTCCGTCGTACCGGCTCGCGACTTTCGGGGGCAGCGGCGTCCGGGGGCGGCGGGCGACGGTGGAACGGTCATCAACGGGGCCGATCCACAAAGGGAGTTCACCACCACTATGAGCAGCAGGAAGAACGTCGCCATCGGCTGCGCCGTCACCGCCGTCGTCCTCGTCGCGGGCGTCATCGGCCTGGGCGTCTGGGGGGTAGGCGTCATGACGGAAGAGGTGAAGAAGGCGGACATCTCGCCGAGCGTCTACGAGGAGGCGAAGGTCGGGGACGCCGAGGCGGACATCCAGGCCAGGCTCCCCAAGGAGGACTCGTGGCTCACCTCGGACCTGGCGGACCAGGGGCCCGAACTGCCCCGGGGAGCGACCTGCCGGCACTTCACCTCCAAGGACGACCAGGGGGTCGACGCCCTCACCGTCTTCCGATTCTGCTTCCAGGACGGGAAGTTGGTCTCCAAGGAGACGTACAAGGCGAAGTGATGCCGGCCTCCGTGCGGCGGGCCGGCCCCAACAGGGCATGATGGCGGAGCCATTCCGTCCGCTGCTCCATCACCACGTCATGATCGACACCGCGCAGGAGGCTGTGTGATCCGGGTCCTCGTCGCCGACGACGAGCCACTCATCAGGGCCGGCATCAGAATGATCCTCACCTCGGCCGACGACATCGACGTGGTCGCCGAGGCCGGGGACGGCCGCGAGGCGGTGGAGAAGGCCCGGGGCGGCGGGATCGACGTGGCACTGCTGGACATCCAGATGCCGGTGATGGACGGGCTGACGGCGCTGGTCGAGCTCGGCCGCGCCGCGCCGAAGGTACGGGTCCTGATCCTCACCACCTTCGGTGAGCGGGACAACGTACTGCGGACGCTCGGCCACGGCGGTGCGGGGTTCCTGCTGAAGGACTCCGCGCCCGGCGAGCTGATCCATGCGGTGCGGGCCGCGGCGGCGGGCAACGCGTATCTCTCGCCCGCGGCCACCCGGCACGTGGCGGACGCGCTCTCCGCCACCGGGGCCACCACACGTGGGGAGGCCGCGCGGCGCCGGCTCGACGGGCTCACCACCCGGGAGCGAGAGGTGCTGGCGCTGCTCGGGGAGGGGCTCTCCAACGCGGACGCGGGGCGGCGTTTGCATATGAGCGAGGCCACGGTGAAGACGTACGTCAGCCGCATCCTCACCAAGCTGGACTGCGACAACCGAGTCCAGGCCGCCCTCCTCGCCCGCGACGCCGGGCTCCAGCCCGGGGGACTCCAGCCGGGCGGGCACTGACCGGCACAAACGGGCCTTCCCAGCTGGAGCCAGAGCAGCACCGCCAACAGCACCGAAGTCCCCGCCACGATCGGTCCACTCGCCCAGACCGTCGACGACCGACAGCGGCGGGTCATCGGCCAGGGGCGCTCAGGGGCTGCGCGCGGTCGATCGCCCAGTTCTTCGCGCGGGTCAGTCGGCCGTGCTGCCCCGAGCGCCCTCGACGAGGCCCTCAGGTCTTGATCGTGGCGTCGATGAGGGCCTGGAGCTGCACTGCGACGCGGTCCAGGGGTTCGGTGCTGCGCTTGGCACGGCAAAGGGCGACAGTGCCCTCGACGGCCGCGACGACGAGCGTGGCGACCTGCGCCGCCTGCTCGGCGTCGGCGCCGTGGGCACGCAGGGAGTCGGCGAGCAGGCGCCATGCTGCTGGACGAGCTGATGGGCTGGGCCTGTGCCACCGCGGGAATGCCGGGCATGACCGTCTCCCTCCAGATGCGCTACCACCGTCCCGTTCCGCTGCAATCCCCGCTGCGCGTCCTCGCCCATGTCACGGGTACCGAAGGCCGCAAGGTGTACGTGACCGGCTCGATCACCACCGAAGAAGACACCTCCACCGTCCTGGTGGCAGCAGAGGCAGTCTTCGTCTCGCCGGACCCCGAACAAGCCCGGGCCCTGTTTCCCAGCCTGTGAAGCGCTCCTGGATAGGCTGGCTCCGCCCCGGCAGAAGAGGTCCCCACCGTAGACACCGCTGGCGGCGTCGGATGGTCAAGCTGGCTCCCGCCGGGTCAGTGGTCCGAGCTGAAGGAGACATGCGCTCAGCGAGGGATCCCCCTCGTGCAAGGACTCGCGCAGTCCGTTGAGCTCTGGCTTCGGCAGCACTCCGGCCCGGCAACGACCCCCTACGCCCGCCGCCTTGTGGTCTGCAACCAGAAGGGCGGCGTCGGCAAGACCGCTACTGCTGCGGGCATCGCCGGAGCCTGCGCCGAAGACTCCTCTCCGAGAGCGGCCTGGACGGCATTCCCCCGATCGACCGCTGAGGGGTGCCACCGCAGGTACGGTCATCATCACGGCACCGACGACGTCACACACCACCGGACCCAGGGGGCATTGGGCGTGGAGAACGGATCGCAGAGCATCCCGTGGGGCGGCGAGTGGCGACGTCACCTCCGCTCCGATGCCGAGATGGATCTCGTGCGCTCGTGGATGCACCTTGTCGAATGCCCGACCTGCAAGGCAGCCGCAGGGTGGGCCTGCCGCACAGCGGGCGGCCGCCCGACCAACGAACGCCGGACCCGACGGCGATCCGGAGGCCCTGTTCGACACGATGATCCGCGCGTAGATCGACATGGTCCGCAGGATGAATGCGATCGAGAAGGAACGAACCGACGGCTGACTGGCGGGCCAACACTGATGCAGTACCAACCTGCATGCTGGCGGTGTCCCGTTCGAGCGAAGGGATGAGCTGTGCCCGACCGACCTGAAATCGTCTGCCTCTGCGGCTCTACCCGGTTCGTGGACGAGATGCGTGCGGCGAATCGTGATCTGACCTTCGCCGGGGTCATCGTTGTCGCGCCAGGCGAAACAGACGAGTTGATCACCGACAAGCAGAAGAAGGCGCTGGACGCCCTCCACCTGAGCAAGATCGACCTGGCAGACCGGGTTCTGGTCGTCAACCCTGACGGGTACGTCGGCGAGTCCACGAGCAGGGAAATCGACTATGCCCGCGCCATTGGCAAGCCGATTTCGTTCACCGATCCCGCCCCCGCTGCAACGTAGTTCGCCGGGGGAGGACCCCAAGATTCCTGTAGAGCCAGTCGGACCAGACCTGTGCGGCGGGCGGGTAGGTGCCCGGGGCGTCGTCGGCGAGGCGGGGCGCGGTGACCGGCACGGCCGCCGCCATCGCTTCCGCCGCGCTCACCCGGCTATGGAAGGAGAGGACGCGGCGGAAGCGCTCTTCGGTGGCGGCGTGCATCAGGCCGGTCTGGAAGGCGGCGAGCCGGGCCCCGCGTACGGCGTCGGAGCGTGAGGGCCGGTGAGTGAAGCTCTTTCATCCTGAATAGTCGCAGGTCAGTAGTACGTGGATGGCTTGGACGGTGCGGCTGATGCGGCGGGTCGAGCAGCGTGCTCGGCGCATGATGTGCCAGGACTTGAGTCGGGCGAAGGCGCGTTCGCCGGGGGCTCTCAGTCGTGCGTGGTCGCGGTTGAACTGCTGGTAGTGCTCGGGCTGTTCGCTGTGGTGGTAGTAGGGGGTGCGGAAGGTAGCGCCGGCGCCCTGGTAGGCGCGATCGGCCAGGACAAGGATCTGCCGGGTGAGGCAGGCCTGCACGATGCCGTGGGCCCGGGCCGCGGTCAGGTCGTGTGTGCGGCCCGGTGTCGCGCGGGAGAACCACAGGGGGGTGCCGTCCGGACGCGCGATCACCTGCACGTTCATGCCGTGCTTCCGGTGTTTCATCGAGTAGTACGGCTCGTCCGCGCGGACGCGGTCGATGGGGATCACAGTGCCGTCAACGATGACATGGTCGCCCTCACCGAGAGCGGTGAGGGCTTCATGAAGGCCGGGAGCCCAGGCGGCCAACACTTCCAGAGCCTCGTCGACGTACCGCCAGGCGGTGGCCTGCGATATTCCGAACCCGGCGCCGAGCTGGGCGAACGTCTCGTTCTTGCGTAGGTGGACCAAAGTGAGCAGTGCCTGGTCGAAGCAGCCGAGCTTGCGCCAGCGGGTGTTGCGGGTCCGGCGGTGCCCGTGCAGCAACCACGAGACATGCTCGACGAGCTCGTGCGGGACGTCGAGCGTGGCAGGATACGGAACCAACAGGGCCCCTTTGGTCGCCGGTGTGCTGAGTGGAATCACCACGCCAACGACGAGGGGCCCTGCCTCGTCACCACACCCGCTGACCAGCCCATTTCACCCGCCAGCACAGGATGAAAGAGGTTCACTCACCTGAACTCCTCTTGGATCAGACTCTGTTCGGGCCGGGCCCGTAACCACCATTGCAGACGATAGCGAGGGCCCTGGGCCGGAAGGCCGGGTGACCGGGCACCGTCGGCCCTGAACTCCGGCCTTCTCTCGCCCGCCGCACGGCCACACGCCTCCCGTGAGGCACGACGATGTCGTCATGCAGAGTGAGTGCGTGACTGAGCAGAGCGTCTACCGCCAACTGTGCGAGTTCCGCGAGACCTTCGACCCGCCGGAGCTCCTGGCGTGGCCGGAGATCAGTCATGGCCTGTTGCTCATGATGATGAGCCGCAGGAAGCAGCACCAGCTGGTGTCGCAGCGTCTGCGCGTCCAACTCGAGCCGCAGTTGGACACGGATCTGGTCCTGAGGCGGCAGACCGACATGGAGGACGCTGCTCTGGGCGTCCTGCGCGTCCCGGACCTGGTGGTGATCGATGAGAAGGAGGCCACCGCCGACAGCGACGCGATCGATCCCCGGCGTTCGCATCTGGTCATCGAGATCGTGTCGCGGTCCAATCCGGCCAACGACTACGAGGGCAAGCTGCGCGACTACCCTGCGATGGGCGTTCCGCACTACCTGATCATCGATCCCCGGGACGGCAGCGCCGTGCACCACTGGGCGCCCACCCGTCGCAGCGGTGAAGCGGCGTACGACAATCGGCAGCACTACGTGTTCGGAGACATGGTTACCGTCGGCGGATGGAAGATCGACACGGCCGGGCTGCCCCGCTACGGGGAAGGCGGTGGCCGGTGAAGCACAGGATTGCCGAGTGAGACCTTGGGTGCAGTGCCGTCCGTGTCGGCCGGGTTCTGTGATCGACGGTGTCAGGTGGTCTGGTCTGGGTTCTGGCTGCTGTCGGCGGGAGGCGTTGCCGGGGTGGGAGTGGTGTAGAACACGGATGAGCCCTGCTTGTTGCGCTGGGCCTGGTTCTTGGCCACGAGTCCTTCGAGGGTGGTGCGCACGACCGTTGCCTTGATGGTGCGGTCGGGATGCTGCCGGGTGAGGGCTTCGGCGATTTCTGCGGCGGAGCGGGGTTCGCTCTGGCCTGCCAGGAACTCGCGTGCCAGGGCGACCAGTGAGGACTGCTGAGGCTCAGTGGCCTTCGCGGGCGCTGTCTTCTTCGCGCTGCGTGCCTTGCTTGTGGCGGGTGCCGACTTCTTGGCGCGTGTCTTGGTCCCCTTGGCCGGCGCCGTGGTGGTCTTCTTCTCGGCGGGGCGCGGGGCGGCGTCGGGGGTGGGGGCGACGGTTGCTGTGCCGAGGGCTTCCTGGAGGCTCAGCAGCACCGTACGGTCCCTGTCCAGGTCGGCCAACTGGCTTTGCAGGGCGTCTATCTCGGCGCCGAGACGTTCCTGCTCCTTGAGGATTCGCTCAAGGTCACCGGCCACCTGCGCCGCGTACTGGGAGGTAACCCCGTTTTGTGAAGCCGTAGTGTCAGGCATGATCGTGCTGCTCCTTCACAACTGTTGTGGGCAACAGGCCCGTGTTCCGCGCCAGACCGAGCGCACCCTCGTCCCGTTGACGCCACGGGTGTCCTGCGTCAGTGACAGTACGCATGTGACCAGAGAAGTGTCTCAACGCTCACTCGTCCCCGCTGCTCACTATAGGCATGGCCGTGAGGCACTTGGGCAAGTCATGGGGCTCTGCGTTGGATCTGCACACTCGGCTGCACCGTGCCAGGGACTGTCCGCCCGGGGACAACCGGGCGCAGGAACGGGCCCGTGAGAAGCACGTCGGTACCGGCTGCGGCAGTGCGCTGAGCCAGCAGGGGGAGCAGCATGTTGCTTTCTGGCAGCAGCCACGCCGTCGGACGTTTCGAGAAGGTGCGCCCACAGGGCCTGGCCGCCCAAGGCGCTGCCGACGCTTTGAAGGCGTCGGAAGAGGGGTGACGCGGCGCCGGCCCCGGATAGTCCATAGTGGACTGCTTCATGCTGATCTCCTGGGAAACGGATACCTGTGACCACTGCTGCCAGCGACCCCACTGCCGAACGTGTTCCCGGCCGGGTCTGGACAGTCCGCCTGGCCGGCTACGCGGACCGGAGCGCGGCGGTCACCTGCAGCACCGCGGCGTGCCGGATGCCGCCGCGCTCCAAGGACCTGGCCGCCCTGAGGGCGTTCGCCGAACAGCATGCTGCAGCGCATGCGCGAGTGGCCACCGTCCATGGCAACGCCTGGTGCCACTGCGGCTCCTCACAGTGCGCCGCCCACCCTGAACGTCCCGTTCACTGCGCGGGCGGCGTGGCACTGGTCCTGCAGCACGACCCGGTCGTGGGACGCGTCTGGACCCTGGAGGAGGTGTGCGAGGCATGCGCTCCGCTGATCCCCCACGCCCGCGTTCTGGACCGCGCAGGAAAGCCCTCACGCGCTGAGCGACCGCGAGAGGATCAGGGGTCCGCGCCTCACGCTGTCGTCTCCGCGCGGCCGGGTATTCCCGGCGGGTTCTCCTCGCCCGCAGCTCAACCAGCCGAGGGCGAGGTACGGAAGTCCCGCCGTTCCCGCTCGGCGTCACGGGACGCTGGCCCAGCACGTCGCGGCGGAAAGAGACCGGGCCGCTGAACGAAAGCCTCGGACTGCGTTATCGCCGCCCCCGAGGACTGGGTACGAAACGGCCGCATGCCCAGCCCTACCGGCAGCCGTACCCGGGAACTGTCAGAGACCTTGCCACCGCACGAGAACCTGACGTGCTCAGAAACGCGACCCGAGCACGGGACCTGGCGGGTGGCCGGGAAGCGCTGTGGGTGCGACGCAGGAGGTAGCTGCCGTGCCCAGCATTCTCGTCCATCCGCAGTGGGGCATCGGCACCTCATTCGCCTCGCGTGCCGCACACGGCACAGGCAACCGCAGTGGGGTGATAGACCGTGAACACGCTTCGGCGCTGCTCTGGGCCGTGGCACGGACGCGTGCCTCCTCGGTGTCTGCGCACTGATCTGATCCGCGCACGCTATGCTTGATCTTGAGCTGGTCGCCGCAACTGCGGTTGGCTGGTGTGGCGTTGGTGGTCCAAGGAAAGACGCCCCGCTTCCTGCGGGGAAATGCAGGTGCAAGGCCTGCCCGGCGCTCAAATACAGACAGGCCGGTCCGCACACGGTGCGGATCGGCCTATCTCATTGATCTGCGAAAGCGACGCGTGGCCCCTGACGCCGCGACCCCTCAAGGTGCTGGTCGGGTTTTCCGCGCCCAGGTGCGGGTGCGGCGGAGCGTCAGCGGCCTGTGGCTGATGCCGATGGCGACGACGTTGCATCGACTGGTGCGCTGTTACTGGTCCCTGACCCGCCAGCCAGGGACAGCAGTAACAGGAACAGCAGCAGAGCGCCCAGTCCGGAGCCGGTGGCTACCGCGACGGTGCGTGGGTTGAGGGAGCGGTGGTGTCCGCGGACGTGGGTGCCGTTGGCGCGTTGGTAGGGGCGGACGTAGGCGGTTGCCCCGGTAGGAGTCTGTCGAGGGCGCGGTGTGGAGCGGCGGGGCGTGGCGGCTGATTGTGCGGCGCGGGGTCGGGTCTGGCGGTGGTGGCCTTTGACGTAGGTACCGTCGCGGCGACGGTGCGGGCGTACGTAGGTCACGGGCAGTCCTCGGCGGTGGGGTGGGGGTAGTCCCCTTGGTGGAGCCGTGCGGTTGACGGCATGTCCTTCGAAGGTAGCGACCACCACTGACAATCCAGGACCGGCAACTCGTGTCCGATGCAACTCCGTTGAGCGTCTGCCGGTGGATTCCGGGTGTGTATCGGCAGGTGGTCGGTCGTTGTCAGTGCCGGGTGCTGTCATAGATGCGGCGGGGTATCGCCTGGCTAGGGGGGAATGTGCACGAGGTCGGCGTTTTACAGGAAGTCGATGACAGCTGTGAGGGCGTGCGTAGGCCGCGGTGCGGTGCGGCGGCCGAGGCCGAGCGGTGAGCCCGCGTCGGCGGCGCAAGGGTGACGATGATCTGCTGGTCGCGTTCGGCGGACTCGTGGTCGTCGGGCTGGTGCTGGTCAAGGTCGGGCAGTGGGTGCGGGCGCACTGGTGGATCCTGCTTGTGATCGGTCTGGTGATGCTGGTGGTCCTGGCTGCCGGGGTCCATCAGCGGGTGGACCGGATGAGCAGGGCGCGACGGCGGGTGGAGGGATTGACCTACTCGCTGGGGCAGTTGGATGCCATGCACCACAGTGTGTTCGAGGGCGCGGTGCGGGACTTGTTGGCCCGCGACGGTGCCCATGATGCGCTGCGGTGCGGCGGCCGGGGAGATCTCGGTGCGGACGTCAAAGGCCATGATCCGCTGGGGCGGTTGTGGGTGATTCAGTGCAAGCACCGCAGCAAGGGCCCTGCCGGGTCTGCTGTCGGGACTCCTGACCTGCAGACACTCAACGGTACGGGCCGACCGGTCCACGGCGGTGACGTCGTGGTGCTGGTGACGAACGGGAGGATCTCGGCTCCGGCCCGCGACTTCGCCCTACAGCAGCGCCTACACCTGGTCGACCGGCAGGTACTGGAGCAGTGGGCACAGGGCAGACGGCCCCTGTGGGAGATCCTTCCGTCTGTTCCACCGCCCCGCAGGCATCCGCGCGTCCAGTGACCGGCCGCGTCCGCTGCTACCCCGGCAGTGATACCGGGGCCCTCTTCCCAGCCGGGTGCAGACAGTGCGTCAGTGTCAAGCACGGCAGCGAGGCGAGCTGCGAAGCCGTACCGGCAGCCGACGACTTCGAGCTCTCTGCCGGAACGACGCCCCAAGACGCAGGGCGTCCTGCCCAGACCCCCGCCGCCTTGGTCTGCTGCCGCAGACGGGCGCCAGTCAGCGTTTCGGCATGATCCGTCACACAGCGGGGACGATCTAGTAATGCCGCTGGTCTGCTGCTCGGTGTGTCGGTGTGTCGGTGTGTCGGTGTGTCGGCGGTGCAGTCGGGCACGACGTCGATCCGTTCATGGGTCTCGGCGCATGCCGTGGATCACGGTCTTGGTGAACGTGTCGTTGATGTCGGTCGAGACAGTCCGCCACTCGACGCGCTCGGCGATGCCGGAGGTGAGGAAACGGCCCCGCCCCAGCTGGCCGTGCATCGGCCGGTTGATGTTCGGGGAGAAGCCGGACGTGCGTTTCCAGGACTCGCCGTGCGTCAGGAACAGGTCGTGGACCCGGTCATGAGACATCCCGTGTCCGTCGTCGTGAACAACGATTTCTTCGGGAGCATCCATGGCTCCGACGGCGACGGTCGTCTCGACGTTCATCGCCTCGGCGTCGAGTGCGTTCCAGATCAGCTCGGCAAGGATGTCCACCGGGCTGGCACGTTCTACGTACCCGAGGATGGTGTCCCGGCCTGCGCGTACCTGCTTGGTCTCCACCGCGACAGCCTACGGAACGGTGAGTCTTCCGAAGGGTATCCGAGTTCATCGCGATGGCGGCGATGTGGAACATGGCGAGTGCCTCGTGGTAACGGCGTCACGGTGGTGCCCGAGGAGCCTGCTGAGTGAAGCTCCGCATCTGGGGAGGTCGCATCCGAACCAAGTCGGGAAGGATGGGCGAATCGCTGGTCGACCCGGCATAAATGTGATCGACTTAACTCTCGGTCAAGGCTAGGGGGACGCCGGGTGTCGGACGCGTTGATTCGCCGGTTGGCCGAGCTGCTGAGAGAGCAAGGTCCCATGTACTCGGACGCCCTGCTGCGCGTTGCCCGTGAGTTCTGGCCCGGGGTGAGTCGCCGACGTCTGGCACAACTGATCCGTGACGCCGAGAGCCTGGGGCTTGTAAGGACAAGTGACGGGCTGGTCGAGGCATGTGTGGTGGCCGACATCACGGACTCGGAAGAGGGGGACCGGCGCAGGCCAGGCGTGTTACGAGCGGTGGTGCTGGATGTTGAGGCCGCGGTCCGGCCCAGTGCCCAGCATTCCGGTGGGGAGCGGCGGATCTACCAACTCGGTGCGGTGCGGCTGTCCGCCGATGCCGGATGGGTGGACGAGGCACCGGAGTTCGAGGCCTGGCTGCGGCTGCCGGATTCGGAGTGGGAGGGGCTGATCCGCAGCGATCAGGCCCTGGCCCGGTATCGGGAGGAAGTCCGGGCCGCCGAGGAGGTGTTGGGCGCCTTTCGGGAGTGGCTCGGGGATGCCGACGCGCTGGTGGCGTACAACGGTACGGCCGCGGACTTCGGCTGGCTCGACGAGGAGTGCTCGCGGGCGGGGCTTCCCGCTGTCGATGGTGTGCTGCGGGTGGACGCGCTGTACCTGGCACAGGCGGTGTGGCCGTGGCTGGACTCCTACCAGCTCGCTGATGTGGCCGCGTCCGGGGGTGTTCCGACGCAGGCCGGACGGCTGCATGACGCTCTGGTGGATGCCCGGGTGACCGCACTGGTCGTGGGGGCGGCGGTGGAGGATGTGGCCGGCTGGTCAGAACAGTGGTGGCGGTTGGTGGCGTGCGTCGGGGCGGGATCCGCCGCGTGGGAGCTGGTGGCGTCGCTGACGGACCGGAAGCCGGTCGGGGGAGTGGACGACGAGAGCGTCGCCGAGTTGCTGGCGGAGGCACTGCATGAGTGGGGCGAGCCGGTCCGCGCGCCGGACCGAGAGAGTTCGGGCCTGGCCGCTCTCACGCTTCCGGCTCAACTCCTGGGTCCTGGAGGTCGGGTAGACCCTCACCGGCTCGCTGTGGCCGTCGCGGTGGGCAGGGAGGTGGAGTGGCGGCCGGCGCAGCAGGAGATGGCACGGTGGCTCGGCGCACAGGTCGACGCCGGACGGGACGGGATGTGCGAGGCCCCGACGGGGACGGGCAAGAGTCTGGCCGTGCTGGCGGCGGCCCTGGACTGGTTGGCGGCCGACCCTGGCCGACGGGTGGTGCTCTCGACCTTCACCCGCCAGCTGCAGGGGCAGTTGGCGGGTGATGTGATGGCCCTGGCTCGGGTGACGCCGGGGCTGGAGTCGCTCGCCGACGTGGTGAAGGGCCGGCGCAATCGCGTGTCGTTACGGGCCCTGGTGGCCGCGCTCGTGGATGCGGCCGAGGCGGCCGGCGGGCGTCGGGCGGGCCGTATTCGCTTCGTCGGCGACGTGATCTTCCGTGAAGTGCTGGTGTGGTTCGTACGTCGCTTGGCGACTGCGCGGGGGCAGGCGCAAGTGTGGTCGGCGCGCAGTGTGGACGTACAGGATCTGCCGGCGTTTCTGGTGGAGTACGTGCAGGCCTTGTCCGGCGGGGTGCTGGCGCTGTGGCTGGCGAGTGTGAGCCAGGAGGCAGAAGACTACCGGCCTGGTTCGGGTTCGCCGCTCGCGCCGTGGACGGACTCGGTGGGCGAGGCCGTGGCCGGGCATCGACTCGTGATCGCGAACCATGCGTTGTTGCAGGCGCATGCCGGTGCCTTCGACCGTTCGACGCTGCTGGTGGCCGATGAGGCACACGCGTTGGAGCAGGCGGTGACCGTGGCGTCGACGGCGCAGGTCGACATCCGCGCGGTGGAGAACCTGTTCGCCGACATGGAGCGGTGGGCTCGGGAGTTCCAACGCGCCGATGTCTCGGAGTTCGCGAGGCTGCTGCGCGAAGGACAACGGCTGCTGGAGACCGAGGCGATGCCCCGTGCGGCGCAGGGGGTCTTCGACGCGGTGGGAGGCGAACCGGGACGGCGCGTCGCGACCTTGGCGAGTCCGTACGGGGGACTGATCACGGTGGCCGGGGCCCGTCAGCTGCTGGGTCGCCTTGAGCGGCTGGGGGGCTGGGCTCAGGCAGCGGGCCGGGAGTTGGTGCGGCTGACGCGACTGCCGGAGGTACGGCAGGCGCCGTGGTGGGAACGCGAACGTGCCGCACTGCTCATCGCGCGTGTGGGGGTGCTGGCGCAGGAGGCCGCGACGGTGGTGGCCGACGCTCGCGATGTGCTGGGGGCGTCCCCGGAACCGGTGGACACCACGGACGAGGCCGCTGCTGATGACGGCGACGACGAACCGGAGTGGGACGAGGAGTCGCCGGAGAGCATGCAGGACTTGGTGGACGAGCCGCTGCAACAGGTTCTGCCCGGGCTGACGGCGAGAACGGGTTTGGCGAATCGAGTCGTCTTCGCGAGCGAGGCTGGCGAGGTGACCGCCGCGGTGACAGCGCGCCGCTACCCCTTCTCGGTTTCCTCCGCGCCGATCGAGCTGAGCGCGGATCCGCAGTGGCACCGGGTCCGTAGTGGCTTCGGCCGCATCCTCTATGTGTCGGCGACCCTCACGGTCGCGGGATCCTGGGCCTACGTTCGGCAGCGTCTCGGCCTGGGCGGCGAGGTGGATGGGACCGCGCTGCCGAGCCCGTTCGACGCCTCCCGGCAGGCCCGGCTGCTGTGTCTCTCAGATTTCCCGAGCTGGGCCGAGCATCCGCAGGCCGCCCACCGAACGGTCGCGCACCAGCTGGCGGGCTACGCGCGTGAGGTGGTCCGTGAACGGCACGGGGCCTTCGAACACGGTGCGCTGGTGCTGACGACGTCAACGGCGGCGGCGGAGGCGGTTTCGGAGCGGCTTTCGGAGCAGCTGGCCGTGGACGGAGCTTCACTGCCGGTGGCGGTGGCGCCGCTGCTGGGCAACGCGCGAGCGGCGAGGGAGTTTCATGACCTGGGCGGCTTCTGCGTCGCCACGCGCGGCATGTGGCAGGGAGTCGACTTCCCCGCACGGCGGCTGGGCCTGGTATGGATCAACAAACTTCCGTTCGCACCCTTCGCGGACCCGATCATCGCCGCTCGGCGCGCGGCAGCCGCGGAGAGGGCGAGGGCGGCCGGGGCGGCCGACACCGAGGCAGCCGCGACGCGTGAGTACTACCTGCCGCTGGCGGCGATGGATCTGCGCCAGGCCGTGGGACGGCTGCTGCGCTCGGTGGACCACCGGGGCGTCGTGGTGATCAGCGACCGCAAACTCGCCGGGACGACCGCCCTGCGCCGCGCCTACCGCCAGGTTTTCCTGGAGTCGCTTGATCCGGGGCTGCTCACAGCCGATCCGCTCACGGGCGAGGCGGCGGGCGGGAACATCGTGACGATGGCTCAGGGATGGGAGATCATCTGGCGCTTTCTTGCCGAGCAGGGGCGCCTGGACGCCTCGCGCGCACAGGAGTTGTGCACACCGCAGGCGTTGGAGGAGCACACGTTGCTGCCCGCCACGCGTTTGATTCGCCAGGCCGGGATCAGTCCCGAGGAAGTCGTGCGTGCCCGCGAGGACGGGACGCTCCCTTCCCTGCTGGCCGAGCGTTGCGAGGCGGTCGCCGGACACCTGCGCTTCCAGGACGGCCCGATGACGTTGAAGCCCGAGCAGCATGCCGTGTTCCGCGCCGTGGGGGAGAACCGGGATGTGCTGGCACTGCTGCCCACGGGGTTCGGGAAGTCGTACACCTTCCAACTGCCGGCGCTGGTCCTGCCGGGCGTGACCGTGGTGGTCTCGCCGTTGGTGGCGCTGATGGCCGACCAGGCACTGGAGCTGTCGTCCGCGGTCGGCGGCGCGGTGCGGGCGCTGGTCGGTCCCATGGCGGAATCGAACAGCCGCGGCGGGAAGACCGAGGTCGCCGAGGAACTCCGCGGGACCGGTCGGCACGGCATCAAGCTGGTGTACGTCTCACCGGAGCGACTCGCCGATCGACGTTTCGCGGATCTGCTGAGGCAGGCCGCGCGCACCGGTGTTCTGGAGCGGGTGGCAGTCGACGAGGCGCACACGTTCGTGCAGTGGGGTGACGACTTCCGTCCGGGGTTCCGCCGCGTGGAGGTGTTGCTCCGCGAGTTGCGAGAGCGGTTCGGGGTGCGGGTCACGGCGGTGACCGCGACGGCGAACCGGCAGGTCCGAGCCGGACTCCGGGAGGGACTGTTCGGCCTGGAGGGCACGGCGGCGGGCGATGAGACTTTGGTGACGGTGCAGGCGTCACCGCTCCGGCCCGAACTGGCGGTCTACCGACGGACGATGCGGTCGGGCGGTTCTCAGGCTGTCGCCGGTCTCGCCGAGCGGGTCGCAGAAGCGTGCGAGGACCATGCGATCTTCTACTGCCTGACGGTCAAGGAGGTCGAGGCGCTCTACGCCCATCTGCGAGAGTTCGCTGTCCAGGGCAGCCAGCGCGTGAGGCGTTTCCACGGCCGGCTGTCGGAGGCGGAGAAGGCCGCGGTGCTCACGGAGTTCAAGGAAGCGCCGGGCCGTGGCGAGGACGGGTTCGCGCCGCTGCTGATCGTCGCGACGAGCGCGTTCGGGCTGGGGATGAACCGCCGCGACATCCGTTGTGTGTTCGTGGTGTCGCCGCCCACGGACTTGTCGGCGCTCTACCAGCAGCTCGGCCGTGCGGGCCGGGACCAGGCCGGGCGGGCACAGAACGAGGTCGACGCCCCGTCGACCGGTATGGCCCTTGGAACGGGGCGCGGGCTGCGGACCGTGGCCTGGCTGGCCGCCCAGGGCCTCTCACCGGATGTACTGCGTCGGCTGGGCCAGTCGGTGCTGCGAGCCGGTGTCTCCGGGATCCTCGACCCGGAGCGGCTCGCAGCCGACTGCATGGCCGCCGACCTCCAGGCGGGCCTGCTGCCGGCCCAGCAGGCTCAGCAGACCGCCGTGTGGGATACGTACCGCACTTCCGTGGTACGCGCGCTAGCCGTCCTGGCCTCGCTGGACGCGCTCACCGACTTGGGGGACTTCCCCGAGCGCGTGCGGATCACGCCGATACCCGGCGCAGCTCGCCCCGTCGGCTCCGAATGGGGCCCGGCCGCGGCGGTGGTCGGCGATCTCGCCGAGCAGAGGCCCGGAAGCCACCAGGTGACCGATGTGTACGCGCTCCTTCGGGACAGCGCAGCGGGTCCGGTGGTGCCCGACCCCGCAGCCGCGTGGACCGCGCTCGCCGCCCTGCACGATTTGGGCGTGGTCGACGTCTCCCAGGCTGGCAACCGGCGCACCCTGACGGCAGTTCGGGTACCCGACGGCACGGCTCTGCCGGGCACCTTCGACGCCCGCATGCGCGCCGCCCGGGAACGCGCCCGCCAGGACCTCGCCGACCTGCGAGACTGGTACAGCGCCGCCGACTGCGCGACCGAGGCGTTCAGCGTCTACTTCACTGGCAGCCCGCTCGGTGGCGACGGGCACGTGTGCGCGACTTCGGCGACCCGGTGCTCGGCCTGTTGGGCCACCGATGTCTCGGCCGCGAGGACACCGCGGCTGCTGCAGGCCTTGAACACCCCGCGGCCACGTCCAGTGGTGCACCGTGACAGCGAACCCTACCGGCGCGCGGCCGACCAGTGGATCTACGCCTTGCTCTGGGACAACTACCGAGGCCTGACACCGGCGATGATCCGCCGTGTGCTCCGCGGCGAGGAGACCTACCTCTCCCGCAAGGACGGTGTCCGCCGACCGCTGTGGCCGCGCCTGCTGTACCACCGACTGCGCGGTGTGGATCCCGGCATCCACTCATCGGACGTGATCGCGGCCCTCCAACGCCTCCATGCGGACGGCCACGTACTGCCCTCGCAGGACGGGGCCCTGTGGCGGCTGCGCCGCTACGTCGAGCACCCGCCGCAGGAGGTGTGAGCATGCTGCCCCTGACTGAGCCGCCCGCGTGGGCGCCCTTCGACGACGAACCGCTGTTCGTACCGGAACTGCTGCTCGGCGCGGATCAGATGGATGCGGCTGTCGCGGAACGTACGAGCCGTTATCTGCGCCAGGTCGCGGTCGGACGCGGCGGGGTCCTGCACGTCGCCTGTGCCTGGAACGCGCTGCACTTCGGCTTCGACCTTGCCCTCGGCGCCTACCACTCGGCGTTACTGGATCCTGAATGCTTCCACGCGGTCCGTCCCGCCGCGGACGCGGCCCGGTCCGCGGTACCGGTCGGCGCGTTCATCCGCATCGAGCGCGGAACACGCTGGCTGTGGGCGGAGGCCGTGGGCAAGATCGGCGCATCCCGGGAGTGTGACGACGACGGTTGGATGCCTGCCGCCCGTTCGGGCGACCGCGCCGGCGTCCTTCGTCCGGACGGCCTCTGGGAGCGCGAGGAGACCGTGGTCGTGGACGCCGGCGCGTTCGGCCCGCCCTCCGCGATCGAGTTGAAGGAGACCGCCAGACTGCGCCGGTCCGGACTCCTCGACACGCGTGGGCACCTGACGTCCACCGCCCTGTACCAGACGCCTGACCTCCCGCTGCTCGAGGACGCGGCGTTCTACCAGAGGTATCTGCTCAGCGAAGCGCGTCCTCTGCTGGCCACCGGTCCGCTCGCCGGGCTCATCGACGACCCTCACGACATCGACCTGCTGAACCAGGCACTCGCCGCGAGCTTCGACACCATCGCCGAGCTGCTTCGCCGTTCGCCCGGCTTGCGTATGTGGGGTCCGTACGCCGTGACCGCGATTGACAAGGTCGGCCTGCCGGGCTCCATGGTCGACGAGGTCGCCCAGCGGGTCCACCGTGCGCGTACCGGCCCACCGCGCTACACCGCGATCTGGCCTCTGCTGTGTGCCGCCGCCGACGCGGCAGGGGCACGGGACCTCACCGAGGGGACGAACGCGTTGGTTTCCCAGGCTGTCGTCAACTTCGCGATCGCCGACCGTGCGACCCGGTCCACGGCACAGGTCGACCTGCGTATCGATGACCTGTGGCAACAGGGCGGCATCTGGCGTGCACAGCAGCCTCCCGTTCCCTGGTATGTCGACGGTGCCGACCCGTTGGCGCCGCTGGGTGTCGGACACCACGAGCACACGGGCTCCCTTGCCGCCACACCGCCGGACCCCGACGAGGCCCCCGCCCTACAAGAGCCATCAGGGGAGCCCTGCACCCTGCCGGAGGACACTTCGGCACCAGCCCTGCTGGAGGAGAACGCACCTGACGAACCCGTACCGGCCGTCGAGCATCTCGACGACAGCCTCACCGTCTACACCTGCTGTCTGCTGCCGCGCCACATCGACGACGGCACGCTTCCGCTGCCGACCAGCGCCCGGGAGGATTTGCCAGACGGCCCGTTCATCCTCGAACTTCATCACGACGGTGATGCGGAGGATCCCCGGGAACCACAGGAAATCGGCCTGACGGTTGCAGGGTTGACCGGCGTGGCCTGGCCATGGTCGTTCTATCCCGGCATCAAACTCACCGTCACCGTGCCGCGCGGGGGACGTCGTCTGCACGTCGTCACGGCCCCGCTGGACGAGCCCCTTCATCTCGACGGTCACGGCCCCTTCTCCTGGGACTGCGACATCGGCGTCCTACGACGCCACCTCGGCCTCACACCGCAAGAGCCGGAGCGGCAGCCCTCGGCTCCTCGGCGACCGGCGCGCACCGGGTACGCCCCAGCGGTCGACAGCCTGTGTTCCCTCGTCGTCGCGGGACTGCGCCGCCACGGCACACCGGGCCTGTTCGACGCCCGCTCCATGCGGGGCCATCGACTCAGCGCCGCTCTTTTCGGACCTGGCCCCGTGCCGCCCCGGCTGATGTGGACGGTGATTCACACCTGTGAAGACATGGCCGCCCGAGGGCTGCTGGAGCGCGAGGCGGGAGCGGGCGAACCGGACCTGTTCATCTGGTGGCCGGATGACAAGGCGCCCACGACGCGAAAGCGTCCGGACGCGCTTGAACACCGGGTGCTACGAAATCATGTAAAAGCTCACTACGTACCACCTGATCGTCGTAGGCTCCCCCCGGGGCGGCAGGCGAGCGATCACGCACGCGCCGCATATGCGCGGTGGCGCATCGAGATGCTCGGTCCGGACGCCGATACAACCCTCCCAGCGGGCTACACCTTCGTCCGCGGTCATCGGCGCGGCACCGAACAACCCCCTTCCTGGCATGACGACTTGATCGATTGCACTTGAGGTCCACCATGACGCGACACACATCGAACACGCCTCAGCTGCCCGAGCCGCCGACCGACCTGGCCGAGAAGCTGCGCGAGGCCATCGAACATCTGGGCAACCCCGTTGGGGACGTGCTCGCCGCACTCGATGCCACGGCCCTACTCCAACTGCTGCAACGCGTACGCAACCGTGACCGCATCGCCATGCTCCAGACTCTGCGTGTGCCCTCCGCCCGGCTCAGTTCGCGGGCTGCAGAGCAGTGTCTTGCAACACTGCGCAAACGCAATGTCGATACGCAGATGCGGGCTGCGAGCACCATTTCCCAGCCCACCATCAGAGCGCTTGCCGACGCCCTTCACGACTATGAGTGGCATGGCGGTGACCAGCATCTCGACCAGGCCGTCGCCGCGTTCTCTGAGTCCCGTCCGGAGCTGTTGCTGGCCGCCTTCTCGGCTCCCTTCTTCTCACCTGGCCACACCGCCCTGCTACGCCACGCACTGCAGAGGTTCCCCATGCCCGCGTGGCCGAAGGAGGATGTGCAGAACACCATCGACGCCTGCTACGCCCTGGAGCGAGCCTGGCTCCTTCTCGTGCCCTATTCCCAGAACAGTCGCCATGACGAGACGGGGCAGTCACAGGCTGCGAACACAGGCCTCGCAGCTGGCCATTCGTCCGCGGGAGGGGAGCCGGAACGCGCCGATTGGAACACCCGGGCCGAGGACCTGGATGCGCTGCTCGTTTCTGCACTTTCTGCCGCAGCGCGCGTCACCGCCCATCTGGAGTCGGAGCGGCTGCCCACCCACGACGACATCGTCGCCCTCACTGCTCTGCGGAGTGCCGCGCTCGAGTTGCACGAAGAACTCGGCACCCGGGTCTCCGCGGCCGTGCCGCCGGATCCGGCAGATGTCCGGTCCTTGTGCGCCGCCGCCCGTACGGCCGCCGCCGAGCAGACGCAAGAGGCGATAAATCGTGCGGCGTTGCTGCGTGTCGCTGCGCTCAAGGGTCCGTCCGGCAGCACATCCCTGGAGTCCGTCCGCGAACAGGCACTGCGGCTGCTCGACGCCCCTGCGGCCGATTCGGAGCATCTGCGGTTGCTCGTCGCGCTGGCGGATGCCCACGAGGGTGACGACGACTCAGCCGTCGATGAACTCTTCGCCTTCCTCAAAGAAGCACCCCAGGACGTCAGCAGCGTCGCCGCACTGATCCTGCGCGGAAAGGTGACCGCACCGGGCGGCTCGGATGGCGACGCAGAGCAGCCGCCGGTCGATTCCCTCACCGCACAACTGCCCGCTCCACCTACTGATCCCGCCCCCGAATCCACCTCGGCAGAGTCTTCCGATGAAGTGCCCGATCCAGAGGCTGCTCCACCGTCCGAAGCCGCTCCTGTCGCCTTACCCGTGGTCGTCCGCACCGAGCCGCCGTTGCCGGAGGCCACGGAGACCGAAGCGACGGATGCCCTGGCACCGTCCGCCACCGAATTGGCGGCATCAGAACTTGGTCCCGCCGACATCGCGCTGATCACGCGTCTGATCTCCACCGGCGAACTCGCGCTGGCGGGACACGCGGCCCACGCCGCAGGCCGCTCTTCCCTCCAGCAGGCGCTGGAGACCCTTCAACTGGCGCACTGCGTACGTTCGGAGATGGGCCCGTGCGCTGGCGCCGTACGCGAGCGCGTCGACCTGGAAATCGGTCACCCGAGCGTGACCGGTCACGACGAGCGCATGTTGCTGCTCGCTGCCGCCCTGCGAGCAGCTCTTCTCACCGCCGACCCCAACGCCGGTGAACTGGTCAACGCCTTAGCCGCCAACTGCTCCGGCATGACACACCTTCAGCAGCTGTGCCGCGTGGTGGGGACAGCCTCCGCACGCGGTCAACTCAGCGCAGCAGACGGCCTCAACGTCTTTGAGAGCATCATCGAGGCCGACACCGAGGTCAGCCGGGCTTCGGAGGATGCCCGCCTGCACCTCGCTGCGCCGCGCCACCTGCACTTCCCCCGCGCAGAGGCGATCGTCCGCTCCTGGTGGGACGCCGACGGCCTGATCGGGTCACTGGTCACGACGGCGGCCGACGACCTGCGCGACCGCGCTGACCAGGTCGCCGTCCAGGTGCGCCGGCTCACTACTGCCGCCTTGACCAAAGAACTCAAGGACATCGACAACCGGCTCCGCCGCAACAGTGCCGTACTGCAGGGCGCTGCTCGGCGCCGCATTCTTCAGTACGCCGCGGAGTCGCTCGACATTGTCAACACCTGGTTGCTGGCCACCCGCAGCGCGGCCCGTAGCCCCTCGCTGAACAGCGTGCTCGCGAATCTCCGACGTGACGTCCGCGCGCAGACCGACGACGCCTACACCGAGCTGCGCGCTCATGCGGACACCGTCTCTGAGCCCTTTAGTGTTGCCGTGACCGAGACGGTCCTGGACAGCATCCGGACCACTATCCGGTTGCTGGACGGCGCCACACTGCCGGGCGCCGAGCCTGTGCCGGGCAGCGCGCTCAACGCCGACCTGCTGCGCTGCTCCCGTCTCCCGCTGACCAGGGCGCTGGAACCTGCGCGCGAGGTGACGTTGGACGACATCGCGCACGCTCAGACCCGTACCTGGGCACAGGCGGCACGTGACCAGGCGGATGCCGGCAATTTCGCGGCGGCACGTGCGGCGGTGGAAGCGGCCGAAGGCGAGTCCGAGGACGACGACACCTCCCTGCGGGACGCCGTCGAGCAGGCCCGCGGCCATGCGCTGGCCACGGCACGCGCGTCGATCGACGAGATCCGCGGCATCGTGGCGACCGCGACCCGACAAGGTCGCCTTCCCGAACCGGGCCGCTCCGAGGTCACGGCACGGGTCGAGGCCGCTGAAACCGACCTGGCAGGGGACGACTTCAGCGCTGTCGACCGGCAGATCGGCGCGATCGAAGACATCATGCCCCGGCTTGCCGACCGGGCCGGGTCCGACCTCATGCAACGTGCCAAGGAGGAGATCAACAATGCGCAGGGAGGCGTCCCGGGCGACGTCATGACGAGAATCACGCAACTCGTCGACGTAGGGGACTTGGCGACGGCGGAGGACTACCTGCTCACCGCGCTCGCCGGAGAACACCCGCCCACCTCGGCACCGGAGAACGACCTCGAACAGTTCTTCCCTTCGGTGCCCGACAGCCTCCCCAAGGGCATCACACCGGAACTCATCGAGGCCGTTGACGGTGGTGGCACGCACGCCGGTCTGGACTTCTCCCAACTGCGCACCCGCGAGCGCAATACCACTACCGAGACGCTGCGTGCCTGGGCCCAACTCCTCAGGAACTGGCGCACCCTCAAGAGCGGCAACCATCTGCTCCGCAGCGCACTGCGCATCGCGGGCATCGAGTACGGCAGCGAACATCCGGCGGGTCCGTACGCCCCCAACCGGAGGTGGATCGAGCTCACCGATGTCCAGCTGCTGGGTGGATGCCGGCTCCCGGCCTTCGGCTCGGAGGCGGGCGGCCGACTGCGCGTACTCCTGACTCCCGACGTGTCGGACGTGACCACCCTGACCGCGTGGGCGGACCAGGACACCAGCACTCTGCCCATCCTCGTCGTCGTCCTGGGCACGCTGCCCGCCGCATCCCGTCGTGAACTCGCCCTGCAGACGGCCAAACAGCCCATGAAGCCCTTGCTGTGCCTGGACGCGGCAGCGGTGGCCTACTTGGCGTCCAAAGCCAGCAACCGGTTCACCACCACGGAGCGCATCCTCGCGCCGTTTGCCGCCACCAACCCCTACCGCCCCGACGCGAACGAGTCCGTCCCCAGCGAGATGTTCTACGGGCGCCAGCAAGAACTCAGCGACATCACCTCCATGACAGGCGCCCAGCTGCTGTACGGAGGACGCCAGCTCGGCAAGTCGGCGCTCCTGCGCGCGGCCGCACGCCGTTTCGAGACGACGCCGGGGCATGTCGCCCTCTACATCGCGTTGCCCACCACCCTCGGGCTCGGTCAGAAGACCGACGAGCTGTGGGACATGATCGGTCGTGAACTCGACCGCAAGGACATCGGCCCGCCGGTCCGGCAGGCCCGGCGTGGCACCGCGCAACACCGTGTCACCGCCGCCATAACCGCATGGCTCGACGACGACCCCGCCCGCCGGCTCCTCGTCCTGTTCGACGAGTGCGACATCTTTTTTGATGCCGAGGCCCTGGAGAACTTCCCGCAGACGACGCGCCTGCGGGAACTCATGAGCAACACCAACCGCAGGTTCAAGCCCGTCTTCGCTGGCCTCCACCAGGTGCAGCGTTTCTCCGGCCTGCCCAATCAGCCTCTGTACGACGCCCACTTCGGCAAACCCGTCGTCATCGGACCGTTGGCGCCGGCACCGGCCTTCCGACTCGTCCGGCAGCCCCTGGAAGCCCTGGGAGTCCGGATCCCCGACGAGCTCATCCACCGGATCCTTGCCTACTGCAACTACCATCCCAAACTGCTTCAGCTCGCTGGGCAGGCGCTCGTGCAGGCCTCTCTCAACACCCGCGTGAGCACGCCGCCCGCTCCCGGTACACCGCCGTGGCATGTTGACAACGCCGTCCTCGAACGTGTCATCGGGTCGCAGGATCTCACCGACCGCACGCGCAACACCATCAACCTGACCCTCGAACTGGATCCTCGCTACAAGCTCATCGCGCTCGTCGTGGCCCTCGAAGCGCACGCGGGCGGTGTCGATCACCGGATGCCCACCCGGGCGCTGAGCAGGGCCTGCGACGAATGGTGGCCGCAGGGGTTCACCGGCCAGGGACCCGACGAGTTCCGCGCGCTCCTGGAGGAGATGACCGGCCTGGGGATCCTGGCCGGCGACCCGCAAGGCTGGCGACTGCGTTCTTCCAACGTCCTTCGCCTCCTGGGCAATCAGCATGCGATCGAGGAGGCTCTGGAGAACCACGACACATCCAAGCCGCTGACCAAGCTCACCGCGGCCCAGGCGAGGCGGCCCATTTCCGCAGGCAGCCGCATCAGCCCGCTCACCGAACAGCAGCTCGCCCGCCTCACCGTTCCGGGAAATGAGCTGCGCATCGTCATCGGTAGTACCGCCACCGGCTTGGACACTGTCGAGGCCGTGTTTGAGGACCAGCAGAACAGGGCTCCGTCCAAGCTGGAACCCATCGTCTGTTCCAAATCTCGGCAACACTACAAGGACCTACTTAGTACGGGCCGGCCCGGTCCTATGCACCGCATCGTGGTGGTGGAGCTCAGCCGTTTCAAAGATCTGGACAGGGCCAGGGAGAGCCTCCGGCAGGTGGAGACGATCCAGCCGCCGGTCGGTGTCACCCGGACCGTTGTTGCGCTGGCCGACGCCTGCAAGGCCGAGCATGTGGCGCTCGCGGCCGAGTTCGATCCCGACAACGCCCTGATCCCGCTGCGCCGGGTCACTCTCGAAGGAATCAGCAGTTGGGCCACGGACGTGGAGGCGCTCGAGCCCTTCGCGGAGACGGAGGCCCGTAATCGGCTCATGGAGGCCACCGGGGGTTGGCCGATTCTCTTGGACGCAGCACTCGCACAGGCCCGACAGGGGCGCCGCGTTCCGGCGATCTGCAAGAACGTCAGCGAGGCAGTAGCCACCGGTGATCTCGGCACTGCCCTCCTAGACGGGCTCGGGCTCACAGCGTCCCCTGACATGGGCACACTCCTGACCGAGTTGGTTGCCTTCGACGAGCCACTGCCGTGGGACGACCTGGTGGAGCTCCTTCAGGACTACCACCCCGCACCGCAACAAGCCCTGGAGGAGCTGTGCATCCTTGACGTCCTGGCCCAGGACGACGAACAGCTCTACCAGTTGGACCCGACGGTCCGCCGAGCCTGGCCACCGCAACAGCGCGTCAGGAGCTCCTCACTCGCGTGAGCATGGTTCCGGTGCCAGCAATGGCGCCGGACCACCCGCGAGCCGTGTGGCGCATCGTTGGTCGCTGCACAGAAGCAGGTGGTGGCATGTGTCCAGGAGGGGCGGTGGTGACACAACTTGCGGAGTCCGAGAGTGGTCACCGCGATCTGTAGAGGTACATCGTTCGGTAACAGCGCCGGGCTCCGGTCCGGCGGCTTACCGACCGCCTCTGTGAGGACCGGCCAGGTACGAAGATGAAAGATTTTCGACAGCTTCTCTCACTGCTGTAGGCGCCGAGATGTAGACGGGTTGGCTACCCAGAGGGGCGGCGTCAGAGGGAACTGGTTCTCTGGATTCTCGGAACGAGTTGTTTGCCGTCCGCCTGGGGTCCTGTGGTGATCATGACTTCGTGATCGTCTGTACTGAATCCTGAACGCGGTTTGCGTGGCCGCCGCCGCGAAGGCGGCCGGGGGTTTCCAGGGGACGGGCAACGACTGAGGTGTCCCCCGGAGTGTGGACACAGGGGTTCATGCTGCGAGTGTGAGTTTACGTCCTCGCTGGTGCTGCTGTTCGAACTCAGCTGGCGAGAGGTAGTTGAGGGCGTTGTGGCGTCTGCGGGCGTTGTAGTAGGTGAGCCACTGGAAGATCTCCAGCCGCGCCTGGCGCATCGTCGGGAACAGGCGTTGGTGCATCGTCTCCCTCTTCAGCCCCTGCCAGAAGCTCTCAGCGAGGGCGTTGTCGTAGCTCAAGCCGACGCGCCCCATGCTCCTGCGGATCCCGAAACCATCACAGACCTGCGCGAATGCGGTCGACGTGTACTGGGCGCCCCTGTCCGCGTGGAAGATCACTCCGTTGACGTTGCCGCCGCGGGTCGCCACCGCCATCTTCAGTGCGTCGATGACCAGCTCGGCGCGCATGTGCGAGGCCATCGAGTAGCCGAGTACCCGGCGTGAGTAGATGTCGATGACGCAGGCGAGATACAGCCACGAGCCCTCGACCTGCGCGTATGTGATGTCGCCCCACCACTTCTCGTCCAACTGCACGGCGGTGAAGTCGCGTTGGACAAGGTCCGGGGCGGGCGGTGCGAGCCGGTCGGGGACCGTGGTGCGCTTGCGGCGCTGCAGGTGGCGGCCTTCGAGCCGGTTGACGCGCATCAGGCGCTCGACGCGCTTGCGGTTGACCGTGTGCCCGAACCCGCGCAACTCGGCATGGACGCGCCGGACTCCGTAGGTGCCCTTGTGCTCAGTGTGGATCTTATGGATCTCCACAAGCAGGGCATCGTCGGCGGCCTGCCGCTCCTGGCGGGTCCTCGCGCCGGCGATCCACCGGTAGTAGCCCGAGCGCGAGACCCGAAGGACCCGGCATATCCGCTGGACGCCGAAGGTCTCGGCGTGGGCGGAGACGAAGTCCCAGCGGCGGGTCCTCACTTCATCTCCTTGGCGAAATACGCCGCTGCCCGGCGCAGGATCTCCCGCTCGAGCTCCCACTCCTTCTCCGCCTTGCGCAGCCGGCCGTTCTCCGCACGCAGCCGGGCCAGCTCCTCATCCCGGCTCTCCGCACTCTGCTCGCCGTGGCTGTAATCGCGGCCCGCGTGCTCGTCGGCCTGGCGCACCCAGCTCCGCAGCGTCTCACCGGTCACCCCGACATCCGCCGCGACCGCTGCATACGTGCGCTTCCCGCCCGCCGCGCGGTACAGCGCGACAGCGTCATTCCTGAACTCCGCCGGATACGGAGACTTACGTCCCACCAGGACACCTTCCCTTGGATCTGCAAGATCCATTGTCGGAGTGTCCACGTCACGGGGGTCGCCTCAACCTCCCGCGACCCCGACTACGCGGTCAAGAAGGCCCGCGTAGAGCACCTCTACGCCATCGCCGACGGCGAGGTCATACCCGAGCAGGGCGAGCCAGAAGTCGTCTTCTGCATGGACGAGTTCGGCCCCCTCAATCTCCAGCCCCACCCCGGCCGCCAGTGGACCGGACGCGGCGGCAAGCACAAAGACCCCGACCGCGAACCGCGCCCGCGCCGCCGCGCGACCTACACCCGCCCGCACGGTGTCCGCCACCTGTTCGCCGCCTACGACCTGGGCAAAGACCAGCTCTACGGCCACATCAAGAAAACCAAGAACCGCTCCAAGTTCCTGGAGTTCTGCCGCTACCTGCGCTCCCTCCACCCCGTCGGCAAGCGCATCGCGATCATCTGCGACAACTATTCCCCGCACCTGACCACCAAACGCTGCCGCCGCGTCGCCGACTGGGCCAAGGCCCACAACGTCGAGATCGCCTACACCCCGACCAACAGCTCATGGCTCAACCGCATCGAGGCCCAGTTCACCGCTCTGCGCTACTTCGCCCTCGATGGCACCGACCACCCCACCCACAAGGCCCAGGGCAGCATGATCCGCCGCTACATCATCTGGCGGAACAAGAACGCCGCCGACAAGCGCCTCAAAACCCTCGTGAGTATGGCCAACGCAGCCTGACCTGTAACAGCAGCGGCAACAGGCGACGTCACCACAGGTGAAGGAAGCTCCGGACATCGTCAAGGCCGTCGAGGGCCCGACCGTCCACATCCGACGGGTCCGCCTCGGCCCGCGCCGCCAGCGACTCCGCCAGGGCGCGGGCCTCATCGCTGAGTTGCCTGTCGGCGTACGGACTTTTCTCCCCAGTTGCGTACGGATGAACGTCCCCAGCTGTCAGGCCACGTCATTCTCTCGCTCGATGGCCTTGAGGCGGTTCTTGAGCCGGTAGCTGGGGCCGTTGATGGAGATCACTTCGCAGTGGTGCAGGAGACGGTCGAGGATGGCGGTGGCGAGGACTTCGTCGCCGAAGACCTGACCCCATTCGCTGAAGGTCTTGTTCGACGTCAGGATGATGGAGCCTTTTTCGTAACGCTTGGAGATGACCTGGAAGACCAGGTTCGCCTCGGCGCGTTCGAGGGGCTGGTAGCCGACTTCGTCGACCACCAGGACGCTGGGCCGCAGGTAGGTGCCGAGCTTGTTCGTCAGACGTCCGGCAGCCTCAGCGGTTTTGAGGTTGCGGACCATGTCGTCGAGGCTGGTGAAGTAGATCGAGTAGCCAGCCCGGCAGGCCGCGACCGCGAGGGCCACGGCGATGTGTGTCTTGCCGACCCCGGGCGGTCCGAGCAGGGCGGCGTTCGCCTTGCCGTCGACGAACGAGAGGGTGGCCAGGTCCTTGACCTTGCGCGGGTCGAGGTCGGGCTGGAAGGAGAAGTCGTACTCGTCGAGCGTCTTGTGGTGCGGTAGCCGGGAGAGCCGCAGGCCCTGGCGGAAGCGGCGGTCGTCGCGAACGGCGAGTTCCTCGGACAGGACCAGGTCGAGGAAGTCGAGGTAGCCCATCTTGCCCTCGTCGGCCCGCCGGGTGTACTCGTTGATCGTTTCGGCCAGGTGGGGCAGGCCGAGCTTGCCGGCCGTGTTGCGGATGCGGGTGGAGACCAGCTCGCTCAAGACGTTTCCCTCGTGCTCGGACGGGTGGTGAAGGGGCGGGTGCCGGTCAGTTCGTCGTAGACGGACAGCGGACGGCGGCCGACCTCGATGCGGGTGGCCGCGGTGCGGTTCAGCAGGGCCTGCAAAGGCCCTGTCTCCTCACCCTGGGCAGACTCGCGGCGAGGCTGCGGCGGGACATCACCGGTGGTGGTCCGGCGTCCCTTGCCGGCGGGCAGGCCGTCCCAGTGGGCCTCCTCGACGACACGGGCCCCTCGGCCGACGGCCCGCAGATGAGTGGCCAGCAGCGTCTCACCGTCGGCGTTCGCGATGGCGGAATGCAGCATGACCTGCGACTTCGTGGCCCGGATCTCCACCAGCTGACGCGGTCGGACCCTGCGGGCGGGCACCGAGTAGAGGTTGCCGCCGAAGGCGACCAGGCAGTCCTTGCCGACCGGCCGCAGATGCCGTTCGGCCACCAGATACGAAGTTTCCGGCAGCGATTTGAGTGCCATGTGGTCGCGGGCGGCCCGCTCTCCGATGATCTGCTGGTGCGTCCTGTGGGCCTGAGCCCTCCGCTGCGGCACCCAGGCGGCGAAGGCGGCGTCCATCTCCTCGACGGAGGAGAAGGACCGGCCGGACAGGACGTGGTCACGGACGATGAGGACCTGTCGTTCCACGCGTCCCTTCCCGGTGGGCCGGTAGGCGGCCAGGACGTCGATGTCGAAGTCGTAATGGCCGGCGAACCCGACCGCTTCCGGATGCAGCGGGACCGCCTCGCCCGGAGCGACGTGCCGGCGGACAACGGTTTTGGTCCGGTCGTAGACGATCGCCATCGGGACACCGCCGAAGTGGGCAAAGGCCCGGCGGTGGCAGTCGAAGAAGCTCTGCAGGTCCTGGCTGGTGGTGAAACAGCAGAACGGGTCCCGCGAATACGACAGCGTCATGTGGAAGGAGTAGACCTTCGGGATTCCCATGTGGGCAAGAATTTTGCCTTCGTCGCCCCAGTCCACCTGGGCCTGGGCGCCGGGGATCACCTCGAAGCGGCGGTGCATGCCGGCGAGTTCCTTCGGCGTGATGCCGAGTTCTTCGGCGATGCGAGGCCGGGCGTCCTGAACGTAGAGCTTGACGCGCTGGTAGTTGCCGGTGAACCCGTACTCCGCGGCCAGTCGCCCGTGGATCACCGCGGCCTTCATCAAGATCTCCGCCCGCAGCATCGAATCGACCAACGGCGCGAACTCGTCGATCACCCTCGCCTTCGACCGCCCGCTCGGCGACCGCCGCGGCGGAGTCGCCGGCCCCGGCGCCGACAGATACTTGCGCACGGTCTTCCGGTCCAGCCCGGTCTCCCGGGCCACCTCCGACAGGCTGATCGCCCCGGATTCCAACAGGCTCCGAAAGCGCCGCAGTTCCAACCAACGTTGCGGGTCCAAGACCACCGTCGACCGCCTTCCGCCACCTCTCACCGACCAAGCAGCAGAGTGCCGAGCAGCAGATCTCAACGCATCAACAACTGTCCCTTTTCATCCGTACGCGGGTGGGGACGTTCATGTGTACGCCGACATTGCCCAAAGCGTCGAGCGGTATGGCCCAGGCACAGCCCGGCTAGCCCGAGTAGCGGACTCCCCGACACAGCCCGCGTCCCGACCTGCACGCACCAGTGCTCGACGAACCCCGCGTCGTCGTCGTTCAACGCGGTGCCGACCAGGACTCCCGCCGCCTCGCCCTCTGCCGAGCGGTCACGCAAAGCCCGCTCCAACGTCTCGACCACCACCCCGTGAGGCAGCGCGGGAGGGTTCTCGAAGCTCAGATGAGAATGCATCCCGCGAGACTACGTGGACCACATCCCACGGCTACACGCCGCGGACCCGTCCGGCATGACGGGGCGAACGTTGCTTGATGCGGCACTAGTTCGAAGATCGTTCGGGCTGATACGAGGCTCCGTTACGCTGTCTCGGCGCTGATAACGACGTCAACGGCGCGAGCCCGTCCCTGCGGATCGTCAACCGAAACCCGAACCCGTCGCCTACCCGGCTTCCCGAGCAGAGAAGTGGTGAATCGGCTCTCTCCAACGACATCCCCCACTATGAGCCGACCGTCACTCAACAGAAGATGCCCGTCGAACACGGTGGTCAGAGGCTCTCTGTCAGTTCCGCGATCATCCGCATCACCGTGATCTTTGAAGATTCGAACCTTGACCAGCACGACCTGGGCCTGCACCCGAACGATGACGTGCGTATCGCACGCAGCGGCAGGAGCGCCGCCGAGGGCCAGCGTCGTGGGGATCCACTCGGTCGAACCGAGCGCCATCACCGGGTGATTCACATAGAGGTCTACCCCTGCGATCTGCACAGCCTGACTCCCAGTCCATCCGTGACGTTCAGCGGAGGATAGAACCAGGCACTGACAAGCGGGCCCCGAAGTTAAAGAACAAGCTAAGTACCTGTTCCTGATGCAGCCATGACATGGTGACGGCCGAGATCTGATGCTGCCGGGGAACTTGGTGAGCTCTGTTCTTTCTGATCACGAGCGGGCAGTGCGACGTATCGTGACGCTATGAAGAGAGCCCGTTGGCCTGCGATCGGCGCGTGGATGGCGTGGTGGGCAGCTGCCACTGTCGCCTTTTGGCTGCTCGGCAAGGTTACGGATCAGTCATTGGGCATCGTGGGGTCTGCTGTGGTGGTTGCTGCGCTTGTGATCGTCACGGGTGAGCTTGGTGACCGCCGGCGTCGACGCCGGAAGGCGAAGCGTGCTGGTCTGCGGGCTCAAGCCGACGAATAGACAGGTGCTGGCTTGCGAGAGCGGGCGAGGTGATGGTCCTGTCCTTGAGAACGATCAGTCCCGGTCGGCTTCGCGAGATGTCGGCTGTCTGCTCCTGCGGGAGCTTCGTCAGCGAATCCTGCGCCAGCAGATCCCGCGCCATCCCGGCCATCTGCCGCGCGAACTGCGCCCAGTCCATGAGGAGTTTCCTCTACTCCGTCGGCCCCGCCCCGCACTGACCGCCTCGCCGTCCGCTGGGAACGCCGAACCGAACTCCACGACGCCTTCGTCTCATTGGCCTGCGCCCTCATCTGCCGGAGACGCCTCAAGAAGCACCGAACATGATCGTGTTATGAGCTCTGAAGGCCGCCGAAGTCACCCGCTATCACGCACCAACTCGTTATGCGGCTTTTGTCCGAGAGGGCCTCGCTTTCCTCTATGAAGCTGCGGTAATAGGCAGAGGTCGAGGCGTGGTTTACCCGGAAGCTCGCTGTGGAGGCCGTGAGGCGGTTGGGGGCGGGCGATCGGGGTCAGGGGTCTGTCAGGCAAATACGGATCTCTCTGGCATCGCCGCTCCTGCTTCCGCATGCTTGTAATTGCTGCGCCTTCGCCCCGCCATACTGGCCGCTGTTGGCTTTCCGGTGTGCAATTCCACTGTGACGGAGGCGTGACACGTGACGTCGAGGGATAAAGCGGAATTATTCGAAGGATTTCGGCGCCGAAGATTTCATCCGAAATCGGATCGCCCGGCCATAACTCGGCTTCGGCGAAGCGCCTCGCTCGTCCGGATCGTCGTGGTGATCACAGGACTGGCGCTGCTGGCCGCCCTCAAAACGCTGACGCCTGTCACTGATGGGGGGCCTCACCAGTCGGCAGTGAGCACGGCGGTCGGGCAACTCGCCGGGATGGACATCGACGTCAACGGGGTCTCGCTGGCTGCGGCCACGGACGACGGTCCACCCGTGTTGGAGGCGGGGGACGACGCCACAATCGAGGTCGACCTCTCGGGCGATCCAGAGGTCGACGATGCGCTCCTGCGTGAGCATGTGGCGGCAGCCGAGGAGGAGTACCCGCAGTTCAGCGACTACGTCGCCGATGCGGTGACGGACTTCGAGACCTACGGTGTGGAAGATCTGTCCGACAACTACATCCCCCCATTCGACGCGGACGTCTCGGTCGAGGGAAGCGTGCTGACGTTCGTCATCCCCGCTGACGATGTCACTGCGACGACCAACTGGTGGCAGGGCGCGCTCATCGCCACGATGGCCGCTGCGCTCGGGTTCATCGCGGGCGCCATCTGCATCACGTACTTTCCGGAGGCGGCGCCTGTCTGTGGATTCCTGGAAGGATTCATCACAGGAGCCCTGGACAACCTGTTCACCGCCCTTGCCGACCACGACACCATCGACCAGGAGAAAGTGGGAGACATCCTGGCGCGCGCCATTGTCAGCGGGCTGGAAGGGGCTGGTGCTGGCAAGGTCCTCCAGGCCCATGCCCCACACGTCCTTGAGTGGGTGGCTGCCAAGACCACGACTGCCGGAGCCAATATCAAGCTCTGGTGGAAGACGATGGGGGTGGTCATCAGTTCCGGCGGTGACGTGCTGGGATTCGTCAGCGAGAGACTCGGATCCCTGCTGCGGGCCACCGACGACGGCACGGGAGGAGTGGAGAAGCCCGCGCTGAGGCTGCTGCCGGTGGGTGACTCGATCACGTACGGTGCGGCGTCCTCGGACGGCAACGGCTACCGGAAGCTCCTATGGGACGCGTTGGACGCGCAAGGGCTGGAGCCGGACTTCATCGGCTGCAACGCTTCGGGAGATATGTCCGATCCCCAGCACGAGGGGAACCGGGGCTACCTCATTGAGGCGATGGAGGACCCCGCGGTGCGGGACGCGACCTTGATGCGGCCCAACGTCGTGACGCTGATGGCGGGTACCAATGACATCTACAGGGACAGTGAGGTCGCGAAGGCGCCTGGCCAGCTGGGTGCGTTGATCGACCAGTTACAGGCAGCGTCCCCGGGTGTGGCGATCGCGGTGGCGACGATCGTGCCGGTGAAGAACGACTCGGAGGCGCAGAAGCGGCGCAACGCCTACAACGAACAGGTGCGGTTGCTGGTTGAGGACCGGCAGGACAGCGGGCAGAAGGTCATGCTGGCGGAGATGGGGCCGATGACCGAGTCGATGCTGTACGACACGCTGCACCCCAACGACGTCGGATACGCATACATCGCGGGGAGGTTCGAGGAAGCGGTCACCGCCATGGTGCACGAGGGCTGGGTGGTCGATACCGCGGACGGGACTGCGAACGCCGATGCGTGTGTGATGGCCGGTGGCGGCTGGCAGGAGTTGGGTCGGATCGCGGAGGGTCCGATCAACCCGGACAGTTCGAGTGCCGGGGTGCGGGGGCAGGTGCGGCTGGCGGATTTTGACGGCAATGGCAAGAGCGACTACGCGGTCGTCACCGACACGGGTGCCGTGTATCTGTGGACGAAGATCACCGGTGGCTGGGTGAACCGCGGCAAGGTCGCGGCGGGCAACGGTGTGCCCGGCCGGGGATCCCAGGTCCGTTTCGCCGACCTGGACGGTGACCATGATGCCGACTATCTCGTCGTCGACGCCTATGGTGCGGTGAGGGCCTGGCGCAACGACGACGTGTGGATCAACGGCGGCAGTGCCTGGCACTACATGGGCACCATCGCCCAGGGCACCGGGACCGGCGGCGGCACGGACCTCCACTTCGCCGACCTGGACGGGGACCTGGACGACGACTACCTGGTGGTCCACGACGACGGCTCGATCGGCGCCTGGATCAACGACGACGTCTTCGTCAACGGTCACAGTGCCTGGACGGGGCTGGGTCTGATCGCCGCCGGGGTCGGCGCCCCGGGCTCCAAGGTGCGTCTGGCCGACCTCGACGGGGACAAGGACGCCGACTATCTGATCGTGCACAGCGACGGCTCGGCCGAGGCGTGGCTCAACGACAGCGTGCCCGAGGACCTGGGCAAGGGCTGGAGGTCCATCGGGAAGATCGCGGCGGGCACCGGGATGGGCGGCGACGCCGTGCAGTTCGCCGACGCCGACGCGGACCGGGACGCCGACTACTTCGTCATCGACTCCGACGGCACCGTCACCGCGTGGGAGAACGACAAGGTCGCCACGCGCAGTGACAAGGAGAACGGCTTCAAGAAGCTCGGCCTGTACGGCGACCATCTCCTGGACGCCGCCGGCAACGCCCGCTCGGTGCGCTTCGCCGACCTCGATGGCGACGGGGACGACGACTATCTCCTGGTCGGTCCCAAGGGCGAGGTCGAGGCCTGGCGCAATGATGATGTCGCCACTCGCGGTTCGAACGCCTGGATCAAGATCGGCAGAGTTGCCGACGGTGTCTCCCCGGGCGCGACCGAACGTGTCGTGTTCGCCGACTACAACGGCGACGGGCGCGACGACTACCTCGTCGTCGACGACACCAACGGCCGCGTACGCGGCTGGCGCAACGACAGCCCCTTCACCAACGGCGCCGCCGCCTGGGCCGGCCTCGGTGCCATCGCCGCAGGCCCCTCCACCGCCCCCGGCCGCGAAGTCCAGTTCGCCGACATCGACGGCGACGGGGACGACGACTACCTCCTCGTCGCCGTCGACCACTCCGTCACCGCCTGGAAAAACAACGGCACCGACGCACCCGGCGGCGGAGGCTGGGCCGCACAGGGCCTCCTCGCCCAGCCCCAGGAAGCTACGGTCACGCAGAAGACCCTGTTCGCCGACATGAACACCGACAAACGCGCCGACTACATTCTGCGCGACCCCGGCGAGAACAACGCCCTCTACGGCTGGACGAACCTCGGTGCCTTCGCCAACCAGTGGAGTGCGAAGAAGAAGGTCGCCTACGGCGTCGTCATGGGCTTCCCCGTCGAGGTCACCCTCGCCGACATCTCCGGCGACGGCCTCGACGACTATCTCGTCGTCGATCCCACCAACGGCGCCACCCGCGCCTGGCTCAACATCGGAGGCAACCAAGCCGACCCCTGACACAACCCGCGAGGAGCACAGCCACCGGCCCCGAGCCGGGACACGAACTCGGGTGTAGGACCCGTTGCAGCCTCAGACGCTGAGCGGTGCACCATGTGACGGGCTGGGCCGAGGACAACAGCTCTCGGCCCAGCCGCCACGCTGCACATGGCCGTCGCGAAGATCACCGAGGATCGGGGCGAACTGCTCGCGTTCTACGATTTTCCTGCCGGGCATTGGGTCCATCCTCGGACCACGAATTCGATTGAGTTGACGTTCTCCACGCTCAAGCTCTGGACCAAGTTCACCCGAGGCACTGGCAGCCTGGCGGCCGCGCTCGCGAGGGTGTTCAAACTGGTGGAGTCCGCCCAGGCGCGATGGCGCGCGATCACCGGCGCCCATCTGGTTTGAATGGTCCGCGTCGGCGCACGGTTCGAGAACGGCGTCCTAGTCGAGCCAGAGGAACAGGCGGCATGAATGTCCGCGGCATCCCGCAGAATCCGAACGACCACGTTCGCTTCGCCGCCTACCTCGACGAGCTGTGGCAAGTCGCCAGTCCGGGCGAGGCCTACCTGTTCAACTTCGCGCTCACCGCTGCCGAACGGGACGCAAGGCGCTATGGGTGTCGGGCCTTGGGAGCGTGCCCGTGCCGTCGCGGACGGACCTGGCTGTCAGAGGTTCACGCCACGGGTCTGGGCAGCTGCTTCCTTCAGGCGTCGCACTGCGCTGGCGGGGTTCTCGCTGATCTGCTTGTTCAGTCGCTCCAACTCGCGCTTTGTAGCGTCCTCGTTGA
>NZ_JBIVDS010000025.1:0-61316 GCF_044747265.1 Streptomyces sp. NPDC090106 | reverse complement strand
GCCCAGTACACCTACGCCCCCGCCGGCACCGGCGAATTCCAGCGCATCCACCTCGCCACAACAGCCCTCGGCGAGACCGAGATCGAGTGGTCCGCACGCCTGGCCGCCGACAGCGCGTGGGCGAAACCAGACCCCGCACCCGCCTGACCGCCCTGTGCTCCCCCACCGGCGGCCAAACCGTTCAGCACCACCGCGCACTCCCCCGACCAAACCACTGACCCACCCACCCACCCACACGGACTGTCCAGGACACCCATGAACAGCGACGACCCGCCAGCACCAGACAGCAGTGCCCCAGCTGCCGCTCGGCCCCTTCTCCCGCTCACACGGCGCCAGTCACAGATCTTCGAGTTCATCTGCCAGACCGTGAAAGCACGCGGCTACCCGCCCTCGATCCGGGAGATCGGCAACGCGGTCGGACTGTCCAGCTCCTCCTCCATCGCCCGCCAGCTCAAACAGCTGCAGGCCAAAGGACACATCGCCATCGACTCCCGCAGCGGCCGCGCCTACCGCGTCCTGTCCCACGACCTGCAAACCGGGAAGGCACTGCCCGTGCAGCACGCCGGGTGCCCGCTCCTCACCGACGACCACGACGACGCCGAGGAACCCGCCGGGTCCCTGCTCCTCACCGTCAGGCTCGACCCCGCCATCCGACGCGCCCTGCTCAACGGCGCATCAGTCACCGTCCAACGCCTGCCCGGCGGCGACAACCGCCGTACTCCCCACAGCGACACCACCCTCCTCGGACAGATCACCGCCATCACCCACCCCGTCATCACCACCCCCGGCTAACAGCCCCACCTACGCTTCCCCGCTCGCAGGACCCAGCCCACGCCCCCTTCGGACACCACAGATCCCCCTGCCGAAAGCAGCACACGATGACCCCCGTTGCCCTACGCCACGAAGCCAGCAGCCGGTTCCAGAGCCTGCGGGACCACCCGCTGCGCCAGGCCCTGGCCGCCCACTTCCTCAACGGCGCCGACACCGTGGCCAAGTTCGCCGACACCGTGGCCAAGTTCATCGCCGTGCACGGCCGCGACACCCTCAACCAGGTGTGGACCTACCCCGGCCTCGTCCCGCTCAGCGCGGAAACCGACGGCAACTGCGACACCTGGCAGGCCAGGTTCACACCGGGCCTCACCTAACCCCCGCAGCTCCCGTGCGCGGCAGCCCCGTGGAATCCGTCGCCGCGCACGGGACCGCCGGTCGGCCGCCGCAACCCCGGACCGTCGGTGATCCGGGAAACGGCGGCCGACCTGGCCGGACACCCCACGCCCAGCACCCCGGCCACACACCAACCCGCCCAGCCGGACCCACCGGCTCGAAGCCGAGGAAAGGGGAGCTGGCCGACACGCTCGCCGCCCACCACACAGCTCGCTTCGTCGGCAGACGCATCACCTACCTCAAAGTCCCGCTCACGAAAAGAGGAGCCCTCCCGACCATGGCCGCCCGCACAACCGCCCACAAGGCCCTCAAGGAGATACAAGCCGCCGGCTACCGGTACGCGGGAACCAAACTCCCCGCCCACGTCTACGCACAACTCTCCCTCGCCGTCATCTGCACGGTATGCGCCACCCCACGCACGATCAGCCTCAACAGACTGCGCAACGGCACCGTCTGCCTCCACCGCTCCCACGTCTCCCCCGCCGGCGCCGCACAAATCGCCCGCAAGGCCGGCTTCCGCCCGCGCGAGCCCTACGACCAGCGCTCACGCTCCTGGACCCTCGACTGCCTCACCTGCGGCCGAACCCACCGCATCATGTGGCCCACACTCCTGTCAGGCACAGCGAAATGCCCCTGCCAGGAACGCGCCGCAGAACTGCGCGCAGCCGGATACGAGCCGCAGGCACCCTACCCAGGCACGGCCAGACAACCCTGGCCATCCACCTGCACCACCTGCAAAGCAGCCCGCACCCCCTCCCTCACCACCATCCGCAGCGGAGCACGCTGCGGACACAACGGCACACCCCACGCCACCGCCGCCGCCGAACGTCGTGGCGTGAGAGCCGAGCTGCGAGCCGCGCAGGGCGCCCGGCCTCAGTGACCGAGCATCCAAGGCCTCTGGCCACCCGCGACCCGCGAGCCTCCCGGAAGGACACGCCGCCTGGACCGACCGCCAGGTCACCACCCAGTTCTTCGGCACACCCGCCGACGCCTGGCAGGCCCCCGACCCCATCCGGCCATCCCCACCGCATGGACCGCATCACCGCCATCGTGCTGGACCTCCTGTTCGACCTGACCCAGCAGACCGCCCGCTGGGCCACCGACCCCACCCCGCACGGATGCCCCACGACCCCCGACCCGCTCCCACCCCCACAGCAGGCAGCCCCGTCTGGTGCCTCGACGGACCCGTGGGGCGCGCTAGCGACCTACGACACCGACGCCTACGCCCTCTTCCTCGGCACGCAACCGGCACGACGTTGCGACGGCCCCGTGCATCCCGCCGCACCACTGCACCCGAGCCAGACCATCCACCCGACCTGACGACGAAAGGCATCACCCCATGCAGAGCGCACGTGACCACTTCGCCGACCCGCCCCCGCGACGCCTGGGAGCACTGGGCATCATCCGCAATTTCGCTGGCGCCGTCCTCATGACCGAGAAATCACAGGACGCCCTCAGGAGTGAGGAGCGCACGCCCTGGTTCCACCCCGGCGGCTGCGTCGAGGCCGACGAAGCACTCCTCGACGGCCTGGTCCGCCACATCAGGACCAAGCTCGGCCTCACCGTGGAACCCGGCCGCCTGCTGGCCGTGCACCACATGTACGAACAGCAGCACCCCACCCACCTGTCCAAGGAAGGCATCAACTTCCTCTTCGACTGCGGAGTCATCGACCAGGACACACCCTTCACCTACGGCGGCAGCATCAAGGGCGCGAGGTGGATGCTCCCGACTGAACTGGGGGAACACCTGACCCCGTTCACGGCGGCGCGCACGTACGCGGCACTGCGAGCGCTGTCCGGTGGCGACGTAGAGGTGCTGGCCGGGCACCCCCAATAGCGCCAGCAGACCGGCGCTGATCGCCCTGGCTGAAGCAGTGCGGCGCGAGCATGAGCCGCTGGCCTCCCATCCTGACCTGATCAGATTCCCGCAGCACTCGCAGCACTACTCCTGCACTGGGGAGTGCAGGAGTAGTGCTGCGAGTGCTGCGGGTCCCGTCCCGTATCCGGCGTCCCCCGAGCCGGAGGCGGGACACCAACCCGGCACGGGGTGCCGGCCGGTGCCCCACTGGTGCGGGGTATCGGCCGTTCCCCGTGCCGGGTGCCCCGCTTCGCCACGACCTTCCGAAAGCAGCACACGATGCCTTCCGTAGTCCTCCGTCACGAGGCCGGCCCCCGGTCCGACGGCCTCGCCAAAGAGTTGGAGCGCCTCAGCGCCGAAACGATGCCGGCGGTTGAAGCGGTCACCGGGCTGAACCTGCCCGATCCCGTGGTGGTGCGAACCATGTCGATCGCCGGGTACGCCGTTTGGGCCGTACGAGAGGCGATCGCCAAGCTGTTCGGCGAGATGCCACCCAGCGGTACCAGTCGCTATGTCACCGTGCGGTTCCGCAACGCCGTCGGCCATCCGCGCATGAAAGAAGCGCGGGCTCATGCCCTTGCCGGCGCCGACGCTGTGGCCAGCATCATCAGCGTTCATGGCCTGGGTGCCTTCAACGCAGTGTGGTCCGCCCCCTCTTTCGTGCCGCTGAGGGCCGAAACGCTCGACAGCAGCGCTGCTTGGCGGGCCCGGTTCACAGCGCCGAGGCCAGCATGAGCCAGACCAGCAGCGGTGCCGTTGCACCCGAACTGTGGCCCCATCAGCGCGACGCCATTGAAGCTGTGGTGGGCGCAGCGCAGCATCATGCACGGACCACTGTGGTGATGCCCTGCGGCACTGGCAAGACGCGGGTCGGCAGCGAGGTCTGTCAGGCACTCGCTCCGGGCGGCCGGGTGCTCGTGGTGGTACCCACGATCGAGCTGGTAGGGCAGACGCTGCGCGCCTGGGCCAGAGTCCACGGCGAACACGCGCTGGGGCAGGTCGTTGCACTGTGCTCTGACCCGGGGGTGGCGGACGAGCGCGGGCAGGAACTGCGTGACAGCCACGCCGCGGTGACCACGTGTCCCGCCGAGCTGGCCGCGCTGACCGCGCGCACGGGCCGGGTCACAGTGGTCAGTACGTATGCGGGCGTGAACGTGGTGGCTTCAGCTCATGCTCAGTACGCATCGCGCCCCTGGGACGTGATCGTCGTGGACGAGGCACATCGCACAGCGGGTGCAGCAGGCAAGGCCTGGGCCTTGGTCCACGACGATGCGGCGCTGCCCTCCGCGCTACGCCTGTACATGACGGCAACGCCCAGATACGTGGCCGATGCCGGTGCGAGCGGGGCCAAGTTGCTGACCGTCAGCATGGACGACGCTGAGGTCTACGGGCCGAACGTGTACGCCATGCCGTTCTCGCGGGCCCTGGAACTCGGGCTGCTGGCGGACTACAAGGTCATCGTCGCGGTCGCGACGGATTCCCAGCTCCAGGGTGTGGTGTCCGACCCGCGCGGCCACTTCCAGGTGGGCCGATCCGCGCTGTCGCCGGACATGCTGGCACGCCAGATTGCGGTACTGCGGGCGGCCGCCGAGCAGGACATCCACCGCATGATCACCTATCACACCAGGGTTCGGGACGCGAAGTGGTTCGCGAAGACGTTGCCCGCCTCCGCCACCCTGCTGGCAGGGCCCGCCTCCTCTCCAACAGCGGTCCAGGCGGACCACGTCTACGGCGGCCAGTCTGTGGCGGAGCGGCGCAGAGTGCTCGACCGGCTTGATGGTGACGACGAGGGCCTGGTCGTAGTGGCCAACGCCCGGGTCCTGACCGAGGGCGTTGACTCTCCTGCGGTGGACGGGATCGCCTTCATCGACCCCCGCAGCTCGATGATCGACATCATCCAGGCAGTGGGACGCGCCATGCGCCTGGGAGACCGGACGGACAAGATCGCGTCGATCGTCGTGCCGGTCCTGCTCGGACCCGGTGAAGACCCCGCCGAGGCCCTTGAAGGTTCCGCGTTCCGGCAAGTGTGGCGGATCGTCCGCGTGCTGCGGTCCTACGACGATGTCCTGGGACAGCACCTGGACGCCGCCCGTCTGCGCCTGGGAAGCAGTCCTCACGCCGATGTCTGGCCCTTGTCCACCCTGCCGGACTGGCTCACCGTCACCGGCATCGACGTTCCCCGCGGCTTCGCCTCCTCCATCACCACCTGCACCGTACGCTCCACCACCTCATCCTGGGAGGAGCACTACGGCGCAGCCTCCCTCTACCAGCACGCTCACGGCAACCTGGACATTCCGCAAAGCCATGTGACCGATGCCGGGTTGAACCTGGGGCAGTGGCTCAAAAACCAGCGAAGCCTGCGCGACCGTCTGACGTCCGACCGCGTCAGACGCCTGGACGAGCTGGGCATCAACTGGGCACCGAAGGAACAGACATGGCGGCGCAACCTCGCTGCTGCACAGGCGTATCACGCCGAGCACGGCCATCTGCGGGTGCCCGAGAACTACTGCACCATGCTGGAAGGCGACCGCGTGGAGCTGGGCGCCTTCATCGTCGCATTACGCAGAGGCCTGATCCGCCTCGACGCCGAGCGGACAGCCGCCCTCAACGCGATCGGCATGATCTGGAACCTGCTGGAGGAACGCTGGCAGCGCTTCTACGATGCAGCCCACAAATACCACGCAAAGCATGAAAATCTGCTGGTGCCCAAGGACTTCGTCACCGACGACGATCCGCCGTTACGGCTCGGCCAGTGGATCGTGAAGATGCGCGCCAACCAAAGCCGGCAGCCATCGGAGCGGATCGCGAAACTCGACAAGCTCGGCATGGTCTGGAGCGTCTACGACCTCAACTGGCAGCGCGCCTACAACGCGGCCCGGGACTACCACGCGCTGCACGGGCATCTGAGAATTCCCGCCCAACACACCATGCCCGGACCAGACCCCATCCAGCTCCAGGCCTGGATCAAAAAGCAGCGCAGCCTCTACCACCGCGGCACACTCAGTCCCGAACGCGTCACCGCGCTGGAGCGAATCGGCATGGCCTGGTGACCCTGCCCGGCTCAGGCACCACCGCGGCGCTGCCCCCGCAGCCGCCCGCCTGACGCCATCCTGCGCGGACGTGGCCATGACCGAACCCGACGGGCGGCAAGCCAACGTCGCCTTCCCCATGCCTTGGCATCTGGTCCACCGGACGGCTCCCGTTTCGCTGACGTTTAGCCGTTCAGCAGGAGGAGGTCACAAGCCATCACGTGACTCGAAATCGCCCGCCCGAGTACTCCCTACACGGGCGGGGTGTTGGCCACCGCCCGCCAACCGGCCCCGAGCCTTCCCGCTGAAGGCGCCCACCGACGTTCGACCATCGCCCCCTCGGTCCGCGTCCGGCAGATCCATAGCGGTCAGCTTCCGTCGGCAGCGACGACGCCGGCCGAACAGCAGCACCGACGGCACCGTCACAGCCGCAAGGGTTGCCTCCCTCCGGGTTCTGAGGGACGTGCGAGGCTTTCCCGGATCACGCGGTCGCTGGTGCGCAGAGCCGCCGTCAGTTCTCCTCGCAGCTCGTTTGGGAGGGTCCTTGAGCCGAGTGCGCAGGCGCGCACCAGCGCGCGACAGTGCCGCATTTGCCGGTCCGTGGCGATCTCGGTGAACAGGGGGTGAGTCAGGGTCTCGCGGGCCGCGTAGCCGTCTTCGGCGTCCGTCGTCCTGCGGTGGAGGTCCTCGACGATGCCGTGCGCGGCGGGCGCTCCGGCGGAACCGATCGCGTCGAGGACCGTAAGTCCGAGCCGGGTGTCGAAGACGGTCATCCCGGGTTCGGCCTTCCGTCCGAGGTAGGCCATCACCAGGTCCGGCAGGTGGCCGTCGGTCGGCTGCCCGGCGTCGCGGCGGCACAGAACCGTCAGGCATGCCGTGACGGCTTGCTCCCACGCATCGCCGGGCACCGTGTCGGCAAGGAGGACAGCGGCCCCCGCGGTGTCACCCGCGACGAGGGCGGCGAGGACGGCAACCTGCCGCCCGTCGAGCATCCGCTTCCCGATGCCACGGTGGGCTTCGATGTGTGCCAGCGCCTCGGCCCATCGCCCCTCGGTGGTGAGGGTGCGCGTACCGTCCGCGAGGAGGACGCGCCACAGCCACGCGCGAACCTCTTGGCGGTCTTCGCCGGTCGCAGTGAGGTTCGCAGGTACGTTGACGCCTTCGAACCGGGCGGCTGCGCCCGCCTCGACGGCCTTGTACAGGTTGAGGAGTCGCTGACGGCCCTCATCGGGGTGGCCGGCGCGGATCTGGAGGCGAGCGAGGTTGACGACCGGTTCCAGTCCGCGAATGGCGCTCATGCTGGGCAGGGGGCAGGCGTGGAGGTAGGCGGCGGCGTGCTGGTGGCACATCTCGCGGGCGAGGTCGGGGAGGTCGAGGTCGGAGGCGATGAGCGCGGCCTGGTTGTAGACGGCCGAGGCGATCCCCTGGTCAGTCTCATTCACCGCATTGTCGGCCAGGTCGACGAGTGCGCGTACGCGTTCAGGCAGGGGCAGGCAGGCGGGTCGGAATCGGGCGACGAGTGGGAAGCGCTGGGCTGTGGAGCCGTGTGGGTCCATGGATCCCCCTTGTCGAGAGTGAGGAATGCTGAGGCGGCGGTGCCCGCCAGCCATGTGTCGACGGGCACCGTCCGCTACGCGTGGGGCGTCACTGCCAGTCGACGACGATGCGGTTCAGCGGGGTGTCGAGAGCGAAGAGGCCAGGGCGCCGCTCGATGCTGAGGGCGTCGAGGGGCTGGATCTCGAACGTGGCCTCGCGGCTGCGGTATTCGCGGTCCCAGGTGCGGATGGCGTCGGCGACCCTCGCGGCCAGTTCGTCGCTGCCGGGACCGTGGCCGATGACGCCGAACTCCCAGAGCTTGCCGCCCGCGGGGGTCCTCTTTTCCGACAGCCGCCGCGCCAGGTAGGTGACGGCGCCCTTGTCGACGACGGCGGTCGACGAGGGGTAGGGGTCCTCGGTGAGCAGAGTGCCCTTGGCGCTCTGGGGGAACAGCATCCGGATCAGGCCGGAGGGGAGGGAGCAGGTGAGGAACAGTTCCATCCACTCCGGCGATTCCATGGCGCGGACCGTCATGCCGGTCCACTCCTCGGTGCGCGGCTGGTCGAGTACGCCTGCGAGGGCGTCGGCGTCGATGTTGAGTCCGGCGGGGGCCTGGAGTCGTACGGTGGCGTCCGTGCTGAGCGGGATCACTCGGCGGTCGTCGTCGGCGATGCCTCGCCGAAGCGGCATGAAGGTGTTCATCTCGCTGCCGAGGGACACCCACCGCCCGTCACGCTGCTCGTAGGCGATGGAGCGGGACACCGTGCCCTTGAGGCGCTGGGGGACGAGGAGCCGGCCACCAGGGGCGAGTTGTTGCAGCCAGGCGTGCGGTACGCCGTGCGCGCCGACGGTAGCGATGATCCGGTCGTACGGCGCTGCTTCGGCGTAGCCGAGCGCCCCGTCGCGGGTCACAGCCTCGACGTTGGTGATCCCGGCGGCGGCGAGGTGCGCACGGGCGCCTTCCACGAGGTCGTCGTCAACATCGAGGGTGGTCACGTGTCCGCTCTCGCCGACTAGATGGGCGAGCAGACCGGCGTTGTAGCCGGTGCCGGCGCCGAGTTCGAGGATGCGCTCGCCAGGCTGGGCTTCGAGCTGGTCCAGCATGAGGGCGACGACACCGGGCTGGGAGGCGCAGGAGATGGACGTGCCATCGGTGTCGTACTTGATGTGCACCGGTGCGTTGGCGTAGGCGTCTTCGAGCGACGCGTCGGGCACGAACACATGGCGGAGCACGGTCCGCAACGCGGTCTCGACAGCGGGCGTACGGGCGTGTCCGTCCACGCGGAGCTGGTCGACCAGGGCGTTGCGGAGGCGCGCGGCGTCCGCCGTGTCGGTGGTGATCGTGTCGGTGTTCACCGAGCCGACGCTATCGATGTCGGCCGTTGCCTCGGTGGGCGACTCGGTGTGGTCACTCGTTCCCATGACTACCTCTCGTGCGATGTGGGACAGAGCGCTCTGGTCGTCCCGGAGGAGACCGGCGCGGTTGGCGTGGAAGATCACGTGGTGGGCGATGACGGCCCGCAGGCCGCGGGTGAGAGCGCCGCGGCCTGCGAGGTCGGCGAGCGTGGCACCGGCCCGCTCGAAGGCAGCCACCCATTCCCCGTGAGCGTGGAGTGGACCATCGGGGCGGCAGAGGCTGTGGGCGTCCGTGGTCATGAGCTTGCGCATGGCCGAAGCCAGTGCGGCGGCTCGTTCGGACGGTTGTGGAGCGGTGGCCGGTCGAAGGATCGCGACCTTCGCCCATACGTCGCCCTGTTCGAACCAGTCGAGTCCAGCACCACGCATCATTACGCTCGTCAGCAGGACGGCGGTCTCCCGGCGTCCCAGGCGCATCGAGCTCGGCTGGTAGGTGAGCAGGTGGCGGGAGTCCCTGTGGAACAGTTCGTGGGCTGCGCCCATGGCCTCCGGGCCGCCAAACGTGTCGGTCTCGGGCTCGTAGACGCAGGGCAGGCACGACACGGCCACGCCGTCGCCGATGAGATCGCTCAGGAGTGACTCGATGGCTGGTGAGGGCTTGTCGGCGAGGTAACGCAGCGGCCAGGGCTGCTTGTTCATGAACCACCAGCCGGTGAGCTGTCCGTCGGACTCGGCCTCGATCAGGGTGGGGCCGAGGCGTTCGGCGATGGTGCGCCGGGCAATCTCGCGGTCGACGAAGGTGATGTTGTGCTGCTGCCAGCGGTCGGGAGGCATGGAGGTCCTTCGGTCGGTGGATCAGGCGATGAGGAGGCAGGCGTCCCAGGCGGACCGGGGTGGTGCGGCGGTACTGGGCGCGAGGAGGGCCAGGGCTATGCCGGCGGCGCCGTCGAGTAGGCCAGGGCCGCTTTCCTCGTCCTGGATGAGCGCCGTGGCCATGAGCTCGAGGTCGGTGCCCGGTGGGATGACCTCAGCCAGGAGAGCTGGGATCGCGGCGTGGAGTTTCTCCGCGGTCGAGGGGCGGGCGTCGTCAGCCGTACGCGCGGCAGCGTGGGCGAGGCCGGCGAACCCGTGGCAGAGGCCGTTGTCCGTCGTGGCCTTCAGCTGTTCGGGGTCGGTGAGGGCGGCCACGAGTGCGTTCTCCGCGTCGATCTGGCGGCGGGTGTCGCCGAGGGCGAGCGCGGCAAGTTGCTCGGCGCGGGCGAGGCCGGCGGTGCCGTAGCACCAGGATGGCCGCCGGGGCGCAGACGGGGCCAGCCGCCCGCTTCGCAGCTCTGCCTGAGTGACCCAGTACGGCCAGACCGGTCCGCCGTCGGCCTCCTCCTTCCAGCGGTCCAGCCAGGCCAGGATGGTGTGCAGCGCTGGGTGGTGCCCGTCGGTGACGGAGCCGTTCCGAGCGGCAAGGGCCAGGAGTGCGAAGACGCCGCCGATGCCGTGGGCCATGCCGGTGTTGGCGTGCCCGCCGGGGAATCGGTCGTCCGGGTTGCCCGAGGGCCCGGTCTCCGTCCACCAGCCCGGAAGGGTCTCGCCGTGGTGGGGGATCGGTTCGGTGAGGCGCACGCAGTAGTCGAGAACGGCGCGTGTCGTGGAGCTGCCGGGGTTGCGGCGTAGTAGGTAGGCGCCGTATCCGGTGAGGCCCCGGATGGCGTCGAACTCGGCGAGCTGCGGGAGGCGTCCGGCGTCGATGCGGCGGTGTGCGGCGTCGAGACGGCGCCCGACGTCGACTGCGATCTGTGCGTCCATCGCGTCGAGGGCCCGCTGGTAGGAGCCGGGAAGGTGGTCGGCCGCACAGGTCAGGGCGTGGGCGAAGGCGGGCACTCCGTAGAACGGGTGGCTGTCCGGGCCACTGGTGAGCGGCTGCCGGGAGGCGGCGGCGAGCCAGTCGTGGGCCCGGTGCCACGGGCCGAGGCCGTTCGCGGCCAACTCGATGTGCAGGAGCACGATGCCGGGTGGCCCGTAGGCAAGGTGCTGCCGGTCCGAGCACAGCGTCCTGGAACCGTGAGGCAGGGTCTCGGGGTTGGCGAGCCGGGCGGCGATGGCGTCGACCAGGCCGAGCGTGGGGTGCGCGTTCACGAGGCCCTCCCCTTGGTGCGGGCGGTCCAGGCCAGGGCGGCGGCGCGCGCCAGGTAGAGGCACACCTCTTCTTCCGGGAAGTTCACGGCGACGTGGCGCACGAAGTGGACGTGCAGCACGGATGTCAGGACGTCGTCGACGGCGATGCCCTGGGTGTCCGGGCCGGGCAGGTGCGGCCGGTACGCGGCGAGCGCCGTATCCCGGTCGGCCCATCCCGACACGATGGCGTCTCCGCCCGGGACCCTGCGCAAGGCCGACCAGTCGTCGCTCGGGTCGGCGAGCCGTACGGCCTCGGTGAACTGCGGGCGCGGAACGGGCACGGGTGCGATCGGCGAGACATGGTCGATCAGCCACCGCATCCCGGCCTCGGTGGTGCCGAGGAACGCAGAGGCGATGGCGACCGTGTGGGCCGCCACCAGCGTGCGCTGACTGGGGCGTTGTGGCTGCGTTAGTTGGGCCAGGACGGCGCGCGAGTCCGCCCGGAACACATCCTCGGCCGCCTCCCATGCGGCGCCGGAGCCCCAGCGGCCCATCTCGCGGTAGGAGGTGGGATAGCGCAGATCGGCCAGCAGGCCGATGCTTCGTAGCTCGTCGGCCCAGGCGCTCACCGTTCGGGCCGTGTCGGCGAAGGCTTCCGGGTCGGGGAGGGCGATGCGTACGCGGAGGTGTTGGTTCGGGTCGCGGAAGCGGATGAACCACCATGGCGGGTTGCCGAGTTGTTCGAGTAGGCCGGGCAAATGCCGGGAGAGCAAGACGTCTTGGCGGCGGGGGTCGCCGTACAGGGCGGCCAGAAGAACCGAGGAGGCGGCAGGTGTCTGCATCTGGGTCGCAGACAGGGCACGGGCCCGGCTGGGGGCTGGCAGTGGCGGCCAGGCCGACGGCCTGGTTGCCTTGAGGGGCACCACGATCTCGTGGGCTCGCCCGCCGCACCAGCCGTACGCCTCCGGTTGCGGGGCCTCGACGAGCACGGCCAGGCGCGTACGGTCGAGTTGCTGGCGCAGGAGTTTCCGGTGGCCGGCCTCGCCAAGGTCGAGGAAGAGGCGCCGGTCGTCCTCTACGAGGTAGACGTGGCGCGGCTGCCTCCGCAGGGCACGCCAGTTGCTGAGCGCGGCGTCCCACTCGGCCCGAGGGTGGGCACGGCCGGGCAGTTCGGACGCTTCCAACCGCCAGCGCGCCGGGGCCAGCACGGTCCGGCCGTACCGCAGACGTGGAAGGAACGGCATCGCCGCTGCGGCGCCCCAGTCGAAGACGGTGACCTGCGCGCACTGGGCGCGGGACAGCTCGGTGAGGAACCGCACCAGTGGCGGGGTGTGGGTGCGCAGGTTCAGCGCGTGCATCCCGACGGCCTCGACACGGTGGCCTCGCTCGGGGACAGCGAGGTACATGCGGCGGCCGTCGCACCCCACAGCCAAGTCCTCCGGGGTCAGGATGGTGTCCTGCGGGGCGCGGTGCTCCTGAAGGCTGATCACGGTGGGTAGAACCTGTGGGGAGCGGGTGACGTGGGCGCTCTCGGGGAGCAGGGGCGGGAAAGAGAGCTGCGCGGGCACGGTGTTGCCGTCTGCGGCCGGGAGGTCGGAGAGCTCTGTGACCAGGGCTTCTCGGTCGGCGGGGCTCACCACGCTGAGGAATCGGCCCATGGAGACGCCGACACCACGGGAGACGCTCACGACCTCCAGCCGGAACCGTCCCCGCTGCAAGTCCTCCAGGCTGGCCGCATGCACCCGCACCCCGATCTCCAAGTGCGGCGGCAGCCGGGGCTCGTCGGGACCCACGTCCAGGGCCTCGATCTGTTCGTCCGTGAGGATCACTTCGTCACGGCCGTCGAGCGCGGCAGCCTGGGCCAGCCGTACGAGGGCGTCATCGCGAGCGGAGACGCGGGGCCTGCGTGGGCTGGCCGGAGCGCCTGGGTAGCCGTCGGGATAGCTGGTGCCGCTGTCCGCGACGACCTCCGCGAGCGGCACCATCGTGCCGATGCCGTAGCGCTCGTAGAACCGCTGGTGGTACTCGTTCCAGGCGGCGGTCCCGTACGGGCGGCTGCTCAAGCGGATCAGGATGAGAGCGGCGCGCTCGATCTCTCGGGCGACCGCTTCCGGCAGAACGATCTGCGTGTCCAGGCGGAGGTCGAGCGCGACAGGGTGGCGGCGCAGGCCAGGGACGAGGTCTCGCATCCGCGCCGCGACGCTCTCCCGGCCGCCGCGCATGGCACATTCCTTCAAGCCCGCCCGGACTGCGTGGAGTTCGCGTACGGTCTCCGCGACCGGGGCGAGGCTTCCAGCGTCGACTGCGTCGAGTTGGCCCACCAGATACCCGAGGGCATCGGTCTCGGTGCTCGGAGCATGAAGGCCCGTGATCAGCACCCGCCACCGGATCAGCTTCGCCAGCAGTTGACGCGCCTTCTCGGCACCGGCCTCGGGGAACTCCGCCTGGAGCTTGTCCACCAGGGTTCCGAACCGGATCGGCAGCCGGGCCGCGGCAAGGACCGCGCGCACCGGTCCGGTCAGGGCCAGCGACGCCTCGACCGCACGTGTCCGGTCGTCGTGGACGTCGGGCTGGAACGGCACGACGAGCCGCTCTCCCCGGTACGTCACGGTGTTGTTGATGACGACGGGCAGTCGTTCGCGCAGGTCCGGACACAACTCCAACCGCTCGACGACGGCAGCCAGCCACTCCGCACCCGCGCGGCCGACGGCCACGTGCTCCTCGCCCCAGTCGGACCGTGCCTGAGGGCCGAACTCCGCGGTGGCCACGCCGGCGAACAGGCCGAAGGGCGTCGCCCGGTGCTGGGCCCGCAGCAGGTAGCGGGCCACGGACAGCGCTGCGCGCTGCACGTCACGGAGGGCGGGGCGCTCGGCCGTACACAGGGCCCGTACCTGCGCGGCCAGGGCCGGGCTGGAGTGATGGAGTGCCTCGGCGACGTCGTTGTCCGCCCACACCGCGCGTAGCCACGCCAAACGGGCAGACGAACCGCTGGGCGAGCAGTCATCAAGGTCAGGGCATGGAGGAATCGGCAGCGAGGACCGGGCCACGGCGCGCACCAGAGCGGTGAAACCGGTGCGGAACGCAGCGGTCGGAGCAACCACCAAGTACCTCCGTAAGGTGAGGGGGCCGGCGGCTGGTGCCGCCGCGCGCAGACGCGGCGGCACCAGACCGGGGCGATCTGGGGTCCGGGTCAGGCAACGTTGGTGGTGCAGGCGCCGCAGGTGGACCCGCAGTTGTCGTCGGTCAGGTTCACCAGGCCCGCCGGGTCGGCGATCTCGACGAGGGAGACGTCCAGGTCGAAGCCGTCCGACGCCCCAGGGATCTGCGGGCGTACTTCGGTGCGGCTGGGAACTACGGTGCTGCGCGTCATGCTTCAACTCCTCGTAATCGATGTGGTGTTACTGGGCTGGAGCGCCCACCAGGTGCCGCCGCGGGAGCGTTGCCAGACGGCTGCTCACCGGACGGTGCCTGGCTGCCCGGCAGGAGGGGACGTACTCCGCGTAGGAAGTCCTTGCGGGGCACTTGCCTCACGCCGGGAAGTCATGTGCCGGGCTCCTGATCAAGCGAATGCCGCTCACCGCTCCATGAAGTGGGCGAGCGCCTGGTCCTTGCAGCGAGTGAGGTACGGCGCGCGCGTGGGTCCACGACCCCGACACAGGGTCGATTCGCACCCAGCCACCCAGCCGTGAGGCGAATCCCGGGACAGGGAGTGGGCCTGGAGGCGTTCGCGATGAGCTCCGCGATGATCAGCGCAGAACGGCCGGCGAGACCGTGGAAGTGCCACACGCCAAGGGCGTCCCGGGCGAGTACACGGCCGACCTTATCCATGGACAGCTCGCACGGGGAGGTCTGGCTATCCGTGGGACGGCCGACAGAGAGGGCCTCAAGTGGATCTCCCAGACTCGTCATTGGGGTGGAGCTTTCGTGTCGTCTCGGCGCCCGACCGCCCCTGCGAGGGAACCTCAGGCGCGGACCGGGCCGTCAACAGCCACCCGCACGGTGAGGGCGCGGCAGGCGACCAGCACTCAGACAACTCCCTCTCCCAGCGCGCTGGTTAGGACGTTCAGGCGCCCAGTCGACGGACCCACCTAGGGCGTTTTGACCTTTCCTTTACCTGGCAGGCGAGGGCTGCGAGGGCTACCGTGCCCGCATGGACGCCACCCGCAACACCGTTCTAGAGGCGTGGATGATCGAACACGGCTACAGCTCCAACAGCCTCGCCGAGGCCGTGAACAGGGCCATTGAACGGTTGACCGGGCACCCTGGAGGACTCGACGGATCATCGGTCCGGGCATGGAAAGCAGGCCGGGTCGGTTGGCCAAAGTCAGCCGCCCGCACGGCACTTGAGGACATCACCGGATTACCCGCCATCGCCTTAGGGTTCGTGCCACGGAGCCGGCCTTCGTCCACCCCGGCCCGACCGCAGCAGGAGGACCCCGATATGAAGCGCCGCACCCTCGTCGGCAGCATCGCGGCGGCTGCCGCCACAGCAGCCGCACCCGGCACCCTATCGCCGCGCCGAATCGGCATGAGCGACGTCAACCGCCTCAACAAGCGCTTCGCCGAGATCATCGCCAGCGACCACCGCCACGGCGGACAACTCGGCATCGAACAGCGGGCCGCAGCCCTCGCCGACGAGGCACTCAACCTCCAGAACGCCGGCAGCGCCACCCAGCGCGTACGAAGCAACCTCTACGCCTCCGCAGCCGCCTTCCGCTCCTCCGCGATGTGGGCCGCCATCGACGGCCAGCGCTACGACGTCGCCAAGGCACACATGCGCGAGGCCCAGGCCCTCGCCGAGATGTCCGGCGACCAGGCGATCAAGTTCCGCATCTGGAGCCACGCCGGCACCATGTACCGCCACATGGGCCGACCTGCCGACGCGTTCGCCGCCAACGACGTCGCCCGCAACCTGCACCTCACCCGCCGAGACCCCCTGTTCGCTTCCCTCGGCCTGGCCCGCCAGGGCGCCATCCACGGCACGGCACATGACCGCACCGGCACCCGCCGCGCCTTCGACCAGGCCCAGGACGCCATGCTGCGCGCCGACCCCACCGACTACCGGCCGGTGTGGATGCTCGCCTTCTACGACCAGGCCGAACTGGACTCCCTGGCCCTCTCCGCACACCTGGCCCTCGGCGACTACTCGACCGCCGAGTACCACGCCCACCGCTGCCTGTCCGCCCTCCGACCGCACATGATCCGCTCCCGCGCCATCACCACCACCCGGCTCGCCCACGCCCAGCTCGCACAGGGCGCCCCCGACACCGCCACAACCACCGCGATGAAAGTCCCCGCCGAAGCCGCCACCCAGCACGCCCGGGTCACACGCATGCTCCAGGAGTTCGGAGCCGCACTGCGCGCCACCGCACCGGGCAGCCCCACCGCGCAGACCTGGACCGAGCACACCGCCACCTGGAGGATGGCCGCATGACCACGGCGCCCGCCATCGAACTGCGCACCTTCACCACCCTCGACACCGCCCGAAGCGACCTCCTCGACGTGTACGCCGACGTACGCGCCCCGCTCCTCCACCTGCCGAACTACGCCGTCACCGCGTTCGGCGAACGCCTGGACCGACATGGCACCGAGCCAGGCTTCACAGCCGTCCTCGCATACGCCGACGGGCACCCGGTCGGCTACGCCTACGGCAACACCATCGAGCACGCGAACCGCTACTGGCAGCGCACCAGCCCGACGCCGGCCGAGAAGTACACCGCGCATCCGGCCCTGGCCCTGAAGGAGATCGGCGTCCGACCGACCTGGCGGAAGACCGGCACCGCCCGCCGCATCCACGACACCCTCCTCACCACACGCAACGAGCCGTACGTCACGCTCATGGTCAACCCAGCAGCCGGCGACGGAAAAGTCCACGCGCTCTACAAACTGTGGGGGTATGTAGACATCGGGCAGAGCCAGCCGTCACCGGCATCGCCGGTCCTGACCGTGATGATCCAGACCATCAACAACCAAGATCAGCCGTTGAATTGACACACCTTGCTGGCTCAACCTGCAGGAAGGCTGGTGGCGCATCTTCTACAAAGCCGCCCTCGCCAGCCGATCATTCGCCAACCGCGACGACATCGAACACGCCACCACCCTTGCAACCAGCCAGCTCAACTCCCGTGCCAACCCCTGGGTCTGGGGCAGACCCGCACCGCCAACCCGCCGACTACGGCGCCATGGCGGCCGCAGCATCAACTTCGTCGCATTGCTTCAACCGCATGATCGGACAGCTCTACCACTGCCTACAGAAACGCGAGCTCTTCGACGAGCAGTCCCCGTTCCTCACGGCGTCGTCCTCGCCGACGGGGGCAGCGGCTGCCTGACCTGTCGCATGGAAGGTTGAGCGGTCCTACCAGCCCATATCCCGGGCCACCTCCGCCTGCGCGGCGGCGATCTCCTCGCTCGTCGAACCGGCGATGTCGGCATCGACGTTGTACTCCAAACGACTCAGCAGGTCGACCAAGGCCTGCTTCTGCGCGGGATGGGTGATGGGGACTGCGTCGAGATCGGTACTCATCAACCAGTCGAACAGGACGACGGCGTCAGCATGCCACAGCCGCACGTTCACGGTCGGCAGATCGGATTCCATGACGCCTATCGTGCCTTGTCAGGCGCCGGGCGCACCCGCATCTTGCCCGGGAGGCCGACAGCAACCGACTATTCGAACATGAGACCTCAAGTCCAGGCATTCGTCGCCGACGGCCCGCTCCCTGACTGGGACGCGAGCGAAGAAGAGATCGACAGGCGCATCGAGCAGCTCGAAGCGATCCCGAAGCCGGTCACGGGGGAGGAAGCCCGGGCGCTCGTCACCTGCTTCGGTCCGGACGACTGCTACGGCGTCGCTTGGACGCTCCTCCACCTCATCGAGACCGGCCCGAACCCTGTCCTGACCACCGACCCCGGACCGGACGCCAACGAATGGCATCAGCGGCTCTTCGGCCGTGCCGTGAACGGAGGCCTCATCCCTCGAACTTGACGGCATAGCAACGTGAGGTGTCTTCCTCACCCTGGGATGCGTACTCATCTGCTGGCGACGCCTGTCACAGCCGACCCGATCCCTGGCCCTCTCCCAGTAGCCATTCCCGGACCGACGGAGCTTGGTCAAGAAGCTGTCTGACCTGCATTCCCTCTTCGCGTGAGGTCACCTTCGGCAGCGGGACGAAGTCGTCGGGGGTGACGTCCAACCAGCTCACCACGCGGTCTCCCGTACGCAGAGCGATCAGCAGTTCCCACCGCACGTGATCGGGAACGTCAGGGCGGTGGGACAGGATGTGCCACAGGGCCGGCCACAGATAGTGGGTGCCGTCGGGCGCCACATTCGCCCGCACCCACGTTGGATCCAATCGCTGGCTCAGGCAGAGGACTTCCGCCCGCTCCTCCAGCCGGAACAGCGAGGCCGAATCGATGACCTTCACCTCGCGCGGCAGCGGCCGCTCAACGTTCATCGCCCCATGCTCCCCGACAGCAAATTACGTTGGGCACCCAACCCCAAAGAGTCATTCCGTTAGGAGTTCTAAAGAGAAGGACACTAACTTGACCAATTGATCAACGACCCCCCAGGCGCATTTCCATCACAGGAATGTCTGGGGCCTGCTCCGTACCGCAGTCGTCGCGGTACGGAGCAGAAAGATTTCAGGAAGCGCTCGGCACCTTTTGACCCTTCCTGGAGGAACAGAAACGCCGTCCGAGTTCCAGTGCACCCTTTGCCAGCAGCACGTTCAGGATGGCTCCAGCACTGGTGATGACCATGACGTAGAGGTTGGCCCAGGGGGAGACCGTGTTCGGGTCGCCGAGGAGCAGGGAGAGAGGGCTGACCATGATGACCGCCACGAGCAGTACGCTGCCCGGGAACGACGCCAGGTAGAGCGCCGCGGAGGCGGAGGCGGAGTATCCGCCTGCTTGGGTCAGGAACCGGACGAGGCCCAGCAGGAAAACGGTGCCAGCATAGGCGATTCCCACATTCCTCAAGGTGAGTTGACCTCGGGGAGACTTCATTTCCATACGCCTTCCTGAAGGGGCCGTTCCGGCACGGCAGTATGTTATCACCGGACCGGCCCCTTCTATTTTTCTCGGCAGTTCAGCGAACCGCAGCCGTCAAGCCTTCATGATGGCTTTGCGAAGGTTGTTCGCCAAATCGTTCCAGTAGCCGGTTTTGGCTACTTCCCAGAGAACAATGCGGGCACGATTCCGGCAGTGGCGCCGATTGCGGCGAATCCGCCGAGGTGGCCACGGATCTCGAGCTTCATCCTCCCCTTTTTCTTGTAGAGGTCGAAGCCTATCCAGCCGCCGGGCCAGTCGGGATGGCCGAACGATGTCGGCGTACGGACTTTTCTGGCCCAGGCAAGATTTCCATGAAGCAGGGGTGTGCCACCGTGCGCCGGTAACGTTCCGTCACAAGTGGCGGCGTCGGAGCAGGGCCATGAGGATGACGCGGTGGCGGAGCAGCGGGACGCCCGCGCGTCCAGCCATCAGCCGCTTCTGGAGCTTCAGGTCGGTGATTCGGCCCTCGTTGACACCGGAGTTGAACGGGGTGGTGATGCCCTGCACAACAGCCGCCTGGTCCTCGCGGAGCGCACTGGCCAGGCTGGCCAGTGCGGGAAGACGGGAGGCCGCGAGGTGATCGAGCCAATCGGGCAGCGGGGTGGCATCGCGACTTTCGAGCATGGCGGCGAACTGACGCACCAGACCGTGGGTTCGCTGCAGCTCCGGGCAGTGCTCGAACACGGCAGGACGACACACAGGGCCTCCTCCGAAGCGGCGCTGACTGAGGACGTGCTGAACGGCAGGTCTGTGGGCTCGCTCAAGAATCAGGACTCATGTGACTTCAGTGGCGCCCGCGGGCGCAGTTGCTCCACGGTGGGGTGCGGCCCTGTGTTCACGGTTGCATCCAGGCGGCGAAGGCATCGACGAGGCCGGAGTAGAACTGATCGCCAGGCACGGAGCCTGGGTTCTTGCTGGCGTCGGGCTATGTGACTACGGGGGTTTTTGTGGCGTCGTTTTTGGCGTGCCGTCATATCGGCGCCAATAGAAAATGGTCCTACCGGCCCGTGGGCAGTGCCAGACCTGAGTCGCATCAGCTCTGACCGTCAGGGGTCGGTGGTGCGGGGTCCCTCGTTCAACGCAGATGCGTCACAAAAGCACCATGATGCCCGCGACCACAAGTGCCACCAAGGTGACCGCGAACGGGATGAGAAGGAAGAACTCAACCATTCCCGGGATCCCCGAGGCCTCGGTCTCGCGGATGTCCGCAGGTGGGCGCCTTTCCGCCTGGCTGCGTCCCTGCTCCAGTATCGCGATCACCTTCCGGTGACGGCCGAAAGACGGCCAACGGCTGAACGCGTTCACGCGCACGCGCCGGCCATCGGCCAGGTCGAGGGAGAGCACGCCTGTTCGGGGTTCCCAGTCGATGGCTTTCAGCATCTGCCAGGGGATCTCGTAAGTGTCGAAACGGTTGCGGACCACCAGGACGGACTCGCTTGCGGACACGGACGGCACCAGCTGAGAACGAGCGATCCAGATCATCACAGAGAGCAGACTGATGATCGCCGACACCTTCAACACGCTCGGCTCGGACAGCGAGCGGATGCCCGCGACGCCCGCAGCCGCAACAGCTACGACGCCGATACCTGCCACCATTCTGCGGTCCCACCAAGGAGTGATCCGTTCCAGACCCATCATTGCCTCATTCCGTTCCCGCGTCGTTCTTCCCGGGCCCCAACTGGGGCCCGGGAGAGCGACAGGCCATTGTGCCTGTCAGTTGAACCAGCTCTTGACGCCTCGCCAGGCGACGCGCGCCCCGTTCCCGATCGCCCGCCCGGCCGCAGCCGTCTTGCTGCCGATCCAGGTGGCGCCTGTCACGAGGTCGCCGCTCTTGGCCAAGGGGATGATGCCACCCGCGATACCTACGAGAGCAGCACCGCAGCCCAGGCTGATCGGGTCGGCGCCACAGGTGTCGATCGCCCGTACGAGGCCAACAGCGGCAGCCACGACGCCCACGGCGGCACCAGCAGGCGTCGGCCCCATGCATGCCGCCGCGATGCCCAGGCCGCCGGCGGCGATGCTCATCGTGTCCGCGACGTCGTCGCTCAGGAACAAGTGGTCGTCGTCTTCTTCCTCCTCGATCTTGATGTTCTTGGCCTTGCTCATACAGTCCTTCGCGCTACCACTCTGCAAACACGCGTTGAAGAACGAGATCTGGGCCTTGGCCTGATCCTGGTCCGCCATCCTGATCCACGTCTTGTACTGCGGTTCGGTAAGCCACCGAGTGCCTTGGTAGCCGAGGTCCTTGGCCATCCAGTCGTAGACGATCTTGGGCAGCTTCGTTGTCTTCGGCTTGCCGTTCACAATGGATCCGTCGCCGACCTGGGTGCCCTTGGTGTAGTTCACCGTGCGGGTCTTCGGGTCGTAGCCCACGGCCTGCTGCGCTCGATCGCCCGCGAGGAGCGGACGCCGGTGGTGTAGCCGTAGATCAGCAGCCGCGGGTCGTAGGGCGGGTAGCCGCGCTTGTCGGTGTAGTCGGCCCGGATCGCCGTCAGGTCCAGCACGTCGTCGACCAGGTCGGCGACGAACCGGGCGAGGTGGTTTTGGGGCAGCCAGTCGTCCAGCGACGGGGGCAGCAGCACGACCTGGGACGCCATTTCACTTGGTGTGATCTTGCGGCAGTCTGGGGTGATGACTGCTGCGCTCGTCGAACGGTTGGCGCCGGAAGACCTGTGGGAGTTGTTCCAGCGAGTGGTTCCGCCGGCGCCGGAACGCCCGCAGGGCGGAGGGCACCGTCGGCGAGGTGACCGCGAAGTACTGGCGGCGATCATCTTCGTGGCCACCTCGGGCTGCACGTGGAACCAGCTGCCGCCGGGATTCGGACTGTCGGGTGTGACCGCCTTCCGTCGATTCACCGAGTGGACGGAGGCCAGGGTGTGGGCCAGACTCCACCGCCTGGTCCTGGACGAACTCGGCTCCCAGGGTGGGCTGGACTGGTCGCGTTGTGCGATCGACTCCGTCAGCGTCCGGGCTCTCAAAGGGGGCATCTGACAGGACCGAATCCGACCGACCGAGGCAAGAAGGGATCGAAAATCCACCTCATCGTCGACCGCGGGGGCCTGCCGCTGTCGATCGGCATCTCCGCCGCGAACCTCCACGACAGCCAGGCCCTCGTCCCGCTCGTCCGCGGTATCCCGCCCATCCGCTCACGCCGCGGCCCGCGACGCCGACGGCCCGGCAAACTGCACGCAGACAAGGGCTACGACTACCGACACCTGCGGCAATGGCTGTCCTCCCGCGGCATCCGGCACCGCATTGCCCGCAAAGGCATCGAGTCATCCCAACGCCTGGGCAGACATCGCTGGGTCGTGGAACGAACCGTCTCCTGGCTGGCCGGCTGCCGACGCCTCCACCGTCGCTACGAGCGCAAACCGGAACACTTCCTGGCCTTCACGGCCATCGCCGCGACCCTCATATGCCACCGCAGACTCACCAACTGAAATGGCGTCTAACGAGTTGGTGCGTGATAGCGGGTGGGCCGTGTCTGGCCTGGTCGAGGCCTGTTTCAGGCGGTGACGGTGCGGTCGGAGACGAGGCCGGCGATGGCCCGGTAAGTGTCGGGCAGACGGTCGCGGCGATGGGTCCAGCGCATCAGTTGTTTCCAGCGCTTGTGATCGGCCAGGGCGTGTTCGACAGTGATGCGGTCGGAAGAGTGGCCGTGACGTTCGGTTTCCCACTGCTCGACTCTGCCGGGCAGTGCTCCGGGCCGTGGCTTCCTGGGCGGGGTGATGGCTTGTCCTGGATGGTCACGGCTCAGGCCCAGGTACCCGTCGTCGAGTAACACCTCAACCAGGTCGAAGTGTTCGAAGCAGCTGGTGATACCGGCAGCGCGAGCCGCGGTCGCATCGTGCATCCGTCCCGGCCGCAGCCCGTCCGTCCACAGAGTGCGACCTCGATGGTCTGCGATGACGGTGGCCTTCATCGTGTTCTGCTTCTTCTTGCCCGAGACGAACGCCCGCCTGCCGCCGCGGCCCGCCACCGGCCGGCGGACCTGGATCTCGGTGGCGTCCAGCCGCAGCTCGACACCCTCGGCCTGGGCATAGGCGAACACGTCCTCCAACGTGCGAAGCCGCAGGCCAGAACGATCCGGAACAGCGAATCCCCGCTCCGCCAGCAACCGCCGAACTTCACCGACAGCCCGGGTGACCGTCGAGCGATCGACACCGAACAGCACGCCCAGGACTGCATGCGGCAAGTCATGCCGCAGGTGAATCAGCGTGACCACCAGCCGGTCCACGAACACCAGCCGATACCGGGCACCCGCACCTGGCGCACGTTTGCGGACTCCGCCCCGAACCCGCACCCTGCGGCCCTCGGCCGCAACAACCCACGGACGGGCCAACTCCTCAATCAAAGAGGCCAGATGCCCCGTCGAGATGCCCGTGAACAACGGATGCACCAGTACCGACCGCTCGACCATGCCTCTCACCAGCAGAGCATGCCCACCCGCTATCACGCACCAACTCGTAAAAGGTTCGTGTAGCCCGAGGATGCGATTCCCCCGGGCTACACGAACTTGAGATTCTTGTGTCCATGAACAAGCGCGGACTACTACCCGCGAGGTTTACTGAAGGCGGACTTCTCACGCAATGTATCGGCAGCACCTTGGAGATCTGCCAAGCGTGCGGCAAGCGTCGCTTCCGCAAGGCGAGGTGGCAGTGCGGCACTGAACTTCAGGCCGTTCACCGCGCGGGAGTCCACTGAGGGAAGGCACAGCTGATCGGCGGCTTCCGTAGTGGCCTTCTTCCATTCCGAGGGCGTCACGTCCTCGCGGAGCCTGATGCAGGAGTCGGTGGGCCGCTGGAGCGGATCGGCGACCGTGGTGAGCGTGGCGGCGAGGGTGGCGTTCGCCCGGTAGCCAGCCCACGTCCACCAGCGCACATTGGTGTCACGTCCGCCTCGTACGATCACTGTCCCGTCGGGCTGAACCAGCTCCGCGCTGCCTTCACGGGCCTGGGCCAGCGCGGCCTCCGCGCGTCGGGTGACGGAAACCGGCGGATCGGCGCCGAGCAGTACCTCCCGTGCAGCGCGGGTCAGCTCGTACGAGGCGCTTCGGCCCGAGCCCACTCCACCCCACCGTGCCTTGCCGCCGCTCTCGACCGGTTCGACGAAGCATCGGCGGCGGGACCAGTCGATGTAGGTCACCTGCCAGCTCCGCCCGGCGAGGAGCAAGCGTCTTGGGCCCGGCACCTCTTCGGTGAGCAATGCGGGATTGGTCGTGCCAATTTCGCTACGGCCCGACAGGACCGCGAATTCCGGGGGAGCGGTGAAGACCGCGGTGAGATCCATGAAATGCCGGTAACCGAAGCGGCGTTCGGCCTCGGGACCAATGAACAACATGCCTCCGTCCCGTTCCAGATACCCCTCGTCGAGCAGGTGACGCACGATGGGTTCTGCCGAGGGACCGAAGGGGCCGAGCCCACCCCACCATTCCTGCCAGAGCCGGTCTCCGACCCGGTGTTCCTGCAGGCAGAGGGCCAGTACCTGCTGGGCGACGATATGCCGGGGCTCGGGCGGGGCTAGGACAGGTTCCACCCAGCCGCGCGACCACAGCAGGAGCAGGGCTGCCGCACTGAGCAGGCCGTCCTCGTCGACGGTGAGGAAGAGGCAGTTGCGGGTGGAGCTGGGCCGGCGGCCGGTGCGGCCGAGGCGCTGGAGGAAGGAGGCTACGGTGCCGGGCGCGTCGATCTGGATGACACGGTCCAAGTCGCCTACGTCGATGCCGAGTTCCAGTGTGCTGGTGGAGACGATCACGCAGTCACGTGCTTCGGCGAACGCCTCTTCCGCTCGCCGCCGCTCATCCACCGACAATGACGCGTGTGACAAGAACGTGGTCACACCCTTCGCCCGCAGGCCTTCGCCGAGCTTTTCGACCTGACGGCGCGATTCACAGAACACCAGTCGTTTTTCGCCGCGGTGCAGGGCGGCGATCACCGTGACCGCATTCTGCAGCGACGCCACATAGTCGAGCTGGATGTCGCCGGGTGGTGGCAGTACGGGTTTTACCTCGCGCAGATGAGGGGCGACGACCCGCGCCGCGCGCTTCCCGCTTCCCGAGCCTTGCAGCCAGGTGAGCAGCTGCTCCGGGTTGCCCACCGTCGCGGAGAGCCCGATCCGCTGCACCGGGCGCCCGACGACCCGTTCCAGCCGTTCGAGCACGGCCAGCAAGTGCCAGCCCCGATCGTCCCCTGCAAAGGCATGCACCTCGTCCACCACGATCGCCCGCAGCCCGGAGAAGAAGGCCCGATGGTCGACGTTCGTGCTGACCAGCATCGCCTCCAGAGACTCGGGCGTGGTCAGCAGTACATCCGGCCGGTCGCGCAGGATCTTCTTGCGACGCGGCTGTGAGACATCTCCGTGCCACAAGGCAGCGGTCCGTCCCAGCCAGGAGGTGTACGTCTCCAGACGTGGCAGAAGATTGTTCAGCAGGGCCTTGAGAGGACAGACGTACAGGACGGACGTTCCTGTCCAGTTCTCCGCCGCCATCTTCGACAACAGAGGAAACGACGCGGCCTCGGTCTTGCCGCCTGCGGTCGGAGCGAGGAGTACGGCATCCGAGCCGTCCAGCAGCGGTTCGATCGACTCTTCCTGAAGCGGGCGAAGCCCGGGCCATCCCAGGGTGTTGACGATGTGGTGGACCAGTCCGGGGTGCAACCGGTCCAATGGCTCGGGGGCGCCCGTCACGGCAGCTCCAGCTCGACCTCGTCGGCGTTGTCCGCCGCCGCGTTGCGCTCGACCTCGCTCAGCTCATCGGCGTTCAGCGTCAGCGCGTAGTGCTTACGTGGGTCGAAGTCCTCGAACTCGTCCACCCGGTCCAGTACGTCCGCGACGAGCTTGCGAAGGAACAGCCGCGGGGCGATCCCGGCCCGCCCGCCGAGCCTTCCCGTCATCGCGGCGGCCAGCTCCGCCACGTACGCATCGTCGACGAGTGAGGCGACACGCTCAGGATTCCGGGCCGCTCCTGAATACAAGTTTCTTACAGACCGCCCGAGTTCACCCAGTCGTTGGAGGTCGAAACCGGTCAGGCGCAGCTGCACTGCGCGCGGTGAGTCGAAGCGCGGGTCGGTGGAGAAGTCGGTGGCCAGTCGCTGGGCGAGCGGGGGCAACCGCTGTATGCCCTGCTGCCCGTCGTAGAAGGCAGGGGTGCCGGTGATCACCAGGAAGAGCCCGGGGAAGCGGCCTGCGTCGATCTCGTCGAGTAGCTGCCTCAGGGCGTTCAGCCCCTTCTCCCGCACATCTCCCCGCACCCGCTGCAGGGTCTCGATCTCGTCGAGGACCACCAGAAGTCCGGGATGCCCGCAGTCCTTCAGCACGGTGAGCAGCCCCTGGAGGAAGCCGAGTGCCGCGAAGTGGTCGAGGTCTCCGCGTACGCCGGCTGTGCGCCGCGCGGAAGCGGCGACCGACTTCTGGCCGCCGAGCCAGGCGATGACAGCCTCCGCAGTCGCCGCGTCTCCGTCCAGGGTGGCCTTGCGGTAGCCGCGCAGTGCGGCGGAGAAGGCGGGGGTGGTCTGGGCGACGGCACGCAGCCGCTCTTCCGTGAGGGCTTCGACGGCAGCCTCCAACGCCTCGCTGTCTTCGGCGAGTTCGGGCTGTGCCTCGTTAACCTCTTCCTCAAGGGTGTAGAACCATCCGTCGATTACCGAGCGCAGGGCGCTGGCTGGTTCGGTCGCGGTGGTCAGCCGTTCGGTGAGCCGCCGGTAGACCGTCTCCAGCTTGTGAAGGGGCGTCTCTGTCTCCGAGATCTGGATCTCGGCGGTGGCGAGCCCCGCCCGCTTTGCCCGTTCGGCGAGCCAGCGGGCGAAGAAGGTCTTGCCGGACCCGTACTCGCCGCGGATTGCGTGGAATGCCGCGCCGCCTGTCGTGATCGTGGCGATCCGCTCGTCCAGCGCGGGCCTGAAGCGTTCCAGGCCGACTGCGAACAGATCGAGGCCAGACTGGGGTACGGTCCCGCGCCGCAGCGCGTCAATGACCTCGCGTCGGCGGGCCGCGCTCACGGGTGCGGCGCTCATGCGCTCCCCTTGGGCAGTTCGAATTGCTCGCGCAGTGTGTCGCGGTTGAGCCGGACCCGGGTCCGGGAGTCGATCAGGCTGATGACCTCGTAGCCTTCGATGTTCAGCAGCCGGGTCAGAACGGTGACGAAGCCCTCGGGACGAGTGTGCGTGCGGCCGCCCGAAGCGACAGCGGCCGCGGCGACCGCCGCGAGCGAGAGCGTGCCGCCCGCAGCGTCGAGTGCGTCGATGACGGTGGCCACCACCTTGCGGTCAGGGGTTTTGCGGACGAACTTACCCTGCTGCTCGTAGAGCTTGGTGTCGACGACCTGGCGGCCGAGTGTGAGCGGAGCCGGCTCGGCGGGCTCTGTCTTGGCCACGGGAACCGGGACCGCGTCGTCGGTGAAGAGCTCACCCTCCTGCGGCCGGGCCTTCGGCTTGGCTGACGACGTTTTCTTGACGGGCTTGGCAGGTTTCGTTGGTGCGGGGGCTGTCGCCGGCGTTAGCGCGGGCTCTGGCTCCCACCACGGCGGTTGTACCGACTCGCGCGGCAGCTCGGCCCACCCCACGGGCGCGAGGTCGGCAGACGGCGCCAGCACCAGCACCGGCACCGTCATCTCGGCGAGCGCCGCACCGCCGTGGTACCCGGCTCTGCGCGGGGTATAGCGGATCTCTTCCGACCAGGGCACGGTGACGCGGCCGCCGTTCTCCAGCACGCGCGGTCCGTCCAACACGACTTCGCCCTCACCTGCCGTCGTCCCCGTACGCCAGCGGGCCGACTCAACGCCCTCAGCGGCCACCGGCCTCACCTCGGGCCCTTGCCGGTCCAGCACATGACCGTGACCGGACACCAGCACCACCGGACGCCCTTGCCCACGCGCGGAGTTGAGTATTTCGGGGAGGTACTTCACTCGGTTTACAGCCCAGTCGGCGAGTGAACTTCCTTGGCCGTGACCGAGGCTCTCTTCGATGGTGTTCAGAACGACACCGACCACAGCATCCGATGCGATCGCCGCGACCAGCCGCTGATCGAGCAGGTGCCCCGCAGGTCCGGCGATCTCGCTCTTGTGGAACAGGGCTGCAACGTGCGCGTTCTCCTGCCAGAAGGCGGCGAATCCCTCCTTCTCCACGCTCTGCCCCCCCGACACCGGACGTCCGCACAAGAGTGTGGCCCTACTGAGCAACGTCACCGACGGAATCGTCGCGACCGCTGCTGCCCGCCGCCCCCCGCCGGACAGTTCCCGCCACCGCCCCACACCTGTAAGTTCTTCGCCGAGCTGAGCCGCGACCGCGCTGCTCATCCCGTCCAGGACGAGCACCAGCGGCGGCCGCTCGGCCGCCAGAGGCAGGGCGACAGTCCGCATTACATCCTCGATGAGTAGCGCTCCACCGGGCTGCGCAGCACTGGCGTGCTGCGCCCACGGCCCGAGCTCGGCCGCGAAGGCTTCGTCGAGCTCCGCTCGCCGCTGCCGAGCCGCGTCGTGCACGGTGCGGTACGCCTCGACGAGAGCAGGCTCGGCCTCGGCGTCACCCACCCACAGCTGGGCCAGCGCCCGGTCCACCCACCCCCAGTCGGCGACGTGTGTGTGCACGGCCTGGTCGACTGAGGACACCACCGGCTCAGGCGCGTCCAGCCAATACCTGAGCCGTACCGCCATGCGTGCCAGCTCCACCTGCTTCGGATAGAAGACGGCGGCGAGGTGATGCTCCTGTACGTGGTCCCAGGCTGCCTGTGCCTCCTCCGATCCTTCGGTAAGCGCCTCGGCCAGCCGATGCAGCCGTGCCTGGAACCCGGAGGGAAGAAACGGGTTGTCGGCGAGCGCAGATGTCAGGTGGGCGCGGCCTGCCAGCTCGTCGGCCTGGAGCAGTACGTCGAGAACCCGCTGTCGGGCATCGACGCTCTGTGGCCCGCGCCCCGCCGCCTCACCGATCCAGCGGGTCAGCGTGCCTTCCACCGCCCGTGCATAGGCGCGCAGTTCGGAGGGCCGGGAGCCGGCCATGCCGAAGACCGTACCCAGTGCGACGGCCGCGTCGGCCGACGCGGATTTTCCGGTCATGACCGACGCCAGAACACCGAGCGCGGTGGCCTCGGTCCCCCGTCCCCTGAGCGCGAGCCGCAACAGCACAGGGGCAGCCTCGCCCGCGCTCTGCGCCAGCCAGTCGGTGATGCCTTGCTGCTCGGCTTCGGGCAGCGCGGCGAAGCGCTCCGGACCGCCGGGCGTACGGGACCAGGCCAGCAGCGCATCGACATCCACCGACGCCCCGCCCTCGAAGAGGCCTTCGAGCCCGAACCGCACCCCGACGAGTGCTCGCATCGCCGCGTCCAGAGTGAGCACGGCTCCGTGCTGCGGCCAGCCGCTCACCGGTTCGGCGATGATCAGCGCGCCGGGTAGCCACAGCCAAGGGTCCCGTCGCATCCGCGGGTCGAGATCGGCGGCGCCGAAGAGCTGCTTGACGATGTCGGCCTCGTCGACGGCGATGATCTGCGAGCGCACCATCTCGCCCAGCAGATCGAGGCCGAGCCGGTCACCATGCACATCAGTGGTGACCACGAGCAGGTCCGCGCCCTCGGTGGCCATATGAGCCTGCCAGGCATCGGTGAGGCCGAGTACCGAAGTCGTGTGCGTTACCCGAACCCTGCGCCGTTCACCATCGCCGGTCGGCACGGTGAACTCCTCGGGCCCGTCGGGCGCGTACTTCCCGTGGACCAGCACGAGCCGCCGGCCTCTCGTGCGGGCCAGACGCGTAGTGAGTAGCCCGGTGACGACCCGCTGGTCGAGTTCGGGCACTGTGGCTCCCATCAGTCCTCGCCGCCCGGCACGCTCGCGCTGTCGTCCTGACTTGCGTGCAGCACCTGCCAGTTGATCTCGATCTCGACGCCCGGGTGCGCGGTCGCATAGTCCCGGATCTCGCCCTGTACGTCGGCCAGAGCCCTGCTGAGTGCGGTTTCCAGGACACTTTCGCTGTCCGTGGCCTTCACCCGCCGAGACCGCCGGGTGGCGGTCGGAGTGGACGGCAGAGGCGACTGACCCTTCGTGGTCGGGCTGTCGTCCTTGGCCTGGGCAGGGGGGACGGTCGCCTCCGACTCGGCAGGCAGGGGCGGCGGGGGTGCGATGGGTGCCACGGGTGTCACCGTGCTGAGTCGCGCTGCCTCGTTGATCAGAGCCACGGCCTGGCCGCGCGCACTGTTCAGCACCGGGGCCAGATCTGTGTCGAACTCGTCGGTCCCTGCCGCGTCTGCTATCTCAGCGAGAAACTGTCCGGACCGGTCGGCGAGACCGTCCCCGCGCCCGGTGTACTTGCGTACGCTGTCGATGAGATCCCAGTCGGTACGCTCCAGCGCCTCCAGCACCCGCTGTGCCGAGGACATCGTCTTGGCCAGCACCACATCGGTGCTCAGATATGTCGCAGCCGCCAGGTTCCGTGCGAGTGGTGTCGCCTCCAGGTTCTGTTTGATCCGCGCCAGCAGATCGGCAGCGTCTCGCACTGACTGCTCGCGTGCGCTCAGTGCCTCGCCACTGATGCCGAGGGCACTTCGGTACCGGGTCAGTGCGCGCCGCAGCCCATTGACGGCAGCCTCGCGTTCCTCGGCCTTTGCACGAACATCCTCCGCGAGCGCGTTGACGTTCCTGGTGAACAGCACCTGCGGCACGCTCGTGCCGAACAGTGCGGCGGCCCGCGTGTGCGCCGCTGTGAACTCTTCCTCGCTGGGCCGCTCCTGCGCCCGTAGTGACCATCCGGGGCCGAACTGGTCGAGTGCGGGGGCCTGTTCGGCCTTGCCACGGTAGATCCAGGAGCGGTCGGAGAGCAGTGCGTACGTCGCGATCACCAGGTTCGAGACTAGCTTGTCAAGGCCCGTCCAGCCGAGTTCGGCGATCCAGGTGCGGATGTCCTCGACCGGGAAGTCGCCCTTCGCGCCGTGCTTGGCCGCTTGCTGGTCGATGTAGCGGCGCCAGTCTGTGGAGACGTTCAGCGGTCCGTCGTGCACCTCGCCCAACTCGAGGGGATGCACGATCCGTGCCACATCGGTCAGTTCGCGGCTGTCCACCACGACCCGGCGCGAGCCGTCGTACATAGCCTTTGCGATCCACCCGTACGCCATCTTGAACTTCGCGGGAGTGACCGGTTTGCGGCTCTCCTGGCGGTCGAAGTTCGGGTGCTTGGGATACATCGCGTCCAGCAGTCCGTCGGCGAGCTTCAGCAGGTTGTACTTGAAGGCACCGCCGCCCTGGAGCTGCGGAGCGTGTCCGGCATACAGCGAGTGGACGTGCTTGCCCTCGGTGACCTGGGCGCCGAGATCGGTCTCGTTGGCCTTGGCGATCCCGTACGCCTGGTGCAGCACCTGCCCCAGTTGCGAGACGAGAGTCTCGCGCTGCGCCTCCAACTGATGCTTGACGCGCACCTGGTCATCGGAAGACAGATGGGTCGCGAAGTCCTTCAACCGGTCGCGCTCCAGCAAGTAGTTGATCTTCAGGAGCCGGCCGAGCTGGGTCCCCCGCTGAGTAGAGAGGAAAGACGGTAGCCACACAACGGTTGGCGCGTCCGGCTTCTCCCGCTGCAACCGGAAGACCCGGTTCTCGTCAGCGCTGGGCAGGCCCTTGTCATCCTCGTCGAAGGGATAGTCGATGACGAAACGGATCCGGTCCGGCGCGGACGGCTCGAACTGCGTGTCGGGGAGGATCTGCGTATCGCGTACGTTCTCGAATACGAACTCGGCCATCCGCCGAGTGCCGTGCCAGACGACCTCGCGGTCGGCGACGAGCGTGCCGTTGTCGGCGATCACCAGCTCCCGCCACAACCACTCCTGCACCCACCGCTTGCGCGCGCCGAGAGTGTCCTTCTCACCGACGCTGTCCAGGATCGGCTCCACATCAAGGTCGGACAGATGCAGAGTGAACACCGGATCCACGTCGTTGCCGTCACTGCGCAGCTCGCCGGGGAACTGCGCCTGGAGCTCCTGCATCCGCTTGACCACGATCCGGTCCTCCTGCCCGGTGCGGGAGCGGATCGAGCCGTGGTTGAGCGCGGAAAGTCGCGGCCCTGTCAGCCGGGCGAGGGCCGGCACCTCCGGGGCGAGATAGGCGAGCAGCATCGTCTTGACGAACCGCTCGTCGGCCTTGAACTTGGTGTCGTCCGGAGAGCCGTACTTCTGCAGCAGGTGCTCCTTCACCTTGCCGTGGAAGCGAGTTGCCGCCTCCGCCTCGCTGCGCAGCCGGTCCGTGAACGCCTCGCCCATCCCTTCGGCTAGGACATCCCACAGGTCGCCCAACGGGATCAGCTCGCCGACCTTCATGTCTTCGCGCCGCTTATAGAGCATCTGCTGGAGCAGCTTGAGGCCGGTGCGCTCGCGCTGGAGAGCGCCGGAGAGCGCGACCAGGACATTGAGGAGGACGGGCGAGACCGGGTAAAGCGCCTTGAAGTCGGCCCAGTCGGCGTGAGTAGCGCCGTTGGCGTCGAGGAGCACATCGCGTACCGACTGGTTGGACGTCTCGACCCGGGCGAAAGCAGCTTCGAGAGCGGCCTTGGCTGCATCGTCCTTCGGCTTGAGGACCCGCTCCTTGATGATCTCCGGGAGGTTACGGTCTTCCAGACTGATCGGGTCGATACGGCCCGCCAGGTACTTGACCTGCTGCTCCAGATTCTTGGCCTCCGCGCCAACCGCGTCCGAGCCGATCAGCTCGGACAGGTCGCGCTGGCGGGAAATGAAGGAGACGACCGGCAGAGCGCGGCCACCTGTACTGGACTCAATCAGTTTGACCAGCTTGTTGACCTCGTCATTGACGAAGGTCCGCTCGCGCAGATGAGCCTGGAGCCAGAGGATCAGCTCGTCGAGGAAGAGGATCAGCCCGTCATAGCCAAGGGACTTGGCGTGCCGACTGATGATGTCCAGGCCGTTTTCGAGGGGCAGGAAGGCGTTCTTCGCGCCGAGCGCGCCACGGGAGTACGAGGAGTATGGGCCGGAGAGCAGTGCGGACGCCAGCCAGTCGCGGACCTGTTCGCCGGGGGCGGAGGCTAAGGCCAGGTCGAGGAGGGCGGGCGTCCAGACCTTTGGGGCCTCCTTGACGTCGAGGTCCTCCAGGTCGTTTTCGTCGTCGGCTTGCTGTGGGGCGGTGTTCGTTTCCTCCGGCAGCGCGGGGTTGCCGAGCCAGCGTACGAACTGCGTGTCGTCTGCGAAGAATTCCCGCTGGCGGCGGGCGTCGTCGAACATCGCGTCCGCCCGGTAGACCGGCGGCACAGGCGACTCCGGGTGCATCCGCCGAACCGTGCCGACGTAGCCGCCGAGGATCGCCGAGTCGAGGTCCGTCGCTCCGACGAGGTGGAACGGCACCATCAGGAACTTACGGTCCCGCAGCCACGTGTCGTGGTCCGCGATGATCGGCTGGAGTGTGGGCTTGGCGCGGGCGGCCGGGTCGTTGGACAGGAGTGCGTGCAGCACGGTCATGAAGTGGCTCTTACCGGAGCCGAACGAGCCGTGCAGGTATGCCGCATTGGACGACCCGGTCTGCACGGACACCTGTACGATCTTCAGCGCCCGACGGAGTGACTGCTCCAACTGCGGAGTGACCACATACTCGCGTACACGCTCGGCGGTCTCATCGAAGCCGCCGGACAGCTCAACCTTGAACGACCCGGCAAGGACGGACTCTGGCAGGTCCAAAACGTCCCGGAGGTAAAGGTCGCCGCTGCTGCTACTCATCGTCTTCCGCCGCCTTCTTCGTGGCCCTCGTTGCCGTTGTCTTCGCTGTTGCGATTGCCGTGCGCGCCCGGGTCTTCTTCGCCGGACGCCAGTCGGTGAGTGCGGCCGGGGTCAGCTCTTCGCGTGCCAACTCCCCGTCCAGGAAGCTCTGGAACTCCTCGGCGGCCGATTCCTCGCCCCACTCCTCGTCCACCTCGCCGAACCACTGCCGTAGCCACGGCATCAGTTCCGCGATTCCGGCGAGCAGTGGTACGAGACGTTCGGCGGGCCAGTCCTGCTGTTTGCGGCGCTCGGCGACGATGTTCAGCAGGGCGGTTGCCTGGTCGCGTTGGTCCCAGCCGGCCCAGCCAAGGAGGAGGGTCGGGTCGGAATCCGGGTTCGCGTCCGGGTAGGACACGAAGCGTTCCTTAGGGACGTCCAGCTTTCCACGGTTCGACCAGTAGGACTGCTTGACGAAGTCCGCGGCGGTGTACTTGGGAGGTACGGCGATATGGAGGCGCTCGCCAGTGCGGTCCTCCTTACGCTGCCTGTCCCAGACGTCCTCCCACTGCGAGCGCTTGCGAAGTCCGGTGTCCCTGTAGCGGTACGCGGCGAGATAGGGCACATACTCGGCGTCGACCACATCTTGGAGGACCTGGGCGAGGGAGAGGTTCGGCTTGCCGAGATGGACGGCATAGAGCGATGCGGTGTTAAGGATCGCGTCCGCGTCCGGGCGCCTTTCAAGTTCGTCTGCGAGCTGGCCGACGGTGAGGGCGCGGGGTTGTTCGAAGTCGTTGAGGATATGGAACCAGAGAGACCTGTCCTCGCACCGGTCCAGGAGCCAAGTCCGCAGAGCGTCCATCTCCCGCTTCTCCCAGGGGTCGGAAGCCCAGCGGCGCTTGCACTCGGGGCGCTCGATGAGGGCGAGATCGCGGCGTGCGGCGATCGTGTCGATGCGGGCTTGCACTATGTCTCGGTACCAGTCGGGCCAGTAGGCCGGGATCTCGGTGATGGGTGTGGATCCGTGCCGCGTGAACCAGGCGGTCTCCAAATCCCCGGCGGCTTGCTTGCGCGCCAGCACGATCTCGAACGCCCGCTGACCGAGTTTGACTTGGGGGGTGGTGGCGGCTGCGGGGGAGGGATCGGTCAGCCGAGTTTTCTCGGCATCGGTGAGTAGTTCGTAGGAGTGGTAGACCTCCCAGTCCAATTCCTCTTGCAGGGCGACCATCCGCTGGTGGGTGCGAGACCAGGCTTCGCGTGCGTCGTCGAGGCGCGCCCGGGTTGGCGACCCGACGGTGCAAATCGCTGAGGGCTCGTGCGTGGCCAACTCTTGCGCGAGGGAGTCGAGCGTGCGGCCAAGGTGGAGGGGAAGATGAGTGGGTAGAGGGAAGTCCTGTAGCTTGGTGCCTGTGAACTCGTAGAAGCGCTCCCATTCCTGGGATTTGAACCCCTCATTGACGCCCTGACTCCCCTTGTCGTGACTGACGTGCTTGAGCCAGAAACATGCAGTCGATGAGTTGAGCACGCCAAGTAATGCGAGATGTGCGCCCTCACTAGATCCCTCCGGCAGTTTAATTACTGGCGCAGTGCGGTTAAATAAACGCGCATCGGTATCGAGTGTGAAGTGATTGTGTGTGGAGACGAAGGCGAAGGCGAGCCCATTCGCGGTAGTGAGTTTGCTCGAATAATTTTCAAGGTGGCAGTACCACGGATAGTTGTTCTCAATTACCGTCTTGCCGAAGATGACGCGCTGAGCGAGTTGCGTACGGAACGGCCATAAGCTGTGCGTTGCGAGGTGGTGATTCGAAGCGATGATCTGCCGATTTTCTGGACCTGAATAAGGATTGCGCACTGTTACATAGTTCGTGAATCGGAAGTCTCGTACGGCATCGCCTGTAACAAGAGTTCGTGTCGCCGACTGATCTCTGAGTCGGTGCGCGGTGTTGAGGTCTGGAAGGAAGAAGGCATCGTCAGCACCAGTTGCTGTGGTTCGACCGATGCTGACGGTTCTGGATCCCAGCTTTTGTCGCCCTGACTCGACTCGTTCGGCGAGCTCCCCAGCTCCCCCGCCGTTTAGAGACCACGGAAACTCTGCGAGCTGGCTGCGCGAACAGTCGGTCGACGAGACCCATTCGCTCTCGCTACCAGGTCGATCGAGCTGCTCAGTGATGGCTCGCCAGACGAGACCGTCCTTGGCATTGCCTGGCTGTGACGGTTCGCCGCGGATCCCTAGAACTGCCCTGACCAAGTCGTCCTGATAGGCCAAGCGGTTTCGGCCGGCCAGGATGACTGTCGGTGTCCCATGCCCTGGGATGTAGGACCCAGACGTGTCAATTACATGCGTGAGGTCGACCTTCTGGTGGAACCAGTCGATCAATTTTCTGCCAAACTCCCTTTTCATGAAGGAGTTCGCCGTGATCTGGCCCGTGAATCCCGCCCTACGCTCCGATCCACTCGCGCGCACGGCCAGCTCGAAAATCCGCTGAGCGAACGGGACCGAAAGTGCGTATGTCCCACCGCAGGTGTCGTACGCATCCCTGTAGTTCCGGTTCTCCTGTTTGTCCTTTACTGTAATATAAGGCGGGTTGCCGACCACCGCATGATACGAGCTCTTGCCTAGAAGATCACAGTTCCGCACGAATTCATTGATGTCCTCGGTCCGGTATAGGAACTGCTTACGGCTGGAAAACAGGTCGTCGCCCACAACGCCAGCGTCCCGCCCGTGCAGCAGCGAGTCGCCCACCGCAATATTGATTGGGAATTCACCCAGCGCATCCAGCCTCGACTTCTCCGCCGCCTTCAGCACAGCCACCAGCAGCCGAAATCGTGCAATCGCCACCGCGAACGGGTTCTTGTCGCACCCGTGCACCGCGTCCAAGGCCCGCCTGATTAGTGTCCAGTCTCCCGCTACCTTGTCTGCCTCGCGCCACTTCGCCAGCAGTCGCTCAAACATCCCCAGCAGGAAGTGTCCCGACCCGCATGCCGGGTCGATCGTGCGGAGCCCCGCAGGGAGTTCGCGCACGGTCCCGTCCGCCTCGTGGATCGGGACGACCGGTTCCAGGCCGAACTCCTCCACCGCTGGCTCCAGCGTCAGGTCGAGGATGAACTCCTCCACGAACACCGGCGTCTGTAGCAGTGCGTACGTCTTCCTCGCGTGCTCGCTTAGGTCCTGGTACAGATCTCCCAGGAAGCGAGTGTCCAAGTCGTCGTCCACGAACGAATGAACGATCTCGCCGTCTGAGCCGACGCGCCGCCAGAACCTCAATAGGGCCGTTGCCGCCTCATATGAAGGCGCGATCTCCCACAAAGGATTGTGCAAGCGGTCGAAGAGTCCCGCAACCGTCGGGTTCGTTCCGGCTAGGTGGTCGAACGCTTCGACTATCCAGTCGCGGTCGTTCTTCTCCGGGTGCGCAGCGAAGAAAGCCGTGTCGTGGTCTTCCGCGTCCTTCAGGCGCTCACCGATACCTGCCAACCACGGACGCGCGATCAGCCTGTTGTCCTCGCAGAACCGCACGAAGACGCACCCCAGCACCCACGCCGCCGCCACCTGCGTGACCCGCTCGTCGCGCCATGTTTGGTACACGGCCGCCGTACGCCCCGCTGCGAAGGCGCGAGTGTATTCGTCTGTGAGCCGGTCCCGGTACTCCTCCACCGAGTCGCTGCGTGCCCGCAAGTCGTCCTCCAAGAGCGCGACCCGCTTGCGGAGGTCCTTCAGTAATCCATCCTGACCACTACCGCGCGCGTTCACTGCCCCAAACCCTCTCGATGTGCGGCCGAGACCGCGGCCAAGTCCTTCAGGAAGCCCTCGGTCAGCACGACGCGTTCCGCGTCGCCGCCGGTTATCTCTACTGTGCGCCCGTCCAGTTCAGGTCCGGCCTGCGGATTGTGTGAAGGCGTGAGTAACCACAGTCCGTGCGGCCGCCCGCCAGGCTTGCGCGCCCCGGATTGCAAGCCGACGAGCAGGTCGTGCCCACCCGCCTCGTAGTAGTGCGAGAGCAGCCCAGACGCGTGTACGAAAAGCACCGTCCCCGGCTCCCGTGAAGCCGCCTCCTCCAGCCGCGCAGCGACGCGTGGCCAGACTCGAACCACGAACGACCTCAGCCCTCCGGGGAGTTCGCCACTCCTTGTGTACCGGGTGTCCGCACCCAGCACCTTGGACCAGTCCGTGCCGTGTTCACCCGCCAGCGCCCGGAACTCCTCCAGGAAGACCCGCGCCAGGCTCACGGGAATGATCGGGAATGCCTCCGCCACCGCGTCTGCAACCGAACCCGTCTCACCCCGCAAATGCTTGACGTGGACGTTCAGCGCGAGGAACCCCCCCTCCCGTACTGCGGAGTCGAGCTTCGCGGCGAGCAACACGGACGGCTCGCGCCCAGCGGCGGCTCTCGCCGCCAGCGCGCGAGAGGCTCCGGTCACCGTGCCGGTGGAGGAGTACAGCCAGCTGCTGGCGGTCGCCGCTGAGACCGGCACCGGAGGCTTGAAGCGCGCCTCGGTTGTCTCGTACGTCAGCGGGAAGCCGGCCTTCTTGAGCGCGTCCTCGACCTCGATGTACGTGGGCTTGCCCAGCACCATCTCGGGGAAGCGGGAACGCAACCGAGCCAGCAGCCCCTCCAGGCTGATGCCGACCTCGCGCCGTACACCCGCCGCGGCCTGCGAGATCTGAAGGGCGCGCCACAGCTCCAATGTCCGGGGGTACAGCTCAAGCCGGGGCGAGGCCGCGGCTCCTACCGAGGTCGCTGCGGCCAGGGTAACGAGCCGGGCATCCGGGAGCGGGTCCATGCCTTCCGGTGTGCGCACCGCACGCAGGTCGCGGAGCGTCGCGGCGCGGTCCGGCAGCGGTGTAGTGGCGGCGATCTTCTCGGCCGCCTCGCCCAACTCTATGGCGTACGCGGCAAGTTCATCGGAAGTCGGATCGTCGGATCCGTCCAGCGACTCCAAGGCTACGATCAGCCGCCCCCGCCGCCGCATCTGCGCGAGCCGGGGCTCATGGTCCTCGTCGCGGCCTGTGAGCAGGGTCTCGGCGGCGACAGCGGCTCGCACGACGGCGAGGGCGGCGGCCTCCGTGCCCTCGGTGGATTCGCTCTCGGAGCCATGACCCGCGCTGAGTACCCGCGCCAGTTCGCGGGCGGTCATCACGCGTCCTGCATCCTGGACGGCTTCCACCAACTCGCCGCAAAGGAGGGTCATCCATTCCGCGGTGGCCCACTCGCCGATCGCCGAGCCGAGGTGTCTGGAGACCGTGTACTCGGAGGCTTTGACCGATTCCGAGACCTGCCGGTTGGTCGGCCAGGCGCCAGACTCCGACCTCCCATCGAGCCCGAGCCATGCCGCGACTACCTGCGGCCGCTTGTTGCCCTTGCGGCCGACCAGTACCGGGCTGAGGAGCGCGGCGAGCCTTTCCACATTCTGCCGAGCCTCATGCTCAGCGCCGAGCATGTCATCCGTCGCCGGCACCGTGGGCGGTACCGGCGCGGCCACGGCCTTGGGCTTCCTCGGCCGCAGGGCAGACGTCCACTGACGGTGCCGTCGGTTGAGCTCCTTCTTGACGACCGCGCCAATCCCACGCTTGCCCCGGAAACGGGGCAACGGCACATCCAGTAGCTCGCGGACTGTCACTGCGCCGAGTTCCTCAGCCACAGCCGCCGCCCGCTCGGTCAGCCCTGCATCCCGGAGTGTCGTTCCAAGCTTCGCCCTCTCCGCATACAGATCCCGGATGTCGTCCTCGGAGAGACCCTCCGGCAGCCCGCCGACCCCCAGTAGCGAGACGGTGTCGGTGGTCGGCGGAGGCTGGGTGCGGTCGGCCTCGGTGAAGATCGCCCGCCAGGTGTCCCGCATTTGCCGCAGTGACTCGAACCTGCGGTTGACGTCCCGGTGCAGGGCCCGCTCGAAGAAGGCTTCGAGGCCCGGCCTCAGGACCCCCACGAAGGCGTCGGCGGCGAGCAGCGGAAGCTCGTCTTTCAGGGCCGTGAGCGGATCGTCCGCGCCATTGCCCCATAGGGGGCGCTCGGCGGCGGCCATCTCGTGCAGGACGATGGCGGCGGCGTACCGCTCCGCGTAGTCGTCGTAAACAGGACGCCGTGCATCGCCCAGGAACGGATCGAGATAGCCGCGGGTGCCCGCCTTGATGTCCCGGTCGGAGACATTGGCCAGGGAGAAGTCGAACAGCACCAGCTGTTGCTCGTCGTCGTCCCGGACCTTGATCCCGAGATTGGAGGGTTTGAGGTCGCGGTGCCGCATACCTCTGGCCGCGAGGTCGTCCAGTGCGGTGAAAAGGTCCTCACCGAAGGACGCCAGCTCCTCGTAGCCCAGCTGCCCGTGGCTGGCCAGCCGCTGGCCGAGTGTTTCGGGGCCCGCGTACTCCAGAGCGAGGACGGTCCGGCCGCCAATGGTGCGAGGGCCTTCGTACAGTTTGACGATGCGTCCGCTGCTGATCTGTTGCAGGGCTGCGGCCTCGGAGGCGAGACGCTCGTTCTTGTCCGCGTCCAGGGCGACCTTGAGGACCCGCTCCTCCGCCGTCCTTGTACCGCGCTCGTCCTCGGTAACTCGTGTCACATACAGCGCACGTGCCGTGGCGCCCGAGCCGAGCACTCGCTCGACGGTCCAATCACCGTCGACGGCCTGACCAGGGGTGGCGGTGAGAGGGTCAGCCTCCACGGCGACGGCCTGGGCGGCGCTGGCCTGTTCGGCATCATCGAGTTGCATGAGGAAGGCGTCGGCCGAGTCCAGCCGGTCGTCGACGGAGGCCCGGGTGGATGCGTACACCAGCTCGTCGAGTCCGGCGTCCATGGCGTCGCTGACCGCATACATGTGCAGTCCGCCGTCGGCCGTGAGTCGCTCCTTGAGCGCGGTACGGGTCTCGGCGGGAGGCATCCCGGTCAGGATGTGATGCGCCACCGCCCCGATGCCGAAGACATCGAGATCCACCGGGTCCGGGTAGTCGGCGTCGGTCTCGGGCGCGAGGTAGCACTGGGCGGCATCCTCGATGTGCTCCCCAGTGAAGGAACTCTCGCCCAGCGAGCGCAGCGAGGTGGTGTCGAAGTCGCGGGCGGACGCCTGCCAGTCGATGATTCGCAGAACGGGGTTGCTGCCGTTCTCGCGTGCGCTGACGTACACCGAACGGGCCGCCAGCGCACGGTGGTACAGCGAGCGGCGGTGGGCGTAGCGGACGGCCTCGGCGAGTTGGCGCACCATGTCACGGCGTACGGCTTCGGTCAGTTTGGCGCCGTACACGGCAAGGTAGTTGTCCAGCCGCAGATCGCTTTCCCGGTGACGGAAGAGAATCGCAGGACCGCCCTGATGTTGGCGCAGGGCCACGGCCTGGGCGATACCTCGGTGAGTGATGCCCTGGAGCACCTGGTACTCACGCTCGGCGGCACGGCTCGTAGAACGCCGCTTCTCTTCGCTCGCCTGCTGCTCGACCAGGTAGATCCGGACCCGGCCCTCCTCGTGGATCATCTCCTTGCGTTCGGCGAGTCGGTCCTCCCAGGTGGGGCCCGCGTCCAGTGGGCGAGAGGAGAGCTTCCAGCCATCGCCGAAGTCCAGGTGAGCGGTCGATGCCCGCACCCCGATCTTCTTCATCAGCTCGGGCAGGTGCCGGGTGAAGTCCTCTCTGATCCGCCAGTTCTCGCGCTCCGGCGGCAGGCTGAGGAACTCGTCCCAGATTCCCGGGAGCCCGCTCTGAACGCCGTCACGTCCGTACACATGGGTGCGTTGGACCGTGTCCAGTTCGCTTTGGAGCAGAGGGTCGGAGAGGAAGATGGCGGGGTCGATACGGGGTACGCGCAGGCTCGGGTAGAGCTCACGGGCCGCTTCCTGGAGCCGGGATTTAAGTTCCTTGGACTTGAGGTTGGCGAGATGCAGAGGGTTGCGGATGGTACGGATCCGGCCGTCGGGGGCATGGAAGCTCCACGTGTCACCGCTGTTGGCGACCCGGCCGGGGTGCCCCTTCAGCTCGACCAGATACAGGCCCCGGGGCACGGCGATGAGCAGGTCGCACTCATTGATGCGGCCGCTCATGGCAGTGAAGGAGAAGGTCGACCACGAGTAGTGCGGGGCGGTGATCGGCATCCGCTGCTTGATGTGGTCGAGCGCAGCCTGTTCCCACGGAAAGGGGGAGGGCCGGGTTTGGTACCAGCGCTTCGGCTGGTGCTGGCCGGGCTTGGGGGTCGCCGGGCCGCCTACTGCCGCCACCGCCGCTCACGCACCTTTCGCAGCCGGCTCCGCTCGTCGGTACGACGTGTGCCGGTGCTACTGGCCTGCGGCGGAGAATCACGGCTTCTCGAAACTAATCTGATGATCGATCACATTGCCAGATCGGAGTCGGTGTGCAAGACCAGAGGCGTAAAACTCCCCTTGAGCGCAGGGTAGTTGGCGCATCTCGGGCTGTAACTTTCAGCCATCTGTGGCAGGTGCTCGGTGATCCTCGGCAAATCTGCCTACGATCACGTGGGCCATGCCAGCAGTAGGGGGGAGGCGATATGGCCGGAACGATGCGCAAGCGCACAGTGTTCTTCTTCGAGATCGTCGAGGCCAAGAACCACCAGCCACGCATGGAGCCCCAGGACTGGCGGGGCTTCCTCGACCGTATCTCGGCCGCACGGCCTGACGAACGCATTGTGCAGAGCGGTGAGGATCGGCTGATCGGGGCCGTCGACGCGGCCACCACGGAGGATCATCTCCTCCTCGCCAAGATCACTGGAGAGGTGCCTCACCAGCTCGACCGCAGCAACGGCACCATTGAAGCGTTGCGGCTCGCGGCCGGGACGGACGTCGTACATGTGACGACCCTGTGCTTCCTGCCGTACGGGAACGTCATCGGCACCCTGCACGGTGGCTTCTCCGCACCGAGGGTCAGCGCCATTACCAAGTGGCTGAACAGCGTTGGACTCCCGTGGGGTGAGGTGGCTTTGAAGCCGGTCATCCATGCGCGGGCCCGAGAAAAACTGAACCGTATAGAAGCAGTGTCAGAGCTGACCGTGCAGTTGGACGGTGCTCCGGCGGACAGCGTCGGGGCGCTGAGCGCACAATCCGAGCTGGGGCATTCGCTCCGCAGTTTCGGGCAGCGCCACCCCGACACAGCCATCACTCTCAGCCTGCGGGTCCCCAGGCGCGGAGGGCGTCTGAGCATGGTTCGCAGAAACCGAGCTGCGACCCAACTGCGCAGCGATGTCCTGCAGTTCATCCCCGACCTCGACGAATGGATGGACGAGTCAGGTGTCGTGCGCTCCGTCAACGGGCAGGTCGCGATCCGTGACCCGCACCGACAGTCCCTGGAGTATGAGCCGCTCGACTTTCTGGAGCACCGCATCACCGCCCAGTGCGATGTGCCGGTTGCGTTCACTGATGGGCGGTCGGTGGACCTGCAGTTCGCTGTCAACGCTGTATTCGCCGCCGCCCGTACGCATGCGCAGGCGTTGCAGGAAGCCTGTCAGTACCGACCGCTAGCCTGAGCGGCAGCTCAGGGGGTGAGTCAGCGGTGCTGGACTGGCTGTGGGTCCGATGGGTGGGGCGGCCACGCCTGGACTGGGCTGTCGCGTTCGTAATCACCGGCGCGCATCTGGGTGTTGTGCTGATCACCGGCAGAGGCGATGTGCTGGGTTGGCCGGAGCGGGAGCAGCGCGTCAACGTCTACACCGCGACGGCGACCGTCGCAGCCATCGTCGGCAGCTTTATCACTGCGGCGATAGCGCAATACGCCGCGTCCACCGGACAGCGGATGCGGACACTGCGCACGCATCCGATGCAGGGCCCGCAGTTCAGACGGAACTGGGTGAGCATCCTGGGTGCGACTCTGGTGGTCTCCGGGCTCTGCCTGTTGGCCACGGTTCTGGACATCACGGAGAGGGATACGGGCGGGGTTCACTGGCTTGCTGAGTTGGCCATGGCGCTTGGCGCTGCGCGGGCAATACGTCTGGTGTGGCTGTTCGGCAGGGTCATCGTGGCAGGAGACGCGGATCTGGCGGATGCCCGGCCGTCGGCAGATCCGAGTGGGACGTAGAGCATGCCCGCACCCCGCGCTGAGATGTAGAGCCTGCATGTCCCGCACTCGGCGTGGATGCGGCGGTAGCCGTAGGTGCCGCGTGAAGCGACGTGAACCTCCCGGATCAGCCCGGTCAGCCAGTCCCGCCGCAGCTGCCGCGGGGTGGTCGGGGTGCGCTTGTGCTTGTAGTAGTTCTGCCGGGCGACCCCGAGGATCCGGCAGCACCTGTCGACCGGTGCCCCGGCATCAGCGAGTCGGTCGATCACCGGGTAGAGCCTTTTGGGCGGGGCTGTCCTCGCCGAGGAACTTCGCCGCCTGCCGGACGATCGCCAGCTCGGATTCCAGCTCACGGATCCGTCGGCGGGCGGCCCGCAACTCGGCAGACTCGCTCGAGGGCGTGCCCGGTCGCCGCCCGTTGTCGATGTCGTTCTGCCGCAACCACTTCGACAACGTGACGGGATGGATGCCGAGCTCGAGCGCTGTCTGTCTGGCCTGCTTGCCGGCGCGGATCAGCGCGATGGCGCGCGCCCGGAACTCCGGAGGATATGGACGAGGCATGACTGTCAGCCTTCCGTGAAGGGCTGTCAGTTAGCCACCAGAACTGGAACCTCAGAGATGGGGCAGGTCAACCCTGTCACCCAACCCTGCAGCAGACCCCACCGCACCGTCCTGGACCAGGCTCTCGACCAAGCCGACCGCGCGTTCACCACCGAAGCAGCGACCATCGCCAGCAGACTGAAAGAAGCGGTCCCTGCCTCTACGCTGATGCCAAGGCCAGCCTCAACCCCTCACACCAGATGAACCGGAATCACTCGTGTCCAACGTCGGCTCCGTCGACGAGTCCGGCGCCCTGCAGCATCGAACCCATGACCGAAGCCCTTTCCGCTTGTCGTCGACCGGGCGCTGGTCAGGCGACGCGATGGAACTTCGGCTGCATGCCCAGGCCTGGAGGGATTCAGCCTGAGCTGGCTGCTCGCGGCCCGCAGCTGGGTGGCGGTGACGGCGGTTGCGTCATCTTCGGGCCCGAGCCGGACCACGTCAAGGATCGACGTCCACGAGGTGGCTCCGGGTTCGAGGACGGCGACGAAGGAGTACGGCCAGCCCGGGATGAACTGGGAGGCGGACTTCGCCCGGCCGTAGACATGGCAGAACAGCCGGTCCGCCGAGCACGGAGCATCCGAACGGAGCCAAGGTGACACATCGACCGCCAGGACCAACCGCCTCCCGTCGAACCGCGGGAGCGGCAGCCCGGCCAGCGCCATCCGCAGCTGATCGGCGTCGATCCTGCCGTGGTTCAGGCCGCCGTACATCGCTCCGTGGCCACGTCGATGCTCGGGTAGCAACGTCAGGTCCACCGGCGTTTTCACCGCTGCGTCCGCGCATAGCATGGCGTCCACCAGCTCGAACAACTCACCGCGTCCCGCAGAACAACGTAGGGAAGCGTGACGCTTCCGCGAACGCTTCCCTCCGGACGGCATCAGGCAGCAGACTCACCCTCACGGCCTTCGTCCTGGTCATGTGCACCTTGGTCGGAGCACAGAATCAGACGAAGGCCGCCCCCACGTCCGGTGAATCCACACGTGAGTCACCTAGTTCGAAGATCGTTCGGGCTGATACGAGGCTCCGTTACGCTGTCGCGGCGCTGATAACGACGTCAACGGCGCGAGCCCGTCCCTGCGGATCGTCAACCGAAACCCGAACCCGTCGCCTACCCGGCTTCCCGAGCAGAGAAGTGGTGAATCGGCTCTCTCCAACGACATCCCCCACTATGAGCCGACCGTCACTCAACAGAAGATGCCCGTCGAACACGGTGGTCAGAGGCTCTCTGTCAGTTCCGCGATCATCCTCATCACCGTGATCTTTGAAGATTCGAACCTTGACCAGCACGACCTGGGCCTGCACCCGAACGATGACGTGCGTATCGCACGCAGCGGCAGGAGCGCCGGCGAGGGCCAGCGTCGTGGGGATCCACTCGGTCGAACCGAGCGCCATCACCGGGTGATTCACATAGAGGTCTACCCCTGCGATCTGCACAGCCTGACTCCCAGTCCATCCGTGACGTTCAGCGGAGGATAGAACCAGGCACTGACAAGAGGGCCCCGAAGTTAAAGAACAAGCTCAGCTTGTGGTTTATCCATCGGGCTTCGTGCGTGTTCACACGTGAGTGGGGTTTGCCCAGTTCAGGGCACGCGGGAACGGCCTTCCACTGATGCTGTGCTCCGTCACAGATACACCGCTCAGCAGGAAGGCCGTGGGATGAGTGTGCCGTGCGCGGGGGTCCCGCAGGACCCGATGGGACAACTCTCCCGCTTTCGGGCGGACTTCTACGACTGCCTGACCGGACGGGAGGACGCACTGTTCGAGCTGACCGATGCGCTGCTGTGCGCGGACGGGCCGGTGAAGACGCTGGTGGGCCTGGCGCTGGCGCCTGAGCACCGGCGAGGGCACGGCGCACTGTACGGAAGTCTCAACCGGGGCCGAATCGATGCCGTCCGGCTGCGGCGGATGCTGGCCTCGGTGGAGTTGCCGCGGGCGGCCGACGGACGGCTGGTCCTGGCGGTGGACGTCTCCCCGTGGCTGCGGCCCGACGCCGCCACCAGCGACGCCCGCTCGTTCTGCCACACGTACGGCCGGGGCGAGAACAAGCACCTGATGATCCCGGGCTGGCCCGTTTCGTGGATCGTCGCCCTGGAGACGGGCCGCTCCTCGTGGACCGCGCCGCTGGACGCCGTACGCCTGCGTCCGGGCGATGACCTCGCCGCCGTGACCGCCCGCCAGATCCGGGACCTGGTCGGGTGCCTGGTCGCAGAGGGCCAGTGGCGTCCGGGCGACCCGCTCGTGTGGATCGTGCTCGACGCCGGCTACGACGTGATGCGCCTGACCCACCTGCTGGACGACCTGCCCGTCGAACTCCTCGGACGCCTGCGCTCGGACCGGGTCATGCGCCGTCCGGCGCCCTCCCGCCAGGAGTACTACCGGGACCATCCCCGCGGCGGCCATCCGCCCCGGCACGGCAGCGAGTTCATCTTCAAGGACGCCAGGACCTGGGGAACCCCCGACGCAAAGACGAAGACCGTCACCACCCGCTACGGCACCGCCCACGCCCAGGGCTGGGACCGGCTCCACCCCGAACTCCAAGGGCGTGCCGCCTGGCGGGACCATCCCGGCAGGCTTCCCGGCATCGAGGGCACCGTCATCCGCCTCCAGGTCGATCACCTGCCCAGCGGCGGTGACCCCAAGCCCCTGTGGCTGTGGTGGTCACAGCCCACCGCCACCCCGGCGGACATCGACCTGGCCTGGCAGGCGTTCCTGCGGAGGTTCGACATCGAGCACTTCTTCAGAATGACCAAACAGACCCTCGGCTGGACCGCCCCGAAACTGCGCGACCCCGAAGCGGCCGACAACTGGACCTGGCTGATCATCGCCGCCTACAACCAGCTCCGCCTCGCCCGCCCCCTCGCCGTTGACCTGCGACGTCCCTGGGAACGGCCCGTCCCTTCGAACAGACTCACCCCCGCCCGGGTCCGCCGGGGGTTCCGACACCTGCACGCCAAGATCTCAACCCCGGCCAGAGTGCCCAAACCCTCCAGACCCGGTCCCGGCCGCCCACCCGGCTCGAAGAACCGCCGCCCCGCCGAACGCTACGACGTGGGCCTCCTCCTGGTCACCGGCAAACTCCACCGCCGACCCACTCACCACAAAATCCGCACCACCCCACGCCGAACTGGATAAAGCACAAGCTCAGCTGATTCTGACTGGTTGAAGCGAATCACACAGACCACTGCTGTCTTGCGTATCACGTGATGACTGAATCAGATCGGCAGCGCTGGTGCTCTATGACGCTGTGTCAGTGCCGCGTGCTGTCATCGTTGTGCGGATCGCGCTGTCCGCTGTAGGAGGGGAGCCGCTTGTGGAGCAACGCGTCGGCAGCCGGACCCGGATCTCGCGGCCGCATCGTGCGGGAGAACAGCGGGCAGGTGTGTCCTGGCGGGTGCAAGTGCGATGCAGTCGTCTTTTCAACAGACTCGATGCCCTTCATCTCTCCCCTTTCCGTCTGGCTCGGTCCAGCAACCACGGCCCGGCGAAGCAGCGCGGGACGGTCGATCTCGTGCGCCATGTCCGGATGGTGGCCTGGCGGCTGGTGTATCGGGTCTCGGGGTGGTGTCTGGTCGGGTTGACCTTGTGCGCGTTCGGCCTGCTGGCGGGGCGATGGACAGGCTGGTGGCCCTCGCCTTACCCGGCGGTGGTCGACCTTGTCGCGGTGCCCGTTCTCCTTTTGTACGCCGTGTGGATGCAGAAGCGTGTCGACCGCAACAAGTGGGATGCCGCCCATGAGGACCACCCACAGCTGGAGAGGTCGATTGACGACCTCGATGGACTCAACCACGAGGAGTTCGAGTTCGCTGTTCGGGACCTGTTGCGCCGCGATGGCCTTGCCGCGGAACGAGTCGGAGGCACTGGCGACGATGGCTGTGACGTCCGCGCCGTCGACATCGACCGTCGCATTTGGGCTGTGCAGTGTAAACACCGCCGCGACGGAAGTCGTGGCGACGCGATAGGTGTCCGTGTCGTCCGGGAGCTGAAGGGAACGGCCAGCGAGGTTCACGGGGCCACGTTCGCCGTCATTGTGACTAATGGGCGGTTCACCAGCAAGGCACGCCCTCATGCGCGAAGGCTTGGCGTTCACCTCGTAGACCGTGACCGGCTCAGCCAGTGGGCCTCCGGACGGCCCTTATGCGAGTTGCTCGAGAGTGTTCCTCCTCCGCTCCGCCATCCTGCAGACAGCCGCAGCCCAGCCGTGTAGCCGGAGCCGTACAACAGCTGCGCCATTGGCTCCTCCGTCCACTGCGTGTTCGATCGTGGCCTGGGCGGCTGACAGGCTCAAGTACCACTGGAATCAACCCAGTTGGGTCTGCCGCGCGATCGGGTGATGTCACCCGATCGCGCGGCAGACCCTGTTGCGGAACAGGGCCGTGGACGAGGCGATCGAGGTCTTCGACATGCTGATGTCCGACCTGGCGCGCACCTTGGCCAAGTGTCAGTGGTGGCCCATAGCATCTCGGCCATGACGAGAACGGCGCAGACGTACACCTATCTCCGTCCCTCTGCCGTGCGGTGCACGGCAGAGGGACGGAGCATCGGTTTGGAGACCTCCGGCGGTGCCACCCCGGCCGGACGGGAAGCTCATCCGCGGTTCTTCAGCGGCTTCCTGAACCACCCCCAGGCCGCTGCCGCGGGACTGCTGTGCGTCGCGGACATCGCCGCCGCCCGCTACTACCAGCCGCAGCTCGACCACTGGCCCGACCCGGTCATCACCGGGAACGGGGACCGGCTGAGGTTCGAGTCGTTCTCCGCTTGTTGCGGGGTGTACGCACGGCTCGACATGCTGGGCGCCGCCATCGAGGGCGGCGATATCGGGCACGGCACGACCAACGTCGACGTGAACATCCCGCTGCGGGATGCCCTGACTCGGGTGGGCGCGAGCGATCCGCTGCGTCTGGAGGTCGGGCCAGACGAGATGACCGTCACCACCTTCGACGGGCCGGTGGTGGAGAAGAAGGTGCCGCTGCCCGAGCGCTGGCTGCGCGGCTTCGCCGAGACCCAGGTGATCGCCTCCGGCTTCGACCTGCGGGCCGAACTCCCCGCGGCCGAGGCCGTGCGTTTCCTCCGCGCGCTGCCACGCCCCAGCACCACCCGCGGCGCCTCTAAGGGAGCGCGCTGGGTGGTCCCGGCGGGTCACTCGCTGCGCGCCACCACCCGGCCGGTCCCCGGCGCGGTCTGCCTGCCCGGGCCCGAGCGGCTGACCGCACTGGCCCGGGTGCTGCGCCATGCGACAGGGCTGCGGATCCACGGCCCGGCCGTCACGGCGGGCAGTTGCCCGGTGGCGAGCGCGTGGGAGATCGGACTCCCCGGGATGCGGCTGACCCTCACCCTGTCCCCGGACACGACACGGGGCTTCTCCGGCGAGGGCGGCGTCCTCGATGCCCTGGCGACGGACGAGTCGGCCGAGGACGCCGACCTGGTGTCCGTGCTGCTCGCCTGGGACCCCGCCCTTGACATCGCCGACCTCGCCGCGCAGTCAGGGCTGACCCTGCAGCGGGTACGAGCCGCGCTCACCCGCCTCGGCACGGCCGGGCGTATCGGCTACGACACGGCGGACGCAGCGTATTTCCACCGGGAGCTGCCGTACGACACCGGACGGGCCGAACGGGACAACCCCCGGCTGCGCGCGGCCCTTGGCCTCGTCGACGCGGGCGCGGTGCGCCTCGACGGCGAGACGGCCACCGTCACCGTCGAGGACCACAGCCACCGGGTACGGTCCGCCGAAGGGCAGCTGACCTGCACCTGCCGCTGGTGGGCCGAATACCGCGGCGGACGCGGCCCGTGCAAGCACGCCCTCGCCGTCCGCATCGCCCGCCGCGCGGCCGCACCCTGTACGACCGCCACCGCCCAGGACAAGGCAGACACCCCCACCGGAGCCACCCGATGACCTTCACCCACGACTTCCCCGACTACCGGATCCCCGACGGGACGGCGGAAGGCATCCGCGCCCTACTGGACGCGGTGCGCGCGGGCCGCGTTGAGGACATCCCCAAGCTGGTCGGCGCCCTGACCGACGCCGAACGGCGGAAAGCGTTACCAGTCCTCAAGCAGTGGCGCAAGGACACCCCGGATCTCTGGCGCGGCAAGGAGCACTTGCTGGTGCAGCAGTGCCTGCTGCTCGCCGGGGCAGGGTGCTGCACCAGCGCGGCAGCGGCGGCCCAGTGGATCACGAGCCGCGATCTTTGGTGGGACGGGCACGAGGGTCCCCAGGCGGTCGTCGGCGTGATGGGCGACCGCGCCCCCGAGTGGCTGGCCGAGGTGGCTCGCCGACTGGCGGAGCGCCGCACCGTCGGCGGGTGGGAGTACGGGCTGATCAAGCGGCTGTCGCTGCTCGCGCGCTGCGAGCCGCCTATGACCGACGGCTTCATCCTCGGCTGGGAGAGGGACATCCCGGAACGGGGTAAGACGATCGAGGAGAAGCTGCGGGACGATCCGTTCCTGAAAGGGGCCGTCCCCCGGCTCTTCGAGGTAGACGAGGCCGGCTCGGACTTCCAGTACACCTGGGACTCCGACCCTGGCTGGCCCGACGCACTCGCCGCACTCTCCCGGGAAGGACTGCTCAGCCGCGAGGTGCTTGTCGAGGGCTGTCTGTCGCGGCTCCTGCGCGGTGGTCGACTCGGCATAGTGAAGGGCTTCCTCGCCCTGCTGACCGCCCTGGACCTGACTGCGGACGAACGGGCGGCACACACCCTCACCTGGGTACAGATGCTCTCCGGCGGACACTCGCTGGCGGCCACCCGCGCCCAAGAGACGCTGGCCAAACTCGACGAGGCAGGCCATCTGGAGACCGAGCACCTGGTCGAAGCGTCCAGGGCCGCCCTCTACCGGCCCGAGAAAAAGATCGTGCGGGCCCAACTGGCCATGCTCGACAAGGCGATCAAACGCGACCCGTCCGTGACGGACGAGCTACTGCCGGTGGCCGTCGAAGCCTTCGGCCACGAGGAGCACAGCCTCCAGGACAAGGCCCTCGCCCTGGCCGTCCGCTACCGCAAGCACGCCAGCGACGCCGTCCTCGCCGAACTGGCGGCCAGCACCCAACTGCTCCACTCCGACCTGCGTGAACGCGCGGTCGAGGCGTTCGGCGGCGCAGGAGCCGCTGAGGAGACCGATCCGTCGCCCACCGAAGGGGGCAACGTCCTGCCGCCCGTGCCGGACCCTGAGCGCCTGGATCCCGCACCGCTCGGCCCTGTCGAGCTCGCCGAGGAGGTCGTCGCGCTGCTGCGTGGCAAGGGCACCCCAGCGCAGGAGGAGCGGGCGCTGAACAGCCTCGTGGTCCACGCCCACGCCGACATGGCGGGGCTCCGCGTGGCCCTGGAGCCGGTCGTCGCAGCACACCGGCAGCCTGCCGCATGGCTGAGCGACAACGTCTTCGCACAAGCGCTCGAAGCCGTCGTCGTGTTGGTCATGGGGGAGACCCTGGAGGAGAAGGCGCGCACCCTCCGCATCCAGTCCGGACTCGGCGCCCCCCGTTTCCGGTTCCAGGAGCACCAGTGCCCGCACACTGCAATCCGGTCCGTATGCCTCAGCCGCGCAGTCGAGATCGGGGCGCGGCTGGAGCTCGGGGACCCCTTGCCGTTCCTGCTGGCCACGCCCACCTGGACGACGGGGACCGTCGACCCGTCGGAGCTGGCAGCCCGGCTCGCCGTGTACGAGGACTCGGGCACCGAGCCGGGCCCGGCAGACCTCAACCAGGCGCTGCTGCGGCTGGACCGGGAGGTGCCGCTCGAAGCGCGGGCCGCGGCGGACCGGCTCACCTCCCCGGCGGGGCGGCGGCTGGCCGCCTGGCTCGCCGCGGATGGCCTGCCCGATCCCGCCCTCTCCCGCGAAACCGAGCGGGTGCGGCTCAGAACCCCCCGTCCCGGTGTGCTTGTGCGCACCGAGGCCCTTCCCGGGCACGCGGACTACCCCGAGCCGTTCCGCTCGCTACTCGGCGCGCATGACCCCATCGGCGCTCCGTGTAACTGCGGGGGCGAGGGGCAGTGCTCCCCACAGGCCCTGGCCCTCCTGCCCCAGCACCGGGAGATCATCGCGGCGCGGATGCTGTCGGCCTTCTCGGCCTTGGCCGACTACGACCACCTCGGTCGGGGTGTGTCTGTGCTGCCCGCGCTGGCCGAGTCGGGCGGCCCGGCCGGGCCCGCGACCCATCTGATGGTGGCGTACGGGCTCGGGGCGCGACGCTTCGAGGAGCAGCTGTTCGCGGTGGACGCGATGCTCGTGCTGGCTGCTCGCGGACAACTCGACGCGGAAGGGCTCGGCCGGGACATCGCCGAGCTGACCGGCCTGCGCCGCCTCACACTGAAGCGGGTCGTGGCAGCGCTGCAGGAAGCGGCGCGCACCGGCGCGTACGCCATGGTGTGGGCGGTGCTCTCGGGCGCCCTTCCTGGACTCATGGCAGGAGCATCGGCACCCGCCGGCGGCGCTCTGCTCACGCTGGCGGCCGACTGCGCGGAGCGGTCCGAGGCCCGTGGCGCGATACCGGAGATCGACGAGCTGGCGGCGCGCAAGGGGTCATCGCAGCTGATCAAGCAGGCCCGGCGGCTCAGGGCGGCGCTGAGCCGCGACGCCTACTGAGACCGTGTCCTACACGCTCAGTTTGAGGAACCATTTGTAGCAGCAGAAGGCGGATGCCCGGCCAAGAAGGGCCAGGTAGTTTCCTGGTTTCCGTTCAACGCGGTGGTTGAGACGGCAGTAACCGGTCAGCCAGGACACAGTGTGCTCGATGCCCCACCTGCGTCGGCCGAGTCGTTCGCTGGAGTCAATGCCCTTGCGGGCGATCCGGACGCCGATGCGCTTGCCCCATAACCATCGGCGCAGGTGAGGCACGTCGTACGCCTTGTCGGCGTTGAGGCTTGGGATAGGCCGCGTGGGATTCGTGTCCCATGTGGAGATGGAACACCATCGGCTTCAGGGCCTGGCAGTCGTGGGTGTTGGCCGCGGAGAGCCCGACGCGTAGGGGCAGTCCGTTCGCGTCCGACAGGACGTGCATCGTGGAACCGGGCTTACCCCTGTCCATGGGGCTCGGGGCTGTGTCCCTCCCCTCGTAGCGTGAAGACCTTGGCTACAGGGGAAGTTGGGAGTCATGGCGGAGAAGGGACGGAAGTTCGATCCAGAGTTCTGTGGGAGCCGTGCGGATCGTCACGGAGACCGGCAAGACGATCGCGGAGGTCGCCGAGAACCTGGGGATCAACGAGACCACCCTGGCGAGCTGGGTCTCCCGCGCCCGTCGGGCAGGAGCCGCCGGCCGGTGGGAGTGATGAGCGGGAGCGGTTGCGGCGGGAGAACGCCCAGCTCAAGCGTGGCAACGAGGAAATGGTCATGGAGCGTGTGTCCTCAAACGCTCCATGGTCCTGTGGGTGAAGTAGCCGTGGCGGGCCCAGCGTCCGTCGTCGGGTGATCAGCGACTTCAGGACCGAGCACGGCATTTCGTACCGCGTGTCCTGCCGCGCTCTGGGCGTGAGCGAGTCGTAGTTCTACAAGCACCGCATTCGCCGACCCACCCGGCGTGAGCTGCGCAGCAGCATCTGATCGAAGCGGTGGAGGAGGAGTTCGACTCTCCCGGCGGCACCTACGGCTCGCCGAAGATCTGGGGCAGCCTGGTGAGGCAGGGCCGACGGGTCTCGGTGAACACCATAGCGAAGATCATGTCCGAGTTCGGCCTGATCGCGCGGAAGGTGTCCAGGAGGCGAGGGCTGACCTGGCCGGGGAAACGGCCGGTGGCCCCGGACTTCGTGCAGCGGCACTTCACGGCCGAGGCACCCGACCTGGTGCGGGGAGATGACGGAGATCGAGACCGGCGAGGGCAAGCTCTGTCTGGCCACGGTCATCGACCGGTTCTCCTGCCGTCTGATCGGGTATGCGAGCGGTGCCCGTCATGATGCCGAATTGGTCGTGGCCGCCCTGCACATGGCCGCGGGGACCCGCGGCTGGAAGACTCCCGCCGAAGTCCTCGAAGAACAACTACGCTCACTTCCACAACCCGGTGTTGCATCAACCGGTTGAACTCGCCAAGTACGGCTCTCGGAGGTTCCGCCGGGCCTGCCGCCAGCTGGGCGTCTTCCAGTCCATGGGCCGGGACGGCTCGTGCTTCGACAACGCCTTCAGAGAGGCGTTCAACAGCGTGCTGAAGGTCGAGTACATCCACCGACACGCCTTCGCCACCCGTACCGAGGCCCGGATCCGGATCGCGACCTGGATCACCGACCTCTCCAACAGCCGTCGGCTACACAGCGTGTGCGGCTACAAGAGCCCGATCAACTACGAACACAGCTACCAGGCCATCCTCACCGAGGAACTGGCTGCATAGAAAGGTCTCCACAGATCGAGGATATTGGCACCAGGTGCTTTTAACTGGGCACGCCAGTTACGGACAGGTCGAGCGCGATGTCGGTGATCATGTCTTCCTGACCGCCGACCAGTCCGCGTCGGCCCACCTCGACGAGGATGTCGCGGGTGTCGACACCGTAGCGTCGGGCTGCCGTCTCGGCGTGCCGCAGGAAACTGGAGTACACGCCCGCGTAGCCGAGGGTGAGGGTCTCACGGTCGACGCGGACCTCACGGTCCTGCAACGGTCGTACGACATCGTCTGCCGTGTCCATCAGCGAGAAGAGCTCACACCCGTGTGCCCAGCCCATCAGGTCGGCCACCGCTACGAAGGCTTCTAGGGGGCAGTTGCCTGCGCCCGCGCCCTGGCCTGCCAGGGAGGCGTCGACACGGGTGACACCGTTCTTCACGGCGACCACGGAATTGGCAATGCCCAGGCCCAGGTTGTGGTGGGCGTGGATACCGAGACCGGTATCCGGGCTCAGTACTTCGCGGTAGGCGCGGACTCGGTCACGCACCCCGTCCATGGTGAGCCGGCCTCCGGAGTCAGTGACGTATACGCACTGGGCACCGTAGGACTCCATCAGCTGTGCCTGCTTTGCCAGCTCGCCGGGCTGCGCCATGTGGGACATCATCAGGAACCCGGCGACGTCCATCCCGAGGTTGCGGGCAGCATCGATGTGCTGGGCGGAGATGTCAGCTTCGGTGCAGTGGGTGGCGACCCGGACCGAGCGAATGCCGAGGGATTGGGCCTGCTTCAGGTCCTGCACGGTCCCGATGCCCGGCAGCAGCAGGGTGGTGGGCACGGCGTGGGACACAGCGTCCACGACCGCCTCGATCCATTCCCAGTCGGTGTGGGCTCCGACGCCATAGGTGACGCTGGAGCCGGAGAGGCCGTCACCGTGCGCGACCTCGATCGCCGCGACCCCGGCCGAGTCGAGGGCGGAAGCTATGGTGCTGGCCTGCTCCACGGTGTAGCGGTGGCGGACGGCGTGCATGCCGTCTCTGAGGGTCACGTCCTGGATGTACAGGGCGGTCATCGGGCTGCCACCTCCGCGGTGAGGGTGCTGTCCCCGTGCGCTCGTGACGGCGTGTGGGAGCGGGCGGCCATGCGCTCGGCGGTGCGCAGGGCGGCCGAGGTCATGATGTCGAGGTTGCCGGCGTAAGCGGGCAGGTAGTGTGCGGCGCCTTCGACTTCCAGGAAGACGGACACCTTCGCCGCTCCTTGCGTCCGTGACGCGCCCGGGAGCAGGCCACGCAGCGGGTCATCTGCCGCAACGCGTTCGAACTGCACCTTCTGCTTGAGGCGGTAGCCGGGAACGTAGGCCTGAACACGGGCCACCATCTCTTCCACCGTGGCGGTGACCGCAGCGTCGTCGCAGTCGCCCACCAGGCAGTGGACGGTGTCCCTCATGATCAGCGGGGGTTCTGCGGGATTGAGGATGATGATGGCCTTGCCTCGGCTCGCCCCGCCGACCTTCTCGATAGCCGCCGAGGTGGTTTCGGTGAACTCGTCGATGTTGGCCCGGGTTCCGGGGCCTGCCGACCGGGAGGAGATGGAGGCGACGATCTCCCCGTAGTGCACGGAGGTGACGGCGTTGACAGCGGCCACGATCGGGATGGTGGCCTGTCCGCCGCAGGTGACCATGTTGACGTTGGGGGCGTCGAGGTGTGTGTCGCCGTTGACCGGAGGAACGACGTAGGGGCCGAGTGCTGCGGGCGTCAGGTCGACGATCCTGCGATCCTGGGAGCGCAGGATCTCGTCGTGTCGGCGATGTGCGCCGGCTGAGGTGGCGTCGAAGACAATCTCCACGTCCGCGAACTCGTCCATCCCTATCAGGCCGTCCACGCCTTCGTGTGTGGTGGCGACGTTCAGCCTGCGGGCGCGGGCCAGCCCGTCGGAGTCCGGGTCGATGCCGACCATTGCAGCGATCTCCAGTGACTCCGACAGGCGCAAGATCTTGATCATCAGGTCGGTGCCTATGTTGCCTGACCCGATCACAGCGGTCTTGGTGCTCATCCTTGGGCTCCTTGCGGGGCGGGGGAGGCGAACGTGGCGGTGACGGTGCCGAGCCCTTCGATGTATGCAGTGAACTCGTCGCCCTCACTGGCCGGCACCATGGGCCCCAGCGCGCCGGTCAGCAAGATGTCGCCCGCCTGCAACGGGTCCCCCCGGTGGGCGAGGGTGGACGCGAGCCAGCAGGCAGCGGTGAGAGGGCTGCCCAGACAGTCGGCGCCGGTTCCCTGCGAGACGGGTTCGCCGTTCTTGGTCAGTTTCATCGTCACCGCGCGCAGGTCGACACGGTCAAGGGGGACGGGGGTGCCGCCGAGGACGAACAGGCCGCAGGAGGCGTTGTCGGCGATCGTGTCGACGATGGTGATGTCCCAATCCACGATGCGACTGTCGACGATCTCCAGCGCGGGCAGCGCGAAGGCGGTGGCCCGCAGCAGATCGGCGACCGTGGGATCGCAGTGGGGCAGATCCGTTCCCAGAACGAGAGCGACTTCCGCCTCTATCTTCGGCTGCAGCAGTCGTCCGGGGGCGACCGGCTGACCCTCGGACATCGACATGTCAGCGAAAAGCGTGCCGAAGTCGGGCTGATCGACACCGAGCTGGCGCTGCACCACGGCTGAGGTGAGACCGATCTTGCGGCCGACTGGCCGGCGCCCGTCGGCGAGGGCCCGCTCGATGTTCAGGCGTTGGACTGCGTAGGCAACTTCCACGTCAGCCTCGGGCAGCAGCGCTCGCACGGGGGCGCACGGCACACCGTTGCGGGCGGCCTCCTCAAGGACCGCAGCGGCCTTGGCGACCGCGTCGCCGGACTCCTGTGCGGTCATGATCGCCGCCCGTCGGACAGAGGAGCGCAGTGCGAAGTAAACATGCGGGATACCTCCGGTCAAGGGACGGCAGTGACGGGGTGCCACGGAGAAGATCTCGGTGCCGTGCCGCCCGCCCCACGAGGTATAGGCGTGCGCTCAGTACGACGGCAAAATATGTTCCATGACACGGAACAGCTCGCACGGGAACATGCTCGACAAGGCAGCCGCCGTGCTCGACTGCTTCCGCCCAGACGGTGGAGCGTTCCGCCTTGCGGACATCGTCACGCGCACCCAGCTGACCAAGACGACCGCTTTCCGGCTGTGCCACCATCTCGTGCGTCTGGGCCTCCTCGAACGCGACGGCGAGTTGTACCGACTCGGCGGCACACTCTTCGAGCTGGGTTCCCTGGTACCAAGGCGGCTGGCGTTGCGGGAAGCAGCACTCCCCTTCCTCCAGGACCTATTCGAAGCCACTCACGAGACGGTCCACCTCGCGGTGCGGGACGGCCACGAGGTCGTCTACGTGGAACGCATCCACGGACACCAGACCCTGGCCCTGCCATCCCGGATCGGCGGCCGCCTCCCCCTCTCCTGCACAGGCGTCGGCAAGGCGTTGCTGGCGTTCTCCAGCCCAGAACTGGCAGACGAGGTGCTGGCCGCCCCCCTGCCCCGCCTCACCGCCCATTCGGTCAGCGACCCCGCACGGCTGCGCACCGCCATCGAACAGATACAGGTGTCCGCACTCGCCTACGAGGAACAGGAGGCCGCCATCGGCGTGAGCTGTATCGCTTCACCTGTCTTCGACGGGCCGACCGCGGTGGCCGCACTTTCGGTCGCCGTCCCACTCGGCCGGTTCCATCCGGCCCACCTGGCACCCGCCGTGCGCACGGCCGCTCTCGGCCTCTCTCGCGTACTGAGGGCGGCGGCCCGGAGCGCAATCGACAGGCCACTCGTAGTCCCCGCAGGCTGAACAGATTTCTGTGATGCCCGCCCTGCCACCGGCACTCCTGCCGTAGCCGCAACCGGCAGGGTGGCGAGGTCAGCGCTGAACGACACCCCTGTCGATGCTGGCTCCGCCGCAGTCGTCACCCTGATGCTCTCTGCCGACGCCCAAGACGTCCTCAGGCAGTTCGAGTTAAAGCACGAAGGGGCCGCGTAAGAAGCACACACAGTGCGTCGAGAGGGCCCGGAGCGCGACTGCCATATGACCGTGAAGCTGCCCCGCCAGCAGCGAGCCGACGAGCGCCACAGGAGCAGTCTCCGCCACGAAGGAGCTGTGTCCATGCGTCCCGCGCCGATTCGCCGACAGATCGCTGCAGGAAGTGGTGAGTCGCGACGGACCGCGCACGGCGACGTCACTCACGCAACGAACGGACAGCTCGGACATGATCATGGCGAGGCCAGAGCGACTAGCCCAAGGCACTGGGACAGTAGCTCTTCCGGGTCATCAACTGGGCCAAAGTGCACGCCCGTTGCATGTGACGCTCTAATATGACGGTCTGCGCCGGCGGCCTTGCACCTCTTGGCGCTGGTACCCAGTCGCATGTCGCGCCCCGCCTCTGAGGAATCGGGGAGATACGGAGCAACTCGACCGTGCAGCTCATCCGCTTCTCCGCTCACGGATTCCGCTCGCTGGCCCGCGTCGAAGACATCCCGGTCAGCAGCCCCACGATCTTGGCGGGACGCAACGACGGCGGCAAGAGCGCAGTCCTGACAGCTCTGTCCTTTCTGCTCGGCAAACACAAACTGACCGAGGAAGACCGCACGTACGAGCAGAACTGCGGCGCCAGGGGCAGCCGTTGTACCGAGACATGGGTGGAAGGCGAGTTCGAGCTCGACGCTGACGAGCAGACCGAAAGCGACCTGCCAGCGGCACTACGTATCCGCCGATGGTCGCCGATTGACCAGCCAGCCTCGCTGGAGTACTTCGGACAGCAGCCGGCTGACAGCCGGCTGCACTCTCTGGACCGTCTACTCAAAGAGCCACTCGCTCAGTTGGTTGCCGACTACGAGATCAGCCCAGCGGGCACAAAGAAAGACGATCTCCTGGCAGCGCTGAAGGAATACGCGGCCACCGCGCCGAAGGTGGACGGCTGGCTGCCGTTGCCGAAGACTCTGGAGCACCGTCTCCCGCGCCTGCTGTTCTTCGGCGGCAAGGATGAGCGCCCCGACGACGCTGTGCACACCGCGCTGAGCAGCTGCTACGAGGCGCACCTGGAGGACGAAAACCTGCAGGGCAAAGTCCGTGAAATCGAATCGGACATTACTCAGCGGCTCGAAAAAGAGGCTGACTCTCTGTGCCAGCACATCCAGCAACGCTGCGGTGAGTTTGTCGGCGTCGCGGTCAAACCTGAGGTCTCTTTCAAAGGAGGTTTCAAGGGCGCACCTCTGCAGGTCTCGAAGGCCGATGGCGAGCCGGTTGACCTGTCACGCTCAGGACAAGGCAGTAATCGCCGTATCGCTCTGGCCGTGTGGGAGTGGACGAGCAATCTACTGGAGAACGCTGAACTGGCAACCGAGGTGAACCCGCAGGATCAAGAACCCACCCAAACCATCGTCGTCTACGACGAGCCGGACACCCATCTCGACTACCGGCACCAGCGCACGGTGATGGAGATCATCCGCAAGCAGTGCTCGCTCCCGCACGTCCGGGTCGTGGTCGCCACCCACTCGATGAACCTCATCGACGGGGTCGATATCGCCGACGTCGTCCACCTCCGACTCGGCACTACCGGCCGCACGCAAGTCGAGCGGCTCAAAGACGACAGCCACGAAGGCATCGACATCCATCTCGGCCAAGTCGCTGCAGCCGTCGGTCTGAGGAACTCGGTGCTGCTGCACGAGCGCTGCTTCCTGGCCGTCGAAGGCCCAACCGAGCAGCAGTGTGTACCCCTGCTGTTTCGACTTTCCCAAGGCCTGTCGCTGCAGGCGGCCGGCATCGCTTTGTGGGCTTGCGGAAATAACGAAGGCGCCCTTCACCTCGCAGGCTACTTGGTCAAGCATGGCCGCACTGTCCGAGTCATGGTGGACGCCGACAGCCGAACCAACAAGCACTTCAAGGAAGATCGGCTCGTGAGAGCGGGGCTCAACCCCAGTACTCAGATTTCCTATGTCGGCGAGGCCGAAGGCTACAACGAACTCGAAGAACTCTTTGGGGATGCATTGTGGGCACACGCTGCTAACACACACTGGCCGCGCCCCGATGGTCAGCTCTGGACTCCCCAGGATTTCACCGACCACCGAGGCGGAAAGTTCAGCTCACGCATCCTGCAGATGGTCAAGGAGCAGGCCGAAAGCACTAGCCCGAACGGCAAAGCAGACATGCTGTACGACCTGGTCACCACACTGAAGTCCACGGAAGATGTTCCGCGTCAGCTGCGCAAGATCTTCAGTGAGATCCAGGCCTTGGCTGCCTGATTGTCTTGGCTGAGCGTCGCTTCAGCATGCGTTCCTTGCGCTGCTGAAGCGTCGGCGCCGTCCAGGCATGCCAACCAGCCTCTGGAACGTATTGCCGCCCATGGCCCCGCGCTTCGATCCCGCACCAGCGACACCCTCCCGGGGCAACGGCTATATCTCCACTTGCCGAACGCGACGACGACACCAGGTCCTCCCTTCCCCCACTACATATCTTGCCCCCTACCACTGACATTGACTCGGTGAGTGATGCGACGGGGACCGAGCAGGCAGGATGCTCCTGGAGGCACCCGAGGCCCGTAAGTTTGCGATAGCTCAAGGAACTTCGGCGGGAACTCACGGGTCTGTCGCCCTGATGTCAGGGGATGGACCCGTGGGTTCACGGGGAAGTCGCGGGGCCGGGCTTGGTGAATGCTTG
>NZ_JBIVDS010000024.1:0-70359 GCF_044747265.1 Streptomyces sp. NPDC090106 | reverse complement strand
CTGGGAACGGCGCGACGACATCCACGAGGCCTTCCTCGGCCTCGCCACTTGCCTCATCACCTACCGGCATGTGCAGCGCCTTTGTTAGGACCTCTAAGACCTGACGATCGGATGAGGTCGGCTGCGAAGGGTTGTGCCGGGCCGTCCTGATTGAACGGTGCCTGCTGGGCGTGCTACTGCAAGGCTGAGAGAAGCCGACAACCGGACCGGCGATAGTGCGCGCACGCGCGTGGCAGGACCCGCGGCCCTGACACGGCTCGGGACTTGCCCTGCCGATCATGGTTGTGGGCTGTCGGGCATGATGCCCTGGATGAGCATCAGCGTGAAGTTCTTCGTGGCACCGGACGACACGTCGGCGGGTCTGGTCCTCCAGACCGGGCCGGGACGGGCATTCGAGTCGCTTTCCTTCAGGAACTTCGATTCCGAGGACGCAGTGGTTGAGTGGGAGTGTCTTCTGGCCGACGGCAGTGTTGAGGAACTCGTCGAAGCCGGTGAGCCTCGCATTGTCGCTGGTCAGGACAATGACGGGTGCGTCGTCTTCGCGATGTCACCCCGTCTGTCCGCTGTACTCGCGGACGCTGGACACTCCAGACTGCGTGACATCGCTGCCGTGTGGGCTCAGTTGCGTGCGGAGGGCGACGAGGCCATCGACACGGAGATCGCGGGAGCGATCGTGAGTAATCTGGCTGACCTCGTCAGCAGTGCACGGCGCCAGAACCAGAGTGTCTATTGCTGGGTCGCGTAGGAGTTCATGTTCGGAGCCGGATGGCGACGGCAGCGGTGGTGGCGATGGCGAGGATGACCTTGCCGGGCTTGTCGTAGCGAGTGGGTGCCGACCGCTCGGGACTGTTTCGGCCCGTTGATCGCCCGTTCGACCATGTTGTGCTTCTCGCAGCGGTCCTCATCGGAGCCGGGTGGGCGTCCACTGTCTGAGCCCTTGCGTATGTGGGCAGCCTGGCTGTCGGGCTTCTTGAGTGGCCGACCCGGGCCGGGTCTGGACACTCGGATCTTGCCCAGGACCGGCTTGAACTGGGTGCAGTCTGCCCGCTGCCCTGGAGCGACGATTGGGGACAGCGTGTGGCAGCGGCCGTCCGCGCTCAAGTGGACCTTGCTGGTGAACCCGCTGCGCGAGTGGCCCAGGCCCTCGCTCCCAGCACCACCTCCACCAGGCGGGCGACGGACTCTGCCGCGGCGTCTTGTCCTGGTGTTTCATCCCCTCGACCTCTTTTGATTCCAGTGCCTGAGGCGCATAGGTGCGGGCCGTCGGCATGCTGATGCGCGCGGATGAACGTCGAGTCGACCGAGATGTCCCAGCCGATCTTGCCAGCGGAGTTGGCTGCGGCCTGGACCTGCTGAAGTTGAGGTTCCCAGGTGCCGCCGGTCGACCACAGGCGGTGGCGCTCGCCTCAGGCTGGGCTGATGGGCTTGTGCCTGCTGTGGCGGGGTTCTGCTGTTCCGTTCGCATTGAGTCGGTGAAGGCCCCGCCTTGCACAGGTGCCAGCTGCTGTGCCCAGTGCAAGAGGTGTGTCGGCAGCCGAGGTAGATCTGGTGGGGCCAGTGGTTGGGCGGCGGCTGGGTTCGAGCCAGTCAGTCCTGAACGGGAGAACCTGTCAGACCCGCTATGGCTGAGCTGGCGAGGGGTCCCCACTTGTCTCGGAGCTGACGGAAGATCCGTGCGGAATCCGGGGCGGGCCAAGTGGGATCGTTTATGGCCGCGGCGAGGCCAGGATCGGTGCGCAGCAGGAGTCCCCAGTCGTCGATGAGCAACAGGTACTGCGATAGCGCTTCGTCGGCCTGAGGGCGTGCGGCACTCCATCGTGCGGCGAAACGGTGGTGTGCCGCACGGAGGGCATCGACGTCCCAACCGGCCTCGACCAGCTGCTCGGGAGAGTCAGGGGGAGTGGGGGCCCCGATGAAGGCGCGCACCAGGCCGGGTTCCGGGACGATGTCCCCCAGGAGAGCCTCCACATCGACCCTGCCGGGAGCCACCCAAAAGTTCGGCTGGAGCATGCCGAAGCCGGACCACACCAGGCGTGCCTGAAGTTGGTAGCGCAAGTTGCGCAATGTTTCCGGGATGGGGCAGTTCAGGATGGTCCACACGTCGCCTTCGTGATCAAACGGACGTTCTGAAAACATGCGATCGCGTCCTCGTTGGAGCATCGCCAGGGTTAGGCCGGTCGGAATGAATGCGCTGGTGCGTCCCGCCTTGCGACGCTCAAGATTTCCGCGAGCCACCATCCGGTTCAAGGTGGTGCGGACGGCGGCATCGGATACGCCGAGCCCGCCGAGCGCGGAGAGGAAGACCCTGGTCGGCAGCGGGTTCATGTTGGCAGGCAGGCCGTTGGTGTAGCCGAAGACGTGCAGGCCGAGCAGGTCCATGGCCAGCTCCATCGGAGCAGGTATCCCGCGCTCGTCGCGGGGGGTTTCCTTGAGCATGCACCGATCTTAAGCGACCTTTACTCGTCACTTTTCCGCGTTGACGTGAAAGAGTGACGTGTGTTCTGATCGAAGATGTAGCGCCAATCAGCTCGGTTGTCGTCACCGGAAAGGACAGCGAAGCGAAGTGAACAACCTCAACGACTTCGGCCCTGACATCGATGTGATCTTCAAGCCTGCGAGGCCGTTGAGCGAGTCGGTGCCTCCGATCGACGAGCTCAAGCCCGGCACTCGGGTGATCCCCGCTGACAGCGTCAACCAGGAAGGCGCGTACCCGCTCCCGATCGACATCGAGGTGTACGACGATGTCGCCATTCCGATGCGTGACGGCACAGTCCTCTACGGGGACGTGTACCGGAGGCTGGGCGTGGGCCCGGTACCGGTGATCCTTGTCTACACGCCGTACAACAAGCGCGGTGGATACTGGACGGAGAACTTCAACGTCACCATGACGGGCGTGAAGCCGGAGGTCCTCTCCGGGTTGCAGCCCTTCGAAGCCGTGGACCCCGGCTACTGGTGTGCGCACGACTACGCGATCGTCCTCGTCGACGCCCGGGGAACCGGCCGGTCGGAGGGGGACATGGTCTTCATGGGTTCTGCCTCCGGGCGGGACGTCTACGACACTGTCGAGTGGATCGCCGAGCAGCCCTGGTCGACTGGCAAGACCACGATGACCGGCAACTCGCAGCTGGCGATGATCCAGTGGGCGGCTGCCGCCGAGCGCCCCCCGCACCTCACGGCGATCGCACCGTGGGAGGGCTTGACGGACGTGTACACCGATGTCATCAACCGCGGTGGCATCGCGAATCCCTTCTTCCACGACGTCGACATCATGGGCTTCATCTACGGCCAGGGCCAGGTCGAAGACATCACCGGGATGCTGACGAAGTACCCCACGAAGAACGCGTATTGGGATGACAAGGTCGCCAAGCTCAGCCAGATCGACATCCCGGCGTATGTCGTGGCCAGTTGGACGCACCCGATCCACACCCGCAACACCTTCACCGGGTTCGAGGAGATCAGCTCGCAGGACAAGTGGCTGCGGGTTCACAACAGCCAGGAGTGGCCGGACCTGTTCGAGCCCGCGAACGTGGAGGATCTTCGCCGGTTCTTCGACCACTTCCTCAAGGGCGTCGACAACGGCTGGGAGACCACTCCGCGGGTGCGATACTCCGTGATCAACCCGGGTGGAGAGGACGAGTTCCGTACGTCCGACGTCTGGCCCGTGCCGGGCGTGGAGACCACGACGCTGTACCTCGATGCCGCCAACGGAGCCCTGACCGAGCAGCCGCCGACGGAGGAGGCGTCGGTGACGTACGACGCCACCGACAGCGAGGCGGTGGCGAAGTTCACCCTGTCGGTCGGCGAGGAATCCCGGCTCCTGGGCCCGAGCAACGTCCGGCTGCGGATGTCCACGGACGCAGGCGACGATCTCGACGTGTTCGCCTGTGTGTACAAGGTCGGCCCGGACGGCAAGGTGCCGATGCACATCGTCTTCCCGGGGAAGAAGGAGATGTTCCTCGAACTGATCGAGAACGGCATCATCCCCGGCGGACCGGTGTATGTCGGCCCGACCGGACGCGTGCGTGCCTCACACCGCGCGATCGACGCTGAGAAGTCGACCGACCTCAAGCCGGTCCTGACGCATCAGCAGCTGGACTTCATCGAGCCGGGCCAGATCATCGACGTGGAGCTGGGCTTGTGGCCGGCCAGCCTCATGCTTCACCCCGGGGAAACCCTGGTGCTGGAGATCGCCGGCCACCACGCTGGCCCCGTTCCCGAGGCCCAGGCGAGCGATGAGATGCCCGACCGGCAGATCGAAAGCGCGAACCGCGGCAACCACACCATCTACACCGGCGGCGAGAGCGGCTCGCGGCTGTTCCTGCCCGTCGTCGGCAGCTGACCGGGTTAAGAGGAGAGGGAATACAATGAGCGACTTCTTCGGAACGTGGATACTTCCGAGTTCGAGCCCCAAGGGCAAGATCGACGTTGAGTCGGTGATCGCGGAGCAGGACGGCGAGGTCACGGTCACCATGAACTCGTCGATCATGGTCGGCACGGTGTCTGACGTCGTGATCGACGGGGACACTCTGACCGGCGTCCTCAAGATGACCAAGCCCTTGACCATCACGTCGCAGCTCACCTATGAGCTCACCAGCCCCACCACGTTGAATGCCACGGTCAAGAGCAGGCTCATGCCGGCGCAGAGGATGGTCGGCACCAAGCAGACCTGAGCGTGACATGGCGGAGGTGGTGCCTGGATTTGCGGCTCAGCTGGCTGCCGTCGGTAGCCGACTGCCGATGCCACCGCGTCTCTGCGAAGCGAGGCGGGCGGAGGCGTGGGCGAGGCGTGAACCGTGGTGTGTCCCTCCGCACGTGCTTCGACACGAGCCGCAGCGGTAGCGCACGGCGCCGAAGCAGTCAGGGCGATTAAGGGACTGAATCGTCAGTACGGAGAAGCTCTTGGTAGACAACAGGTGATCTTGGTTACGGTCACGTCTACCAGGAGTTTCATCGCCATGTTCAATCGTGGGCGCGGCAGGTCCCCGTCCGCTCATTTCCCCGAACAGGGAGCCTGTTGTGATCGCTCAATTCGGTCAACCTGCTCAAAGCCCTCCTGATGAGGGCTCTCCAGTTGTGCCGCCACGTTTTGTCCCGCTGCCGGCCTCCGGCAAGGTGCGCCAGGCGGTTGCCTTCTTCGCGTTGAACTGGCCCGGCCTGGTGATGGTCGTTTCGATGGTCTCCAGCACCGCAATAGGAAATGAGGTGAGCAGCGGCCTCGGCGATGGCCCGAACGAGCATTTGTTCACGGCTCTCCTCCTCCTGGCCTGCGCGCTGTGCTTCCCGTGCGCGATTCGTCTCGGCGAAGTGCTTGGCAAGCGGCGAGCCATCGAGATTCTCTGCATGGCCGGAATCGCGGGACATCTGATCATGGCGGTGGCGCCTTGGTACCCCGTGGCTCTGACCGGACACGTGATTGCCGGCATGCTTTTCGGCGTCGGTCCTCTTTGTCTTCTGGCCATGGGGGACTGCTTCCCCGGCCGAAAGGCGCTGCTGGTGGTCACCCCGGTCACGATCGTGCTCAGCGGCTCAACCACCTCGCTCGTCAATGCCTGGACGCCGCGCGTGTTGAATGCCGTGGGCTGGCGTGGAGCTGAGGTCGCTGTCGCCCTTCTTATTGTCTCTGCCCTGCTGCTGATGCGCACAGTGCCCAGATATCCGGCAGAGTCAGCAGGTGTGCGGCTCGGTGAAGTCGGCCTGGCGGGCAAGCTGTTCGAGGGTGCGGGTCCCGGCCTGATCATTGTCGGAGTGGTCGATGGCGTGACACTCGGCTGGAGCTCTGCGTTCGCACTGCCCGTCGCGGCTGTGGGGGCCGGGATCCTCGGGGTCTCCGTGGTGCGAGGGCGCCGGGCGAAACGGGAAGTGGGCCAGGTCCGAGTACTGCCTCCGAGTGTCCGGCGATAGCTCCTGCTGCGGGTGCGGTACCTGAGGGCTGATGGCTCCGCGTATCGCTTCGGCTGTACCGGCGCAGTAGTGTCCCCGTAAGTTACTGACCAGTAGAGTTGAAACGGTCAGTTCGTCGAGTATGCTGGAGGCTCATAGAGAGGGAGTGTCATGATCGAAACGAAGAAGAACGGCCGTGCCCTCGTAGTCGGCCTGGGAATCGCCGGTATAGCCACAGCGCTGCGGCTGCGCCAGATCGGATGGGAGCCGGTCGTAGTCGAGCGCGCCCCGGCCCGGCGCTCTGGCGGCTACTTCATCATGCTCTTCGGCACCGGATCCGCTTCGGCCGAGCGGCTGGGCGTCCTGGACGACATCGGTGACCGGAGCCATGACTCGCTGAACCAACTCGAAGTCAACCGCCAGGGCCGACGCAGGCCGGGCATCAGTCCGGCGGACACTCCCGACGGCCCGCGGACGGTGCTGCGGGGCGATGTGGAACGGGGCCTGTTCGACGCGCTGCCGGATGATGTGGAGATCCGCTACTCCACGGTGCCTGTCGCGATCGCGCAGGACGCCGACGGCGTGGATGTGACGCTGCACGACAGTGCTGCGGACGTGGAGAAGACGGAGCGGTTCGACCTCGTCGTCGGTGCGGATGGCATGCGGTCCACCGTGCGCCGCCTCGCCTTCGGCGGCGAGGACTTCCTACACCCTCTGAACTACATGATCGCTGCCACGGTGCTCGACCGGCCGGTCACCGGCTTCGGCCTCAATGAAGGCCTTGTGCTGGCCGAGGCCGGCCGTTCAGCCTGGACGTTCCCGTTCTACAACCATGCGCCCAGTCTGCTGTTCTCGTATCGGACCGAGGACATCGACGCTGAATTCCGGCAGACGCCGATCGAGTCGCTCAGGACTGCCTTCGGCCCGGAACCCACCGGGGCACTCCTGGAGGAACTCTTCGAGCACTACGAGAATGCGCCGGACTCGCTGTTCGACGCGGTCCACCAGGTCAAGATGCCGAAGTGGCACGAGGGCAGGGTCGCGCTGGTCGGTGACGCGGCGTGGTGTCTGTCCCTGTACTCAGGCATGGGTGCCTCCAGCTCGATAGCAGGTGGTGAGCTACTCGGCACCATGGTCCAGAAGCACGCAGGGAATCTGCCGGCCGCTCTCGGTGCATGGGAGGAAAGGATGCGTCCGTTCATCTCAACCAACCAGGCCAGCGCCTTGGTCATGCGTAGAATCTTCACGCCGCAGGACGCCAAGGAGCGGGTTCTGCGCTCGGGTCTGGTTCGGCTGATGAACACTCCGGGCGCCAGGAAGGTCATGCACAAAGCCGTTCAGCGAAGCGGCAGCGAACAGGCCAAGCATGAGGACGTCGCCGCCCCCTGAACCAAAAGCAACAGGAGAAGCCGTGGACCCGCTGATCGAGTGCCGATCTGTAAAGGCCGCTCGCATCTTGGACGCCTCCAGGACACTCGTGCTCGACCATGGCATCGGGAAAGTCACCGTCAGTGAGATCACTCGGGCAGCCGGGGTCGGGAAAGGCACAGTCTATGTGTTCTGGCCCAGCAAGGAAGCCTTGATTCTGGGTATGTTCGCCCGGGATCTCCTGGCTGCTGTGGACGCGGTTATCCAACATCTCTCGCAGGACGCGAGTCAGGTACTTCCCGCCAGGCTTGCGCCATTCATGATCAGAACGGCGCAGGGGTTGCCGTTGTCGCGGTTTCTCAATGGAGACGATGCGCAATTGCCGCATCTTCTCGCGGCTTTCCCTGAGCAGGGAAGATTGTTCTCTCGTATATCGCCAAGCGCGATGTGCGGTGCCATCATTCCCATTCTGGCTCGGCACGGCCTCGTTTCGCAGCACCGATCGCTGAGTGAGTACGCGTTCATGATGCACGCGCTTCTTACCGGATTCGGTCATGCGATCACTCATGCCGCCACCTCTCCGGCCGTCGACGATCCGTATGCCGTCTTCGCGCACACGGTGGAAAAGTTGTTCGCGCCCGAGGCATTGCCCTCCACTGCGGTCCTCGAAAAGGCCTGTGCTGAGGTCGTGTCCCTCTTCACAGAGTCGCGCGGCGCCGTGCTCGACGTCATCAGAAGCACCCAAGTCACGACCAGCTGATCGCGCGAGCTGAGTGCCAACGGGCTCTGGAGAAGACTGAGTCCGTGCGGACCCATATCTGCGGTGCGCCCGCGTGCCGTCCCCGCTCACGGTCACCGTCCTTGGTGGAGGCAGGGCTGTGATGCCCAACGCGAGTCGAGGGATTCTGGGAGTTTCCTGGGAGGTTTTCGGTAGCTGAGCCCGCCTCGCGTCCCTGAACAGGGACGCGAGGCGGACGGCACTCAGAAACCTCCCAGAACCTTTCTGAATCGTAGTAGCCGTGGGCGTCAGGGTGGGTGAGTTCCCAGCGCACGGCGCCGTTTCCAGAATCAGGAACGGTGCTGCGCGTCTTTTTGCCAGTGAAGCGGAGTGCTCTCGACATGTCTGCCACCTCGGCCGGCCCGAAGGCCAGGTCTGGTTCCCCCACGAAGTCCGCGACCAGCGCGAGGCCTCGAACAGGTTCTCAGCGTGGGGCTCCGAGCCGCACAGTGACCGTGCACACGGTCGGCCCCATGCAGAATGCTCTGGAAGGAGCACTGGCCGTACTGTGCGCGACCGCTGCGATGGCGCTTGCTGCCTTTGTGGCGCTCCTGCTCGCCGATGCAGGGTCGGTCGGCTCCCTGTGGGAGTTGACGATGGCGATCACAGCCATGGCGGTGGGCGGCTCGGTGAGTTCCGGCGCGAGCGCGTCAGCGAGCGCCGAAGGGGCGAGCGGTCTGGCCAGCCTCTTCGGTGGCGGCGGCATGAGTCCCTCCGTCAGTGGCGCGGTTGAGGCCGTGCCGTTGGGCGTGACTCTGATCGGTGCCGCCGTGCTGTGGATCGCGTTCTCCCGGCGGCTGCGTAGGGGGACACCGCAGCGGCGGTTCAGCGGAAGCGAGTTGGCGGTACGCGTGTCCGGAGCAGCGACCGCGGCCATGATCTTGTTCATGTTCGTGGCGGGTCTCGGCCGGGGAACCGCCGAGCTGCCTGCCTCAGCCATGGAAGGTATGGGGGGACTTGGGGGAAGCGCCTCCGACGGAGACAGCAGCAACAACCCGTTCAGCGCCCTGATGGGCGGCGACGCGGGTAGTGACCCCTTCAGCCAACTGATGGGCGGGGACGCCGCTGCGCAGCCCACGGTGACCTACGACGCCGGTGTGTTCGCCACAAGCTTCGGTGCGCTGGTGTGGGCCGTCGTTGTGCTGGGTGTCGGGTGCCTGATCAGCCAGCGAGTGCGACTGCCTCTCGGCGGCGCACTCGACCGGGCGCGGACCGTCTGGGCTCCCACCGTGTCCACCATTGTGCGCACCGTCCTGACGTTGGCCGGTATCTGTCTGACGGCCATGGCGGTCATCGGGCTGGCGGTCGGCGGCCAGGCCAGGACGGCGGCAGGCATCGCACTGCTGGTGGCCCCGAATCTCCTCGCGGTCTTTCTGTCGCTGGGGGTCGGAGCTCCCTGGACGGCTGAGGTGCACCCTGTGTCGACCGACAACAGCAGCAATCCCCTGGCCGGTCTGATGGAAGGGATGACCGGTGGCGGGACCTCGGCCGCCATCCAGCAGCCCGATCACACCGAGCACCTGCGTTCTCTGTCCGCGGGCGGCTGGCAGGTATGGCTCGTGGCCCTGGCGGTGACATGTCTCATCCTGATCTCTTGTGCCTACCGGGCCTCGCGTACGACGGGAGTGGTCCGTGGAGTTCCGCTGCATCCCTACAAGGGCCCCATGCCTGCTCATCTGGGTACGGCTGAGCGCTTCGCACTGGCCACCGCAGTTGTCCTCGGCGCGACGACTTGGCTGGCGGGAGGGACAGGCAACTTCAGCATCAGCGTCTTCGGCAGCGCGATGGGAGGAATGAGGGCCGGGCTCGGCGGCAGCGTACTGTTGAGCGCGGGGTTCGGTCTGTTCATCGGAGGCTTGGCTGGGCTCATCGGAAGCATGCTGGCCGCGCTGCAGCGTGCCCCCAAGACTGCGTGACAGTGCACTGTGTGTGGTGAGAAGCCACGCCCTCGTTTCCTGATTCGCGGTATTCCAGCCACGCGCGACGGCGTACTCGGTGCAGTGCCCCCTGGTCAGTCTGGTTCAGGAGCCGCAACTTCCGGTCCCCTGGAGGCCTGCCTTGTCATTCACCGAGCACTCTTCTTCACCCTCCGCCGCGTCCGGGCAGGACGCAGGCAAACGAGCCGGCACCGGCGCGAATCTGCTGGTGGTCGACGACGAGCCGACGGTCAGGGAACTCCTGTCCGCCGCGCTGCGCCATGCCGGGTTCAGGGTGACCGCAGCCGGGACGGGACAGGAGGCCCTCGACCGAGCGTACGAGGTGTCGCCCGACCTGGTCCTGCTGGACATCATGCTGCCCGACCTGGATGGCTTCGAAGTCATCAGGCGTCTGCGCGAGCGGTGTCAGCCCGCCTTGACCAAACAGGGCGGGCAGATTCCCGTGGTCTTCCTTACTGCCCGCGACGAGACACATGACAAAATCGAGGGCCTGCACCTGGGCGGCGACGACTACGTGACCAAACCGTTCGATCTTCAGGAACTGATTGCCCGTATTCGCGCTGTGCTTCGGCGTACCAGTGGCGATCCCAGTGCCGTGCTGCGTGTGGCGGACATCGAACTCGATCCCGACGGCACACAAGTGACGCGCGCCAGCGAACCTCTGCGTCTCTCACCCACCGAGTTCCGGCTGTTGCACTACTTGATGGCCAACGCGGGACGCACCGTCTCCAAGCCGCAGATTCTCCAGAGAGTCTGGCGATACGACTTCAATGGAGACACCGCCATCGTCGATACCTACATCAGCTATCTGCGTCGCAAGATCGACAATGGTGGTCCAAAGCTCATTCACACCGTGCATGGCGTCGGATATGTCATGCGTGGACCGAAGACATGACGAGGTCGCCAGGTATCAATGTCTGGGCGCGGGCCTCACTGCGCAGCCGAGTGTTGTTTTTGGCTGTCGTCTTGCTGAGTACGGGGTTCAGCGCGTTCGCGCTTGTCACCGGAAACGCTCTGCGCGGCTATCTGGAGGACCGTGTCGACTCTCAACTGCAGGCTGCTGCCCAGGTGTTCTCGGCTCTTCCGCCTCAGCTGGCCACGAACGGCGCGCAGTTGAAGCGGCCCATCGACCTGGCCGACTTCAGCACGGACGTGCTGGGGAGTCCCGTCATCACTTATGTCTCCGCGGACGGGACGGTCGAGAAGAGCATCTACTCGCTCGGCGGAGCGAACCGTGCGAAATCGGCACGCGGGCCAGCGCTCCCCCGGGTGGATGCGGCAGCCGTGGCCGCTCGGGGTGAACGTCCATTCACGGTGGGCAGCGCCCACGATGAGACCCGATGGCGGATGGTGGTCGTTCCCAGGCTTGATCGCTCTCTGACGGCCTCGACCACGGGGTTGGTGCCGGCTGCCTCCGGCAGCGTTGTCGTCTCCACATCGATGGCCCGGGTCGACAGCACGCTGGACCGGATGTGGGGCATTTATCGGAATACAGGCCTTGGTCTTCTTGCCGTCTTGGCTCTGGCTGGATGGTTCGCGGTCCGCTCAGGTCTGCGTCCGCTTTCCCGTGTTGAACAGACCGCTGCGGAGATCGCTCGCGGGGATCTTTCCCGAAGGATCCCTGAACTAGCCGGATCGAAAACGGAGGTGGGGAGGTTGGCGACAGCGTTGAACGGCATGCTCGGTCAATTGGAGAGTGCCTTCGCCGCCCGGGCGGACTCCGAGGCCAGAATGAGCCGGTTCGTCGCCGACGCGAGCCACGAGCTGCGTACGCCGCTGGCTGGCATCAAGGGCCTCACCGGGCTCTATCGTATGGGTGCGCTGGCCGACCGTCACGATGTTGATGCCGCGATGGACCGCATTGCGCGTGAGTCCGATCGGCTGGCCCAATTGGTCGAGGACATGCTCCAGCTTGCCCGGCTTGACGAGCACGATCTGAAGGCTGCTGGCAGATCCCTCGACGACGAACATCATGGTGTCCTGCTCGGCCTCGACCTTGCGCCAGGGGACCTGCGCACGCTGGCGGCGGATGCTCTCCATGACGTGCGGGCCCTGGATCCGACCCGCCCCGTAGCCTTGACCGGTCCGGCCGATGAGGACCTGCCGACCTACGCTCCGGCACTCGTCGACGAGGCGCGGTTGCGCCAGGTCGTGGCGAATCTGGTGGGTAACGCCGTCACCCATACCCCGCCCGGCACACCAGTGCGGATTGGCGTGGGAAGGGTGGGCGATCACGCGGTTCTGGAAGTCGCGGACCAAGGTCCAGGACTCTCGCCGGAACAGAGCACCCGGATCTTTGAACGCTTCTATCGGGCGGATACGTCCCGCAACCGTGCCACAGGCGGAGCCGGCCTCGGTCTATCCATCGTGCAGTCCTTGGTGAGGGCGCACGCAGGGCATGTTGTGGTGCTGTCGAGTCCCGGTAAGGGCGCGACATTTCAGGTGTTCATCCCGGCTTTGGTCAGTCAGTAGACCACCGACGGTGTCCGGACGCTTACGACTGCTTGGCCTGGCCTTGAGGCCAGGCAGTCGTGATGTTCGTCGTGGACCCGTCGGGAATGGGACTTTCGGTCATGTCTTTCAGAGTGTGGCCCGGGAGGCCGGATCGAGGGATTCCCGTTCTGGTAGTATCAAGGCACTTGATATCTCGATGCTCCTCCTGGCGGGCGAGAGGCGGGCGAGTGTGCCGCCGTTGTTGCCGAGCCGAGGCGGAGCGGCTTGATCCCTGTCGTGCCTTCCGGGAGTTCGGCCGGGATGGTTTTCGGATGGACAGGTCCGTATGAATCCCCGCACAAAAGAACCGCTTCGTCACTGCGGTGGGGTTCTCATCGGCCTTGAAGTGCACGAAACGATGTCGTCTCCTATCGAGGAAGGTGTGTTACGTGGTCGACGCCGTATTCGCGAGATCGGCCTTGCCGCTCCTGACAGCGGACCGCTCAGTGGAGTTCTCCATGTCGTCGAATTGCGCTCGCCGCTGACGGGAAGCGTGACTCCGCGTCGGTGCGGAGCGATCCGGGCCTCTCGCGCTCGTTCCGCGGGAATCTGTTCATAGATGATCGAGTTCAATGGCGCGCGACAACCGAAGCGCGACCAGGGCGAGATCGGTCCGGACTACCTACAGAGGGTGCGCGGCCAGTGGGGCTCGGCTGCTTCGCAGTCCGCAGCCTGTGCGACGGGCAGCCACGGGCACCCAGTTTCCACGTCTCGCATCGACGTCCTTGTCCCTTGGCGCCGGTGTGGACGGACAAGTCCAGCTCAGCAGTTCTCCTCCTGACGTCTCCGCTCATGGCGTCGGGCCGATCAACCTTCCCCCTAACAGGTTGACAACCCTGCTCTGAACACCCCACGACCTGATTGGGAGTACGCCCTCGTGGCCACGTTCCTCTACAAACTCGGCCGACTTACCTACAGGCGACGGCACTTCGTTGCCCTCATATGGGTAGCGTTGCTGGCGCTGGCAGGGATCGGCGCCGCCGCCGCGCCCAGCGCTGGCACGTCGTCCTTCTCCATGCCGGGCACGGAATCGCAGAAGGCGTTCGATCTGCTCGATGAGCGCTTCCCCGGAAGCAGCGCCGACGGGGCTACCGCGAGGGTGGTGTTCAAAGCCCCCTCCGGCGAGAAGATGACGGACGCGACGAACAAGGCCGCCGTCGAGGCGGCTCTGGAGGAGCTGTCCCGTGGCTCCGAGGTAGCCTCCGTGGCCGACCCTTATGAGTCGCACGCGGTGAGCAAGGACGGCACCATCGCCTACGCCTCGGTCAACTACAAGGTGTCCTCCATGGAACTGGAGGTCTCCACACAGGACGCTCTGGAAGAGACCGCACAGGAGGCTCGGAGTGCAGGGCTGACCGTCGAGATCGGTGGCGATGCACTGACGAGTAACGAGGCGAGCGCTGCCACCGAGATCATCGGCATCGCTGTCGCCGCTGTTGTCCTCGTGATCACCTTTGGATCGCTGCTGGCCGCAGGGCTCCCCCTGCTCACCGCTCTGATCGGCGTCGCGATCGGCGTGTGCGCCATCACGATCCTGTCGAAGCCTTTCGATCTCAGTTCGAGCACCCCGACTCTGGCCATGATGATCGGTCTCGCGGTCGGTATCGACTACGCGCTGTTCATTGTCTCCCGCTACCGCGCAGAACTGGCTGAGGGACGAAGCCGTGAGGAAGCCGTCGGCAGGGCGGTCGGCACAGCGGGCTCGGCAGTGGTCTTCGCCGGGCTCACCGTGGTGATCGCGCTGGTGGGTTTGACCATCGTCAACGTGCCGATGCTGACCGAAATGGGCCTCGCTTCGTCCGGCACCGTGGTCATCGCGGTCCTGATCGCTTTGACGCTGGTTCCCGCGCTGCTCAGCTACGCGGGCCAGAAGGTGAAGCCGGCCGGTGAGAAGAGCAAGCTGCTGGGCGGCGGGCGGCGCGCAAAGAACACGGACGCGCCCAACATGGGCACCCGCTGGGCCAGCTTCGTGGTGCGCCGTCCGGTCGCCGTTCTGATCACGTGCGTGGTGGGCCTGGGTGCCCTGGCTCTGCCCACGACCTCGCTGGAACTGGGCCTGGGAGACGACGGTACGAAGCCCACGTCGACGACCCAGCGCCGTGCCTACGATCTGCTGTCGGACGGCTTTGGACCAGGGTTCAACGGCCCGCTGATGGTAGTGGTCGACGCCAAGGGCGGAAGCGACATCGAAGGCACGGTCGGCTCGGTCTCCGATGAGATCGGCGGGTTGAAGGATGTCGCTCAGGTCACGCCTGCGGCATACAACAAGGCCGGTGACACGGCGATGTTCACCGTGTTCCCGGGCTCCAAGCCGTCGTCGGTGACGACGGAAGACCTGGTGCACACCATCCGCGACAAGGGCAGCGCTGTCGCTGCCGACGACGATGCCCGGCTGCTGGTCACCGGTACCACGGCCATGAACATTGACTTCTCGCAGACGCTGAGCGATGCGCTTGTGCCGTATCTGTGCCTGGTTGTCGGCCTGGCGTTCCTTCTGCTGATTCTGGTCTTCCGTTCGATCTTGGTCCCGCTGAAGGCGGCGCTCGGCTTCCTTCTGAGTGTGCTGGCGGCCCTGGGTGCCATCGTCGCGGTGTTCCAGTGGGGATGGCTGGCGGGCCTGCTGGGGGTCGAGGAGACCGGCCCGGTCATGTCGATGGTGCCGATCTTCATGGTGGGTGTGGTCTTCGGCCTTGCCATGGACTACGAGGTGTTCCTTGTGACCCGGATGCGCGAGGCGTATGTCCATGGCGAACGGGCGACCGAAGCTGTGGTGACCGGTTTCAAGTACAGCGCCAGGGTGGTCGCCGCGGCGGCAGTGATCATGATGGCGGTCTTCGCCGGATTCATCGGCGCATCCGAGTCGATGATCAAGATGATCGGCTTCGGGCTGGCGACCGCTGTCTTCTTCGACGCCTTCATCGTGCGCATGGCGATCGTCCCGGCAGTTCTCGCTCTGCTCGGGGACAAGGCATGGTGGCTTCCGCAGCGGCTGAACCGGCTGCTGCCGAACGTCGATGTCGAGGGGGAAGGGCTGCGCGGTGAGCATGAGAAGAGCGCCGATCCGGACGACGAACAGAAGCTGGTGCGTGTCTGACGCGTAACAACTCGACGTTGGACCAGCTGGTGGGGGATACCGAGAGGGGTCCCCCACCAGCTTTTGTACAAGCGCTCGGCATGTCAAGTTGATTGATATGCGGCCGGTGTGCGGGTCAAGGTAAAGTCGGCTCCTGTGGAGTCGGTAGAGGACAGAACACCCGCGCGGATCACCTACTTGGTCAAACAGGTTGAGCGGGGGGTGCGCCTGGTGCTGGAGCAAGCGGTGCGCGAATTCGGTCTGTCGACTGTGCAATACGCGACGCTCAGTGTGCTCGCCAGGCGCAGCGGGCTCTCATCGGCGCAGCTGGCGCGAAGAGCGTTTGTCACACCTCAGGCGATGAATCAGGTCGTCGGCCAGCTTGAAGACGCGCAGCTGATCTCGCGTGAGCCGGATCCGGCGAATTGGCGGATTCTGCGGGCCTCGCTCACCGAGGAGGGTGAGCGACGCCTTGCGTCATGCGAAGCAGCCGTTGACCTTGTGGAGGCTCGGGTCCTGGCTTCCCTGGAGCCGGATTCGGTAGAACTCCTGCGATCGGCGTTGGAGTCCTGTGCGGTTGAACTTCGGGAAATGATCGAGTCGGCAGACGCGGATTAGCTGACTGGCCCTCGGCCTACCCGAAATGTCATGAGGGGTGCTGTCGCCCGTCGTCGATCGTCCCCGCTGTCATATGGTCTTGGGCCGGCACGGTTCCGCTGGACGGCCTGCCGATCTGAGGCGCAGTGCTGTAGCGAGCCTGGAGTGCGCGGCGTATGCCCACGGCGGTTGTGCGCACGGCTGCCGCGAACTGTACGGCTTCCTGATCGGTGCGGACGATCACGGAGATGGCGGCGACCGTGCTGGCCTCCGGTGCCGGAATGGGTGCGGCGCAGGCGAATGCGCCCACCGTGAACTCCTGGTGGCAGTAAGCGGTGCGATCGCGTCTGATTTGTGCGAGCAGGAAGCGTAGTTCCCTGGGGGATGTAACTGTATGCGCTGTGTAGGGAGCAAGCGGGCTCCGCAGGATCCGTTCCTGCACTGCCTCAGGGGTGTGCGCGAGCATGGCCCTGCCGACGCCACTGGCGTGAAGAGGTAGGCGTCCTCCGGCCCGGCTCCGCGTGGGAGCGCCTCGTAGGCGGGAGATTTTCTCGACGACGAGTGCCTGATCCCCGTCGAGCAGGGCGAGCTGGACGTGTTGCTGGGTCATCTCGTAGAGACTCTGCAGATAGGGCATGGCGATCTCCCGGAGACCCGACCCTCGTACGGAGCGGCTGGCTATCTCCCACAGCCGCAGCCCAATGCGGTAATTGCCCTGAGGGGACCGTTCAAGGATGCCTTCGCCCAAGAGGTCCTGAGCCAGACGGTGTGCGGTTGAGGTGGGGAGGCCCGTTAGCCGCTGGAGCTGTGTGAGAGAGAGCTCGTCGTGATCACCCGAGAAGGCCGCGAGGACCTGCACGACTTTGCTCGCCACCGTGCGCCCGGGTGTGGCCTGGTTTCCAGCCATGGGGGCACCCCGCTTTCGTAAATCAGAACCTCTTGACAAGCTACTTGATATGTGTGTTCTCCGTCCAGGGAGACGGGACACCGTTCGAGGTGTTCGGGAGCCAAGTCGCTCTCTGTCTTCTTTGCCATCCAGTGGGATGGCGGGTGTTCCTTGTCCCAATGCACAGGAGACTGAGGACGGGTGCCGGGCTGCGCAGCCGCGCAGGGTTTCTGGGCTGTGAGGTATGGGTGGGCTGGAAGCCCGCTGCAATCGGAGCCAGCACGGGCGATTTTCCGTTGAGAGGCCAGCGTGAACCACTACCGCACCAACTTGCGAGACGTCGCCTTCGTCATACGCGAACTGCTGGGACAGGAGGTGCTGGACAGCCCCGAACCGTTTGGTCGAATAGACCTGGAACATGCTCAGCGGGTTCTCGCGGAGGCTGACCGCTTCGCGGCGGACGTGCTGGTGCCGTTGTTCCCTGACGCAACCCGCGAGTCACTGAGGTTCGATCCCGAAACCCGCTGTGTTCCCATGTCACCGCCGTTCCTGGAGGTCTTCGCCGCCTATTTGGAGTCCGGATGGCTGGACCTGGACTTGTCGCCTGAACCGAGTGGGCAGTGGACGCCACCGTCACTCCGCCTGGCTGTCTTGGAGATCATGCTGGGCGCCAATCCATCAATCCCAACCGGGGCGTACCTTGTGCCGCTGGTCGTGAGACTGCTCCATGCACGCGATACCCCGGACCATAGGCAACTGGCCGAGCTCATCGTGGACCGCGGCTGGACTGTCGGTATGCCTCTGACCGAGCCGGACGTCGGCTTCGACGCCTGCGCCGTAAGTACGGTCGCCAGCCCGCAGCCTGATGGCAGCTGGCACCTGGAGGGTGCCGGGCGATCCGTTGTCCACGGAGATCACGAGACGACCGAGAACGTCATGCATCTCGTGCTGGCCAGACCGATCGGTGTATCGGACACGGGGGACTCCGACTGCGACAAGCCTTCTCTGTTCGTGGTCCCTGAGTTCGGTGTCGATCTCGGGAGCGGAGGCCTCAGTGACCGCAACGGAGTTCTGGTAATACGACACAAGGGCTTTGCCGGCGAGCCCACGCCCGGTGGTGGGGCGCCGACGGTCGGATGGCTCCTTGGCGACGAACGCGACGGTGTCCGGCAGATTCTTGAGATCGTCAAGGCGATACATGTGCTGGTCGGCGTCAAGTCGATGACCACGCTGTCCACGGGGTATTTCATGGCCCGTGACTATGCGGCCGAGCGCGTCCAGAGCGGCACGCCGCTCGAGGACCGGCGGCCTGAGTCTGTTGCGATCATCGAGCACTCTGACATCCGTCACTCGCTGATGACGCAGAAGGCACATGCCGAAGGGATGCGGGCACTGATCCTTTACGCCGGGTCTCTTCAAGACCGCCTGACTGCCGCCCGGCAGACGGGTGCTCATGACCGGTTCGCCGACGCCACCCATCAGATGCTCCTCCCGGTCATCAAGGGCTACTGTTCGGAAACGACCTGGCGGGTCCTGGGCCAGGGAGCGATGCGGGTGTTGGCCATCTCGGGCCATCCGTGCGACTACCCGCTGGAGCAGTACGTCCGGGATGCGGTGGTGGACAGCCTTTACGGGGGCCCGACCGGTACACAGGGGCTGCTCCTGTTCAGTTCCACGATCCTGAAAGATGAAGGTGCGGCGCTCGATGCGCTTCTCGACGAGGTCGCGGCGACCGCGGAGCGCCGCCTGGACGACACCGACGAATTCACTGTCGAACGCCGACAGCTCCACCACGCTCTACAGGCGTTCCGTGTACTGTTCGGCCTGCTCCTACGTCGCTGGGAGGACCAACAGCCCGATGGACCAGCCCTGGTGGCTCAGGACACCACCCGTTTCCTGCTCGCCATGGGCGACTTGCTCTGTGGGTGGCTCCTTTTGCGCAGTGCTGAAGTCGCCGCCTATGCGCTGATGGGCGACGGCCCGGACGACACTGACGTCTCCTTCTACCAAGGCAAGGTCGCCTCGGGCCGACACTTTGCCCGCACGGTGTTGCCTTGCGTCGCTGCCGACTTGGTGGCGGCTGGGTACACGGACGACATCTTGCTTTCCCTGCCCAACGCCGCGTTCTGACGGGCCTGCCACCGCGTCCGGGGGCCGACGCAACGCTGCCGCTTTGCCCTGGTGACGCCGGCACGGTGTCTCCATGAGCCGACTGCCCATGCCCTGCCTGTGGTGTGGCCTGGGGCAGAGCACAGGCAGGGCGCAGGTCCGGTCGCCGTGCGCCGACGGAGACCGGCGCTTGTCCTCTACTTCACGAAGGGCAGGAAGACCCGCGAGCTGAAGCGTCCTCCGGTGTGCAGGGTGTGTGTCCCCGCGTTCCTCGTGGCAACGGGAGCGCGGCCCGGCTGGGATGCCGAGAACGGCCCTGCGGGACTGCCCGCGATCTCCAGGATCAGAGTCTCCCCGGCATGGACGGTCATCCCGGTCGGCCACAGGCCCAGGTCGAGTTCGATCGGGGTGCCGGGCTGGACGGGCTCCTCAAGCTCGTGAGAGAGGTACGGCTCCAACATGGTGGACCTCACCGGGTCGAGCGCGCGGTGTGAGGCACGAAGCCTGCCTACTGGCCCGGTGTAGGCCAGGTGACTGATCAACTGGCCGTCCTTCTCCATCTGCAGGGCCATTTCCTTCAGTCCGGGCATGACGTTCTGCCACAGCGGGGTCCCGGCCGAGTCGACCTTGTAGACCGCCGCGAACAGGTCGAGGTCGTCGCCCTCGCTGGTCTCGGCCCAGAACCGGACATTGAGCGGGCCCAGCAGCTCGGTGTCCTGTTCGGCGGTGAAGCTGAAGCGGGCAGTTGCTTCGGAGTCGGTCGCGGAGTAGGAGATCGACGCCTCGGCGGACGGCTTGTCCCGTGTCAGCTGGCCGGACGCCGCGTCGAGGTAGAGAACGGTCGGCTCCAACGGCGCGGGCGGCCATGTGGCGGCGGTGCGATGGACGGAGGTGTCGTGTCCAGGGTCCAGTACTGCGTACCGGACTGGCGGCGTGGACTCCCAGCTGTTGTCCTCGTCCTTGAGATAGCGGTCGAAGAAGCGGCGCAGATCAGCGATGCTCTCCGGGTCGGCGATGTCGTGCCACTCCATGGTGTCGTGGACGCGCAGCCACTTGCGGTCGGAGCCCAGCTCCTGGAACGCCTGCTGGGTTCCGCGGGTGTGGATTCCGTTGCTCCAGCTGGACACCACGTAGGCAGGGATGTCGACTGCGGTGAGGTCCGCCCGCTTGTCGGCCCAGTAGGCGTTGGTGGTGGGATGACGTCGCAGCATCGCGGTGACGTCCTCGAAGCGGGCCGTCCCGTACAGGTGGCCGATGATGTCCTCGTCGTGGAACGCAGTGTCGGGGATGCCTCCTCGGCTGATTGCGTCCCGGTACACGTCTGTCAGACCCTCCCAGGGAGCGATCGCGCTCAGATGCGGTGGCTGCAGCGCTGCTGCGGCCCACTGCACCATGGCGAGGTAGGAGTTGCCGGCCATGCCGACCTTTCCGGTGCACCATTCCTGGTCTGCGATCCACTCGACGGTGTCGTACACGTCTCGACCCGCTGCCTCGCCTACGAACACCATGTCGCCTTCGGAATGACCTGTTCCTCGCGCGTCCACGACGACCAGTGCATAGCCGTGTGCACACCAGTACGCGGGGTCGAGGGCCTCGAACGCCTGAAGCCCGGAGAGGTTTTCCTTGGGGACGCCGAAATTGGCGGCGTAGTGAGTGGTGTTCCACCAGCCGCCCTGCTTGGAGTACACCGTGTAGATGAGGATCGCCGGCCGGGCGGTGGTGCCGGTGCCACGGTAGACGTCACCGTAGAGCCTCAGTCCGTCGCGCAGGGGGATGGCGACGTCCTGCAGGATTTCGATGTCCAGGGGCACAGGGCGGGCCCCGTCTGCGTGCACACTTCCGTCCGGGATGATCCGGGACCCCGGGGCCAGATCAGGGATCTCGGGTTCGGAAAGGGCGAGGGCGTTGGCAGGCCGGTAGATCACATTCATGTCGAATCGGCCCTGCGGGCTTGCGTTGTTCACGACACCACCTTTGTGTGGCGGCCACGCCCCGGCGGGTGCGTTTTCGGCCGCTCCACTTACCAAACATGAGGCACTTTTTGGTGTCAACGAATGAAGCTGCATTATTTCTGCGGTATGAAATCTTCATCTGGGCAAGGCGGAACTCCTCCGGTGCCTGGGCCGACGAAGGGCGATCCGCACCCCCTCGGGCCTGCCCAAAGAGCCCTGGAAGGTGGGTCGTCCTGCCGCCAGTGGCAGTCGGTCACGCCTTTGCGATCGCCCTTGGTCAGGTCAGGGCCGAAGCGACCGCCCTATGATCTCCTTCATGATCTCCGTCGTGCCGGCGTACAGGGTGCTCGCGCGGGCATCAAGGAAGTCACGGGCGACGTCGTACTCCTGCATGTACCCATATCCACCGTGCAGTTGCAGGCACCGGGTCACAACCCGCTGTTGCAGCTCGGTGGTCCACCATTTCGCCATGGCAGCGTCGACCGGGGTCAGCCGTCCGGCAACCAGGTCGCTCGCGCAGCGGTCCAGGTAGACCCGGGCCACGTGCACCTCGGTGGCGAGTTCGGCGAGGGTGAACCGGTTGGCCTGGAAGTCCGCAACCGGTCGGCCGAAGGCAGTGCGCTCCGCCGTGTACGCCAAGGTGTTCTGCAGGGTCCGCTCCATGGACGCGACCGCTGTCGCTGCCACACTGAGGCGCTCCTGGGGGAGATTGTGCATGAGGTACTGGAAGCCGCGGCCTTCCTCGCCGAGCAAGTTCGCGACGGGCACCCGGACATCGGTGAAGAACAACTCGGCGGTGTCCTGCGCGTGCAGGCCGATCTTCGACAGCTTGCGGCCACGTTCGAAGCCAGGCATGCCCCGCTCAAGGATGAGAAGGCTGATGCCTTCGCGCCCAGCGGTGAGATTGGTGGATACGACCACGATGGCGAGGTCGGCGAGGATCCCGTTGCTGATGAAGGTCTTGGCGCCGTTCACGATGTAGACGTCACCTTCGCGCACAGCGGTGGTGCGTATGGCTTTGAGGTCGCTGCCGGTGCCGGGCTCGGTCATGGCGATGGCCGCCACCTTGCGTCCGGAGCACAGATCTGGCAGCCAGCGCCCCTTCTGCTCGTCGGTGGCGAGTGCTGAGAGGTAAGGCGATACGAGGTCGTTGAAGCCGCTCAGATTCATTGTCACGGCCGCGGCTCCGGCCCGGCACAGTTCTTCGATGACGATGAGGTTGTAGCGGAAGTCGGCGACCCCGCCACCTCCGTAGCGTTCATCGATGTCCAGGCCGAGCAGGCCGACGGTGCCGGCCTGCTCGAACAGAGAGCGGTCGACCGCGCCCGCCTGTTCCCAGGCCGGTAGGTGGGGTTGGACCTCGTTGGTGACGAAGTCGCGGACCATCGCGCGGAAGTCGTCGTGGTCGGTGTCGAAGAGATCGCGTTCCATGGGCAGCAGTCCAGAGAGTCGTCGGGCAGGACGTTGCAGCGGAGTAGCGGGGCTCCCGAATGCTCAGTCGGATGGGGCGGGAGTGCTACGGACGAAGAACGGCATGGGCGCGTCAGGCATAGTGGCGATAGACGGCTTGGGCGACGCATGCCGGCTTGTCGGTTCCCTCGACTTCCACGGTGAAAGCGATACGCATCTCGACGCCGTTGCCGCGGACCTCCTCTACGGACTCGACCGCTCCGTGCAGCCGGATTCTCGAACCGACGTGCACGGGGCTGGGGAAACGGACCTTGTCCAGGCCGTAGTTGATGCTCATCGAGGTTCCCTCGATGGCGAGCAGCTCGTTGAAGAGAGGGATGATCAGCGACAGGGTGAGATAGCCATGGGAAATGGTGCCTCCGAAGGGGCCGGCAGCAGCGCGTTCGGGGTCCGTGTGAATCCACTGGTGGTCGCCGGTTGCGTCGGCGAAGGTGTTCACCCTTTCCTGGGTGATCGCCTGCCAACCGGTGCGGCCCAGATCGGTGCCGGCCAGGGCCACGATCTCATCGAGATTCGTGACGGTGCGCAGCGCAGTCATACCGGTGCCTTTCAGGAAGTGGTGCCGTAGGTCTGGCGGATACGGGGTTTCAGCAGCTTGCCGGCGCCGCTTCGAGGGAGAGCATCGGCGAAGACAACCGATTTGGGGATCTTGTAGCGAGCCAGTCGGCCATGGAGGAAGGCGAGGATCTCCTCCGCGGATGCCTTCGTACCAGGAGCGAGCACGACGACAGCTCGGGGCACTTCGCCCCACTTCTCGTCCGGCACTCCGATGACGGCGCAGTCGCTGACGGCGTGGTGCTCGTAGAGGGCCTTCTCGACCTCGGCCGGGTAGATGTTCTCCCCACCCGAGATGATCATGTCTTTGGCGCGGTCGACGATGGTGATGTAGCCGTCTTCGTCGGCGACGGCGATGTCACCGGAGCGGAACCAGCCGTCCTGGAGGACCGATGCGGTCTCCTCTGGCAGGTTCCAATAACCCCGCATGATGTTGGGGCCCTCCACGAGCAGTTCACCACGAGTGGCATCTTGTCCGGCCGCGTTGACGATGCGGACATCAGTGAAAAAGTGCGGCAGTCCGGCGCTGCCAGGCTTCTCGAGGGCGTGCTCGGCGTCTAGGAGGCAGACTCCTGGGGAAGCCTCAGTCATGCCGTAGCCCTGCAGGAAACCGATCCCGCGCCGCTCGTAGGTCCGGATCAGTGCCTCGGGGACAGGTGCGCCGCCGCACAGCAGCATGCGCACCGATGACAGGTCGGCCTGGGTGAAACCGGAGGCCGAGGCAATCTGCTGGAACATGGCAGGCACCCCGAACATGACCGTGACACCAAGGCGCTCGATCACATCGAGGGTGCGGGTGGGGGAGAAGGATTCTTCCAGGAGCAGGGTTCCGCCCTTGAGGACGGTGGGGAGACAGGTCATGTTCAGAGCGGCGGTATGGAACAGCGGCGCGGACAACAGGGTGATGTCGTCGGCGCTGAAGTCTCCGTCGACCAGGGTGTTGACACTGTTCCAGACGAGGTTGCCGTGGGTGATGACGGCTCCCTTGGAACGCCCGGTCGTCCCCGAGGTGTACATGATGATCGCAATATCGGAATGACTGACGGATACATCGAGGGCCGTTACCTGTAGTGCGGCCAGCTCCTCGTCCAAAGTTGTGCCTGCCGCGACCCGGCGTGGGACATCGCAGGAGTCGGCGAATGCCTGGAACGTCTCTGTGTGCATCAGCACGCTCGCGCCGGAGTCCGCTAGGCAGTGCAATAGTTCGGGCTCGGCGAGCCGGGTGTTGAGGGGTACGAAGATGGCCCCGAGCTGCGCTGTGGCGAACAGGGTCTCCAGGAACGAGGGATGGTTGGGGCCGAGGTAGGCGACCCGGTCACCGGGGCGTACTCCCAGTCCGCGCAGGTAGTGGGCCAGGCGGGTGGTGCGGTCGTGGAGCTGGCCGTAGGTGAGCTGGACGTGCCCGTACACAAGGGCGGGCCTATGGGGTGACTTGCGGGCGCGTCGCGCTGTCCAGGACCCGATGCCGTGATTGCGCATACGAGTACTCTGCCTTTCTGGATCGGAGAGTTGAGCGGTACGGCGGGGATGTGTCAGATTCCTTCCAGCCCGAGCGGGCCCGGTGCGGGCTGCTGAGCTGCGGCGGGAAGTGCCGGGATGTGAGCGAGGGGCGGCCAGTCTGGGAGGTGGCCGCTGCGCGTTGGCGCAGGTCTGTCGCCTCCACATGATCGAGGTCTATGCGGGCGCTCATGCCATTCGTGCATTGGAGGCCGGGGACGGGGATGTCGCAGGTTTCGTATTCCGGGCCCATGCTGGCGGCCCAGGCGGTGGCGATGTTGGTGCCGGACCAGCTGCTGTCGTGGAAGGTGATGGTTTTCCGCTGAGGGTGCGACCGCAGGGCAGGGCGGTTCTCGCCCATGCCGATGGCCTGGCCGGTGATGCCGACGGAGAGCTCGGGGGCCGAGAAGGAGACCAGGCCAGCGGCGTCCTGGACTGTGGCGAGACGTTCGTCTCTGCGTGTCCATGACTGGAGGGGAGTGCCGGTGGGCTTGGTGCCCTTCAGGGCGGGCACGACTGTGGGGATCTCCCATGGGGCCCTGTCCCGCAGGTTGCCAGCATGGCTGACTAGTGCGTTGAGTCGGCCGGGGTGCTTCACCGCAGCGCCGTCCAGCCTTTCTGCAAGCTCGGTTGTGCCCACTTCGGTGGCCACCCCTATGGCTTTGCCGCCTGTGTGCGTCAGGTTCGACGTGGCGGCCTCAACCACGTGCTGGTCCGCGTCGTTCACGAACACGGACTGGCCGTTCGTCGTGAGCGCGGGCGTAGGCGAGACCGTGGCCGCTCCCTGTCACGATGGCGACCTTCCCGGCAAGTCCACAGGCACCCCTTCCATTGACAGGATTCCTGGCTATGGCCGCTCAGTTTATCTTCGGCAGGTTTCCTGTCAATGGGATAGTGTGAAGCTCTCGGACGGGCCTCTCGCCAGGTGTGCTCGTCAGCGCAGTCGTATGAGGGAGGAGCCGTGCCTGACGCCGTGGCACAGTCGGCGGACAAGGATGCAAAGGCGTCACCTTCGCTGCTCTATCTGATCAAGCGCACGGAGCAGGTCGTGCGAGCGCGCCTTGAGCAGGTCCTCAAGCCGGCCGGTGTGACCGCCTTGCAGTACACCGCGCTGACGGTCCTGCTACGGCATGACGGACTCACCGCCGCACAACTGGCCCGGGACTCCTTTGTCACGGCCCAGTCCATGGCTGACATGGTCCGCACTCTCGAAGCGCGGGGATATGTGGTGCGGCGCTCTAATCCGGCCAACCGACGAGAGCTGCTCATTGAACTGACCCAAGACGGACGTCAGCTCCTGGCCAGGTATGAGCAGCCGGTCCGTGAGCTGGAGAATCGTATGACCGCTGGTTTGACCGCCGTTCAGAGCGACAGTCTGCGCGCGGCCCTCGACCACACCTGGCGCCAGCTTTCCTGACGCCAGGGCTCGTCTCCGGAACCAGGCCAGCTGCGTGAGGCGCGCCGATTGCGGGAGGGGCGTCATGCCGCTCGAACCCCCGGCAGCAGGCCCAGGACTGTGTCGATACGTGTGCCCTTCCGTCCGCGTATGAGCCGCCGGTAGCCGACTTCCAGCAGGATGCTACGGACGCCGGCTCCCGACTGAGCCGCCTGATCCCTGTTTGCTCCGCGTCGAAATCCAGTCGGGTCGCCGCGGGGCAACAGATGTCCCGAAAGGGTGCGGCTCCTTTTGAGTGAGCTTGGGGGTCAGGCTCTGAGTTCGTAGTGGTGCTGGTCGGGGTGGGGATGGAGGCGTTCGCGTTCCCGCTGGGTGTGGAAGATCCAATATTGCGGGAAGTCTCCGTTGCTGATGAGGGCACGGAGGGTGAGTACGGCTTCGGCGCCGGGGACGCTCCATCTGCTGCCGGTGATGTCGAGGCGGTCGGCCACCAGATGGCGTGCGGCTCCTTCGACGATGCTGCTGGCGATGGGCCAGCCGGCTTCGAGGGCCTGGTCGTAGTGCACGAAGGCGGCGTTGTTCTCCAGGTAGCGGCAGGTCTTGTCGATCGTGGCGCGTTGTTCGTCGGTGAGGTGGCCGCGTGCGGCTTCGCCGCGCAGGTCACGGACGGCGCCCGGGGCGTCGCCGGCCAGGATCCGGGCGGCTTTGAAGCCGACCCAGGTCTCGGCGGCGGGGTCGGCGGCGGCGTGGAAACACCGTGCGCTCGCCCACAGCTTCTCGATGACGTGCACGATGTCGAGGACGATATGGATCGTGACCGCCCGGCGGTCGGCCTCCTTCTGGATCAATTCCAGCTGGTGGGCGGCGCCGTCGACGAGCACCACCCAGCATCGCTGGTGCTGCGGGTCACGGGCTTCTGCCTCGTCGAACGCGGCGGCAATCACCTGGTCCGCGTCGTGTTCGACGGAAGCGGTGAGCCACTTCGCGCGGGCTTTTGGCCCCTTTCTCGGGACGCGGCCCGTGGCGCGGCCGCCGGGCGGGGCGATGATGTCATGCGGCCTGCGCGGCGCCGGGTCCGCGTCATGCACCACCGCCAGGGTCGCCATCCGCTTGCGTCCCGTCTTCTCCCCGGCAGACAGACGGGTGCGGAAGGTGCGGGTCGCACGCTCGGCGGCCTTGCGCGTCGCCTCCCGCAGATGGCCGGGGAGCATCACGATCCCCTTGCCGTCGACGCTGAGCACCAGCAGCGTCGTGTGGGCTGCGGGAGGAGGAGTGCGGGCGGCATAGAAGGCGGCGATGTCCACTGCGGCAGCCTGCACCAGCTGTTCCACCTGGCGTTTGCCCAGTGGACGTGTCCCGCAGTGGCGGCCGACCGCCTCAAGTGCCTGGTCGTAGGAGCCGCGGACGGCCTCCAGCACCGCCAGCCGGCGCAGGCCCAGGCTGTGACGCCCGCCCGGGAGCCCCAACACCGCATCGGCCGGGTAGTAGTTGGGCTGCTTCGGGGCGCGTAGTGCGCACCGGGTGACGGTCACCGTCCCGACCACGGTGGCCAGTTGACGGCGGTGGTGCTTCTCCAGACGGGTGCGGCCGGCGGCGAGTGCGGCCCGCCCACCGGCCTCCAGGGCCGTCAGGTGTGCTTCTTCCTGGCGGGCACGCAGGTCCAGGTGGCCCTGCAGGAGCAGACGCGCCAGTTCCCTCGCCCCGTTCTCCGCATCCTGCTCCACCTGGTCATGGGGCAGGAGCAGTGCATCGGGACGGGAGAGGGAATCGATGAGACAAGTGAGGAAAGAAGCGGCTCGGTCAAAGGGGTCAGCCACCGCGGCGGCCGCATACGCTCCAGTCATCGGGCTCTCGCCTTTTCGGCTCTCGTTTTGGTTGGCACCAACGACGCTAGGGACGAGAGCCCGACCTCACACCGGCGCGGCCACGCACGGCGGAGCTTTCCGTCTGCACCGGCGCATCCTTGTCCGCCGCCAGCAGGTGGCCCGGCGTGAACAGTCCCGGCCCCTGCTCCACCAGCCAGCCCCGCTCGACCAGCCGTTTCAGCTTCGACCGGAAGCCTTCCACCTTGCTCTTGTCCGTCGACAAGCCCAGCGCGGCACACAGGTGATGCGCCCGCATCGGATGCACCGCGTCCATCAGGACCTCGACAATGTCCCGATACAAATCCGGCAGCACTTCCACCCCCAGTCCGGGCGTCCACTGCGGCACCAGCCGCACCCCGACCGGCGATCCCGCCGGGGACGGATGCGCCTCAACCCCTGCACCGTCGGCGTCCGCTTCCGCCCCGGCAACAGTGACCGCATCGTCGCCGGACAGGATCTCGGTCATCGTCTCCCGTGTGATCTCCAGCCGGGACAGAACCTCTTCCCGTTCGGCAAGACGAGCGGTCAACTCCTCGATCCGGTCCCGAAGTTCGGCAATCTCCTCCCGCGCGCTGGCCTCCCGCCGATCGAGCTCCTCCAGCCACGACACCATCGCCGCCTCCAAGACCACGTCCCAGGACACGACGATCCGCCGTCCGGCCACGAACGGCAACGGCGCACGGCATCACCAGCTCACTGCAGAAGAGCCGCACCCGTCCCGAAAAGCGTGCAACAGCGTTGAGCGGAGCTGCGCCGAGAGCCTGGAACCGGCTCACGAACCGCGGGCGCGCCCTCCAGAGGCGCTGGTTGTCCCACCAATCCGCCGCGCCGCTTCAGTAACTCGGCCTTACGGCACACCTGCTGGCGAGAGTCGTGCCAAGGGTCATCGGCTGGGGTCGGTCCGGTTCCCGGACCGACTCTTCACAGGCAGCATCTCCGCCTCCGGGGGCGCGATGAACCAGAAGGACGAGACGTGACCAACTCCGAGTGGTACCGCAGTACCACTCGGAGCCCGAATTGCCCTCCCTGGTACCACCGTTCTGCGCTCAGCCACTCCTAGCGTGAGACGCGAGACAGCCAGGAGAGGCCGACCCTGGGCATGAGGGATACAAGAACAGGGTGTGCCAGGCGCAGCGGCTTGGAGCCGACACGGGCAAGCCCTTGCGCTACCGGTGGCCCACTTCGCCGCTCTTGCCGGCCGTCTCGCCCCTCTGCCCTTCTATGTCAGGAGCCTCTCCTTGAGCGACTTGACCCCGGCTGTGGAAGACGAAGGGCCGAAGGAGCGCCACTCCTCCGGCCCGCCGCCTCACTTCGCCCTCACCTTTGCCGCACTGATGGCTGCGATGCTCCTCGCATCCCTCGATCAGACGATCGTGAGTACCGCGCTGCCGACAATCGTCGGTGAACTGCACGGCGTGAACCACATGGCGTGGGTGACCACCGCATACATCCTGGCCGCCACGATCGTCATGCCCGTCTACGGACGCCTCGGTGACCTCATCGGGCGCAAATTTCTGTTCCTCGGCGGCATCGGTGTCTTCCTCGTTGGCTCTGTGATTGCCGGCTCGGCGCCAGACATGGCCATGCTGATCATCGGTCGTGCAGTCCAAGGGCTGGGCGGCGGAGGATTGATGATCACCTCTCAGGCGATCATCGCTGACCTTGTGCCGCCGCGGCAGCGGGCCAAGTACATGGCGCCGATCGGTGCCGTCTTCGGCCTGTCTTCGGTCGCCGGTCCTCTGCTGGGCGGCTGGTTCACCGACGGCATTGGCTGGCGATGGGCTTTCTGGGTCAACCTCCCGGTCGGAGTACTGGCACTCCTAGTCGGTGTGTTCGCGCTGCGGCTGCCGCGCAAGAGCGCCGAAGTCGTCTTCGACTACCGCGGCTTCGGCCTGCTGACGGTGGCGGTGACTTGCACTGTGCTGATGGCCGAGTGGGGTGGCACGGACTATGCCTGGTCGGACCCGGTCATCCTGGGACTGGCCGCTGGCGGCTTGCTGTCCTGGGTGGTCTTTTTCCTCTCCCAGCGCCGCGCCGCAGAGCCGATCATCCCGCTGTGGCTGTTCCGCAGCCGGATCTTCACCACCGCCACCCTGACCGGGCTGCTGGTCATCGGCATCGGAATGTTCGCGGTCATCGGCTACCTGCCGACGTACCTGCAGATGGTCTACGGCGTGAGCGCCACGGAGTCAGGACTCCTGCTGATTCCGATGGTCGTCGGCGTCTCTGTCACGGCCGTTTCGTGCGGGCAACTCATGAGCAAGACCGGCCGGTACAAGGTCTTTCCGATCGTCGGTTCAGCCCTCGTGGCTGTTGCCGCGCTGCTGCTGTCGACGCTGGGTACGGGGACATCACTCAGCGTGGTTTGCGGGTATGTGTTCCTGCTCGGTGCCGGGCTCGGCCTGACGATGCAGCCCTTGGTCCTGGCGGTTCAGAACGATTTTCCGTCCGCCGATGTGGGCACTGCGACCAGCGCCAACAACTTCTTCCGCGAGATCGGAGCCACGTTGGGCACCGCGGGCGTCGGAGCGCTGTTCACCCACCGGCTTGCCGACCAACTGGCCGACCGGCTCACTGCCGATGCCGCCAAGGCGGTCGGGGACACTGAAGCCCTCACCCCGGCTCTGGTCCACGCTCTGCCGGAGAAGGTGCAGGACTCGGTGATCCTTTCGTACCAGCAAGCGCTGACACCGGTGTTCCGGTACATGATCCCGGTGTTCGTCCTCGGTCTTGTGCTCGCTTGTGTGCTGCCGGAGAAGATGCTCGCGGACGATGACGGCGGCCCCGGTGATGCCACGCATAGCCCGTCCGGGGAGCCCGTGGCGGCCTCTTGAAAAGTGGGGTGAGGGCTAGGTGGGGTGGTCACACGGTAACCCGTGCCGCCGCTTCGAGACGGCGCTCGACTTTACCGGGTACGGCGTCGACCCTCCCGGCGGGTGATCGGAGAAGACGGCTCCCTGCCCATGGCCCTCATCATGCTGATTGCCACGCCCGGCTCTGGCACTGCTCTGATCACGTCGGACCCAGCCCCGGCTTGTTGCCGGAAGCTGTAGCGCGCAGATAGCAGCTAGGTGTCATGTGTATGGCAGCAGGCCGATGAGGGGAGGACCACATGCGTCTGTACTTTCGTTCGCTGGAACAGGACCGCACCTACGGCGTGGACGTGGTGATCAGCCGCACCGGTCCCGGGCTGCTGGGTGCCCTGGCCTCGCTGGCCTACCTGGCAAATGAGCATCTGCACCAGCCCTGCGATGATCCTCACTGTGACGTGATCGTGGACTGCACCACGTACTGAGAGGCGGCCAGCCCTCCCAACGAGGTGAGGTCGTTGATCGGTTCATGGGGCGGGGTAGGTGAATTGGATTGTTCCGGACGAGCCGCAGGAGATCGCGAAGCCGCTGATTCCTCCGTCGAAGGTGCGGCCGCAGAGTGGCGGAACGCACGGCACCCCTGATGGGACGCTGTTCGCTGCCATTGTCTACGCGGGTCCCGCCTGTTGAAGGGCTCTCCTGCTCATGAGCGCGGCCACCGGGTCAGCCAGACCTCCCCGCCCGACGGCAGCAATGCTGTACGGGTCTCCTGAAAGCCGAGTGTCTCCAACTGTTCGACCTCGAAGACGGAGGTGGCCAGCGCCATGACGGTGCAGCGACGCCGTTCCACCTCCTTCAGCCCGGGACACAGCAGACGGCCGAGTAGTTCGGGGTCGGCGTTGTGGCTTGCCACCGTAAGAGTCCAGTCCCGCCGGCCGTGTTCCGTGAGCGCCAAGGCTTCGCCGTCCGCTCGGCCGAGAGCCACGAGATCGGGCGCAATATCCAGTTCGCGCGTGATCAGTTCGTGGAAACGGTCCACGGCCCGCTGAGCTCCGGGCGGCAGCCACACGGCCGCGGCGAGGAGCTGCTTTGAATCACGTTCCGCCACCCAGACTTTGCCTTCCTCCAGTGCATGGTGAGCCAGCAGCAACCGCAGGACGGCCCTTGCGTCCTCCGGCGTGTGTGCCATGGGTGGAGTTGCACCGGCGGCCCGAGACGTGAACAGGCGCACCACGGCCGGGACATCGACCAGATTGGCCTGACGCACCCGCTCAATGATCCGTCGGCTCGCGCTCACCCTCTTCCTTTCGTCGACCGGTCGTGTCACGGCAGGCACTCTGGCTCCTTCGATCAGCTTGCACCGGTCGCGCCGGTTCGGCCTGCCAGGGTCGCCGGGCGGACCAGGCCCGATTCGTAGGCGAAAGTCACCGCCTGGACCCGGGCGGTGGCACCGATCTTGGAGAGGATGCGGCTGACATGGCTCTTGACGGTGGTTGGGGCAATGAAGAGCCGGGCTGCGATCTCGACGTTGGACCAGCCGGCGGCGACGCCGATCAGTACTTCGCGTTCACGCGCGGTGAAGGCGTCGATCCCCACGGAGCCTTCGCGGAAACGGCTGGTGTGCTGGCGGCACACGGTGTCGATGAGCGCACGTGTCAGCGTAGGTGTGATGACGCCATCGCCTTTCGCCACGGTTCGGATGGCCGCCACGAGTTGGCTCGGGTCCGCATCCTCGTGCAGAACCCCGGCGGCGCCAGCGCGCAGGGCGACGTACGCGTACTCGTGCTCGCCGGCCGGAGTCAGCGCCAGGACGTGCGCGGACGGCTGTCGCCGCCCGATGGGTTCGAGCGCCTGGGGCAGGGGTGCGGGGCGTGTGATGCGTCGGATGGCGGTGATGTCGTCTCGGGCGGCGAGACGGCTGTCCATGAGGACGACGTCGGGATGGAGTGCGGTGTTCAACGCGACTGCATCGGCTCCGCTTGCCGCTTCTGCGACCACGGTCAGTTCCGGTTCGGCCGTTAGCAGCATGCGCAGAGCGAGCCGGTGCAGAGACTGGTTGTGGACTACGAGTACGGAGACCATGCGGTTCTTCTCCATGCGGGATGTGCTGGTGGGGGGAGCCGGCGTCGGCGAAGCTTGCGCGAGCATCTCCCCGCTGAACGAAACGGTTTCGTACCGAAAGTGGATGCAGATCTTTCGTTCGGTGGAGGAGGTGGTTATGGCTTGGCTCTGACGAGCCCGGCGTCGTAGGCCACAATCACTGCCTGGACGCGGTCGCGTGCGCCGATTTTGGCGAGGACGCGGCCGACGTGCTTCTTCACAGTGGATTCGGAGAGCACGAGGCGTTCGGCGATCTCGGTGTTCGTCCAGCCCTTGCCGATGGCGATCAGGACCTCGCGTTCGCGGTCGCTGAGTTCCTGCAGTCGGGGATCCGCGGCGGCACCGGCGGTGTCGGGTGCGAGAACCTGGTGGGCGTAGGCATCGAGGAGGCGGCGGGTCAGGCTGGGGGCCACCACTGCGTCGCCGCTCGCCACCGCCTGGATCCCGGCGATGATCTCTTCCGGTCGTGCGTCCTTGAGAAGGAATCCACTGGCTCCGGCTCGCAGGCCATCGTGGGCGTATTCGTCGAGGTCGAAGGTCGTGACGATGAGGACACGGGTGCGGCCGCCCGCGGCCACGATCCGGCGAGTGGCCTCCAGACCATCCATGCCGGGCATCCGGATGTCCATCAGGACAACATCTGGGCGCAACTCGGCGGCAAGGCGTACTGCTTCGGCCCCGTGGGCGGCCTCGCCGACTGGGGTCATGCCCGGCGTTCCCTCAAGAAGCATCCGGAAGCCCATGCGCTGCAGAGGCTGGTCGTCGGCGATCAGGACGGTGGTCATGGCGTGGACTCTCCCGGTGTGTGTCGGCTCTGGGCGCTGGACGTGTCGAAGTGCACGTCCACGAGCCAACCCGGCCGGTCCTCGCGCGGTCCGATCGTAACGGAGCCGCCGAACAGTGCTGCCCGCTGACGGATGCCGACCAGACCATGACCGGAGTCGTCGGGCCGGGCGGCCAACACGGAGTGTGCGGCGGCTCCAGGTGGGGGTCCCGTGTCGGCGACACGGATGTGCAGCAGATCGGCGTTGGCGGTCAACGTGACCTCGGCGGTTGAGCCAACGCCAGCGTGCTTGAGGGTGTTGGTCAGGGCTTCCTGGACGATGCGGTAGACGGTGAGTTGGCTCCCGCTGCCGAGAGAGGCGAGACCTCCCTCGGTCCGGTACGTCACCGCGATTCCGGCCGCGCGGACGCGGGCCAAAAGAGCGTCGAGGTCATCAATGCCTGGCTGTGGACTGAGTGGCCTGGCCGTATCGTCCGGTCCTTCGCGCAACACGCCCAGGACCCGGCGAAGCTCGCTCATGGCCTGGCGTCCGGTGTCGCCGAGCATGCGCAGAGCCTCGGCGGAGCGCTCGTTGTTGTTGGCGGCGAGAGTCGCGGCGCCGTCGGCAAGGGTGACCATGACGGAGAGGTTGTGGCCGACGATGTCGTGCATCTCGCGGGCGACGCGTGAGCGTTCGGCGGCAGCGGTGAGCCGGACGCGCTGGTCCCGCTCGATCTCCAGACGTCGGGCGCGGTCTTCCAATGCCGCCAGGTACATGCGGCGAGTCCGCATGGTGAGACCAACAGCCGTGGCCGCGGTCACGGTCCCCAGCAGGAAGAACATGCTGAGCACCCACCGCTCGACAGGAACCGGAAAGCACACGCTGGCAACGACTTGCACGATCGCCAGTGCGACGGCCCACGCCAGCACCCGCAGCGAGCCATGTGCGGCGAGCGTGTACAGGGCGACGAGTGTGCTGAAGCCGGCCGGCAGCCACAGACCGAGGAGGCTCTGAGCTAGCGTCACGCCTGCGGTTACGAAGAACACCGTGGCGGGGGCTTTGCGGCGCCACCACAGAGGCGCGATGAACGCCACGGTGACGAGATAGGGGATAGCGGCCGGTAGTTCCGTACGGGTGTCGGTGCCGGTGAACGGTGTGTTGGCGGCGCCGTCGGAGAGCAGATTGGGCAGGCTGATGCAGGCGACGACGAGCACCACCGCGGTGTCCAGGAGCCATGGATGCTGCTGGTCCAGTTGCTGCATCCGGCGCCTGCGCCGCAGCATCTGGCCCAGGGGGGTGCTGCCCCAGGCTGCCTCGGGCCCATCAGACTGCGTGCTTGCTGACTGAGGGGTCCGGTCCGCGGCGTCAGCCGCGCGGTGCGGACTCATGGTTCTCATCTTCGTTGCTGTGCAGCTCAGACGTCGGACTTCTTCAACCGGATGGCGGCCGCGATCAGGCCGACGGCCACCCAGGCGGCGAAGACTGCGAGTCCCGCGCTCGGGGAGAGGGAGTCGGCGCCCTGGTGCAGAGAGTAGATTGCCGAGCCTGCGTTGCTTGGGAAGTACGGGCTGGTCGAGTCGTACAGAGAGTCGGGCAGCAGCGAGGCCAGACCGGGCAGGATGAGCAGAATCCCGACGAGGGAGGCAATACCGCCGGCGGTGGAACGGATCAGCGAGCCGAGCGCGACACCCAGCATGGAGACCATGCCGAAGTAGATGCCCGCGCCGACCAGGCTGCGCAGCACTCCGTCGTCTCCCAGGGACAGGGCGATCTGCTGCCCGTCCAAGCCCACCGAACCGATCGCGAACGCGGCCAGCGCGCCGACCGTGGTGACGACGGTGACGAGCGGCCCGATCACGATGGCTTTCGACCACAGCACCGGCAGTCGCCGGGGTACTGCGGCGTAGGTGGAGCGCACCATGCCGGTGCCGTATTCGCCCGCCGACATCAGCACGCCAAGCACACCCACGATCAGCGAGGCGAAGGAGGCGCCGGTCAAAGCGAGCGAGATTGCGTCACTGGTGGCCCCCGTCTCGGGGCCGGGCGGACCTCCCAGTCCTGTGCCGTCGGGGCTGTAGGTGAAGGCGGCGATCGATCCGAAGACGAGCAGGATCAGTACCGAGGCGACGAGTGTGATCCAGCTAGAGCGCAGCGACCAGAACTTCGCCCACTCCGAGCGCAGGACCCGGCGGTTTGTCACCTTGGGTGCCTTGCGGTCCGTCTTCTTGGCGGCGGGCACCGAGGACAGGGTGGTGGTAGTCATCATGCTGCCTTTCGCGTGATGTCGTCGGTGTGGTCGTTGGAGGCACTCTGGTACTCCACGGCGTCACGAGTGAGGTCCATGAAAGCGGTCTCCAGCGACACGGCCTGCGGGGTGAGCTCGTACAGCGGGATCCCGTGCGCGGCGGCGACGGTTCCGATCTCTCGAGCCTCCCTGCCGGTGACCAGCATTTCCCCATTGGAGGACGAGCTGATTGTGACGTCGGGCCCGCCAAGCAGTGTCCGCAGCCTGGTGGTCTGGTCGGTGACGACCTTCACGCCTCCACCGCCGGCCTCGCGGGTGAAGTTCTCTAGCGAGGTGTCGGCGAGCAGCCGCCCTCGCCCGATGATCACCAGGTGGTCGGCGATCAGCGCCATCTCACTCATCAGATGTGAAGAGAGCATCACCGCCCGCCCTTCGGCTGCCAGGCCCGACAGCAGCTGTCGCACCCACAGCACACCTTCCGGGTCGAGGCCGTTTACCGGCTCGTCGAGCATGATGATCTCCGGATCGCCTAGTAGCGCCGCAGCTATGCCCAGCCGCTGCCCCATGCCGAGCGAGAACGCCCCCACCCGTTTGCCGGCCACACTGGTCAGGCCAGCGATCTCGATGACCTCGTCGACGCGGCTGCGGGAAATTCCATGAGTATGGGCGAGCGCCAGCAGATGATTGCGTGCGCTGCGTCCCGGGTGCACCGACTTGGCGTCCAGGAGGGTGCCGATCTCATGCAGCGGCGCCGCGTGCTTGTCGTAGGGACGCCCGTTCACGGTGACCGAGCCACTGGTCGGGGCGTCCAGGCCTACGATCATCCTCATCGTCGTGGACTTGCCCGCGCCGTTGGGTCCCAGGAACCCGGTCACTTCGCCCGGCTTCACGGTGAAGGACAGACGGTCGACGACGGTCTTGTCCCCGTACCGCTTGGTCAGCTCGTGTGCTTCGATCATCGAGATGGTCCTTGCCTCGAACACCGCCGCGGCCGTTCCGCGATCTCTGTATTCGACGCTACGGGCACAAGCACCTGGTTTTCTGGGACCACAGGAGGCACTTCACCGGGCGAGTGGTACCGCAGTACCACTGGCCCGGCTGTCGCGCGGCACCAAGGCTCGGCCGGGCTTTCCGGCCCTCGTTGTGTGCGGGTAGAACCCTGCGCCCTTTCTATGACCAGACGGGTCCTTGGGGGCAATGAAGGACGAGGCCTGTTGGAGGGAGGATCAGTCCGCTGCTGGCCGCGGCGTGGCGGCCGCCTCTTCATCGAGCAGGCGCCGGGCAATCGCATCAAGTGCGCGGTCCAGCCGAGCCCGGTCTTCGGGGTCGGTGACATTCCAGTCCTCGAGTCGGCTATCCAGCCACTGCCGCCGCGCGTGGGTCAGCCGATCCATCTCGGCCTGCCCGGCCGGGGTCAGGGTGAGGCGGTCGCCGTCGAACTTTGCATAGCCGACGTGGGCGACCTTGCTGAAGGCGGGCTCGAGGATCTCTTCAGGCATGTGGTGGGCCTGTGCCAGGTCTCCCAAGGACATTCCACCCCTGATGCGCGAGCGCACGTGGATCTGACTGAGGGCCCATGCCTGGCCGGGAGTCATCGGGCTTCCCGAGCGGGCGAGCATTTCGAGGTGGTCGGCGGGTTTGGTCTTGCGCATGAGGCTGGACAGTGCGCGCTCAAGCTGCTTGTCTGCGGCCGAAGTGTCAGGTGCCGAGAAACCCTCGCCCATGTCGGTGGCGGAGGCGCGGGCGCTATCGCGCAGGGGCACTTCCTTGAGGAACCAGGCCACGATGAATCCGACTACGGCGATCGGTACGACCCACAGGAACACGAAGTCGATGGTGTCGGCGTACGCCTGGAGGATCGGCGCGGCCTGCGTATCGGGAAGATCACGCAAGGCTGCCGGGCTCTGGACGGCTTCCGGCGGTACTCCGGGGACCTGCGCGAGGGCGTCTTTGAGGTTGGGTTCGAGCTTATTGCTGTAGAGCGTGCCGAATACTGCGGTGCCGAACGAACTACCCAGGCTGCGGAAGAAGGAGACCCCAGAGGTCGCGGCCCCCATGTCCTTGTAGGCCACGGTGCCCTGAACGACGATGGTCAGCACCTGCATGGCTAGGCCGATGCCGACGCCGAGTACGAACATGTAGAGGGACTCCAGCCACACGCCGGTGCCCGGACCCATCGTCGACATCAGATACAGGCCGAGCGCCGTGGCCGCAGTGCCCATGATCGGGAAGATCCGGTACTTGCCGGTGTTGCTGACAACGGTGCCCGACAGCATCGACGTGCCCAGCAGACCTACCACCAGGGGGAGGGTCCGCACCCCGGACATGGTGGCGGAGACACCGTCGACGTACTGGAGATAGGTCGGCAGGTAGGTCATTGCGCCGAGCATCGCGAAGCCCACGATGAAGCTCAGGATGGAGCACACGGTGAATACTGAGCTACGGAACAGGTGCATCGGCAGCACAGGTTCGGCGGCCCGTTGTTCCACGAAGACGAAGCCGACGAAGCAGAGCACCGAGCCGATGAAGAGGCCGAGGATGGTTGCCGAGCCCCACGCGTATTCGTCGCCGCCCCATTCCAGTCCCAGTACCAGTCCGCAGGCGCCGAGTGCCACCAGGATGATGCCGAGGTAGTCGATGACCGGCCGGACGATGGTCTTGACTACGGGGATCGTCTTGGCCGCCATGGCGATCATGACGATGGCGATGGGCACGTTGACGTAGAAGCACCAGCGCCACGAGGCGTGGTCGGTGAACAGGCCGCCGATGGTAGGCCCGATTACGGTCGTCACGCCGAAGACAGCGCCGAGCGCACCCTGGTACTTGCCGCGTTCGCGCAGTGGGATGACATCCGCGATGAGCGCCATCGCGGTCACCATCAGGCCGCCGCCACCGATGCCTTGGATGGCACGCCCCACGATCAGGAGGGTCATGCTGTTTGCCAAGCCGGAGAAGACTGAGCCGCCGACAAAGATGATTGCGCTGAGCTGGAAGAGGGTCTTGCGGCCAAACATGTCTCCGAATTTGCCGACAAGTACCGTCGACACGGTCTCCGCAAGGAGGTAGGCGGTGACCACCCACGACATGTGCGAACCGCCGCCCAGGTCGGCGACGATCGTCGGCAGTGCGGTCGAGACGATGGTCTGGTCGAGTGCGGCCATCAGCATGCCGAGCAGGATCGTGACGAAGATGATGTTCATCCGGCTGCGACTCAGGACGGGCGTATCAGCCCCTGGTGCCGTTTCGGTAGCGGTTGCAGCCATCGGCTGAGCCTCTCGTGCCGGGTTTGATTTGGTACAGAATGCGATGAGTTGAACAAACATGCCACTGGGAGAACCTGTAGTGCCGATGCCATCAACGGACGGGTCCATCCGGAGGAACAGCCCGCCCAGGTGACGATTGAGTGCGCACAGCACGGAGATACCGGCTCCCGTGCTCAGCAGGCCCGCGAGAGCCGCTCCGGCTGCCGACGTGCCGCTGAGGAAGGTGAGGATGGTGATGGTCAGACCGATGACGATCGCCGTCAGCAGGACCAGGGCAGTGTGCAGTGGAAGGAAAGGGTCAGCCGCTGTGGGAGTGGTCTCGCGTGGGCCGGACGGCTGACGGATCTGGTTGACCGCTTCGGCGACGCCGTGCTGGTGCGCGCGCTGGACGTGACCGATCGCGAGGCGGTGTTCCGGGTCGTTGCCGAGGGACACGCGCACTTCGGCCGACTGGACGTGGTGGTGAGCAACGCGGGCTACAGCTACACGGGAGCGGTTGAGGAACTGGACCTCGACGAGGTGAAAGCGAACTACGACACGAATGTCTTCGGCACCCTGTCGGTCATCCAGGCGGCGCTGCCGCTGCTGAGGGCGCAGGGCAGCGGACACATCCTCACTGTGTCCAGTATCGGCGGGATCGCCAGCTTGCCGACCGGCGGATCCTACGTGGCGACCAAGTTCGCCGTCGAAGCCATGAGCGAGGCCCTAGCTGGCGAGGCCGCCGCGCACGGGATCAAGGTGACGATCATTGAACCGGGCAGCTACACCACCGGCTTCCGCGGAGCAACGAAGGCCGCTCCGGCCATGGAGGAGTACGACGCCGTCCGGAAAGCGGTCTACGCGTCGTTCGACCCGTGAATGGCCGGCGACGCGGCAGCCACGGCCGCAGCCCTCCTCACCGTCGTGGATGCGGCCGAGCCGCCACTGAGCCTGCTCCTCGGCGACTGGATCCTCGACCAGGTCAAGGGCATCTACGCGGACCGGATCGACACGTGGGAGCGGTGGGCTGCAACCGTCTGACGCCGCGCAGCGCTAGCGAGGCGTCAGACGGTTGCAGGATGAGGTAGGCGCGTGCCTGCCCGGCGGTCAGTCCTCTTGCCTGGCGTCGTCCAGTTGGGGCGCGTCCGGGTCGCGCAGCGGGCAGGGCGCCGGTGGCTGGGGCGGAGGCTGTGAAGCCGTAGCGGCCGAGGGCAAGCGCCATATCCAGGCGGTCCTCGTCCTCGCCGCTGCCGCGTCAACATCCTCTGGGCACTCCTGCGCGACGGGCGGTGCTACGAACTCACCCAGTCCAGGGCCCTCGCGGCTTGACAGACCGCATTAGGAATCAGTGTTGGTCAAAGTGGCTGGGACGGTCGTCCTGGAGGATCAGGCGTCCCAGCTGAGTGGCCTTGCTGTGAGGCATGAGCCTCCAACTGCCGTCGGTGTGGTGCAGGGCAGTGGAGTGCCACGGTGTGGTCCAGGCATCGGGTGCGTCGAGAAGACGGATGCCGAATTTCGGGGAGCCTATGGGCTGGGGGTGTATGGAGAGGCGTACGGCGTCGGGGTGGTGTTCGGCGATCAGATCGCCCCAGGCGCGACTGCGCTGGATGACTCCATACGCGCGCCTACGGCATTCCCGCTGGAGGGCGGAGCGGGTGCCGGTCCAGTCGGCGGTGTCCTCGACGAGGAAGCGCGTGATGCCCCGGTAGAGGGCGAGGGCGTGGCCGTCGGTGCGGAATTCGGCACGAAGGCCGTCCACCGTGGGGGCGTAGCGGTCGTGGACGTGGGCGCGCTTCGTGTCGTGGTCGAGGTCGCCTAGAACGTCCCGTAGATCGAAGACGGACAGCTTGGTGAGGTCCAGTCTGCTTATGAGCAGGCGCAGTTCGTCCGAGTAGGCGTCAATGTGCGCGTCGGGGACGCCGATGAGGTCGCCAAAGACATGGCCGTCGGAGCAGATGGAGATGTGGGCACCGGGTGGGTAGATCTGCTTGATCTGCTGGCACAGGGCGTCGAGGAAGGTGAGCGAGAGGCGTTCGCCCATGTCCGGGAGATGGCCGAGGACCTTCGCGGGGTTGGGGGATTTGCAGGGGAAGCCGGGCAGGGTGAAGGCGATGGGAGCGCGGGCGCGTACGAAGTCTGAGATCTGGGCCAGCTGATGAGGGAATGATTCCGCAGTGACGGCGGCGAGGTCTGTCGTGCGGTGGTGGGGCAGGAGCAGGTGCAGGATCTCGGCGCTGATGGTCGTGGGGAGGGTGTCCGGTGTGCTTGTCAGCGGCATGTCGTTCCTCCGTTGGGCATGACGTCATGGCGCTCTGGCGGAGGTGGCTGCCAGTCGCCGTGGGGCGGAAGGTCTTGGAGTGCTGGGGAGGAGAGCCGGGATCGGGTCCGGGCGCGGTCGTGAGTGCGGACCCGATCAACCGGCGGCCGGCGTCAGAGGCGTCGCTCGTACCCGACGGGGAGGTGATTGGTACCGCGGCCGAGGACGGCGGGGATCCACTCGATGTCCTCGGACCTTATGGCGAGGTGCAGGCCGGGGAGGCGGGCCAGCAGGGTGCTGAGGGCGATCTGAAGTTCGGCGCGGGCGAGGGCGGCGCCTGGGCAGAAGTGGATGCCGTGGCCGAATGCCAGGTGAGGGTTGGGGGAGCGGTCGAGGTCGAGGGTATCGGGGTCATTGAAGCGGAGCGGGTCGCGGTTGGCCGCACAGAGGGACACGATCACTGAGTCGCCGGCGGGGACCTCCGTGCCGTGCAGGTCGCTGTCGCTGTCGAAGAAGCGCCAGGTGGTCAGCTCGAAGGCGCTGTCGTACCGGAGGAGTTCCTCGACCGCGCGGGGCAGTAGGGTTGGGTCGTTGCGCAGGCGGGACAGTTCGGCCGGGTGGCGGAACAGAGCTATCAAGGCCGTGGTGATCTGGTTGGTGACTGGTTCCTGTCCTGCGACCAAGAGTTGGAAGATCATCGAGTCCAGCTCTTCCTGCCCCAGTTCGCGGCGGTCGCGCGCTGTGACCAGGCGGCTGAGGAGGTCGTCTTCCCAGTGTTCGCGTTTGTGGGCGACGACCTCGGTGATGTAGCTCTGCAGGCTGTGCAGGCGGGCCTCGTACTGCGGTCGCCCGGGGTCGGTGGGGCCGACGGGCTGGACGACCTTGCCCCAGTCCCGGTCGAAGCGGGCGGCCATGTCCTGAGGCAGGCCGATGACTTCGGCGAGGACCTGGAAGGGGAACAGGGCGGCGAAGTTCGTGACGAGGTCGGCGGGACCGCTCTCGGGCAGGGCAGCGATCAGGGCGTCCGCGAGTTCCTGGAACCGAGGGCGCAGGCTCTCGATCCGACGTGGGGTGAAGGCGTCAGTGACGAAGCGCCGCATGCGGGTGTGTTTGGGCGGGTCCTGGTGAAGGAGGTGGGCCTGGAGCTGGGAGTGCTGGGGTTCGGGCATGATCGAGGCGCGGGCGCGCCAGCGGTCGTTGCCGCGGTCGTGGTTCTTGCCGAGGCGGTCGTCGTTCAGTGCCGTATGGGCTGCGTCGTAGCCGGTGACGAGCCAGGCATGGACGCCGCTGGGAAACAGGACGCGATGGACGGGGCCGGCCGTGCGCATCTGCTCGTACAGGGGGTAGGGGTCGGCCTTGTAGGGACATCCCATGAGGGGCACGGGCTCGGGCAGGGCTTCAGTGGCCGCCGTCTCGGGTTCCTGGAGGGTCATGAACGGGGCTCCTCAGAGGGCGAGTTCGGGCTGGTAGTGGTCGAGCCAGAGGGCGAGGTCGACGACGCGCTCCAGGCGCAGCCGGTGGCCCCATTCGAGCTGGTCGGGGGGAGTGTCGAGGCAGGGCTTGATGAGGGTCTCGTCGGCCAGAGTGCGGACCTGCTCGGATACGAGGGCGTCGCGGGCCATGTTCTGCAGGCCGCGGTTGTAGTCCGGGTGGTGGGTGGCGGGGTAGTGGTTCTTGGGGCGCCACAGGACTGACTCCGGGGCGAGTCCGGCGCCCGTGGCACGTAGCAGGCTCTTCTCGCGGCGGTCGTAACTTTTGAGTGCCCAGGGGGTGTTGAAGGCGTACTCGATCAGCCGGTGGTCGCAGTAAGGGACGCGTACCTCCAAGCCCTGGGCCATACTCAACCGGTCTTTGCGGTGCAGGAGTTGGCGCAGCCAGCGGGTCAGTGAAAGGTGTTGCATCTCGCGCTGTCGGTGTTCGGCTGGCGTCTCGCCCTCGACGTGCGGTACCGCGGCCAGGGCCGAGTGGTAGGTGTCGTCGCGGAACTCGCCTATGCGCAGGTCGAGTTCGGGATTGAGGGGCATGGCGGCCTCGTCGCCGGTGACCAGCAGCCAGGGGAAGGTGCCGGCGGCGAGGGCCTTGGGGCTGTGGAACCAGGGGTAGCCGCCGAAGACCTCGTCGGCTGCCTCACCAGACAGAGCGACGGTGGAGTGCTGCCGTATCTCTCCGAAGAGCAGGTACAGAGAGGTGTCCATGTCGCCGACACCGATTGGCGAGTCACGGGCCACTACGACTGCCTTGCGGTGTTCGGGGTCGAGCAGGGCGAGGGGATCGAGTACGACGGTGCTGTGGTCGGTGCCGATGAAGGCACCCGCTTCGGTGGCGAACGGAGTGTCGTGGCCGGTGCGTAGGACGTCGCCCGTGAACTGCGCCGCCTGATCGCTGTAGTCGACGGCGTACGATCGGATGCGCGCCCCGGGGCCTTCCCGTAGCCGGAGTTCGTCAGACAGGAGGGCCGTCAGAACTGTGGAGTCGAGGCCGCCGGAGAGTAGGCTGCACAGCGGGACATCGGCCTCCAGCTGGCTGCGGGCTGCCGCACCGACCAGCTCGCGGATCCGCTCGATGGTCGCGTCCTGGTCGTCGGCGTGGGTTTCGGCTTCCAACTGCCAGTAGCGGCGTTCACGGATGCCGTTACGGTCCAGGACGAGGAGGCCGCCCGGTTCGACCTCGCGCACGCCCGCCCATACTGTCGGACCAGTGTTGAACAGCAGGCTGTATGCCTCCCGCAGGCCGTCCGCGTCGACGCAGGGCCGGATCTCCGGATGGGCGAACAGGGCTTTGGGTTCGGAGGCGAAGGCCAGACCGCCGTTGACGGCCGCCCAGAACAACGGCTTGACGCCGAGACGGTCACGGACCAGCAGCAGACGCTGTTCCCGTTCGTCCCAGACGGCGAACGCGAACATGCCGTCCAGGTGCTCGGCCACCGCCTCGCCCCACTCCGCATAGGCATGCAGCACGACCTCGGTGTCGCTGCGGGTGCGGAAGTGGTGGCCACGGTTGCGGAGCTCGGTGCGCAGGGCGTGGTGGTTGTAGATCTCGCCGCTGTAGCTGAGCACGATGTCCGGCTCGTGAGGCCGGTCCGTCATCGGCTGAACGCCTCCGGTCAGGTCGATCACGGCCAGTCGGCGGTGGCCGATAGCCGCGCGCTCACCCAGCCACGTGCCGCCCGCGTCGGGGCCGCGCGGTGTGAGGGTGGCGGTCATGGCCTCAATGACTGGGGCTTGGGTGCGGGCGTCGTGGTTGAAGGACGCCCAGCCGGTGATTCCGCACATGGGGAAGTCTCCTGGGTCAGGTGTGTGAGGGGTCGGGGGACCGCTCAGGCACGGGGGAGGGCAGTGCGAGGAGAGTTGCGGCGAGACAGGCGGCTGTGGCAGCCAGGGCCAGCCCCGCCCTTGGGCTGTCGGCTAGTCCCCAGGCGGCGGTGGCCAGGGCAGGGCCGAGGGTGAAACCGAGGCTGCGGGCGAGTTGAACCGTAGAGCCGACGGTGGCGATGCGGTCTGGTGGTGCCGTGCCCATGATCAGCGCCTGGGTGGGCCCCCCGTTCAGGCCCATGCCGATCCCGGCGAGCGCCAAGCGCCAGGCCACCTCGGCGGGTGACCAGCCGTTACCTAGCGGGATGAGCAGGAGCAGCCCGATCGCGGTGAGCGTGGCGCCGGTTATCGCGACCAGGCGAGTGCCATATCTGTCGGCCAGGCGTCCGCCGAGTGGTCCGGCCAGGCCCATGCCGAGCGGGAATGCAAGGACGGTCAGGCCGGTCGTTGTGGCGCTGACGCCGTCGTCGCGCTGGAGATGCAAAGCGATGACATAGTGCATCCCAGCGAATCCTGCCGCCAGAGCCAGCACCGCTCCGTGTGCGCGAATCAGTCCCGGAACGCGCAAGACGCTGATCACCGGGCGCCCGCCCGGGCCCCTGAGCCACCACCACAGCGGCATCGCGGCGATCAGCGCGAGGCCCAGCCAGGCCACCGGACCGTCCGAGGAGAGCGTCAGCGCGAGCAGCACGGCTGTGACGCCGAAGGCCAAGAGCAGCGCATCCGCCAGCGATCGATGGTCCGGCCGCCGCAGCCGGCCGTCTGGTGGCATTACCCGCCACGTCACGACCAGCGCGAGCAGACAGAAGGGGACCTTGACCAGGAACACCGCCTGCCAGCCGAAGTGGTCCAGCAACAGTCCGCCCACTGCGGGGCCGGTCACGGCCCCCAGAGGGCCGAGTGTCGCGGGCACACTCATCGCTCGCCCGCGCGCTTCGGGCCGTACGGAACGTATTGCGAGGACGGGCATCAGCACGAACAGCACTGCTCCGAAGGAGCCCTGCGTCAACCGAGCGACGATCAGCCAGGCTGTCCAGGGCGCGGCGGCGGCCAGCACGCTGCACAGGCTGAACCCGGCCGTCGCCACCAGCACGGCAGTACGCGTACCGCCGCTGTCCAGCCACCGTCCTGCGGGCAACAGCAATGCAACTACAGGCAGTTGGTAGCCGAGGATCGCCCACTGCGCCGTCGCGGGGGACACATGCAGGCTCTCGGCGATGTCTGCCAGTGCCACATTGACGATGTTCATGTCGAGCATGGCCACGAAGGCGAGTACGCCCGCCACGGCGACCAGCGACCAGCGGTCGCCGCTGACAGGTGTGCCGGAGTCGTTGCGTGCCACGTGTCCGCTCCTCGTCGTCGCGGGTGGACTGCCGGTCGGCAGCCTCGTCCCACAAGTCGGGGGAAAATCTGAGTGAGTTCCCGCGCTGGCCAAATTGGTAGGGGCTGTGGGGGAGTTGTCGCGCCGGGCGGTACGGAGGACGTAGCGTGGCGGCGCAGTCAGGCAGTGCGCCGAGGGGGACCGCTGGTGGAGCGCAGCCAGCCGTATCCGCCGACGGCAAAGTAGCGTCAGGAGCCGTGGAGCCACGCGAAGGCCTACTCGATCACCCACCGGTTGCAGCCCAGCTTCGTGCTGTATCGAGTCCCCTGGCGGGCGGTCGCGGGCACGATGCCGTGGTCGTGGATCGCCGCAGACGAGTCCCCTTTCCTGCTCCGGCCTGTCGTCGCGGAAGTTCCTCCCCCGCGCGCAACGTTCTTGGTGGAACCCAGCGCTCCGCCCAGCCGACTACTGAAGGGATGGGGCGGGTCTGAACATCCGCCTCGTTGAATCCCCAAGCCCTCAAAGCTTCATCGGTATCGAGGAGTTGTGCCATGGCTACGAAGCAGTACAGCGTCACCGGAATGACGTGCGAGCACTGCGCGGCGAGCATCAGGGAAGAAGTGTCGGAGGTCCCAGGCGTGAGCGAGATCATGGTGGACGTCGCCGCGAAGTCGGTCACCGTGCATGGCACTGACCTCGACGACGGGCGGCTGCGGGCTGCGATCGTCGAGGCCGGGTTCGGCGTGGCCGCCCCGATCGCTGCCTGACGCTTCTCGGGCCGGGCACCGGGACTGCCCGGCCCTACTTCACCCGCTGGCGCGCGCCTGCACCACCGGCTCATCTGCCGGCGCCCGGTGGTCGAAGGCGATCAGCGGGTCCCCCGTCAGAGGGTGATCGACCACGGCGGCCCGCACCCCGAACACCTTCGCCAGCAGCTCCGATGTGAGAACCCCGCGCGGCGTCCCGGAGGCGACCACTGCCCCGGTGTGCAGCACATGGAGCCGGTCGCACACGGATGCGGCGGCGTTGAGGTCGTGCAGCGACACGAGGGTTGTGCGGCGCTGGGTGCGCAGGAGGGCCAGGAGTTCGACCTGGTGGCGGGCGTCGAGGTGATTGGTGGGTTCATCCAGGACCAGGACGTCCGGATCCTGGGCGAACGCACGTGCCAGCAGTACACGTTGGCGCTCGCCGCCAGACAGCGCGGTGAACAGGCGGTCCGCGTATGCCGCCATGCCGACATCGGACAGAGCGCGGGTGACGATGTCACGGTCGGTGGCGTCCTCCCCGGCGAAGGCCCGTTTGTATGGAGTGCGGCCCATGGTGACGACTTCGCGCACGGTCAGCTCGAAGTCGCTGCCACGTTCCTGCGGGAGGGCGGCGATGTGTCGGGCCGAGATGCTGGGTGCCATGTCCTGGAGGTCCGCGCCGTCCAGCAGCACTTGCCCGGCGACCGGCTTTAGATGCCGGTAGACCGTGCGGAGGAGTGTGGACTTGCCGCTGCCGTTCGGCCCGACGAGGCCGGTGATCTCGCCCTTGGCCGCGATCAGGTGGGCGCCAGAGACGACTGTGCGGCCCGCATAGGCGACGTGCAGATCCTTGATCTCGATCCTCAATTGCCGCTCCCCAGACGTCGGTCCAGCAGGTACAGCAGGGCCGGAGCCCCGATGAGTGAAGTGACGACGCCGACCGGCAGCTCCTGCGTCTCCATCGCCGTACGGCACACGATGTCGACCACGACCAGGAGTAGCGCCCCGAACAGTGCGGAGATGGGCAGGAGGCGTCGATGATCGCCGCCCAGGACCAGGCGGCACACGTGCGGCACCATCAGCGCGACGAAGGCGATCGCACCAGAGACAGCTACGAGTACGCCGGTCAACAGGCTCGTCACGGCGAAGAGTTCACGGCGAAGCCGGGTCACGTCGATGCCAAGCCCCGCGGCCGTCTCGTCGCCCATCAGCAGGGCGTTCAGGCCGCGGGCACGCGCTTGAAGCCATAGTCCGGCGAGCGGCACCGCCGCGGCCGGTACAGCGAGCAGCTCCCAATTGGCTCCGCTGAGGCTGCCCATAAGCCAGAACAGCACGCTGTGGGTCTGCTGCTCGTCCCCAGCCTGGAGCACGAGGTAGCTTGTGAAACCGGACAGGAACTGGCCGATCGCGACTCCTGCCAGGACCAGCCGCAGCGGCGCGAAGCCGCCGCCCCGCCGGGCAACCGTCCACACCAGTGCGAAGGTGGCCAGGGCCCCGGCGAAGGCCGCGCCCGATAGACCCAGTCCAAGCGATCCACCCGCACCGAGGCCGAGCACGATCGCAGCGACCGCGCCGAGGGAGGCACCGTTGGAGATGCCCAGGAGGTACGGGTCGGCCAGCGGGTTGCGTACCAGCGCCTGCACCGCCGTACCCACGAGCCCGAGCCCGGCACCGACCAGGGCCGCCAACAGGGCGCGAGGCACGCGGAGCTGCCACACGATGAGATCGTTCGTTCCGGGGCGTGGTGCCTCGCCAGATAGCCGCCGCCACACCACGCTCCATACCTCGGCGGGCGGGATGGACGTTGAGCCCCAGGCAACGGCGGCCGTCAGGGCGACGAGCAGGGCCATGACCAGGACCGCTGCGAGCGGTCCTGCGGGCATTTGACCGCGCTCCTTGGTGGGCGCGGCCTTCCGGCGCGCCGCCGTGAGCGCCACGGTCAGCCGACCTTGCCCGGGTACAGGGCCTTCGCGATCGTCTCGACTGTGGTGGCGTTCTCGACGCCCGCGATGGTGGTCTGCTCGGAGCCGATACGCAGGAAATGGTCCTTCTCGACCGCCGTGAGGCCCTTGGTCGCCGAGTTGGACTTCAGCCACGCCTCGGCTTCATCAAACGCCTTCTCGTTTGCCGCCTTGCTGCCGCGGTTGCGCACCCCGAGCTGGATCCAGTCCGGGTTCTTGGAAATCACGTCCTCCCAACCGACCTGCTTGTAGTCGCCGTCGCACTCGGCGAAGGCGTTGCGTGCGCCAGCCAGGGTGATGACCGCGTTGGCGACCTGGCGGTTGCAGACAGCCATGGGCTGCTTTGTTCCGGCATCGAAGTCGAAGAAGAAGTACGTCGGCCGCGCGTCTTGGGCAGTGCTGCCGACTGCCTTCTGCACCGCGTCGACCTTCGACTTCATCGCGGCGACAAGTTCTTTGGCCTTGGTGCTCGTTCCGGTGACCTGGCCGAGGGAGGTGATGTCGGCCTCGACACCTGACAGGTCGGTCAGTGCGCTCTTGCTCGTCGCCGCGCAGGCGGTGGACTTCAGGTAGATGTGCTTGATTCCTGCGGCCTTGAACTCCTCGTCGGTCGGGGCGTCGCCCATACCGCCACCCATGTTCATCGAGGCGAAGGTGTCGATGTAGAGGTCAGCACCGGATCCCAGCAGCTTTTCCTTCGGGATGACGGTGTCACTGAGCACCTGGACCTTCTGCGCCTGGGCGTCCAGTTCGTCGGGGAGCGTGCCCTTGCCGGGAGGGAAGCCGGTGCCGATCACTTGCTCGCCAGCGCCGAGGCGGAGCAGCAGTTCCAGACTTGAGGCGTTACTGGTGACGATCTTCTTCGGGGCGCTATCAAACGTGGTCTTGGCGCCCATGCAGTCGGTGACCGAGACCGGATAGGCGCCAGAGGCAGCCTTTCCGGCATCAGCCGCGTCCGTAGCATCCACCTGTCCGTCTCCGCCGCAGCCGGTGACCAGCAGGCCGCCCAGTACGACGGCTGCCGTACCGCACCACACACGAGAACGCGAACGAGAATGCATTGAACAACTCCCGGATCTACTTGGCACACGGGCGAACCTTCGTCACCCGGTCCAGAAGTCGGGACGAACACGCGCCGAGTTCCCGGCCAGTTGGAATCCCGGCTCAGGTGAACCGTTCGCGGTAGTCTGCCGACGAGATCCGCAGCATCCGCACGAAGGCCTGCCGCAGCGTGGCCTCCGTGCCAAAGCCGACTTGCCGCGCGACCGCCTCGGTGCTCTTCGACGTCTCGGTCAGTAGCCGAGACGCGAATGCCACGCGGGCTTGTTCCACTTACTCCTTGGCTGACATACCGACCTGTGCCCGGAACCGCCGGGTGAAATGCCGCTCGGACAGTCCCGCGTGCCGTGCCAATGCCGCTACGGTCAGCTCACCCGCTGGGCGGTCGAGGACCCTTCCCTGCGCCTCCCGCGGGGCCGGATGCTGGGCCTGCTTCGCCCGCAGCGTGGCGAACTGGGTCTGCCCGCCGGGTCTGTTCACGTAGGTGACGAGGTGCCGGGCGACGCGCTGGGCGGTCTCGCGGCCCAAATCCTCCTCTATCAGTGCGAGGCCCAGCTCAATGCCGGAGGCGACACCGCCTGCTGTCAGGACGGATCCGTCCCGTATCACGGTGTTGCGTGCATCGACCTTGACGGCCGGGTGGCGAAGGGACAGTTCATGGGCATGGCGCCAGTGGGTGGCCGCCTTACGGCCGTTGAGCACTCCGGTTTCCGCGAGCACGAAGGCTCCCGTGCACACCGAAGCGAACCGTGTGGCCCGCGCGGTAAGGATGCTGGCGGTCTCCGGGTATGCCGAGGGGATGCCGTCCGCGCCCGGGAAGATCACCGTATCGGCCTCGGACACGTCCGCGTGAGACATGTCCGGTACGACCACGAGCCTGCTGGACGATCGGACGGGCCTGCCGTTGCGGGAGACCGTCCTGATGTCGTAGCGGAAGTCTGCTGTGCTTGCCTCGGCCAGGACGTCCATCGGGCTCGAGAATGTCAGGCTCTGGACGCCGTCGAAGAGCAGGATCACCACGAGGTGCCTGTCCGGGTGTGTATCTGTCATGGGCGCTCACTCCAGGATGAGGGTGCCGGGCCGTCTGGGACCGGCACCCTCGTGCGATCGAGCTCAGGCCGCTGCGAGGACGGAGGGTTCCTCCGTCGTGTCCAGCAGGTCCATCAGGGTCGCCCGCGCACGTGCCACCCGGGAGCGGACTGTGCCGATGGGGCAGTCGCTGATCTCGGCGGCCTCCGCGTAGGGCAGGCCGACCATCTGGGTGAGGACGAAAGCCTCGCGGCGCTCGTCGGGCAGGGAGGCCACTAGGTCCAGCAGGGCGACGCCGTCGTCGAAGCCTGGCAGGTCCTTCGGTTGGGCGTACTCGACGGCTATCTGCCAGTCCGGTACGTCGGCCAGGCGCGGCCGGGCCGCGTTGTACCGGTAGTTGTCGATGACGGCCCGGCGGGCGATGGACAGCAGCCATGCCCGCGCCGAGGAACGTCCCTCGAATCGGTGCAGACTGCCCAGCGCGCGCAGGAAGGTGTCCTGCGCCAGATCGTCTGCGGTCTGGGGGTCGCCGCACAGATGCATGACGTATCGCAGCACGTCACGGTGGAGCGCGTGCACGAACCGTTCGACTGCGTCGGCGTCACCGCCGCGGGCGGCCAGCGCCCAGGCGGTTATCGAATCGTCGGCCGATGCTTTCGGATCGCTTCGGCGGTTCGGCACGGGCAGAACAGAGGTAATCACCTGGTGTCCTTCTCGGATCCGTGATCCGGACCTAGGCGCGCGAGGGCGCGGGCGGTCCGGTGAAGGGGGAGTCGGTTTACAACACACAGGCACGGCGGCAAGGTCCTGTTGCGGCGCCTGTGTGGGCGTATAGCCGAGGCCCGAGGCGCAGACGGGCGGCCTCGGGAATCCAGCTGTCGTCAGATGACAGCGGTCCCCAGGGGCGGACCCCGAGATGTGATCGCGTGGATGAGCAGGCGCAGGCTTGGTGCCCGGTCCGATCGAGGGCGCGCGCGACGGACGCGGGGTCGATCCGGGACGGCTGGGAGGGCGAGTGGCAGCCGCAGTGGAGCCGCCAACCATCCGGAGACCGCCCGCAGGATGCGGAAGGTAGCCTTCTCGCCGTAGGCCAGCCACAGGCCGGTCAGCAGCGCGGCGATCAGGTGGGCGGCGAGCATGCCGAAGGATGACGAGCCGCCGTCGTCCATGACCATGGAATGCCCCATGTGATCCATGCCGCCGATGTGGCTCGTGCCCATGTGACTCATGTGGCCCATGTCCATGGAGCCCATCGACATCGACCCCATGTGGGCCATGTTCGTGGCGGCGGCTCCTGACGCTGACTGGGCGAGGGAGAACGACCAGTGCAGTGTCGTCTGCGCGGTGACTACTACGGTCACCACCGTCGGTAGCCCGCGCTCACGTCCTGCCAGGCACCAGCCCAGCGTCCCGGTTCCGGCCACTCCGGCACCCAGCGCCCACGCGGGCAGGTCGGTGCCGGACATCAAGACGTGGCCCAGGGCGGCGAGCAGCACGCAGACGGCGGCGAACACCGCGGCCCGTATTGTGCGAGAACACCACCCTGCTGTCATGGCGCCTCATCCTTGCATCCGGCCATTCCTGTTCATGCGGGGGTACGGATAAGGCCCCGCATACGCACTCAACCAACAACAGGTGATCCAGGTCACCTGAATGGGGTGGAACTCATTGGGTGTCTGGTCCGACGATTGTTGTAGTGAGAGATCGGTCAGAAGCTAAGGAATGGGCCGGCGGAGAGCCGTTGCCTTCCGGGCTGGCGATGCGGCGCGATGGTACACACGCTGCTTGCACCATCCGGGTTCGATGGCCGCGGTGCCAGCGACGCCGTCGCGGCACGACGTCTGCGATCAGCGCCTCTATGGAGGGGCGTCAAACGCGATCCTCGCCCGCGAAGTGGATGTGATCGCCGAGTGCGAGCCTCCCCGCCACGGCGTACGCGGCGGGGACACGCTGGTGGAGAAGAGCGCCAACGCCCTGCGTTTGGCTGGGACCAGGACTGCGCTGATGTCACACTGCCGCCAGCGACACCTGATCCTCGGAAGGAGCCGTGGCGCCCCGGCGACTGCAGGCGGTCCAGTGCGGGCGTGCTGACCCGCGTGGGCGCGTACCCACGACCAGTGCGAGCAGCACTTGGCGCACCGCAAGCGCTGTCGACCGCTGTTGCCGCGAGACAGGCCGCGTTCCCGATGCCTGTCGGGGGGCTGCTGGCCTTCGGGAGCCAGCGGTGTGTCAGAAGCTGAGATCGACGGGGAGCGCGACCGCGGCGAGGGTCTTGACCGGACCGCTGCGCTCGAAGTGGAAAGTGAACGACACCAGATCGCCTGCCTCCCATCCTTCCTTCGGCGGCACGATCAGGTCCAGCCCTTGTGGTGACATGGACAGTTTGCCGCCTGCCCGCACGGTGATCGAGGCGACGCTTTCCCGATAGGCGGCCGTGCTGCCCACCATCCGATGCTGACTGAGGTAGATCTCCCCACCGACTCCGGAGGATGTCACCGAGACCAAGCGGTCGTCCGCACCGCCGGCGTTGGTGATGGTGAAGAACGCGGCGGTCTGATTGCTGTCGCCGTACGGCAGAAGGATCTGGCCGCTCGACACAGCGACCCGTGCCGGACTTCCGGCCTTGCCTGCCGTGACCCAGGTCGTCAGCCCTCCGAGGGCAAGACTGAACGCAGCGACAGGCACGAAGGCGGCGAGCAAGGCGTCGGTAAGCCGACGGCGGGTGGGCCGCCAGAGACTCCGGTCGGTCATCGGGTACGCCCCTTCCTCACGGGCGAGGGCTGCCAGGCCCGCAACCGCAGGCTGTTCCCTACCACTAGGACGGAACTGGCAGACATGGCCGCAGCGGCCACCATCGGATTGAGCAGCCCGACCATGGCGAGTGGCACGGTCATGACGTTGTACCCGAAAGCCCACACGAGGTTGACGCGGATCGTGCGCAGTGTGCGCCGGGCCAGCCGTACCGCGTCTGCCAGGGCCTCTATGTCGCCGCGCACCAGCGTCACGTCCGATGCGCCGATGGCCACGTCGGTGCCACTGCCCATGGCAATCCCCAGGTCGGCACTGGCCAGCGCGGCAGCGTCGTTGACGCCGTCGCCTATGACGGCGACCCGGTAGCCCTGCTCCTGAAGGTCGCGTACGAGGGCGGCTTTCTCCTCGGGTGTGCAGCGGGCGTGGGCCTCCTTGATGCCCAGTGTTTTTGCGACGGCCTCAGCGGGTGCCTCACGGTCGCCAGTGGCGAGCACGGGTCGCACGCCGAGCCGGCGAAGTCGTTCGACAGCCCGGTAACTGCCCGGTCGTACGACATCACCAACCTCAAAAAGTGCCTCGGCGACGTCGTCCACGTACACCAGCACCGGCGTGTGCGTGGATCCTTGCTGCACTGAGAGCCCGGCCGGGAACTCTTCGCCCGGGGCGCGGACTTCGACCCGTCGCCCCTCGACGATCCCCCGGACACCTCGCCCTGGCATCGAGCTGAACTGGTCCATCTCGGGGAGCGGTTCCGCCAGTTCCCGCCGGGCGTACGCAGCGATGGCCCGTCCGAGGGGATGCTCCGATCCCTGCTCGACTGCTCCTGCTAGCCGGAGTACAGCCTCCCGCCCAAGCCCGTCCGGTACGACGGATATTCGGGCCACGCTCATATGGCCCGAGGTGAGTGTGCCGGTCTTGTCGAGGACCACGGCATCAAGATGTTGGAGCCCTTCCAGAGACTGAGGGCCTGTGACCAGGACGCCGAGTTGGGCGCCGCGTCCGGTCGCAGCCATCAGCGCGGTCGGTGTCGCGAGGCCGAGCGCGCAGGGGCAGGCCACGACGAGCACGGCGACGCACGCGGTGATTGCCGCCTGCGGATCCGCGTCGGCGCCCAGCCAGAATCCGAGGGTCGTGACGGCCAGCGCCAGTACCACCGGCACGAAGACCGCGGCCACCGAGTCGGCCAGCCGCTGCGCCTTGGCCTTGCCCGCCTGCGCCTCGGTCACCAGCCGTGTGATGCGGGCGAGCTGGGTGTCGGAACCAACCGCGGTGGCCCGCACGAGAAGCAGTCCACCGGCGTTGACGGATCCGCCGATCACGGCCGAGCCGGGGCCGACTTCCACCGGTTCGCTTTCCCCGGTTACCAGGGACAGGTCGACCGCCGAACTGCCCGCCGTGACCAAGCCGTCAGTGGCGACTCGCTCTCCGGGCCGCACGGCGAAAACCTCGCCGGCTCGCAACTCCTCGATGGGCACCAGCCGTTCGGCACCGTTTTCCCGTACAGCGACTTCCTTGGCACCGAGTTCGGCGAGTGACTGTAGCGCCGCTCCTGTCCCGCGTCGGGCGCGTGCTTCGAGGAACCGCCCGGCGAGCACGAACAGCGGTACGCCGACGGCCGCTTCGAGATAGATATGGGCGACTCCTTCCGCGGAGGAGGGCACGAGGCTGAACGGCATCTGCATGCCTGGGTCGCCGGCGCCGCCCAGGAACAGTGCGTACGCCGACCAAGAGAAGGAAGCCACCACGCCAAGGGAGACCAGGGTGTCCATGGTGGCTGCCGCATGCCGCAGTCCTCGTAGCGCCCGTGTGTGGAAGGGCCATGCGCCCCATACGGCGACTGGCGCGGCCAGGACGAAGCACAGCCACTGCCAGTTGCGGAACTGCCAGGCTGGCACCATCGACAACACCAGTACCGGAAGCGCGAGAAGCGCCGTGATCAGCAGCCGCTGACGCTCTTGACGGCTTTCCTCAAGCTCGACGCCGTCTTCGTGTCGCTGCTGTCTGAGCGGCCTGGGGAGGGCCGCCGTGTAACCGGCCCGCTCCACGGTCTCGACGAGGTCCTGAGGGCTGATCTCCGCTGGATGTCTTATCCGGGCTAGCCCGGTGGCGAGGTTGACGGTTGCCGTGACGCCGTCCAGCCTGCCGAGCTTCTTCTCGACGCGGTTCACGCAGGCCGCGCAGGTCATGCCACCGATGGTCAGATCGGTGGTGACGAGGATGTTCATGGGGTCGGTGCTCATCAGTGCCCTTCCCCGTCCATGTCCATGCCGCCGTTGTGCTCAATGTAGCCAGTTTCATCCTGATTTATGGTGTTAGCAGTTCCCTGCATGCCGGGTGCGACGGGTCCTGCATGGGTCCCGACGATGTAGGCCACCGTGAACATCAGCGTCAGCAGCAACAGGAAGCCGCAGAGCGCAGGCGGAGGGGGGAACCCTCGCAGCGCGGCACCCGCGTTCCTGCCGTAGAAGGATTGACTGGGCTCGTCCCTCACCAGGTCTCCCGATCACGTCGTGCGGCGTCAGCCGGATTGACCGAACCGCTTCAGGAGTCGCAGCGGTTGCGATTGGAGTTCCCCATCACTCAACCTTGTGACGTGGGTCACGGTGAATATCGCGGTGTTGATGGCCAGGCCTTCCGCCGTCGATATTCCAGCGGCAGGGCCGCGTTTGACTCGTCCTTGGCGGGCAGCCCACGGCACGATGGGATGCCCAGCCTGTTGCGCGTTTGCGGCAACTGCGGCGGCCTCACCTCTTCATCGATCCAGGCACAGCTTCCCGGCCGATGCATCATCCTCATCGATGACTCTGGCCAGTGTTGTCCAGTTGACCGTCGAGGCAGTGTCCGACTTGGTCGACGGTCCCAAGGCGGGCAAGCTGGACAGCATCGCTGCGCTGTGAATGACCGCTCATCGTAGGGTTGACCACCGTGGCCCGGGACGATCTGATTGAGAGGGCGGACGCGTTGTCCTCCACCAAGCTCGGGGAGGTCGGGGAAGCTCTTCGTGCCGCGATGGCTGCCAGACTCCACGAGATCAAAGACGCCCGCAGTCTCGGAGCGCTCGAGTAGCGGGCGCCTGGGTCGGCTGGCTCGATCCTGTCGACGACCCGCGGCGGCCCGCCCTCCGCCGCACTCCAGCAACAAGATCATGATCGCAACAGGGGTACTACGGACACCTCAGCGAAACGGGTGCCCCCGTGTCTGGGAACCTGTTTGGCTTCCGTAGCGTTGTCGTCATGTATCGCTTCCTTCTGCGCCCGCAATGGGTAGCTGGCACGCTTTTCGCTTTGCTGGCCATCCCTTTGTGTCTCTACATGGGTTCGTGGCAGCTGAGTCGATTCGAGGACCGTGTCCACCACAGTCGTGCAGCCAAGGAACTGGCGAAATCTCCCGCGGCCGAAGCGGCGCACCCCGTTACCTCGATGCTGCCGGTGACCCAGTCGACCCTAGGTAAACGCGTCCATGCCGAGGGGCGCTACGTCGGCCAGTTGGTGGTTCCCGATCGGTGGCAGAACGACGGGGCAGGCTTCTACGTTCTGGGGCTGCTGCGAATTGAAAAGGGATCGGTGCTTCCCGTGGTGCGGGGATGGCTTCCCGGTCAGGCTGACGCGGCCAAGGTGCCGGCGGCCCCGAGCGGACCGGTGACGGTTACCGGCGCTCTCCAGGCGTCCGAGGTGCCCGGCGAGAACGGAGTGAGCGCGCAGGGCGGACTCCCTGAGGGGCAGGTCGGCGTGATCAGCGCCGCTTCGCTGGTCAACAAGGTGCCGCACAAGGTGTACGACGCCTGGGTCTCCCTCACTGCTCCCGACTTGGGACTGCAGAAGGCCGTGGTGGAAGGCGTGTCCAGCGGCGGACTCGACCTGAGGGCGTTTCAGAACCTCGGGTACACCATCGAGTGGTTCGTGTTTGGCGGCTTCGTCATGTTCATGTGGTTCCGGTTGGTGCGCCATGAAGCGGAGATGGGCCAGGACCGGCGACTGGGGCTAGAGACATCGTCAGGTATGGAGGCTTGATCCACCCGTCGGATGGCCGTGATTCATGAGGTGAATGATCCGGAGGGCGGGCCTGAGGCTGGACGAGTCGATGCTGAACAAGGACTTGGCGACCATGGCCGGTCGTGAGCTTGCTGATCTGTACTTATGGCCTGCTCCAGTGCGCCGGTTCACGGGCAATGAACCCGCCCCCGGAGTCGGCACTGCCGCTTGGCGAGTCACTACACGACTCCGACGCCGCGGTACGCCCTGCCATGAACTCTTCCTCGCGGGAGGGATTTTCACATCTGCGAGGAGATTCCGCAGCTCTGACGTGCATACCCCTCACCTGCCGGATCGGGCAGGTGGTGCTTTCCTTGGAGCGGCGGCCACCCCTGCGATCCTCGCTCCTGCCCTAACGCTGGGCCAGCATTGCTACGCCGCAGCTCAATTGGACTGCCGTGTACGCAAATTTTTGCCCCTTTCTGCACCCTTGTGTGTGACGAGCAGGTGGCGGCAGGTCTTGGCGTCGAGGGCATCCCAGGCGCGTCTCTGGCGAACGCGCGTGGGATTCTCCTGACTCATCTGCACAGGGACTGCATCGCGTGCTGGCCTGTCCTTTATGCGACGGGCTCCGAGGTGACCGCTCTAGTCGCGGCAGCGGCGGTTTGATCAGCGCCCACGCATCGTCATCCACGATGAACGGCCGAGCGCTCACGCCCTCCCGAATAGGCTGAATCGTCGCATCGGTCCCGCCCGGCCCGCGCATCTCAACAAGATCGTGTTGTGAGCTCTCACTGGGGTGGCTCATCGCTTCAGGCCCGATTCGATCTTCGTTCGTGTGGGGCCTGCATGACCTAGCACTTTGCTCAGCTGCTGGCAGCTGAAGTGACCAGGAAGAGCCGCGCTGATTGGTTACAGCGCTTGCACGGCGGAGCCCAGACTGCTCTGACGAGCCACGAGTTCGGGCTCAAGTACCACTTGGCGCGGAGCCGTGTCCGCTTCGTAGAGCGCGTCGAGTACGAGCCGCATGGCTTCCTCTCCCACGCGGTGCGCGTTCTTGGCGATGGTGGAGATCGGGATGGCGTCCTCGGAGGCGAAGCGGTTGTCGTCGAAGCCCACGACGGCGACGTCCTCCGGCACCCGTACGCCGGCGCTCCTGAGGACCTGGATGCATCCCACGGCCATGAGGTCGGTTGCTGCGAAGATCGCGTCGAACGGTTTTCGCACCTGCAGGGCTTGTCGGGCGATGTCGCGTCCTGAAGCGATCTCCAGGCCCTCGGCGGTCAAGGTGGTGAGGGTTGCTCCTGGTATTTCCGCGACTGCCGCTGCGGCTCCCGCGTGCCGTTCGTCGATGACCTTCACGTTTCCCGTGCAGCCGGCGAACAGCAGTCGCCGTCTGCCCAGTTGCAGCAAGTGCCGGGTAGCGAGCAGTCCTCCGAGGCGTTCGTCTGTGGTCACGGACGAGCCGTCCCAGTGCGGGTGGGTGTGGTCGGCCAGGACCAGCGGTGCACCTCCGGGAGGTGCTTTGAGGGTTTCGTCGACGGGATTGAGCGGAGTGAGGATCACTCCGGCGGCGCGCAGCTCACGGAAGAGCGCGAGGGCCTCGCGTTGGCGCTCGGCGTCGATGGCGCTGTCGACGATCACCACTTTCATGCCGTGTGCGGCGCCCAGTTCCTCGGCGCCGCGGGCGAGGTCGACGAAGAGGGAGTTGCCGAGGTCGGCCAGCACGATCCCGATGACGCGACTGGACCCGGCGGCGAGGGTGCGGGCGCTCTCGTTGCGGACGTAGCCGAGCTGCGCGATGGCGGCGAGCACACGTTCGCGTACCTGGGGGCGTACCACGTGCGGTGCGTTGAGCACGTTGGAGACCGTGCCGCGGGAGACGCCTGCGCGGCGGGCGACGTCGGACATGCTCGGCGTGGAGGGGCGTTGCGGCATCGTTCTCCGTCGGTCGCAGGGCATTGGAAATCGGGATGTTACCGAGTGTTGACACCCATGCTCTCATGACCGATGCTCCTTGGAGCGCGCAAATTTTGGAGCGCGCAAATTCACGAAGTCGCAGCTCAGAGGTTGTCTGAGTGCTTGCGGTGGCCCGTTGTGTGGTTCAAGGAGGAAACATGTCTGGGATCCGTATGCGCCGTCGCCACGTCAGAGTCGTCACCGCGCTCGGCGTCTGTGTCGCGACCATGGTGGCGGCGGGCTGTTCCGGCGGGAGCGGCGCGTCCGGCTCGGCATCCGGGAGCGAGGCCTTCCGCTACTTGTCCGCCGACACCAACACCCAGATCAGGGATGTACTGAAGATCGCCGCGGGTAATCAGTGCAAGGCGGAGAACGCGGCGCAGAAGCTGACTGTCACCACCACGCCGGGAACGACCGTCGACCAGACGCTCCAGTTGCAGGCGGGGCAGAACGCGCTCTCGACGATGACGACCGCGTCGGGAACCCCGAGCCTGATGAAGGACTTCATCAAGACCGGCAAGCTGGTCAACGTCACCAAGGCCCTGGGCGACGGTTCCTCGGACATCCTGCCCGCCGCGCAGTCGGTGATCACCGAGCTGTACGGGACGGAGGACTCCTACGTGATGCCGACGGAGTTCAACATCGAGGGCGTCTGGTACAACAAGAAGATCTTCGCCGAGCACGGCATCGAAGTCCCCACCACCTGGGACGACTTCGTCGCTGCTTCTGACAGGCTGCAAAAGGCCGGCGTCCAGCCGATGGCCACGGACGGCAAGGACGGCTGGACCATCACCCGCCTGGTCAGCAACTACCTGTACCGCACGCTCGGTGTCGACGCCCTCAAGGACGTCTCCGAGGGCAAGGCGAAGCTCACCGACGACGCCTATGTCGAGGCGGCGAAGGCGGTCGCGGACTACGGCAAGGCCGGCTACTTCGGCAAGTCGCCGTCCTCCATCGACTACAACACCATGGAGAGTCTCTTCGGTACCGGCCAGGCGGCCATGATGTACAACGGCAGCTGGACGCTGTCGAACTTCGCGGACGAGAACGCCACGACCATCGGCAAGTCCAACATCGGTTTCTTCCCCTTCCCGGCAGTGGCCGGCGGCAAGGGCAGCATCGATGACACCCCCTCGAACATCGGTATCCCGGTGATGTTCGCGCAGTCCGCCTACGGCTCGAACACGCAGGCCTGGATGAAGTGCATCGCGGCCAACTACGGCAACATCGCGCTCGCCAACGGCGGTGTCGTCTCCGGCTTCAAGGTGACCGAAGTGCCCGACGACCTCGACCCCCTGACCAAGCTGGTCCAGGAGAGGGTGGCGGGCATCTCGCAGAGTGTCCTGTGGTTCGAGGCACTGTTCAGCGCCAAGCAGACCACCACGAGCCAGCAGAAGGCAGCCCAGCTGGCCACCGGCTCCGTCAGCCCCGAACAGTTCATGCAGTCGGTCCAGAACGCCGGCTGAGCCGAGCCGCTTCTCCCGGTATCCCCGGGTTCCGCACGACCGGCGGCCAGCAGCCGCCGCTGACGAAACAAGGTCGTCCACCATGAAAAGCGTTCTCGGGGACCGGCGCGCCATCCTGCTGCTCATCGGCCCCTCGCTTCTGCTCTACTCCCTGATCACGCTGGTTCCCCTCGTGTGGTCGCTGGGCTACATGTTCTTCCACGGCAGCATCGTCACCGGATTCCAGTTCGCGGGACTGTCGAACTTCAGCACGTTCCTGAGTGACCCCAACGCCCACAGCGCACTGTGGTTCACCGTCAAATACGCGGTTCTGCTGACGGTGTGCCAGGTCGCCATGGGCTACCTCCTCGCGCTGATGTATTACTTCTGGCTCCAGAGCGGGTCGGCGCTCATCCGCACCCTGGTCTTCTTCCCCGTAGTGCTGCCCACGGTGGCCGTCGCGCTGCTGTTCCAGCAGGTCTTCCAGACCGCGCCCACCACCGGCCCCGCCAACGCGGCCATCGAGTCCGTCGGAATGTCCGCACCGGACTGGTTCGGCAGCGGCGGCACCGCGTTCTGGGTCATCCTCCTGATGGACGTCTGGCGCTCGATGGGTTTCTACGCCGTCCTGCTGTTCGCCGGCATCGTCGACATCCCGCAGGACGTCCTGGAGTCAGCCCGCCTCGACGGTGCGAGCGGAGCGAAGCTGATCCGCCACATGGTGCTCCCGCTGACAGCCCCGGTCCTGCTCTCCGCCGTGATCTTCAGCATCAACGGGACCCTCAAGGTCTTCGACTCCGTGCTCGCCCTGACCAACGGCGGCCCGGGTTTCAGCACCACCCCGCTGACGCTCTACATGTACCAGACCGCCTTCACCTACGGGGACTACGGCTACGGCAGCACCCTCGCCTTCGTGCTCACCCTGCTGTGCCTGATCGTCACCGTGTTCGTCTTCCGCGCGCAGCGGCGCGAGATCGTCTGAGAGGCACCGTGACCCACACCGCCCCCTCGCATCCCCGGCGTCTGGCACGCAATGCCGCACGGCGCGTCCCGCTCTGGTGCGCCATCGCCCTGCTGCTGGTCATCGAGGTGTACCCGCTGCTGTGGCTGCTGCTCGACTCCTTCAAGACCCAGGCGGAGTTCCTCAGCGAGCCGTTCTGGGCACTGCCGGACTCGCTCCACTTCCAGAACTACGTCGACGCCTTCACCACCGGGCAGATGGGCAGCTACATCCTCAACAGCGCCATCGCCGTCGTCCCCGCCTTGGTGCTGACGATCGTGCTCGGTGTGGCGACCGGCTTCGGCCTGCAGGTGATGGTGTTCAAAGGCCGCAGCACGCTCCTGCTGCTCTTCCTGGCCGGCATCCTCGTGCCCGGCCAGATGACCCTGCTGCCGCTGTTCACCATCTACTACCAGACCCACCTGACCGGCACCCTGTGGCCGCTGATCATCACCTACACGGCCGGCGGGCTGCCCCTCACCGTCTTCTTCATGGCCACCTACTTCCGCGCCGTGCCGCGGGAGGTCTTCGAGGCATCGACCCTCGACGGGGCGAGCATCCTGCGCACGTACTGGTCGGTGGGCTTCCCACTGGTGCGCAACGCGGTCTTCACCATCGGGCTGGTGCAGTTCTTCTTCCTGTGGAACGACCTGCTGGTCGCACTGACCTTCACCAACAGCTCACAGCTGCAGACCATCCAGGTCGGCCTGCTCAACTTCACCGGGAACTACGGCCAGATCGCCTACGGCCCACTGTTCGCCGCGATCTGCGTGAGCGTGTTCGGCACCCTCGCGATCTACCTCTTCCTCAACAAACGCATCATGGAAGGACTGACCGCAGGAGCGGTCAAATGATGAACCCCACCACCATCACCACCATCTGGGCGGAGAACCGCCGCGGCGCCGACGCCGCCGGTATCGACGAGACCGCACCGCGGCTGTCCTGGACCACGGACGGCAGCGCCGACACCTACGACATCGAACTCATCCGCGAGAACGGCGACGCCGACCACCACCGCACCACCGGCACCCGATTGATCGAGTGGCCCTTCGCCCCGCTGCGCTCACGCGAACGCGTGACGGTCCGCGTCCGGGCCGCCACCCCTCACCAGGGGCCCTGGTCCACGCCCTTCACCATCGAGGCCGGCCTGATCGAGCGGAACGACTGGCAGGAGCCCTTCGTCTCCCCGTCCGGTTCTGCCGGCACCGACACCCTGCGCCCCGCCTACCTGCTGCGCGCCGAGACCGACCTGAACCAGTGGGGCATCCGCCCGTCCGACATCCGCCGCGCACGGGTCTACGCCACCGCGCACGGCGTCTACGAACTGGAGATCAACGGCCGCCGCGCCGACGAGTCGATCCTGGCCCCAGGATGGAGCAGCTACCGCCACCGCCTGCGCTACCAGACCTACGACGTCACCCACCTGCTCGAACCGGGCGCCAACGTGCTCGGCGCATGGCTCGGTGACGGCTGGTACCGCGGCCGGATCGGCTTCGACGGCGGCGTGTGGAACGCCTATGGCGACGACGTCGCGCTCCTGGTCCAATGGGAGATCACCCTCCTCGACGGCACGGTACGGCGCATCCCCCTCGCCGGGAACTGGCGCTGGACCACCTCGCCCATCACCGCGGTGGGACTGTACGAGGGCGAGACCTACGACGCCCGGCTGCTGCCCGCGAACTGGAGCCGCCCCGGCCACGACACCTCGGGCTGGGAGCCGACACAGGCCCTGGCGACGGAGGACTTCCCCGCCGCCCTGGAGGCGCCGCCCGGACCACCGGTCGTCGTCACCGAGCGACTGCGCCCGGTCTCCGTCACGACCCTTCCCGACGGACGGGTCCGCCTGGACTTCGGGCAGAACATCGCCGGAACGCTCCGCATACGTGTGACCGCCTCCGAGGGGCACCGCATCCGGCTGCACCATGCCGAGGTCCTCGAAGAAGGCCGTCTGGGCGTCCGGCCGCTGCGCTCCGCCACCTCCGTCGACACCTTCATCGGCGACGGCAAGCCCCAGGAGTGGTCGCCGAGGTTCACCGTGCACGGCTTCCGATACGCCGAACTGGAGAACTGGCCGTCCGGCGCCGACATCGACGTAGAAGCGCTCGTCGTGCACTCGGACATGCCGCGCACAGGCTGGTTCTCCGCCTCAGACCCCCGTCTGGAGCGCCTGCACAGCAACGTGGTCTGGAGCATGCGCGACAACTTCGTCGACCTGCCCACGGACTGCCCCCAGCGAGATGAGCGGCTCGGCTGGACAGGCGACATCCAGGTCTTCGCCCCCACGGCCCTGTTCCTGTTCGCCGCGCACGGCGTGCTGACCAGCTGGCTGCGCGACGTCGCCCACGAACAGGCGGAGCAGGGCCATGTGCCGAACTTCGTCCCCTGGGTCGAGTGCGGCTTCCCCAACCATCCCACCGCCGCCTGGGGCGACGCCGCAGTGATCGTCCCGTGGGAGATGTACCTCAACGACGGCGATGCGCGCATCCTGCGCGACCAGTACCCGAGCATGAAGGCCTGGGTCGATCTGGTGGCCTCGCTCGCCGGCCCCGACGGGCGCTGGAGCGAGGGATTCCAGCTAGGCGACTGGCTCGACCCCGCGGCCCCTCCGGAGGACCCCGGGCTGTCACGGACCGACCGGCACCTCATCGCCTCGGCCTACCACATCCGCACGGCACGCATCCTCGCCCGCACCGCGGGCGTCCTGGGCCACGACGACGACGCGCGCACCTACGAACGCCTCGCCGAGCACGCCCTGCACGGCTTCAGGGCCGCCTATCTCGGCGCTGACGGGACCGTCCTCAACGACACCGTCACCTCGCACGCCGTCTGCCTCTGCTTCGACCTGATGCGAGACGACGAAGAGCGCGCACACGCGGGCAGACGGCTGGCCCGCCTGGTCGCCGACAACGGCTTCCACATCGCCACCGGATTCGTCGGCACCCCGCTGGTCTTCGAGGCACTCATCGCCACCGGCCATGTGGAAGAGGCCTATGCGCTTCTCCTGCAGGACCAGTCGCCGTCCTGGCTGTACCCGGTCTCACAGGGCGCGACGACCATCTGGGAGCGGTGGGACAGCATGCTCCCGGACGGATCGATCAACCCGGGCGACATGACGTCGTTCAACCACTACGCGCTGGGCGCCGTCGCCGACAGCCTCCACCGCCACGTCGCAGGCATCCACGCCACCGAGCCCGGCTGGCGCACCTTCACCGTCCGCCCGGTTCTCGGCGGCGGTCTGACCCACGCCGCCGCCACCCATCTCACCCCCTACGGCAGGGCCGGCGTCTCATGGCGCCGCGACGGCAGCACCTTCCGCCTGCACGTCACGGTGCCACCGTCCACCACCGCCCAGGTGTGGGTGCCGGGAGAACCCGGACCCCGTCAACTGGCCCCCGGCGAACACGACATCGAATCCGCCTACCTGCCGGACACCGGCGAGTGGCACCCGCCCGTCCCGTCCCTCATCGGCGCGCCCGCCGAGTCCCCCTGAACTACGGAGACAGTTCCATGACGTTGACCTCCATCCGCCCCGGCCAACCGTGGCTCGACACCGCCGGCAACCGGATCCAGGCCCACGGCGGGTCGGTCCTCCACGACGACGGCGTCTTCTACTGGTACGGGGAGAACAAGGAACACAGCCACCGCGGCAGCGGCATCTGGCACTGGGGGGTGCGCTGCTACTCCAGCACGGACCTGTACAACTGGCACGACGAGGGTGTGATCATCCCGCCGACGCCCGAGGACCCGTCTTCGCCGCTGCACCCGGGCGCGGGCATGGACCGCCCGCACATCATCAAGAACCCCCACACCGGCAAATACGTGTGCTGGATCAAGGTCATGGGGGAGGGGGACGCCAGTACCCAGCTGTCCACAGTTCTCGTCGCCGACAGCCTGCTGGGTCCCTACAAGGTCGTCCATGAGGCGTTCCGGCCGCTGGGCATGAACGCGGGCGACTTCGACCTGGTCGTCGAACCCACCGACGGCAAGGCCTACTACTACTTCGAGCGCGTGCACAGCGAACTGATCTGCGCGGACCTCACGGCCGACTACACCGACGTCACCGGCTACTACTCGACGCACTTCCCGCAGCCGCAGCCCCCGTTCGTCCGGGAGGCCCCGGCCCACTTCCGCCGCGGATCCCAGCACTACCTCATTACCTCGGGCACCAGCGGCTACTTCCCCAACCCCTCCGAGGCCGCTGTGGCCCCGTCGTACCACGGCCCCTGGCAGGTGCTCGGCGACACGCACCCGGACGACGACAGCAGGACCTCCTACCGCTCCCAGCTCAGCTCCGTCTTCAAGCACCCGCACAAGAAGGACCTGTACATCGCGATCGCCGACCGGTGGCTTCCGACGCTGCCGGCCGAACGCTCCAACCAGACGGAGCTGTTCCGCCGCATGTTCGCCGGAGAGGACCGCGCCACGATCGAAGCGGACGCCCCGGACGAGTTCATCGATCCCGACACCTCGATCGCCGACTACGTCTGGCTGCCGATCACCTTCGACGGCGACCGGCCCCTCATCCACTGGCACGACGAGTGGCGCATCGAGGACTTCGACTGACGCGAATTCCTCAGCAGCCCGCAAACGAGCGCCAGCTCCCAGCCGACCAACGCGCCTGACAGCACCGAGCGCCGGTGCTCCGGCAGGCCACGAGCCTGCCGGACCACCGGGCCGCCCCCAACCGTCCGCCCCGGTCCGGGGCGGACGCGCGCCGAACGACCGGAGCCGGGGTCCGGCAAGGCAAGCCGACCGGCCCGGCGACCCTGCCCCTAAAGGCGCCACCGCACCGCCGCCCGGAGCCGACATCGCTCCGGGCGTGACCGCATGCCATCGCACTCGACGAGGAGACCGATGCTGCCGCACCCCGCACCGACCGCCACCCGCCTGAGAACGCTCGTCGCCGCCACCCTGCTCGCACTCACCACCCTGACCGTGCCGTCCACAACCAGCCATGCCGCCGCCTCGGACACCCCCGCGACCAGCGTCAAGGTCGTCTACAGCTCCTACAACGACGCCTCGACGACCTACCGGCTGACCACCCAGCCGTCAGCGGAGCTCACCCCGGTCAGCGACAACCAGTCCGCGCTCCCCACCATCACCGTCGACCCCTCGCAGACCTACCAGTCCTGGGACGGCTTCGGGGACTCGCTGGAGAACACCACCGTCTACAACCTTCAGCAACTGTCCGCCACGAACCGCGCATCCGCACTGGACGCCCTGTTCAACCCCACCACGGGCAACAACTTCAACCTCATGCGGCTGACGATCGGCTGCGCCGACTTCTGCTCCGCCGTACCCAACTACTGGACCTACGACGACAACGGCGGCACCCCCGACCCCACGCTGGACCACTTCTCCATCCAGAAGGACATCGACTCGGGCCAGATCGACCTCCTGCGGCAGATCCTGGACATCAACCCGCGGACGAATTTCTTCGCCTCCATGTGGTCACCCCCGGCCTGGATGAAGACCACCGGCTCCATCATCGGCACAAAGACGGGCAACTGCCCGACGGACGGATCACAGCCCCGTGTCATGCACGGCGCCGACACCGGCTCCAGCGTCGACTACTACCCCGTCCTCGCCCAGTACTACGTCAAGTACCTCCAGGCGTACGCGGCGCAGGGCATCCCGATCGAGGCCGTCACCCTGCAGAACGAGCCCGCGATCAGCATGGACTACCCCTCCACCTGCTTCACCCCCGCCGAACAGGCCGACTTCGCCGTCGAACTCGCCTCCGCCCTCGACGCGGCCGGTCTCGACGTGCGGATCTGGGGCCTGGACGACAACGAGCAGAACACCTTCCCCTACAGCGACGCCACCCTCGCCGACCCTGCCGTCTCCGACGACGTCGACGGCCTCGGATTCCACAACTACGCCGGCACCCAGCTCTGGCAGCCCAGCGCGGTCAAGGCCCAGTACCCCGACAAGTCCATGCACCTGACGGAGATCACCAACGGCGCGGACCGCCTCGTCGAATATTTCCGCCACGACATCTCCAGCTACACCGGCTGGGCCACCATGTACCAGTTCCAGCCCGGCCCCGGACCGGGATACTGGCAGAGCGCCTCCAGCACCAACCCGGACTTCTACACACCGTCGCTGCTGTCACTGAACACCTCGGACCCCGAGGACTACGACCTCAACGGCTGGTACTACAGCTTCGGACAGTTCTCCCGGTACATACAGCCGGGCGCCCAACGCATCGACAGCACCGGAACACTGTCGGGCAACCTGTCCAACGTCGCCTTCCGCAACCCCGACGGCACCATCGTCGTCGTCGCGGTCAACCGCATCCCCACCTCGCAGAACAGCGCCGTACAGAACACCCCCGCGGTCCAGTTCCGGGTCGCCACCCCCGACGGCCAGTTCACCGACACCCTCCCCGGCGACACCATCGCGACCTACGTCTACACCCCGTCCACCGGCAGCACTGTCGCCCTGAGCGGCTCCACCGCGACGGCCAGCGCGGTCCACTCCGGCCACACCCCCTACCAGGCGGTCGACGGCCAGACCTCCACCGTGTGGACGAGCGGCGCCGACCAGACCGCCGGAGACACGTTCACCGTCGACCTCGGCAGCGCCAAGACCTTCGACCAGGTCACGCTGAACCAGGGATCCCTCCCGGGCGACTCTCCCGCCGCCTTCAGCATCTCCACCTCCACGGACGGCACCACCTGGTCGGCGGCCGGATCCTTCACCGGCACCACGGGCCTGACGAACATCCCCCTCGCCCGGCAGACGGCGCGCTACCTGAAACTCACCCTGACCAGCGCCGCCGCCCACTGGTGGAGCATCGGACAGCTCTCCCTCTACGACTCGGAGCTCGGCCTGCTCACCCCCTCCGGGGCCTCGGCGTCGATCACGCAGAGCGGAGGCGACCCCGCCTACGCCATCGACGGGAACCCCGACACCCGCTGGACGACGGGCACCGCACAGAGCGCGGGCCAGTCCTTCACCCTCGACCTCGGATTGAACCAGCAGGTCAACCGTCTCGCCCTCGACACCGGGAGCAGCAGCGGCGACCACCCCCGAGGCTATGCGCTCACCCTCTCCACCGACGGCGACACCTGGACGGCGCCGGTCGCCTCAGGCTCAGCGGTCGGGCAGCAGACCCAGATCGACTTCCCCACCGCCACCGCCCGCTACGTACGCGTCACCCTCACCGCCGCAGCCTCGGACCACTGGTGGTCGATCGGGGAGATCCACGCCTACGACGCGAGCCCCGCGCACAAGTCCCGGACCGGCTGGACGGCCTCCGCGTCGCTGAACAGCACCTCCGCGGCCGACGCACTCGACAGTTCCTCCTCCACAGGCTGGTCCACCGGCACCGCGCAGACGTCCGGACAGTGGTTCCAGATCGACACCGGCAGCGTGGGCCGGATCAGCGGTGTGGATCTGTCGTCGGCATCCACCGGTACGGCGCCTGGCTCCTTCACCGTCAAGACGTCCCTCGACGCCCAGAACTGGACCACCGTCCACACCGGGAACGGCCTGGCCGCCGAGACGACCGCGTCCTGGCCCAGCCTGGACGCCCGCTACGTCCGCGTGACCCTCACGGGCGCCTACAGCGCCGGCAGCTCCTGGTCGGTCACCGAGGCGCGGCTGCAGACCCAGCCCGTCACTGCACCGGCCGGAACCTCGCTGTCCCACTCGGGATGGAGCACCGACGCGTCCGCCGCCGGCGGCGACGCCGCCAACGCGATTGACGGACTCCTCAACACCCGCTGGAGCGACGGCACCGCACAGAGCGGCAACGAGTGGTTCCAGGTCGACCTCGGCTCCACCAGAACCATCACCGCAGTCCAGCTGATCGCCGCCGGCTCGATCGACAACGACGAGGGCGACTATCCCCGCGGCTACCAGGTGTACACCTCGACAGGCGACGGCTGGACCCTCGCCGCCTCAGGCACACCCCACGGCAATGCCGTGACCATCCCCCTGCCATCCACTACCGCCCGCTACATCAACGTCCACCAGACCGGAACCTCGGCCAACCACTACTGGTCCATCGCCGAGTTCAACGTCCTGCAGTAGCCCTCTGGCCTTCATAGAAGCCGCCTTGCTGCGCCGCTCTCCTGCCGACGCAGCAGGGCCGGGGCACGTCTGCAGCGTCGGATGTGTGCCGCCTCGGCTGTGAACGGCGGAGGCGTTGAGACCGTCGATTGTTGCCGCCGGGAAGTGGTCGAGCGCCTCAGCCACGGAGAGTATCCGCCCGGTGGTCTCTGGGGACGACCACCAGACGTAGCGCCGGTCGTCGGAAACCGGCCCCGCACCTTCACCACGAACCCACGGATCAACTCCTTGACACGGGGGGTACCGACCCTTCGGGGTCACGCCCGACAGCCTTCCGTTCCGCGAACTCACGGAGGCGAGGGATCAGTGGGTGGGTGGGACGAACTCGGGCTGGTCGAGCAGGCGCAGCCAGCTTCCGTCAGGCTGGCGCCGGACGACCTGCGCCCGGGCACCGGCCCCGTCCTTCGGCGGGGTCGAGGTGAGGGCGATGTCACCGCTGATCAGCGTCGGCAG
>NZ_JBIVDS010000023.1:0-76164 GCF_044747265.1 Streptomyces sp. NPDC090106 | reverse complement strand
GTGCAGGCCCTCGTACTGGATGTACTTGGGCCTGTGCCCGGTGCAGCGAGAGTGCGTGCCGGGCGCCGCGGGGCAGAGGGGGATGTGAAGACAGGGCCTAGGCCCTCGCGAGGGCCGCGCGACGGCGGTGCCGGGCCACTCTTTCCCGGTTTCCGCAGACCTCGCTGGAGCACCAGCGCCGTCTGCGGCCCCGGGACGAATCGAGGTAGACGATCGGGCAGTTGTCGCCCGCGCACTGTCGGAGACCGGCCCGCGCGACCGGGTCGGTGAGCAGTTCGACGGCGTCCCTCGCGATCAGGCCGAGCAGCGCGGCCGGTGCGGGCGGCTCCGCCAACTCCCTCACCAGGGTGCCGTCTTCACCGCGTACGGCCCGGGGGGCGGGCGGGGCGGTGCGGGCGAGCTCGTTGACGCGGGCGAGCGCGAGGTCGGTGACCGGGGGTTCGGCGGCGAGTCCGGCCCTCACCAACTGGCCCACCTGCCCGCGCAGTTCGTGGAAGCCCACGAGCCAGGCGGTGTCGGCCGCGGTGAGGTCGGTGGTCCTCGGTACGAGTCCCGAGCCGGTGATCCAGGCGGCCAGCGCGTCGACGGAGCCGAGCCGTTCGACGGGGTGCGTGGTCGCGAGGAGGTCGAGGCAGATGCGTCCCGCGTCGAACCGGAGCTCGTACGGGACCGGGGCCGTATCAAGTGCCATGTGCCTGTCACCGCCTAGGGGTGCCCTGCGCGTGAGGAGGAAACGGTTCCCTCTCACAGTGCCCGTACCCCGGCGCGGCCGGAACCCCCTGACCGACTTCGCCCCCGCCGCCCCTTCCCGTTCCCTCCCCAGGGGGCGCCGCCCCCAGGCCCCCGCCACAGGTTCTCTCAGCCCGACCGGCGCTTGAGGACGGGGCCCGTTCGGGGCCGACGCGGGGTCCGGGGGCGACAGCCCCCGGGGACGGGAACGGGAAGGGGCGGCGGGGGCGAGGAGAAGAAGGGGGACTCAGTGGTCCGCGTACTTGGCGTCCGCCGCCGGGTCCAGGGCGAGGCGGTAGCCACGTTTGACGACCGTCTGGATCAGCTTCGGCGCGCCGAGGGCCGTCCGGAGCCGGGCCATGGCGGTCTCGACGGCGTGCTCGTCCCGCCCGGCCCCGGGCAGCGCCCGCAGCAGCTCCGCCCGCGCCACCACCCACCCCGGCCTCCGCGACAGCGCCCGCAGCAGCGACATCCCGGCCGGCGGCACGGGCCGCAGCGCCCCGTCGACCAGCACCGCGTGCCCGCGGATCTCCACCCGGTGCCCGGCGATCGGCAACGTCCGCGCCCGCCCGGGCAGTTCCTGGCACAGCAGCTGGACGAGCGGCCCGAGCCGGAACCGCTCGGGCTGGACCGTGTCGACCCCGCGGGCCTGGAGGGGCAGCGCGGTGACGGGGCCCACGCAGGCCGGCAGGACGTCGTGGTGGAGGGCGGCGAGGAGTTCGGGCAGCAGCCCCCGTTCGTCGGCCCGGCTCAGCAGCGACGCGGCGGCGGGCGCGGAGGTGAACGTCAGGGCGTCCAGGGTGCGGGAGACGGTCGCGTCGAGGAGGCGGTCGACGGGGCCGATGTCCTCGGGCGGCATCCACCGGTAGACGGGGATGCCGAGCACCTCCGCTCCCCCGGCGCGCAGTGCCTCCACGAACCCGGGCAGCGGCTCGCCGTGCAGCTGGATGGCGACCCGGCGCCCCTCGACGCCCTCCTCCAGCAGCCGGTCCAGCACCTCGGCCATGGACTCGGACGACGGCGACCAGTCCTCGGTCAGCCCGGCGGCCCGGATCGCGCCCTTCACCTTGGGCCCGCGCGCCAGCAGTTCGACGCCGCGCAGCCGCTCCAGCAGGTCCTCGCCGAGCCCCCACCCGTCGGCGGCCTCGACCCAGCCGCGGAAGCCGATGGCGGTGGTCGCGACGACGACGTCGGGCACCTCGTCGATGATCTGTTTCGTCGCGTCGAGCAGCTCGCTGTCGTCGGCGAGCGGCACGATACGCAGGGCCGGTGCGTGCAGGACGGCGGCTCCCCGTCGCTGCAGCAGTGCGCCCAGCTCGTCGGCCCGGCGCGCGGCTGTCACCCCTACGGTGAAGCCGGCCAGGGGGCCGTGTTGCTCTGGTCGCTGCTGTTCCTCGTACATAACTCTCGTCCCGCACTCGAGTCGTTTGCACCTACACGGGGTGTGATGGCACCTGCATGCCGACCGAGCCTGTCAACGGTGCGTGACAGGCTCGGTTCGGCATGATGTCGCTGGTGTTACGTCAGACCTCGGCATAGCTGAGCTGCGGCTTTGCCTCTGCGGCCGTCGTGGTGGTGGTCACCTTGGCCGAACGCCGAAGGTATACGGCCCACGTCACCACGAAGCAGGCGGCGTAGTAGGCGAGGAAGACCACGAAGGCACCGGTGCCGGACCCGTTGCTGAGGAAGGACTGGCGGAAGGCGAGGTTGATGCCGACGCCGCCGAGCGCGCCGACCGCGCCGATGAGCCCCATGGAGGCACCGGACAGACGGCGCCCGTGGACGACGGCCGCCTCGCCCGTCAGACCCTTGGCGAGGGCCTTGGTCTGGAAGATGCCCGGGATCATCTTGAACGTGGAGCCGTTGCCGAGCCCGCTGAGGACGAACAGGACGACGAAGACGGAGACGAACAGTCCGAGGGACTTCTCCTGGCTGGCGAAGACGAGGACACCGGTGGCGACGGCCATGGCGACGTAGTTGTAGAGGGTGATCTTCGCGCCGCCGTACCGGTCGGCGAGCCAGCCGCCGAGCGGGCGGATGAGCGAGCCGAGCAGCGGGCCGATGAAGGTGAGGTAGGCCGCCTGGAGCGGGGTGCGGCCGAACTGCACCTGGAGGACCTGGCCGAAGGCGAAGGCGTAGCCGATGAAGGAGCCGAAGGTGCCGATGTAGAGGAAGGACATGATCCAGGTGTGGCCGTCCTTCGCGGAGTCGACGGCGGCACCGGTGTCGTTCTTCACCGTGGCGAGGTTGTCCATGTACAGCGCGGACAGGGTCGCGGCGACGACGATGAGCGGGATGTAGATCCCGAGCAGCACGCGCGGGCCGCCGCTGGCGCCGATCACGGCGAGCGCGATGAGCTGGATGACCGGGACGCCGATGTTGCCGCCGCCCGCGTTGAGGCCGAGCGCCCAGCCCTTCTTGCGGAGCGGGAAGAAGGCGTTGATGTTGGTCATGGAGGAGGCGAAGTTGCCGCCGCCGATCCCGGCCAGCAGGCCCACCAGCAGGAAGGTGGAGAAGGACGTTCCCGGCTTCATCACCGCGAAGGCGGCGGCCGTCGGCAGGAGCAGCAGGCTCGCCGAGATGATGGTCCAGTTCCGGCCGCCGAAGATCGCCACGGCGAAGGTGTAGGGGACGCGGACGACCGCGCCGACCAGGGTGACCATCGAGGTCAGCAGGAACTTGTCGGCCGGGGTCAGGCCGTACTCCGGGCCCATGAAGAGGACCAGCACGGACCACATGGTCCAGACCGAGAAGCCGATGTGCTCGGAGAGCACGGAGAAGGCCAGGTTGCGGCGGGCGACCTTCTCCCCGGTCTCGTTCCAGAAGGTCTCGTCCTCCGGGTCCCATCGCTGGATCCAGCGACCGCCCCTGTTCGGGGGTGCGGGGGCTGTGCTCGGGGCTGTCATTGCGCCTCCACGGTGCGACGGGACCTGTGTTTCAGTGGCTGGTCCCGAAGGTAGGGAGGGCGCGTTTCCTGGCTGTGGCAGCGGGTGACCGGAAAGGAACGTTGCTCTCACCCCGGACGGGAGCGGGGTGAGAGGTAGTGACGGCCGTTTGTTACGTAAAGCTCCTCGCGGCCGGTGGCGGGGCACTCAGCGCGGGGGTGCCTGCGGCGGCTGGGGCGGCTGCCAGTTGGGGTTCTGCTGGGGGTAGTGCTGCTGCGGGGGCGCGTACGGGCCCGGCTGCTGCTGGGGCTGCTGGTACGGCTGCGGCTGCTGTTGCTGAGGGTAGCCGTAGGGCTGGGCTTGGGGCTGGGGCTGATACCCCGGGTGCGGCTGGGGCTGGTACTGAGGCTGCGGCTGGGGCTGGGGCTGGTACTGAGGCTGCGGCTGGTTACCGTACGGGCCGGCGGCGTACGGGGCCGGCCGGCCCGGGTACTGCGCGCCCGGGGGCAGATAGCGCAGCCGTCCGTCCTGCTCGGTCACCGGCATGAACCCGGCGGCCTGGAGGCGCGCCGCGAACTTGGCGTTGCGCTTGCGGGTGACGACGAGCCCGATGCCGAAGACGCCCATGAACAGCGCCCACACGACCGCCGCCACGACGATGTCGGTGGCCTCGCCCCCGAGCCGGAAGGCGAGGATGCCGCAGCCGACGGTCACGCCGAGCGCGCCGTAGCCCATCCGGCTCTCGGCGTTCTTGCCGGTGAGGTCGAAGTTGATCCGGGCCTTGAGGAGTTCGAACGCGTCGGGCACCAGCGGCGGTACGGAGACGCCGTCCGAGGCGTTCGGGTACTGGGCCCAGTTCTGCGCGGCGCGGGCGCGGGCCTGAGGGCTCGGGTCGGGGAGGAGGAGCATCACGAGGGCGCCGTTGCGTCCGGAGTTCTGCCGTACGTCGGCGTACTCGTAGCCGAACTGCTGGGCGATGAAGGCGAGCCGGGCCAGCTTCTTCACGGAGGCCATGGGGCTGGTGAGTTGGACGGCCTCGCCACTGGCCATCAGGTGCAGCATCTTCCGCACTTGCCGCTTGCTCATCGCCATCCGCTCCCCACCGGGCCACCCCGTTCACTTCCGCAACCGAGGCAGTCTCGCACGCGCGTATGACAGCGGGAAACCGCTGACCGCACGGTTTAAGGGTTCTTGGCGAGCCCGGCACCGGCACTACCCTGAGCGGCTCACGGGATCTTGGGGGGACTGTGCGGAGAACATCGACCCGGGTGGCGACACGGGCATCGGCCTGGGCGCGGACCCTGCTGGTCTGTCTGCTGGCGGGCGCGGCGGTGAGCGGTTCCGCGGGCGGCGGTGCGAGCGCCGGGGAACGGCTGTCCGCGCAGGAGTTGCTCGACGCCGCGAACGAGACCATGGGCGAGTTGCGATCCGCCACCGTCGTGGCGCGGTCCACCGGCACCCAGGCGGGCCTCGCCACCCGCGTCAGGACCGACTTCGACGACCACTGCGTGCGTGCGTTGACCTGGGAGGAGACGGGGGCCGTCCTCGAACAGATTCGGATCGGCGAGACGGACTACGTCCGCCCGAACAGGGCCTATCTCGAGGACTGGTCCGGCAAGGCCATGACCGGGGACCCGAAGCTCTGGAGCAGGACCCCGGCGAGCGAGGCCCGGAGCAGTGACGGGATCATCGGCTGCGGTTGGCCGTTCGACTCGTTCGGCACGGCCGTGAGACGCGGGACGACCGAGCTCGACGGCACCGAGGCCGTCGAACTGACCGTGACGGCCAAGGCGTACCCGGACGACACCTACACCTTCTTCGTGGCCGCCGAGGGTCGGCCGTACATCCTGAAGGTCGTCTACGAGAGCGCGGAGATGACCACCACGACGACGTTCAGCGAGTTCGACGAGCCCTTGGACATCCGGCCCCCCTCGCCGAAAAGGGTCCTCGACGGCACGCGGTGGTGACCTGCTCCCGCGAGGATCGGTTCGCGGGGATCAGTTCTTCGTCGGGAGGAGGCGGGGTTTCCTCTTGGCCGCCAGGTCCTCGATCCAGCCGAGGGACAGGATCGCGAGGAGGATGAGAGGCCAGACCAGGAGGAAGACCCAGAGTTCGTACGTGGAGTCCAGCAGGGACACCGCGTGGTCGCTCTGCAGGAACGGAAGCTCGTAGAGCAGGTCGACCAGGGGGAACGCGGTCATGATGAGCGCGTTGTGCCAGAGGTAGATGGTGACCGCGCGGTTGTTGGAGAGGGTCACCGGCTTGTCCCAGCGGGCCAGCCGGCCCGGCAGTTCCTTCCAGGACGGCGAGTACTGGAGCAGGATCACCACGAACCCGAGGGACCAGGCCGCCTGGGCGAGCGGGATGTCGTTCAGGTTCCAGCCCTCCGGGCCCAGATGGCCGGACGCCCACCACAGCCCGAGGGCCATCAGCAGCGTCGCGCAGGACACCAGGGCGTAGCGCGGGACGCGGGTCAGGAGCCCGTCGTGATGGGCGAAGCCGAGGATCCAGCAGCCGCCGTAGACCGCGAAGTCGAGCAGCGCGTTCCCGGTCTCGCCCGGGATCTGCACCAGCCCCGTGCCGATCACGGCGGTCAGCGCGAGCGGCGCCAGCAGGGTCGGCCAGGGCGCGCGGCGGAACGCCCACAGCAGCAGCGGTGAGGCGATCACGAACCACAGGTAGGCGCGCAGGTACCAGAGCGGGCCCGCCGCCTGCTCGGCCCAGGTCGTGTCCAGCAGACCGGAGTCGGAGCCCAGATGCTCGGAGTAGGGCGGGGCGCCGATCGGCACGACGTAGTCGAAGAGCTCGGCCAGGCCCCAGCTGCCGCCGTCCCGCAGCGGATGCCAGCCGTCCACGAGCATCAGCGTCAGCAGCAGCGCACCGAACGCCCAGAAGGGCGGCAGGAGCCGGCGCAGCCGGCCCCGGATCACGCCCAGGGCGGGCCGGTTGAGCGAGCGGGCCATCAGCGAGCCCGCCAGCGCGAACATCACGCCCATGGACGGGAACAGGACCGTCAGCCAGCCCCAGCCGAACAGGTGGTAGACGACCACGCGGACCAGGGCGAGCGAGCGCAGCAGATCCAGGTACCGGTCGCGGACGGCCGGCCCGCCGCCGCCCTCGCCCCGCCGGTGCCGGGGAACGTCGTACGACGGTTTCGCGTGCTGCTGGGTCATCCGACCGGCCTCCGTTCGGCGCTCTCGCGGGCGGGTGCCGCGCCACCGGGGGCGGACCCCACCACACCGGTGCGGCGCAGTTTCTGCCAGCGCAGCCGGCCGCCGGTCAGGGCGGTGATCCAGGACTGGAGCAGCACGACGTACATGAGCTGGCGGTAGAGGATCTGCTGGAGCGGCAGGGACAGCAGATGGGTCATGCGTTCCCGGTCGAGGCGGAAGGCGTAGGCCGCGCAGACCACCTGGATCATGAGGACGCCCAGCCAGGCGAGGATCGTCTTCCCGGTCGGGCCGAAGACGAGGCCGTAGATCAGGAACACGTCGATCAGCGGGGCCAGCAGCGGGGCGACGACCATGAACAGGGAGACCAGGGGCAGCCCGACGCGGCCGAAGCGGCCGGAGGGGCCGCGGTCCAGGAGCGCGCCGCGGTGTTTCCAGATGGCCTGCATGGTGCCGTAGGACCAGCGGTAGCGCTGGGACCACAGCTGCTGCACGGTCTCCGGGGCCTCGGTCCAGGCGCGGGCCTTCTCGGCGTAGACGACGCGCCAGCCGTCGCGGTGCATGGCCATGGTGATGTCGGTGTCCTCGGCGAGGGTGTCCTCGCTCATCCCGCCGACCCGTTCGAGCGCGGTGCGGCGGAACGCGCCGACGGCGCCGGGGATGGTGGGCATGCAGCGCAGCAGGTCGTACATGCGCCGGTCGAGGTTGAAGCCCATCACGTACTCGATGTGCTGCCAGGCCCCGATGAGGGAGTCGCGGTTGCCGACCTTGGCGTTGCCGGCCACCGCGCCGACCCGGGGGTCGCCGAACGGCTGCACCAGCTCCTTGACGGTGGCCGGTTCGAAGACGGTGTCGCCGTCCATCATCACGATGAGGTCGTGACTGGCGTTCGCCAGGCCCCGGTTGAGGGCGGCGGGCTTGCCCGCGTTGAGCTGGCGGACCACGCGGACGTTGGGCAGGTCCATCGCCTCGACGATCCGGGCGGTGCCGTCGGCGGAGCCGTCGTCGATGACGAGCACCTCGATGGGGTGCTCGCTCGCCATGAGGGAACGGACCGTGTTCTCGATGCACTTGGCCTCGTTGTACGCGGGCACGAGCACCGACACCGGTTCCGTCACCGGTGGGCCCCAGCCGCGGCGGCGGACCCTGCGGGCGTGGGTCGCGGACAGCACCAGCATCAGCACGAACCGGGCGATGACGAGGGCGCCGATGACGGCGAGGCCGACGCCGAGGACGCCCGTGATGTCGTCGGAGGCCTGCACGAGCCAGATCCACGCCCGGCCCTTCCACAGTCCGGCGCCGGTGACCGGGGTGTGCGCGCTCTCGGTGCCGAGCGCCTCGGTCAGGGTGTCGAACTCGTACCCCTTGGCCTTGAGCTCGGGGATGAAGCGGTCCAGGGCCTGGACCGTCTGGTGGCGGTCGCCGCCGGAGTCGTGCATCAGGACGATGGCGCCCTTGCCGCCCGCGGGCGTGGCGTTGCGGACGATCCGGTCGACGCCGGGCTTCTGCCAGTCCTCGCTGTCGGTGTCGGTGACGACGGTCAGATAGCCGCGTCCGCCGATGTAGCGGGTGACCGGCCAGGACTCGTCGTCCATGGCGGAGGCGGTGGAGGAGTACGGCGGGCGGAACAGCGAGGTGCGGATGCCCGCGGCGCCGGTGATGGCGAGCTGGTTCTGGGACAGCTCCCAGTCGATCCGCTTCTTCGACTGCTGGGAGAGGTCGGGGTGGTTGAAGGTGTGCAGGCCGATCTCGTGGCCTTCTGCGACGATCCGCCGGATCAGGTCCGGGTAGCGGGAGGCCATGGTGCCGGTGACGAAGAACACCGCATGGGCGTGGTGTTCGGCGAGCACGTCGAGGACCCGGGGCGTCCAGGTCGGGTCCGGGCCGTCGTCGAAGGTGAGGACGAGCCGGTGGTCGCGCAGCCGGAGGCTCTCGGTGCGTCCGCCCCGGGTGTCGATGACCGGTCCGCCCTTGAGGATCTTCTCCGGCACCCGGTCGGCGGCGGCGGGCGGGCGGACACGGTGGTCGGCGAGGATCTCGCTGTGCACATAGCCGCGCAGCATGAGCATCGCCATCAGCGCGCCGAGGACGAGGGTGGGCAGCAGCAGCCGCATCGGGAGTCGGCGGCGCGAACGGTCGCGGGCCGCGGCGGCCCGGGCGCGGCGTCGGTTACGGGATGCCATCAGACCGCGGGCCCCTGGGACGGCGCTTCGGTGGTCGTCGCCGTGGTGGGCTCGGTGGCCGCCGCCGTGGTGGGCTCGGGCGTGCCGCCGCCGTAGCCGACCTCCTGGACGCCGCCGCCCGTGCCGTCGCCACTGGACGTGGGGGTCGGCGTGGGCGTGGTCGGGTCCACGGTGGCCGGCGGCTCCGACGGAGGGGTGCTGGCCGGGGTGGTCGGCGCCACGGGTTCGGTGGTCGGATCACCGCCGGGGCCGGGGGCCGTGGCGGTGGCCGTGGGCTTCGGGGTGGCGGAGGCGCTCTCCTTGCCGGGGCTCGCGGAGGCGCCGGGCGCGGTGGCCTTGGCGCTCGGCGACGGTGTCGTACCGCGGGCGGGCACGGACACCCCGGCGGACGGGACGCGGCCGGTGCCGACGGGCTGGGCGGAGTCCGCCGGGAGCGGCGAGCTGTCGACCCGGCCGGCCTCCTTGCCGTCGCCCTGGCCCGGGATGGGCAGCCAGGGGGCGTGCGAGTTGCCGGAGAGCAGGGTCACGACGATGACGACGGCATAGCTCGCGCAGGCGACGCCGACGCCGATGCCGATCCTGCGGTATCTGCGGCTTCTGCGGCCGGACTCGTCGACGAACACCGGTCCGTCGGAGCCCTCGGGCGCCAGGCCGTCGAGCTGGACGGTGACCTCGTCGGGGTCGTGACCGTCCGGGGCGTGACCGTCCCGGTCGTCCGTCGTACCGGTGTCCGGGGCGCTGTCGCCGACCGACCACGGGTCACGGAGCCGCGGCTGATGCGGCTGCTCCTGCGGGACGTTCTGGGTGCCGTCCGGTGACGCCGCTGCGGGCCACTCGGGTTGGGCGTCTTCCCGCCATGTGTTCTCACGCGTGTTCTCGCGCACGTACTTCCCCCCACGAACCGTTCAGGGTGCGCGTACGACTCCGAGCACCCGTCGACGGTCCGGGCCCCCACCCGGTCCGAGCGCCCCGTTCGTCACATCGTGCTCAGGTCGATGAATGTAGGGCAGTCCCGGGCGATGCGGCGTCCGTATGCCGAATGTGTACATTCGATGGCGCTGTGTATATGGCCGAAATGCGCACCGCGTCCACGGGCTTCCACGAGCGGACCGTCCGCTCCGGCACGTTCGCCGGCAGTCCGTCCGCCGGACACCGGGACCCGGATGCACCAGCCCCTTCCGCCCCACCCGCGAGACCGGCGCCGGCGTCCCGGGGACGGTGAGCGGACGCGGACGGGTGCGGGGCATGGCCGGAAATCCCGGCGCCGCACGGATCGGGCGGTCCGACTTGGCCATGACACGGCGGAACCCCTCCGACGCCGGTGCACCGATTCCCGCGCAAGCCATTGACGCGCGCACAGCCCCCACATACCTTCCCCCGTCGAAGCGCTTCGACATATCTCGTCGAAACGGTTCGACACGCGAGAAGCAGTCCTGAGATCCATCCGACTCCCCTGGAGGCACGGGATGTTGACGGCACGAAGGCGTGTGGCGGCTACGGCGGTGGCCCTGGCGGGGACCCTGCTCCTGGCCTCCTGCGGAGACTCGGACAGCGGGTCCTCGGAGGACGGCAAGACGCTCAAGCTGTGGCACTACGAGGCCCCGAACAGCGCGATGGGGCAGGCCTGGGACGAGGCGATCAAGGAGTTCAAGGCGAAACACCCGGGCGTGAAGGTGGAGTTCGAGGCCAAGGGCTTCGAACAGATCCAGAAGACCGCCCCCATGGTCCTCAACTCCTCCGACGCGCCGGACGTCATGGAGTACAACAAGGGCAACGCGACGGCGGGCCTGCTCAGCAAGCAGGGCCTGCTCACCGACCTCACCGCCCAGGCCACCGAACGCGGCTGGGACAAGAAGCTCAGCGCGAGCGTCCGCACGACCAGCGTGTACGACACCGCCGGGGTCATGGGCTCCGGCAAGTGGTACGGCGTGCCCAACTACGCCGAGTACACGATGGTGTTCTACAACAAGGACCTCTTCGCGAAGTACGGGATCGCCGAGCCGAGGACGTTCGACGAACTGACCGCCGCGATGGACACGTTCGTCCGGAACAAGGTCACGCCGCTGGCCAGCGCGGGCGCCGAGTACCCCGCCCAGCAGTACCTCTACCAGCTCGCCCTGTCGAAGGCCGACCGCGCCTGGGTGGACAGCTACGAGCTCTACAAGGGGAAGACCGACTTCCACGACACCGCCTGGACGTACGCCGCCGACACCTTCGCCGACTGGGTGAAGAAGGGCTACATCGCCAAGACCTCCAGCAGCGCCAAGGCCGAGGACGCCGGGGTCTCCTTCCTCCAGGGCAAGTCGCCGATCCTGTTCTCCGGCAGCTGGTGGTACGGCCGGTTCGTCGACGAGGCGAAGTTCGACTGGGGCACCTTCCTGTGGCCCGGCTCGAACCTGACCCTCGGCTCCGGCGGCAACCTGTGGGTCGTCCCCAAGGGCGCCAAGAACAAGCAGCTCGCCTACGACTTCATCGACATCACCCTGTCGAAGAAGATCCAGAACCTGCTCGGCAACAAGGGCGGCGTCCCGGTCGCCGCCGACGCCGGCGCCATCACCGACGCGAGGTCGAAGGCGCTCATCGACAACTTCAACACCCTCTCCGAACGCGACGGCCTCGCCTTCTACCCGGACTGGCCGGTCGCCGGGTTCTACGACGTCCTCGTCTCCCAGACACAGAAACTGATCACCGGCAGCGAGGAACCGGCCACCGTCCTGGACGCGTTGCAGGACGCCTACGACAAGGGCGCGCCGAAGCAATGACGGCAAGCGTCCGCCGCTCCTACGCCCTGTTCCTCCTCCCCGGGGTGCTCGCCTTCCTGACCGTCGTGATCGTGCCCTTCCTGATGAACACGGGGCTGAGCTTCACCGACTGGCAGGGGGTGGGCACCCCGGGGTGGACCGGGCTCGCCAACTACCGTGAACTGCTGGACGACACGGAGTTCTGGGCGTCCTTCCGGCACAGCCTGTTCATGGTCGTGGCGATGGCCGCCGCGCCGACCGCGCTCGGACTCGTCCTGGCGGCGGCCCTGTTCGACCACGTCGGCAAGCACTTCGGGTCCCGGCCGGTCGCCGTCCTGCGCGCCTGCTTCTACCTCCCCCAGGTGCTGCCGATCGCGGTCGCCGGCATCGTCTGGAGCTGGATCCTCGCCCCCGACGACGGCAGCCTGAACGCGCTCCTGAAGGCGATCGGCCTCGGCTCCTGGCAGCAGGACTGGCTGGGCGACCCCGACATCGCCCTGTACAGCGTCATGGGCGTGATGGTGTGGGTCCAACTGGGCTTCCCGCTGGTCGTCTTCATGGCGGGCCTGCAACGCGTCGACCCCCAGCTGTACGAGGCGGCCGAGCTGGACGGCGCGGGCTGGTGGCGCCGCTTCTGGCACATCACGCTGCCGCAGATCCGCCCGGAGATCTATGTCGTGCTGACCTGGTGCACGATCGCCGCGCTGAAGGTGTTCGGCGCGGTGTACGTCCTGACCAAGGGCGGTCCCGGCGGCGCGACGAACGTGCCGTCGTACTTCTCCTTCACCACGTTCTTCGAGAAGACGCAGGTCGGCTACGGCGCCGCGATCTCCACCGTGCTCACGGTCATCATCCTGGCGCTGTCCCTGATCGGCCTGAGGCTCCAGACCCGCGAGGAGGACCGGTCATGAGCCGTGCGCTGCGCCGATACCCGGTGCTCGTCGCCCTGTGCCTCGCGGGCCTGTTCATGATCGTGCCGTTCCTGATCGTCACGCTCAACGCGTTCAAGTCGCCCGCCGAGTACTCGCAGAACGGTCCGCTGAGCCTGCCGAAGGGCCTGTACCTCGACGGTCTGAAGGACTTCTGGGAGCGCGTGGACTACACGCAGAAACTGCTCAACTCCCTGTTGATCAGCGGCACGGTGGCGGTCTGCGCGGTGGTCCTGTCCGTGCTGAACGCCTACGCGATCGGCATCGGCCGGATCAGGGGCCGCGCCTGGGTGCTGGCGTTCTTCGTCCTCGCCAACATGCTGCCGCAGGAGGCGCTGGTCTACCCGGTCTACTACCTGTCCAAGGAGGCGGGCCTGTACGACACGAGGCTCAGCGTGATCATCGTGTTCACCGTCGTCCAGGCGGCGTTCGGCACGTATCTGCTCTCCTCCGTGCTCGGCCAGTTCCCCCGGGAGATCATCGAGGCGGCGCGGATCGACGGCGCGGGCACGTGGCAGGTGCTGTGGCGGATCGTCGTCCCGGTCAGCCGCCCCACCCTCGGGGTCCTCCTCGTCTTCTTCTTCATCTGGACGTGGAACGAGTTCCTGCTCCCCCTGGTCATGCTGATCTCCAACGACAACCAGACCGTGTCGGTGGCCCTCGGCGTCCTCCAGGGCCAGCGTCTGATGGACGCCACCATGACCAACGCCGCCGCCCTGCTCGGCGTGCTCCCCGCGCTCGTGTTCTTCCTCGTCTTCCAGCGCACGCTCACCCGCGGCATCGCGGTGGGCGCCGTGAAGTAAGGACCCCCCACATGAAGTTCACCGACGGCTACTGGCTGCTGCGCGAGGGCGTCACCGGGGCCCACCCGGTCGAGGTGCTCGACGTGACCGCCTCGGACGGCGCCCTGGAGATCCACGCGCCGACCCAGCCCATCCGCCACCGCGGCGACCTGCTGAAGGGACCGGTCGTGACGATCAGCGCCCACTCCCCGCTGCCCGACGTCATCGGCGTCACCTTCACCCACTTCGAGGGCGAGCAGCCACGCGGCCCCCGGTTCGACGTGCGCAAGCAGGAGTGCGCCGTCCACACGGAGTACGACGACGAGCACGCGACCCTCACCTCCGGCGCCCTGTCGGTCCGGGTGGCCCGCACCGGCCCGTGGCAGGTCGACTTCCTCGCCCACGGCCGGACGCTGACCGGCAGCGGCCCCAAGAGCATGGGCATCATGCGGGACACGGCCACCGGCGCCCACTATCTGCGCGAGCAGCTCGGCCTCAAGGTGGGCACCTCCGTGTACGGCCTCGGGGAACGGTTCGGACCGCTCGTCAAGAACGGCCAGGTCGTCGACATCTGGAACGCCGACGGCGGCACGGCCACCGAACAGGCCTACAAGAACGTGCCGTTCTACCTCACCGACGCGGGCTACGGCGTCTTCGTCGACCACCCCGGCAAGGTCTCCTTCGAGGTGGGCTCGGAGGCCGTCTCCCGGGTCCAGTTCAGCGCCGAGACACAGCAGTTGACGTACTACGTCATCCACGGGCCCACCCCCAAGGACATCCTGCGCAAGTACACGGCCCTCACCGGCCGTCCGGCGCTGCCGCCCGCCTGGTCGTTCGGCCTGTGGCTGTCGACGTCCTTCACCACCTCCTACGACGAGGAGACGGTGACGTCGTTCATCGACGGCATGCGGGAACGCGAACTCCCGCTGTCCGTCTTCCACTTCGACTGCTTCTGGATGCGCGAGTTCAACTGGTGCGACTTCCAGTGGGACCCCCGCGTCTTCCCCGACCCCGAGGGCATGCTGGCGCGGCTGCACGCGCGCGGACTGCGGGTGTGCGTGTGGATCAACCCGTACATCGCGCAGCGCTCCCCGCTGTTCGCGGAGGGCAAGGCGCTCGGGCATCTGCTGCGGCGCCCCGACGGCAGCGTCTGGCAGTGGGACCTGTGGCAACCGGGCATGGCCCTGGTCGACTTCACCTCCCCGGCCGCCCGCGACTGGTACGCCGCGAAGCTGGAGGCGCTGCTCGCACAGGGCGTGGACTGCTTCAAGACCGACTTCGGCGAACGCGTCCCGACGGACGTGGCCTGGTCGGACGGCGCGGACCCCGAGCGCATGCACAACTACTACACCCACCTGTACAACCGGACCGTCTTCGACGTGCTGCGCAAGCACCGCGGCGAGGAGGAGGCCGTCGTCTTCGCCCGCTCGGCGACGGCCGGCAGCCAGCAGTTCCCCGTGCACTGGGGCGGCGACTGCGAGGCCACCTACGAGTCGATGCTGGAGTCCCTCCGGGGCGGTCTTTCGCTGGGCCTGAGCGGGTTCGGCTTCTGGAGCCACGACATCGGCGGCTTCGAGGGCACCCCGAGCCCCGCGCTGTTCAAACGCTGGCTGGCCTTCGGTCTGCTGTCCTCGCACAGCCGCCTGCACGGCTCCTCGTCGTACCGGGTGCCCTGGCTCTTCGACGAGGAGTCCGTGGACGTGCTGCGGCACTTCACCCGGCTGAAGCTGAGCCTGATGCCCTACCTGTACGAGGCCGCCCGCACCGCCCACGCCGAGGGCACACCGGTCATGCGGGCCATGGTCCTCGAGTTCCCGGACGACCCCGGGTGCGCGCATCTGGAGCGGCAGTACATGCTCGGCCCGGATCTGTTGGTGGCGCCGGTCTTCGACGACGAGGGCGACGTCTCGTACTACGTGCCCGAGGGCACCTGGACGCACTTCGTCACCGGCCGCACGGTCACCGGGCCCCGCTGGGTCCGCGAACGGCACGGCTTCCTCGGGGTGCCGCTGCTGGTGCGGCCCGGCGCGGTGCTCCCGGTGGGCGCGGTGGACGACCGGCCCGACTACGACCACGCCGACGGGGTGACCCTGCGGGCGTACGGACTGCGGCGCGGGGAGCGGGTGGTGGTGCGGGTCGGGACCGTCTCCTACACCGTCGTGCGCGAGGGGGACACACTGCGGGCCTCGTGCGGCGATCCGGCGGCGCCCTGGGCACTGGCGGCCGGTGAGCGGACCGTGCGGGCCGCGGCCGGGACCGGTTTCCTCACGGTGGAGCTGGGCTGATGGTCAAGATCACCGATGTGGCCCGGCACGCCGGCGTCTCCCCCAGCACCGTGTCCTACGCGCTCAGCGGCAAGCGCCCCATCTCCGAGGAGACCCGGCGACGCGTCGAGGCGTCCATCCGCGAACTCGGCTACCGGCCGCACGCGGGTGCCCGCGCCCTCGCCAGCAGCCGCTCGAACGTCCTGGCCCTGGTCGTGCCGTTACGGAGCGGCATCCACGTCCCGGTCGTCATGCAGTTCGCGGTGTCGGTGGTGACGACGGCCCGCCGCCACGACCACGACGTCCTGCTGCTCACCCAGGAGGAGGGCGAGGAGGGGCTGCGCCGCGTCGACGACACCGCGCTGGTCGACGCGATGATCGTGATGGACGTCCAGCTCGACGACCCCCGGCTGCCGCTGCTGCGCACCTGGGACCTGCCGTCGGTGCTGATCGGCGTCCCCGCCGAGGCGGCGGGCCTGACCTGCATCGACCTGGACTTCATGGCGGCCGGCGAGGCATGCGTGGAGCATCTGGCGCGGCTCGGGCACCGGGTGGTGGCGCTGGTCGGCTCGCCGCCCGAGGTGTACGTCCGGCACACCGCGTTCGCCCAGCGGGTCGTCCAGGGCTTCACCGCCGCCGCGGACCGGGGCAGGCTCGCCACCTCCGTCCACCCCTGCGAGGCGTCGCCCGCCGCGGCCCGCGCGGTCGCCGAGCGGCTGCTGCGCGACCAGCCCGCGCTCACCGGGGTCGTCGTCCACAACGAGGCGGTCCTGGAGCCCCTCGTCGACGCCTTCGAGCAGCTCGGCCTGCGCGTGCCCGCCGATCTGTCGGTCACCGCGATCTGCCCCGACGAACTCGCCGGGAACCTCCGCGTCCCCGTCACCAACATCGCCCTGCCCGCCGCGGAGGTGGGCGAACGGGCCGTGGAGCTGCTGATGAGGAAGCTCGACGGCAGAACGGCCCCCGAGGCGACGCTGCTGCCGCCCCGCATGACGGAACGCGCGAGCACGGCCCCGCGGAACGCCCCTTAGCGCTCAAATCGGACCCACTGTTGCAAGGCCCTAGTCGAAGGAGCCGTGACATGAGAGGCACCAAAGGCAAGAGACCCAGACAGACGTTCCTGGTGGCGCTGGCCCTGATCGCGGGCCTGTGCGCGACCGTCCCGTCCCACGCCGCCGAGACCTACCCCTTCCGCGACCCGGGGCTCTCCGTCGACCGGCGCGTCGACGACCTCCTGGCCCGGCTCACCCTGGACGAGAAGATCTCCCTGCTGCACCAGTACCAGCCCGCGATCCCCCGCCTGGGCATCCAGTCCTTCCGCACCGGCACCGAGGCCCTGCACGGGGTCGCCTGGCTCGGCGAGGCCACCGTGTTCCCGCAGGCCGTCGGGCTGGCCTCGTCCTGGGACCCGGCGCTGATGGAGCGGGTCGGCTCGGCCGTCGGCGACGAGGCGCGCGGCTTCCAGCAGGAACGCCCCGCCGGCTGGGGCCTCAATCTGTGGGCCCCGGTGGTCAACCTGCTCCGCGACCCGCGCTGGGGCCGCAACGAGGAGGGCTACAGCGAGGACCCCCGGCTCACCGGCGCCCTGTCGACGGCGTACGGCGAGGGCCTGACCGGCGGCGACCCCGACCACCTCAAGACGGCCCCCACCCTCAAGCACTACCTCGCCAACAACAACGAGTACCACCGCACCACGACCTCCTCCGAGCTGCGCCCGCGGGTCGCGAAGGAGTACGACGAGGCCGCGTTCCGCCCGGCGATCGAGGCGGACGCCGCGACCGGGGTCATGTCCTCCTACAACCTGGTCAACGGCCGTCCCGCGACGGTCAATCCGGACCTGGACGACGTCGTGCGGACCTGGTCCTCCTACGACCTCCTCAACGTCAGCGACGCGTTCGCCCCCGGCAACCTCCCCGGCGACCAGGGCTACTACGGCTCCCTCGCGGAGGGCGACGCGGCGGCGCTGAAGGCGGGCCTGGACAGCTTCACGGACAACGACACCAACTCCGCGGTCACCGTCGGCGCCATCGACTCGGCTCTCCGGCAGGGCCTGCTGGAGGAGTCGGACATCGACGAGGCGGCCGGTCACATCCTCTCGATCCGTGTCCGCCTGGGCGAGTTCGACCCGGGTGGCGGCAGGTACGGCTCGATCGACAAGTCCGTCGTCAACAGCCCCGCCCATCAGAAGCTCGCGCGCGAGGCGGCGACCGAGGGCGCGGTGCTGCTCAAGAACCAGGGGACGCTGCCGCTGCGGAAGTCGGCGAAGGACGTGGCCGTGGTCGGCCCGCTCGCCGACACCCTCTACACGGACTGGTACTCGGGCACCCTGCCCTACGCGGTCACCCCGGCGGACGGCATCGCGGCGAAGCTCGGCACGGACGTCACGACCAGCGAGGGCGTGGACCGCATCGCCCTGCGCGACACGGCGACGGGCCAGTACATCACCACCGGCGACGGGTTGCTGAAACAGAGCGCCCAAACCCCTTCCCCCGAAGCCCAGTTCGACGTCTTCGACTGGGGCGCGGGCGTGGTGACGCTGCGCTCGGCGGTCAGCGGCAAGTACGTCGGCTACAACTGGAGCGGCTTCGCCGACGACCAGGACCAGCCGGGCGGCTGGTTCGTGCAGCAGCAGTTCAAGCTGGAGGAACAGCCCGACGGCACCGTCCTGCTGCGCTACGCCGGCTACGAGACCGAGGAGTCCTGGTGGTCCAGCCCGGTCTACGTCGGCCCGACCGGCACCGACGGCACGCTGGGCCTGGTCACCAAGGAGCAGGCCGCGCACTACGCGAAGGACGTCGTGCGCGACGGGGTCGCGGAGGCCGTGGCCGCCGTCGAGGGCCGGGACTCGGCGGTGGTGGTGATCGGCTCGATGCCCGCGATCAACGGCCGTGAGGCCCACGACCGCACCGACCTGAACCTCGCCCCCGCCCAGGAGGCCCTGGTCAGGGCGGTCCGCGCGGCCAACCCGAACACGGTCGTGGTCGTCGAGAACAGCTACCCGACGGCCCTCGGCGCTCTCCAGGACGAGGTCCCGGCGCTGCTGTGGACCTCCCACGCGGGCCAGGAGACCGGCAACGCGCTGGCCGACCTGCTCTACGGCGACGCCAACCCTTCGGGCCGCCTCACCCAGACCTGGTACCGCTCCGCCGCCGACCTGCCGTCGATCCTCGACTACGACATCATCAAGTCCGACCGCACCTACCAGTACTTCAAGGGCCAGGCCCTCTACCCCTTCGGGTACGGGCTGTCCTACACGACGTTCCGCTACGGCGCCCTGCGCAAGGTCCCCGGCGGCTACGAGGTCGAGGTGACCAACACGGGCAGCCGCACCGGCGCCGAGGTCGTCCAGCTCTACACCCACCAGCGCGTCTCCCGCGACAAGCAGCCCCTCAAGCAGCTCAGGACGTTCGCCCGCGTCACCCTCGCCCCCGGCCGGTCCACGACGGTCAGGCTGAAGCTCACCGCCGACGACCTCGCCCACTGGGACGTCACCCGCTCCCGGTGGGTGGTGGAGAAGGGCACGTACGACATCCTGGCCGGCTCCTCCTCCGCGGACGTCCGCGCCCGCACCACCTGGCAGGTCCCCGGCGAGACCATCCCGGCCCGCGACCTGAGCCGCGCCACCCGCGCCGAGAACTTCGACGACTACTCCGCCACCGGCCTCGTGGACGAGTCCAGGGAGCGCGGTACGGCGGTGGCGGCGGCCTCCGACCGGGCCTGGCTGAAGTTCGCGGACGCCCGGCTCGGTTCGGGCGCCTCGACGTTCACCGCCCGCGTGGCCGGAGCCGCGGGCACCGTCGAGATCCGCCTCGGCTCCCCCACCGGCACCCTCGTCGGCACCGCGGCCGTCGCCGGGACGTCCTCGCCGTACACCTATGAGACGGTCACGGCCGATCTGACCCGGGCGGCGAAGGGCCGCACCGATGTGTATCTGGTCCTGAACGGAAAGGGCCTGCGCCTGGCGACGTTCACGGTGACCTGAGAGAAACCGTGCCGGGACAAGACGAAGGCCCGGTGGTCGGGGACCACCGGGCCTTCGCTACATGGGAATTGTGGAGATGGCGGGAATCGAACCCGCGTCCAACGGTGTGGAATCAGGGCTTCTCCGTGTGCAGTCCAGTACGAGTTTCTCGGCCCTCCGGATCACCTGGACAAGTCCGGAACGGGCCCAGTCACTGTTAGATTTCCCTCTTCACCCCGTGACCGGGATCAAGGTTTAGTCCCCTAGCTGATGCCAGGATCCGGGTCGGGAACACCCCCGGGCTGACACTCCCATCAAGGAGCTATTCGATCACTACCTGATCAGGCAGCGAGAGCGAAAAGCTCGGGAGAATCGCTCTTGGAATTGGCGATTATTGGTTTCGGCCTGTGGTTTACGAGATCATGGCCGCTTCCTCGACACGCTTCCCCTGCTTCGACATCCGCTGTCGAAACCGATCATCCCCATGTGTTTTTTTCAATCACACGCGCCCTCGGTGGGGCACAGGTGCCATCGTACGTGACCAACGCACGCCGATGCCACTGTATTCCGCGCCGCTAGGCGCCCCGCTGCCTGCGCTTCGCCGCCGCGATCGCCCGGTCCGACTCCCGCCGGTCCTGCTGCTCACGCAGGGTCTGGCGCTTGTCGTACTCCTTCTTGCCGCGCGCGAGCGCGATCTCGGCCTTGGCGCGCCCGTCCTTGAAGTACAGGGCGAGGGGCACGATCGTGTGACCCGTCTCCTGGGACTTGGACTCCAGCTTGTCGATCTCCTCGCGGTGCAGGAGCAGCTTGCGCTTGCGGCGCACGGAGTGGTTGGTCCAGGTGCCCTGGTGGTACTCCGGGATGTGGGCGTTGTGCAGCCACGCCTCGCCCTGGTCGATCTGGACGAAGCCGTCGGTCAGCGAGGTGCGGCCCTCGCGCAGCGACTTGACCTCGGTGCCCATCAGGACGATCCCGGCCTCGTAGGTGTCGATGATCGCGTAGTCGTGCCGGGCCTTCTTGTTCTGGGCGACGATCTTGCGCTTGCCGCCCTTCTCGCCGTCCCTGGCCTTGTCGGCGCTCCCGCCCTGCTTGGGCTGGGACTCCTTGGGTACGTACATTCCCTTGCTCATAGTGCCGTCCATTTTCGCACTACGCGGGGGGTGCGGGGGAAGCGGTTTACGCGGCGCGGCCCAGCCGGCCCGCCACGGCCTACGACTCGGGGCCCAGCCCGCTGAGCACGGTCTCCGCGCTCTCGATCAGCCGCTGGTCGGCCTCCAGGTCCGGGGTGATGCCCACCCCGTCGACGCCGCGCCCCGAGGGGGTGCGGTAGTGGCCGACGGTCAGCTCGGCGACCGAGCCGTCCGGCAGGCGGCTGGGCATCTGCACCGAGCCCTTGCCGAAGGTGCGGGAGCCCACGACGATGGCCCGCCCGCGGTCCTGGAGGGCCCCGGTGAGCAGCTCGGCCGCGCTCATCGTGCCGCCGTCGACGAGCGCGACCAGGGGTCTGGTGGTGTCACCGCCGGGCGCGGCGTGCAGGACCTGCTGGGCGCCGTCGAGGTCGTAGGTGGCGACGAGACCGCCGTCGAGGAAGGCGGAGGCGGCGGTGACGGCCTCGGTGACCAGACCACCGGAGTTGCCGCGCAGGTCGAGGACGATCCCGGAGTCGAGCGGGGAGCGCCGTACGGCGTCACGGACGAGGTCGCCGGAGCCCTTGGTGAACGAGTCGATCCTGATGAGGGTGACGCCGTCGGCGAGCCTGCGGACGGTCACGGAGTCCGTGGACAGCTTCGCCCGCCGCAGCGTCTCGCTCCACGCGCGCGTGCCCCGCTGGAGGCCGAGCGTGACCGTCGTGCCGGCCGCCGCGTCGGTGGCGTCCCCGCGGAGTAAGGAGACGACCTCGGTGACGGGGCGCCCGTCGACCTTCGCCCCGTCGACGGTGCGCAGCAGATCGCCCTTGCGGATGCCGGCGGATGCCGCGGGCGAGTCCGCGCTGACCTTCGTCACCTCGATCCGGCCGTCCCGCTCCCGGCGGGCCCACAGGCCCACTCCGGTGTAGCGGCCGTCGAGGGCCTGCTCGAACTCCTCGAACTCGCCCCGGGAGTAGACGGCACCCCAGCGGTCGCCGCTGCGGCTGACGGCCCGCTCGGCCGCCTCCATGGGCGACTTGCCGTCGGCCATGGCCTCCTCGGCGGCCTTCGCCACCTCCTCGTGGCGCCCCGCGGGGGCCGCCGAACGGGGCGCGTCCGGGGTGCCTTTCCGGTCGCTCACCGGCAGCGACCCCGTCGCCGCGCCCGCGACCAGCACGCTCGCGAACACCAACGTCAGAGCCGCCCCGCGGCGTACGCGGCGGGGCTGACAGAACAGGTCACGGCCTGACATGCGGGTGAGTCTAGGACAACGCGAAGGGCCGCACGGTCGGTTGACCGCACGGCCCTGTTGGCGTGTGTCACACCTTCAGGTACTTGCGCAGCGCGAAGAACGCGGCCAGCGCCGGCATCAGAAGGCTGGTGGCCAGGATGAGCGGGAGCTTGGCCAGCACGGCGTCCCAGCCGATGAAGTTGATGAGGTTCAGCTTCTCGGACAGGGCAAGGCCGTGGTCGATGATGAAGTACCGGGAGACCAGCAGGAAGGCACAGGCGACACCGCCGCCGATGAGCCCGGCGACCGCGGCCTCCATGATGAACGGCGCCTGGATGTAGAAGCCGGAGGCGCCGACCAGCCGCATGATGCCGGTCTCCCGCCGCCGGCTGAACGCCGAGACGCGCACCGTGTTGACGATCAGCATCAGGGCGACCACCAGCATGAGGGCCATCACCGCGCGGGCGGCCCAGTTCATGCCGTTGAGGAGGCCGAAGAGGTTGTCGAGGATGCCCTTCTGGTCCTGGACGGACTGCACGCCGTCCCGGCCGTCGAAGGCGGTCGCGACGACCTGGTACTTCTCCGGGTCCTTCAGCTTGATCCGGTACGACTCCTGCATCTGGTCCGGCGTGAGCGACGCGGCCAGCGGGGAGTCCCCGAACTGCTCCTTGTAGTGCTTGTACGCCGCGTCCTGCGACTCGTAGGTGACCTTCTCGACGACCGACATCTTGTCCAGGTCGGCGAGGATCTCCTTCTTCTGGTCGTCGGTGACGGCGCCCTTGGCGCAGTTGGGGTCGGACTCGGCGTCGCTCTTGTTGCAGAGGAACACCGAGACGTTGACCTTGTCGTACCAGTAGCCCTTCATCGTCTGCACCTGGTCGCTCATCAGGAGCGAGGCGCCGAACAGGGTGAGCGACAGGCCGACGGAGACGACGACGGCGAACGTCATCGTCAGGTTGCGGCGGAGACCGACACCGATCTCGGAGAGTACGAACTGGGCACGCATGGCGGGTGGGTCAGGCCTTTCCGTGGACGGTCGCGGTCAGTGCTGGTAGCCGTAGACGCCGCGTGCCTGGTCTCGGACAAGGCGGCCCTGCTCCAGCTCGATGACGCGCTTGCGCATCTGGTCCACGATGTTCTGGTCGTGCGTGGCCATGACCACGGTGGTGCCCGTCCGGTTGATGCGGTCGAGCAGCTTCATGATGCCGACGGAGGTCTGCGGGTCCAGGTTGCCGGTGGGCTCGTCGCAGATCAGCAGCTTGGGCCGGTTGACGAAGGCCCGCGCGATGGCGACGCGCTGCTGCTCACCGCCGGAGAGCTCACCGGGCATCCGCTCCTCCTTGCCGCCGAGCCCGACGAGGTCGAGCACCTGGGGCACGGACTTGCGGATCTCGCCCTTGGACTTGCCGATGACCTCCTGGGCGAAGGCCACGTTCTCCGCGACCGTCTTGTTGGGCAGGAGCCGGAAGTCCTGGAAGACCGTTCCGAGCTGGCGCCGGATCTGCGGCACCTTCCAGTTGGAGACGCGCGCGAGGTCCTTGCCCAGGACGTGCACCTGGCCGTGGCTGCACCGCTCCTCCCGGAGGATCAGCCGCAGGAACGTCGACTTCCCGGAGCCCGAGGACCCCACGAGGAAGACGAACTCGCCCTTCTCCACTTCCAGGGAGACATCCCTGAGTGCGGGACGGGTCTGCTTGGGGTAGACCTTGGAGACACTGTCGAATCGGATCACGGATGCACCACGGGTCGCCGGGGGTAGATGAGCGTGACCATACGCGACCCGAGTGTGCGTCCGCAGGCGCCCGGAGGGGTTGCGAGGGGGTTGTGCCTTTTTGTTCCGCCGTCGTGCGGGTCCCGCGGGTGGCCTCCACCACGACCCCGCGCGGCCTGGGGGCGAACCTGGCACAGTGGAGGGGGGAACGTTCTCCGGCCCGGAGGCGTTCTGTGTACGGACACCATTCATGAGGAGGGCGAGCGCATGACGTACGACCGGCTGGTGTGCGCTAACTGCGCCGCGCCCGTGACCGAGGGTCGCTGCCCCGTCTGCCGGGCCAACCGTCAGCGGCTCCAGCAGGAGAACCCGCTGACCCAGCTCAACCCGATGGCGCTGATCGCCCTGCTCGCGGTGCTGATCGCCGCGGTGGCCCTGCTGGCCCACCAGACGGTCTGAGTCCGTCCCACGACGCCCGAGGGGCCCGGAGCGAGAACTTCTCGCTCCGGGCCCCTCGTCACGTTGTCCGCGTGCCGTACGCGGACGGCGGCCGTCAGGCCGCGGCGCCGCCACGGCCGCCCGCGAGGCGGGGCAGGACGCGGAAGCCGACGCCGCCCGCGATCATCGTCGCGGCACCGATGACCAGGAACAGCGTCTTGTCGTTGGCACCGGTCTCGGCGAGTTCGTCGCCGCCGCCCTGGGCCGCCGTGTCGGAGGCGTCCGTGCCGGTGTCGGTGAGGGCGGAGGTGCCCTCACCCTGGGTGTCGGTGTTGGAGCCGCCGTCGGGGTCGGCGTTGTTGCCGCCGGTGCCGCTGCCCTCCGTGCTGTCGTCGGAGGGGTCCGTGGCGGTGGGCTCCTCGGAGGGCTCCTCCGAGGGCTCCTCGGTCGGTTCGGTGGGCTCCTCGGTGGGCTCCTCCGTGATCGGAGGCTCCTCGGTCGGGGGCTCCTCGGTGGGGATCTCCGTCGCCGTCTCGGTCGGCTCCGGAGTCGGGGACTCGGTGATGCACGAGAGGTCGGTGATGTCGCACTCGTCGGCGGAGGCGACTCCCGCGGCGGTGAACGAGGCACCTGCGGCGATCACGGCGCCCGCGGCTATGCGCGCGAGCCGGATCCGCGTCTTCTTGGTCATGTGGTTGCTACCCCCAGTAGCTCATCGTCGATGGGGCGGGCGCCCGGGACCGTGATCGACGGGGGTGGCGGTACTCAACTCTCCCCCGGTTCACATGCGTCCCGGAGATACGCATGCCGCGCTTCACCCTTCCCATTTTTCAAAGCAACGTCAAGGGCGTTGCGTACGCGATGTCCTACTGCGAGGGCTTTGCCGGAAGTTGAAGTGTGTGAGTGTGATGTAAAACCCAGACGGACGCGCACACAAAAGGCAACTGCCGCCACGAGGGCGGCAGTTGCCTTGTCGATAAATGGCCCCGAAATGCCCTGACGGACCGGGGACTACTTCTCCTGCTGCTTGCGCCAGCGAATTCCGGCTTCCAGGAAACCGTCGATCTCGCCGTCGAGCACGGCCTGCGGGTTGCCGACCTCGAACTCCGTGCGCAGGTCCTTGACCATCTGGTACGGGTGCAGGACGTAGGAGCGCATCTGGTTGCCCCAGGAGCTGCCGCCGTCCTTGAGGGCGTCCATCTTGGCCCGCTCCTCCTGGCGCTGCCGCTCCAGCAGCTTGGCCTGGAGGACGTTCATCGCCGTGGCCTTGTTCTGGATCTGCGAGCGCTCGTTCTGGCAGGAGACGACGATGCCGGTCGGCAGGTGCGTGATGCGCACCGCGGAGTCGGTCGTGTTGACGCCCTGGCCGCCGGGCCCGGAGGACCGGTAGACGTCGATGCGCAGATCGGACTCGTCGATGTCGACGTGGTCGGACTGCTCGACGACCGGCAGCACCTCGACGCCCGCGAAGGAGGTCTGGCGGCGGCCCTGGTTGTCGAAGGGCGAGATCCGCACGAGCCGGTGGGTGCCCTGCTCGACGGAGAGCGTGCCGTAGGCGTACGGGACCTGCACGGCGAAGGTGGTCGACTTGATGCCGGCCTCCTCCGCGTACGACGTCTCGTAGATCTCCGTCTTGTAGCCGTGGCGCTCGGCCCAGCGCAGGTACATGCGCTGGAGCTGCTCGGCGAAGTCGGCGGCGTCGACGCCGCCCGCCTCGGCGCGGATGTTGACGAGGGCCTCACGGGCGTCGTACTCGCCGCTCAGCAGCGTCCGTACTTCCATCTCGTCGAGCGCCTTCTTGACGGCCGTGAGCTCGGACTCGGCCTCGGTGCGGGTGTCCGGGTCGTCCTCCTCCTCGGCCATCTCGAAGAGCACGGAGAGATCGTCGATCCGACCGCGCAGGGCCTCGGCCTTCCTCACCTCCGACTGGAGGTGGGAGAGCTTGCTGGTGATCTTCTGCGCCTCGTCCGGGTTGTCCCACAGGGACGGCGCGGCCGCCTGCTCCTCGAGCACGGCGATGTCTGCCCTCATCGTGTCGAGGTCCAGAACGGCCTCGATCGACTCCATGGTCGAGGAGAGGGACTTGAGCTCTTCGGATACATCGACGACTGCCACACCACCAGCCTAACGGCTCCGCCAAGCCGACTCGCCCGCGCCCGCCTCCGGGCGCGGGGAGCGCCGGAAACACCGGCCGGGGCCCCTACGGCGTCCCCGGGGCCGAGTTCTTCGTGTCCTGGGTGGGCGCGCCCGTGTCGTCGTCCGAGGTGGCGAGCCAGGTGCCGAGCCCCGCCGCGGCGACGAGGGTGAGGGCGGCGACGCCGAGGGTGATCCGGCGGCGCCGGGTGGCCGCCTTGTGGCGGGCGGACCCCGGCCGGGGCGCGCCCGAGGCCCGGGGGACGCGAGCGGTGCCGCGCGCCCCGCCCGCCAGCTCGTCCGGCGCCGGCACCCGCATCGAGGTGTGCGTGTCCCGGTTGGAGTCGGCCGGTTTGGCCCCGGGCACGAGCGGCACCGCGCCCCGCCGCACCGGCGCGGCCCGCGCGGGCTCCTCCGGCGGGACCTCGTCGTCCTCCTCGGCCCCGGCGTCGGGCTCGTCGACGTCGAGCGGCGGCATGCCGGCCAGCATCGGCAGCAGCTCGCGCAGCCGCGCGCCCAGCTCGGAGGCGCGCAGCCGGGAGGCGGGGGCCTTGGCGAGGCACTGGACGAGGAGCTGCCACAGCTCGTCGGGGATGCCGGGCAGCGGGGCCACCGTCTCGGTGACGTGGCGGCGCAGGACCGCGCCGGGGTGCCCGCCGCCGAAGGGGGTGAAGCCGGCGAGGAGCTCGTAGAGCACCGTCGCGAGGGCGTAGATGTCGACGGAGGCGCGCGGCGGCAGGCCCTCGACGATCTCGGGGGCCAGATAGTCCGGGGTGCCGATGATCTTCGTGGCCCGGGTCCGGCGCGGGGTGTCGATGAGCTTGGCGACCCCGAAGTCCGTGAGGAGCGCGTGGTGGGACCCGGCGGGTCCGAGGGGGCCCTGCATGTCGAGCAGGACGTTCTCCGGCTTGACGTCCCGGTGCACGACCCCGGCGGCGTGGGCCGCCGCGAGCCCGTCGGCGACGTCCGCGACGATCGCCACGGCGGCCTCCGGCGCGAGCCGCCGGTCGCGGTCCAGGCGGGTGCGCAGATCAGTGCCGCGGACGAGGTCCATGACGAGGGCGAGGTCGTTGCCGTCGACGACGAGGTCGCGGACCGAGACGACGTTGGGGTGCTCCAGGCCGAGCAGCGCCGTGCGCTCCTGGACGAAGCGGCCGACGAGTTCCTGGTCGGAGGCCAGGTCCTCGCGCAACAGCTTGATGGCGACGGGCCCCTCGGGGCCCTCGCCCAGCCACACCGTGCCGGCGCTGCCCCGCCCGAGGATCTGGTGGGCGGTGTACCGGCTGCCGATCTTCCGTGCCAAGACTGCTCCTACCGACGCGTGTTGCCGCTCAAACTACGCGTCCGACGAGCCGACCTTCACCTCGGAGGACGAAATCACCCGCCAGGTGTCGACAAATCCCCAGAGTCACGAGCGACCCGGGGCCGGAGCCGGGTGTCTACTGCCCCGAACCGCCCAGATCGCCGATCCAGCCCGTCACCGTGTTGAACATGTCGGTGAGCTGCTCCCAGTAGCCCTTGCCGGTGCCGATCCACTCCTGGAGGGGGCTCAGCTCCCAGATCAGCCAGCCCGCGACGAACAGGATGACGATCGTGAACAGACAGCCCTTGAGGCAGCCGAGTCCGGGGATCTTCATCGGGTTGGCACCGCGCTGCCGCGGCTGCCGGGGCTCACGCTGAGGCTGCTGCGGCTGCTGGGGCGGCGGCGCGTACCGCTGCGGCTGCTGCTGAGGCTGCCGCTGGGGCTGCTGCGGCGGCGCGTACGGCTGCGGCTGGGAGCGGCGCTGCTGCGGCTGCCCGTAGCCCTGCGGGGGCTGCTGCGGCTGCTGCTGCGGGCGGGCGACCTGGCGCTGGGGGCGGCGGCGCAGCGGGTCCTGGTCGGGGTCGAGGTACTGGACCTGGGTCTGTTCGTTGCGGTCGCGGGCCGCGCGGAGCTGGTTCTGCCAGGGGTGCGGGTCCTCGGGACCGCCCTGTCCCGGCTGGCCCGGCTGCCCGGGGCGGCCCTGCGGCATCGGCGGCAGGACGGCCGTCGGGTCGCCCGCGCCCCGGTGCGGCAGGACGGCGGTGGGATCGGCGGCGCCGGTGTGCGGCAGGACGCTGGTGGCCGCGTTCGGGTCGTACGCGCCGCCCTGGGGCAGCACCTGCGTCGGGTCCCCGGAACCGGGCACGGGCGCGGGCGCCGGGTCGGGCGCGAGGAGGGCCGCGACGCCCTCGGCGGCGGCGATCTGCGCGGAGTTGGCGTGCACGCCGATGCCCTGGGCGACGGCGCGCAGGCCGCGCGCGAGGTTCTCGGCGCTGGGCCGGTCGTCCGGGTTCTTGCGCAGGCAGCGCTCGATGACCGTCCAGAGCGGGTCGGGGACGGTGGAGGGGCGGCGCGGCTCGGCACTGAGGTGCTGGTGCAGCACTTCGAGGGCGGAGCCGCCGGAGAACGGCGGACGGCCCGTGACCAGCTCGTACAGCAGGATGCCGGCGCCGTAGACGTCGACGGCGGAGGTCTGCGGGCGGCCCTCGGCGGACTCGGGGGCGATGTAGGCGGGCGTGCCGACGAACTCGTGGGTCCGGGTCAGGCCGGGTGAGTCGGCGAGGCGCGCGATGCCGAAGTCGGTCAGCATCGGGTGCATCTGGCCGCCCTGCTGCGCGAGGAGCACGTTGGCCGGCTTCAGGTCGCGGTGGACGACGCCGTCGGCGTGGCTCGCGGCGAGGGCGTCGGCGATCTGCGCGGTGAGCAGGGAGGCCCCGACCGGGCTGAAGGGACCGTTCTCGCGCAGATAACGGTGCAGGTCGGGGCCGTCGACGAGGTCCATGACGAGGGCGAGGAGATCGCCCTCGACGACCAGGTCGCGGACCCGGACGATGTTGGGGTGGGTGAGCCGGAGCAGGACGGAGCGCTCCCGCAGGAACCGCATCACGATGTCCGGGTCGCTCGCGAGCTCCTCCTTGAGGACCTTGATCGCGACGGTCTCACCGGGCTGCCCCTGCACGGCCGCGTCGGAGCCCGCGACCTCTCGCTGGCGGGCTCGCCAGACGGTCCCCGTGGCCCCGCGTCCGAGCGGCTCCTCGAGGAAGTACTTGCTGCCTACCGGCCGCACGTCATGCGCTCCCTGCTCGGTTGTCTGTGTTCCGACCCACTGTAGTGCCGCCACCCATATGCACAGCCTGTCGTCCTTCTGTGCGTCTTACGTTCTGTGCGTCTTACGTACCGGCGGCCCGGGCCGTTCGCCCGGGTTCCCGTCGCCGGTCCGCGAAACCGCTCCGTCGGCGTTCCTCTCGACTCGACGTTCCCCTTCGACGTCCGCGTTCAACGTTCCCGTTCAACGTTCCCGTAACTGTTCGAAGGAAAGACGCTCGACCCGGTCGGCCGGTTGCCGAAGCCGGACGTGACCGATCTCAAGTGATCAACGGCGCCGCACCTGTCAGGCACTTTTAGGGGCAGAGCTGACCAATCAAGATCACTTGATGCCAGGGGGAGGGCAGACTGTCAGTGGCAGGTGCGAGGATGCGTGCACGTACTGGCCGATGTGCTCGTGGGGGGCGGGGAGTTGTCCGCGCCCGGGCAGAAGGGACCGCTGACGGCGATGCAGATCCGGCTGACCGTCGTAGACCCGTCGGCCCCGCCCGTCGAGGGAGCCAGGGGCCGCGCCGCGAGCTGTGACGTGCTGATCACGGCACCCGCCGGGACGGCCCTCGCCGCCGTGGCCTCCGCGCTCGCCTCGGTCGTCTCCGGCGACCAGGGAGCGCCCACCTCCGGAGCGCCCGTGCTGTACGCGGGCGCGGAGCGGCTGGACGCGCAGCGCTGCACCCTCGGCGAGCCCCCGCTGACCGACGGCGCCGTCCTCGCCCTCGGCGCCCCGGCCGACCCCGAACCGCACCCCGAGGTCGCCGACGCCCCGACCCGCCTGGACGTGGTCGCGGGCCCCGACGCGGGCGGCGTCCATCTGCTGCACGGCGGCCGGGTCGAGATCGGCCGCTCCGCCGACGCCGACGTCCCCCTGGACGACCCGGACGTCTCCCGGCTGCACTGCGCGGTCACCGTCGGCGCCGACGGCCGGGTCTCGGTCGCCGACCTCGACTCCACCAACGGCACGGTCCTCGACGGCACGCGCGTGGGCGCCCGCCCGGTCCGCTTCGCGCCCGGCGCGCTGCTGCGCGTCGGGGAGTCCGCGCTGCGGCTCGCGCCCGCGGGCGGGCCCGGCGCCCGGCTGCGCACCGCACCGGACGGCGAGGGCCACGTGCGCGTGACGGCCACCGAGAGCGACGGCCCCACCGGCCCCACCCGGCACACCTACGGCACCGCCGAGTTCGGCAGCGGCCGGCCCGCGCGGCCCGGCGTGCCGGAACAGGGCGGGGCACCGCGCATCGAGAGCCGCGGAGCGCAGGCGTACGAGATCAAGGGCGCCGTCTCGCGCCGCAGGGTGTCCGGCGTCGCGAGCGCCGGGGCGACGCACGGCGCCGGACTGCGCACGGGTGCCGAGCCCCCGGCCGCCTCCCCCGCCTCTCCTTCCCCATCCTCATCCTCATCCCCATCCCCTTCCCCTTCCCCGGAGCACGCGCAGGCCGCGGACGACCCCGGGACCGGCCACCGCAAGAGCACCCCGCTGCGCGGCACCGACGTGCCCCAGGGCGTCCGCAAGCGGGGCGGGCTCGGCGCGTGGGCGCGGCGCCTGGCCGGAGGGCGCGGCGAGGCGCTCCCCGACGGCGAGGAGTACGACGAGGAACCCGCCGAGGGCGCCGTGCGTCCCCCGGCCGCCGCACCGCAGCAGCCGGACGCCTGGCCCGACCCGGCGGCACTGCTGCTGACGGCGCTCGGCCCGGGCCCCCGGCTGTGGGAGCGCGGCCCCGGCCATCCCGAGGCCCTCACGGTCCGGCTGGGCACCGCGGACCGCGCGGCACCCGACGGTTCGGGCCTGCTGCCCGCGGTCCCGGTGACCGCCGATCTGCGCGAGGCGGGCGCACTGGGCCTCGCCGGTCCGCGCGAGCGGCTCGCGGGGCTGGCCCGCGTGGTGCTGGCGCAGCTCGCCGCCCTGCACTCCCCCGACAGCCTGGAGCTGGTCCTGATCAGCGCGGACCGCTCCCGCACCCTGGAGGAGCGCACCGCCGAGTGGTCCTGGCTGGGCTGGCTCCCGCATGTCCGGCCGGGCCACGGCCAGGACTGCCGTCTGCTCGTCGCCTACGACCGCGAGCAGGCGACGGCCCGGACGGAGGAGCTGCTCCGGCGCCTGGACGACACCCCGCGGACGTCCCCGTCCCCGATCCCGGCGCAGGCCTCCGGCGGCGAACCGGCCCGGCGGCCCTCCTGGGCGCGGGACGAGGAGGAGGCGCAAGGTTTCGCCGGGCCGTACACCGTCGTCGTCGTGGACGGCGACCCGGGCGGCGCGGACGTGCGCGAGGCGGTGGCGCTGCTGGCCCTGGAGGGCCCGCGGGCCGGCATCCACGTGGTGTGCCTGGCCGAGACGGCTCCGGCCTCGCCCGCCTCCCCGGTGACGGACACCTACGAGGCGGCGTGCGCGGCCTCGCCGACGTTCCGGGAGTGCGGCGCGGTCGCCCTGCTCAGCGGGGACGTGGCGACGGCCCTGCGGCTGCTGCGGGTGGCCCGGGGCGGCCCGGCCGACGGCCCAGGCGAGCACACGCCCGCCGGTCCCGTGGGGCACGGCACCGTGGCCGTGGTGGACGCCGTGTCGTCCGCCTGGGCGGAGCGGTTCGCGCGCGCCCTGGCCCCGCTGCGGACCGACGGCACCGGCAGCGAGCGGCACCCCCGGGTGTCGGCGCCGCTGCCCCAGATGGCGCGGCTGCTGGACGAGTTGGGGCTGGCCCGGGCCACCCCGGCGTCCCTGATGGCCCGTTGGGCGGACGCGGCCGACGACACGGAGGCGCTGGGCGGGCGGGCCTGGGCGGTGCTGGGCGCGGGGCCGCGCGGTCCGGTCGGCGCGGATCTCGTCGGCGACGGCCCGCATCTGCTGATCGAGGGCCCGCCCGGCAGCGGCCGGACCGAACTGCTGCGGGCGGTCGTCGCCTCGCTGGCCGCCGCCGAGCGGCCCGACCGGCTGAGCATGGTCCTGATGGACGGCCGCGACACGGTGACCGTGCCGGGCGGCCACGGGGAGGGCCTGCGGGTCTGCACCGACGTACCGCACGTCACGACCCATCTGACGGCCAACGACCCGGTCGTCATGCGGGAGTTCGCCCAGTCTCTGTCGGCCGAGCTGAAGCGGCGCGCCGAGCTGCTGGGCCGGTCCGACTTCGCCGAGTGGCACACGGGCCGTGAGCTGTCGGGCCGGATGGTCGCCCAGCGGGGCGGTTCGTCCGGCGCCGGTGACCTGGACTCCGCGCCCAGCTCGACGATGCGGCTGCGCCCCGGCGCGGCCCGTCAGCAGGCCGAGCCCGCGCCGCCGTTGCCCCGGCTGGTCGTCGTGGTCGACGATCTCGACGCGCTGGTCTCCCCCGCGCTCGGCTCACCGGGGCGGCCCTCCGCCGGGTCCGTGATGCGGGCCCTGGAGGCCGTGGCCCGTGACGGCGACCGGCTCGGCGTCCATCTCGTCGCGGCGGCGGCCTCCGGCGGGCGGACGGCGGAGTCGGAGGCGTCCCGGCGGGCGGCTCTGCGGGTCACGCTCGACGCGGTGGCTCCCGGGCCGGACGAACCCGCGCCGGGCCGGGGCCGGTTGACCTGTCCGGACAGCCGGATCACGCCCTTCCAGGGCGGCCGGGTCACCGGGCGCATCCCCCGCACCGCCACGCTCCGCCCCACCGTCGTCGCCCTCGACTGGCACCGCATGGGCGACCCCCCGACCCGCCGCCCGGTCCGTGAACTGGGCAACGGCCCCACCGACCTGGCCCTGCTGGCCAGCGCCCTGGAACGAGCGGCGAGAGAGGTGGCGGCGACGGAGGTCCCGTCCCTGCTCTGACTTTCCAGCCCGTCCGGCGTTCGAGGGCGAGGGAGATCCGGCCGCACCGGTCACGACGCGGTCACGATCGTCCGGTTGACACCGCAGGCGGTCTTGCCGACCCCATGCCCCCGGCGTAGACCAGAGCCCACGGGACAGCGCTCGCACGTTCGTCGAGGCACGAAGAACGGGGCAGGGATGCACAGCACGCGCACGAGCAGCACCTACCGAACCCGAAGGGCCGCCACCGTCACGGCCGCACTCCTCGCGGGAGCCCTCACGCTCACCGCGTGCGGCGGCAGCGACGACGACAAGGACACCGGCAGCAGCGAGAGCAAGGGCTCCTCGACCGGCGCCTCCTCCGTCGAACTCCCCAAGCTGGACGGGCAGACGCTGGAGGTGGCCGCCGTCTGGACCGGGCCGGAGCAGGAGAACTTCACCAAGGTCCTGGACGAGTTCAGCAAACGCACCGGCGCGAAGGTGAACTTCGTCCCGACCGGCAACAACACCTCCACGTTCCTCGGTACGAAGATCGAGGGCGGCCAGCCCCCGGACGTCGCGTTCCTGCCGCAGGTCGGCGTGTTGCACCAGTTCGCGGAGAAGGGCTGGGTCAAGCCGCTCGGCGCCGACGCGCAGGCCCAGCTGAGCAAGAACTTCTCGCAGGGCTGGCAGGACCTCGGCGCGTACGACGGCAAGCAGTACGGCGTGTACGCGAAGGCCGCCAACAAGTCGCTGATCTGGTACAATACGGCGGCGTTCGAGGCGGCGGGCATCACGGACACCCCGAAGACGTGGAAGGACTTCCTCACCACCGCGCAGACACTGTCCGACGCCGGCAGCCCGGCCGTCTCGATCGGCGGCGCGGACGGCTGGACGCTCACCGACTGGTTCGAGAACGTCTATCTGTCCCAGGCCGGTCCGGAGAAGTACGACCAGCTGGCGAAGCACGAGATCAAGTGGACGGACCCGTCCGTGAAGGACGCGCTGAGCACGCTGGCCGAGCTGTGGGGCAAGGACGAGCTGATCGCGGGCGGCCGCAAGGGCGCGCTGGACACGGAGTTCCCGAAGTCGGTCACCCAGACCTTCTCCGGTGACACCCCGGCCGCGATGGTCTACGAGGGCGACTTCGTCACCGCGAACATCAACGCGGACACCAAGGCGAAGGTGGGCACGGACGCCAAGGTGTTCCCGTTCCCGGCGGTCGGCGACAAGTCACCGGTGGTCTCCGGCGGTGACGTGGCCGTGGCGCTGAAGGACGGCGCGGGCGCGCAGGCGCTGCTGACCTTCCTCGCCTCCACGGACGCGGCCGAGATCTGGGCGGCCCAGGGCGGTTTCCTCTCCCCCAACAAGGAGATGGACCAGGGCACCTACAAGGACGACGTGACCGGGGAGATCGCCAAGGCGCTGATCGCGGCCGGTGACGACTTCCGCTTCGACATGTCCGACCAGGCGCCCGCGGCGTTCGGCGGCACCCAGGGCACCGGCGAGTGGAAGGACCTCCAGGACTTCCTGCGCGATCCGGGCGATGTGACGGGGGCCCAGCAGAAACTCGAGGCGGACGCCGCCAAGGCCTACAAGAACGGCTGAGGGCGCCGATGGCCTCCGTGGCGAACCCGGCGGGGGGCGCGGGCGACGCGCCGGCACCTCCCGCCGCACCGCGCAAGAGCGTGACGGGAACCAGGCTGTGGGTGGCGGGGCTGTTCCTGCTGCCCGCGCTGGTGCTGCTCGGCGCGTTCGTGGTCTACCCGATCGGGTATTCGGTCTGGCGTTCCTTCTACGACGCCGACGGCTCGGGTTTCGTGGGCCTCGGCAACTACGGCGACATCTTCAGCGACGACGCGACGCTGACCGCCGTGCGCAACACGGCGATCTGGGTGGCGGTCGCCCCCGCGCTCGTCACCGCGCTCGGTCTGATCTTCGCGGTGCTCACCGAACGGGTGCGCTGGGGAACGGCGTTCAAGCTGATCGTCTTCATGCCGATGGCGATCTCCATGCTGGCCGCGGGCATCATCTTCAAGCTGGTGTACGAGGCGGACCCGGACCAGGGCGTGGCGAACGCCGTGGTGACGAGCGTCCATGACGCGTTCGCGGACGCGTCGGTGTACCCGAAGGCCCGCCCGAACGCGACGGTCAGCGACCTGAAGGCGTCCGGCGGCGGCGCGTTCACCTCGACGGGCACCGTCCGGGCGGGCACCCCGGTGCTGGTCCCGCTGGTCGGCATCGCGCCGAACAAGCTGCCGGGCTCCCCCAAGGACGCGAAGGCCCCGCCGTCGGGCGAGGGCATCACCGGCACCGTCTGGCTGGACTTCAAGCTGGGCGGCGGCGGCACGAAGGGCGAGGTCGACGCGGGCGAGAAGGCGCTGGAGGGCGTCGAGGTCGAGGCGGTCAAGGGCGGCGAGGTCGTCGCCTCGACGAAGAGCGGCGCCGACGGCACCTTCACCCTGCCCGGCGAGGCGGACGGCGCCCAACTGCGGCTGCCCGCCTCGAACTTCGCGGCGCCCTACAACGGCGTCGACTGGCTCGGCCCGACCCTGGTCACCCCGGCCATCATCGGGGCGTACGTCTGGATGTGGGCGGGCTTCGCGATGGTGCTGATCGCGGCGGGGCTCGCGGGCGTGGACCGCAATCTGCTGGAGGCGGCCCGGGTCGACGGGGCCAACGAGTGGCAGGTGTTCCGCAAGGTCACCGTGCCGCTGCTGGCGCCGGTCCTGGTCGTCGTCCTCGTCACGCTGATGATCAACGTGATGAAGATCTTCGACCTGATCTACGTCATTCCGCCGCAGCCCAGCCAGGACGACGCCAACGTGCTGGCGCTCCAGCTCTATCTGGCGTCCTTCGGCGGCGGCGCCAACGACGGCCTGGGCAGCGCGATCGGCGTGATCCTGCTGCTGCTCGTCATCCCGGTGATGGTCGTGAACATCCGCAGGCTGCGAAGGGAGCGTGAGCGATGACCGCCCTGGACACGCCGGTGCGCGCGAAGCGTTCCGTGGCCGCGCGGGTGGCGAGCGGGGCGGCGGGCGGGGTGATGCGGGTCTTCCTGCTCGTCGTCGCGCTGATCTGGCTGATGCCGACCTTCGGGCTGCTGATGTCGTCCTTCCGCGATCCGACGGACATCGCCACCTCCGGCTGGTGGAAGGTGTTCTCGGCCCCGGCCCAGCTCACCGCCAAGAGCTACGAGACGCTCCTCGACAACGACACCATCACCAGCTCCCTGTTCAACACCATCTGGATCACGGTCCCGTCGACCCTGCTGGTGGTGTTCATCGGCGCGATGGCCGGATACGCCTTCGCGTGGATGGACTTCAAGGGCCGCGACTGGTGGTTCCTGGTCGTGGTGGCCCTGCTGGTCGTGCCGGTGCAGATCGCCCTGATCCCCGTCGTCACGCTCTACCGGCACCTGGGGATCTTCGGCGACATCCTCGGCGTGGTCCTCTTCCATGTCGGCTTCGGACTGCCGTTCGCGATCTTCCTGCTGCGCAACTTCTTCGCGGAGATCCCCCGGGAGCTCCTGGAGGCGGCCCGGCTGGACGGCGCGGGCGAGACCCGGCTGTTCCTGACGGTCGTGATGCCGCTCGCCGCGCCCGCGCTGGCCTCGCTCGGCATCTTCCAGTTCCTGTGGGTGTGGAACGACATGCTGGTGGCGCTGGTGTTCTCCAACTCCGGTTCGCAGCCGCTGACGGTCGCCCTCCAGCAGCAGGTACGGCAGTTCGGCAGCAACATCGACGTGCTGGCGCCCGGCGCGTTCATCTCGATGGTGATCCCGCTGGCCGTGTTCTTCGCGTTCCAGCGGGAGTTCGTGTCCGGGGTGATGGCGGGCGCGGTCAAGTAGCCGCGCCGACGGGCTGGTTGGGGGCGGGCCGAATCGGTCCGCCCCCTCGTTCCCGCCGCCGCTGTCCCCCGTATGCAGCAGCGGACGTAACCAAGGGGTCCCCGGGGCCGTTCCCGGGCCGTCCGCCCGCGCCGACCCATGGATGTGCCTTGCCCAGGTTCAGTGTCATCGTGCCCGCGTACCAGGTCCAGGCGTATCTGCCCGAGTGCCTGGAATCGGTGCTGGCCCAGTCGTACGACGATCTCGAGGTGATCGTGGTCGACGACCGCTCACCGGACGCCTGCGGGGAGATCGCCGGTGAGTTCGCGGCCCGCGACGCGCGCGTGACGGCGGTGCGCCTGGCCGAGAACCACGGGCTGAGCGGCGCGCGCAACGCGGGCCTGGAGGCGGCGACCGGCGACTACGTCGTCTTCCTGGACGGCGACGACACGCTCGCCCCCGACGCGCTGCGGGCGATCGCCGACCGGCTGAAGGAGACGGGCGAGCCGGACGTCCTGGCGTACGGGCACGCGGTCGTCGACTGGACGGGCACGGCCGTGCCCGACACCACCGCCCTCCAGCCCACCGAACCCGCGCCGTTCCGGCTGGAGGACCGCCCGGGGCTGCTGCACCTGCCGACCCCGGCCTGGAACAAGGCGTGCCGCAGGGAGTTCGCGTCCCGTTTCGCCTTCGCGCCGGGCCGCCACGCGGACCTCGCGTGGTCGTACCCGGTGCTGCTGTCCGCGCGGACCGTCGCGACCCTGGACCGGGTCTGCGTCCGGCACCGCGTGCGCCGCGGACACCGCTCCCCCGGAAGCGACTTCGACGTCTTCGAGCAGTACGACCGGCTCTTCGCGTTCGTCGGCAGGCGCCGTGAACTCGCCGCGTGGCGGCCCGTGTTGTACCGGCGGATGCTCGACCATCTGGCGGAGCTGCTCGCCGTGCAGCGTCCGCGCGCGGAGTTCCTGCGCCGGGCCCGCGCCCACCACCGCGGTCACCGCACGCCGGGCCGCCACCCGTTCCGGCTCGGCCACACGCTGATCGGCCTCGGCATGCACCGCGCCTACGCGGCACGGGAGTCGGCGGGACACCTCGGCCGGCGCACGCGCGCTCTGGCGGCCCGTCTGGCCGGGGCTCTGCGCGGTGCCGCGCTCCGCCTGCACCACCGTGTCCAGCGGTTCCTCCCCCTCCAGGAGGACCGCGCGGTGTTCACCACCCTCCACGGCAACCCGGGTGCGCTGGAGGCCGCGTTCCGCGCCCATGCCCCGCAGGTGCGCACGTCCCGGCTGGCCCCGCCCGGTACGGCGGCCCGCTCGACGGCGCTGGCCCGCGCCAAGTACCTGGTCACGGACGGCCGGTTGGACCACGCCCCGGCCAAGCGCCCCGGCCAGATCCACGTCCAGACCCAGCAGGGCACGCCGCTGGGGCACATGGGCCTGGATCTCCAGGAACGCCCGGCCGCGGCACGGGACTTGGACTTCGCGGCGCTCCTCGCCGACGTCGACCGGTGGGACTACGTCCTGTCCCCCAACCGGCACACCACCCTGACCTGGGAGCGCGTCTACCCGGGCGGCTACACGACCCTGCCGTACGGCAATCCCCGCAACGACGTGTTCCAGCGGGCCACTTCGCAGGACGTACGGCGGCTGCGCGAGTCGCTCGGCGTGCCCGAGGGCACCGTGGCGATCCTCTACGCCCCGGCGCACCGCGACTACCGCCGCACCCAGCTCCCGCCGCTCGACCTGGACCGGGTCCTGCGCCGGCTGGGCCCGCGGTTCGTGATCCTGGCGCGGACCCCGTACCCGGCCACGCACCGGGTCGTCGACGTCAGCGGGCATCCGAGCGTGGAGGAGCTCTGCCTCGCCTCGGACGCGCTGCTCACCGACTACGCGTCCCTGATGTTCGACTACGCGGGCCTGGACCGGCCGATCGTCGTCCACACGGAGGACTGGGAGGCGTACGACGCCTCCCGCGGCACCTACTTCGACCTGCGCGCCTTCCCGCCGGGGGCGGTCGCCCGCGGCGAGGACGAGCTGGTCGACATCTTCACCACCGGCCACTGGCGCGGCTCCCGCTCCACCCAGCTGCGCGCCGCGTTCCGCGAGCGGTTCTGCCCCTACGACGACGGCCGCGCCGCCGAGCGGGTGGTGCGGCGGGTGGTGCTGGGCGAGAGCGCTCCGGCGCCGGTCGTGCCGGTGGAGGAACGGACGCCGGTACCGTCGGCGGCCGAGGGCCCGGCGGCGAGCGTGCCGCGGCCCGCGTCGCCCCTGACCGTCATCGAGCAGCTCTGACCCGGGAGTTCCCATGCCGTCCAGCCCGTCACGGCCCACCCCGACCCGGCCGACGACCTGGCGCCCGACGGGGCGTCCGGGCCGGCTGAGGAGTCGGGCCGCTCGCCCGGTGACTCCTCCGATCACTCCTCCGATGACTCCCCGATGACTACTCGATGACGAGCTCGACGGGGATGTTGCCGCGGGTGGCGTTGGAGTAGGGGCACACCTGGTGGGCGGTCTCGACGAGCTTGCGGCCGGTGGCCTCGTCGAGGCTGTCGGGCAGCTCGACGCGGAGGGTGACGGCGAGACCGAAGCCCTCGCCCTGCTGGTGCAGACCGACCTCGGCGGTCACCGCGGCGTCGCTGACGTCGACCTTGGCCTGGCGGCCGACGAGGCCGAGGGCGCTGCCGAAGCAGGCGGCGTACCCGGCGGCGAAGAGCTGCTCGGGGTTGGTGCCCTGACCGTTGCCGCCCATCTCGACGGGGAAGCCCAGCTGGAGGTCGATCTTGCCGTCGTTGGAGACGGCACGGCCCTCACGGCCGTGAGTGGCGGTGGCGACAGCGGTGTAGAGCGCGTCCATGGAGATCCATCCCTCTCGTGAGTCCTGCGTTGCGGCGGTCCTTCCCGGGCCGCCTCACGACCACAAGTAGAGCACACAATTAAATTGTGCACAACTAAATGGTGGGCAAGAGCTACCCTGGAGCCATGAACACGCCTCCGACCGCCGCCGAGGCCGCCCCCGACGCCACCGCCGACTGGCTCCGCCTCGACCAGCAGATCTGCTTCTCCCTGAACGCCGCCTCCCGCGCCTTCGGCGGTGTCTACCGCGTGATCCTCAAGGACCTCGGCCTCACCTACCCGCAGTACCTGGTGATGCTGGTGCTGTGGGAGAACGGCGACCTGCCCGTCAAGCAGCTCGGCGCCCATCTGCGCCTGGACTCCGGCACGCTCTCCCCGCTGCTCAAGCGCCTGGAGGCGGCCGGACTCGTCCGCCGTGAGCGCAGCGCCCGGGACGAGCGGTCCGTGGACGTCCGGCTCACCGACGAGGGCGCCGCCCTGCGCGAGCGGGCCCTCCAGGTCCCGCGCCGGATCGTCTCGGCGACCGGGTTCGAGGTGGACGAGATCCGCGCGCTGCGCGAACGCCTCGACCAGCTGACGGCCGCCCTCGACGACGCCGCGGCACACGCCTGACGCACGGGCACGGCAGACTTCACCCGGTGAGGACCGGGAACCGACGGAGGGGGACGGCCCACATGACCTGGCTGATCACCGGCGGCGCCGGCTACATCGGGGCGCACGTCGTACGGGCGATGACCGGGGCGGGCGAACGGGCGGTGGTCTACGACGACCTGTCCTCGGGCGTCGCCGCCCGGCTGCCAAAGGGCGTACCGCTGGTGGTGGGCTCCACCCTGGACGCGGACCGGCTGGCCTCGGCGCTCGCGGAGCACGGGATCACCGGGGTCGTGCACCTGGCCGCCAAGAAGCAGGTCGGCGAGTCGGTGGAGCGTCCGCTGCACTACTACCGGGAGAACATCGAGGGCCTGCGCATCCTGCTGGAACGGGCGACCGCGGCGGGCGTGGGCTCCTTCGTGCTCTCCTCCTCGGCGGCCGTCTACGGCATGCCGGACGTCGACCTGGTGACGGAGGAGACGCCCTGCGTCCCCCTGTCCCCCTACGGCGAGACGAAGCTCGCGGGTGAGTGGCTGGTGCGGGCGACGGGCCGGGCGACCGGCCTGTCCACCGCCTGTCTGCGCTACTTCAACGTGGCGGGCGCGGCGAGCCCGGAGCTGGCGGACACGGGCGTCCACAACCTGATCCCCATGGTCTTCGAGAAGCTCACCGAGCACGCCGCGCCGCGCATCTTCGGCGACGACTACGCGACCCCGGACGGCACCTGCGTCCGCGACTACATCCACGTCACCGACCTGGCCGAGGCCCATGTGGCGGCGGCCCGCGCCCTGCGCTCCTCCCCCGGCCGGTCGCTCACCCTCAACATCGGCACCGGCACCGGCGTCTCCGTCCGCGAGATGATCGACCGCGTCAACGCCGTCACCGGCCACGACCTCCCCCCGGTCGTCGGCCCGCGCCGCCCCGGCGACCCGGCCCGCGTGGTCGCCTCCGCGGACCGGATCACCGCCGAACTGGGCTGGAAGGCCCGGCACGACGTCCAGGACATGATCGCCTCGGCCTGGCAGGGCTGGCTCCGCCTGCACCCCTGGGCGGCCCGGGACCACGGCCCGGAGAGGAACGCCCAGGACACGCGCTAGGTCCAGGCGAGTTCCGCCGCGCGGGACGTCCCCGCCGGACGGGTCTCCCGGCCGGTGAGCGCGGGCGTCGGCAGGGCCGCGTCCGAGTCGGGCTGGAGACCGGCGCAGGAGCCGCCGTCGGGGGCGCCGGTGGCGAAGTAGGCGGCGAGGTGCGCGGCGCACTCCGGCACGAAGGGCAGCGAGCCGTGCATGTAGTCGCCGACGGTGAACACGGTGCCGCCGATGGTCCGCCGCATGTCGCCCACCCACGGGTACGGCGTCGAGGACTCGTAGCGGTGGCCCGACATCTGGAGCGAGCCGTCACCGTGCCGCAGGACGGAGGTGCGGACCGGGAGCGCCCAGCCCGCGCAGGTGGGGCGCAGCGCGGTGAGGTCGCCGGTGACGGGGTTGGCGCGGAGGTTGTCCTGGTACTCGCGCCACAGCGGCTCGAACTCATGCGAGCTGGTGTCCTCGTTGCACAGGTACGCCAGCCCCGCCGTGGAGTTGTTCCGCTCCGGGGTGCCCGCGGGCGGCTCCGGCTCCTGGGACGGTTCGCCGATGACCGCCTTGACCGCCTCGGGCGCGGGACCGCCGTTCACCGCGGTGGTCAGGGCGCGCAGGATCGCTCCGGCGTCCTCCCACATGAGGTTGGGCGCGGCGGCGAGGAACGACACGAAACTCCCGTCGAGCGGGAGGGGCACGTCCGAGAAGCGCCAGGCCTCCGCGTCGGCGGCCTCCCGCAGCGCGGTCACCCCGGCCCGCACCTCCGCCTCGGTGTCGCCGAGCCCGTACGTGCCGTCGTGCGCGGCGAGCCACCGCGCGAACGGCGCGAACCCGGCCTCGGTGGCCCGCGCGGAACCGTCGAACCGGTACGCGAGGTCGTACGCGCGCGGCGAGACGACGCTGTCGAGCCACATCCGCCCGACCGCGGCGGGGAACATCGACCGGTACACCGCGCCCAGCTGGGTGCCCCAGGAGACGCCGAAGTAGTTCATCCGCCGCTCACCGAGCGCCCCGCGGATCCGGTCCAGGTCGCGGGCCGCGTTGGCGGTGGTGAGCTGGGTCAGGAAGGCGGGGTCGGAGGCGGAGCAGGCCGCGTTCCGCTCGGCCTGCGCGTCGTAGAACCGCTTCAGGCCGCTCTCGGTCCACCGGCCGACCGGGGGTTCGACCCCGGAGCCGCCGTCGCCCTCGGGGCAGTCGTAGGAGGTGCTGTAGCCGACGCCGCGCGGGTCGAAGCCGATCAGGTCGTAGCGCTCGTTGAGTGCCGCGGCGGACGGGCTGCGGAGCGACAGCTCGATCGGCATGAGGTAGCCGCTGCCGCCGGGTCCGCCCGGGTTCATCGACAGGGCGCCGAGGCGGTGCCCGCTGTCCTTGGCCCTGAGGCGGGTCAGCGCGACGGTGATGTGCCGGCCCCCGGGCCTGGCGTAGTCGAGCGGCACGCTGATGGTGCCGCACTCGGTGCGTCCCCACATCTCCCGGAACCCGGGGCGGTCCTCGTCCGGGATGCCCAGCGCGTCGAGGACGTCGTCGGAGTAGACGGGGCACTCCTTCCAGCGCACCTTCGCGGCGGACGACGTGGGCGCCGCCGTCTCCCGGGCCGCCGCGACCGGCGCCAGACACAGACCCGTCACCCCCAGGGCGAGCACCGCCGCGGTCAGCGAACGAGCCCGTAAGCGGTTGATCATGACCCCTCCTCGTGCACCCGGCGGGTGCGTCGACGTCCTTGCCGCCGTCCTTGCTACGCGCCCGGCGGCAACAGCGCGGATACGGCCGTTGTTGCCGCGCTGTTGCCGCCCGGGGCCGATACTCGGGTTCCGGGTGCCGGGTCCGGCGGGGCCCGGCAGGGGGGAGTCGGTCGAGATGTCCTTGTGGTGGCGCCCGCGTTCCATCCGCACCCGGCTGACACTGCTGTACGCGGTGCTCTTCCTGGCCTCCGGGATCGTGCTGCTGACGCTGGTCGCGCTGCTGGTGTTCCGGTCGCCGGTGCTGGTGACGTTCGAGCCGACCGCGCCGGACCCGCCGCTGCCGGGCATGGACGGCGTGCCCGCCCCGCCCGGGGGTGTCGCCTCGGTGGCGCCCACCTGGGACACCGTGCGGGCGCTGCTCGCGCAGTCGGCGATCGGGCTCGCGGTGATGGCGGCGGTGTCGACGGGGCTGGGCTGGCTCGTCGCCGGACGGGCACTGCGCCCGCTGCGCACGATGGCCGCGAAGACCCGCCGGATCTCCGAGCACAACCTGTACGAACGCCTCGCGCCGGCCGGGCCGGGCGACGAGCGCGACCCCGGCCGGTGGGACGAGGCGGGCGAACTCGCGGAGACCATCGACGCGTTGCTGGCCCGGCTGGAGTCGGCGTTCGAGGCGCAGCGCCGGTTCGTCGCGAACGCCTCGCACGAACTGCGCACCCCGCTCGCGATGATCCGCACCTCGGTGGACGTGGCCGTCGCCAAGCCCGGGCCGGTGCCGAAGGAGGTCACCGCCCTCGCCGCCAAGCTGCACGAAGGGCTCGGCACCGCCGACCGGCTCCTGGAGGGGCTGCTGACCCTGGCCCGCGCGCAGGACCCCGGGCGGGCGGGCATCACCTCGGTGAGCCTCGCCGAGCTGACCGCGTCCGCGCTCGGGGCACGCGCCGGGGCGATCGCCGAACGGGGGCTGACCGTCGAGCACCGCGCCCCCGCGGAGCCGGTGGCCCTGCACGGCAACGCGACCCTGCTGGGCAGCCTCGTCGACAACCTCGTGGACAACGCGATCCGGCACAACGAACCCGGCGGCTGGCTGCGGATCGCGGGCGGCGCCGACCGCGGCCGGGTGCTGCTCACCGTGGAGAACGGCGGGCCCGTCCTGGACCGGTACGCCGTCGCCGTGCTCGGCCGGCCCTTCCAGCGCCTGGGCCCCGACCGCACCTCGCGCGAGGGCAGCGGCCTCGGCCTCTCCATCGTCGCGGCGGTCGCGGCGGCCCACGGCGGCCGTCTCGTCCTGTCCGCGCGAGCCGAGGGCGGGCTGACGGCGCAGGTGGTGCTGTGAGGGTGCTGGTCGTGGAGGACGTGCGGCGGCTCGCCGACGACATCGCCGAAGGGCTGCGCGACCAGGCGATGGCCGTGGACGTCGCCTACGACGGGCTCAGCGCCGCCGAGAAGGCCGCGGTGACCGACTACGACGTCGTCGTCCTCGACCGTGACCTGCCCGGTCTGCACGGCGACGTGCTGTGCCGCCAGATCACCGGGGCGCCCGACCCGGCGATGGTCATCATGCTGACCGCGGCGGGCTCCCCCGGCGACCGCGTGGAGGGGCTGCGGCTGGGGGCCGACGACTACCTCGCCAAGCCGTTCCACTTCTCCGAACTGGTCCTGCGCATCCGCTCGCTGGCCCGCCGCCGCCCCGCGAGCAGGCCCCGGGTGCTCAGCCGCGCGGGCATCGAGGCCGACCCGGTGATGCGGACCGTCACCCGGCTCGGGCGGCCCCTGAACCTGTCGCCGAAGGAGTTCGAGGTGCTGGTGGAGCTGCTGGCCGCGGCCCCCGCGCCGCTGAGCGCCGAGCAGTTGCTGGAGAAGGTGTGGGACGAGAACACCGACCCGTTCACCAAGACGGTCACCGTCACCATGGGCCGGCTGCGCCGCAAGCTGGGCCCGCCGGACGTGATCAGCACGGTCGCGGGGGCGGGCTACCGGATCGCCGGTGAGACCGGAGGGACGGACACCGAGGGAGCCGGGGGCTTCGAGGGCTCCGAGGTCACAGGGCCTTGAGCGCCGCCGCCGTGCCCCGGGCGAGCGCGTCCAGATAGCCCTTCGGCAGCTTCGGGCTGCGGATGATCACCGAACGCCAGTACAGGGGCCCGGAGATCAGGTCGAGGGCCAGTTCGTCGTCGAGACCGGGCCGGACCTCGCCGCGCTGCTCCGCCGCCACCACGATCTTGCTGGCGACGCCCTCCTGCCCGTCCCGCAGGGCCTTCTGCACGGCCTCCGCGATCTCCGGGTTGCGGGCCGCCTCGGCCTGGAGGTCGGGCAGGATCTGCGAGGCGATGGGGTGCCGCAGCGCCCGGGACGTCACCTCGTACAGCAGCCGCAGGTCGCTCTCCAGCGCGCCCGTGTCCGGCGCGGGCAGCCCCTGGACCGCCAGCGCCGAGACGACGTCCAGGACCAGGTGCAGCTTCGAACGCCACCGCCGGTACACCGCCGTCTTGCCGACCCCCGCCCGGCGCGCGATGCCCTCGATCGACATGCGCGCGTACCCGACGGCCGCGAGTTCCTCGAAGACGGCCGCGCGGATGGCTTCCGTCACGTCCTCGCGGAGCACGGCCGCTCCGGCCGGGGCACGGCGGCGCGGACGCGTCTGAGGCTCGTCGGCGTTCGTCGTCATGCGGCCAGCATAGGGCGTTACGACGATACGGTCCCGTCCCCACGCAGAACGGGAGGACGGAACGGTCCCGTCCTCACGAGAACGCGACGACGAAACGGTTGCGTTCCGACGCCGACTCGTCCTACGCTCACGTTGCGACGATACGGTCCCGTCCCGACGTAAGAGAACGTGAAGAGAAGCGTAAGGAAACGCCGGGTTACACGGGACCGTGCGACCCAGCCCCACCGCGGGCGCACCACCCCCACCCCCCGAACGAAAGCAGCGGATGTGAGCCAGGTCCTCCACACACCGCCCCCGACGACGGCACCCTCCGGGTCCGCCGAAGGCGACCTCGCGGCTCTCGCCGCACGGCACGGTCTCGCGGTCAGCGGTGCGCGACCCTCGCTGCGCGAGTACATCAGCCAGTTGTGGGCCCGGCGCCACTTCATCACCGCGTTCTCGACGGCCAAGCTCACCGCGCAGTACAGCCAGGCCAAGCTCGGCCAGCTCTGGCAGGTGATGAACCCGCTGCTCAACGCGGCGGTGTACTTCTTCATCTTCGGTGTGCTGCTCGGCACCAAGAAGGGCGTGCCGGACTACATCCCGTTCCTGGTGACGGGCGTGTTCATCTGGACGTTCACCCAGAGCTCGATCCTGGCGGGCACCCGCGCCATCTCCGGCAACCTGGGCCTGGTCCGCGCCCTGCACTTCCCGCGCGCGGCACTGCCGATCTCGTTCTGCCTCCAGCAGCTCCAGCAGCTGCTGTTCTCGATGGCCGCGCTGGTCGTCATCCTGCTCTGCTTCGGCGTTCCGGTGGCGGCGTCCTGGCTGCTGGCCCTGCCCGTGCTGGTGCTCCAGTTCGTCTTCAACGCCGGCGTCTCGATGATCATGGCCCGGCTCGGCGCGAAGACCCCCGACATCGCCCAGCTCATGCCGTTCGTGCTGCGCACCTGGATGTACGTGTCCGGCGTGATGTGGAGCATCGACAACCTGCTGAGCAAGCACAACGACCTGCCGTCCTGGGTCGGCCCGGTCCTCCAGGCCAACCCGGCCGCCGTCTACATCGACCTGATGCGCTTCGCCCTGATCGACAGCTTCCACGCGAGCCAGCTGCCGCCCCACGTCTGGGCGATCGCGGCGGGCTGGGCGCTGCTCGCCGGGATCGGCGGCTTCATCTACTTCTGGAAGGCTGAGGAGACGTACGGCCGTGGCTGACATCGTGAACGAGCAGATCCCCACCGTCGTCGCCGACCGCGTCGACATCGTCTACCGCGTCAACGGCACCGGCGCGGGCAAGGGCTCCGCGACCGCCGCCCTCAACCGCATCATGCGCCGCGAGAAGACCGAGAAGGCGGCGGGCGTGCGCAAGGTGCACGCGGTCAAGCAGGTGTCGTTCGTCGCCTACCGGGGCGAGGCGATCGGCCTCATCGGCACCAACGGCTCCGGCAAGTCCACCCTGCTCAAGGCCGTCGCGGGTCTGCTCCCCGTGGAGAACGGCGCCATCTACACCGACGGCCAGCCCTCCCTCCTCGGCGTCAACGCCGCCCTGATGGGCGACCTGACCGGCGAGCGCAACGTCTTCCTCGGCGGGCTCGCGATGGGCATGTCCCGGGAGCAGATCAAGGAGCGCTACCAGGAGATCGTCGACTTCTCCGGCATCAACGAGAAGGGCGACTTCATCACCCTGCCCATGCGCACCTACTCCTCCGGCATGGGCGCCCGGCTCCGCTTCTCCATCGCCGCCGCCAAGGACCACGACGTCCTCCTCATCGACGAGGCCCTCGCCACCGGCGACCGCTCCTTCCAGCGGCGCTCCGAGGCCCGTATCCGCGAACTGCGGCAGCACGCGGGCACGGTGTTCCTGGTCAGCCACAACAACAAGTCCATCCGCGACACCTGCGAGCGGGTGCTGTGGCTGGAGCGCGGCGAACTGCGCATGGACGGGCCCACCGAGGACGTCATGAAGGAGTACGAGGCGTTCACCGGCGACACCAAGCCCAAGGCGAAGCCGAAGCCGAAGCCCAAGGCGGCGGCCGTCTAGAGCTTCTCGTGCGGGAAGACCCAGGTGCGGTAGACGAGGAACCGGAAAGCGGACGCCAGCACGATCGAGGTGGCCTTCACCGCATTGGACTCCAGCGGGCCGTGCAGCCCCAGGCCGTGGTATCCGACGTAGAACAGTCCGCTCTCCATCGCCACACCGATTCCGCTGAACACGAAGAACAGCACGACCTGCCGGCCGGTGCGGGCCTCCCGCCCGCGGTAGGCGAAGAAGCGGAAACCGAGGTAGTTCGTGCTCATGGCGACCGTGCTGGCCAGCACGGTCGCCACCATGGCGCGCCGGCCGAGCCCGTGCAGCAGCACGTTGAACACGGCGAGATTCACCACGAACCCGCTCGCGCCGACGACCCCGAAGTTCAGCACTTCGCGGACGATCCGCCGCAGCGGGTTCAGGGGAGCGGCCACGCGCTCCCCGGAGAGGTTCACAGTCACGGCACAAGGGTTAGCGGGGAAAAGTAAGCACGTTCCGCGCCTTTGCCCAATGCAAGCCAAGAAAAGGGGCGCCCCGGGCTCGTGAGAGCCCGGGGCGCCCCGTCGTCGCCGGAAGAGCGGCTACGAGTGCGTGCGCAGCAGGGTGCGCATCGTGCGCATCGCGACCGAGAGGTTGGCGAGGTCGAAGGCGTCGGAGCCCTGGATCTCCTCCAGTGTGGTGCGGGCGCGGCCCAGGATCGCGGCGTTCTTCTCCTCCCAGGCCTCGAAGCGCTGCTCCGGGGTGGAGGTGCCGTTCCCGACGGCCAGCACGTCGGCCGTGAGGGCGGCGTGCGCGGCATACAGGTCCTCGCGGATGGAGGCGCGGGCCATGGACTGCCAGCGGTCCGCGCGGGGCAGCTCGATGATGCGGTCCATGAGCTGGGTGATGTGGAGCCGGTCGGCGAGGTCGTAGTACACCTCGGCGACGTCCAGCGGCTCCTTGCCCATGCGGTCGGCCACCGAGACGATGTCGAGCGCCGGGAAGGCGGAGGAGAACCCGGCCACGCGCGTGGCGAGTTCGTCCGGGACACCGGCGCCGGTCAGCTCGTCGTGGATCTGCTGCCACCACTCCAGGTCCGCGCCGCGCAGCAGCTTGGTCAGCTGCGACCAGACCTGCTCGACGCGCTCGGCGAAGAAGTCGACGGTCTCGGCGAGCTGGAGCGGCTGCGGCCGGTTGTTGAGCAGCCAGCGCGTGCCGCGCTCGACGAGCCGGCGCGAGTGCAGCCGGATCCGGGTCTGGACGTCGGCCTGGACCTGGTTGTCGAGGGCCTCCACCGCGTCCCACACGGCGGCCGAGCGGAAGATCGCGCGGGCCGCGGTCTGCGCCCGGACGATCTCCTCCAGGGACGCCCCGGTCTCCTCGCGCAGCCGGTGCAGATACGTCGTACCGCCGGTGTTGACCGTGTCGTTGACCAGGACCGTGGTGATGATCTCGCGGGCCAGCGGGTGGCTGTGCATCTGCTCGGGGAACTTCTCGCGCAGCGCGGTCGGGAAGTACGCGTCGAGCAGGGTGCGCAGGTAGGGGTCGTCCGGGAGCGTGGTGAGCAGCAGCTCGTCGGAGACCGTGATCTTCGTGTAGGCCAGCAGGACGGCCGTCTCGGGGCTGGTCAGGCCCTGACCGTTGGTGAGGCGTTCGCGGACCTGGCGGTCGGTGGGCAGGAACTCCAGCGCCCGGTCGAGGTGCCCCTCGCGGACCAGGTGACGCATGAAGCGCTGCTGGGCGTGGAGCATGTCCTTGGACTGGGCGAGCGCGTTGGCGAGCGCCGTGTTCTGCGCGTAGTTGTTGCGCAGGACCAGGTGGCCGACCTCGTCGGTCATCTCGGCGAGGAGCTTGTTGCGCTGCTTGACGGTCATGTCGCCGTCGGTGACCAGGCCGTTGAGCAGGATCTTGATGTTCACCTCGTGGTCGGAGGTGTCCACGCCCGCGCTGTTGTCGATGGCATCGGTGTTGATCTTGCCGCCCTGGCGGGCGAACTCGATCCGGCCGAGCTGGGTGAGCCCGAGGTTGCCGCCCTCGCCGACGACCTTGACGCGCAGGTCGGCGCCGTCGACGCGGATCGGGTCGTTGGCCTTGTCGCCGACGTCGGCGTTGGACTCGGCGCTCGACTTGACGTACGTGCCGATGCCGCCGTTCCACAGCAGGTCGACCGGCGACTTCAGGATCGCCTTCATCAGGTCGGACGGCGTCATCTTGGAGACCTTCTCCTCGATGCCGAGGGCCTCACGGATGTGCGCGTTGACCGGGATCGCCTTGGCGCTGCGCGGGAAGACCCCGCCGCCGGCCGAGATCAGAGCGGTGTCGTAGTCGCCCCAGGAGCTGCGGGGCAGGTCGAACAGGCGGCGGCGCTCGGCGTAGCCGGTGGCCGCGTCCGGGTTCGGGTCGATGAAGATGTGCCGGTGGTCGAAGGCGGCGACCAGGCGGATGTGCTCGGAGAGCAGCATGCCGTTGCCGAACACGTCACCGGACATGTCGCCGATGCCGACGACCGTGAAGTCCTCGCTCTGCGTGTCCACGTCGAGCTCACGGAAGTGCCGCTTGACGGACTCCCAGGCGCCGCGCGCGGTGATGCCCATGCCCTTGTGGTCGTAGCCCGCGGAGCCACCGGAGGCGAAGGCGTCGCCGAGCCAGAAGTTGTAGTTCTCCGCGACCCCGTTGGCGATGTCGGAGAAGGTCGCGGTGCCCTTGTCGGCGGCGACGACGAGGTAGGTGTCGTCCTCGTCGTGGCGGACGACGTCCGCCGGGGGCACGACCTCGCCGGCCACCATGTTGTCGGTGATGTCGAGCAGCGCGGAGATGAACGTCTTGTAGCTGGCGATGCCCTCCGCGAGCCACGCGTCCCGGTCCACGCCCGGGTCGGGCAGCTGCTTGGCGACGAAGCCGCCCTTGGCGCCGACGGGCACGATGACGGTGTTCTTCACCATCTGCGCCTTGACCAGGCCGAGGATCTCGGTGCGGAAGTCCTCACGCCGGTCGGACCAGCGCAGACCGCCTCGGGCGACCTTGCCGAAGCGCAGGTGCACGCCCTCCACGCGCGGCGAGTACACCCAGATCTCGAACGCCGGGCGGGGCGCCGGGAGGTCGGGGATGGCCTGCGGGTCGAACTTCATGGAGACGTAGTCGTGCGGCTTGCCGCCCTGCGCCTCCTGGAAGAAGTTGGTGCGCAGGGTCGCCTTGATGACGGTCAGGAAGGACCGCAGGATGCGGTCCTCGTCGAGGCTCGCCACCTGGTCGAGCGCGGCGTCGACCTCTTCGAGCAGGGCGTCCACGATCTCGTGCCCGGCGCGCTGGCGGTCCGGCGACATCCGCGCCTCGAACAGCGAGACGAGCAGCCGGGTGGTGTGGACGTTGTTGCGGAGGGTGTCCTCCATGTAGTCCTGCGAGAACGTCGAGCCCGCCTGGCGCAGGTACTTGGCGTAGGCGCGCAGCACCATCGCCTGACGCCAGTGCAGCCCGGCGCTGAGGACGAGGGCGTTGAAGCCGTCGTTCTCCGCCTTGCCGGTCCAGGTCGCGGCGAACGCCTCCTGGAACCGCTGGCGGCCGTCGTCGCCGAGGTAGTCGCCCGCGCCGTTCTGCGACCGGGGCATGCGCAGCCCGAAGTCGTAGATCCACGCGGTCGTCCGGTCCGAGCAGCGCAGTTCGTAGGGCCGCTCGTCGGTGACCTCGACGCCGAGGCGGCTGAGGACCGGGAGCACGGCCGACAGGGAGACCGCCTCGCCCTTGCGGTAGATCTTGAAGCGGCGTTCCTCGGGGGCCGAGCCGACCGGCTCGTACAGGCTCAGGGCGAAGGTGTTCTCCTCGCTGAGCTGTTCGAGGTGGCACAGGTCGGCGACCGCCGAGCGCGAGGTGTGGTCGGCCTTGTAGCCCTCGGGGAAGGCGCCGCCGTAGCGGCGCAGCAGTTCGGCGGCGCGCTCCTCGCCCAGCTCGCCGGTGAGCGCCTCGGCGAACCCGTCGGCCCAGGAGCGGGCGGCCTCGACGAGACGGGCCTCGATGCGCTCCTTGTCGCTGTCGCTGAGCTCGGGGAGCTCGGTGCCCTGCGGGACGCGGACGACGAAGTGCAGCCTGGACAGGATCGACTCGGTGTTCCAGGCCGTGAAGTCGACGCTGTTGCCGCCGAGTTCCTCCTTGAGGATGTCGATGATCCGCAGCCGTACGCCGGTGGTGTACCGGTCGCGCGGGAGGTAGACGAGGGCGGAGTAGTAGCGCCCGTACTCGTCCTGGCGCAGGTACAGGCGCAGCCGCCGGCGTTCCTGGAGGTAGAGGACGGAGGTGACGATGGCCTGGAGCTCGTCGACCGGGGTCTGGAAGAGCTCGTCGCGCGGGTAGGTCTCCAGGATCTGGAGCAGGTCGCGCCCGTCGTGGCTGTTGGGCGAGAACCCTGCCTTCTGGAGGACCTCGTCGACCTTGCGGCGGATGACCGGAACCCGGCGCACGGACTCGGTGTAGGCGGCCGAGGAGAACAGCCCGAGGAAGCGCCGCTCGCCCACGACATTGCCGTCGGCGTCGAACTTCTTCACGCCGATGTAGTCCAGGTAGGACGGCCGGTGGACGGTCGCACGGCTGTTGGCCTTGGTCAGCACCAGGAGCTTGTGCTCGCGTGCCTTGGCGCGGGCGTCGGCGGGCAGCCGCTCGAAGGAGGGGCTGACGGGGTGGCTCTCGTCCTCCGCGTGCTGCGGGTCGGAGCGCAGGATGCCGAGACCGGTGCCGGCGACGGCGGCCAGCGAGTCGTCCTCGCGCAGCTCGTACTCGCGGTAGCCGAGGAAGGTGAAGTGGTCGGCGGCCAGCCAGCGCAGCAGCTCGCGGGCCTCGTCGACCTCCTGCTCGCGCAGGTCGGACGCGGTGGGCTCGGCGGGCAGGTCGTCGGCGATGCGCAGCGCCGCGTCGCGCATCTTCTCCCAGTCCTCGACGGTCTCGCGGACGTCGGACAGGACCCGCAGCAGATCCGTGGTGATCTGCTTCAGATCGGCCCGGTCGGTCTCGCGGTCGATCTCGACGTGGATCCAGGACTCGGTGTACGCGTCGTGCGGCAGCTCTCCGCCGGGGCGCTTGGGGAGCACCTCGACGAGCCGGCCGGTGAGGTCGCGGCGGACCACGACCTGCGGGTGGATCACGACGTGGATGCCGCGCCCCTGCCGGGTCAGCTCGTTGGTCACGGAGTCGACGAGGAAGGGCATGTCGTCGGTGACGACCTCGACGATCGAGTGGGTGCACGCCCACCCGTTCTCCTCCACGGTCGGCGTCAGCACCCGTACGTTGGCGGTGCCCTGTGGCCGGTTCTCGGCCAGCCGGTAGTGCGAGAAAGCGGCTCCGAAGACGTCGACCGGGTCGCGACCGCTCAGGTCCTCCGGGGCGGTGTGCAGGTAGTAGCGCTGGAGGAACGCGAGCACGGACTCCCGGTCGGGGGTGCCCTCATCCGTCGTCCCGGTCGGTAGATGCCCCCCGACCGGGCTGTTCTCAGCTACCCGAGCGGCCCTCTCCAGCAGCTCGGCCTTGGCTTCGTCCAGCTTGGTCTGCATTGTCCTCTGGCTCCTGTCGCGCGCCGTTGCGTGACGTTGAAGGAAAGTACGGTCTCTTCCCTTGCGGCTCGCCGCCACGGCCCGGGTTCTCCGGTCTGCTCCGACGCTATGCCGCAAGGTGAGATGGGCGGGGCGATATCAGCCAATGTCGACGCCGCCGAGCGGTGTGACGCTGCTCTCTGCGCTGCCGTGGTTCCGAGGATGCGCGGCGCCCTGGAGGCACCCGCACCTCCGTCCCGCCCACGCGGACCAGCGAACGCCGCCCGGTCACGGATGTGGTCCGTGGTCGCCGGGCGCAGGGCAGGGGCATCGGTGCCCCCGCGAGCTATCGCGCTGATCACGCCACCAAGGCTATCGCTCCTTACAGGGGCCCCGTCACGAGCCGTATGTGTACAAAACCAGGGGGTGAATTTTGACGTTCTGCACAGACCCGAACCGGCCGTCCGTGCGGAAGGGCCCCTCCCGCGAGCGACCGCGGACGGCTCCCCGGCGACTCCCGAGGCGGCTCCCTAGGCGGCTATTCGCCCGGCCTCGGCGACCGCCTCGTCCAGGGTGTCCACCACCGGGACGCCGACCTCCTCCAGGCTGGCCCGGCTGTGCGACCCGCCGGTGTACAGCACGGCCCGCGCGCCCACGTGCAGCGCGGCGACCGCGTCGTCGGCCGCGTCCCCGATCACGACCGTCCGGGCGGGGTCCACGCCGGTGAGCGCGGCAAGGTGGCGCTCCATGTGCTCGGCCTTGCTGCCGCCGGACGGTCCGGTGCGGCCGTCCACCCGCAGGAAGTGGGACTCGATCCCGAAGCCCCGCACCAGCGGCACGAGTTCGTCGTGCCCGTACATGCTGAGGATCGACTGGCTCCGCCCGGCCCGCCCCCATCCGGTGAGCAGGTCGCCGGCCCCGGGGGTCAGCCCGCACGTGCCGCGCTGCGCGGTGTAGTAGCGGTGGAAGGTCTCGTCCATGACGAGCCACTCGGCCTCGGTGGGCAGCCGGCCCATGAGGCGCTCGTAGAACTTCGGCACCGGCACGCAGTACAGCGCGCGGTACCGCTCCATCGTGATCGGCGCGAGCCCGAGCTCGGCGAACGCCGCGTTCGTCGCCCCGATGATCGCCTCGTTGTCGTGGAACAGGGTCCCGTTCCAGTCCCAGACGATGTGCGCGTCCGTGTGCTTCCCCATGCACAAAACGTACCCGCCTCCACTGACAGCGAGGAGAAGCGCAGGTCGGAGGGGCATGAACGGGACCACCCGGCGCAGCGGCCGAAACGTTCGCCGGCTCGGCGGCTCAGCCGCCCAGGCCGACCAGGTTCGGGATCTCCTGCGTGGCGTACCAGAGCAGTTCGTGGTCCTCGGTGCCGTCCACGACGAACTGGGCGTCGTCGTCCCCGCCGTCCGCCGCGGCCAGCGCCCCCGCTCCCGCGGTCACGTCCTCCTCGGCGTCGCCCGCGTCGACGTGCACGGCGGCGGCCTTCGCCAGCCGGACCGGGCCGGTGACCCTGAGCTCGCCGAGCGCCGCCGGGTCGAGCCCCCGGTCGGGGTCGGTGACCGCGGCCCCGTCGGCCACGTCGACGGCGACGACGACCCGGCGGCGCGGCGCCTCGGGGTCGGCGGCGAGCAGCCGCAGGGAGGCGAGGGCGGCCCGGTTGAGCGCCGCGTACTCCAGTTCCTCGATGTCGTCGGAGAGGTACCACTCGCGCAGCGCGGGCGTCACGGCGTAGGCCGCGAACGACTCCGAGCCCACCTCGCCCGTCTTGTACGCCTCGGCGAGACCGGAGAGGGTCAGGGGGACGTAGACGCGCATGAGGGCCGCTTTCGTGGTCGGGGGGCGGGTCGCGGGGAGGCCGGTGACCCGCCCGCGGAGAGTTTCAGGATACGTGCGGCCACCCCCCTGGCGTCCCCTTTCGGGTCCCCGCCCGCCTCCCGCGGGACGTCAGCCCCGGTCCGGGACGTCACCCGGTCCGGCCCCGCGGCCACGGGCCCGGCGCGGTCCCGGTCACCCGGATAAGTGAAGCCTCCGCGATCCCGGCGCCGGCTCCCGCCTCCTTGCCGTCGCCCCGCCGGGCCCCGTACAAGATCCCCAGCCACAGAAGTTACCGCCCGGTACGACACGGGCCCACCGAACGGGGATGCCATGAACAAGGTCATGACCAGGAGCCAGTCCCGCCCGGCCGCCCGTCCGCCGGCCCGCCGCGACTCCCGCCGCCCGGCGGGCGCCCCGCCCCGTGTCCCGACCGGCGGCGGAGCCCTCCGCACCCGTTCCGGCGACGGCCGGCCGAACCCGTCGGCCGCCCCCGCCCCGGTCACGGGCCCCAGGGACAACCGGCCCGCCCCGGCCCCGGTCCCGGCGGCGGCCCCCGTGGTCCCCGCCCAGACCCCGCGCAGGCCCGTCCCCCAGCCGCGCCCCACCGACCTCTTCGCCGACCTGCTACTCGCCGTCCTCAGCGGCCAGCGCCCCGTGCACGCGATGCTCCGGCACACCGTCGGCGGCGCCTACGACCGGCTGGCCGAGCTCGCGGAGCACAGCCCGCTGCGCACACGCGGCCCGCGCCCCGTCGTCCGCGACATCGGCTACTACGAGGCCTCCCCGGGCGCCGTGGAGGCCTTCGCCCGCATCGGCGCGGGAGACCAGCTGCGGGCGCTGGCCTTCCGCCTGGAGCGCGGCCAGGACCTGCGCTGGCGCTGCACGGCGGTGGAGCTGGGCGTCCCCGGCGCCGTCCGCGCGGCGGGCGGCTGACCGGCGCCACGCCGTAGGGGACCCATGGCACGCCAGAAGGGACCCATGGCACGCCGAAGGGCCGGGCACCCGAGGATGCCCGGCCCTTCCGGCCGTCACCGCGCCGTCGGCACGGTGACCGCCTTGGTCACTTCCGCGGCCACTCCGCGGTCACTTCTTGCGGCGACGCCCGCCCCGCGCCTGCTTGCGGCGCTCCGCGCGCGTGAGGCCGTCCGCCTCGGAGCGCACCGGCTCGTCGTCGTCGGCGAACTCGCCCTCGACGACACCGCCCTCGCCGTCCACGGTCGGCGCGGAGAAGTGCAGGTCCCGGCGCTGCGGGGCGTCCAGGCCCTTGGCGCGGATCTCGGGACGGGCGCCCGCCTGGGCCGGCACGGCGTCCGCCTTGTCCAGGGACGGCTTCGCGTCCTCGACGGGGACCTCCTCGACCTGCTGCTCGACCTGGACCTCCAGGTTGAACAGGTAGCCGACCGACTCCTCCTTGATGCCCTCCATCATGGCGGTGAACATGTCGAAGCCCTCGCGCTGGTACTCGACCAGCGGGTCCTTCTGGGCCATCGCGCGCAGGCCGATGCCCTCCTGGAGGTAGTCCATCTCGTAGAGGTGCTCGCGCCACTTGCGGTCCAGGACCGACAGCACGACCCGGCGCTCCAGCTCCCGCATGATCTCGGAGCCGAGCTGCGTCTCGCGCGACTCGTACTGCTCGTGGATGTCGTCCTTGATGGACTCGGAGACGAAGTCGGCGGTCAGACCCGCGCGGTCGCCCGCCGCGTCCTCCAGCTCCTCGACGGTGATCTTCACCGGGTAGAGCTGCTTGAAGGCGCCCCACAGCCGGTCGAGGTCCCAGTCCTCCGCGAAGCCCTCGGCGGTCTCCGCGTCGATGTACGCGTCGATCGTGTCGTCCATGAAGTGCTGGATCTGCTCCTGGAGGTCCTCGCCCTCCAGGACGCGGCGGCGCTCGCCGTAGATGACCTCGCGCTGGCGGTTGAGGACCTCGTCGTACTTCAGGACGTTCTTGCGGGTCTCGAAGTTCTGCTGCTCGACCTGCGACTGCGCGGACGCGATCGCGCGCGTGACCATCTTGTTCTCGATCGGCACGTCGTCCGGAACGTTCGCCATCGACATCACGCGCTCGACCATCTGAGCCTTGAACAGGCGCATCAGGTCGTCGCCGAGGGAGAGGTAGAAGCGGGACTCGCCCGGGTCGCCCTGACGGCCGGAACGGCCGCGGAGCTGGTTGTCGATACGGCGCGACTCGTGCCGCTCGGTGCCCAGGACGTAGAGGCCGCCGAGGTCCTCGACCTCGTCCTTCTCGGCCTTCACGGCCTGCTCGGCGCGCTCCAGGGCGGCGGGCAGGGCGTGCGCCCACTCCTCGATGTGCTCCTCGGGGTCGAGGCCGCGCTGGCGCAGCTCCGCCTCGGCGAGGTCCTCGGGGTTGCCGCCGAGCTTGATGTCGGTACCGCGGCCGGCCATGTTGGTGGCCACGGTGACGGCGCCCTTGCGGCCGGCCTGGGCGACGATGGTCGCCTCACGGTCGTGCTGCTTGGCGTTGAGCACCTCGTGCTGGACGCCGCGCTTGCTGAGCTGCTGCGAGAGGTACTCGGACTTCTCGACCGAGGTGGTGCCGACCAGGATCGGCTGGCCCTTCTCGTGCTTCTCGACGATGTCGTCGACGACCGCCTCGAACTTCGCGACCTCGGTGCGGTAGATGAGGTCGGACTGGTCCTTGCGGACCATCGGGCGGTTGGTCGGGATGGGCACCACGCCGAGCTTGTAGATCTGGTGGAACTCGGCGGCCTCGGTCATCGCCGTACCGGTCATGCCGGAGAGACCCGGCATCTCCTTGCCGTCGTGGTCGGCGCGCTTGTAGAGGCGGAAGAAGTTCTGGAGGGTGATCGTGGCGAGCGTCTGGTTCTCGTCCTTGATCGCCACCCCTTCCTTCGCCTCGATCGCCTGGTGCATGCCCTCGTTGTAGCGGCGGCCGGCGAGGATACGGCCGGTGTGCTCGTCGACGATCATGACTTCGCCGTCCATGACGACGTAGTCCTTGTCCTTCTTGAACAGTTCCTTCGCCTTGATGGCGTTGTTCAGGTACCCGACGAGGGGGGTGTTCACCGACTCGTAGAGGTTGTCGATGCCCAGCCAGTCCTCGACCTTGGCGACACCGGCCTCGTGGATGGCGACCGTGCGCTTCTTCTCGTCGACGTCGTAGTCGCCGGTCTCCTCGAGGCCCTTCAGCGGCTGGCCCGCCTCGCCCTTCTTCAGCCGGGTGACCAGCTTGGCGAAGTCGCCGTACCACTTGGTGGCCTGGTCGGCCGGGCCGGAGATGATCAGCGGCGTACGGGCCTCGTCGACGAGGATGGAGTCGACCTCGTCGACGATGGCGAAGTTGTGGCCGCGCTGGACGAGTTCGTCCTGGGACCACGCCATGTTGTCGCGCAGGTAGTCGAAGCCGAACTCGTTGTTCGTGCCGTACGTGATGTCGCAGGCGTACATCTCGCGGCGCTGGGCCGGCGTCATGTTGGCGAGGATGCAGCCGACTTCCAGGCCCAGGAACTTGTGGACGCGGCCCATCATCTCGGAGTCGCGCTCGGCCAGGTAGTCGTTGACCGTGATGAGGTGGACGCCCTTGCCGGACAGCGCGTTCAGGTACGCGGGCAGGGTGCCGACGAGCGTCTTGCCCTCACCGGTCTTCATCTCGGCCACGTACCCGAGGTGCAGCGCGGCGCCGCCCATGATCTGCACGTCGTAATGGCGCTGCCCGAGGGCGCGCTTGGCGGCCTCCCGCACGGTGGCGAAGGCCTCGGGGAGCAGGTCGTCCAGGCTCTCGCCGTCGCTGTACCGCTGCTTGTACTCATCGGTGAGGGCCCGCAGCTCGGCGTCGGAGAGGTCGACGAAGTCCTCTTCGATGGAGTTGACCTGGTCCGCGATGCGGTGCAGCTTGCGCAGGATCTTGCCTTCGCCTGCACGCATGATCTTCGAGAGGACGGACACGGGGGTTGGTCTCCTTGCCGGTCGGGCCTGGGACGGTCGGTTTCCATGTGACGTGACTGAGCAACGGCCATCGTATGCGAGGACCAGGCCACCCCGGGAGCCTGCTGTGGGCGACGGCGGTCCACCGCTTCAAATCTCCGTCAAGGGCACAACGGGCGGGGGTGGCCGATAGTGCCGCACCGGGTCGCGAATCGCACGAAAAGTGATCACCCGCGCACGCGGCGCAAACCCGTGGCGCTCCCCGCCGAGGGCGCGCAGAATCGGGCGATGGACCCCGCCACCCTCACCACCTCCCGCCTCCTGCTGCGCACGGTCGGCCCGCAGGACACCGACACCGTGTACGAGGCGGCCCAGGACCCCGACATCCTGCGCTGGACGTCGATCCCCTCCCCTTATCTGCGCGAGCACGCCGAGGGCTTCACCGGGCAGCTCGTCCCCGGCGGCTGGGCGAACGGCTCGATGTTCACCTGGGGCCTCTTCCTCCCCGAGGGCGAGGCCCTGGCGGGCATGCTGGGCCTGACGATGCGTTCGCCCAGCGAGGCGGAGATCGGCTACTGGTGCGCCAAGGAGCACCGCGGCAACGGCTATGTCACCGAGGCGGTCCTCGCCGTCGCCCGCTGGGCCTTCGTCCAGCTGTCCCTGGACCGCGTGGAGTGGCGCGCGGAGGTCGGCAACCGTGCCTCGCGCGCGGTCGCGGAACGCGCGGGCTTCACCGTCGAGGGCGTCCTGCGCTCCGCCCTCGTCCACCAGGGCGTGCGCCGGGACTGCTGGGTCGGCTCCCTGCTCCCCTCGGACCTGGGCCTGCCCTCGACCGCGCCCTACCTCCCGGCCCGCGACTGACCGGCGCCGGGGAGAACCCGCAGGTCGCCCCGCGTTGTCAGTGGCACCCCTTATCGTCCGACCCATGACGACCCCGCGTCCCTCGACCGAACTCACCGCCGACGAGGCCCGCCGTATCGCCCTGCGGGCCCAGGGCTTCCTCGGCACCCCCGACCGCAGGGCCGGCGTCCGCGGCGTCCTGCGCCACCTGGGCGCGGTCCAGCTCGACACCATCTCGGTCCTCGCCCGCTCCCACGAACTCATCCCGTACGCCCGCCTGGGAGCCGTGGGCCGCAAGGCGGTCGAGCAGGCCTACTGGAACACCGGCGCCGACGGCGCGCCCCACGCCTTCGAGTACTGGTCGCACGCCGCCTGCATCCTGCCCGTCGAGGAGTGGCCCCACTTCGCCTTCCGCCGCCGCGCCTACCGGGCCCGCCCGCACTGGCACCACGACCTGCCCGACGGCACCTACGACCAGGTCGTCAAGCAGCTGCGCGCCGAAGGCCCGCTGACGGCCACGGAGTTGGGCGGCGCGAAGAGGACCAGCGAGTGGTGGGACTGGTCGGGCACCAAGGTCGCCGTGGAGCGCGCCCTGATGTACGGCGAGGTCGTCTGCGTCGAACGCCGGGGCTGGAAGCGGGTGTACGACCTCGCCGAGCGCGCGATCCCGGCCGCGCTGCTGCACGACGAGCTGGACGACGCCGAGTGCCTGCGCCGCCTGGTCCGCCTGGCCGGGCAGTCGCTGGGGGTGGGCACCCGGGCGGATATCGCCGACTACCACCGCCTCAAGGCCGAGCAGGTCGACGCGGTGATCGCCGACTCGGGGCTGGTCCCGGTCCAGGTCGAGGGCTGGTCCAAGCCCGCGTGGGCCGACCCGGCGGCCCTGGAGACCACCCCGCGCGGACGCCACCGCACGACGCTGCTGTCGCCCTTCGACTCCCTGGTCTGGGACCGCGCGCGGACGGAGCGGATCTTCGGCTTCACCCACCGCCTGGAGGCCTACGTCCCCAAGCCGAAGCGGATCCACGGCTACTTCGCGATGCCGGTCCTGGCCGGCGGACGGCTCGTCGGCCGCGTCGACCCCGCGCGCGAGGGCGGCACGCTGGTCGCCCGCCAGGTCTCCCTGGACGGCCCCAAGGCGGTCCCGGCGGTGGCCCAGGCCCTCCTGGAGGCGGCGAACTGGGTGGACTGCACGGACGTACGCGTGGAACGGGTGGACGCACCCGCACTGCGCGAGCCCTTGGCGAAGGCGCTGGCGGGCTAGCGCGCGGAGAACCGGCGGGCGGTCAGCGGATCTCCAGGATCTTCTCGCGCATCGCGTAGACGACGGCCTCCATCCTGGAGTGCAGCTGAAGCTTCTCCAGGATGTTGCGCACGTGGTTCTTCACGGTGTTCTCGGAAATGAACAACTCCTTCGCGATATCGCGGTTGTTCATCCCCGTGGCGACGAGCTTGAGCACTTCCAGTTCACGGTCGGTGAGCCGCGGCGCGGGCACCAGCCGGCGTTCGTCGGTCCGCTGGATCATCGACTTGAACTCGGTGAGCAGTTTCGACGCCATGGAAGGACTGATCTGCGACTGGCCGTCGGCCACCGCGCGAATGGCGGTCGCCACCTCGTCCGTGGAGATCTCCTTGAGGAGATAACCGGTCGCGCCCGCCTTGATGGCGTCGTAGAGATCGGCTTCCTCGTCGCTGATCGTCAACATGATGATCTTGGCGCTGGGTGCGACCTCCTTGATGGAGGTGCACGCCTCGATTCCGCCGCGCTTGGGCATCCGCACGTCCATCAGGACGATGTCGGGCAGCAGATCGGCGGCCTTGTCGACGGCTTCCGCGCCGTCGCCCGCCTCTCCCACGACCTGGATGTCCTCCTCGGCCGCGAGCACGATCTCCAGTCCGCGCCGGAAGAGGGCGTGGTCGTCCACGACCAGGACACGGATCGGCTCCTTGCGTGAGGAGCCCACGTCCGGGCCCATGCCGGTGACGCCGTCGTCGGCATCCCCGTCATGCATCGGTCCGAAGCTGTCCGCCATCGTTCCTCCCCCTGAAGGCTGTGGCTGTGGCTGGTCCTGTGCCATCGCCAACCCAAGGCAACGGCCCACCGGTTGGGCCGGTGCGGCCATGATTCCATGCCCGGACGACCGCGTGGCCACAGAGCCGCCCCCAAAGGGGTCGCACACCGGTGCCCCTGGGGGCGCACACGCGCTCCAGGGGCACCTGCTCAGCCGCCGACCGGGCGGGTCAGCCGCCCAGCGTGCCACCGGCCGCGGGCGGCTGCGCCTGGGCGACCATCGGGTCCGTGCTGAGGTGGATGACGCCGTAGTCGTAGGCGTGTCGCCGGTAGACGACACTCGGTTCCTTGGTCTCGGAGTCGACGAACAGATAGAAGTCGTGCCCGACCAGTTCCATCTCGTAGAGCGCCTGGTCGAGAGACATCGGGGAGGCGACGTGGGTCTTCTCGCGGACGATCAGGGGGCCTTCGCCCTTGACCTCCAGCGAGCCGATCCGCTTGGTGGGCACGCCGTCCGGCTCTTCGTCGTGGACGGGGTCGCCGTTGCCGTTGAGTGTGGCCGCGCCCGGGACGTGGTCGGGCACCTCGGCCGCTGTCAGGCGGCGCGAACCGCGCCGTGAGTAACGCTTGTCGTGCTGCTTGCGCAGCCGTGCGTCCAGCTTCTCCGCGGCCAGATCGAGCGCCGCGTACGGGTCGCTCGCCGCCGCCTCGGCCCGGATCACCGGTCCGCGGGAGCGGAGCGTGATCTCCACACGGTCGCAGCGGTCGGCCTGTCGGGGGTTGGGCTCCTTGGACACCTCGACGTCGAGGCTGATCACCTTGCCGTCGAGCTTCTGGATCTTCTCCAGCTTCAGCTTCTCGGCCACGTGCTTGCGGAACCGCTCGGGCACCTCGGTCTTGCGGCCCTTGACGACGATGTCCACGCAGAACTCCGTTCCCGGATCACTCCGCTCGCGTGGCGGAGCATCTCCCTTTTGCACCAGGCTCCGGTGAGTCCCGGAACCTCGGACTCGGTGACTTCCACCTCCTCCCCCGCGGACGAGATCTCCACTCCACCGGTGCGGGTGATGTGAGAAAACCCGCGGCACGGCAATCGGATTCGAGAGGTGTGGCCTGGGCCTTTCCTCACAACCGAACATATCTCGCCCGGACGGAAGTCGTCACCCTCTACCGCGGCGTACCTCCGTTCAGGTGAATAGGCCCTCTCATTACCTGCAACGATGCAACTACTCGGTCAGTTCCGGTTTATTTCGAAAGCATCCGGTGTCGCCGCGACCACCGCCGCGCAGACGATGTCACCGGCGCGTGCCGTTCCCGGCCTCCTGGGCCCGCGGGCGCCGGCATCCCGCTCCCGCGCCCGGCTCCGCACTCGATTCGGCCCTCGATTCGGCACCGGTTCGTCCCTCCGTTCCCCCGTGCTCGTCCATCGTTCTTCTCTGCCTTCCCGAACCGGCGCCTCGTACACAGGCGGCACCGCCCTTCCGTACGCATCGATCCCCCTGGACGTCTCACCCGCACCGGCGATCAATCCCGATGTCCCCGCCCGGACGGCCCGCGCCGCCTCCGCCAGGGACGCGCCCGTGGTCATCAGGTCGTCGACGAGCACGACCGGCCCCTCCAGGAGCAGCCGGTCACCGCCGGGCACCACCGCGAGCGCGCCCGCGAGGTTCGCCAGCCGCTCGCGCGAGTTCAACCCGGCCTGGTCCGCCACCGCGCGCCGCTGCCGCAGCACGGCCAGCACCCGCGCCGGGATCCCCGTTCGCCGCAGCTCCCCCGCGGCGGCCAGGGCGATCCGCCGCGCCGGGTCGTGCCCCCGGGCCGCCACGGCCGCGCGTGCCGAGGGAACGGGCACGAGGAGCACCGCTCGGCCCTCCGACAGGCCCGCGGACCCCTGGACGGCCCTCTGGGAGGCCTCGCGGCCCTCTGAGCGGGCATCCTCGCGGCCCTCTGGGCGGGAATCGCGCAGCCCCGCCCGCACCGACGCCGCCAGGGCCTCGCCCAGCGGCGCGGAGAGGGCCAGGGCACCCCGCTCCTTGTGGGCGAGCAGCACCGCCCGGACCGCTTCGCCGTACCGGGCCGCCGCGTACACGGCCGGCAGCCCCGCCGGTTCCCGCACCGGCCGTACCCGGCTCACCGCGGTCCCCGCCAGGACGGCACGGCACCCCGGGCAGAGCACCGTGCGAGGCCTTCCGCAGCCCCCGCACTCGGCCGGCAGCACCAGTTCGGCGAGATCCCGCCACCACCCCCGCATGCCCACCACTGTGCCGACGGCCGGATCGCGCCGCCAGCCCTGTGGACAAAGGCCCTGGGGACCTGTGGACAACGAGCCTGTGGACGACGCCCGGGATGACAGGCAGGACGGGCAGGACGGGCAGGACGGTCAGCCGGGGTAGACCGGCGCCGTCCCGTCCTTCACGACCTGCTGCCACTTCGAGCCCGACACGAGCCGCACGATGCCGTCCTCCTCGGAGTAGGCCAGGAGCGGCAGCTGTGTGTCCTCCGCGGCGGCCAGCGCCTTCACCCCGGTCAGCGCGGCGGGCGCCGACCCCACCGGCGTGGAACCGTCGACCTGGACGTAGGACATCTGCTGCACGCCGCCGTGCTCGCGCCCGACCACCACGAGCCGGCTGTCGCCCGCCCACGACATGGCCGTGACCTCCTCCAGCTGCGGCGCCACGGCATGCAGTTCGAGGACGGAGACGGACTCGTCGTCCGCCTTGTCGCCCCGCTCGATCCGTCCGACGTAGAGGGACTTGGTGACGGTCTTCTCGCCGTCGAGGACCGCGTCCTTCTCCACGATCAGCGCGATCCGCACGCCGTCGGCGGCCACGCGCACCGCGGAGATGCGCCCGTCGAGCCCCGGCGTGGACACCTCCACCGGCTCCCCCGCGCCGCCGGTCAGGAACAGCAGCCGGGGGTCGCGGGGATCGCGGTCGGCGACCCACAGATTGCCCTCGCCGTCCCAACTGGGCGTCGTGAGACGGTCGTCCTGGGACTTGGCGGTGGAGCGCACCACCGGCTCGCCGAGCGAACCGCCCGACACCAGCGTGCCGACGTACAGCGAGCCGCCGTCCAGGCTGACGCCGGCCGCGGTGCGCTCGTCACGGGACACGGCCGCCGCCCGCAGCTGCTGCTCGCCCTCGCCGAACGCTCCCGGGACGGGGGCGGGCTGCGAGTTGACGCTGTCGCTCGCCAGCCGGACCAGCTGGTGCTTGCCGTCGATGAAGTACTGGAACTCGTTCTTCGAACCGCCGTGCTCCACCGCGTAGTCGGCCTCGGACTCGTCGAGTTCGCACAGCGCGGTGCCGTCCGAGCCCTGGAGTTCGACGTCCTCCACGCCGGAGGGGGACAGGTCCCGCAGGGTGAACAGGAGTTGGGCGGCCATCTCCTGGCACTTGCCCGAACCGACCCGGCCCGCCTTCACGTTGAGCGGCACGGTCAGCTTGTTCTGCTCGTCGGGCGTCAGCGAGGTGACGCCCTTCTTCAGCTTCAGCTGCGTCCCCGTGGGGAAGCTGGAGCGCACGACCTGGTCGAGCCAGCGCGAGGGACCCGCGAGCAGCAGCCGTACGGTCTGCGTCATCGGGTCGACCTTCTTGCGCACGTAGACCGGGTCGGCGACGGCCACCGGCGCCTCGCCCGGCGAGGCGTCGGAGGCGCCGGAGGAGTTCGAGGCGAAGTAGTACTTGTTGACCGAGCGGTAGTTGCGCAGGAAGTCGGACTTGCCCATGACCACGCCCGGCGGCAGCCGGTCGATGCGCCACTGGTGGGTCTTCTTCTCCCGCGTCAGGCGCAGGGGCTCGTCGTAGTCGCCGTCGGCGGGCGCGTAGGCCTGCTGGGCGTCGACGGTGGCGACCTTGGTGCCGTGCAGCGTGTACTCGGCCTCGGAGGCGTCGTCGCGGTCGCCCGTCGTCCCCGAGGAGGCGCCCGCGCCCTCGGTGAGCACGGTGAGGCCCGCCGCCGGGTCCCAGCCCTTCGCCGCCTCGGCGGTCAGGTACTTCTTGGCCGTCTCGAACCCGGGATCGTCACTGGTCAGCGCTTCGAGGAAGCCGTCCACGATGTCCGAGGGGGCCGCGTTCTCCCGTGGCGGCAGGGCGAAGACCCGCACCTGGGGGTCCTGCCGGGGCGTGGAGTCCACCCCGCGCAGATCCCCGCTGTCCGGCATCGAGGCGCACCCCGCCAGCAGTACGGTGCCGCACGCCGCGTACACCAGCGCGCGCACCGGCGTACGCCGCCGGCCGCCGCCCCCCGCGCGGTCAGCGCCCACGAGTTGCCTCCCCTTGCCTGTCACGCTCGTCCTGCCTGCCGCGCTCCCCGGAGGGCGGCGCTTCCTGCGCGCCCTGGCCCGCCGCCGGGCCGTCCGCCGGCTGCGCCCCTCCCGTGGGGCGCGGCACCACGCGCGCGCCGTTGCCGGGCAGCGCCGTCGGGTCCGCCGTAGGACGCACCCCGCGCGCGGGCAGCGGCGCCGGCTCACCGGACGTCTGCACCGGTACGGTGGCCCGCTTCTCCCCGTCGGGCAGTCCGGCGTCGTCCAGTCCCCGGTTGCGCCGGGAGTCCTTGGGCTCCAGCGGTATCGGCGAGCCCCGCAGCGGCTCGTCCGCGGTGCGCGGCAGCGTCAGCCGGAACTGCGACCCGCCGCCCGGCTCGCCCCAGGCCTGGAGCCAGCCGCCGTGCAGCCGCGCGTCCTCCAGGGCGATCGACAGACCGAGGCCCGTACCACCGGTGGTACGCGCGCGTGCCGGGTCGGCCCGCCAGAAGCGGCTGAACACGCGCGTGGCCTCACCGGGCTTGAGGCCGACCCCGTAGTCGCGCACCGCGACCGCGACGGCCCCGCCCGCCGAGGCAAGCTTGACGACCACGTCCTTGCCCTCGCCGTGCTCGACGGCGTTGACGACCAGGTTGCGCAGCACCCGCTCCACACGCCGCGCGTCGGCCTCGGCGACCACGGGCTGCTGATCGCCGACGACCCGTATCCGGGTCCCCTTGCGCTCGGCGAGCGGCGCCGCCCCGCCGACGACCCGCTGCACGACCACCCTGAGGTCGATCGGCTCCGCCTCCAGCGCCGCCGCGCCCGCGTCGAACCGGCTGATCTCCAGCAGGTCCGCGAGCAGCGACTCGAACCGGTCCAGCTGGTCGGCGAGCAGTTCCGCCGACCGCGCGGTCACCGGATCGAAGTCCTCGCGTGCGTCATGGATGACGTCGGCGGCCATCCGTACGGTCGTCAGCGGCGTCCGCAGCTCGTGCGACACGTCGGACACGAACCGCCGCTGCATCCGCGACAGGTCCTCCAGCTGCTGGATCTTCAGCTGGAGGTTCTGCGCCATCTTGTTGAAGGCTTCGCCGAGCCGCGCGATGTCGTCCTCGCCGGTGACCTTCATCCGCTCCTGGAGCCGCCCCGCCGACAGCCGCTCGGCGATCCCGGCCGCCATCCTGACGGGCGTGACGACCTGCCGCACGACGAGCCAGGCGATCGCCCCGAGAAGGACGACGACGAACAGCCCGGCGGTGGCCAGCGTGCCCTTGACCAGGCTGAGCGACTTCTCCTCCTGGGTCAGCGGGAAGAGGTAGTACAGCTGGTACGGGTCGCCGTTCGGATCGTCGACCTGCTTGCCGATGATCAGCGCGGGCTGCGACTCCGTGCCGTTGGTGTAATGGATGCGGGTGTAGCTCTGGGCGGCGGCCACGTTGCTGCCGTCGACACGCTCGCGCAGCGCCTCGGGCACGCTCGCCGTGGGGTCCACGCCGCCGGAGGCACGCGGCCCGCGACCGCCGGTGTCCCCGCCCGCGGCGGGCAGCGTGACGACGTCGAAGGCGCCCTGGCCGCCGCTGGAGAGGGACTCCACCAGGTCGCTCATCCACTGGATGCCGCTCTGGCTGGTCCGGCCGTCCCCGGTGTCGTCGCCCTCGTCGGTGATCGCGGTGTCGGACTTCTGCTGGGCCACGGAGAACCCGCCCGCGGCCTGGCTCTGCGAGGCCTTCACCTTCGCGTCCAGCAGACCGTTGCGCACCTGCCCGATCACGACGAAGCCGAGCAGCAGGACGACGCCGAGCGACATCAGCAGCGTCGTGGCGACGACCTTGAGCTGGATGTTGCGCCGCCACAGCCGCATGACCGGCAGCAGCGGCCGGCGCACCCAGCGCAGGAAGAGCCGCAGCACCGGGCTGCCCTGGACGCCCCCTTGCAGGAGTCCGCCCTCCAGGAGGCGCCCCCAGCGGGAGCCGCCCTGTTCCCCGCCGACAGGCCGCTCCGAGCGAGCCCCGGGTCGCCCGGGCGACGAAGCGGCACTGTCTCCGGACATGTCAGCTGGGTCCTGCCTTGTAGCCCACCCCACGGACGGTCACCACGATCTCGGGCCGCTCCGGGTCCTTCTCGACCTTGGAGCGCAGCCGCTGCACATGCACGTTGACCAGGCGGGTGTCGGCGGCGTGCCGGTAGCCCCAGACCTGCTCCAGGAGCACCTCGCGCGTGAACACCTGCCACGGCTTGCGCGCCAGCGCGACCAGCAGGTCGAACTCCAGCGGCGTCAGCGCGATCGACTGCCCGTCCCGCTTCACGGAGTGCCCCGCCACGTCGATGACCAGGTCGCCTATGGCCAGCTGCTCCGGCGCGGGCTCCTCCGACCGCCGCAGCCGCGCCCTGATCCGCGCGACCAGCTCCTTCGGCTTGAACGGCTTCACGATGTAGTCGTCGGCGCCGGACTCCAGCCCGACCACCACGTCCACCGTGTCGCTCTTCGCCGTGAGCATGACGATCGGCACACCTGACTCGGCGCGGATCAGCCGGCACACCTCGATACCGTCGCGGCCCGGCAGCATCAGGTCCAGCAGCACGAGATCGGGCTTGCTCTCCCGAAACGCGGCCAGCGCCTTGTCGCCATCGGCTACGAAAGACGGCTCAAAACCTTCACCACGCAACACGATGCCGAGCATCTCGGCCAGTGCGGTGTCGTCGTCGACGACAAGGACTCGTCCCTTCATAAACGACATCATCCCATTCTCATAACGGTGGCGAAGGCAGTGGTGAGGTACGTCACCGGCCAGTGACCATAGTCGCTGCAGGTCACTGCTGTCTGCCCACCCCGTGCAAGCTCCCTCCCGGCCGCCCGCCGAGCACCCCCGTCAAGGCCGGCGAGAACCCCGCGCCGCCCCTCGTCCACCGGCCATCGCTAGACGGCGGTCCGGGCGGCGGCTCTGGCGCACAGCTCCGCCAGCGCCTCGGCCGTCACCGGTGAGACGGCGCCCTCCTCCGTGACGATCGCCGTCACCAGCTCGGGCGGGGTCACGTCGAACGCCGGGTTGTACGCCTGCGTCCCCAGCGGCGCCACCGACATCCCGCCCCCCGGTCCCGTCACCGGAATCTGAGGCGCCATCACCTCGGTGACCTCGAACCCGGGCCGCTGCTCGACCTCGATCGACGCCCCGTCAGGAGTCTCCGGATCGACGGTCGTCACGGGCGCCACCACGATGAACGGCACATGGTGGTACCGGGCGAGCACCGCGAGCGGATAGCTCCCCACCTTGTTCGCCACCGACCCGTCGGCCGCGATCCGGTCCGCCCCGATCAGCACCGCGTCCACCTCGCCGGCCGCGAACAGCGACCCCGCCGCGTTGTCGGTGAGCAGGGTGTACGCCATGCCGGAACGCGCCGCCTCGTACGCCGTCAGCCGGGCGCCCTGGAGCAGAGGGCGCGTCTCGTCGACCCACAGCCGCCGCAGCCGCCCCACCCGGTGCGCGGCGAGCGCCACCGCGAACGCCGTCCCCTCGCCGCCCGACACCAGCGCACCGGTGTTGCAGTGCGTCAGGACACGGTGCCCGCCGCCGGGCATCAGCTCGTCGAGCAGCGCCAGCCCGCGCTCCGCCATCCGCGCGCTGGCCTCGGCGTCCTCCCGGTGCAGGGCGCGCGCCGCGTCCAGCGCGGCCCTCGCCGCCCGGGCCGCGTCACCGCCGCGCGCCAGCTCGCCCTGGTGGGCGGCCTGCGCCCGGCGGACCCCGACGGCGAGGTTCACCGCCGTGGGCCGGGCACCCGCCAGCGCGGTCGCCGCGTCGTCCACGTCGAACCCGCGCGCGGCGGCGAGCGCGACCCCGTAGGCCCCCGCGATCCCGAGCAGCGGCGCCCCGCGCACGGCGAGCGAACGGATCGCCTCCACCAGCGCGGGCGCGTCCGTGCAGACCCGCTCGACCTCCTCGGCCGGCAGTCTCGTCTGGTCCAGGAGCACCAGCACGGGACCCTCGGGTGGTTCCTCCCAGCGGATCACCGGTATCTCGGTGGACCTGCCGCCCTCGCCGGATTGCGCGTACTGATCAGCCATGCGGTCAGTCTGCCCCTTGTCCCGCGGAGTATTGAAGGTATGCAGCCGATACCGCGGCCGGTCACCCTGTCACCGCCCCATGGCACGATGGCTGCCAACCTGCCGCCGCGACCGCGGACGGGCACCGTGAAGGAGCGACGATGAAAGACACTCCGGGCTGGGCTTCGCCCGGATCCGCCCCGTCCGACGGACAGGAGCCCGGTGCGTCCGGCAGCCCTGCCGAGCCCGCCACTCCTCCCGGTCCCGCCGAGCCCGCAGCCCCGTCCGAACCGTCCGGCCCTTCGGACCAGGCGGGCCAGACGGGCCAGGAGCCGCAGGGCCCCGGCTCGAAGTGGTCCAAGGAGCAGCCGCCCCCCGCGCAGTGGTCCGCCCCGAGCGGCCCGCAGGCCCCCGGCCAGACCCCGCCGCCCCCGCCGCCCGGCCCGGGCTGGGGCTCCCGCCCGCCGGCCGGCCCCGGCGCCGGCCAGGGCGGATACGGCGGCTACGGCGGCCCCGGTGGACACGGCGCCCCCGGCGGCTGGGGCAGCGGCTGGGGCGGCCCCCCGCCCGCGGCCAAGCCCGGCGTGATCCCGCTGCGCCCGCTCGGCGTCGGCGAGATCCTCGACGGCGCGGTCTCCACCATGCGCACCTACTGGCGCACGGTCCTCGGCATCTCGCTGACCGTCGCCGTCGTCACCCAGGTCGTCGTCGTCCTGCTCCAGGGCCTGGTCCTCGACAACACCAGCACCGAGGCCCTCCAGGACCCGAGCGCCACTCTCGACGAGCTGACCGAGGCCATGGGCGACGCCCTCCTCAGCTCCAGCGCCGTCTTCCTCGTCTCCCTGATCGGCACGGTCGTCGCGACCGCCCTGCTCACCACCGTCACCAGCCGTGCCGTGCTCGGCAAGTCGGTCACCACCGGCGAGGCCTGGCGCGACGCCCGCCCGCAGGTCGCCAGGCTGTTCGGCCTGATCTTCCTGCTGATCCTCATCGGCATCGGCGTCGTCCTGGCCGGAGCGGTACCGGGCATCATCGCGGCCGCAGCCGGAGGCGGTGACGCCGCGGCCACCCTCCTCGTCCTCGGCATGGCGGGCGCCCTCGTCGTCGCCCTGTGGCTGATGGTCCGCTTCTCCCTGGCCTCGCCCGCGCTGATGCTGGAGAAGCAGGGCATCAGGAAGGCACTGGTCCGGTCCGCGAAGCTGGTCCGCGGCTCCTGGTGGCGCGTCTTCGGCATCCAGCTGCTGGCCGCGATCATCGCCGCCATCATCGCGGAGATCATCGTCCTGCCCTTCACCTTCCTCGCCGCGGCCCTGAGCGGCCAGAGCTTCACCGGCCTCCTCGACAACGGCGGCGACGTCGGCTGGACGTTCCTCGTCGTCAGCGGCGTCGGCGCGGTCATCGGCTCCATGATCACGTTCCCGATCACGGCAGGCGTCACCGTGCTCCTCTACATCGACCAGCGCATCCGCCGCGAGGCCCTCGACCTCGAACTGACCCGCGCGGCCGGCGCCCAGGACCAGGGCACCGGCACCCCCGGCCCCACCCCCGGAGGCTGATGCGGTGAGCCCGGCGGGGGGAGTTCTCACATCGGCACGGCTGCTGGCGCACTCCGGCGACACCTCCGTGCTGTCGCTGCCGTCACTGCTGTCCGGCGACGAACCACCGGTCACCGTCCCGCGCGACCCCGCGCGGGAGGCGGCCCGGCGCGAGCTGTCCAAGCGCATGTACCACGAGAACGACCCCAGCTGGTTCGCCCGCGCCCTCGACTCCTTCTGGGCCTGGATCGAGGACCTGTTCGGCGCGGCGGCCACCGCCACCCCAGGCGGCGCACTCGGCCTGGTCGTGATCATCGCGGCCGTCGTGGCGGTCCTGGGCGCCCTGTGGTGGCGCCTGGGCACCCCGCGTCGCCGGCCCACGCCCTCCGCCGCCCTGTTCGACGACCGTCCCCGCACCGCCGCCGACCACCGCGCCGCCGCCGAGGCCCACGCCGTCCAGGGCCACTGGAACCAGGCCCTCCAGGAACGCATGCGGGCCGTCGTCCGCTCCCTGGAGGAACGCGCCCTCCTCGACGCCCGCCCCGGCCGCACCGCCGACGAGGCCGCCGCCGAAGCGGGCCGCGCCCTGCCCGCCCACACCGACCGGCTCCGCACCGCCGCCCGCGACTTCGACGACGTCACATACGGCGGTCGCAGCGCGACCGAGACGTCGTACCGGCGCATCGCCGACCTCGACCTCGACCTGGAACGCACCAGGCCCCAGCTCACCGGCAGCAGCCACAGCACGGCAGCCGACACCCGCCAGGGGGCCGCCGAATGACCACCGGGGCCACACTCCCGTCCACCTCGGTCTCGCCCACGGCCCGCCAGGTGTGGACCCGCGCGCGCGGCGTCCTGCTCGCCCTCGTGCTCCTGCTGGTGGCCGCGATCACGATCGCCGTGATCCGCTCCGACGCCCGGCACGGCCGCCTCGACCCACGCTCCGTCGACCCGCTCGGCAGCCGGGCCGTCGCCGAACTCCTCGACGAACGCGGGGTGTCCACCCGCGTGGTCGCCACCCTCGACGAAGCACGCGCCGCCGTCGGCCCGGACACCACCCTCCTGGTCGCCGAACCCGACCTGCTGACGCACCGCCAGCAGTCCCTGCTGCGCATCGCGACCGCCCCCGCCGGCGGCCGTACCGTCCTCGTCGCTCCCGGCAGCCGGTCCATCGGACGGCTCGCCCCCGACGTCACCGCGGACCCGCTGACCAGCGACGCGTCGACGCTCGACCCCGACTGCGACCTCCCCGCCGCGCGACTCGCCGGAGCCGCCGACACGGGAGGCGTCCGCTACTCGACCGTCCACCTCGCGGCCGACGCCTGCTACCCCAGCGAGCGCCTCGCCACCCTGCTGCGCGTACCGGCCCCCGAAGGCGGCGACACGGTCGTCCTCGGCGCGCCCGACATCTTCTACAACGACCGCCTCGACGAGCAGGGCAACGCCTCCCTCGCCCTCCAGCTCCTCGGCTCCCGCCCCCATCTGGTCTGGTACCTCCCCTCGCTCTCCGACCCGTCGGCCACCGACCCGGACGACGAACGCGACTTCTTCGACCTGCTCCCCTCGGGCTGGAAGTGGGGCACGCTCCAGCTCTTCCTCGCCGCTGCCCTGGCCGCCCTGTGGCGGGCACGCCGGCTCGGCCCCCTGGTGCCCGAGAAACTCCCCGTGGCGATCCGCGCCTCCGAGACCGTCGAAGGCCGCGCCCGCCTCTACCGCAAGGCCGACGCCCGTGACCGGGCCGCCCTCGCTCTTCGCTCCACCACCCGCACCCGACTCGCCCCCCTCGTAGGCGTCCCCGTCTCCCAGGCGCACACGCCCGAGACCCTGCTGCCCGCCCTGTCCGACCACCTCCGCGGCGACGGACAGGCCCTGCACTCCCTGCTCTTCGGCCCGCCGCCCAGCGACGACACCGCACTCGTCTCCCTCGCCGACCAACTCGACGCCCTCGAAAGAGAGGTACGCCGTCCATGATGGCCCCGACCACTGACAACGCCGGGAACACGGGGGACGCGGCAGCCGCCCGCGCCTCCCTGGAAGCCCTGCGCGCCGAGATCGCCAAAGCCGTGGTCGGCCAGGACCCCGCAGTGACCGGCCTCGTCGTCGCCCTCCTGTGCCGCGGACACGTCCTTCTCGAAGGAGTCCCCGGGGTGGCCAAGACGCTGCTCGTCCGCGCCCTCGCCTCCGCCCTCGACCTCGACACCAAGCGCGTCCAGTTCACCCCCGACCTCATGCCGAGCGACGTGACGGGCTCCCTGGTCTACGACACGCGCACCGCCGAGTTCTCCTTCCAGCCCGGCCCGGTCTTCACCAACCTCCTCCTCGCGGACGAGATCAACCGCACGCCCCCCAAGACCCAGTCGTCCCTCCTCGAAGCGATGGAGGAACGCCAGGTCACCGTGGACGGCACCCCCCGCCCGCTCCCCGACCCGTTCCTGGTCGCGGCCACCCAGAACCCGGTGGAGTACGAGGGCACGTACCCCCTCCCGGAAGCCCAGCTGGACCGCTTCCTCCTCAAACTCACGATCCCGCTCCCCTCCCGCCAGGACGAGATCGACGTCCTCACCCGGCACGCCGAGGGCTTCAACCCCCGCGACCTGCACTCCGCCGGCCTGCGCCCGGTCGCGGGCCCCGCGGACCTGGAAGCGGCACGGGCGGCCGTGGCCAAGACCTCGATCTCCCCGGAGATCACGGCCTACGTGGTCGACATCTGCCGAGCCACCCGCGAGTCCCCGTCCCTCACCCTCGGCGCCTCCCCCCGCGGTGCGACGGCCCTCCTCGCGACGGCCCGCGCCTGGGCCTGGCTGACCGGCCGCGACTACGTCATCCCGGACGACGTGAAGGCCCTCGCCCTCCCCACGCTCCGCCACCGCGTCCAGCTCCGCCCCGAGGCGGAGATGGAGGGCGTGACAGCCGACTCCGTCATCCAGTCGATCCTCGCCCACGTCCCCGTCCCCCGCTGATGGCCCTCACCGGACGCGCCGCACTCATCGCGGCCCTGGGTTCGATCCCCGTCGGCATCTGGGACCCGAGCTGGACGGGAATCCTCGCCGTCAACGCCCCCCTGGCGGTGGCCTGCGCCTGCGACTTCGCCCTCGCGGCCCCCGTACGCCGCCTCGGTCTGACCCGCTCGGGCGACACCTCCGTACGCCTGGGCGAGACCGCCGACGTCACCCTCACCGTCACCAACACCTCGGGCCGCCCCCTGCGCGCCCACCTCCGTGACGCCTGGCCGCCCAGCAGCTGGCTCCCCGGCACCGAGATGGAAGCCTCCCGCCACCGCCTGACGGTCCCCGCCGGCGAGCGCCGCCGCGTCACCACCCGCCTGCGCCCCACCCGCCGAGGCGACCGCAGGACCGACCGCGTCACCATCCGCTCGTACGGCCCTCTCGGCCTCCTCTCCCGCCAGGGCACCCACGAAGTCCCCTGGACGGTGCGGGTGTTGCCGCCGTTCACGAGCCGCAAGCACCTGCCCTCGAAACTGGCCCGCCTGCGCGAACTCGACGGCCGCACCAGCGTCCTCACCCGAGGCGAGGGCACCGAGTTCGACAGCCTGCGCGAATACGTCCCCGGCGACGACACCCGCTCCATCGACTGGCGAGCCACCGCCCGCAACTCCGCCGTCGCAGTCCGCACCTGGCGCCCGGAACGCGACCGGCACATCGTCCTGGTCCTCGACACCGGCCGCACCTCGGCGGGCCGCGTCGGCGACGCACCACGCCTCGACGCCTCCATGGACGCGGCCCTGCTCCTGGCAGCGCTGGCGTCCCGCGCCGGCGACCGCGTGGACCTCCTCGCCTACGACCGCCGCGTACGTGCCCTGGTCCAGAGCCGCGCCGCGAGCGACCTCCTCCCGTCCCTGGTCAACGCCATGGCGACGCTGGAACCGGAGCTCGTGGAAACGGACGCCCGCGGCCTTGCGGCCACCGCCCTCAGGACGGCCCCCCGCCGTTCCCTGATCGTCCTCCTGACCACTCTCGACACAGCCCCGGTCGAGGAGGGCCTCCTCCCCGTCCTGGCCCAGCTCACCCAACGCCACACGGTTCTCCTGGCCTCCGTGGCCGACCCCCACGTCTCCCTCATGGCCAAGAGCCGCGGAAACCCCGACGCCGTCTACGAGGCCGCGGCAGCAGCCCAGGCCCAGAGCGAACGCCATCGCACCGCGGACCAGCTCCGCCGACACGGCGTCACAGTCGTCGACGCGACACCGGAGGAACTGGCACCAGCACTGGCTGACGCATATCTGGCACTCAAGACGGCAGGACGTCTGTAAACGGAAGACCCGCGAGTCGGGGGACACTGGGAAACCAGAGAAATCCCCCGGCCTTTCTCCCCGGAAACGCAGAAAACCCCCGTACCGAATTAACGGTACGGGGGTTTTCTCAAAATTTGTTCGGCGGTGTCCTACTCTCCCACAGGGTCCCCCCTGCAGT
>NZ_JBIVDS010000022.1:0-89336 GCF_044747265.1 Streptomyces sp. NPDC090106 | reverse complement strand
TGGAGACGACCGCTTCCTGGCTGAGCACGCGCGCCCGCTACCACGGACACCTCTCCGACCTCCCCGTCCTGCGCGACCGCCTCGGCGCCATGCAATGCCGCCTGCAGACCGCGCGCGGCGCCGCCTACCAGGCCGTTCACCTCCTCGACCTCGGCCTATCCTGCGACGCCCAGCTCATCGGCGCGAAGAACGCCGGCCACCAACTCGCCGCCGACAGCGCCCGCGATGCCATGGAACTGCACGGCGCCCACGCCCTGGACGGCGACTACCCCCTCCAACGCCTCTTCCGCGACGCCCAGTACACCTACGCCCCCGCCGGCACCGGCGAATTCCAGCGCATCCACCTCGCCACAACAGCCCTCGGCGAGACCGAGATCGAGTGGTCCGCGCGCCTGGCCGCCGACACCGCCTGGGCCAACCCCGACCCAGCCCCCGCCTGACCACCCCGGCACTCTCACCGGCGGCCAAACCGTTCAGCACCACCGCGCACTCCCCCGACCAAACCACTGGCCCACCCACCCACACGGACTGTCCAGGACGCCCATGAACAGCGACGACCCGCCGGCACCCGACGACACCACCGACCCCGCTGCTACTGCCGCCCGGCCCCTTCTCCCGCTCACACGGCGCCAGTCACAGATCTTCGAGTTCATCTGCCAGACCGTGAAGGCACGCGGCTACCCGCCCTCCATCCGGGAGATCGGCGGCGCGGTCGGACTGTCCAGCTCCTCCTCCATCGCCCGCCAGCTCAAACAGCTGCAGGCCAAGGGACACATCGCCATCGACTCCCGCAGCGGCCGCGCCTACCGCGTCCTGTCCCACGACCTACAGACCGGGAAGGCACTGCCCGTGCAGCACGCCGGCTGCCCACTCCTCACCGACGACCAGCAAGAGGAGGAACCGGGCGGGTCCCTCGTCCTCACCGTCGTGCTGGACCCCGCCATCCGACGCGCCCTGCTCAACGGCGCATCCGTGACCGTCCAACGCCTGCCCGGCGGCGACAACCGCCGTACTCCCCACGGCGACACCACCCTCCTCGGACAGATCACCGCCATCACCCACCCCGTCCTCACCACCCCCGGCTAACGGCCCCACCTACGCTTCCCCGCTCGCAGGACCCGGTACGCCGCCTCCGGACACGACTGTTCCCCCTGCCGAAAGCAGCACACGATGACCTCCGTTGCCCTACGCCACGAAGCCGGCACTCGGTTCCAGAGCCTGCGGGACCACCCGCTGCGCCAGGCCCTGGCCGCCCACTTCCTCAACGGCGCCGACACCGTGGCCAAGATCATCGCCGTGCACGACCGCGACACCCTCAACCAGGTGTGGACCGACCCCGGCCCCGTCCCGCTCAGATCTGAGTCCGAGGGCGACCGCGGCACCTGGCAGGCCAGGTTCACACCGGGCCTCACCTAACCCCCGCAGCTCCCGTGCGCGGCAGCCCCGTGGAATCCGTCGCCGTGCATGGGACCGCCGGTCGGCCGCCGCAACCCCGGACCGTCGGTGATCCGGGAAACGGCGGCCGACCTGGCCGGACACCCCACCCCCACGCCCAGCACCCCGGCCACACACCAACCCGCCCGGCCGGACCCGCCAACTCGAAAGCGGCGCTGGCCGACACGCCCGGCACACCGCTCGCATCGCCTGCCTCGACTTCCGACAGGACCTTCCGTGACCCAGACCCGCTTCACCGTGCTCGACGACACCCGACGCCACCCCGACCTGGCCGAACAGATCAACCAGATCCTCCGGCGAGTCGCCCCGATGGTGGCGCAGACAGTCGACCTCGCCCTCCCGCTCGAAGTCCGCTTCCGCCTCGTCACTCCCAGAACATGGCGGCAGGCCACCCGCGCCAACGGGCACCGCATCCTGGCCCGCGACATCGCGGAACTGGAACTCACCGAAGCCGAGATCAAAGGCATCCAGAACGCCCTCACGATCACGAGCTTCTTCCCGGTCCTGGTCTGGCCCCTGGTCATGGGCAGCACCATGACGGCCGCCGACGGCCGCCAAGAGACGATCATCGCCCCGCGGGCCCTCCACCACTGTGGGCTGCTGGTCGACAAACCCGCGCTCCACAAGCTGATCGCCCACGAACTCGTCCACCAGATACAAGCCGAAGCCCACAGCGGCACCACCTGGACCACGTTCTTCCCGCACAAGCGCGGCATGTCGGAGCGGGGTGCCTTGACGGTCGAGGAAGGACATGCCACCTGGGCCGACCGCCAGGTCACCACCCGCCTGTTCGGCACACCCGCCGACGCCCGGCAAGCGCCCAAATCCAGGCGCTACCGCGCCCACCACGCGTTCCCCGGCGCCCGCCACTTCGGCCCCGGCGAGGCAGCGTACGAACAGGGCGCCCGCCTCATCGCACGCGCTGTGGCCGCCGGCGGAACCGACCTGGTCAACCAGATCTGGAAGGACCCCATCTTCCTGCCCACCGCAGAAGAGACCGCCGACCCCGACACCTGGGTCGGCCGCATCGAGCGGGGATACCTCGATGCCTGAACACCGACCGCTCCCAACCCCGTCCGGCCATCCCCACCGCATGGACCGCATCACCGCCATCGTGCTGGACCTCCTGTTCGACCTGACCCAGCAGACCGCCCGCTGGGCCACCGACCCCACCCCGTACGGATGCCTCACGACCCCCGACCCGCTCCCACCCCCACAGCAGGCAGCCCCGTCTGGTGCCTCGACGGACCCGTGGGGCGCGCTAGCGACCTACGACACCGACGCCTACGCCCTCTTCCTCGGCACGCAACCGGCACGACGTTGCGACGGCCCCGTGCATCCCGCCGCACCACCGCACCCGAGCCAGACCATCCACCCGACCCGACGACGGAAGGCATCACCCCATGCAGACTGCACGTGACCACTTCACCGACCCGCCCCCGCGACGCCTGGGAGCACTCGGCATCATCCGCAACTCCGCCGGCGCCGTCCTCATGACCGAGAAATCACAGGACGCCCTCAGGGGCGAGGAGCGCACGCCCTGGTTCCACCCCGGCGGCTGCGTCGAGGCCGACGAAGCACTCCTCGACGGCCTGGTCCGCCACATCAGGACCAAGCTCGGCCTCACCGTGAAACCCGGCCGCCTGCTGGCCGTGCACCACATGTACGAACAGCAGCACCCCACCCACCTGTCCAAGGAAGGCATCAACTTCCTCTTCGACTGCGGAGTCATCGACCAGGACACACCCTTCACCTACGGCGGCAGCATCAAAAGCACACGGTGGATCTCCCCCGACGAACTGGACGAACACCTGACCCCGTTCACCGCAGCGCGCACCCACGCCGCACTGCGCGCGCTGTCCGGCCAGCACGTCGAGGTACTTGCCGGACATCCCCAGTAGCACGGCCAGGCCAACCCAATGGCCAGGAAACAGAGGCCGCTGCTGTCGACGCTCCGCGACGCCGGCGGCGGCCCCGCCGTGATCCTGATGGGCGTTCTGGCCGCCGTGCTGGTGTCGGCGGCTCGGGACGTGTGGCCGCAGATGGAAGCCGCCGCAGGACACACAAGGTGACCGGAGAGCGCGCCGATGCACCATCCACGGGCTGGAAACACGTAGTTCGCGTCTGCCGCGGGCCCCCTCGCGAGCCGCAGGCCCCTGTGCGAGCCCTGCCCAGCGTGGGAGGCACACGGTGGGATGTGGACCCGTCAGTCGCGCATACCCGGACCAGAACAGGGAGTTGCACGAGATGCGAACCGACAACGAACCGGGGCTCCCGGGGGTGTCCCTCGCCTCCGCGGACTTCGCTCCGCACGTGGGGCCAGCCGGAAGTCATCCCGCCGAAGGCGCCGAGTCGTGGTGGGACGACGAAGCCCAGCGCCTGCGCAGTGCGGAGACGACGCGACGGCCGGCGTCCCTGCTGAGCCGCCGGCGGCCCGAAGCCTCGCTGGATGACGCCTACCGGATCCAGTGGCACGGGACGGCGCTTCGCGTTGCCGACGGTGCGCGCGTGGTCGGGCACAAGGTGGGTCTCACCTCGGCCGCCATGCAGGAGCAGTTCGGCATCGACCAGCCCGACTCGGGGCTGCTGCTCGACTCCATGGCGGTGAACGAGTCCGGCGAGTTGCACCTCGGCGACCTGGTGGCGCCGCGCGTCGAGGGTGAGCTCGTCTTCCTGCTGAGGAGCGACCTGGCCGGCGCCGACGTGGGCGAGGAGGCAATCCGAGACGCGATCGCGGCGACGCTTCTCGCCCTGGAGGTCATCGACAGCCGTTATGGCTTCGCCGGGTTGACGCTCGTCGACAGCGTGGCGGACAACGCGGCCTGCGGGCGGTTCGTCCTCGGCGCCCCGGTAGACGGACTCGTGCCCGACCTGGCGGGAGAGCAGCTGACCTGCACGGTGGACGGTGCCGTCGCGGCCGCCGGATTCGGCCGGGCGATCCTGGGCGACCCCATCCGTTCTGTGGCCTGGCTGGTGCGGCGGCTGGCGGCTTTCGGTAGGGGATTGCGGGCCGGTGACCTCGTGCTGGCCGGGGCCGTGCACGCCAGCCTCCCGCTGGAGGCCGGACAGACGGTGACGGTCAGTTCTCCCCGTCTTCCGCAGGCGGTGCTCCATGTCGTCTAGCGCCATCGTGCCGGCCGAATCCGCCATCGCCCGTGCGGACGCCGCGCCGCGTCTGAAGGCGGCCGTGATCGGTGCCGGGTTGCTCGGCCTCGACCTGGCCGAGCGGCTGAATACCTCGCCGGTGCTGAGCTGCGCCCTGGTGGCCAGTCGGCGAAGCAGCGCCAGCGCTCTGCGCCGCGCCGCCCAACTGGGCTGTCAGGTCTCCACCGAGGGCATCGCAGCTGTGGTCCGTGCGGACGTTGACGTGGTCTTCGACGCGAGTTCGGCCGAGGCGCACGGCGCCCACTGGGCCGCCCTCGCCTCGTCCGATGTGCTGTTGGTGGATCTCACGCCCAGCAGCGGCGGCAGCATGGTCACGCCGACGGTCAACGGCGTCCGGGCGGAGTCGGACCGTCATCTGAGCCTGGTGAGCTGCGGCGGCCAGGCGGTCCTCCCCGTGCTGGACGCGATCGCCAGGAACAGTGAGCGGGTCGGGGACGTCGAAGTGGTCACCACCGTCGCGTCGGCCGGTGTCGGCCCGGCGACGCGGGACAACCTCGACGAGTACCTCGCCATCACCGGCTACGCGGTGGAGCGGCTGACCGGCTCGCCGGGGGTGAAGGTGCTGGCCACCATCAGCCCGGCCCTCCCGGCGCCGGCCTTTCGCGCGCAGATCACCGCGTGCGCGTACGGCATCCAGCCCGCTGCGCTGTCCGGTGCGGTCGAGGCGGCGGCCGACGCCGTGCGCCGGTACGCCCCCGGCTACGAGGTGAGTGCGCTGTCCGTGGCCGCCGGCCTGGTGCAGGCGACCGTCACGGTCACCGCCCGGGCCGGGCGGCTGCCGTCCTTCGCCGGAAACGTGGAGATCATCAACGCGGCCGCGGTGACGCTGGCCGAGCGCTACGCGCGCTCCCGGGAGGTGGGGCACCGTGGGTAGCAGCCGTATCTCGCAGGTGACCGTCCACGATGCGACGCTTCGCGACGGACAGCACGCGGTGCAGCACCAGCTCGACGTGCCGCAGCTGCGGGCGTACGCCATGGCCGCGAGTGCGGCCGGTGTGCCGGTGGTCGAGGTCGGGCACGGCAACGGGCTCGGCGCGTCCTCACGGCAGATCGGGTACGCGCGCCTGGACGACACCACGCTGCTGGAGACCGTCCGGCTGGCCCTGGCGGCGGGCACCAGCCGGATGGGCGTGTTCATGGTCCCCGGCTGGGGAACTGGCACCGACATCCGCCGGGCCGCCGACTGCGGCGCGGACGTGGTGAGGATCGCCGCGCACTGCACCGAGGCCAACGTGACCCGCCGCCATCTGGGTATCGTGCGTGAGCTGGGCCTGGAAGCGCAGGCAGTGCTCCTGATGAGCCACATGGCCAGTGCCGAGCGGCTCGCGCAGGAGTGCCGGCGCGCCGTGGAGTACGGGGCGCAGTCGGTAGGGATCATGGACTCGGCAGGACACTATCTGCCCGCCGACGTGAGCGAGCGCATCGGGGCCATCGTCGCCGCGGTGGACGTGCCGGTGATCTTCCACGGACACAACAACCTGTCCATGGCCGTGGCGAACTCTCTCGCCGCCGTCGAGGCCGGGGCGCGCGTCATCGACGCATGCGCGCGCGGTTTCGGCGCAGGCGCGGGCAACACATCCCTTGAGGTCCTGGTCGCCGTGCTGCACCGCTCGCATCACCAGACCGGTATCGACCTGCCAGCGCTGCTGCGCGCGGCGGATGTCGCCCACGACCAGCTGATGTGCGGTCCACCGGTCACCGACTCGGTGACGTTGGCCTCAGGGCTGGCCGGTGTGTTCTCCGGGTTCAAGCCGCGCGTCCTGTCTGCCGCCCGGGCCGCGGGCGTGGACCCCCTGGAGGTCTTCGCCGAGCTCGGGCGGCGCCAGGCCGTGGCCGGGCAGGAGGACCTGATCAACGAGGTCGTCCGCTGCCTGCAGGTGGCGTCGTGATGCCGTCCGCCGTCGGCGACGGCCAGCAGGCCCCTGCCGCCGTGCTGTGCGGGGTGGGTACCGCGCGAGGCGACATCGTGGTCCCCAACGCGGAGATCGCCGGGCGTCTGGGCGTCGCCGACGACTGGATCTGCGCCCGGACCGGGATCGTCGAGAGGCGACGCGTGGACGCGGGCACCTCGACGGCCGATCTTGCCGTCCGGGCGGCCACGGCCGCGCTGACGTCCGCCGCAATCCAGTCGGTCGACGTGGTGATCCTGGCGACCGCGACCCCCGACCACCGGATGCCGGGCACCGCGCCGGAAGTGGCCGCGCGCCTGGGCCTGTGCGGCATCCCCGCTTTCGATGTCGCCGCCGCGTGCACCGGCCTGCCCTACGCCCTTCAGGTCGCGAAGGGATTCGTCGCCGACGGCGCGGCGCAGCGGGCCCTGGTCATCACGGTCGACCGCCTGTCGCACCTGACCGACCCGGACGACCGCACAACGGCCGCGCTGTTCGGGGACGGAGCCGGCGCGCTCGTGGTCCGGCGCGGGGAGAGGAGCGAGCCGGGCGCCGTGGGGCCGGTGATTCTGGGTGCTGACGGCCGGCACGCGGACGCCTTGGTCGTCCCGCACGGGCAGTTCATGCGCATGCGCGGCCGGGAGGTGTTCCAGCACGCCGTCATCCGCATGTCCCAGGCCGCCGAAGAGGCCGCGGCGGCAGCCGGATGGAGTCTCGGCGACGTCGACCGGTTCGTGCCCCACCAGGCCAACTCCCGCATCACCCAGGCCGTTGGGCGCCGGCTCCACCTCGACGGTGGGAACGTGCTGGACGACATCGCCCACCTGGGCAACACCAGTGCGGCCTCGATCCTCTTCGCCCTCGCCCACGCGGCGGCCGACGATGCACTGCGCCCCGGGCACCGGGTCCTGATGGCCGCCTTCGGCTCGGGCCTGACCTGGGGCGCCACGACCCTCACCTGGCCCAACGTGCCCTGCGTGGCCGACGGGCCCGACCGCTCACCCCGACGGGAGACAGCCCGGTGAACCAGATGCTGATGACCATCCTGACCGGCCCGCTGCAGGTGGACGAGGAGTCGCTGCGCCCGGAAGCCAGCTTGGAGGACGCCGGGCTCGACTCGCTGGCGATCACCGAGCTGGACCTGCTGCTGGCCGAGCACGGCGTCGCCCTCGGCGAGGACCGGATCGCCTCGGCCACGACCGTCGGCGCCCTCGACCAGCTGGTCGACGAGCACCTCGCCGGACGGTGACGGCCATGACCGCAGCCCTCACCGCACCCGGCGGAACCTGGCTGATCACGCCGCCCTGGGAAGGCCGCCTGGAGGCGGCGCTGCGCGCGCAGCCCGACGTCGCCCTGCTGGACCTCGAGGACTCCGTCCAGCCGGACGGCAAGGACCCTGCTCGTACGGCGGCGCTGGCTCATCTCGGCACTGCAGCGGTGCACGGCGCGACGGTCCTCGGACTGCGCGTGAATGCGCCGGGCACCGTGCACGGCCTCAAAGACCTGGCGGCTCTCGCCGGCGCCGGTCTGCGCGAGACGGTCGTGCTCGTGCCGAAGGTGGAGTCCGCCCGCGAGCTGGAGCTGGTGGCCCAGGTACTGCAGGAGACGGCGACGGGCGTGCGCATCTGCGCCCTGATCGAGACACCCCGCGCGCTGCTCCGCCTGACCAACATCTTCGCCTCTCCGGTGCTGGGCGGTGCCGTCTTCGGGGCGGCCGACTACGCCGCCGCCACCGGCTGCCGCCGCACCAGCAGCTCCCTTCTGTGGGCGCGCTCGTCCCTCGCCGCGGCCGCCGCCGCCCACGGCATCCCGTCGATCGACTCTCCCTACTTCGACCTCGGGAACCCGCAGGGCCTGCGGTGCGACGCCCAGGAGGCCCGCGATCTCGGCTTCACCGGCAAAGGCGCCATACACCCCGGCCAACTCCCCATCATCCGGGCTGCGTTCAATCCCACCGAGGAAGAGGTGGCCCAGGCCCAGATCATCGTGAGCAGCGCGGAGTCGGCTGACGGCCAGATCGTGCGGGTCGGCGGCCAGATGGTGGGACCCCCGCTCGTCGCGGCGGCCCGCGCGGTCCTGGACCGCGCCGCAAACGGCACCGGCCCCAGCCCCAGCGGAGGCACCCAGTGACCCAGACACCCGTTGCGCAGGGCTACCGGACCGTCGGCGAAGGCCGGCTGCGCGAGGTCGTCGGCCGCGGCCTGGAAGAGTTCGGCGCCTTGGTCGGCCAGACCATCGAGCACCGGCCGGCACGGACCGTCACCGACACCGACCACGCCATGACCCTGGCGCTGACCGGCAACGCGGCCCCCGTCCACTGCGACGCGCAGTTCTGCGAACGGACGGGCAGGGAGCGGCCCTTGGTGTGCGGAGTCGTCACGCTGGGACTGGTCATCGGCGCGAGCGTCCGCTCCACCAGCGGCCTGACCACCGCCAACCTCGCCCTGGACGAGGTGCGCTTCGAGCAGCCCGTGCACGTCGGGGACACCCTGCGGACCGAGACCGAGGTCCTGTCCGCCCGCCCCTCGGCCAGCCGCCCCGGCCAGGGCGTCGTCACCGTCCGCACCAGCGCGTTCAACCAGTTCGACCGGCGCGTCATCACCCTCACCCGCGCTTTCCTCGTCCCCGCCGACGCGACCGCGGTCCGTACGGCGACCGCCTACTGAAGAAGGGAGCACCCCGATGCCGGGCAGCACGCCGATGGTCGTCGTCGAAGCCGACGACGCCTCGTGGCAGGAGTACCAGGACCTGACCGGACGCGCCTACGGGCACCAGGTGGAGGACGTCACCCGGCTGCGCCCGCACGCCGACGCCCGGGTCGCCGTGCGCGACGGCCGCGTCATCGGCGGCGGCCTGGCCCTCGCGGTCCCCCAGTTCTTCGGCGGCCGGCCGGTGCCGGCTGCTTGCCTGGCCGGCGGCTGCATCGCGCCCGAAGCCCGGGGCGCCCGGCTGTGGTCGACGCTGCTCGACGAGCGGCTGCGGCCCCTGCGAGAGCAGGGCGCCGTTGTGGCGACCGCGTGGACCGCCTCGACCGGGTACGGGCACCGCATGGGCTGGGCCGCGCCGGCCCAGGTCTCCTCCTGGACAGTGCCCACCGGCGCCCTGCGCGGTATCGCCGACGGCGCCCGCTTCGACATCGTCCACGGCACCGACGATCAGGCCTGTAAGCAGCAGCAGGTGCTGGCCGGTGACTGGAACGGGCCGTGGCAGCGGCCCTCCTGGTGGCAGGCCTGGCAGCAGGCCGAACACCCCGGCATGACGCACTACCGCTTCGCCCTGCCCGGCCGCACCCCGGACGGCCTGCTCGCGATCGCCTTCGACCGGGACCGCGACGGCGACCGCCGCCTGATCGTCCACGACTTCTGGGCGGCGAGCGCCGAGGCGGCCACGGCCATGCTGGGCTTCCTGGGCAGCCATCACAGCCGGATCCCGACCGTGATGTTCCAGCGCACCGCCCTGCCGCCCGTCCCGCTGCTGCAGAACCATCTGCGCCGCGCTGGCGCCGCTTCCGCCACGTCCTGGCACCCCTGGATGCTGCGCATTCTCGATCCGGCCGGGGCAGTACGCCGCCGCGGCTGGCCCGAGGATCTCGACCTCACCCTCCCCCTCGCTCTGCACGACGACGACAGCCCTCCCGCGCCCTTCCTCCTGCAGATCACTGCCGGCACCGCGGACCTGACGCCGCGTCCCGGCGCAGGGCACGAACTCGTCCTCACGTCGCGCCAGTTCGCCCACTGGTACGCGGGCGGCTACCGCACGCCCGCCGCGGCCCTCCTGGACGGTGTGCATGGCGAGGTCCGCGCGATCGCCCAGCTCATCCGCGCCACAACATGCCGCGAGCCGTGGATGCCCGAGTACTTCTGACCCGCGCACCACCCTGACCTGACCGCCGCGCCTCACCACGGGGCCGGAGCCGGCCTTGCCGACCCGGCCCCGGAGCTCTCGCGGCACCCCCTAGACCTTCGACCCGGGAGGCTCGATGGCCGGCCGCCGGCCCAGAACGCCGAACGCGGCGCTCGCCGTGCTCATCAACGGGCACGGCATGAGTCACAAGGGCCTCGCGTTCCGCGTCAACCAGCTGGCCGGGCGGGACGGAACCGCCACAAGGTACAAGCACACCAGCGTCGCCCGCTGGCTCGCCGGAGCAACGCCCAAGGACCCCGTGCCCCAGTACATCGCCGCCGCGTTGAGCGAGCGGATCGGCAGGACGGTCACGGTGGAGGAGATCGGCATGGGCGCAGCTCCCGACGAAGCGCCACGCGGCTGGGACTTCCCTCGTGACCGCGAGGAGGCCATCGCAGGCGCGCGCGCTCACTGGAGCGCCGCCGACACACCGGGCGGAGCGTTCGCCGCGTCCGGCTACGTGCTGCCCGTCACCCGCTGGCTCGCCGTTCCCGCCGACACCGCCGACGCAGCCCTCGTGCCGGTCCCCGCAGGCCTCCCCGCGTACGCGCGCAGCGGTCCCGGACGGCTGATCGGCGCGGAGGACCTGAAGGAGCTGACGGACGCGGCTGAGCAGGCCCGTGTGTGGGACGCCCAGTTCGGGGGCGCCAACTGGCGGCTGAGCTCGATCCGGCGCTGCCTGAACGAACGGGCCCTCCCGCTGCTCGGCGCCCGGCATAGCGAGGCCACGGCCCGCGAGTTGTTCTCCATCACCGCGGAGCTCTCCCGCGTCGCGGCCTGGGCGGCGTTCGATGCCGGGCACAGCGCGGCCGCTCAGCAGCACTTCGTGCAGGCGCTGCGCCTGGCCCGTGCCGGCGGCGACATCGAGATGGGTACCTACGTCCTGACCACCATGGCCCTGCACACCATCCTGGAGGGCGCACCGGACCAGGCCCTCGACATGGCCCAGGGGGCCTTTCACCGCGGCCGCCGTCACGCGTCCCGCCGGGTCCTGGCCTTCGCCAAGCTCGCCGAGGCCCGCGCGCTGGCCCGGATGGGGGACGCGACCGGGGCGAGCACCGCGCTGAGCCGGGCGGAATCCTGGCTCGACAAGATCAACCCCGGTGTCCGAGACGCCCCGCGGCTGTCCTACGTCACCGCTGGCAGGCTGGCTGCCGACGCCACCGAGATCTTCCGCGACCTGCGCAAGCCCAAGGCCGCCCTCGGCTGGAGCCGCCAGGCAGGAGACCTGGCCGACGTCCACCAGACGCGTGCCGTGGGCCTTCGCATGGCCGTCGCCGCCACTGCTGCCTGCCAGATGCGCGACGTCGATCAGGCACTCGAACACGGCGAGCGGGCACTGGAGCTCCTGCTGCGGGTGGAGTCGATCCGTGCCCGGACCCATCTCGAGGATCTGGCCACAGCCCTTGAGCCCTGGGCTGCCGAGCCCCAAGCGGAAGTCTTCCTGCAACGCCTGAAGGAGCGCGAGTTGACCACCGAGGCGGGGACGGGGCGATGAAGGCCACCCCGTGCACCGAACCGTCCGGACCACGTGCGGATACGGCCCGAGGCCCGCCGCGGGCGCTGGACGGGCAGGACGGCCCCCTGAGCTGCCCGGCCCATAGATTCGACGTCTACCCGAGGGGCCGTCGCCTTGCGCCGCATCACGCCCTCCCCGTATCTCGTGAAAGAGCCATCCCCTATGACGCACGCCGCCTGCCTGCCGCCGGACCTGCACCAGTGGGTCGCCCGTCACGTCGCCGCCTTGGGCACCGCCGCCGTGACGGACGCCTCCTGGCCGCGCGGCAACTCCCGCATCTGGCATGTCCGTACGGACCATGGCGAGGTCTTCGTCAAGCTGTACCCGTCCACCGAGACGTACGAGCGCGAGGTGAAGGGGTGCGAGCACGCGGCGCGGGTGCTCGCTGACAGCGAGGCGCCGCACCTGCTGGCCAGCGATCCGCAGCGGCCGGCGGTCATCCTGACCGCTCTCCCGGGCCGCGTCGTACGCGGACTGCTCCTGGAGCAGGCCGAGGAACAGCGGGTGCACCGCCTCGCCGGGGACCTGCTGCGCCGCTGGCACGACGCCGACGAGCCGATCAGCCACCGCGGGCACCAGCGCATCATGGAGTCGGTGACCGCGCAGGCCGACGAGGCCGCGATGATCCTGGAACGCCTCGGCGACCAGCTCTCCCCCGCCGAGCAGGACCTCGTCCGCGACGCGGCCCGCGACCTGCCCGGCCTCGCACGCGCCCTCCCGCTGGCCTACCGGCACGGCGACTACTCCCCGCGCAACTGGCTCTGGGACGCGGCAGCGGAGCACCACGGGCTGATCGACTTCGAGGAGTCCGCGCCGGGTCTCGCCGTCGAGGATCTGGTCTGGTTGTGCGGCGCCGCATGGCCCACTCGCCCCGACCTGCGCGACGCGTTCCTCACCGGATACGGCCGGCTGCTCTCGTCGGCCGAGCAGCGCGCACTCGTCCTGCTCACCGCCCGCCTGGGCGTCTCCTACCTCAGCACCGGCCTGGCCAAATCCGACACCGTCCTCATCGACCGCGGCCGCACCGTCCTTGAGCACATGGTCCGCGCCCCCCGCTGACCCGCCCGCCCCCCGGGCGCCGCACCGTGCCCCGGGGCCTGGGGCCCGCCGCCCTTCCGTCCACCACCACGTCCGGAGACGCGCGTGATACCTGCCCACGAGCCCGGCCTCCACCTGCCTTCACCTGCCCTCGCCCGACCCGTCGAGCACGACAGCGCCCTGGCGGGCGGGCCCGGCCCGTCGCCGGCCGTGCGCCTGGACATCGGGATCGACGACGTCCGCGCGCTCATGACGGCCGCCTGCACCCGGGCCGGCGTCCCCGGCACGGGGATCGACCGCGTCGTCGAGCACTACCTCGACGGCGAACTGCGAGGGAAGCCGTCGCACGGCCTGGCCAAGTTCGCGTTCGAGTCGCAGTATTTCTCCCACCGCATCGGCTCGCCCCGCATCAAGCACGAGCGCGGCGCCCTGGCGGTCGTGGACGGTCGCCGCGAAGTCGGGCCGCTCAGCGCCGACTTCGCCGTCCGTCTCGCCGCCTGCAAGGCGCGCCAGCTCGGCGTGGGCATCGTCGGCATGGTCAACTGCCAGCGCTACGGGATCCTCGCGTCGTTCAGTGAACAGATCGCCGAGCGGGGCCTGGTCGGCCTGGTGGCGAACACCTCCCGCCCGGAGGCCACAGTCCACGGCGCCCGAACCCCCATCCTCGGCGTCAACCCGGTCAGCTTCGCCTTCCCCACCAGCGACGGCACGGTCAGCGCGGACATGTCGACCACGCTGGCCCCCATGGGCGTGCTCTGGGAGGCACGGCGCACGGGCTCCCCGCTGCCCGCGGACTGCTTCGTCGACGAGGACGGCGCGTTCACCGACGACCCCGACGCCGCCCGCGCGGCCATGGTCTTCGGCGAACACCGCGGCTTCGCCCTCTCCCTGCTCGTCCAGATCCTCACCGGCTCGCTCTTCGGCTTCCCCATGGGCCAGGGCGTGGACTCCACCTGGTCCACCGGCTACACGTTCATCGCCCTCGACCCGGCCTTCGCCGGACAGGGCGACGGCCACCGGGCGGCCAACGACGCCCTCGTGGGGGCGATCCGGCAGGCCACGACGCGCGAGGGCGGGTTTGTGCGCCTGCCCGGCCAGGAGGGCAAGGACCGCGCGGCCCGCGCCCGGAAGGCCGGGCGCCTCGCACTCGACGAGGTCCTCTACCAGCGGCTGCAAGCCCGCGCGGCCGGCGACTTCACCTCCAGCTGATCATCTACCCGATCCTCTCCACGTCTGGAGTGCGCGATGCGCTTTCACTGGTTCCTGCCCACCGCCAGCGACGGCCGGTCCCTGACCGTCGGCACCCGCACAACCCACGGCCCGGAAGCCGCCTTGGACCAGACCCATCTCGTCACGGCCGACCGGTTCCGGGCCCCGACGATCGGCTACCTGACGCAGATCGCCCAGGCCGCCGAGGCGAACGGCTTCGACGCCGTCCTCACCCCCACCGGCACGTGGTGCGAGGACGCCTGGCTCACCTGCGCCGCGCTCGCCCAGGAGACCGAACAGCTGAAGTTCCTGGTCGCCTTCCGCCCCGGCCTGATCACCCCCACCCTGGCCGCGCAGCAGGCCAGCACCCTCCAGCGGATGTCCGGCGGCCGGCTGCTGCTCAACGTCGTCACCGGCGGCGAACGCGACGAGCAGGCCCGCTTCGGCGACCACCTGGTCAAAGCCGAACGCTACGCGCGCACCGACGAGTTCCTCACCGTGCTGCGCGGCGCCTGGAGCGGCGAGCCCTTCACCTTCAAAGGCGAGCACTACGACGTCGCCGGCGCGACGGTCCTCGCCCCGCCCGACCCGCTGCCGCGCCTGTACTTCGGCGGGTCCTCGCCGCAGGCCGGGCCCGTCGCGGCCCGCCACACGGACACCTACCTCACCTGGGGCGAACCGCCCGGCCAGGTCGCCCCGAAGCTGTCCTGGATCCGCGAACTCGCCCGTCAGCAAGGGCGGCAGGTGCGGTTCGGGATCCGCTTCCACGTCGTGACCCGCGACACCAGTGCGGAAGCCTGGGCCGCGGCCGAGCGCCTCCTCGCCGGTCTCGACCGCGCGCACGTCGACCGAGTCCAGAACCTCCTGGCGGCCAGCGAGTCGACCGGCCAGGCACGGATGAGGGCCCTGCACGCACGGTTCCGTGACGGCTCCTGGACGCCGTCCGACCTGGAGATCTACCCCAACGTCTGGGCCGGTGTGGGGCTGCTGCGCGGCGGCGCCGGAACGGCCTTGGTCGGCAGCCACACCGAGGTCGCCGACCGGATCGCCGAATACGCGGCCCTGGGCATCGACGAGTTCATCCTGTCCGGCTTCCCGCACCTGGAGGAGGCGTACATGGTCGGCGAAGGCGTCCTGCCCGAGCTGCGCCGCCGCAACCTGAAGCCGGAGATACGCCGATGAGGCCAGCACCCCACCACTGCGGTACGAGGGAACGGGAGGAGGCGAGGACATGAAGAACGTGCTGGTGATCGGCGTCGGTCCGCACGCCCGCCGCTCCCATCTGCCCGCCCTGGCCGCCGGACAGCGCGACGGCCTGGTCGGCACGGTCCGCGGGGTGGACGTCCTCGGCGCCGCCAGCGTCCGGACCGCCCTCGACAGCGACGACGGACCGCGCGAGGTGCCGGTGACCCCCATCGAGCCGTTCCCGGCCGGGGAGCACCCGCTGCCACAGGCTGTGCGCCAGACCCTGGACGGCCTCGTGGCCCGCTGCGGCATCGACGCGGTGGTCGTGGCCACCGAGCCCGCCTTCCACATGGTCTACGCCCGCTGGGCGCTCGACCGGGGCCTGAGCATCCTGCTGGACAAGCCGCTGGGCGTGCGCGCCCACGCCTCTACCGACCCGGTGCAGGCCGGCGCGATCCTCACCGACGTCGACGACCTCATCGCCCACTACGACCGCGCCCGCCGGCACCATCCGGACGTCCTGGTGAGCGTGCAGTCCCAGCGCCGCTACCACCCGGCGTTCTGGCGGCTGCGCGACCTCATCACGGAGATCGCCGAGGCGACCGGCTGCCCGGTCACCTCCGTGCAGTCCTTCCACAGCGACGGCCAGTGGCGCCTGCCCGACGAACTGCTCGACCTCGACTACCACGGTTACAGCCGCGGCTACGGCAAGTGCGCCCACAGCGGCTACCACTTCTTCGACATCATCCCGTGGCTGCTGGCCGCGGGTGACGCCAGCAACAAGACGGCCGACGCGGTACGCGTCCACGCCGAGGTCACCCGGCCCGACGACCTCCTGGCGCAGCTGACCGTCACCGACTACGAGCAACTCTTCGACGGCTTCGCCGCCCGCAACCAGTACACCGAGACCGAGCTGTGCGCCGGCCTGCACGGCTTCGGCGAGGTGGACGCGGGCATCTCGATGGCGTTCACCCGCGGCGGGCGCACGCTCACCCTCGCCACCCTCAACCTGATCCACAACGGCTTCTCCCAGCGCGGGAATCTCGCCCCCGCCGCCGCCCTCTACACGGGCAACGGCCGCGTACGGCAGGAGACGCACATCATCCAGCAAGGCCCCTTCCAGGCTCTGCACCTGCGCTCCCTGCAGACCCTTGTGGACGACGTGGCCGGCGACCGCTACACGGCTGGCGGTGACCGGCACATCGAGGTGCACGTCTTGCGCAACAACCGCTTCCGGCCCGACTGGAAGCCGTACACCCGCCTCGGGCACGACGAGCTCACCACGACCGCGGACGGCCATCTCGCAATGCCGACCCAGCAGTCCTCACGGCGGCGCAGCATGCACGAGTTCCTCCTCTACCTCAACGGGCGTCGTGCCCGGCACCAGATGCGCTCCGACCTCACCACCCACCGCACGGCCGCCGCTTTGATGGCCGGCACCTACCTGTCGATGGCCCACCGGTTCAGCGGCGCCTCCCCCGAGACCACGCTGAGTCTGGCCCCGGCACTCGCCACGCTCCCCGCACAGGTGAGGGGCCCGGAGGTGATCGTGCGGTGACCGTCGCCGCCCCACCACCCCTGCCCTCCCTGGCCGACCTCCTCGGCGAGGACCTGCCGCACATACTCGCCGACTGCCGCCCTCACACCGGCGTTCCCCTCTCGGTCGAACACGTCAGCGGCGGCAATGTCGCCCACGTCTTCGCCGTACGCGGCCCCGCCGGCCGCGTGATCATCAAGATCCGCCGGGAGCGCTACGCCCGCATCCCGTCCCTGCGCGCCGATCCGGCGCTCATCGGCGACGAGTACCGGCTGCTGGAGCTCTACCACTCCGCCGCGCCCGGCGTCTTCCCGCGGGTCCTCGCCTTCCACGACGCCACGCACACGATGGTGCTCAGCGATGTGTTCCCCGACGGCCGCACCTACCACCAGCACCTGCGCGAGCGATCCGCCACCACGGGTGAAATGACCCGCCTCGGCCGCACGCTGCGCCATATCCACCGGGCCACCCGCGACGCGCGCCCACCCGAGCGGAAGAAGCTCGACCCTCGATTCCCCCTCTACCAGCGGGACTTCGCACTGCGCTCCCCGCGGCACCCCGCACTGGACGCGGCCTGCACGGAGATGGCCGGCCGCCCCGAGCGCCAGCTCGTCCTGGGGGACCTGGCGCCGAAGAACATCAGCCTCACCGACGCGCGCATCGGCCTGTGCGACCTCGACAACGCCCATCACGGCTGGCCGCTCTACGACCTCGGCTACTTCACCGGACACCTCCTGATCCACCACCTCGCCCGGCCGCACGAACTCCCCACCCTGGTCCCGGCATTGCTCACGGGCTACCTGGACGGTCAGGCCCTCACACAGCCGGACGCCGCATTGACCGCCACGGTGGCCGCCGGCGCCGCCCTCTACCGTCTCGGCCACAGCATCGTCCCCTACGCGCTCGGTCAGCCCGCCGCGCTCGCCCACCGCTTCCGCAAGCGCACACTCACCCTGCTCGACCACGGGCCGCTCACCCTGCAGGACCTCATCCGTGCCGCCCAGCCCGGGACGGCCCCCGTATGACGCCCACCCGGCCTGCCCCCAGCGACGAGGACAGTGAAGCGGTCCAAGTGCTTCGCGCCCACGGCTACAACGTCCCCGACGTGCAGGCCATCGCTCTGAACCAGCGCGCCTTCGCGATCCGCGCCACCGACCGGGATGTCCCGATCGCGCCCGGCGCCCGCCTGCACAGCCGGTGCGTGGACCTGGGCGGAGGGAGCTTCACCAACGTCCACACACTCGCCCTCGACCTCGAAGCCGTCCGGGCCGAGGTGCACTCACGCACCGACACCTTCCACCTGCGCGAGCTCGTGTCCGGCAGTGCCCTGGCGGCGGTGAGCGGCTCGTTCGCGTTCATCTCCGACGACCCCGACTACCAGCCTGCCGAACCGTGCCTGGACTTCTGCTGCCGCAACGGCGCCATAACCAGCGTGCCGACCATCGGCAAGCCCGCGCTGCTTGTGCGAGACGGCCACCCCGTCATCGCGCCCCTCCCAGCCCAGGGGACGCTCACCCTCGACCAGCGCCCCCACCGGTGGGCCGGCTCCAAAGAACCCGCCGTGCCTCCGGGACCGGGTGCTCCCCTGTTGGTGTACGGCGCCGCGAACTGCGAGATCCGCTACCTCGACCACCCGCGGACCGGTTTCCTGCGCCACGTCGACCGCTCGTCCAACACCACTCCCCTGTCCGAGTCCGCCGTCGACTACGTGGTGGCCCACGATCCGGAGCAAGGACTGCGAGTGAGCCAGATCCGACCGGGCGGCGGCAGCGACCTCTTCAGCGGCAACTTCATCCTGCGCGCAGACCATCCCATGGCGGACGTGACCGTCGGCGCACTCGTGGACATCACCACCATCGCCGGCCAGGAAGCGAGCCCTCTCGAATCGGGCATCTCCCTGGGCCCGAGCGTCGCCGACGCCTCCAACGGGCACACGGCCGCCTACGACACCTCCCTGGGCAAATCCCCGTTCCAAGACGACGCCCGGCATGCCCGAACGCTGATCGCGCTGCACGAAGACCAGCTGCTGCTGAAAATCCTCGACGGCGCCCCCCACACAGACACCTTCCGCGGCGCGACCCCACGCGAGACCGCCGGACTCTGCGCGGCCGACGGCCTCGACCCCCACCACGCCTACCACCTCGACGGCGGCGCCTCCTCGAAGATCGCCTACCGGCGCGCCTGCCGCACCATCGTCGTCGGCAGCATGCACTACATGCGATGGCCAGCCGACACCACGGAACCCTTCCGCTGGCAAGGAGTCCAGGGCCGAGCCCTGCACAGCGCCCTCGTCCTCAAGCCCTGCCCGGGAAAGGCGCACCCGTGACCGACGTCCTGATCGTCGTCGCCCACCCCGACGACGCTGAAATCGCCATGGGTATGCGCATGCGCGATCATTCCCTCGCCGGAGACCACGTACGAGTCCACTGCCTCAGCCCCGGCGCACTCACCCCGGAAGAGGCTCAACGACGCCGCTCCGAGTGTCTGGCTGCCGGCACAGTCCTCGGAGTCGCGCAATACACCTTCGCCCAGATCCCCGACAACCAGTTCGTGGAACGCCGCGTGGAAATCAACCGGGAGCTCTTCCGCATCATGGGGGAACGACGCCCCGACATCGTCTACACCCACTACCCCGATGACCAGCATCTCGACCATCGCATCACAGCAGACGAGGTCACCACCGCGGCACTCCGCGAAGCCGACAACCTGTCCTACTTCCGCTCCCCCTACAGCCGCGCCTTCGAACCCACCGAGGTCTTCATCGGGACTCCGGCGCTCCTGAACAACAAGGCCGAAGCTCTCCAGTGCTTCGCTTCACAAACTCAGTTCGACATGAACGCCTTCACGACACTGGCCACAGTGACGCACCGCCAGCACGTCCACCACCGTGTAGTTGAACGCTTTCCCGCAGGACACACATGCGCGGAACTGTTCCGCACCGTGCGCACGATCCGGTTTGCGACACACACCGAAGGGGAGAACCTGTCCCGCTCCCGAGGGTCTTCAACAGGTACCTGACCAGTGACGCGGGGACCATCTGATGTCCTGGCCCGCGGGCTGAGCTCGTGCTTCAACCTCCAGCCGGTGATACCCAAGATGATGCAGCCATCCGTCCCGCCCGTTCATGGGACACTGACAGGCGATCGAGGAGGACACCGTGGAGAACCTGCCGCTTCACGAGCTGGGGCTGGTGCGCGGCGCAGCGGAGGGTCACGACACCCGCTACTTCGGCTCGCTGCTGGCGCTCGACCGGCATGCCGGTTTGCTGCTTCGAGCCGGCCTGATCGCCCCGATCCCGGCAGACACACAGCGAGACGATCACTGCCAGTTCTACGAGGCCACCGCAGCAGGCTGCGACTTCTACGCCACCCACCTTTCCGATCTGGATGAGCGCGCCAATGGCCGCGCCAACGCCTGGGGCGACCATCCGCAGCTTGTGGCTGCGGCGCGAGCACTGGGCGAACTGCTGGACGCGGTCGAGCTCACAACTGACGTGACCGAAGTCCCCACCGCGGCCAGCTGATCTCGCCTTCACCCCTGCCGCTGTTCCGACCGATGATGGTCTCGGATCATTTGTCGAGGTCGTAGCAGATCGCGGAGTGCCTGCTCTTCGGGCCGAGAGGTCTGCCGGAACCTGGCCCGTTATGTCTCGGCGCACGGAGCAGACAGGCAAGTTCGCACCGTGGTTCCTGAACCTGCGACGGACCCGGTCGGGAGAAGCGGGCCAGGCTCGGCCGGCTTCTCCCGGGGCGGCGAGGTCTACGGCCAACCGCCGGACACCGCGGAGTTGGTGGGGGCGTCGGCATCAGCCGCCTCATCCGCGACATCGCCGCCCTCACCCGGGTTGGCCCCGCCCCGCTCAGAGCCCAACTCGCCGCCCACGCTCGGCGCGGCGACGACGTTGTCCTCACCGCCGGTCCCTTCACGCCGGACCTGTATGTGCAGTACTACCGCGGTTTCAAGGCCGTGATCGATTCCGGGCAGACGCTCAACACCGAGACCATGCAACCGCCCTGCAGGAACTACGCCATCGAGATCTCGGACGAGTTCGCCCCCTGAAGCACAGTCCATACGACCGCCACGGCGTCCGGGAGGGCGACACGGCTCGCTGAGTTCGCGCCACCACGTCCGGAAGCCGCGGGTACTCGATCAGGGCGCGGAAGCAACGCAGTGGCTCGACACGCACCGGCGCGCGCCAGTCAGCAGGGGTCGGCTGCGCTGACCGGCAGTGGGGCGTCGTCCGGGGCGCTGGGCTGGCGCAGATCCAGGTAACAGCGCAGCCGCACGCCCGGCTGGCCGACATCGTGTGTCGTCCGCTCCGCCGAAGCCGTCGCCCACCGGTCGGCGAGCATCTGCTGGAAGGCGAGCGCGGTGTCGTCGTCGGCGGCCGCGACGTCGACGACGACCAGGCCCGGCCTGCTGACATGTGTCTCGTTGATCGGATCCATGTACGCCACCACGCGCGGGCCCCAGAGCAGAGTTCCGCCTACGCAAGGACTTCACCCGACCGGGTACCCGCAGGCAAGGCCAAGGGCACACAGGGCCCGCCGCGCGGCGGCTGACTTGGTGGATGCCGCAGTCCGGTGTCCGGTCTCCGTGAAGGTGGCGAGCGTCCTGTTGATCATGGCGAATTGTCTGGACCTCGATGGGCGTTACGGCTGGGCGTGCGGGTCGTTGAGTCTGTTATGGCTATGCGTGAAGGTTCTGGGCCGTCCGAAGGTGGCGGAGGGCGGCGCGGAGTCGACGGCCTTCGTCGGTGTCGGGGAGCTTGACCCGCTCGGGGTCCATGGCGGCGAGTCTGGCGAGGAACTCGTCCGGAGCGTGGTCACGCAGATGTGCGTCATGTACGCGATGCAGCGCCCTGTGGAGCGACTGCGAGATGCCGGAGACGTTGGTGGTGACGAAGGGGACGATCGCCTCCAGCAGCTCCGGGACGGGATCCGACGGCAGCCGGCGGGCGCGCCGGCTGCGGTATGCCTTCTGCCGGCAGGCCGCGGTGCAGTATTCAGAATCTGCACGCCCAGCCGTAACGGGCGTGCCGCAGGCTCCGCAGGGGCGGCCCGACCCGATGCCTCCGTTACGTTTGCGCGTGAGTGATGTCCGGCACGCTCGCGAGCACGTCACCCCCCGCATCGCCTTCTCTGCCCCGCGCACCACGACCAGGCCGCAACCGGCGATACACGCCTGCGGCGGGAGAGCCGCGCCGCGGCCAGCCAGTGCCCTCCACTCCATGCTCCGCGTCTGCCGGGTAGAGACCGCCCGGGTCAGACCCGTCTCCGGATCCGGACACCCCCGTTCGTAGCAGGACTCGCAGATCAGGAAGCGAGTAGGCGCCCGACGGCCCTGCCGCCGGACGCCGTCGACCAGATACGCCGTCCCGCCGAGCAGGCCGGTCCCGCACATCACGCAGAGCCGAGAACTTGCACGCGTAGCCATAACAGACTCAACGATCCGCACGCGCAGCCGTAACGCCCATCGAGGTCCAGACGATTCGCCGTGATCAGCAGGACGCTCGCCACCTTCACGGAGACCGGACATCCGGCCGCCGATCAGGAATACGGAAGCGGGTTCGCCTGGTTGATGGGGGTGTGATGGTGGAGGGGACAGTGCCCCCGGGCCTCAACTATCGCCTGCGGGGACGATCGTCCGGCTGAAGCCCCGCAGAGCCACCCGCCGCGTAGGCGGCCGCCCCTTCTCCATCACCCTCTGCAAAGAGAGGCCGCCCGGCTTAGCGGGCGGCCTCCTTCTGCGTCTGCGTCTGGACGGCCGTTGAAGACGGCCGCCCGCCTCTCAGCGGGCGCGGGTGACGTCGACGGGTGCGTTGGGACAGTCGTCCAGAATGCCTGTCAGGGCACTCTGTTCGGCCGGGTCGACGGTGAGGCCCCAGCGGGTTTTGATGGTGATCCAGTCGGTGGCGTAGGTGCAGCGGTAGCCGGCCGACGGCGGCATCCACGTGGACGGATCCTGATCACTCTTCGACCGGTTGCTGGCCGCGGACACCGCGATCAAGGCCCGAGCGTCGTCCAAGTCGTTGGCGTACGCCTCCCGTTCCTTCGCGGTCCACACCGATGCCCCGGAGTCCCAGGCCTCCGCCAGCGGGACGAGGTGGTCGATGTCGAGACCGCCGGGTCCAGCGATGTAGCGGTCGTCGTAGGCACTGAACCACTCTCCCCCGCTCAGACGGCAGCCGGCACCCTGCTCGGGAGCCGTGACAGCCTCGTCCAGCAGCGTCTCATTGCGCGTCGAGCAGCCGTCGCGGTCAGCATCGATCCAGTGCCTGAACTTGGCCCGCTCGTACCCGGTGCGGCTTTCGTCAGCGAGCGGGAGGGCGTTGAGGGCATCACGCACAGGCAGGACGACGCTCTCCCCGGGCTCGGCAGCGTGGGCGGTGGCGGGGGTGAGCAAGGCAGCGAGCACGGACAGCACAGCAGCGGATGTCAGGACAGTGGGACGCACACGGGCTCCTTTGAGGACCAGGAAACAGGTTCGTGATCTTCGTAGCGGGCCCGACCCGGGCCGGGCAGGTGATCGGACGTCACCTCACCCCCACGGACGGTAAGTCACACTGCCGGACACCACCCGCCACGTGGGCGGCCGAGGCGTCGACGAGCGCCGGCGGCTACCTCCTCAACCTCCGCCCGATCAGGCGGCCGGACAGGCGTGTTCTTGAACCGTGTGGCGGGGATCCGCTCCTTCAGCACGGGGCCAAGCACACGTCCGCGAGGCCACCGAGGCCTGCGCGCTCACCCGGCCTGGCGAAAGTCCGCACGGGAGAGTGAAACAGGGTGAAAGCCACGACGGCTTCCAGATACATCAGCCCTATTGATCAAGATTGCTGCCGTCCCGATACCCGCCACGCATACTCAAACCGCAGGCGGAGTTCGCGCACGCTGTCCGACCGCGCGGCTCCCCTCTCCAGATGCCGTCTCCCGGTTCGGAATGACGCTGCGAGACGACTCCTTCACCGGGCCGCCGCGGTCGGCATCACGGGGTGGGGACGGTGTCGCCGGCGGGTGAGGTGATGCCGGTCATGACCTCGTACGCCGGGGTCTAGCCGTTCACGAAGCCGTTGAGAACATAGAGCAGCAGGCAGATGCCGATGACGGTAGCGCCACGGCTGATCAGCCAGAACCTGAAGAGTGACAGGGCGTGGCGGTCGGCCCGCCACGCAAGCGCACGCTGGCGCCGGTTCGCGGGCGGGGCCCTCCGGGCGGCGACGGCGGTGCGGACATACGATCAACGTCAGGGGATGAATCACCCTTGCGGCAGGTGAACGTCCGCCTTCGCAGGGGGAACTTGGCGTGACCGCTTCCGCCGCGGTGCCGGTCGGCCGGCGCCCCGTGCCACCCGCTTAGGCGGACTGAGGAGTAGCGGCCGTCTCCGTATGCGGCGGAAGACCCGTACGAGGGCGCGCCCTGCGAAAAGCCGCTCGCCGCAAGCTCGTTGAGGTGATCCGACCAAAGGCTCGCGCATGGCCCAGCAGCTGATCGACGAGGAATTCGACGCGCTCGACGAGCAGACCGTCGTGGTCCCGGGCACCGGCACCCTCGCCTCGTGATCCCGTCCCTGGCCCATTCACTCGCGGCCGTCCACGAACAGCGACGAGCCCTGGAAGCACAGATCGGACAACTGCTGGCGGCTCACCCTCTTTCCACGGTCCTGACCTCGATTCCGGGGGTCGCGGTCAGGACCGCCGCCACCTTGCTGGTCACCGTCGGCGACGGCACCAGCTTCCCCACTGCCGCCCACCTGGCCTCCTACGCCGGCCTCGCCCCGACCACGAAGTCGTCGGGGACCTCGATCCACGGCAAACACGCGCCCAGAGGCGGCAACCGGCAGCTCAAACGCGCGATGTTCCTGTCAGCGTTCGCCGCCCTGCACGATCCCACCTCCCGCACCTACTAAGACCGATGCCGAGCCCGCGGGAAGACCCCCACACAAGCCCTGCTCCGCCTGGCCCGCCAGCGAATCAACGTGCTGTTCGCGATGCTCCCGACGGCACCTTCTACAAACCCCGAACCCCACACCTCGCTTGACGAACGACATAGAGGCCCCCCGGGTGCGGGAAGCAGTTGTGCGAGCCCGTGACGCCCTTGGCGTTGGCGGGTTCATCCCCTCGGGCGCGGGGAGCAGTAGACCTCCCGGAGCCAGTAGCCCTCATAGGTGGGTTCATCCCCCGCGGGCGCGCGTGTTTGGCGCTGCCGACCGCTCCCGTCTGCTCGAGTACGGCGTACATCCGCTCTCGGTCACCGCCACGGCGATCACCGACTCGCCAAGCATCGACTTCACCGGATACCCGTACAGCGCTGCGACAGTCCCCGTAGATCGATTATGGTGCTCGCCGCCCGGCCCGCGCCGGAATTTACCTCCAAGGAGGGCTTGTTGGCACCACCCGAGGGCGCGTCCTCCCCTGCGCGGTCGGCGTATCGGGAGACCCGAACGCCGTCCGCCCTGGGCCGTGCTCACTCCCACTGGTAGGGCAGGTACTTTCCGTCGAGGGTGACGACGACCCGGTCTCCGGCAGGGTCGGGAACACGCTGAACATCGAGCCTGAAGTTGATCGCGCTCATGATGCCGTCACCACACTGCTCATGGATGAGCTCCTTGATGGTCGGACCGTAGACCTGGACGATCTCGTAGAACCGATAGATCGTGGGGTCCACTGGGACGGCAGCGTCCAGAGCCCCTCTGGTCGGCTGGAGCTGGAATGCCAGTGCGGCATCCTCGCCGAGTTCGAGCAGCGCCGCCGCTGTGGCCGCTTCGTCCTTGCCCATCGGGTGCTGTCCGAGCAGGGCCGCCGTGGTCCAGGCCAGGGGTTTCCCGACCGCTTCAGCCAATTGTGTCCATGTGACCCCAGTCTTCACCTTGGCCTGACGTACGGCCTCGGCGGCTTCCTGCTTGCTGAGCACGTGTACCTCCATCGACGGTAGTCAGTCACGATTCCAGTGAGACCAGCCAGTTTTCTCGCGCCTGTGGCGATCTTCCTGTCCGCCAAAGGCGCCGGGCAAGCCTTCCAGGTCGGATGGGGAAGCCGCCCCCGGGTGATGTCGACGGGTACACCCGTCAACCGGATCTCCAAGCAGCCCGGGGGTCGCCTCCACCGATCATGTCCAGACCGGGGAACTCGTCACTTCGTGACCGAGTAGGAGTGGGCCCCCGTTCCCGCCAGGGCACCGCCGTCGACGATCAGGTATTCGTCGCGGATCGGGCGGCCCGCCAGCCACGACTCCAGGATCTCCCGGGTGCCCGCCGCATAGCGGGCCTGGGCGGAGAGGGAGGAGCCGGAGATGTGCGGGGTCATGCCGTGGTGCGGCATGGTCCGCCAGGGGTGGTCTGCTGGGGCGGGCTGCGGGTACCAGACGTCACCGGCATAGCCGGCGAGCTGGCCGCTGCGCAGGGCGCGGTCGATGGCGTCACGGTCGGCGATCTTCGCGCGGGCGGTGTTGATGAGGTAGGCGCCGCGCTTCATGGTCGCCAGGAGTTCGTCGCCGAACAGGCCCTCCGTCTCGGGGTGCAGAGGTGCGTTGATGGTGACGACGTCGCAGTGCGGGACCATGTCGGCTGTGCTCTCGTGCCAGACCAGTCCCAGTTCGCGTTCGATGTCCTCCGAGAGCCGGTGCCGGTCGGTGTAGTGGAGCTTGACGTCGAAGGGCGCGAGGCGCCGCAGTACCGCGAGGCCGATCCGCCCGGCGGCGACTGTGCCGACGTGCATGCCCTCCAGGTCGTAGGAGCGGGCCACGCAGTCGGCGATGTTCCAGCCGCCGTCCAGGACGACCTGGTGGGAGGGCAGGTAGTTGCGCACCAGGGAGAGCGTCATCATGACGACGTGTTCGGCGACGCTGATGCTGTTGCAGTACGTCACCTCCGCGACCGTCACCCCGTGGGCGATCGCGGCGTCGAGGTCGACGTGGTCGGAGCCGATGCCGGCGGTGATCGCCAGCTTGAGGTTCGGCGCGGCAGCGATGCGCTCCGGCGTGAGGTACGCCGGCCAGAACGGCTGCGAGATGACGACGTCCGCGTCGGCCAGCTCGCGGTCGAAGGCGGACCCGTCGCTGTCCTTGTCGGAGGTGACGACGAGGGTGTGTCCCGCCTTCTCCAGGAAGGAGCGCAGGCCGAGTTCACCGGAGACGCTGCCCAGCAGGTGGCCCGGAGTGAAGTCGACAGCCTCGGGGGTCGGCGCGGTCTGACCGCCGGAGTAGCCGGTGATCTCGGGGATGTCGTCGCGGGCGTAGGAGGTCGGGTATCCGTCGGTCGGGTCGTCGTACAGGACGCAGAGCACCTTGGCCATGTCGCGGCTCCTCAACTTGGCGCGGAGTGGGTGCTGTTCACGATCCTCGTCACGGAAGGGACTGGTCAAAGCGTTCCTCGCTATGCCCACATAGGCCGCTTCTATCAGTCGTGTCCGCCGAGGTGGGAGCGCAGCCGCCGGTCGAGGGCGTCGCGGACTCCGGCCTCGCGGGCCACGGTCACCAGGGCCTGGGCGAGGACCGGCGTGGGTTCGATGTGGGCAATGACCAGTCCGACCCTGGGCCCGTGTGCGGGGCCCTCCAGCGGCACCACCCGCATGCCGCCGGGTACGCCGAACATGTGCAGCCAGGCGTGGGAGATGACGCTGGACCAACGGCCTCCGGGCAGATGGGCGTAGAGTCCGGCGACGCTGTCCGACTCGATCGCTGGGTCGGCCGTGGCGCCGTCGGCGGCGAAGCAGTCGTCGATGATGCGCCGGTTGCGCATGCGGGAGTTGAGCAGGCACAGGGGCAGCGCGGCGGCCTGGGCCCAGCTGACCCGCTCGGCGTCCGCGAGGGGGCCGCCGAGGGGGGTGAGCAGCATGTACCGCTCCTCGTACAGAGGGAAGCGGCGCACCTGGCGCAGGGTGTCGTCGTCGAGATAGGTCATCGCCGCGTCCAGTTCGAACTCGGCGAGGCCGTGCCTGATCTGCTCGGAGGACAGGGACTGCAGGGTCACTCCGGCACGTGGGTGGCGTTCGCAGAACGGGTTGGTCAGCAGGGACGCGACGGGCAGGGCGGTGGGGACGACGCCTAGGCGCAGGGTGCCGGACAGCCCGCCGCGCAGGACGGACAGCTCCTGTTGCAGGGCGTCACGTTCGGCGAGGATGCGGTGGGCCCACGCCAGGACGACCTCGCCCTCGGGGGTCAGGCCCTCGTAGCGCTGGCCGCGCCGCACGATCGACACGTCCAGCTCGTGTTCGAGGCGGCGGATCGCGGCGGACAGGGAGGGCTGGGAGACGAAGCAGGCGGCTGCCGCACGGGCGAAGTGCCGCTCGCGGGCGAGGGCGACGAGATACTCCAGCTGGCGCAGCAACATGCACGGCCTTCCTGGGCGAGTCGTCCGGTTAGGGTTCGGGGATGCCGTCGTACAGCATTGGCCAGGCCGCGCGCCTGCTGAGGGTAAGTTCGGAGACCGTGCGGCGCTGGGCCGACACGGGACAGCTGCCGATGCGGCGGGACGGCGCGGGCAACCGGATGATCGACGGCGCGGGGTTGGCGCTGTTCGCCAAGGAACGGGCTGCCGATGACGGGCGGGGCGCCTCGGCGGGGCCGCCGACGTCCGTGCGCAACGCCTTGACCGGCATCGTCACGGCCCTGACCGTCGATGACGTCGTCGCCCAGGTGGAAATCCACTCCGGACCTCACCACGTGGTCTCGCTGGTGACCCGGGAGGCAGTCGAGGAACTCGGCCTCGCGGTCGGCGTGACGGTCACCGCGCGGGTGAAGTCGACGGACGTGCACGTCGCCCGCTCGTAGCGGCGGGCGCAACCGGCCCCGTCCGGCAGAGCAAGGCGGCCCACAGGTCGAGGCGGTCGGTCAGGCGGGACAGGTCACGGCCGGTGAGGTGCTCGACGCGCTGGATGCGGTAGTGGACAGTGTTGACGTGCAGGTGCAGGGTCTCGGCCGTGCGGGCCCAGGAGCCGTCGTGGGCGAGGAAAGTCTCCAGCGTCTCCAGCAGCATGGCGGCGGAGCCGTAGCCCGCCTTGGACAGCGGGCCCAGGACTGTGCGGCTGTACGCGGTGCGTACCTCGGCCGGTACGCCGGTCAGCAGGGTGTCGACGCTGGTGAGAGCGGCGGCGTTGGTCAGCCCGGAGGTGCCAGGCGTGGTGGTGCGGGCCGAGGCCAGGGCGTAGCGGGCCCGCGCGAGTGCACCCGGCAGGTCCTCGGTGCTGCCGCTTGTTGAGGCGGCGCCGCCGTGCAGCGGTGCATCCGGCACGCAGGCCGCGACCAGTGGCCACACCTCTGCCACGGCGTCGTGTCCGTCGGCAGGCAGGACGGCGAAGGCGGTGCCGTCGGGGAGGCGTCCCACCGCGGCGGGCCCGGCTTCCGCATAGGCGACGGCCTCCGCCAGGGCTGCCACCGCAAGGCCATCGTCCAGAGCTGTACCAGCATGGACGGCGAACACGTGGTATGGGCGGCCATCGATCAGCAGCCCGCAGGCGCGCCACGCCATCTCCACGACAGTGGTGTCCACGTCGGTCTGGGCGAGTAGCGCGCCGAGTTCATCGGCAAGCCGCCGTTCGCCCGCACGACGGTGGGCCTGTGCCTGCCGACAGCGGGCCAGAACGAGGGTGATCTCGTGCAACAGCCCGGGCGGTACGGCGCCGGCGCTGACCGCTGGCAGGTGCAGGTACCACTGGTCGTACGGCGTGCCGGTGCCGGCCGGGACGAGGAGGGTCGTTCCCGCGTCGCCGTCCGGCAGTGGGGCAGCTTCGTCAAGGGGGAGCGGGGTTGCGCCGGGTGTGGCCGCAACGGTCCGGCCAGCGGCCGTGACGACGTAGGCGGTGACGTCGCCGAAGTGGGCAAGGACCGTGGTGAGCACCGTCCGCGGGGAGGCGTCCTGTGCGATCAGCCGGTTGAGGCGATCCCGCAGGTGTTCGGGCAGGATGTGGTGGCGGGCCAGTTCGCCCCACTGCCTCATGTAGACGGTTTCCGTGATCGTGCGGAACATGAGGTGCGCGGGCACCGCCGCCACAGGCACGCCATGCCGCGCGCACGCCTCCACCAGCGCCTCGGGTACCGCGCCGCGCGCCTCCTCGCCCGCCAGCAGCACCGCCACATCGGCGTCCTTGAGCGCCCCGACGAACTGCTCCGCCGCCTCGTCCCCGCCTCCGTCCCCCGCGGGCCACCAGACGAGCCCGCTGAGCACGGCCTCCCCCGGCCGCACGAAACGGGCGGGGTCTTCGAGATCGGTCACTGTCACCCCGCGGATCTCCCGCCCCAGCAACGAGGGAGCGGCCCACAGCAGACGCAGACCGAGGCACTCGTCCTGCAACAGGTGTCCGACGCGCATGTGCTGGAACTCCTTAGCCAAATGCCGGGTGGCGGGGCGGCCACCCGGCATCTCACATCCACGAGGTGTATGCGAGTAACTGCATGGTAGATGCAAGATCGGATGAGCGATACGCCTTTTGGTTGATCCTCCAGATAGCGACCCGGGAAAACCGCCGTTTCCGTATTGTGAACCAGTCGTCAGGGCCCGGTATGGGTTGATTCACTGGCGGTCATGGACCTGAACACGGTGGTGGAGGTGCGTGACGCCCAGGCCCCTGCGCCCTGGCGGCCGGGCGACGCCTGGCTGGGCGGCGGCACGTATCTGTTCTCCGAGCCGCAGCCGCACCTGCGGCGCCTGGTGGATCTGAGCCGCACCGGCTGGACCCCGGTCGAGACGCTTCCGGACGGATCGCTGGAGATCGCCGCCACCTGCACCATCGCCCAGCTGTCCCGCTTCGCGAAGGGCTTCGACGCCGAGGCCGCCCCGCTGTTCGAGCAGTGCTGCCGGGCCTTCCTCGCCTCCTTCAAGATCTGGAACATGGCCACCGTCGGCGGCAACCTCTGCAACGCCCTCCCGGCAGGCCCGATGATCTCGCTCACGGCCGCCCTGGACGGCAAGTGCCTGCTGCGCGCCCAGGACGGCGTACGGCGCCGGGTGAAGGTCGCCGACTTCGTCACCGGCGCGGGCCGCAAGGACCTCGCCGAGGGCGAGCTGCTGCGCTCCGTCACCCTGCCCGCCCGGGCGCTGTCGAGCCGTACGGCGTTCCGGCAGGCATCGCTGTACGGGCTCGGCCGCTCCGGCGTCCTGGTCATTGGCGCGCTGGACCCCGTCGACGGCTCGCTCGCGATCACAGTCACCGCCTCGACGGTCCGCCCGGTCCGGCTGTGCTTCCCACGGCCGCCGAGCGCGGACGGCCTGCGTACGGCGATCGGCTCCGCGGTCGCCGAGCACGAGTGGTTCGACGACATCCACGGGCTGCCCGAGTGGCGGCGCCACATGACATACCGCTACGCGGAGGAGATCCGCCAGGAGGTGACCCGGTGAGGGTCGAGGTCAACGGACGCCAGCACGAGGAGGAGCCGCGCCCCGGCCAGTGTCTGCGCACCTACCTGCGCGAACACGGCTGGTTCGGCGTGAAGAAGGGCTGCGACGCCGGGGACTGCGGCGCCTGCACAGTCCATGTGGACGGCGAGCCCGTGCACAGCTGCCTCTACCCGGCCTTCCGGGCCGACGGCCGCACCGTCACCACAGTCGAGGGCCTGGCATCGAAGGACGGCGAACTCCACCCCGTACAGCGGAAGTTCCTCGACGCGCAGGGCTTCCAGTGCGGGTTCTGCACGGCCGGGTTCCTGATGACCACGGCAAAGCTCGACGAGGACCAACTCGCCGATCTGCCGCGGGCGTTCAAGGGCAACCTGTGCCGCTGCACCGGCTACCGGGCGATCGAGGAGGCGGTACGCGGCCTTTGCCACGTTGAGGCGCCCGGCGCCGGCGAATCTGTCGGACGCAACCTGCCCGCCCCGGCCGGACCCCAGGTCGTCACCGGCACCGCCCGCTACACCTTCGACATCGACGTCCCCGGCCTGCTCCACATGAAGCTGTTGCGCTCCCCGCACGCACACGCCCGCATCACCGCGATCGACACCACGGCCGCTCTCCAGGTGCCGGGCGTGCACGCCGTGTTCACCCATCTCGACGCCCCCGAACGACACTTCTCCACCGCCCGCCACGAACACCCGACGGAGGACCCGGACGACACCCGCGTGCTCGACGACACCGTGCGCTACATCGGGCAGCGCGTGGCGGCGGTCGTCGCGGACAGCGAGGCGGCGGCCGAGGAGGGCTGCCGGCGGATCGAGGTGTCGTACGTCGTCCTGCCCGCCGTACTCGACCCGGAGGCGGCGATGCGGCCTGGCGCCCCAATCGTGCACGACAAGGACCCGGTGACGGCCCGGATCTCCCGCCCGCGGGACAATGTGGTGGGCGAGGCGCACGGCGAGGTCGGTGACGTGAAGACGGGGTTCGCCGAAGCGGACGCCGTGTACGAGGAGACCTTCCGGACACAGCGCGTCCAGCACGCCAGCCTGGAGACGCACGGTGCGGTGGCCTGGCTCGACGAGGACGGGCGGTTGGTGGTCCGCTCCAGCACCCAGACGCCGTTTCTGACCCGCCGCGCCCTGTGCGCCCTCTACGACCTGCCCGAGGACAAGGTGCGCGTGGTCGCGGGCCGGGTCGGCGGCGGGTTCGGCGGCAAGCAGGAGATGCTCGTCGAGGACATCGTGGCGCTGGCCGTGCTGCGGCTGCGGCGGCCGGTGAAGCTGGAGTACACGCGCGCCGAGCAGTTCTACGGCGCCACCACCCGCCACCCGTTCACCATCCACGTGAAGCTCGGCGCACGGCGGGACGGCACCCTGACCGCGCTCCAGCTGCGAGTGGTGTCCAATACTGGGGCGTACGGCAATCACGGCCCCGCCGTGATGTTCCACAGCGTCGGCGAGTCGACGGCCATCTACCGCGCCCCGCACAAGAAGGTCGACGCCTACTCCGTCTACACCCACACCGTCCCCGCGGGCGCCTTCCGGGGCTATGGCCTCGGCCAGGTGATGTTCGCGATGGAGTCGGCGCTCGACGAGCTCGCCCGCCGACTCGACCTGGACCCTCTGGAGTTCAAGGCCATGAACATCATCGGCCCTGGCGAGCCCATGGTCACCCCCGGCGGCCATGAGGAGGATCTGCACATCGCAAGCTACGGCCTCGACCAGTGCCTGGAGATCGTCCGCCGGGCGCAGGCGGAACCGGCGGAGGAAGCCCCCGAGGGCTGGCTGGTCGGCGAGGGGGCCGCGCTGGCGATGATCGCGACCGGTCCGCCCGGCGGCCATATCGCCGACGCCAAGGCGACCCTGCTCCCCGACGGGACCTTCGATCTCGCCGTCGGCACGGCCGAGTTCGGCAACGGCACGACCACCGTGCACCGCCAGATCGCGGCAGGCGAACTCGCCACCACCGTCGACAGGATCACCGTCCGCCAGTCCGACACCGACGTCGTGCGCCACGACACCGGCGCCTTCGCCTCCACGGGGGTCGTGGTCGCAGGTAAGGCGACCCTGCGCGCTTCCCGCGCGCTGGCGGATATGCTCCTCGACTTCACCGCCGCCCGCCTGCGCGTCCCGCGCGCCGACTGCCGGCTCGCGGAGGAGGCAGTCCTGCACCCCGGCGGACGCCTCCCGCTCAAGGAGCTGTACGCCACAGCCCGCGACGTCGGCGTCGAGTGCACCGCCGACGGCCACTTCGGCGGCACCCCGCGCTCGGTGGCCTTCAACGCGCAGTGGTTCCGCGTGGCCGTGGACCCCGGCACCGGCGAGATGCGCATCCTGCACAGTGTGCACGCGGCCGACGCGGGCAAGGTCATGAACCCCATGCAGTGCAGGGGCCAGGTCGAGGGAGGCGTCGCCCAGGCACTAGGCGCGACCCTCTTCGAGAACGTCCGCATCGACGAGCGCGGCGAGGTCGAGACGGCCGCCTTCCGCCGCTACCGGCTCCCCCAGTACGCCGACGTCCCCCGCACCGAGGTCCACTTCATGGAGACCACCGACGCAATCGGTCCGCTCGGCGCCAAGTCGATGAGCGAGAGCCCCTTCAACCCGGTCGCCCCCGCCTTCGCCAACGCCCTGCGCGACGCGACCGGCGTCCGCTTCACCGAACTACCCCTCACCCGCGACCGGGTGTGGCTCGGCCTGCGGGATCACAACGTCAGCAACTCCTCGTAGAAGCCGCCGAACTCCCGCTCCAGGTCGATGAGATGGATCTCCAGGATCCAGTGGCAGCGGCGCCCGGCCTTGTCGGTACGGCGCAGCGGGGTGTCGTTGGCGGGGGTGATGTACGACTCCGGGTGCGCGCCGTCGATCGTCTCGTGCGGGAACTCGCCGACCAGGTGGCCGGCATGCCAGCCGCCCAGCTCCCAGCCAGCGTCCTTGGCAAGCCGTTCCACCTCGGCGTACAGCTGTGCGCCGGTGATCTCCGGGTCGGCCTCGAAGAACCGCCTGCCAGCGCCGAAGATCTCGGCCAGGTCGTCCCGGAGCCGGTGCTTGACGGGATCGCCGCCAAGGACGAAGGTCCGGCCGAAGTCGGCCTCGTACTCCTCGAAGATCGGCCCGAAATCGGCGAACACGATGTCGTCGGTGCCGATCGCCCGGTCCGGCGGGTTCTCCCGGTAGGGCTTGAGGGTGTTGGGGCCGGAGCGCACGATCCGCTTGTGCCAGTGCCGGGTCGTACCGAACAGCTCGTTCGCCAGGTCCCGCACGCTGTCGCTGACCTCGCGTTCGCCGCGCCCCGGCGCCACCAGCCCGCGGTCCTCGATCTCCGCGAAGAGCCGTACGGCCTTCGCCTGGGCGTCCAGCAGTCGTGTCGCGCGCGTGGGCTCATCATCGTTTGCCATGAGCGGAACGTACATTTCAGCCCATCATTTGATCAATCGCATGGGAGTGGCCCGGGCGGGTTCAGGCGGAGGTGTGGATCGAGCCGCGGCCCCGGGCGTTGTAGACCACGACGTCCGGGCGTTCGCCGTAGGCCCGCAGGACCTCCACGGCCTCGGCGCGCAGGACGTCGGTGACGATCTCGATGCCGCGCTGGTCGAACTGCTCGATCCAGTCGTCCCGCATGGGGCCTTCGTCGAAGCCGGTCAGGTCCTCGACCTCGGGACCGTGCCCGGCAATGAGCAGTCGCCGCACCCCTGACCACATCGCGGCGCCGTAGCACATCACGCAGGTGCGCCAGTTGACGACGAGTTCCAGCGCGGGGCCGCCGGGGGCACCCAGGTCCCAGGTGCCGTGGCCCGCCTGGGCGAGGGACAGGGCGACGACTTCGGCGTGGGTGGAGGACAGGCCGGAGGCCAGGACCAGGTTGACGCCAGCCGAGCGGAGGCGGCCGGTCTCGGTCTCGACGACGAGGGCGGCGAACGGACCCCCGGTGCCTTCCTGGTAGTTGCGGGCGGCGAGGCGGTTGACGACGCGGACACGGTCCTCGTCGGTGGGCAGGGTGTCGGGGACGTCGGAGAGTTCGGAGGTCACCCAGTCGGGGAGTTGGACGGCGAAGTGGGTGGGCAGGGCAGCGGGCATGGCGGTCCTCACAGGGGCGGCGAGCGGAGACGAGTGGCGGCGGGGTGAGCGCGCGGTGGCGGGCTCAGGCGTCTCGTCGGCCGTGGGCGATGCGCCCGCTGCTCCATGCGCGCTGGCGGGCGCCGCGTCGGAGGTCGGTGCTGTGTACGGGAAACGCGTCCACGGCGACCTCCTCCTCGCTGCTTCGGGGGCTCTTCACCTGCAAGTTCGCCGTCCAGCCTGCCATGGCTGCGTGTCTCGCGGGTTGCGGCGCGGTTTCCCGATGATCACCAGGCTGCGGTAATGGTGTGGCCTTCGCGTCAGGAGATGAGATGGATGAGAGGTGCCGGTTGTCCGGGCTGCCAGTCCGGCCCTACGGCGGCCAGGGCGTCCGCGAGGGCGGCGCCTTGCAGGAAGGCGGGGCGGTGGCCGCCGACGGGGTGGGCGGTGCTGCCGTCCCAGGACACCGGGATCAGGCGGGTGCGCCCGGGGGCGGTACGGATGTCGCCGGTGAGCGGGATGCGGGGCAGTGTAGGCAGGGAGCGGCCGGTGAGGCCGGCCAGGAGCGGGGTGAGCAGGGTGTGGGCGGCGACCAGCGCGGCGTACGGGTTGCCGGGCAGGCCAACAACCCAGTGCCCGTCCGGGAGCTGAGCCAGGAGTTGGGGGTGGCCTGGGCGGCAGGCGACCGCGTCGACCACCCAGCGGGCGTCCGCGTCGGCCAGCAGCATCCGCAGCTGGTCGGTGGCGCCGACTGAGGTGGAGCCGGTCACCACGGTCACCTCCGCGCCGTCGTACGGCAGTGCATGGACGGCCGTGGCCAGGGACCCGGCGGGCCGGTCCGGCACGTGGTGGAGGTCGGTGGTCTCGCCGCCCATGGCCTGGACGAGGGGCGGCAGGAGCGGGCCGAGGGCGTCGCGCACCTGGCCAGGTGCGGGGCGGCCGGTGTGGGTGAGCTCGTCGCCGGTGACCAGGATCCGGACGCGAGGGCGCTGCCGTACCGGAAGGGTGTCGTGGCCGGTCGCGGCGGCCAGGCCGAGCAGGGCGGGGCCGATGCGGGTGCCCGCCGGGGCGAGGGGCGCGCCGGCCGGGGCGTCTTCTCCGGTGCGGCGGATGTGCTTGCCGTCAGTCGGGGTGGGGCCGTGGACGCGTGCGCCGGTTCGTTCGGTCAGCTCCACCGGAACGACGGCCCGCGCGCCCGCCGGAACGAGTGCGCCCGTGGAGATCTCGACGGCCTCTCCCTCTCCCAGCGGCCGTGCCGTCCGTCCGCCGCCGGCCCGGATGGTGCCCCGTACCTGCCACGGGCCGGCGCCGGGGCCGACCGCGTAGCCGTCCATGGCGGCGGTGTCGAAACCCGGCATCGGCTGCGAGGTGCGCAGTACCTCGGCCAGGGTCAGACCCGCCGCGCTGGCGAGCGGTACGTGCCGGGTGGGCAGCGGGGCCGATGCCGCGTGGGCGCGTTCGCGTGCGCTCGGCCACGGCAGGTCACGGCAGGAGGCGAGCGGGGCGGCAACGGCGGCGAGGACGGTCATGGCGACCACCGTGGCGCCGCCGTTTTACCGTCCACCGCACGCTGCGTTGCCGCCATGACACGGGGCGTTCACGTCTACCCCGGCCCGGACGTGAGGTCCACGGGCACAAGGGCTTGCCGCGGTGCGGCACCACAAGTTCAGCCAGCGCGCACCGCCCGCGCCAGGAAGTGGTGTGAGGCGTCCTCGTAGGAGGCCAGATCCCACCCGGTCGCCCGCAGCACCGGCCGCAGGTTCTGCTCAGCGAGCAGGTCAGCGGGGTCGAGCGGGTGGCCGTGGCGGGCAGCGCGCTCTGCGCGGCCGGAAGGGTGGAAGAGCAACAGGACCCCGCCTGGGGCGGTCACGCGCGCCCAATCGGTCAGGGCGGCGGCAGAGTCGGGAACGTGATCGACCAGACCCGCGCTGAAGATCCCGTCCAACGCCCCTGTCGGCAACGGAAGCCGACAGGCGTCGGCCAGCAGCAGACCGCCGCGCCCCTCGCGCCGGGCGGCCGTGAGCATCGCCGGGGTGAGATCCACTCCGAGGACGACACCCTCTGCACCGACCTGCGCGCGCAGCGCGGGCAGCGCCCTGCCGCTGCCGCAACCCACGTCCAGGACCCGCCCGCCGGACCGCAGGTCCATCCGGGCGACGGCCGCCGCATATCGGGGTCCGTCGTCGGCAAACCGCTCCTCCCAGCCGGCCGCTCGCCGCGTGAAAAAGGCCCGGGTCGCCGTATGCCCGGCGCGGGCCGCGACGAAGGCCGCGAACCGCTCGAACACGCCGTCGCGGTGCCGGGCCAGCACTGCCAGCTCCACCGGCGCCGACTCCACCAGACCGGGCGCGGCAGCGGCCTCCTCCGGGAAAGCGGCGGCGAACGCCCCGACCGCCGCCTCGTCCACCTCCAGATGGAACTGCATCCCCCACGCCGAAGCGCCAACCCGGAACGCTTGCGCCTCGTAGCGGTCGCAGGACGCCAGCAGCCTCGCCCCGGGCGGCAGATCCATCGTGTCGCTGTGCCAGTGCAGCACCCGAAGCTGCTCCGGCACGGGCGCGAACAGCAGGTCGTCGTGCGCGGTACCGGTCATCCGTACGCCGCTCCAGCCGACCTGCGCTCCGTTGCCGGGCCTCGCCGCACCGCCCGCCGCGACCGCCAGCAGCTGCGCGCCCAGGCACACGCCGAGCACCGGCACCTCCGCCTCCAGCGCGGCCCGCAGCAGCGCCAGTTCCGCCGTGCGGCTGGGGAAGTCGTCGTAGGCGGCCATCGGCCCGCCCATCACCACCAGGGCCACGATGTCGTCCACCGTGTCCGGCACCGGATCGCCCGCCCAGGTCCGGGACACCCGCAACGGCAGTCCGGCCTTCTCCAGCGCGTCGCCGATGGCGTACGGCCCCTCCTGCGGTGCGTGCTCCACGATCTGGATCACCGGCCACCACCTCCCGCACGACCGTACCCGGACGACGGCTGCGAACAAACGCAGATACCAGACCACACGTCGCATCACCCCCTCATGCGCTATCTCACATTCCGCTTCGTCATAGCAGATGCGGCAGCCGAGACACCCGAGATCGAGTCCCGGTGCCCCGGTGCGCGGAATCGCGGCTTCTCTGATCTGCCACGGAAGGCAGACTCCCAGCTGGCGGATGCGACGCGGCTGGAATCGGGCTTCGCCAAGCGGACTAGCTTGTCCGTTATGAGCCTGAGCATCCGCAACCAGATCCCCGGCACGGTCAGCGACGTAGCCACCGGCGGGGCGATGGCCACGGTCAAGGTCACGGCCGACAGAATCAGCTCCACCGAACTCACCGCGGCCATCACCAAGGACGCCGTCACCGATCTCGGCCTGACGGCTGATTCGCCAGTCGTGGCGTTGGTCAAGTCGACCGAGGTGTCCCTAGCGACCGCATGACCTCTGGCTGAAGCCGACGTCACGCGGTGATCGGCGCGGCACCCTCGCACAGAGCCCGGGCCCCTCGCCGGTCCCGCCGCGACTCACCGTGATTCGCCCCGGCCACGGCCTCACGAGGAGTGAACGCTTACCCTGCACGGGAAAGTAGGCCCACAGCATGAGATGAAGAAAGCGGGCGCGGACCGTGGCCGATGAGCGTTCCCCCGGGCTCGGGGCTCCCGACCGGATTCCTCCCGGACAGCGCCTTGTGCACGGATGGCCCGTCTCCCACTACGGCCCTGTCCCCCGCTTCCGCCCCGAACGCTGGAACCTGCGCGTCTTCGGCGCCACCGCCTCCGGCAACACCCACGAGTGGACCTTCGACGACCTCGCCGCGCTCCCCCGCGCCACCGTCGTCGCCGACCTGCACTGCGCGAGCGGCCCCACCTCCACCGACCACGAGTGGTACGGCATCCCCGCCACCACCATCCTGGACCTGGCCCCGCCAGCCACCAGGGTCACCCACGTCATGGCCTGGGCAGAGTACGGCTACTCCGCCAACCTCCGCCTCGCCGACTTCACCTCACCCCACGCCCTCATGGCCACCCACCACAACGGCGAACCCCTCACCGCCGAACACGGCTTCCCGCTCCGCCTGGTCGTCCCCCACCTCTTCGGCTACAAGGGCCCCAAGTGGCTGCGCGGCATCGAGTACATGACCGCCGACCGGCGCGGCTTCTGGGAGGAGCGCGGCTACCACAACCTCGCCGACCCCTGGCAGCAGCAGCGCTACTCCTACCAGGAGGACGAGAGCAACGGCCCGGAACAGGCCGGCTGACAGCGCTCGTCGACCACGGCCGACGCCGCGATCGCAGGTCGGCCCCATAAGGTCGGCGGCATGACGGCACCCCTTACCGGCAGTGCATTCGACTCGCTTCACCTCGACGCTATGCACGACCGGGAAGCACTTCGCCAGGTGTACGGACTCGCCAGCGCCGCGGCCGTGCGCAAGCAGATGACCGACCTCACCCAGCAGACCCGGCAGTTGATCGGCTGCTCGTTGCTGGTCCTGATCGCCAGCGCGGACGCCGAGGGCCGTTGTGACGTCTCCCCGCGCAGTGGTCCCCCCGAGTTCGACGCCGTCCTCGACGCGCGGACAGTGGCGACACCGGACGCGACGGGCAACAAGCGTCTGGACACCCTGCAGAACGTCATAGCCAACGGACAGGCCGGACTGCTCTTCGTCATCCCGGGGCGCACCACTACCCTCAGGGTCAACGGCCGGGCCTGCGTCTCCACCCACCCGGAGCTGCTGTCGCAGCTGACCGCCGTGGGCAAGCCACTGGCCAGCGCGCTGGTGGTGGGTATTGAAGAGATCTACCCGCGCTGCCCCAAGGCGCTCCTGCGCAGCGCGGCCTGGCAGCCGGAGCAGTGGCTCCCGGCGGACGCCCAGCCGACCTCGGCCGAGGTGCCCCTGGCCCAGCTGCGCCTGCCGGAGCTGACGATCGCCGACAACGAGCGGGCGGAGGCGGAAACGCTGAAGTACCGGTACGAGTAAGAGGTCCACCTGCGCTTGCCGAACCACCAGGCCAGCACGCGACAAGATCACTCACGGGGCAGGACCTCACCCCTCGCCAACTCACCCGCATCACTCCGGCGCAACCATTCGCACTCGCACGAGAGGCACCAGAAACCGATGACCGCGGCACAGCCAAGCCACCAAAGCCCTTACGTACGTCGCCCTCGCGATGTCACGCTGTTCGCGGCTGGAGTTCAGCTGACGGGCACGAGCGGTACTGACATCTCGGCTCCGCTGGTGCCGGAACCCTGCACCTGCCACCGCCCGCCGCCGATCGGCACAGAGCGCTCCCGCATCTCCTCGGCAACACCAACGGGCCACGCCGTGTGCACAGACCAAACCGTGCCTACGATCATTGCGTCGCTCAGGTCCGTGTCGTGCAGGTCCGCGTCGCTCAGGTTCGCGCCGCTCAGGTGCGCGCCGCTCAGGTTCGCGCCGCTCAGGTTCGCGCCGTTCAGATGCGCACGGTTCAGATGCGCGCCGTTCAGGTTCGCGCCGCTCAGGTCCGTGCCGATCAGGTACGCGCCACGCAAGTACGCGCCGCTCAGGTCCGCGCCGTGCAGGTCCGCGCCGAACAGGTCCGCGCCGCTCAGGTCCGCGCCGCTCAGGTTCGCGCCGCTCAGGTCCGCGCGGTTCAGGTCCGCGCGGCTCAGGTTCAGCGTTCCTTGTTGAGACGTATTCGGGTAAAGCTGTGCGGCTGGTGGCACGGCTGTCTGAGGGAGGCTGTCTGCGGAATCGGCAATGGCTTCTGCCGTGTTCTCGATTCCCTCGGGTGAGGCGTCGGGGCAGGCGAGGTAGAGCAGTCCGCGTAGGCGGGCTGCGTGTGCGTCGCGCTCGTGTTCGGCGTCCGTCACCACGCCTCCAGGGTAGGCCGGGAGTTCACTGTGGACTCCGGTAAGGCATGGCGCAGATCGGGCAGCGGAAGTCAGGACGGTTGTTGACCGCGAGCAGCAAGGCGAGGGCTTCTTGCTCCGCGCGACGCACGATGCCATTCCTGTCGGGCTGCTCGGGGATCGCGGCGCCCATGATGACCTCGGTCAGTTGGATGAAGTGCTTCTCTGCGGTCTTCCAGTCCGGCTCCGGCTCGGTTCCTGAAGCTGACGTTCCGGCGCTTGGGTGGCGGGCGGCGAAGGCCCGGATGGCGGCCTTCAGGTCGTCGCTGCCCCGGTCGTACGCGTCGTGGAGGGTGATCACGGGCCGCTCCCGGGGGAGCCGGGCGGGGGGCCGGGGTGTTCGGCGAGGCGGCGTAGTTCGGCCAGGACGTCGCAGAGCTGGCGGGCGTGGTGGGCCTGGATCTGTTCGGTGATGACGTAGCCGGCGGCTGCGCCGATGACGGCCGGGACGACCGCCCACCCTGCGAGGGACAGGGGCCAGGCGCACCAGGGGGCGGGGACGGTGTCGTCGGCGGGTGAGGTGATGCCGGTCATGACCTCGTAGGCCGGTGTCCAGCCGTTCAGGACGACGTTGAGGACGTAGAGCAGCAGGCAGATGCCGATGACGGTGGCGCCGCGGCTGATGAGCCAGAACCCGAAGCGGGGCAGGGCGTGGCGGTCGGCCCACCAGGCTCGCGCGCGCTGGCGCCGGTTCGGGGGCGGGGGCCCTCCGGGCGGCGGCTGCGGCGGTGCGGACACACGATCACGGTAGGGGATGAATCACCCTTACGGCAGGTGAACGGGCGCCTCCGCAGGGGAACTTGGTGTGCCCGCTTCCGCCGCGGTGCCGGTCTGCGCTGGCGGCTACCTCGTGCCGTCCGCTCCGGCGGACTGAGGGGCAGTCGTCTCCGTTTGCGGCCGGAAGCCCGCACGGGGACGTGCGTGCGGGCCTCCGGCGGGCCGCCCCCGCCGACGAGGGCGGCGCTCCCCCGCGCGACTGTTCCAGCTCCTGGACCATGCGCTTGATCCCTTGCCGAAAACGGTGGCGGCGGTGGCGACTTCTTTGCCCGCCCATGGCTGTACCCGGACGGTGAACGGCCGGGGCCGGAAAGTGCCGGCCGTGTGGTGCGGGCGGCTGTGGCGGTGCGTATTGTGGTCCCGGCCCGGCCCGTGTCAAGGGGTGGGTGGTGTGCCGGGAAGCCTGGTCGGCGACGTATCTGTCGCGCCCGGAAGGCTTGCCGTGCAGCTCAGACCCCTCTCACGCCAGCGTGGCCGCACCGTTGTCCGGCTGCGGGGAGAGCTGACGTCCCGCAGAGCACCCCGGGTTCGCAGAAGGCTGCTGCGGGCGTTTGCCCGGGCTCCCGGCGTCGTGGAGGTCGACCTCGGCAAGGTCACCTGCCTCGCCCCGGAGACCAGCGCGCTGCTGCTCGCCGCCGCGGCCACCGCGCGCCGTCGTGGTGTCTCCTTCCTCATCACCGGTGCCTCGCCCCGTGTCCTGCGGGTGCTGGAGGAACTGGGTATGCAGCGTCTTGCCGACGCGCCCCTTCGCCCCCTTCCGTGACGTTCGAAGAGACAAGAGCCTGACGATGCCGACTCCGACCGGTCCCTCCTCCGTGCCCTCGCCCACCCCGCAGGAGCGTGCGGTCCGGGAAGTCCTCACCCGCTTCGACGTCTACGCCCGGATCCGGGCGGCGCGGGCCGGCGTCCTGTCTTCCTCCCGTGTCGGCCCGCGGGAGGAAGAACGCGCCTTCGACGAGCTGCAACAGGCGGTCGTCGACCTCCGCGCCCTCATCGGGGCGCGGTAGGGGACAGAGCGCGGCCGGCCCTCCCGTGGGGAGGACCGGGAGGCCCGTGCCGCGACTGTTCCAACTTGATCCCTTGTTGAAAGCAGTGGGTCCGTGTCAGGTGGTGGGAGGGGCGCCGGGGGTGTGGCCGAAGGTGCGGCGGAAGACGCTGATGAAGGTGCTGGGAGATGACCAGCCGCAGCGCAGGGCGACCACGGTGACGGGGGTGTCGTTGGCCAGGAGGACCAGGGCGTGGTGGAGCCTGATCTGGGTGCGCCACTGCGGGTAGGTGAGGCCGAGGTCGGTGCGCAGGTGGCGGGAGAGGGTGCGGGAGCTGGCGCCGAGCTGCCTGCCGAGTTCGTCCAGGGGGCGGTTGTCGGCCGGGTCGGCGCGCAGGATGTCGTGCAGGTCTTGCAGCAGGGGGACGGTGGGGACGGGCAGGTGCAGCGGCTGCTCGGGGGCGGCTTTGAGCTGGTCGAGCATGACGGTGCGCAGGCGCCGGCGGGCGGGGCCGTCGTCCTGGGGTGTCTGTGTGTAGGCGACGATGAGTTCGCGCAGGAGGGGGCTGACGGCCAGGACGGCCGGTGTGGCGAGGTTGAGGGGGTTTTCGGCTGCGGGCAGTCCCACGAGGTGGAGGTCGAGTTCGCCGTGGGCCTGGTGCTGGTGGACGGTGCCTGCCGGGACCCACAGGGCGCGGGTGGCGGGGGCGACCCACGAGCCGGCGTCGGTGGTGATCGCGATGGTGCCGCGGCTGGCGTAGATGATCTGGTGGCCGTCGTGGCGGTGGGCATCGATCTCGCCGCCCGACGGCAGATGCTGGGTGCGGGTCGGTGCAACGGACTCGTGGCGGATTTTCTGCATTACTTGGCATTCTATCGAAAGCGCGACGCACCTCCCGGCGGCCAGCATGAAGTGGTGCGAAGCAAAACATCGATCTCTCTGCTGTCCGTCGGCCACGCCTGCGTCGACATCTACCAAGGCGCCGTGGCCGCCCTGGTGCCGTTCTTCATCGCGGAACGCGACTACACCTACGCGGTCGCCTCGGGCATCGTGCTGGCCGCCTCGCTGCTGTCCTCGGTGGCGCAGCCGGTGTTCGGTGCGCTCACCGACCGCTGGGCCATGCCCTGGCTGCTGCCCGCCAGCACTCTGCTCGGCGGTGTCGGCATCGCGCTGAGCGGTCTGGGCGGCTCGTACGCGCTCACCTTGGTGTTCGTCGCGATCTCGGGCATCGGCGTGGCCGCCTACCACCCGGAATCCGCCCGCGTCGCCCGGATCGCCAGCCAGGGCAGTCACCGGGCCATGGGCTGGTTCTCCAGCGGCGGGAGCATCGGTTTCGCGCTGGCCCCGCTGATGGTCGCCGCCGTGGTGGCTCCCGGCGGACTGCGCTGGACACCGCTGCTGGTGCTTCCGGCCCTCGCCGGCACTGTTCTGTGCCTGCCGGTGGTGCGTGCCCTGCAGCAGAAGGAGGCCGAAGGGACTGCGGCCGCGGTGCCCGCCGGGAGCGACGACGTCGCCTCCTTCGTGAAGCTCTCCCTGGCCGTGGTCTTCCGCTCGATCGCCTTCATCGGGCTGAGCACCTTCATCGCGCTGTACGCCCGTGAGCGTCTGGACGGCGGTGAGGTGGTCGGTACCGTCGCCCTGTCCGTGCTCTACGGCGGCAGCGTGATCGGCTCGGTGCTGGGAGGAAGCCTGGCCAGCCGCTTCGACCGCGTGACGGTCACCCGCTGGGCGAACCTGATCACAGCCGTGGCCATCGCGGGCGTGGTGTGGGTACCCGGACCGGTCTTCTACCTGTTCACGGCCCTCACCTCCGCCTGCCTCTACGTGCCCTTCTCCCTCCAAGTCACCCTCGGCCAGGACTACCTCCCCTCCCGGGTCGGCACGGCCAGCGGGATCACCCTCGGCCTGACCGTCAGCATCGGCGGCCTGGCCAGCCCCGCCATCGGCACCCTCGCCGACGCCACGTCCCTCCAGACCGCCCTGGCGCCCCTGGCCCTGATGCCCCTGCTGAGCTGGCTCTTCTTCCGGAACCTCACCGAACCCACCGCACCGCGTTCCCGCGCGGAGCCGAAACCGCTCGACGTCACCGACCTCGTCGACACCCCGCAGCCCACCACCCACTGAACAACAAGAGTGCGTGCCCGCGCCCCTGGCGGATCATCCACCAGGGGCGCACAACATCCACGGCCAGCCCTCCCGCGGGGAGGACCGGGAAGGCGGCGGGCCCCGCCATCGTGGCTAGGGCGGCGCCTTGATTTGGGACCACCCGAAGCAGCGAGAGAGGCGTGACGGCTGCACGCGAGCGTCGGCATGATGGCCGCATGACAGACCGGACATCTTTGGAATCTGAGCTCGCTGCGTTCATGGGCGAGTACGAACGGGCCAACAACAGCCACAAAATCTCACGCGTCATGCCGTTCATCGCCGAGGACGCCGTGTACTGGTTCTCGGACGGTTCGCATCGGGGAATCGAGGAGATCCGATCTGCGATCGAGAAGACGTTCACGAAGATCCTCGACGAGGTGTATGAGATCCGGGACCTGGAGTGGCCTGTGGTCACCGCGGACGTCGCGGTGTGCCGATATCGGTTTACCTGGAGCGGTGTCGTCGATGGTGAACAACGCTCTGGCCAAGGGCGCGGCACCAACCTCATCGTGCAGCAGGAAGGCGGATGGAGAATGCTGCATGAGCATCTGAGTTCCTGATCCTTGGCAGGCGCTCAACTCAGCACGTTGGTCTTGTTCGCCTTGCTGCGGGCCAGCCGGTAAGACTCCGTTCCGGTCTCGATCAGGGTGACGTTGAAGGTGAGCCGGCCCACGATCGCCTCGCAAAGCCGCGGATCGGTGAACGTCTTTGACCAGCCGGTGATCGACGCCGACAAGGACGGCTGCTCCACCCGGGCCGAGGCCCTCAAGGCCGAAGCGCTGCTCGCGCCGGAGCAAGGCGCCCGGTGCGCGCTCACCGGGCGCCGGTGGTACTCCCCCTACGGCGACCGCTACTTCGACGCCGCGGGCGGCCTCGACATCGACCACCTGGTCCCCCTCGCCGAAGCCTGGGACTCCGGCGCCTCCACTTGGACCGCCCTTGAGCGGCAGGCGTACGCCAACGACCTGGACGACGCACGCGCCCTGATCGCCGTGTCCGCGGCCTCCAACCGGAGCAAGGCCGACCAGGACCCCGCCACCTGGATGCCTCCCTCGCCCGGCTACACGTGCACCTACGCCACCGACTGGATCACCATCAAGACCCGCTGGAACCTCACCATCGACCCAGCCGAACAGACCACCCTCACCAGCGTGCTCGCCGACTGCCCCAACACACCGGTCGACGTCACCCTCGCCCGCCGAAAGTGCGCTGTCCCACCGGCTTCGGCGGGGCGGCGCGCGGAATCCCGTCCTGCTGCGGAGGATGCCGACGCGCTGTGCCCGCAGCGGCACCCGCTTACGAGTCGAGCGGCTGGCGCAGGTCCAGGTAGCAGCGCAGCCGTACTCCGGGCTCACTCACGTCCCGCGTCGTGCGGTCGGCTGTTGCCGTCGCCCACCGATCGGCGAGCATCTGCTGGAAGGCAAGCGCGGTGGCGTCGTCGGCGGTCGCAACGTCGACGACGACCAGGCCCGGCTCACGCACGTGCACCTCGTTGATCGGATCCATGTACGGCATTACGCCGGGCGGCCGGGGAGAGTTCCGTCGCCGGCGTGTCTTCACCCGACGGAGTGGCGGGCGGTCAGGGGCTGTCGCCGCCCCAGTCCCAGCGTGCCGGGTCGCCGGAGCGCGGGTCATACAGCGCCCCGGCCCGGGGCCGAACTGCCCGAGCTCCGTGAGGAGGGAGACCCCGTCGTCGATCTCCTCCGGCCTCCAGCCGGTGATGCCGAGCAGCAGTCTGTCCAGCGGTCCGCCCACGAGTTCGGCGTAGCTGCGTCCCCTTGGGGTCCGGGTGGTCGTGGTGGGCTCCGTAGATCCGGCCGCGCAGCAACTGCTCATCGTCGCTGCCCATGCCTTTCAGTCTCGCGCCCGCCACCGACAACGAGGGCTTGCCCAGGTGATCCCGGGCAAGCCCTGTCACACAGCCTCAACGGCACGTGGAACACATCCAGTTACGCCACATCTCACCGGCTCCAACGTGGGAGGGTGGTCTTTGCCCCCGTCCCGGTGTCTGCTGGAGCCGTTGAGCAGGAAGTGGGGCACGGTAGGAGGCGTGAGTGAAGGGCCCTGACCTGTCCCGCGATGCTCGTCTGGCCGCCCACGGCGCCGTTTCCACATCTCTGGCGCTGCGCAGTGACCGCAGTCTGCGCGAGTTCGTGGACGCCGGCGCACAGCTGGGGTCGGGCATCGGCGGGAAAACGGTCCTGCTGGAGGTCGAGGGAACCCAGGTCTTCGTCAAGCAGGTACGACTGACCGGTCTGGAGCGACAGCCGGAGCATGTTCACTCCACCGCGAATCTGTTCGGACTCCCGGCCTTCTGTCACTACGGCATCGGTACCATCGGCAGCCCGGGGTTCGGGGCCTGGCGGGAGCTGGCCGCGCACACCATGACGACGAACTGGGTGGTCGCGGGAGACTACGAGGGCTTCCCCCTGATGTACCACTGGCGGGTGATCCCAGACTCTGGCCAGGCGCTGCCCGAGGAACTGGCCGATGTGGACCGAGCTGTCGCCTACTGGGGAGGCGGATCAGCGGTACGTCGGCGAATCGAAGCTCTCCAGCATTCCACGGCAAGCCTGGTGCTGTTCCTGGAGTACATCCCGCAGAACCTGCACGACTGGCTGGGCGTCCAGACCGGGGCCGGCGACGAGGCGGCCGAGCGGGCCTGCGCCATGGTCGACGACGAGCTGAAAGCCGGCATCGCGTTCATGAACGCTCGTGGGCTTCTGCACTTCGACGCCCACTTCGAGAACATCCTCACCGACGGCCAGCGGCTCTTCTTCACCGACTACGGCCTCGCGCTCTCCTCACGCTTCGACCTCACACGGGACGAGGCCGACTTCTTCGACCAGCACCGCACCTACGACCAGCACTACGCCGTCACCCACCTGGTGAACTGGCTGGCCGTCGCTCTCTACGGACACACACCGGAAGAACGCAAGACGTTTGTGAACGCGTGCGCCCAAGGGACGCCCCCAGAAAAGGTTCCCGCGTCGGTCACGGCGCTCCTTGTCCGCTACGCACCCGTCGCCGCGGTGATGGGCAACTTCTATCGCGAGTTCCAGCAGGAGAGCCGAGCAGCTCCCCATCCGCTGGCAACGATCTGCCGGACGGGACGAAGTGCGTGATCAGCAGCAGCCGGCCACAGGCGTGCGGTGAACCAGCCATCGGGTAGCTTCCGCAGCCCACCCCGGTCGACCAGTCGGACCAGCTATCCGCGTAGCGGTTCCAGCTTGGATCGGATGCTGATGTCCACGCCCAGCATCTCGCCGACCTGCCGAGCCATGACCGGTCCAGCGGCCTGTCGCACGGCGGCGAGAATGCGCTGGCAGTCCGGCGGAAGCACATTCTCCTTCACATCGGAGGCGCGGTGTGGGATCAGCATGACCGCCCGCCCACCCACCTGCGCGGGCACCGACGAGGCCAAAACACGCTCATCAGCGATCTGTCCGCTCACCCGCTCAAGAACCCGTTCGGCGACAGCACGTTCATCTCGCTCTGCCCGCACCTCCGTCAGCTCCTTGGCCAGCTGTTCTTCAAGTTCATCCAGTTCCGCGCGCCGCGCGGTGATCCGTACCAGCAGCTCGGGATCCATGCACCGGACCGCAAATGGCCACCTGACCCCAGCGAGTAGAAACCAGCGAACCTCCGGCTCTGTCAGACGATCTACTCCGCAGACAGCCGCCCACGACCAGCGCGAGTACTTCGAGAGCCGGTCACACCAGACCGCTGACGTGCTGCTTCAGATTGGTGGAGGCTCACTGCTTCCACCAACCCGGCACGACCGACGCCCAGACGTGGGTCGCCGGACAGCTCACCACGGTCCTGCACGGCCAGGCCGACCGCACCGCCGCCGAGATAAACGCCCAGGCCGACCAGCAGCAGCTTTCGAAGAACAAGCACGAGGGAGTCGACGCCTGCGTCCGCTATCTCACCGGCCACCTCGACCAGCTCCGCTACGACACCGCCCTCGAAGCCGGCTGGCCGATCGCCACCGGAGCGATCGAAGGCGCGTGCCGGCACCTGATCGGCGACCGCCTCGACGTCACCGGTGCCCACTGGGGCCTCGACGGCGCCGAAGCCGTCCTCAAACTTCGCGCACTCATCGACAACGGCGACCTCGACACCTACTGGGCCCACCACCGCGAACGCGAGCACCAGCGTCTCTACCCCACCCCCGACCAGCACCGCTACCAGCTCACCGCCGGATCAGGAACTTCCCTGGCGTTGTATACACATCAACGCAGTTGATGTCCGCAGTGCCTTCGGGTCTCCTGCTGCGATGTCTGATCTTCGTATCCAGCAGCCGGACGGCGACGCCAAGCTCAGAGACTGGCAGCATGCCCATAACGTGATCATTCCTGCCCATTCCCTGTCCCTGGACGAGGTACGGGAACGTGCCCAGCGCAACCACCTGGAAATCGCGTATCTCGATGACGATCTCGTGGGCTGCAGCACCGTGCGCCCGCCGACGGACGAAACACTCACAGCCACAGTCATCGCCCGCGTACTCGCCCCTCACCGCAGACAGGGATTCGGCGAGGAACTCTATGCACGCGGGCTCAATCGGGCCCGGGAACTGGGAGCCGAGGTGATCGAGACCGTCGTCCTGTCCTCCAACGAGGACGGACTGCGGTTTGCGCTGAGGCACGGCTTCGTCGAGACCGAGCGATACTTGCTGCCCGGAGACACCATCCCCTGGATCGACTTGCGGCTCTCCTGACAGGAACAGGCACGATGCGGGCCTCACGGCCTGATCCACACGTTCCCTGCAAAGGAGCCGGGCTCATCGCTTCGTCTTGGAGCACGGCAAAGTCTCCACACGGCACACCCGCTCCGGAGTGCTTCAAGACAGGGCTCCACTGTCGTCACGGCGGGCAGTCAGCTTCTTGGAGGAGCTTCGGTGCCGTTGCCACCGTCACCGGGTCCTGTCAGCGCCAGCGCTGTCGGCGACCTCGCGCAGAACCTATACATCGTCGAAGCTGGGCTGGCTCCATGGTTGGTCGGGGGGTGGACCTTGGGCACCGAGAAGCTGGGCGATCTTCTCGGCTTCATCGCTTGAGAGTTCGGAGAGCAGGCGCGTCGTTGTACCAAGGAGAGCGGGCGGCGGTACCTGGGTACGTGCGCCGCGGGCGCTGGCGATTCCGCCCGGCCAAGTTCAAGTGGTCCCCGCCGACGCGGGGGTGGTTCGACCATCGCCCGCAAGATCCGCAAGGTGATCGAGTGGTCCCCGCCGACGAGGGGGTGGTTCGCGGATCGACGGCATCCCCGCCCTGCTGTTCGGGTGGTCCCCGCCGACTCGGGGGTGGTTCGGTCCGCGGGTGGACGGCCCAGCAGCTCGCGCAGTGGTCCCCACCTACGCGGGGGTGGTTCGGCCAGTTCGGCAGAACTATGTGGCTTCGCTCATGAAGACGGACAGCGTTTGTCGATGACTTTGGGCAGCAATCGGTGATCACTGGGCCTCAACATGTCGACGAGTTTTGACGGCACTGGACGGGGCATCGACCGGCTGGAGATTTGCTCCCTGCGCGGTCAGAAGGGGTGCCAGCGTTGGAAGTGACCCTTCCAGCGCTGGGCATCAGCTGCTGAGGTTGAACACGCCCCAGGTGGTGAACGGTTCAGCTTGGACGTAGATCCTGCTTCCCCGGCCGACAACCCGCCGACGGCCAGGGCCAGAGCCATCGGACAGGGTGAGCAGCCCGGCGTCCGTTGGCTCGACTGATGTTTCGCTGATCTCTCCATAAGCGAGTCGGTCCCGCTCCTCGCCGTAGCCACCGTAGAAAGCGACCCGCTCACCGTGGACTGCCACCGCTTTGGCGCCCCGTACGCAATTCGCCCACACCCTCACGGGCCGATCGGTGCGGTCGGGACGTATCTCGACGAGCGGGAAGTCCGTGTATGGGCAGGCCCAGGCGGTGGTGCCCGACACGTTCAGGGCGTAGCAGTCGAAGAGACCGGGGATGTGGGCGTCGTCTGACGTCCAAGCGAGTCGGCCCGCGGCGCTCCAGCAACGGATTCCCACCGGGTTCTCGTCGAAGTGCCCGACCCACATACAGCCGGCCTCGTCCACGAGCAGGTGCTCGATGGCGTCCCCGACGGAGAAGGACGAGGTTTCGCGGCCGAGCGCGTCGAAGACCTGGACCTGGTTCGCGTCCTCGTATCGGCGGGCGCGAGTCGCGGCGACGACAAACCCGCCGTCAGGCAGGCGGTCTAGGTGCGGCCAGCGGGCCCGCACGGCGCTCAGCTCGGTGAGTTCGACGTTGCCGCCCGGATCGACGGAAACGACCAGCGCGCCAAAGGACCGGACATCGCCGCCAGGCTGCGGGGCGCGTTCGGCAAGCAGCCAGTGGGCAGTGCCGCAAACGTCGACGGTACTGGTTAGGACGTGGCGGTCGTGGTGCGCTCGGGGTAGGTGGGCGTAGGGAACGAGGACGGTCTTCTGCACGGTGGGCTCTCCTGAGTGGGCGGTCGGTCACGGCCATCGGGCGCTGCGGTGAGCGGCGGCTGGCGGTGCACGAGCAGTGGAGAGCGGAGCAGGGTGCCTAGACGGCATGGCCCTTTCTGGTCGCCATGGGGTGATCATGGTCGACATCCGACCTAGGAACAAGCCATTTCTCCAGAACCTGCGCGGCCCCTGCGCTGCAAGGAGACCCGGAGGCGCTGGCGAGCGGCTAACCGCCGTGGAGGCCCCACTCGTCGAGGCCTGCGTAGAGGTGAGCCTCAAGGCATTGAGGTGCGTCAAGGCCAACAGCTTCGCCGCGGTAGAGGGCGATCAGCGAGTCCTCGCCTCGCCACCACGTGTCGATCAGGCCCTGCACTTCAGGTACCGGCTCGTACCCGCCGAGGTCCAGGGAATCGACGGCCCTGCCCCTGATCTTGGTGACGGTTTTGGCCCAACGTCCGGCATGGGCGGCGAGCGCCAGGGACTCCACCCATCCATCTGTGTTGGCGTGCAAGGGGGTCCAGCGGTTGGCATCAATCCCGAACTCGCCTTCAGGTCCGATCATGAATCCGTAGGCCATGGACACCCGACCGCTCCCGGCCGGGAACGACCAGCCCTCTGCTTCCGAGCCTTCGGGATGGTCGGCGTCCAGGATGCGCGGGCCGCCCTCGTAGAACGGAGCCGGCGGCAGGGCAAGGCCGCCCCAGCGGTCCTGAAATTCCATGGCCCGGTCGATCTCCGCTGCGGGAATCCCGCGCCCGGCCCAGGCGTCGCGGTGGTGCCGGATGTCCTGCATCGGGACGCGGATGCCGTCCACTTCGACGAACCTCTGGGCTCTGCGGGTCAAGCCGGAAGGCGCGACCGGGATCGACGGCATCGATGTGCGGGCCATCAGCGCTCCTTGCTGCTGCCGGAGTGGAACACGGCCTCCGCGATCTCTCGCACCCGATCCATGGTGATCCCTGCGTGCTGTTCGACGGCGAGGGGATGGTCGGTGGGCTCCAGTTCGACGTAGGGGCGCTCGCCAACCGGGCGGGTGTGGACGTGGGTCTTGAGATTGAGTGTCGTGGGCGAATAGACCGGCAGATCAGTGGTCAGCCAGCCGAAGTACGGCTTCTCGGCCTCCCGGCCGAGCGTGTCCCACAGGTCCGCCGAGCGGGAGAAGTTCTCGCGGCTGAGCGAGACCCAGACACCCCAGGAGAAGAGCTCGTCGCTACCGACGATTGGTATCTCGATCATGCCCTTCACGAAGTAGTGCTGCGCATGGACCACACACTGGTCCGAGGAGAGCAGGCAGTCGTCGGCGTCGGCGAACACCGGATCCCACGCAGCCGGGGCCTCGGCCGAGTAGTTCATCGGCAGCTCAAAGTGGTGGGCACCGCAGCACGAGCAGGTGAACCCGAGATCACTGGTCATGGCACTGGAGCCTAGTGACGGGTTCCGACACCGCCTCGGGCAGGAGGCAGTCCTCACCCACCTCGCGGCGGACCGGCTTCGACCTGGTCACCTCGATGTTCGTCCTCAACGTGCTGCCCGACCCCTGGCAGCGGATCCAGGCCCTCAAGGACGCGGCGTCCTTCGCCCGCCCCGGCGGCCATGTCGTGGCCGTCACCCGCTCACCGGAGGAGATCACCAAAGCCGCCGCGGACGGCGGCTGGACGGCCCACCACGACGGCTTCTGGTCCAGCCACAGCAAGGGGAGCTTCCAGCGCGGCATCGGCCCGAACGAGATAACCGCCCTCGCCCGACGGGCCGGCCTCGCCCCCGCCACCGATGCCCCCGTGCTGCCGCTGCCCGGAATCTGCCATACCATCCTGACCAAACCCCAGACATAAACCGCGTGCCCACCAACGTCCCCAGTCGCGTACGCAGTTGTGCACCAAGTCGTGTACCAACCTGCGAAGACGGCCAGCAATCAGCGGTTGCCCATCCAGACGACCCTGTCCGCGAAGCCGCCCCGCTCACCCGCCTTGGCCTCACGGATCTTCTCCAGCTGATCCGCAGCGACCCCCAAGTCCGCGGCGAGCGCGCGCACCACCTCCAGCACGTCCGCCAGTTCCTCCGGCGCCGAGTCCTCATCCGCCTCAAGGAACTCGGCAACCTCCTCACCGAGCTTGTCCCGCAGCCGGCCACGGTATTCCTCCCGGCCCGCGGTGTAGGTGACCGGCTCGGCCCCGTCCTCCCGGATGATCTGCGGAATCCGGTCCCGCACCAACTTGCCGCGCCCGCTGTAAGACTCCACCCGAACTCTCCCGCACCTGTCTTCGCAAGGCGGTTGCCAAACGCCGCCTCTTCATGCCGCCGCAGCCTAGAGAAGACGCCTCATCACTCGCCATGAGAACCTCCAATCCCACCCGTTCGGAGGGGCACCGTGCCGCCGCAGCGCAAGCAGGCGGCGACTCCGCCGGCCAGCAGCCGGGCTGCGGCCGTCCACAGCTTGACGCACAACTCCTCCGGCAGATCCGGCTCGGGGCTCATGCCCTACCTCCATCGGGCTGCCCGCGTTCATGCTCGGCGATGAGACTCTCCAGATAGGCAAGGCGTCAATGCGCCCGGGGAGGTAGTCCCCGCCGACGTGGGGGTGGTTCGCACAACAAGGCTTCGGGGCGCACGGTGGAGGTGTGGTCCCTGCTGACGCGGGGATGGTTCGGCCCTCGCCGTCTTGCACTGGACGAACCGGGCGTGGCCCCCGCCGACGCGGGGGGGGCGTCTTCAGGTGGTGCCGGGGGTGGTGGCGGCGCTGCCGAAGCTTCCCCCGTTCATCCCGGCCATGTCCCAAGCCCTCGACCAAGCCCACGACCGAGCCATGCAGCGAAGACACGAAGACCTCTTCCTCACTGCCCCAACCGCCCACCGCGAGGACCTGGACCACATCGTCCGTGTACGACAGCAAGCCACCGCCCCGCCTTCGACGGCTCGACGGCGCCGTTCAGCACGGCACCGTGGGGACCCTCTCGGTGACCACAGCACACCGACGGGCGCAGCGGCAGCCGATCGCCACCAGGACTCTCGTACCGCACGCAGCACGAGCTCTCACCGCTGGCAGGTCGAGTAGCCGCCTACTCCGCTGCCGCCCCAGTCGAGCTCTCGGCCACCACGGCCGCTTCTAGGGCAGGTGATGGTTTCGTCGGTAGCGACGGTTCCACAGTCGGTGGCGTGCTGAGCGGTGACGTTCGCGGATGAGGTCGCCCGCGGGCGGCAGTTCGTCGAAGCCAGCCGAGACCTCCGCATACGCTTCGAGGAGGGAGAGCAGGTTGGGGTCTACGTCTTCGAAGCGACGCTCCCGCTCCACGAACGGGCGCAAGGCTTTCCACACGGTGGCGGCGCGCCGGCGCACCATGAGGGTCGCGGTCGACTCGTCGATGATGCCCATCGCGTAGAGGGATGCGAGGGTCTGGAAGAAGTAGGCCACGTTGTAGACGATTTCGCGGACTTCGTGCGGCAGCCCCCGCAGCCCGGCATCGGGATCGTGTTCCTGGACAAGGCGGGTGCACACGTACTGGTACTGGTCGTGAAGGCGCACACTGCGGAACTCCGAGAGCAGGTCCATCAGGGCCGGCAGATGATTGGCATGCCGTGCTGTGCGCACCTGCCGTGCACCGAACCAGAGCGACGCCACCAGAGCCGCTACGGACACGGTGATGGCGAGCAGATTGAAGACGGTCGACACACTCACCCCGGCCTCCGGATCATCCAGGCGGCCAGAGCCGCTGCGATGTGCCAGTCGAGCGTCTTCGATGGGGCTCGACACTCCGGTCCACCGGTGGGGCGGCGGTGTTCGTACCACGCACCCTTCCCTGCCATCCCCGGTCCAGAAACGTCCGGCGACCGCCCTTGGCCGACCTGATCCGGCCGTCGACGAGGACCGGCAGCAACGCGCGTCCCGGCGACCTACTTGATCTCTTCGCGGGTGGCATCCACGAACGTTGTGACCGCAACCCGACACAGGCGGGTCAGCTCCTCTGACTCTTCGGAAGTGGCGGCATCATAGATACGGCGGGCAGCATCGAAGGCTTCCTCGGCGAGACGGTGCACGCGTGGATCGCCGGTGAGCAACAGGACGCGGTACATCGCCTGCCGAGCTCTGCTCCTCTGATCGAATAGGTTCCAACTCCTCGAACAGTGAGCCCATCCACCAGCCCTCCTCCACCACCACGGTAGAGACCAGCAGCCAGGACTACAGCCCCGGCCGGTATTCGGGCAGTTCAGCCGCTCAAGGGCGACGGATCCTGGCTGTCGTCGAGCACAGCCGCAAGATCCTCAAGGATCCCGACGAACTCCTCGGCCGGGACCTCCGCCACGAAGACCTTGCCCGCATGGCCTGGATGCCTGACCAGGTGTTCCTCGCGCCAGAACTGAAGAGTGAGCACCAAGCGGTCCGCGTCACGGAAAAGATGAGCGGTCACGTTGTCGGTGGTGGGTCCCCAGCCCAAGACCCGGAACTGGCTGCGGAACCGGTACTCCTCTTCGGTCTCGTTGCCAGCGCCAGCACGGTGCATGAGACGCTGGTGTGTGGCTTCCGGGGACAGGCCGTCGAACGGCAACGCAGAGCAGGCTCCGGAGCGCAGCCACGCCACCGTGTCCACCACGTCGGAGCGGAACTGCCCGACGAACGCCATGTTGTCGTCGCAGGTCAGCCGTTGCCCCGCGGCCCACAGGTCCACCCGGCGCAGTGAGTGCTCCCATTCACCGACCTCAGCGGCGAACCGGTTCTTGTCTCCCAGAAGTACGGTCACGTCGGGACCCTGACAGGCTCCGCGATCATCCGCAAGCAAGCCGATGCCGTGCGTTTCCCTTCAAAAGGAACCGGGCTCATGTCCGATCAGGCTTCAATGGCAGGGTGACCACTCCGATGTCCTCAACTCGGCCTGACGCCCAAGAGACGATCGCCGGCAGTGTCGTCCTCAACGACGTCCTGGAACGCCTGCGGGCCCGTCGACCGGTGTTCCATTCCGAGGCCGATCTCCAGCACTCTTTCGCTCTCGCGGTCAGCGAGGCGGCACAACAGGAGATCAGGTGCCGCCTGGAGGTTCCAGTGCGCCGGAACGACACGTCGGAGTACCTGGACCTGCTGTGCCTGGGCCAGAGCGGACGCACGGCCATCGAATTCAAGTACGTCACCAGACAGTGGACAGGCACCGCAGGGGCACCCCCCGAGGAGTACGCCCTGCGCGGGCACAACGCCCCCGATGTGGCACGCAGAGACTTCCTTCGGGACATCGCCAGGCTGGAGCGCTTCTGCGACCGTGCCGACCAGAACGGGCTGGCACTGCTCATCACCAACGAAGCCTCGCTGTGGCGCCCCCGCCAGCGCACCATCCCCACCCGAGACGAAGAATTCCGCATCCACGAAGGCCGGGAACTGGCCGGCACCCTGCTGTGGGCCGGCGGGACCTACAAGGCCAACACCCGGGAACTGCGCGGCTCCTACACACTCACCTGGCGCCCGTACTCACACTTGGAAGGCCCTACAGGCGAGTTCCGATGCCTCGCAGTGTTCATCCCCGCCGGCCGGTCACAGCCCTCACCCCCGCAAGACGCATAGCAGACGGGCCGCCTCAGCCGGGCCCGGCCACCAGGCACCTGCCCAGCGGGAAGGGCAGGACTTTCCGGCCTCACGCGTCAGACCCCAACGCCTCGCACTGAGGCGGCCGGGAAGCCCTCCTGGTGCGTGGTCGGCCCGTTCACGGACCCGAGCATGAACGCGGCGCAGGGAGCTGACACTCTTGCCCTCAAGCTCGGATGTCGCCAGCCAGCTCTCACGCTGCAACCGCAGAGCTCACCTGGTTGTCTGACAGGATCTCCCCATGCCTGATGAGAAGCTCGACGCTCTTGCGCAGATGATGGCCGCGCACATGGCCCGACCGTTTCCACCCGGCCTCCGCGGCCTGGACGTCGAGGGCCGGGACATGGTGATGCTCGACTCGGACGCCTACGCCTACGCCGCCTGCGTCCACGACGGTATGCCCAGCGAACAGACCCACGGACAGCTGACGCGGCTGACATCGGCATTCGCGAAAGTCCTTCCCGCCATCCACGACGAATACGCGGCCACGTACTACACGCATCTGCACACCATGGTCATGCTGTCCGCCGAGATCGAAAGCCAGCGCACGTAACAGCCCCCGCCGAAAGAACAGCGAACCAGGTGGCCGCTGCGCTCAGAGCGTTGGGCGATCACGCCGTCGGAGCACCGCACAGCACGGACTTGAGCAGTCCCACAGGCGGCTGGGCGAAGCCCGTAGGGCAGAGAGGCCAGGGCTCAGGGAGTGCCGCCGGCTGCCTCTGGCTGGCGCATCAGGTGAAGGTCGTCGCCCCAGGCGTCCAGCACCTCGCCGTGTCCCGCCTCCTCGACAAGGGTGGCTTTATCAAGCAGTAGCGGTTCTGATCCACTTCCTGGGCTCTGTCGCTGATTTAGAGGTCCGTGACGATCAAGGCCGGGTGGGCATCACCTTGGCGTGGGGGATGTAGTTCGCCTCGCTGACCTCCTTTGTCAGGGGGCCGGAGGTCGAGGTAGAAGAGGTTGTTCTTGGGGACGCTGAGGTCCGTCTTGCCCTGCGGTCCACGGTGGGGTCGGCCGCCTGTCCGGGGTGCGGATGGAGAGCCTCCCGAGTGCACTGCTACTACCAGCGGTGTCTGGCGGACCGTCCCGTTGCGGGTCGGCAGGTACGACTGGACCTGCGGGCACGTCGTCTTGTGTGCGCCAATGGCAGCTGCGGGCGTCGGACCTTCGCCGAGCAGATCCCGGGCCTGACGCGTCGGCACGCACGCCGTACGAATGCCCTCACAGCCCAGCTCACCGACATCGCCCTGTTCCTGGGCGGACGCGCCGACGCCAGTCTGTGCGGACGCCTGGCCGTCACCACCGGCAAGGACACCCTGCTCCGCCTCCTTCGCGCACTGTCCGTCCCGCAGCCGGAGTCTGTCCCATGTCTGGGTGTCGACGAGTTCGCCGTTCGCCGAGGCCGTACCTACGCGACGATCCTCGTCAACATGCACACCCACCGCCCCGTCGACGTCCTCGCGGACCGAACCGCGCACACCTTCGCCGTCTGGCTGCACGAACACCCCGAGGTGAGGGTTGTCTGCCGAGACCGTGCCGGTTCCTTCCGTGACGGCGCCCACGCCGGTGCACCACAGGCCCGGCAAGTGGCCGATGCCTGGCACCTCCTGCACAACCTCGCCGAGGCCGTCGAACGCGTCGTCGGACGACACCGCGCCGACCTGCGAGAACCTCTCACCGTCCAGGCCGACCAGGACACCGTCCAGGGCGCCACCCTGGGCGAACTTGAGTGCACGGACGGCCTCGGCCGCTGGTGGCCCGTACCCGCGAACTCCGCCTCAGCCGCGGCACCGTCCTGCGCTTCGCCCGGGCCGCCGATGTCGAACAGCTCCTCGTCGCGGCAACCCACCGCCCCAGCGTGATCGACGACTACCGGCTCTACCTGCATCACCGCTGGATGGAAGGCTGCACCAACGCCGCCGCACTCACCCGGGAGATCCAGCAGCTCGGCTACCGCGGCGACATCAACACCGTCCGCCGCCACCTGCGGCCCTACCGCACCGGAACGATCCCGACCGATGCTCCGCTTCCCCACCTGACCGTCCGCCGGGTCACCGACTGGATCATGCGCCGACCCGAGCACCTCACCGACACTGAGTCCAAGTGCCTCGACGAACTGTGTGAACGCAGCCCCGCACTGGCCACAACCACCGAATACGCCCGGCGCCTGGCCGCGATGGTGCGCGAACGCCGCAGCGAGCACCTGGCCCTCGACGTCTGGCTCGCCAACGTCCGCCTCGACGGACAACGAGAACTCCGCACCCTGGCCGCCGGCATACGGCGCGACCGCGCAGCAGTACTCGCTGCCCTGACCACCACCTTCACGTCGGGAGCGGTCGAGGGCAACGTCACCAGGATCAAGCTGCTGAAGAGACAGACGTACGGCCGGGCCAACTTCGACCTCCTGCGACGGCGCATACTCCTGTCACCTTGATCAATTGGGTGCCGACCCCAAATCAGCGACAGAGCCAAGTTCCGTGGTTCCATCACTATGCGTGACCGTCGTCAGTCGCCTGTGTCCAGCGCTTCACGGATCAACTGCACCTCTTGGCGCCATGCGATGGCGTCGTTGCTGTCCACCCAGCCCTGCGTTAGCTCGGATCCGTCTTCGGTGACTCGATGGAGGGCCCTGCTACTGGCGCAGAGCACTTGTTCTTCAGCTGCTGTATTCCTGGGCGAGAAGGCCCGTTGGCCCCTTCTGCGTAGCCCTGAGCTGTTGGAATTCGCTGGTCGAAACCGGATCGGTACGGGATGCTGCACGCGTGATCGAGCGAGAAGCCGCCGTTCGGGCAGTCGAGGACCAGCTGGAGCGCGACTATCAGCAGTGGCGGGCTGTGAGCACGGACTCGGTGAAGATGGTTGTGGTCCGTGTCGAGGAGCACGAGCTGGTGTGGATCGTCTCCTGGCAGTCCGAGGACTTCGTATGCACCCGGAACCCGAAGTACGCGCTGATTGGCAATGGGCCGTATCTGGTCGACCGCGTCGACGGGGGACTGCACCAGATCGGGGTCGTCTCCTCGGTGACCGGGGAGTGGGAGGCCGACTACCGGGCTCGGATACGCGGCCTGCCGGTGCGCACTGCAGTGGACGATCTACACGATGCGCTCCGCGGAGTCGCCGCTACGCGCGGACGGATGCATGCTGTGCGGACATTGCGCCAGAGGCTGCCTGTGCTTTCGCCCTCGGAGGCCCTTGAGTACGTTAGCGCGCTGCTGGAGGGTGATGCACCCGCCCGCCTCGTGGCCGTCGCCACCAGGGAACTCGTGGAGCCTCTCAACCCGTTACTTGCAGTGAAGACCGTTTTGAGCGGGGCGGCGATCCGAGCCGGTCAGAGGCCCGAGGGATGACTGGAAAGCCAGTCGGCGTGCCGATTGCGCATCCGGTCCCGTTCTTCGGGTGTGGTGAGGAAGACGTCGGCGCCACCGTCGTAGGGGTGGTGGATGCGCTGCATGCGGGTGTCGGTGATGAGAATCCCGCCACCCTGTCGTCGGCGGTATCTCGGAGCAAGTCGTCGATGCATCCGCGCTGCCAGGGCCGGCGGGTGGCGAAGAGGTGGCAGTACGTGCGGAACTCAGGGTCGGGATCGTCCTCCACCAGCAGGCTCTGCCAATACCCCGTCCCGGGTTTCACTGCCGGAACCTCGGCCTCGGTCGTCCAGAGCGGAGTGATGACGTACACGTCCGCACCAGCGAACAACTCGTCGAGGACGGTGTTGTAACGCTCCAGGACGACGGCATACTCGCTCTCGTCCTCCGGGTAGCGCTTCGACTCCGGCAGGCTGTGAAAACGTACCCAGACATCCCGATACGGGTCGCGGAGCTTGTACCCGACCGGAGAGCAACGGGGCCAACGCTGCTGCCACAACTCCGTCAGATCTGTCTGCCAGTCTCCAGACACCCGCTGTACTCGTCCTCTCGCATGAACCTACCGAAGACCATGATGTCGGGGCTCACCCATGAGAGAAACCGAGTTCTTAGCCGCCGATTCGCCGGCTGCTGATGTAGCCGGTCCAGTCGCGCTTGGCCAGGGTCGCCCACCGGGTCGCATTGTTCACGCTGGTGCCTGTGACTTCAGCGAGGATTGACGCAGGAACGTTGGCGGCCAAGGCGAGGCGGGCGGTGTTGCGACCGGCGAGTCCTTTGAGGTCGCGCTTGCGGAGTTGAAGCTGGATCAACTGCAGGCACAGCGGACGAGCCGGGTTGTGGCCCGGGAAGAGCCACGGGGTGGTGCTGGCGGAGCGGTTGTTCTCCCAAGCGGCTTCGGCCTGCTCCAGGCGCTGCCGGACGAGGGTTGACATACGGGGCGGCAACTCCACGTAGTGGCCGTTCAGATGCAGGCGCATGGTGCTTCCGTCCACCGAGACATCCTCGGTGGTGAGCCGGAGGATCTTGCTGATCTGCAGGCCGAGGAGGAGGACGAGGCTGCCGACCACTCGCGCGGGAAGCGGGATGGTCTCGTCGTGCACGCGGCGTCGGAGCTGCTGCAGGCGCTCATCGTCCTCGATGAAGACGCTGGGCTGCTCTACCCGGCACTTGGGAACGTTCAGGTCGCGGGTCATTTTGTGGCGGTGTGCCCACTGCAGGAACTGGCGGATGTCCCCGCGGTGGCGCTTGCCCTGGGACAGCCAGCGGTCGAGGGCCGGCTGGTTGAGGTCGGCCAGGGCGATGCCTTGGCCGACCAGCCAGGCCAGCAGTTCCAGCGGACGCTGGATGAGGGAGCAGGTCCGGGCCAGGGACGAAGCGCCCAGCCCTTGGCCGCGGCGGCTTCGGTCGCGGTGGCGGTGGTGGCGGCGGCGGATGACATACCAGTGCGCGAAAGGGCTGACGATCTGCCGGTGCCCTGCTGGGGCCTGCGCGAGGGCATGGTCGGCCCAGCGAGGCAGACGTTCCACCTCTTCATGGCGGGTCGGCAGAAGACCGGCGGTCGACAGGAGATCGCGGGCGTATGCGGTGATCAGCTTGTCTGACAGGTTTCATCCAGGTCCCGGTGTGTGATCGTTGTCCGTCCTGTTGCCAGGGCGGCGAATAGGTCGGCGACACCGTCGAGGTCGAGCCAGTGGTGCACGGTCACGGGTCGGCCTGCAGCCAGAAGCGCCGCTCGCACGGGGGCAAGCTGCTCCGGGACGCAGGGTGCGTCGGGGGCCAGCAGGCTGGTTAAGCGCTGGTCGAGGGCGCAGCGGGCACAAAATCCGCGGCGGTAGAGCAGTCCGCTGTTGCCGCAACCTCGGCATTCGTAGGCCGGGCCGTCCCCGGAGCACGGGCCGCAGCAGGCAGCTCCGTCCAGGCTGCGGCCGATCAGTGGGCGCTTCTGGCTGCATTCGCTGCACGTGGCCGGCGCGCGGCGGACCCGGGTGTAGCAGGTGTTGCAGACCGGGCCGAGGGGCCATTCAGCCTGCACCTTGCGGGGCAGGTGGCAGATCGCGCACGACCGCGGTCGGCGTTCGTGGCAGCCCGGACACAGCGGCTTGCCGCGGACGATCGCCGCCACGCGGCGAGTACGGCCGCATTGAAAGCACGTGCGGTCGGACACGCGATAGCACTGGGCACACAGGTCGGGTTCGTCCCCGCAGGCACGCTGCATGATGGACCGCACCTCCCCGCACCGCCCACACTGCCGGGTCGAGCACGCTGCTCCTGCCATGGAGACAGGAACACATCCCCACAGACGATGTTCCGGCACCCGCAACGGAAACGGCTCCGCCCGCGGTCACGGACACTCCCCCCGCATAGCGGATGCGCCGCATGCCCGAATCCGACCCAACCACGGCCGGAGCAGAGACGGAGCACCACAGTGCGGGCGAGATTCAGGTTGCCCAGTGCGTGTTTGTGATCCCAGGGACCGTGGCTGCGGTGATCGATAGGTTGTGTGCATGGTTGCGAACGAGGGTGCGGCCGTCGCGGGCGCGGACGTTGATGACCGAGGCTGGTCCAACACGCGGGCCTGGGTGGAGGAACGTGTAGGCGGAGGCGCGCGCGTTGACGCTGTCGAGCGGTTGCGTGGTGGATGGACTTCGGAGATGCGGCGTCTGCGCATCAGCGGAACGGGAGAGCCGCAGTGGCTGGTGCTGAGATCGTTCGTGAAGCCATTCTTCGTTCAGCATGCGAAGGGGTTGCTCACTCGCGAAGCGGATATCTTGCGTCTGCTCAGCGAGACCGACGTACCGGTGGCAGCCTTCCGCGGTCTTGATGCGACGTCGGTGCACTGCGACCACCCGTCGTTGCTGATGTCGCTGCTGCCCGGCACTGTGCGGTTGGGTGAGCAGGGAGCGGAGCTTCGGGCCGAACTACTGGCCCGCCAACTCGTTCGCATTCACCAGATACACGTCCCTGTCGAGGCACGGCCGCGGGTGTACCAGGCCTGGACCTCCCCTGACCGGGTGCGGCTCCCCGAATCTACCGGGCGGCCGGACGTGTGGCAGCGCGCAGTGGACATCATCCGGTGCGATGCCCCTGACTACCGGCCTTGTTTCCTGCACCGTGATTTCCACCCCGGCAACGTGCTCTTCAGCGGGCAGGGCGCCCGTTTGGAGATCACCGGTGTCGTTGACTGGGTGGAGACGTCCTGGGGACCGGCCGATCTGGACGTGGCGCACTGTTCCACGGCTCTGGCCCTCCTGCACGGCGCGCAGGAGGGAATGCTGCTGGCTGATCGATATCTGGCTTCCGGCGGCACGCTGAGCGAGGACCCGGCCGCTCACCTGTACTGGCGCGTCCTGGATGCGCTCGCGTTCGCCCCGGATGCCGAAAAGGTCGCGGTTCCCTGGCGGGAACTGGGACGCAATGACCTGACATCAGCCCTGCTCACAAGCAGACTGGAGGACTACCTTGAAGAGCTCTTCCGCCGCTTCGGCTGATCGTCTCCACCCCAGGGCACCCGAGTAAGCGAGCGTTTAGTCCTGTGATTGGTGTTTGGTACCGGGCCAGGTCCCGCGCCAGTTGGGGGTGGCTTCGCCGGTGAGTCTGCGGGCCATGAGGTCAATCATGGCGAGGTGGATCATGGCTTCGGATCGGTGAGGGCGCGTCTCGTAGTCGCGGGCGAGGCGTCGGTGGTACATGAGCCAGCCGGTGCAGCGCTCGATGGGGGTCTGATGCAGGAGTTGTGGCGCCTCCAGCAGGACCGCCCCGCCTATCAACCCGAAGGGACGGACCAGTGACCGCCTCCCCCGCCGCCTACTGGGAACCGTTGTGGGCGGCCGGACGCCGCTACCGGCAGATCAACGACACCGAAGTGCGACTCCTTGCCGAACACCTTGACCCAGGCCACGGCCAGCCGGCCCTTGACATCGGATGCGGTGACGGATCCCTGGCCCGCCATCTGCACAATCGCCTCGGATACCGGACCACCGGCATCGACTGCGCGCCCAGCGCCATCGCGCTCGCCTCCGGCACCGGGCCGGGGACAACCGATCAACCTCGGTTCCAGGTCATGGACTTCGCCACCGACGACCTTGGCACGCTGCCCGATCCGGCGTACGCGGTCATCACCTGCCGGCTCGCATTCCGCTTCATCACCGACAAGAACGCCTTCTTGGACCGGCTCCGTCAACTCCTCGTCCCCGGCGGCATCTTCTGGGTCGTCACCGAGCTCGCCGACCGGCGGACCGACGACGATCCCCTCAAGCGCCTGGGCATCACCGCGTCCGACGTCGAACTACTGACCTCCCGCTGGTCCACCGCGACGGTCGTCGACCTCGACCGGTTGGCCTGTTTCGCCCTGCGCCCGTAGCCCCATTTCGATCGGAGAAGTCTTCAGCGAGCGAGCAGAACCTGACTGCCTGAACCGCGTACGGCAGGCACCACATCCACCGAGCTACCGCCGTAGTCGATGCCGACCGCATCAGCTGGGGATTCTGGCCGGCCGGCCCCGGTGCCGAGGTCCTGGGCGACCTCTCCGGCAAGAGAGTCCTCACCATCAGCTCCGGGATCGGCGAGTACGCCGCCTACCTGGTACGCGCGACGCCGTTGAGGCCTCCCCCACCCAGCACGAACGCGCCCTCTCCCGCTACGGCAGCCTGCCAGGACTCAACTTGATCCACTCCGACGCCGTCGAACACCTGAAGCAGGCCGAAGGTCTGCTCGACGACGTAGCGGAGCTTGCCCAGGCCCTGGATGTTCGGGGCGCCCTTGCGGGAGATGACCGGTAGAATCCGCCGCTTGCGCAGCTCACGCTTGTTGGGGTTGGAGTCGTGGCCCTTGTCGCCGAGGAAAGAGTCGGGGCGGCGGCGCGGACGGCCGGGCCGTCCGGCCACGGGCGGGATGCCGTCGACGAGGGCGAGGGTCTGGGTGACGTCGTTGACGTTGGCCGCGGTGGTGATGACCTTGAGCGGGGTGCCGCGTCCGTCGCAGATCAGATGGTGTTTGCTGCCTGTCTTCCGCCGGTCGACCGGCGACGGGCCGGTGTCGGCTCCCCTTTTTTCGCGCGGATGTGGGAGCCGTCCACACACGCGCGGGACCAGTCGAGTTCGCCGGCCGCGTTCAGTTCGGCCAGCAGGATGCGGTGCAGCTGGCCGAAGACCCCGGCCTGCTGCCACCGCTCCAGCCTGCGCCAGCAGGTCTGCCCCGAGCCGAACCCCAGCTCCAGCGGCAGGAGTTGCCAGGCTATGTCGTTGTGGAGCACGTACAGGATCCCTTGCAGACATAGCCGGTCGTCCACCGGCCGCGGGCCCGGCGCCTTCTGCGGCCAGGGCGGCAGCAACGGCTCGACCAACGCCCACAAGTCGTCGTCCACGATCCACGGCCGGGTGCTCACACATCACGAACGGCCGAATCATCACATCGGTCACGCCCGACCAGGACACCTCTACAAGATCGTGTTACGAGCTCTATGCCCTCGACGGGGAAACAGAGGGCGAGCCCGATGCTGAACGAGTCGAACACTCCCACATGGAGGGCAGGTAGCCCGTCGTCTACATCTCGCACGTCCCCGACAGCACCTATCGACGCAACACCCTCTCCCTAACCCGTTCAGCGTTTCCGGGACTCGCCGACTACCGCCCCGGCAGCAGGTGCTACGGGCTGAGGGGTGTCACGGACCGCTATCGGTGGGCAGGCAGTTGCCGGAGGTGAAAAGCTGGGGCCATGCGCTGTTTCCCTGGTAGGCGGCGATGGCCCAGTGGGTGTAGTCCCACGGCTTGTTAGTGTTGTACTCGGCCAGCAGTTGGGGGCAGGCGGTCTTGGTAACGACGTCCTGGAAGTGGGTTTGCTGGGCGCGGCCGGCCAGGGCGCCTGAACCATCCAAGGCCCAGACGTACATGATCCTCTGGACGGGGTCGAAGCCGAGGGTGATGGCGTCGTCGCGGTCGAAGGGCTCCAGGCCGTATCCCTCGGAGACGCGTGTGTTCCAGGCGGCTGTGATTGCTTTGACCAGGCTGCCGGCGATGCGCACCTCGTCTTTGTTGGTGCTGGGTATCTGGGCGGTGACGATGCCTTCGTCTGTGCCCTGGCGCTGTCCGGCTTCCTCGGTGTAGCAGCCGTCGGTGGCCTTCCCGAAGCCAAGGATGGTGGCCTCGTCCTGGCCGTCGTAGTCCTTCCAGTAGACGGAGAACCGGCCGTACGGCCAGCCGGTGGGTGCGTCTTTGAGCTGGTGGGCCAGGGTGATGCAGGCGGCCATCTCGCCGGCCCGGCGGAAGACTTCCTTGTAGTCATCGGTCAGGGTGGAGATGGGACCGCCGGTCACCATCACGGTCTGCGCTTCATGGTTGAACGTCACCGTGGGTGTCATGAAGGACATGTCCTTGGTGGCGAGCATGGCCGTCATCCGATCGCGTATGGCCGCCGCGGCGTTGACTTCCGCCGTGCCGCCGGCGCCCTGGCTGGCGCTCCACTCTCCGGGGACGGGCTGGGTTTCGTCGTCGGAGCGGGTGAAGGCGGGATAGGCCACGCCGGCCAGCGGGTCGGCAGGGACGGGAACCGCGCGTGGGTCGGGAGCAGCCTGGCCAGTTACACCGGCATCGGGCACGGTCGCAGGCGATGCGCCAACTGCGGTGTTGGGGTCACGATTTCCCGCGGCGGCCGCCGAAGAGTCCTCGCCGGAACCGGCGGTCACTGGACTCTGATCGTGGCGGAAGGCCATGGCTGCGCCCACGCTTGCACCGACGACGGCTGCCGTGACCAGCACTGCTACAAGGGCTCGGCGCCGGGACTTCCCAGGGGCGCCAGCAGGCTGGGGCCAGGGGAGGTCTTCCGGAGTGGGCACGGACCACTGTGCCGTAACCAGCTCCCCGCTCAGCGTCGGATTGTTGCCCGCCTCGGTGGAGGCGGGGTTGTTGAGTATCTGGGTGGGCTGGGCGGCCAGCAGCCGTGCACAGGCCTCGGCCGCCTCGGTAGCGTCCGGCCGTTCGGCGGGTTCCTTTGCAAGGGCCCGGTCCACGATCTCCTTGAGCGCCTCGGGCATCCCGTTCAGATCCGGTTGGCCTAAGGTGACACGGTAGGCCACCGCTTCGGGAGCGCCGCTGCCGAACGGAAGGCGGCCGGTTGCCGCGTAGGCCACGAGCGCGCCCCAGGCGAACAGATCGCCCTCTGCTGCGGTGACGCCGCTTTGGTAGTGCTCGGGGCTGATCCAGCCCGGGGTGCCGGTCAGTATGCCGGTCCGGGTGACGCTCGTGCCGTCGGCGGCGTGCGCGATGCCGAAGTCCAGCATGCGGGGTCCGGCCGGGGTCAGCAGTACGTTCTGCGGTTTGACGTCCCGGTGCACGACACCTGCGGCATGGATCGCGGCGAGGGCCTGCGCGGTCCCGGTGGCGAAGGCGTACAGGGTGCCACCGGTCAGCGGGCCGTGGGTGGTCAAATGCTGGGCCAGAGTGAGGCCCGGGACGTAGGCGGTGGCCAGCCAGGGAGCGTCGGTATCGGGATCCGCCGCGAGAAGCGGCAGCAGAAACGGGCCTTGGACGCGGGCGGAGAGTCGCACTTCACGGCGGAAGCGGGCCCGGAATTCCGGGTCGCCAGCCTGAACGGGATGGATCACCTTCACCGCCACGCGTTCCCCGCTGTCGGCGAGCGCCGCATACACGGCTCCCATGCCGCCTGCACCGAGCCGACCCACTACGCGGTAGGGGCCGATAAGAGAAGGGTCACCGGGGCGAGCGGGCTGGATCCGCCCGCCGGAACCAGCAGCACTCACAGGTTGTCCGATCGATCAGCGTGGCGAGGTGCGTGAGGCTGGATGCTATCTCCCGGCACGCATCCGCATGATGAACAGGCTCGGACCAGCGGGAGCCCCAGCACGGTCGCGGCAGCATAAAGCGTCAGGGGCCCGCTTGCCCCGCGCCAGGGGCGAACCAGCCGACGATCGCCCGGGAGAACATGACCACGACGAAAGCGACGTAGCCGACGCCAGTTAGAACTCCTAACGAAATGATCTTCGAGGTGGTTGGATCATTGCGGGACTGATGATCCGGGGGTGCAGGGTGGCTCGGCCGAAGCCGTGGGATGTCGATGACGAGTTGTGGGCGGTCATCGAGCCGCTGCTGCCCAAAGTCGAGCGTCGGACCCGGCATCCAGGACGCAAGCGGCATCCCGATCGGCTGGTGTTCCAGGGCATCCTCTTCGTGCTGCACACCGGGATCTCCTGGGAACACCTGCCGCAGGAACTCGGCTTCGGCTCGGGCATGACATGCTGGCGCCGCCTGGCCGAGTGGACCGAGACCGGCGTGTGGCCCCAGCTGCACGAGGTGCTCCTCGCCGAGCTCCGCAGTGCGAACGCCCTGGACTTCTCCCGGGCAGCCGTCGACGGCTCCCACATCCGGGCGTTAAAGGGGGAGCCAAGACCGGACGAAGCCCCGTCGACCGGGGCAGGACGGGCAGCAAGCACCACCTGATCACCGACGCCACCGGCATCCCGCTCGCCGCCACCTTGACCGGCGGCAACCGCAACGACGTCACCCAGCTGATCCCGCTCCTCCAGGCCGTGCCACCCGTGCGGGGCAAGGTGGGCCGGCCCCGGCGCCGCCCCGACGTGGTACTGGGCGACCGCGGCTACGACCACGACAAGTACCGTCGCCTGGTCCGGGAACTCGGCGTGAAACCGCTGATCGCCCGCCGCGGCACCGAACACGGCTCCGGTCTGGGCACCCAACGCTGGGTGGTGGAGCGCGCGTTCGCCCACCTGCACTGGTTCCGCCGCCTGCGGATCCGCTGGGAGATACGCGACGACATCCACGAAGCCTTCCTCACCCTCGGATGCGCACTCATCTGCTGGCGACGCCTGAAGTCATTGCGATAGGAGTTCTTACTGCTCAGCCGCACCGGAAGCTTCCTCAACGGGCAGGGGGCGCCTGGCCGGGCCACCCTCGGCGACGAGGCAGGGCAGCTTCGACGACCAGGCTGACCGGTGGCGGGAGGAAGCCCTCAGGGCCGCGCTGCTGACCCGGACCATTGCCAAGCGGTTGCGCGGCCGGCTCTTGGTGCAGGCGGACGAGAAGGCGCTGGCCGCGCTGGCGGCCGATGGCCCCGTGACCGCCGCGGACGTGCCCGCCATCCTGCGGCACCGCCGGGTCTGGGCCGGGCTGATCTCCGCGCTGGCGCGGCACCCCGGCCAGGTCGAGGCGGCCATCGCGCTTCTGCCGCGCCTGCCCGACCACGAGGTGGAGCGGGTCGTCCGGGACTGGGAGCCCGACCGCTACACCCGCACCAAGGACACAGCGCTGGTCCCGCCCGTACCGCCACAACTGTTCGACGCCGTCCTGGAATCATGCCTCACGCCGCTCGCCGCATACCTCCTTCACCCTGAGCCCGAAGCGGGCTGGGAGGCCGTGTCCGCGTACCAGAAGGACTGTCGCTGGAGCTGGGCGACCACACACGCTGGGCGATGCTGGCCCGCTGCCCCCAGCGGTGGCCGCAGCTCACCGCGCACCCCGTGTTCGGGGCAGCTGTCCAGCACCTGCTGCTGGACTAGGCCGAGACGCGGGCCCTCGAGGACGCCCGCCTTCGCGCCGCCGCCCTCGATGGCGAGGACCTCCCCGCCGACCCGGCGCCCGCTCTCAGCGAGGACCTGCTGCACGCCTGCCTTCCAGCCCTGTGCCTGCCCGAGCTGGCCGACCTGCCCAACCCGCAGGTGACCGCCCGCCGGACCCTGCACCACATCGCCCACCGCCTCCACAACAACCCGCGCCTGGCCGACCTCGCCGCCGACCAACTGCACTCGGCCGCCGACGCTCTCGCCACCCCCGACCACCTCGCCAGGGCCTGCGCACAGCTCGCCCGGCTCGGTCAACCGGCTGTCGTCTCCCCCACGCCGAGCCGGACCCTGATCCGCGTCCTCGACAACGTCGACCCCGACCACGACCGCCCGGCCCGGCTCCTGGAACGCCACCACGAACACCGCCGGGTCCAGGCCCTGACCGCCCTCGCCTCCAACCCGAACACCCCGCACACCGCCGTCGCGGACATCCTGGACACGCTGCACCCCGCCGAACTGGCCTGGATCGCCGAAAAGGCCGGAGGCCCCGACTGGTTCCTGGCCGCAGCGGCCGCCGTCCCGGTGCCCGAAGACGAGGACGACGGTGTGGTGCGGCTGGTCGACGACGAACTCCGCAAACACCCCGACCCCGCGGCCGTCCTGCAGTCCTGGCTCAACTCCCCCGCCACTGAGGAAATCACCGCCCGCTGCGAGGTCTACCGCGCCGTCGTGAAGTCCCGCTACCGCACCCTGAACCACCTGCGCCAGATCCCCGCCGACGAAGTCCTCACCAGCCACGAACCCGACGTCACCCTGAAAATCCTGCTGGACCGCTGCGAGCGCAGCACCCACCGGTGGGAAACGCTCGCCGCCACCATGACCTTCGCCTACGACGACGAGAAGATCACCTTCGGGGAGTACCCCGCCGGATCGCGCGGCTGCCCCCGCGGAGCCAACAGCGAGGGGTACGCTGCCCAGGCGGCGGTAGGCCCTCTGCCAGCACGCCCACCCGCAGTACGACGAATCCGAACGCCCAGCCGTAACGACCGCGTCGCACGGCCTGCCCGACCCCCTGCCACCGTGACGCATCCGCGTGAGGGATGTGCGGCACGCCCGTGAACACGTCACGCCAGCCAGCAACTCCTCCACCCGCCTCACCACCAGGCCGCAGGCGACACACGGCGCTGATCCGGGTCAGTCGGACAACCTGGCCACCGGCGCGGTGGCCTGGGGATTGTTGGTCACGTCATACAGGCCGAGGATTCCGTCGATCATCACCACCACAGGTCCCTGAGGGCGGCGAGCGGCGAGGCTCCACCAGTTGCTGGTGAACAACAGCAGGGTGACGTCGCCACCGGGCGGCCACGCTGGGCGCACCTGCACGACTCCTTCAGCAAGTCGGCCCGCTGCATGTTCCTCCGCGACCTCTTCGAGTTCCTGGAGCATTGCCACAGCGACGGGGTCCTTGGCCGTTGAAAGCGCGAGAGCGGTGTCCGTAAGACGGACACCGGCAGGCTCCGGCGCTGTGATGCCGTCGTTGTACTCGTTCCACAGGTGCATCTCGCGGTACTTGTCCAACGGCAACCACTGATACAGCTCCTCAGCGACGCGATCCATCGCTTCCCGGCGAAGAGCCGGAAGCTGATCAACGAAGTCGTCACCATCACGCTGAACATCACTCACGGCCCTCAGAGTGACAGCCCAGACGTGATCTGGCAGCACGATTCAGCGCCACATCACTCCGCCGGGCAGAACGGCACCAAGCTCCCCGACAGGTCAGGCACTGACGCGCCTGTTCCTTCGCCGCCGGGGGGGGGCGGAGAACGATGGAACCCCTGCGGCCGTCGCAGGCAGACCCCATCGTGTGCGTCGCCTCAGCAGCGCCGTACGAGCGTGAGCAGCTGCTCGCTGTGCGCCGGTCAGGAAGTCTGTTCGTCGTGGACGCTGACGTAGCCGGCCCGGCACTCACGGACCGCCTGGGCCAGCGCTCCAAGGGCGACGCGGGTGCGTTGCACGTCCTGGCCGTGGTCGAGGGCTTCGAGTGTCTCGGCCGCGGTGACCCGCACGGACAGGGGCAGGTCGTCGTGGGCGGCGAACTGGTAGGCGATCGAACGCCGGGCCTGCCGCTCCACGGTGCTCACTCCCCCGCTCGTCAGGGGGAAGACCACGGCCTCGTACAGGGTGACGGTCCGCAGGACGGCATCGGCGACCGCTTCCGCCTTCCCGTCGCCCACCGCGAAGCGCTTGAGATGACGCTCCGTCTGCAAAGAGCACAGCGTGATCACGATCCTCGCGCACAGAAGCAGCGCTCCCACACCGGCGAGAGCCCCGGCTCCGGCACCCAACGGGCCGCTCAGCACAAATCCGGTACAGGCCCCGGCGGTTGTCACACACATGATCAGCATCGCCAGTGCCGCGTACAGACGGGTGCTGCGGGACGCTGCGGATTCAGCGGGTACGGGCGCGGCCGAACAGCAGCCGGTCCGCGGCGAGCGCAGCATCCAGGTACGCATCGACCTGCGCGGCGTCGGCGGACAGCGGCAGCAGATCCAGTCCCAGAAGCAGGACCGCCTCTCCTGTGCGTGCCACGAGGTCGGTCCAGGGCCGGCGGGTGGGCAGTCCCAGCCAGCGGGAGATGCCGGGCACGTGCAGCAGCACCTGGTCGCCGACGATCTGCAGGCAGCACTCCAACTCCGGGACGATCTCGCGAGCGCAGGCCAGGCCGCCCAGGCTGGCGGACAGCCGCCGCATACGGCCCTCGGACGTCTCGGCCGTCTCGGCGGTGTCCTGGCCAGCCAGGGCCGGGGGGCGGGTGATCAGGATGTGCGCGGCCTCATGGCCGTCCGAGCGAGTGCCGGGCCAGGTCCAGGCGGCCATGGACGCCAGCAGTCTCAAATCGGGGCCGGTCGGGGTGAGCAGGGTGCTCAGAGCTCGTAACACGATCTTGGTCGGCAACCTCAGGGCCGCTTGGTGATGCGGCTTGAGCTTTCGATACGGTCGTGGCATGCGTGGCATCTTCGACGTGGCCCAAGCTCTGGACGGCGGAGTCTCCGACCGGGACCGGGCCTGGACGTTTATCCGCAGCTTTGCTGCCGCTTGGGGCGAGCCGTTGGTCGAAGGCGTCGGCTCTCTTACGGCGGAACTGGCACGGGCCGAGGCGACGCTCGGTTGTTCGCTGCCGGCCGCGCTGCATGAGGTCTATGCACTCGTAGGCACTCGGCCCGACCTGGTCGCCAATCAGGACCCCCTGCTGCCGCCTCACGAGATGTTCGTGCATGACGAGTGCGGCGGTGTCCTCGTGTTCCGTAGCGAGAACCAGGGCTGTGCTTTCTGGGGCGTGCGCCTTACTGACCTTGATCAGGAGGATCCCCCGGTGCTCGTTCAGGCGCGTCACGGCTGGGTGCCGTTCATGGACCGAGTGTCCCTGGCCTGCGTCGAGCTCGTACTGAGCGAGGCACTGTTCGGCGGGGAGGCACAGCTGTACAACGCTTGCGAGTTGCCTGTTGACCTGCTCAGGAAGGTGCCTGAGCAATTCCAGCAGGTTCCACTGCCGGACTACCCGATGTGGACGGGTCCAGAGGACTTTCCCGTGCGTTGGTTCTCCGCGCCGGGCAAGCTGCTGCGCCAAGACGGCCTGGACGTCCACAGCTGGCTTCATGTTCGGGGCCGCACCCGCACGGACTTGGATGCAATCTGCGCGACCATTCCCGGACGGTGGTCCCTGGGATACGCCGACTCGCTGAGCTCCGAGCCGCTGCCCTTCTGAGAGGGCGTTTGATCTAGGCGAATTACCGGTTATGCCCTAGTAGGTTCCTCGCCAGGTTGGTGTGGTCTCGTCTGTTATGCGCTTGGCGAGGTTGTCGATGGACGCGACGTGGATCATGGCCTCTGAGCTGGCGGTGAGGGTTTCGTAGTCTCGGGCGAGGCGTCGGTGCATCATGATCCACCCGATGTTCCGCTCCACCACCCAGCGTCTTTTCACTACGTGAAATCCGCGAACTCCGGGGTTCCTGTTGACGACTTCGACGTCGATTCCGAGCTTCGCCCCGTGCTCGACAAAGGCGTTCTTGAAACCGGTGTCGACCCAGCTTTTGGAGATGGTCGGATACGTTTCCTTCGCTTGGTCGAGGAGGCGTATTCCCAGGGCCTTTTCGTGGAGGCCGGCGGCGGTGACGGTCACAGCGAGGATGAGGCCAAGTGTGTCGGTCAGGATGCCGCGCTTGCGGCCTACGATCTTCTTGTCTGCGTCGGTTCCCTGGCTGGTCACGGGCACGTTGGTGGAGGTCTTCACGCTCTGGGTGTCGATGACGGAGGCGGTGGGTTCGGGCTTGCGGCCCTCCTTCACGCGGGCTAATCCCGTGAGGTCGTAGTTGAGTTGGGCGAAGATTCCTTCGTCACGCAAGGCGGGGTAGTAGAAGTAGAAGGTGCCGTGGCCCGGGAAGTCGTGCGGGAGGTATTTCCAGGGGATTCCTGTGCGGTTCAGGTAGAGAATCGCGTCGAACACATCACGGAGCTCGACTTTGGGTGGCTGGCCGGTGGGCCTGCGGTCGAGCCGGGCTTTCCGCCAGGCCGTCAACGTCGGTTCGATCAGGGCCCATCGGGCGTCGGACAGGTCGCTGGGGTATGGCTTCCGCTGGCTCACGTCGTAGCGTGATCATGGACTGCACCGGAAGTCATCATCCCGCCGCCTTTCAGGCGTTTCTGCGATCTTTTCGAACCAGACAAACTTCAGGTCACAAGATCGGATGAGGCGGACAGTCGAGTTCGCAGCTTCAGGAGGCTCGATAGTCGCTCACCCGACCATACGCCTCAAAATATGACACGGATGAAAGGCTCTAATCGAGCCTAACCTGCGTAAACACCCTCTCAGGGCGGCGTCAACCTCGAAGCCCGACAGCGACCTCAGGGCTTCCTGCCCCTGAGGAGGGGACAGGCCGTTCTCAGACCTGCCAGGGATCTTGCCGATCGAGCGCAGCCAGCACGTGAGTCGGATCGGCGATCAGGCCGGCCAGGCCGCTGGTCCGTCGCGCCCACTGCTCTGGATCCTCTCCCTCTGCGAACGCCGAGGCCGACGTGAACTGGTCCTGGAGGTTGACCGGCAGTCTGCCGGCCAGGGACGCACCGAGCTCTCGGCCCAGGACGGCTCGTGGCGATGACGGCCGCACGCGGCGGGCTGGCGTGCCGTTCGCCGGGACGACGGTGCCGCTCACGACCTCGAGAGCCGCAACGGCATCACGCACCCACCCGCCATCCCAGGAGTCGGGGAGCGGAACCGCGATCCGCTGAACACTGGCGATCGCGTCCCTCCCCAGCGCGAGCGAGAGCCCTCCCGGATCCTCGTGGAAGTTCAGGTAGCGGGCGACGTCGACGCCCGGCGGGCAGACCTCGTCGAGCACGACATCGCCGACGAAGTTGCCGGGGTCGACGAGCCACCTCTTCCGCACCACGCCGGATGGCTTCAGACGGACCCGATACAGATAGAACTGGCTGCGCTGGTCGGCCTGGTCACGGCTCCGACGCAGCATATTGTGGACAGCGGCCTCGTACGTGCCGACGTGGAGGGCCTTCGCCTGCTGGCTCGCGACCCACGCGGAAACCCGGCGCTCTCCGCCCGCCATCCTGCGGGTCTCGGGAGTCAAGCCGGCTGCCGGGTCGAAGTCCCGCGTCGGCCAGTCCGCCTGCGTGCTCGTGTGGTACCAGAAGAAACGCGCGACCCGGTCGTCGTCGAGCGCCGGGTCATCGGGGTCGACCGTTACCCGGGGCGAGTCCTCGTGCTCGCAGGTCATGCCGCAGCCGGGGCAGGTCTCCGTCGCCTGCTCCCACCGATCGATCCAGTCCAGATCGACGCGCCACCGATGATCGCAGCGCCCACAGGACATCTGCCGCTCGCGCCAGAAGTCAATCCGCCGTTCCACGGCACTATTCTCCGGAAGCGTCCGACGGAGAACCAGCCTCAGCCGAGGTCTCGAAGCTGCCGGAACTCCGCTTCCGCGGCATCTGCTTCGTCGCGGAGCAGATCGTCGATCTGCTCCGCGAACCTGCCGGGATCGTGCGGAACGCAGCTCAGCCGCGCGGCGGGCAGCATACCGCTCCCGCAAAGGCCATCTCGGCGTTGAACAGGAACTCGGACATAGCATCGAGAGAACTGCTCACGCTTGAGTTCTACGGACGGATGCGTCTGACGCGACGAGACCCCGGCGGATTCGTCGAGGCCTCGTCGCGCTCCGAGGATCGGTTCCCTGCTCGTCGCCGTCCAGAAGGGATCGCTCCCGCTGATAGCAGCGCACAGACTTCAATAGGGTCGAGGCACCCGCTAGAGGGGATTGCACGCCTCATCGTCTCTGGTCAGGACATCGAGCACAGGTGCCTGGTTACCCTCGGTGGTTTGCTCGGGAATCTGAACCACCGCTGACTGCGGCTGAGAGGTGCCGAAGAATGCCTCGAAGACGAGGTCGAACTCGCAGATGGTCGATTCCTTGAACACCGGTAGCCCGCGGATGGCATCGGCCGTGGTGTAGTGCTCACAGAACATGCGGGCCCGGTCGTTCTTGTTGTTCGACTCATTGGGCTGAAGTTCCGGGTAGTAGGCCTCGATCGCTCCCCGCTCCCAGATGTAGATGTCTTCGCGGCGAAGCATGCTCAGCAACTCCAGCTTCATTTTCTCCAGGTCCGAGTTCTCCGCTTCTTCAAGAATCCGCCGAGCCGTGCCGGAGGCGGATCGGGCGAAGAAGGCCTTCACCGCCGCGTCCAACTCCTCGAACGCGCACAGTCCTTCTGCATGCTCCGCGCTCTTGAGCTGTGCATGCTCCCACAGGGCACGTGCACTACCACTCTTGCTCAGGCTCTTGAGCGTGCCGGCGGACACCTTGGCGTCCTCGTCTTCTACGAGTTCGTTGACCTTCGAGACGACCTTGTCGCGCAGCTGCCGACAGTCGGCGCTCGCGCCGAGTTTGTCGAACCCGTCGAGTACGGCGTCCAGGTCCGCGACGACCGCAACTCTCATCTCGAAGCGCTTGAAGAAGCGACGGTATCGCTCGATGCTTCCTTTGCCTTCGACCTTGGCGATCGCCGTCCCCTGCTTGTCGAAGTCCCACTGCGGGCTGAGGGTGCGCGCGATGTGAGGGATGAGGGTTCGGTCGCTCGGTCCTTCCACGAGAAGCACCGATGTGGCGAAGAACGCCGCCTCGTTGTTCTCATGCGTAATGATCTCGAACTGATCCCGGGCATCCATGTCGGACAGGTCGATCACGCAGGTCCGGCTGGCTGGCGGATCCAAGGTGTGGTCCTTGACCACCTTGACGAAGGTGCCGGTCGCTCCAGGCGCACAAAAGGCCGACGAGTGTGTGCTGACCAGCACATCGTTGTAGTCGGAGAAGACGGTCAGGGCCTCGAAGAGCTTGCGTTGCGCCTGTGGGTGCAAAAACACCTCGGGCTCCTCGAACAGCAACAGGCAGGGCTGTTGAGTGCTGTCCGGCCGGGTCGGCTTCGCGGTCTTCAGATCCACGTAGGCTCGCAGGAGGGCGAAAGCCACGGAGCGACGCAGGCCGTCGCCTTTGGTCTTGAACGGGCCGCTGATGCCGTCGTTGACAGCGATTTGCGCTTCTTCGAGCAGGCTGCGGAGTCGCGGTGGAGGAATCTCGAGGCGAACGCTCGCCCGGGGGAAGGACTCCTGAAGGTTGCGCTGGATCAGCGACTCGATCTCGCGCACTTCCTGTAGCCGGCCGTCCGACTCACTTCCGTCCTCTTTGGCCACAACGTTCAGCTGGCTTCGAAGCTTGTCGAATGATGCTTCGAGCTCGGGCAGTTGATGTTCGATGTCCTCGAACAGGATGGAGAGCAGGCGTCCGAACGTCGCTGTCGAGCTGGTCTTCAGGTCGTCGTTGAGTTCTTTGACGGCCGGAATGTAGATCGGCTCCGGGAGCAGGGGGGCCACCGACTTGTCCAAGCCGGTCATCAGCGGGTCGTCGCCGGTGGTGTACTCATGGGGTTCAAGAGCCGCAACACAGTCGGCCCATTCTCGCTTCACCGCGGTGCGGTTGATCTTGCCCGACAGCCTGGCGAAGATCTCCGGATAGGTGTGCTGGACGTTCGCCTCAAGCTCCTCGGTCGAGATCTTGGGCTTGAGAACCTCATCCAGGGCTGCCTTCCTGAAGCGCTGGTCGCTCGGCACCTTCCGAACCACCCACATCTCGCCCTTGCCCGCCCCCTTGTACGTGCGTGCCAGGGTCAGAGTTCCGTCCGCAACCGCAGGTTCGATGCGTGAACGGTGGTTCTCCTCCAGGCGCTGCAGATCTGTCGCGCCGATGCCTGCAAAGGTGAGCTGGATGCGGATGGGGCGCGCCGGGTTCAGGAAGTCGGTGGCGATCGCGGCGCCAGAGCGGAGGAACATGTTCAGTGCCTGGAACACGGACGACTTCCCGGCGTTGTTCTCACCGATGAGGCAGCCGAACATGGAGAACGACATGTCCACGTGGTCCAGTCCACGGAAGTTGTCGATCCTGATGTGTTCGAGGCGCATGGTGCTCCAGGGGATGCTTAGTCCGGGCGAACATCCTAGGGGCCATGTGACTTCCCCTCCGCGGCTGACCAACGCTGAGGACGTCATCAGCATCACGCCAAGGCCAAGATTTCGGGTCGCGTGGCCGACAACGCCGCTCCACTTGAGCGCCGCTGGTGCACCACAGATCCCCACGAGCGGAGCAGCCACTCTCGTGACGTATAGGCACGGATGGTCCTTGGCCACAACTACGGCCTCATCCATGAGAGCCACCCGAAAGAGTGACCGTGGATCCGCCTCATTCCGAGATGATCAAAAAGACTTGGCTCCATGCTTCCTGAAGGATGCATGGACCCTCTCGATCAGAGCGGGGGCAGGCGCCGGATTTCACGCAACGGACAGGGAACATCGGGAGCTTGATGCTTCGGGGCACCCAGCGTGTGGAACCCATGGCATCGACCCGTTCGACCATGCCGAGTTCGGACACGAAACGGGCTACTACTACAGGGCATCGGGCCAGCCGGGGACCAGGATGTACCGGATGCACATCGGGACACCAACTCGAAGGAGACCAGGCCGAACGAGGGACCGGTGGCGACTTCCACGACCTACTCAAGGCCACTGCGCTCACACTGCCGGCGCCCTTGCATCTGATGCGCAAGGAGGCCTGGACCGGGATCCCCGGCAGGACCAACGAGCAGACGCTCCGCCCTCTTCAATGCAAGCAAGCTGGACGTCGACCACCGAGTACCGCTAGCCGAGGCCTATGACTCGGGCGCCTCGGCCTGGACCCCGAAGGAGCGCGGGGACTCCGACAACGACCTCGGTGACGCCCGCGGCCTGATCGCGGGCGCGGACCACGGAACCACCGACTCCCGGCAGGGTGCGGCATGGCGTACCACTTGCGCGGGCTGCTCCGCCCGCGGGGTCAGCCCATCCCCTGGAGCGGCTCGATCCGTACCGATCGCGGATCGAACGGCGTCCTGCCCGGACGGCCGGGCAGGAGCGTTACCGTGGCCAGCGTCTCGACCACCGCGCGCTGCCGGTCCAGCGTCAGATCCTTCCATGCCCTGGCGGGGTCTTCGGCGGTCACGATGTCCACCAGGATGCGCGCCCGCCGCGGGTGCGCCATCTGCGCCTCGACGTCAGCCAGCCGGGCCCTGATCCTGCGGGTAGCGGCCTTGAATTCGGCGGCGTCCGCATCGTCGTCATCCACGAACTCGTCGGTCAGGGACTGGGCCGCTCGCAGCAGGAGGACACGTCGGGTCGGCGACTCACTCTCGTCCGCCCGACGGTCACCGCAGGGCAGACGATTGAGCACGGCCTCGATCTCGCTCTTGCGCAGATAGCTGCGGCCGTCCCGACGCTCCAGGACGAATCCGGCCGCCACGAGCGCTCGCAAGGCCGGCTCAATCCGGGACGCTGGCACATATGGCTCCAGGATGCCGATGACGGCTTCGGTATCGGCCGGAATGCCGAGCGCTGCCAGCCCCTCCGCCACCCGCTGCTGCTCGATGGGGAGGCGGTCGACGAACTTGTGCACCAGACGTTGATGCACTTCGCTCGTCGGCACGGAGGACAGCCACGCTCCGATCTCGTGGACCTGCATCGCCGGCGGATCACTGCTGATGCCCGCGGAAAGCAGCTCGGCGAGCCGCGGGTTGCCGGCCAGACGGCCGTGAACGCGCCGTAGATCGCTCTCCGACAGGACGGCCAGTCCGTACGTGTCGCTCGGGTCCAGTGCGGCGAAATGCTTCCGCAGCCACAGTGGCTTGTATCCCCTGAGACCGATGTGGACGGCGTTCTCCGTCCACGCCACGCCTGTCGTCGCCTCGGGCACGTGCTGCGTCACGAAAACAACCTTGACGAGCGGGTTCAGACGGCTTTGCACGGCCTCCAGTGCCAGGTCGAGCTCCGAGTCACGCAGGACGTGCTCGTCGTCGAGAAGATTCTCCGCCGAGTCGATCACGATCACCGGCCGAAAGCCGCCAGTCGTATCGAGACCGTCGAGGGCGATCTCCAGACGAGCCCGTGCGAAGGGGCCAGCCGCCTGACCCGACCCAGGTGGTTCGATGTCCTCGACCAGGGTCGCCACGCCGATCTCTCCGTACGGTGTGGCGTCGTGCCAGCGAACGGCCGAGGACTCGTCCTCCGGGTCGGCCCTGCCCAGATCGGCGAGCACCTCGCGCACCAGCGCCGTCTTCCCTATCCCGGCCGGACCACTGACCACGATGACCGAGGTGGCCTGATCGTCCAGCGCCGCGCGAAGACGGCTCTGCGGACCCTCTCGGTCCACAAAGGCAGATCTGTCCCGCGCCGATCGGCCGGTCGGCCGCGCCACTACGGTGCCGGTCGCCCCTAGGATCGCTCCCGCGTCGAAGGACTCCGAGCGCGCCACCGACAGGTCCACCGTCCCGAGCAGGACCCTGGTGAGCCGCCCCGCCAGCCGTGCGCACCAGCGGCGGGCCTCCGGCGTACCGCTCTTGTACGCGCTGTGCAGCATCGCCTGGGCAAGCAGGGAGACCTTCAGTTGCCTGTGCCAATGCTCCGGATCCCCGCGCTTGTCGACGACGAACTGGAGCGCGGGTTCCCGAAGTGCGTCAATGATCTTTCGCACCCTGCCCGGCATGCCGCCATCGAGGCGCTTGTCGCGCTTGTCGCGCTCCAGATAGGCGAGAAACGTCTCCTGGCTGTCCGAGGAAGACTCCCCGATCTCCCGCGAGCAGAGCGAGATCAGCAAGGTGGCGAGATCCCGGCTGAGCGGTGCCCGCGCGTCGTAGGTGGCCAGGTCGATCAGCCGGAAACGGTCCGCTTCGACGCGCCCGTCGTACGCGGGTACAAGGATGTTGTCACCGTGGAGGTCGCCGTGTGTCCGGCCCACCAGACAGTGGATCTCCCGCAGTGTCGCGGGCATGTCCTTGGTGAACAGTCGCCACGGGTTGGGCAACGGCTGGCTCTCGCCCGGCAGTTCCAGGAGGTCCGGCGTGAGCAGGCCGCGCTTTCGCGCCCAGTCGTACAGCCACCCGTCGGTCCTGAAGCCGTCGCCCAGCTCGCACGTCAGCAACTCGGCCACCGTCGCCGACTGGTTGTCGTACTCATCACCAGTCCACCCCAGGAGCATCTCGCACCAGATCGTCTTGCAGGCGTCGGCGAGTCGATCGAGATCCACGTTCCCCAGGGGAATACCGTCCGCCATGAACTGACCGACGACAATGGCGTTCTGGGGACAGGCAACCGGTTGAAAGGCGAACTCGGCGAGGTGCTGTAGGCGGAATTCCTGGGGTGCCTCATGCAGGGCCGCTGCATGCTGTTGACTCTCCCGGCGGCGGTTCACCGGCACCGGCGGGCAGAACTTGATCACGCACCATTGCGGTTCGGGCCGCCCCGTGGCTTTGGTCAACAGCGCCTTCGCGAGCCGAGCTCCGGTAAAGCCCCGACTTCGTGCCTCGATGGTGCCACTACGGATCTTGAAGCCGCTGACGAGCAACGACTCGATGATCGCCGAAGCGACGTCGGCGTCTCCGAACTCACGAGTCAGATCCTCCAGGGCGGTCATGGCCGCGGGAACCTCGATTCCAGCTCTTGCTTCCTGATATGGAAATCGCCCTTGTCCTGGTCGTGATAGCGCCGGAAGTACCAGGCCGGCAGGCGGGGCTGGAGCCGTCGCATCTGATAGAGCGTGTCCTGGACCTGGCGGGCGAAGCAGGTCAGCACCTCCGGTGTGGTGATCACCGGCGATGTGGGGTTGTCGATGACCGCGCGCACAAGCCCCAGGACGCGCAGCCGCTCCTGAATGCTCGTCATCTGTGTGCGGTACATCTCCAGGCACAGGAGCAGCAGACCGAGCGAGGGAACAAACCACCCGGTGACCAGTCGGCTCATCGTCCCGCTGGTGGCGAGGGTCAGAAGGACCCCCGCCGCGGACCACAGCACCAGCACGCCGAGCATCAGCTGGGCGAAGCGAAGCCGGATCCGTGACCCCCAGGCCAGGTTCTGTTCCAGGCAGAAGAGCACGTCGTAGGGCGCGGCGGCATCCAGCACGAGGTAGTAGCCCCGCAGCCGGTCCTCACCGCCACGAAAGCGCCGGCTCAGCCGGCTCACCTCGTCGTCACCGATCCGGTTCCCGACCGCAACGCTGTTCCACGGCAAGCCGAGTACATCGGAGTCGAACATCTCCTGAAGGGTCGCGGCGATCCGCAGGTACCGCTCGGCCCAGGGCGCCATCACCCCCATGTAGAGCGCGGCCCAGAGCGTGCCACCGAGCGTGATGGCGGTGCCGTACCGCGCACCCGAGACGGACAGCAGGCCTGCAACGGCCAGAGCGATCGAAACGCCCAGGCTCAGCGTCTGTGCTCGCTGATTGCGGAGGTGAGCCACGGCGATGGCTTTGAGTACGCGCATGGCCGCGGCGTTCTCCTGCCGGTCCGCGATGTGCTGGGTGCTCACCAACGCCCCTCCCCCGAGTGCGGTTCCACGTAGTGAGTTTCACACGTCCGGTAGCCCTGGCGGTACAGTCAGTTCTCTTCCGTAACCGACGGTGCGCCCGCCAGGCCGCCGACGACTCGCTCGCGCACGAGATCATCGTTGTACCGTCCACGCTGCTCTACGGCGGCCGACTCGGCGAAGTGACCTTGCAGTGGCCACAGCTGGACTGGCTCACCGAATTCGCCGACCGCCTGGCGGAGTTGCTCACTGAACGCTCGTAGGCGGGCGATTTCATCCGGATTGGTGATCGGTTCGGGGAGCGGGTGCAGCGGGCGGGCGTTCGCGATGCCCTAGTGTGGCCACCGGCGTCTTCGAGCAGCTGCACCGCACCCTGCTTGCCGAGCTGAACGCGGCCGACGAGCTCGACTGGTCCAGGGTGTGTGTGGACGGTTCCCACATCCGCGCGAAATTGGGACAACGGCCCCGCAGCCCTGCTGTCGTCAACCACCGTGTACGACACCGCCCAGCCCGCTGGCCTCGTGGCCGACCACAACCGGCTGCGCCGCGTCTTCCACGAAACCCTGACCGAACAACGCCACAGCGGCGGCAAACGACGGCCGCCCTACATGAAGGGCGATCCCGCGCAGAGCGGCTCCGACGATCTCGCGTGGGACGCGGCAGCCGCCCTCATGTACGGCAGCAACCAGGGCCTCGTCCCTCACGGGCCTGTGCGTGACGTGCTGGTCGAGGCCATCCTCGGCCGCCTGGCCGAAGACGCCGAACGAAACCGCGGCAAGGACGAAAGCCTGGAGGACATCACTCTGTCCGACCTGCCCTCCGGCTCGGTGAAGCTGCTGACCTGGTACCTCCAGCACCGGCCCGGCGACAGCGCGAACCTCCTCGGGGCGATCTGCCTCAAGGCCCGCGTGCGCCTGGGCCTTGCTCCCGCCCAGGTCGGCAGTCTGCTCCGCCGGTCCTTCCACCTGGACAGCGGCCTAGACGGCACGACCATCGACACCCTGCTGGACATAGCCCTTCCCCCCTTCCGCATCCGGCTACCGCAAGCGCTAGGGACCGCGGACATGCACCGGAGCTGATGCGGCAGCAGAGCCGTCGTCACCCGGCGCGGGCGAGAGGACGGTCACCGAGAGTCGCGCAGCGTCAGACACCCGAGCATCCCCGGGAGTTGTACTCCCGGGCTACCACCGGCTGCACTGGTTCCCCTACGAGATCACGCGGTGTGCTCGGCTGGCGCGCAGCACTGTAAGCACACGCTCGGTCTACGGGAACTACAAGTACCGGCCGCCGTTCCCCCAGCTCCTCCCGCCCGGCGACGCAGCCTTGAACCTCAAGAACCTGGCGCCCAACCGCTGGGGAACCACTACGGCCGGCCCCTGCAGTATCTGCACCGGACCGATCCCGGCGACAGGCCCGCACCAGGCCTGGCTCTCCCAGGTGGTCGCGACCGACGTTCTGCCGCTTCTGGTCAACGCCTGCTCCCCCGCCTGCCTCGACGACCTACCACCCGGAGCGAAAGGCCACCTCCCTGCGCACCTTCACGGCGGCGGCATCCAACAGCCCCCACCACGCTGACCATCGCCACCCGGGCTCAAGACTCCAGAGACAGCACGACCGGCAGGTCTCCCACTACGCCACCATGCGAAGGAGTCCAACGCCGTGCACACGCCGACGGACGCGACGGTCATTGATCTCGTCCACGGCGGACGCGGCGCACACCGCCCCCGGACAGGCACTCCCACGTGACCGTCCCGGCAGGGGCGAAGTCTCCGCGATGAACAGGTGAGCCAGCAGCGAAGCTCTGCTCCCCGCTACGGGGCTCTGCCCCGTGCCAGCGTCGCTGACAGCACCGTTGGCCTGCCAGGTGATGGTCCAGATCGATGTGGCAGTGACGGTGTGGCGGTGGGCGGGGGCGTGAACGGAGGTCGGCTCGCAGAGGTAACCGCATTCCAGGGAGGCTGTCTTGCCCTGGAATGGCTGGCAGCGGTTGCCAGGGCCGAAGCTGACCACCATGGCCTGGGCCGCCACGCATGTCTCAGCGGACCGAGGACACTTGAGCGCGCACCGTCCACTGCCACCGCGCCTGCGGAGGCCCGTCGTGGCGAGGGGGCCGTGGCCGGGCTGTAGGTGGTTGCGGTCTGCGCCGCCCACATCCAGCTCGGCATGCCCACCGCGTAGGTGCCCGCCGAACTGGGGCTGGCTGCCCTCGAACCCCGCCGGCCTTGGATTCCACCGCCCGCGCGGCTCACGCTTCGGGGCGAGGCGTGGGCCTGACCATGTTCAGAAGGGCAGGCCCTGCAGGTCCACGCTGACCGTGGGATACGGGAGGCTCGCCAGGTCGTAGATCATGGTGCTCACTGGCAAACTCCTTTCGTCACCCGGTTGTTGTTCGGTGACGGGCGCGGTGAGGCAGTTCCATCCCAGCTGCCTGTAGAACGGGACCTGGTCCGGTGTGCAGTGGAGAACTATCGTCTGGGCTCCCGCCGCTCGTGCGTGTTCGACCGCCACACTGATCACCGTCCGGGCGATGCCCTGGCGTCGATAGGCTGAATGCACCAGCACCCCGCTCAGAACAGCCGTGCGACGCCGTGATCCGTCGAAAGCCATGTCCCGCAGCAGCCATCCCGCAGAAGCAACCGGCAGGCCATCGCAGACAGCCGTGAGAGTGTGCTGTCTGTCGGCCCACACCATGCCGAGCCCGTTCATCCCGAAAGACTTGGGCAGGCCGTCGCACAGTGCGGCACCGTCAGCCGGGGAACCAGTACCCCGGGAATGGAGCAGCCGGAAGTCCTTCCACCCGTCGCAGACGACCTCCTCCGCACCGGCTGCAGTGATCGGGCCGAACCGGTAACGCAGGCAGTGCAAGCCACTGGAGTGGACCGTCCCGTCAGGCTGGGCGCCCAGGCGTCGCAGGACCCCGATCGAGGCCTGATTGCCGGGCAGGACGAACGCGTACACGGCGGGGAGCGAGAGGCAGCCGAAGGCAAGGTTCAGGCACGCACGGCCCGCTTCGCGGGCGATCCCGCGTCCCTGGGCCCGCGGGTGCAGAGCGAAGCCGAGATCGACGCCGTACTCGGGACGATTGCGCAGGCCCACCCGGCCCAGAAACTCGCGCGTGGCAGCATCCCTGACCGCGAAATCGCCATACCCGTGCCTGGCCCAGTGAGCGACGTGAGCGTCGCACATGGCATCGGCCGCGGAACGATTCCCCGCACGGCCGGTCGCAAGCCACCGCATCACACTGTCCTGGCTCACCACAGCCTCGAAGAGATCCTCGCTGTCCTCGCGGCCCATCGGTTCCATGACAAGCCTCCGCGTACGCAGAACAAGTCCACGTGACCGGGCCACCCGCCAACTCCCCTCGGTCAAGGACTGAAGGAACGTACCCAGCGAATCAGACCGACAACCGCCACGCGGCAGCCTGCCCCGTCGGTTGCCCTGCCTCCTTCTGACCGTTGCACACCAAGACACGGGACAGGTGGCCTGTCTGATGAACGTCCCTTGCCACACCTACTCTCATCCTGAGATCTGGCACCACGGCCTGGCTGATGATCCAGAAGGAGTTGATCAGCGTGACCGCCGCTCCGCACAGGATCGCTCTGCAACGGTGCCGCGGTCATCACCGCGGCACTGCACGGCCTTGCCGCGGGACCCGAGATGAGGGGGCTACTGCTGTTCCCCAGGCGATCGCCGCGATGATGTGCGCGAGCACGCTCAAGAACAGGCCGACGGACATCACCCCCACGATGCCGCACAGCCGTGCGATCCCCAACGGCCCGCTACTGTTGCCGTGCATATCGATCACGGCTTACTCCTCCTGCCGGTGTGCGGACGCGGCTCGTCCGACAGACAGGCGCACCGACCGGGCCCGTCCGCGAACCGCTTACGGCGACCTCACCGGGGCCGGCGATGCAACGGAGGTGAGCAATGGCCGCGATACTCAATCGCGGTGAAAGCGAGGCGCCCAGCCGAGATTCCGGCACCGGCGTCAGGGAAGGGCCAGGATGTTTGGTTGGAAGAAGAAGCGCAGGACATCTCCCAACGATCTGATGGCGCAGCTCAGGCCCGACCTGAGTCGGGAATCACTCGGCGTCGGGCCCAGCTTCCCGGGCGTCGCCCCGAACCCGCTCCTGAGCAGTGATGCACGGAAGCGCAACGCGGAACTGCGCACGGGGGCGCTTGCGCTAGGCGTTCTCGTCGACTGGCGGGAAGTCAACAGCAATCCACGCGTGGTCCTGATGTTGGACGTGGACACTGCCGACGGCATCTCGTTCCGCGGTATCGCAGACGAAGACCTCACCATCACCGAGCTCACCCAACTCGCCCCAGGACAGACATTCCCCGTGCGCTACAGGCCAGCCGTCATGGACCACTACGTCGCCCTTGCCCGGGACGCGGACCCCGCCCACGTGCAGCAGCTCACTGACGAGATCGCGAGCCGCAAGCGGACCTGACCCGAAGCCATCGGCCCGGACCCCAACATTTGAGATGCACGACGGAGATCGTCACCAGCACTGTCGGCGCCGACCTGCGTTCCGGGCTGACCGCAGATGGGGTGGAGTCGAGATAGTCGATCACCGTGCGGGCAGCGTCGTGGGTGAACCAGGTGGCAGCCAGATCGCCGTCAAGGACTTCCTAAAGGTGGAAGGTGAAGGCGCGCGCAGCCGGTGAACCGTGCCTTCCAGTCCCACGACACTTCGGACACGGTTTTGGCCGGGGACGGTTAGGAGTGGCGATGGCCGAAGGAGTGCCCGACGCGCAATTTGTATCAATGATTTGACACAAACTTGCACTGGGCTGCATCTTGTACTCACCACTTGATACAAGTGGTGAGTACAAGATGCGAGCACACGGGGGGCTACTCATGCACGAACTCCGCACCGGTCCACGCCCCACCGCCATGGATCGCTGTGCGCGCTGGACCGGGCTGCTCGTGGGACTTCTCGCCGCCCGCATGGTCAGTTCGAACGACGGCCTCGGCGTCGGCATGCTCTACGCCATCCCTGTGTTCGGGCTCTGCGCGGTCGCCGGGGTCTTGGTCGGCGACGCGCTGACAGCGCCGCCGCGGGGAACCGTCCGCACAGCCGGTCTCACGCCACGCCGCATGCGCGACTACGTGCCACCCCGCATGACCGCGCTGCTGCTCGCCGAGGCCGCCGCCCTAGTCGTCGTGCTGACGGTGGCCGCCGCGGTCGCCTCACCCGACGACATGGGCCGCGCCGGGCGCTCTCTGACCATAACCTGCCCAGGCGACAGAACAACGAGCTCAAGTCCCTGGCCGGGCCTCTTCTACAGCCTGCCAATCCTCGCCGCTCTCGCAGTCTCCACCGCCGCGTGCGCTTGGTCGCTGGCCAGGATCGCCCGCCGCCCCGGCAACGAGCAGACCCGCCACAACCGGTCGCTGGCGACGGTCGCCGCATGGGGCCTGCTGGTCTCCACCCCGCTCCTCGGCGCCACCTCGACCGCGTCGGGCGCACTGATGGACACCGACTGCGACGGCATGGTGGGGCGCCTAGCCACCTGGGTTCTGTGGCCCACAGCTCTGGTCGCTCTCATCACCGTGCCGTGGTGCCTGTTCACGCTGCTCGCGCCCAAGGCCGGGGTGCGCCGGTGAACGCTCCCGCCATCCGCGTCGACACCGCGAGCCCCGTCCCGCCCTACGAGCAGATCCGCGCCCAACTGGCCACACTGATCACCACAGGCCGCCTCCGCGAGGAGGAACGCCTGCCCACGGTGCGCCAACTGGCGGCCGACCTGGGCCTGGCCGCGGGCACGGTGGCCAGGGCCTACCGTGAACTGGAGACGGCATCCCTGATCCGCACCCGCCGTGGAGCGGGAACACGGGTGGCACCGCTACCGACACCGGCCCGGACACCGACCGCGGCCCAACTCGCGGAGCTGGCTTCCCGCTTCGTAGCCGAAGCCCGAAGCCTGGGCGCGGACCGCGAAACCGTACAGCAGGCCGTACGCGACGCACTGCACGATTAGCCGCCCCACGGGAAGCGCGCACGACGGCCACCGCCGCACCGGACCGAAACAGGCTACACCGGCGCAACCACGTCAACCGAGGCGCCGGCGTCTCGGTTCGCGGCGTCCGCTACCACGAGGAACAGGGACTGCTCGCCCTCGAACGCAGCCCTTCCGGCCAGCGCCTCTACCGGCAGGACGCCGTCCCCTTGGTCCGCTTCTTCCAGCGGATGTACGCCGCCGGTCCCACCAGCCAGAGGATCACCGAACACCTTCCGTGCTGGGACGCCGGGCACACCGACACCGACAAACGAGCCATTACTGACCTTTGCGGCGTGTTGTCGTTGCGGGCTGACGCGGCCCGTAAGTTTGCGATAGCTCAAGGAGCTTCGGCGGGAACTCACGGGTCTGTCGCCCTGATGTCAGGGGATGGACCCGTGGGTTCACGGGGAAGTCGCGGGGCCGGGCTTGGTGAATGCTTG
>NZ_JBIVDS010000021.1:0-117467 GCF_044747265.1 Streptomyces sp. NPDC090106 | reverse complement strand
CCCCTTCGGGCTGCGCCCGAAGAAGCGAACCCGCCCGCTGCGCGGGCTGGTTGCGCTCCCGCTCCGCGAGAGCGCGAGCCGGGCACTGCGTGCCCGGCTCCAACAGGCCCGCTGCGCGGCCCCGTTGGACTCCGGCCGCTGCGCGGTCGGAGCAGGGGCCTTCCGCTGCGCTCCAGACCCCGAAAGGCGCAGCGAGGGGAGAGGGGTGGTGGGGCAGGTGCGGGAGCGGAGCGCGTGCCGCCGAAACCCTGACTGACAGTCAGGGTTGGCGCTGTGCATCAAACTTAGAGCCCAGATCTAGACTGGACTGAGCCCTCCTCACCGGCACCATTCCTGAAGATGCGTCAAAAACACTTCGTGCCAAATTCCGGAACCGCTCGAATGGAACCAGTGAGGCTTCCCGCGAAAGTGCTTCTTTTTCTCGGGTGGATGGATTCTGGAATGGCTCGGTATTGCCGCTGTGCTTTCCTCGGTAAATTCCTCGAATTGAGTTCGATGAATCTTCGCGTGTCCGGGGCTGGCGCGGCAGCCGTTCTGCTCTGGGGACATGACGGAACGGGCCGCCTGTTTCCGAATCGGCGTGCCAGTCGGAGTCGCAAGACGGATGCCCTCGCACGGCACCGCCCGAGCCGGGCTGTCCCTCGAGCAGTTGCTCGGCCAACTCGTCGTCTACGCCCGGCTCGACACCCTCGCCACGAGGCTCTTCACACCCTGCCGGCACTCGCAGGAACCGTCACGCATCCTTCTCCCTAGTACGCAGCCGCTCCGACACTCTGATCGAGGTCAGGGTGTCGGGGTGCTCAGGCCCCAGCACCCGCCGCCGCACTTCCAGCGTCTCCTCCGCCAACACCACCGCGTCCTCCATCCGACCCACATCGGCCAGATCGATGGCCAGGTTCGACGCCGTCAGCAGCGTGTCCGGATGCTCCGCACCCAGCACCCGACGCTGCACCCCCAACGTCTCCTCCCCCAACACCACCGCCTCCTCCACCCGACCCACAGCCGCCAGACGGATGGCCAGTCCCGTCGCCGTGGCCAGCGTCCGCGGATGCTCCACACCCAACACCCGACGCCGCACCCCCAACGTCTCCTCCCCCAACACCACCGCCTCCCCCACCCGACCCACCTGCGCCAGACAGATGGCCAGGTTCGACGCCGTCAGTAGCGTGTGCGGATGCTCCACACCCAACACCCGACGCTGCACCCCCAACGTCTCCTCCCCCAACACCACCGCCTCCTCCACCCGACCCACAGCCGCCAGATCGATGGCCAGTCCCGTCGCCGTGGTCAGCGTGTCCGGATGCTCTACACCCAGCACCCGCCGCTGCACCTCCAGCGTCTTCTCGTGCAGGGTGACGGCTTCCTGGTACCGCCCCAGTGCCCACAACCGGACAGCGAGGCTGCGGGCACTGTTCAGGGTGTCGGGGTGCTCCTCGCCATAGAGGCGCCGTCGCCGGGCGAGGGTGTCCTCGGCCAGAGCACGCGCACGCTCGCGGTCCAGGGTGTCGTCGAAGGCGCGGGCCAGGGAGTGGGCGGCCGCCAGGGTGTCGTCGTGGTCGGGGCCAAGTTGCCGGCGCCAGGTGTCATACAGGGTCTGTAGCCGCTCGCGTGCCGGGGCCGGCTGCCCGCGGTCCATCAGGTACCAGCACGCCTGACGCACCACAACTCGCCCCTTCCCGTTGGTGAGCTGGGCAGGGTCGGCGGCCAGGGCATGCGGGAGCAGGGTCTGCCAGGCCGGCCAGAACCGCGGCTCGCTGGCGTCGCCGGGGTTGGCTGCGGTGAGGAGGGCTTCGGTGTCGGTGGTTGCGGTGTGGTGTTGGTCGGGGGTGAGGTGGTCGGTGAGGACGGCCTGGGTGAGGCGGTGCAGTTGGACGGTGCCGTCCTGGACGCGGGCCAGGCCGTGCCGGGCGATGGACTGCAACGCGGCACCCGCTGCCAACCGTGACGCCAGCACGCCGGCCAGGAGCGTAGATGCCTGGTCGGGCAGGCGGGCGGCGCAGGAGGTGAGGGGGAAGGGTTCGGGTGCCAGGAGCGCGAGCGCCAACAGGAGGGTGTGTGCGCCGGGGTGGTCCTGGTGGAGGTGGTCGGCGGTGAGCTGGATCTGGGCGGCCAGTGACACCGGGTAGTGCGCGGGCGGGGGGCCCGCGGCGAGGACTGCAGCCGTGTTCGCGGCCAGTTCCTCCTTCAGGTCCGCAGCCGACAGACTCCCGGTCAGCAGGGCTGCTGCCTGGGCGAGGGCGAGGGGCAGGTCGTCCAGCGCGGCAGCAATGTGGTCGGCGTCCGCGTCGGACAACTGCGCGCCCTGAGCGCGGAGCAGGGCGATGGATTCGGTGCGGGAGAGGGTGTCGACGTCGAGGGGAACGGCGTGGCTGTTCCAGTGCGGGTTACGGGAGGTGATCAGCACATGGCCGGGGCCGCCGGGCAGGAACGCGGCGAGGGTGGTGGGGTCTTCGGCGTTGTCGAACACCAGGAGCCAGCGTGAGCGCTCCCCCAGATCGGCCAGCAGCAATTCGACCGCGGCGGCCGGTGGGGTGCCCGTGGGGACAATGCCGGTACGGACGGCGAGTTGGGTGAGCTGCTCGGGGATCAGGGCAGGGTCTTCGGACGCGATCCACCAGGCGATCTCGTACTCCCCCGCGAACCGGTAGACGTACTCAAGGGCGAGCTGTGTCTTACCGACCCCACCGCGGCCGTACAGAGCCTGCACCGCCACCCGGCGGCCGGAGGCCAGCGCCTCGCGCAAGTGGACCAGCATGCCGTCCCGGCCCGTGAACACGGCATTGCGGGCCGGCAGGTTCCGTACCCTCGGCAGGCTGCCGGGCAGGCGGGGGCCGGTGGCGCCGAGCCGGGACAGCATCCCAGGCGGTCGGGCCGGCACCCGATCTGGCCGGGACGGGCCCCTCACCGCCCGCAGCAACTCCTCACGCGCGGCCAGGTCATCCAGACCGAACAGAGCAGGCGCAATCACCGGGCCCAGGATGGCCGGAGGAACAACCTCCGCCACACGGACCGGAGTGATCTTCCCCTTCATGGCCAGCACCGCAGTCCACTCCGGAGTCGTATACCGCTCCGGCTCAAAATAGGCCGGGGAGAACAGGGCAAGGAACCGGCCCTGCTCCAGCGCGGCATTCATCTTCAGAATGAAATTGTCGCCCGCGCCCCAGCTCCAGTAGTCCAACTCGACCTGATAACCGGCGTCCAGGAGATGCCAGCCAATCCATTCCGCCCACGCACGGTCCGGACCCGCGTAACTGACAAACCACGTCCGCTTCGACATGCCGTCAGAAGCGTCGCTGGACGCCCCGTTCGCACTCATCCCAGTCCCCCGACACCGCACCCGAACCGAATCAACCAGAGTAGGGCTCCGGCGGCCGCGCGGTCTCGGACTTCGCCCGGTAGGAAGCCTGCACCTTGACGGGCGCTGATCCCCGCCCCAACGCTGGCACGACCCGCAGAGACCGGCAGGACACCCCAGACGGCCCTTGACCGGGCCGCGCAGCGGGTCCGGCGCCGCAGGCGTGCCCGGGGCGCGGTGTGGCACCGTGGCACCGCGCCAGAACCCCACCCTGCAAGGGGGGTTGCTGCGCCCGCGGTGGTGTCTGCCCGGGTGCGGCACGGGGGGATGTTGATCTCGGGGTGGTGCAACTGGGGGTGGGTGTGTCGGCATGTACGAGGCATGAGGACACCGCACCCCGTCCGCGCCCTGCGCGCTTTCCGTCAGCAGTATCGGCAGTTCCGGCAGCTAGGCCCGCGTGTGACCGCGTTGGATCGGCGTCGGAGACGGGTTCGGCGCTGGCAGCGCACCCGGCGGTGGGGCATGTACGCGCTGATTTTGGTGGGGGCGTTCGTGCTGTTCGTGGTGCTGCCGTGGTTGGTCTGGAAGGGCCCGTTCGTGATCGACAGGGATCATCTGACGAGGCGAAGCTGAAGGAGCAGTCCGGTGCGCTGGTGACCGGGTTGCGGACGGCGGTGGTGGCGTTCACCGCTGCGCTCGGTGCGGGGATCGCGCTGCTCTACACCGCGCGCACGTACCGGTTGACGCGGCGGGGGCAGATCACCGACCGGTTCACCAAGGCCCTGGAGCGCCTCGGCTCACCCGAGATCTACGTGCGTATCGGCGGGATCCTCGCGCTGGAGCAGATCGTCCAGGACGCCCCCGAGCAGGCCGCCACCGATGCAGCCCGCGTCCTGGGCCACTTCATCCGCCACCGCGCGCCCGCCGCGCGCCCCGCCGTTCAGGGGCCCGAAGAGCCTGGTGCTGCGCCGGGTGATCCGCTGCCTGACAGCCCTGAAGCCGATGTCCAAGCCGCTCTCACCGCTCTCACCCGCCCCGAATCACGCACCCACGTCGACCCCCGCGAACCCCTCAACCTCCACGGTCTCCACCTCGCCGGCGCCAACCTCACCGGAGCCGACCTCACCAGAGCCAACCTGTCCGGGGCGAACCTCACCAACGTCACCCTGACCAGGGCGACCCTCACCAACGTCACCCTGACCGTGGCGAACCTCACCGACGTCGGCCTGTACGGGGCGACCCTCACCAACGTCAACCTGCACGGGGCGAACCTCACCAACGTCGACCTGTATGAGGCGAACCTCACCGACATCGGCCTGACCGGGGCGAACCTCACCAACGTCCACCTGTCCGGGGCTGATGTGTCGGGCGCTGTCGGTTTGCTCCTGTCGCAGCTTGCTTCCGTGCGAACCGATGGGAAAACCAAGCTGCCTGACTGGTTCTATCCGCGCACCGGGAAGGCCGGTGAACCGGAAACGTGATGAGCGCGGACGCGGCCATCTGGGGAGGTGTGTGCCGCAAGTGTTCTTGAGGGTGGAAGGCGTTGGGCATGCCTTCGCCGTCGTCGTCTGTGTGGTTGTTGCCTGAGCCGATGCGTGCTGTGCCGGTCAGTGATCCGGTGCTGGCGGTGGGGTGGGCGGCGCAGCCGAAGTGGGACGGCTACCGCGCGCTGGTGGGCCGGTGGTCGGAGGGGCGGGTCGCGGTGCGGAGCCGTAACGGCGGCGACCTGGCCGCCGCGTTCCCGGAGATCGAGGAAGCGGTGCGGCGGCTGCCGGTGGACACGGCGGTGGACTGCGAGCTGGTGGTGTGGGAAGAGGGTCGGCTCGTGTTCGAGCGTCTTCAGCAGCGGATGCCACCGCCGTGGTGCGAGCGCGGCCCGGGCGGCTGTCGAGCATCCGGCGCACCTGGTTGCGTTCGACCTGCTGCGGCTGGACGACCGGGACCTGACCGGCCGCTCCTTCGGCGACCGCTACGCCGCCCTTCAGGGCCTGTTCGCGGAGCATGGCCTGGTGGCGCCGTGGTCGTTGTGTCCGGCCACCACCGATCCCGAGCAGGCTTCCGCGTGGCTGGCCGACTATCCGACCGTCGGCATCGAGGGCCTGGTCCTGCGGCCCGTGGCGAGCCGGTACGTGCCGGGCGGGCGGGGGTGGACGAAGTGCAAGGCGCGGCACACCGAGGAAGCTCTCGTGGGTGCGGTCACCGGGAGTCTCGCCGCGCCCACCAGCGCGCTGCTGGGCCGCTTCAACGCGGGCGGGCAGCTGCGCTACGTCGGCCGTACCACGACCCTGCACACCACCGTCCGCCGCGCCCCGGGCGACCGGCTCCGTGCCGCGGGGGCCGGCCACCCGTGGGCCGGACGGTCTTTCACAGCGGGGTGGGGCTCCCGGCAGCAACTCGCGGTGCACCTGGTCGTGCCGGACACCGTGATCGAAGTCTCCGCCGACGTCGCCCGCGACGGCGCGGTCACCGTCGAGATCAGCAGCCCGGCGGCCAGCCCCGTCCAGATCGTCCACTCCACCGCTGTCCCTGCCCCTCGATCACCCGGCCAGCATCAACGGCCCGCACGCTGGCAGAGCGGGATGGCAACGAGATGTTCACGAACAGCAGGAGCAGCCCGCGCCGCACCCGCACGCATCCTCCGAGTCCGGGACCGGTCCGTGTGAGCGGCTGGCGGCGACCGGCTGGGCGGCAGGTGCGCAGCAGCCCTTGCCCTGCCAGGCGTCGCGGCCTTCCTTGACGGCGATGGCGGCGATCACGAGGGCGGCGATCGGGTCGGCCCAGGACCAGCCGAGCACGGCGTTAAGGATCAGGCCGGCCAGCAGGACGGCGGAGAGGTAGGTGCACAGCAGGGTCTGCTTGGAGTCGGCGACCGCGCTCGCGGAGCCGAGTTCCCGTCCGGCCCTGCGCTGGGCGGCGGACAGGAACGGCATGACGGCCAGGGAGAGGGCGGCCAGCACGATGCCGGGGATCGAGCGGTCGGCCTCGGCGCTCCCGGCCAGCGCGCGCACGGCGTCGACGCTGACGTAGGCGGCGAGCGTGAAGAAGGAGAGGGAGATGATCCGCAGGGTGGTCTGCTCCCGCGCGTCACGGACCGCGTGCTCGCGGGCGGAGAACTGCCAGGCGACCGCGGCGGCGGAGGACACCTCGATGACCGAGTCCAGTCCGAAGCCGACCAGGGCGGTGGAGGAGGCCAGGGTGCCGACGGTGAGGGCGACGACAGCCTCGATGACGTTGTAGGTGATGGTCGCGGCGACCAGCAGCCGTATCCGGCGGGTGAGCACCTCGCGGCGGGCCGGGGACGTGCCGAGCGATATCGCGGTCATCAGCAGCAGTCCTTCGTGGCGGCGGACGGACAGGTCTGGTCGGACTCGACCGCGACCACGGCGGCCAACAGGTGGTCCAGGGCGTGGCCGAGGCGTTCGTCGGCGAGCTCGTAGCGGGTACGGCGCCCGTCGGGCGCGGTCACGACCAGGCCGCAGTCCCGCAGGCAGGCCAGGTGATTCGACAGCCGGGTACGGGAGATGCCGAGCGCGTCGGCGAGATCGGCCGGGTAGGCCGGCGCCTGGCGCAGGGCGAGCAGGATCCGGCAGCGGATCGGATCGGCGAGCGCGCGGCCGAAACGGGCCAGCACGTCGATGTCGGAAGCAACCGTCAGCACATCATGACAGTACACGTTGTCCTGAATTCAGGAAATGCTGGATCATCCGCGGGGTGGCGGCACAGGCTCGGGCCACCGAGGAGGCGGTCGTGGGTGCCGTCGCCGGGAGTCTCGCCGCGCCCACCAGCGCGCTGCTGGGCCGCTTCGACGAGGGCGGGCGGCTGCGCTACGTCGGCCGGACCAGGACGCTGCACACCACTCTTCGCCGCGCCCTGGCCGAGGGGCTCCGTGCCGCGGGGGCCCGTCGCTCGTGGACCGGACCGACCTTCACGGCGGGGTGGGGCTCCCGGCAGCAACTCGCGGTGTACCGGGTCGTGCCGGACGCCGCGGCCGAGGTGGCTGTGGACGTCGCCCGGGACGGTGGTGCCACCCGGTGCGCCTCGCCCGGATCCGCACCGAGATGGAGGTCAACGACGTGTCGTGGTTCGGGACGCCCTAGTGAGTGAGGCGGGAGGTGTGCCGGCTGTGACCCCCACCATGCAAGAACTGTTGCTGCACCCCGGCCGGGCGCGGCCGGGGTGCTCTGGCCAAACCGGGGCGGAGGTGACAGGCTCGGAGGACTAACCAGCCTGGTCTGGTGAGGGTCCCCGCGCTGCTGAGCGGTCATCGAGATGACCGGTGGTGGGTACGGGTGGTCTTGCTCGGCTACGCCCGGCCCCTGTGCCGGCACATGACGGACTCCTCGCTTGGGACCGCAGGCAGCCGACCGTGATGGGCTCCTCCTCGGACGGAGGCCCCGCGCATGAACCTCTACCTCGGCGTCTCGACACACCCGGGCGACACCCTGGTGAACTTGACCGGAGAGCTCGACCGGCAGGCTCTGGAGCAGATCTCCGAGATCACCGACCGCCTGGACGGCAGCAGGCATCTCACCCTCGACCTGTCCGGTCTCACCTTCATGGACTCCAGCGGCCTGTACCTGCTCCTGGAACTGCGCCGCCGCACGGAGACCGCGGGCGGGACCCTCGAACTGCGCGGGGTCCGCGGCCCGGCTCTGCGCGTCCTGGAACTCACCGGCACCCGCGGCCTGTTCACCCTGCTCCCGCCCCTGCACCATGCCGCCTGAGCAGCCCGCTCAGGGTGCGTGCGATCTCCGGGGCGGGGTTCTGGCGTTGATTGTTGCCGGTGGGGATGTCGACCGGTGTCGGGTTCGGCGTGCACCGTCAAGCTGGTCTTGGTGGTGGTCGCGGCGATGCTCTCGACGATAGCTTCGTGGCTGGTCAAGGGCCTGCCGCACCAGTTCATGGTGATGTGGGACAAGAGCTGGTGCTCGATTCTGTGCCACTTCGATGTTCCGGGAGGCTGGTGGCAGACGGTGACCGCCAGGCCGGACTCGGCTGCGAACCGGGCTAGTTCGGACTTCCAGGTGCGGGTGCGGTACCCCTTGGAACCGCCCGCGTCGGCGATGATCAGCAGCCAGCCGGCCGTGCATCGGCTGCCCAACAGACGCTCCTCAGGCTTCAACAGGCCTCGGCGTGCTGCGGCGAATGCCGGCTCCGTGTTGCTGTTGTCATCGAGCCGCCTCCCAGGCCGCCCACAGTCCGGCGTACACACCTCCGGCATCGACCAGCTCTGCGTGGGTGCCGGTTTCGATGATCGCGCCGCGTTCCATCACCACGATCCGGTCGCAGGCCGCTGCTTGGGAGAGGCGGTGCGCGACAACAACTGCGGTGCGCCCGGCAAGGACGGCGTCAGCAGCGCGGTCGAGCTGTCCGGCATCGGTGGAGCCGGCCTCGGCGGTGGCTTCGTCAAGGATCACCAGATCAGCGTCGGTGAGCAGCAGGCGGGTCAGGGCGAGTCGCTGTGCCTGTGCGTCGGTGAGCGGGTGTCCGCCGACGCCCAGGAGGGTGTCCAACCGCTCGGGGAGAACATCGAGGAACGCTGCGGCGCCGGTCGCCTGAAGCGCTTCATGAAGGTCGCGGTCACTGGCCCCGGGCGCCGCAAGGGTGAGGTTGTCGCGCAGGGTGCACGCGAAGACGTGGATCTCCTGGGTGATCATCGCGGTACGGCGGGGGCGGGTCACCGTGCCGGCTTCAGGCAGGTGGGTGCCGGCGACCACGCCCGCGAGCGTGGTCTTGCCTGCCCCGGACGCGCCGACGACGGCCACACGCCGGCCGGAGGGGATGTCGAGGGTGATGCCGTTGAGGACCCGTGGCCCCGCGTCGTAGCGGAACGAGATCGCGTCGAGCTGTACGGCACTGCTCGTGGCCCGTGTTGAGGCATCCGGGGAGCTGAGCGGAATCGTGACGACGCCGATCATGCGGCTCAGCGACGCGAAGGCGGACTGGAGGGTGTCGATGACGAGCAGCAGTTGGTTGACCGGTCCGAGAACGCGCAGCACGAGCAGCATGGCGGTGGTGGCGCCGCCGAGGGTCGACGCGTCGTGTTCGATGAGGACGAAGCCGACGACGAGTACGGCGGCCAGGCTCAGGCACTCCCCCAGGTTCAACCGGGCGTTGAGCATGCTCAGCACGGTGCGTGCGCGCAGCGACTGCCTCGCGACGCGCCAGGAGTCCGTCATCACGGCCTGGTGTCGTTGCTGGGCGAGCCCGAAGCCGAGGACGGTGGCGTGGCCGCGCTGGGACTCGAGGATCTGCTGGGCTCGCGCGCTCATCGCGGTGCGCTCGGCGCGGTAGACGCCCAGTCCGATGCGCAGGTACCAGCGCACGGCCAGCGCGTAGAGCGGCAGTACGACGGCGAAGGCGGCTGCGTAGGGCCATTCCAGTGCCGCCAGCCCGCCCAGGGACACGACGATGGTGAAGGCGGTGACGGTGAGTACCGGGATCACGGTGGGGGCGGCGTCGGCGACGGCGGTGACGTCGTCGCTGGAGCGCGAGATCAGGTCTCCGGTGCCGGCGCTCTCGACGAGGTGCTGCGGAAGGGTCATGGCGCGGTGCACGAGTCGCTCGCGCAGCGCGGCCAGGACGCGGTGGTAGACGCGGGTGGCGAGCACGATCGTGAGCGCGGTGCCCGCAGCGCCGAGGACGGCCGAGAGCACCATGACGGCCGTGACCGTCAGGACCGTGGCGAGGTCCGCGGTGCCGGCCTGTACGCGGTCGACGAGGAGTCCGATCGCCACGGAGACGATCAGGTCGACGCCCGTGCTGACGACCCCCAGCACCCCGGTCGCGACCAGCCGGAGCCGGTGTCCGCGGCTGAGTCGCCACACCTCCCTGGCTGTCTCACGGCCGCCCGCGACGGGCAGTCCGGGGTCGCCAGCCGCGCTGTCGAGCGCGGCGCAGGTGCCGTTCACGCTCGCGCCCTCAGGGCCGCTGATACGTCGTCAGGCAGCTCGACGACGCGGTCGCAGGCCGCGAGCAGCGCCGGGGACGAGGCGATCAGCAGCGTCGAGCGGCCTGCCCGGACCCCGCGCAGCCGGCCGCCGATCGTGTGCTCGGTGACCGAGTCGACGGCGGTGGTCGGGTCGTGCAGCACGAGCACCGGCGCGTCGCTCGCCAGGGCGCGGGCGAGCGCGACTCGCTGGCGTTGGCCGCCCGAGAGCCGGTTGCCGTCCTCGCCGACCGGGACGTCCAGGTCGGCGGCGAAGTCGTCGCAGGCGGCGGCCCGCAGTGCGGCGTCCACCCGCAGGGGCGTGCCCGCGGTCACGGCGACGTTGTCGCGGAGGGTGCCGCTGAACAGCGTGGCGCGGTGCGGGGCGACGGTGACCCGGGAGCGGTACTGGAGCGGGGACAGTGTCTGCGCCGTGATCCCGTCCAGGCGCGCCTCGATCTCTTCTTCGGCTCGCGGGTCCAGCAGCGCCGCGACGACGCGGGCGGCGGTCCGGTCGTCGGCGCGCACGCCCACGAGTTCGCCGGGCTCGACCTGGATCCTCGTGCCGGGCCCGGAGCCGCTCGGCACGATCACGTCCAGTTCCGGCAGCGCGGAGACCTCCCGCGGGGGCGCGTCGTCGAATCCGGCCGGTGAGGTGGCGTTGTCCCGCAGCACGTCGACGACGCGCACGGACGAGGCGCGGGCGCCGGCGAGGTTGGGGATGGAGGTGCCGGCGATCGCCTGGATCTGCGGCAGCAGTGCCTGAGCCAGGCCGACGGCGGTGATCAGCTCGCCGATGCTGAGCTGTCCTGCCACGGCGAACCAGCCCGCCAGAGCCACCACGGCGGCGGCGAACGTGCCGCTCACCGCGCCGGAGCTGAGCAGGAACCTGCCCAGCAGGCCCGCGTTGCGTTCGGCTCCGACAAGGGTCTGTTGGCTCTCCTGCCGGTAGCGGCGGGTCGCCTCGGCCTCGGCGCGCATCCCTTTGATCACTCGGTAGCCGGCGACCAGGTCCGTGGCCTGTCCGACCGTGGAGGCCAGCAACTCCTGGTACGCGCGGGTGTCGCGGGAAAGCCGCGCGCTGAGCAAGCCCATCGACCAGACCGCGACCGGCGCCCCGCACAGCACCACGAGTCCGAGCAGCCAGTGCGTCGCCAGCAGCGAGACCGCGATGAATCCGATGGCCGTGATCCTCGAGACCGGGATGATCGTCAGGATCACCGCGTTGGACAGGCGCGCGACGTCGTTCGTCATCACGGAGACCACGTTGCCCCCCGGCGCACGGCCGGTGCCACCGACCGGGTGCAGGACGCCCGTCGACAGGGTGGCGCGGAGCCGGTGCTGCACCGTCTGGACCGCGTAGGCGGTCAGCCGCAGCGAGAACCGCGCGGCCGACGTGAGCACGGCGTAGAGGGCTCCCAGCACGCCGAGCCACAGGACCAGTTGTTCCTCGTCCCCGGTCGCGACGGCCCGGTCGATCGCGAGTCCCGTCACCACCGGGACCGCGGACTCCCCCACCTGCCACACGAGCGCCAGCAGCATCGCGGGAACGCTGATCCGCCTGACCGAGAAGATCACACGCAGCAGGAACCGGCCCGGGGTGGTTCCCGGCCCGCACGCGAACGGCGGGGCATCGAGCGGCTCGGCGGGAGCGAGCAGGAGCACGGGCAGCAGGCGGGTCAGTGGTCCCCGCCCCAGCCCCGCGGTGTCGGCGCCCGGGGAGCATACGGACTTCCTCACGCCTGGCTCCGATCCGGGCTGCTGAGCGGGAAGCACCAGAGCAGGGCGTCGGCGAGGATTCCCCGCCACCACGCGTAGTCGTGTCCGCCGGCGAACTCCCGGTAGAGGGTGTCGTAGCCCTTTGCGGTGAGGACGTGGTCCAGCCAGCGGCTGTGGGTATTGGAGCTCTCCAGCTCACCGACATCGTGGAAGATGCGGATCGGTGCCTTCGGCGCGGCCAGGTAGTCGGCGATCAGGGCCGGTACGGGGGTGCGGCGCAGCAGTTCGCCCGCCCCGCTGCCCCACCTGAGGTCGGGGTGGTACCCGCACGACGGGGACTGGAGTATGGCGTTGCCGAAGGTCGTCGGATGGTGGAGTGCCGTCCAGCCGGCGCACAGACCGCCGAAGCTCTCGCCGGCCAGCGCGACATCGCCGGGATCGTGTGAGAGCGGGTACCGGTGGTGGAGCCACGGCAGCAGTTCCTGGACCAGCATCCGGGAGAAGGCCGGGTTGCAGAGCAGCTCTTCGTCCCGCTGCGGTGCGGGCTGTTCCACGAGGACCACCGCGCAGGGTCGGATCAGTCCCGCCCGGACCAGGGCGTCGCGCACGCTCGGCGCGCTGTGGTCCGGAGTTCCGTCCAGGTGGATCACGAAGGGCAGTGCGCTGTCCTGCGAGAACTCTCCCGGCGGCATCGAGACCCAGATGCGGCGTTCGTCTCCCAGGAGGTCGCTCGCCAGCACGGCTGCTTCCGCTGCCGGGGCCGGCCGCGCTTCGGCCTGAGCGAGCCAGGGCAAGGGCACCGCGTCGGGCAGCACTGCCACCGAGGCCCCGGAGAACCGCTCCACCGAGCACTGCGAGAACCTCGGCGGCGGGTTGAAGGGGTCCGCGACCCGTTCGCCCTCACCCGTCGGCCCACGCCGCGTGAACACGTACGAGAAGCGCAGGTCGGAACGTATCCGCAGGGTGAGCACGCGGAACGGCGTCCCCGGTAGCGGAGTGAACTGCGTGTCGATCGGGTTGAAGCCGATCCTGGGTCCGATCACCACCGAAAGGGTGACCGTCGTGCCGTCTGCGGGCTCGTCGACGAACGTCACGTCCACCTCGTCCGCGGAGACCCGCTGGACCAGCGGTGCACCCACCTGCTTGAGGTGATGCCGGAACGTCTCCGGGCTCCACTGGCCGGTCGACAGCTTCTCGATGGACGGATCAGCCATTTCTCGCGCTCTCCACGTCGGTGTTGTCGGTGGACCCTCGTCGGATTCGTTCGCGGCCGAGCGGCACCACCTGGGGGCTGCCGGCCACGGGGTCGGGCACCACCGGGCAGCGCAGGCCGAACACCTCCTCGACCAGTTCGGCCGTGACGACCTGCTCCGGAGTGCCCTCGGCGACCACGGCGCCGTCCTTCATGGCGACCAAGTGGGTGCCGTGGCGGGCGGCGTGGTTCAGGTCGTGCAGGACGGCGACCAGGGTGTGGCCCGAGTGGTACAGGCCGGTGAACAGCTCCATCAGCTCGATCTCGTGGGTGATGTCGAGGAAGGTGGTCGGTTCGTCGAGGAGCATGATGCCCGTGTGCTGCGCGAGCGCCATGGCCACCCACACGCGCTGGCGCTGACCGCCCGACAGTTCGTCCACCGGGCGGCCGGCCAGGTCGGCGACCGAGGTCCGGTGCATCGCCCTGGGCACGGCCCGCTCGTCGTCCTCGGTCCACTGCCGGACGAATCCCTGGTGGGGGTGGCGTCCCCGGGCCACGAGGTCGGCGACGGTCGTCCCGTCAGGGGCGATCGCGGTCTGCGGCAGCAGCCCAACCCGCCGCGCCACCTCTTTGGTCCGGTAGGAGTTGATGTCGGCACCGTCGAGGACGACCTGCCCGGTCGACGGCTTGCGCAGGCGTGACAGTCTGCGCAGCAGGGTGGACTTGCCGCACGCGTTGGGGCCGACGATGACCGTGAACGACTCGTCGGGAATCGCCACCGAGAGGTCCTCGGAGATGATCCACCGGTCGTAGCCGATCGTCGCCGACTCCACCCGCAGTCGCGCGGTGCAGGGCGGGGGCACGGTCACAGACGTCTCCTGGCTTCGGTGAACAGCAGGTATCCGAGGTATCCGCCGCCGAGCACGACGGTGATGATGCCGACCGGCAGCGGGGTGGGGGCAACGTGCTGGGCGAGGTAGTCCGACGCCAGACACAGCAGCGCGCCGACGAAGGCGGCGGGGGCCATAGTGATCCCGGCGGTGCGGGCGAGTCTGCGTCCGATCTGCGGGGCGACCAGGGAGAGGAACGCGATCGGCCCCGACGCGGCCGTGACCGTCGCCGTCAGCGCCACTCCCACCAGGATCAGGGCGAGGCGTACGGGCGCGACCCGTACCCCTTGTGAGGCGGCCACGTCGTCGCCCAGCTCCATCTGCCGCATCGGCCGGCTGAGCATCGCGGTCAGCAGCAGGAGTCCGGCGATGCAGGCGCCGCCGACGGCGACCTGGTCCCAGGACACTCCGTTGAGCGAGCCGGCACCCCAGGCGGCCGCGGACATCGCCTCGTCCAGGTCCGCCTTGAGGATCAGCCAGGTGTTGAGCGACCCGAGCATCGCCGAGACGCCGATGCCGACGATGATCAGCCGGAAGCCCTGCACGCCCCGTCGGTGGGCGAGCAGGTACACGGCCACGGCAGTGGCCATCCCGCCCAGCAACGCCCCGCCGACCAGCTGCACATAGGTGCCGTTGACGACGAGGATCACGATCAGTGCGCCGGTGTAGGAGCCCTGGGAGAACCCGACGATGCCGGGGTCGGCGAGCGGGTTGCGCAGCAGGGACTGGAAGACCGCCCCGCTCACGCCCAGGGCGGCGCCGAACACCAGCGCCGCGGTCACCCGGGGCAGCCGCCACTCGACCACGATGTCGTGGACGATGCCGGTCTCCCGGCCGGTCAAGGCGGCAAGCACCTGTCCGGGGCTCAGCGCGTACGAGCCGGTCATCAGCGCGAGGACCGCCGTACCGGCGAGTGCGGCGGCGAGCGCCGCGCAGACGACGACCGAACGCCACTGGAGCCGTACCGCGATCCGCCGGTGCCGCAGCACCAGTACCCGCCGCCCGAAGTCCACCGGCGCGATGTGCGTGTTCACAGTCCGCTCGCTCTCTTCCGCCGCACCAGCGCGACGAGAACGGGGGCGCCGACGAAGGCGGTGACGACACCCACGGGGATCTCGCCGGGTCTCATCACGACGCGGCCGAGGATGTCGGAGACGATCAGCAGGCTCGGTGCGAGGAGGACGCTGTAGGCGAAGATCCAGCGTTGGTGCGGGCCGGCGATCCAGCGGGCCACGTGCGGCACCATGAGTCCGACGAATCCGATGGGTCCGGCGATCGCGGTGGCGCCACCGGCGAGGAGCGTGAGTGCGATCACCGCGAGCACGCGGGTGCGTCCCAGCCGAACTCCTTGGGCGACCGCCACCTCGTCCCCCAGTGCCAAGGCGTTGAGCGGGCCCGTCACCGCGAGAGCCAGGACGAGTGCCACCGCGAAGAACGGCAGGACGGGCCACACGACCTCGAGCGGGCGACCCGCGATCGACCCGGCGTTCCAGTTCCGCATCGCGTCGAAGGCCGCCGGGTCACTCAGCTGGAGTGCCTCTCTGGCGCCGCCGAGCACGGCGCCGACGCAGACCCCGGCGAGCACCATGACCACGGGTGTGGAGCCCTGGCGCGTCGAGCCGAGGGCGAGCACCAGGAGCGTGGTGAGCAGTGCTCCCCCGAACGCGAACCACATGTAGCCCTGAATGTCGTGGACCCCGAGCACGCCCACGGCGAGCGTCACCGCGAAGGACGCGCCGGCGTGGACTCCGAGGACGCCCGGATCGGCCAGGGGGTTGCGGGTGAGTGCCTGGATCAACGCGCCCGACAGTCCCAGGGCGAGGCCGACGGTCAGGCCCACCAGCGTGCGGGGCAGCCGGAAGTCGCGGATCGCGAACTGGTCGGTGCCGGCGGAGGGGTGGAACAGCGCGTCCCACACCACCGACGGTGCGATCGCCGTCGAACCGATCATGACGCTCAGCACCAGCAGGACCGCCAGTACCACCAGGGCGACGACCAGGCCGAGCAGATGGTGCGGCGGTCCGGGCGCCTTCTCGGCACCCGGACCGTCCTGTCGCGCGGCGAGGAGGGTCACTGCTTGGCCGGCAGGGTCGCCAGCGCGCTGTCGAGCGAGTCCAGGTACTGGATGACAGGGCCGTAGGAGTTGTTGCCGGGGCAGAAGACGCCCAGCGCTCGGCCGGAGGTCACGGCGGGCAGGGACTTCCAGGTGTTGGTCCCGATCACCGGCTCGAAGGGCTTTGTCGGCCGGCCGTCGGCACCTATGGGGTAGGTGATCACGTCGTACTCGGACAGCTCACCGATCTGCTCGAACGGCAGGGACTCGTAGGCCAGGGGGTCCTTGCCCTCGGCCGCCTCGGGCAGGTCCAGGCCGATGTCGTCCCGGGCGATCTCGGAGCAGCCGATGTCCGCGATGTAGAACGTTCCGGGATCGCTCCAGTCCCCGCGCGAGACGTCGACGAACGAGGTGCCCTCGATGGTCTTGCCGTAGGTCTTCTGGATCTTGGTGACCTTCGCCTTGAACTCCGCCTTCTGCCGGCCGAGCGCGTCGGTGACGTTCCCGGCCTCCGCGATGGCGTCGGCGAAGTCCTTCCACTCGGTGTCGAGCCCCCAGTACACGGTCGGGGCGACGGTCTCGAGCTGCTTGCCGACCTTGTCCCAGTCACTGGAGTGGAACTGGACCAGGATGAGGTCCGGCTTGAGGGCGGCGAGCTTCTCCAGGTCCACCTCGCCACCGTTGCTGCCGACGACCTCGGCGGCCTCGTACGCGGACCGCTGTTCCTTCGGCAGCACGTCGAGTTCGGATTCGGACGCCTCGGTGACGCCCACCGGCTTGCCGCCCAGATCGATGAAGGGGAGGTTCGTGTTGCCGATCGTGACGACGCGCCGGGGGTCGACGGGAATCTCGACGGTGCCGTTCTCGGCCTTGACGCTGCGGGTCCCGGCGGCCTTGTCGCTGCCGGAATCGGCGGCCTTGTCACCGCTGTCGCCGCTGTCGCCGCAGGCGGTGAGGACGAGCGATGCGCTCAACAGTGCGGCAGCGACGGCCGCGCCGCGTCTGATCAGGGAGATGTTGCTCATGGGCGTTCTCTTCTTCTCGGGTGGTGGGGTTCAGTCGGTGGTGGCGCGGAGGAGCTCGTGCACGGTGACGCCCAGGCCGACGGTGTGCGCCGCCGTGCGGGTGAGGCCGGCCCGGGCGATGACGGCGTCCAGCTCCGCCGCGGTGCGAAGGCCGGAGCCGTGGCAGACCAGTCCGATCAGGTCTGCCTCGCCGTCGTGCTCGTCGAGTTCGTCGGTGTCGAAGACCTCCTCGATCAGCAGCAGCCGTCCGTCAGGGAGGAGGTTCTGGGCTGCACGGCGCAGTGCGTGAGCGGCATCGGCGTCGGGCAGGGTCTTGAAGGCCCGGCTGACGAGTACGGCGTCGGCTGCTGGGCTGGGCTCGAAGACGGACTGCTCCAGCACGCTGACCCGCGCGCGTTGCCGTTCGTCCGGAATCGTGGCGGGCAGGTCGCGGCGCAGCCAGTCGGCCTGGGCGGGCAGGGCGCAGATCGTCACGCGCAGGCGTGCGTCGGCTGCGACGTACTCGCGGGCGTGGGCGCCGGCACCACCGGAGTGGATCACCAGGTGCTGGACTCCGGTGAGCAGGCCGGACGTGGCGATCGGTTCGGCGAGTGCGGGCTGGAACCTGGCCAGGCGCTCCAGGTGCCGGTCCTCGTAGTCCTGCTCGGTCCGTACGTCGGCGTAGGTCTGGCCGGTGACGGTGGCGTAGGCGGGCCGTCCGGTACGGATCGACTCCGTGAGGCCGTGGATCCCGAGCATCTCGCGACCGACCACCCCGCCGGGGTGGAGCCGGTCGGCGATGAACTCGAGCGTGAGGACGTCACCGACCGGGGTCAGGGCGTAGTGGTACGGCTCCGTCTCGCTCACCACGTCCAGGGTGTGCAGGTATCGCAGCAGTTTGCCCAACGCGCGCTCGTCGGCGCCGACTTCGGCGGCCAGCTCGCTGACGCTGGTCGCCCTGCGGGAGAGCAGATCGGGGACGCCCAGCTCGACGGCGGTGCGGATCGCGATCGGCGCGACGAGCTCGGTCAGGTCATGGAGCTTCTGGAAGGGGGTGACCGTCCGCTCCGGGTCGGGTACCGCCCCGTCGGAGTCCAGGGCGACGACGTCGGAATGACGCCAGTAGCCGGCGAAGTCGATGTCCTCCTTGGGCACGCCACGGTCCTCGACCAGGTGGCGGCGGATGTCCCGGACGGCCTTGTGCTCGCCTGCCAGCCACACGAATGCCTGGCCGGACCACCACCGCGCGCCGCGTACGGCCTCGGTGAGCGGCGACACGGTCCCAGCCGCCGCGCCGGAGCGGACCAGCCACGTCACGTCGACCCCGGGCAGCTCGCGCAGTTGCTGGCGATGAGCGTCCTCGGAGATCTCGATGAACACCTGCGCCCGCGCGTCGGACGGGAGTTCGTCGAGGAGGCGGCCGATCGCGGGCAGTGCGGTGTCGTCGCCCGCCACCAGCCACCAGTCGGCGCCGGACGGCAACGCCTTGGACGTGCTCGGGCCGCTGAGGTGGATCCTGTTGCCCGGCCGGGTTCGATGAGCCCACGTCGTTCCCGCGCCCACCCCGTGTCTGACGAAGTCCACGTCCAGCTCGCCGGCCTCGGGATCCCACCGGCGGACCGTGTAGGCCCTCGACAGCGGTCGGGGATCCTTGGGCACGATCAACCTGGCCTCGCCCTGGACCGGGAGCACCGCATCGCGCCGGCCCGGGTAGGGGAAGTAGAGCGCGAGGTCGTCGTCGAAGCCCGGGGACTCGAAGGCCGGCCGTACGATGCCGTCCGCAGTGGTGAACGCACGCAACTGTGCGCCGCCCAGCGTGACTCGTCGCATTCCCGGGGTGATGTCGAGGGTCCGGACGACCTGGACCTCACGCAGGGTCGGCGGGCGCACGGTGAGTCGGCGCGAGGTTCTGGGCATGCGGCAGCTGACCTTTCCGGTCGTTGTGAAGTCTGGAGTCGCGCACCGGCGTCGGGTCGGCACGCACTGATAAAGTTAGGCAAACCTTACCTACAATGGTGTGCGCAGACTGCCACATGGTTAGGACATCGTGGAACCCTCTCCGCCGCTCACCGCAGGTGCCGGCAGCCCGCCGCCGATTCCGGCCGCGCGGTTGGGTGCGGCGGAGACCCCGGCTCGACCGCTGCTGCTCTGGGTTCGCACCGGCGTAGCTCATCTCCCCCTCGACCGCGGGTCGGTGCTCCACCTCACAACCGGCGAGGGCGCCTGGATTCCAGCGGACGACCGGCCGGAACGGGCGATCGTCACGGACCCGGGCACGGTTGCCTTCCCCCTGTGGCCCCACGCCGGCGCCGATGCTTGGGGGCTGTCGGAACTGACGCGATTCGACGTTCCCAGTGGCTGGCAGGACTGGCTGATCCAGCTCTTCAACCTCCAGGTCACCCCTTACCGGGGCCGCGGGTACTCCCCCGCGGCCATCGAGGAGTTGCTACGGCGTCCTGGCGCGCGCTCGGCGACGCCCCCCGAAGCCGGACGGAGTCCGAGCCCGGAAGAAGTCACCTCACCGGCGATGCCGCGAGCCCTCGGCGCCAGAGCGGTCGCCGAGGAACTGATTCGCGACCCCGCGCTCGAGCTCACGGTCGAGCAATGGGCTTCGCGAGTGCTCTCCAGCGCACGCACCCTGCGCCGCGACTTCCTTGCCGACACCGGGCTCACGTTCGAACAGTGGCGGCTGCTCTGCCGGCTCGGCGCCGCCGTGGAGTTCCTCGCTGCCGGTTACGACGTGGACCAGGTCACCGCACGAGTGGGTTTCGCCAGCCGCAACGGCCTCACACGGGCCTTCAAAGGACGGTTCGGGCTCACTCCCCGCGAGTTCGGACGGGAGGTCTCCGCCCGCCCTGGCCCTGGCCCTGCAGGACTGACGTACCGGGCGGCAGCGGCACGGCAGACCGACGACCTGGTCCGGATGATGCGCAAGACGGACACTCCCGCGGCACCTGAGATGCTGCCCGCGGCCAGCACGCCGTCGCACACCAACGACGTCCACGTCCTCAGCTGGATGTACCGGGGCAGCGGGTATCTGGACATCGGTGACCAACGCTACGAGCGGGAGCGAGGAGTGGCGACCTGGATTCCCGCGGACAAGGAGCACGTCACCGGACTCCGCGAGAACTCCGTCTCCCTGCCCCTGGGCAACGCCAGCACCGGCGACCTCCAACTGCCGGTGCCGCTACAGGTGCGGTTCTCCCCTGCCTGGGACGACTACTTGATGTTCTGCTCGATCAGCGCCCGGTCCGGACTGCGTCCCGACCACCACGACCCCCGCCACATCCTCGACCTGTTCACGGAACAGGTTGCCGCGCAGCGAGCACTGTCGGTCCCGATGCCCACGCATCCGCGCGCGCGTGCCGTCGCCATGGAGTGCCTGCGCCGCATCGGCGAGCCCGGCGGAACGCACCCTGTCGATGTCGGTGCCGAGATCCACCAGGCCTTCCGCGACGAAACCGGTATGACACTGGGGCGCTGGCGCTATGCCGCCCGCATGCGCATCGCGCGCGACCTGCTCGCAGGGGGCGCGCAGCCCAGCGCCGTCGCGCGCCGGATCGGATACGCCCACCTCCCCACCTTCAGCGCCGCCTTCTCCCGCTTCCACGGCCTCTCTCCGCGCGACTACCAGCGGCGCGAGTCCGAGCAGAAGTAGTCGGCACCGTCCGTGTCGCGTGCGGCGGTTGTGCCGCTTCGATCGGAGCCCGCTGAGCGAGAGCCCGGCGTCTGCGCCCGCCTCCTGAACCGGCGGCCGCAGACCCCGTCCGTGTCGGTCCGGTCCAAGTCGGTCCGGTCCATGTCGACCCGGCGTTCACCGGACCAGGGCCCTCGGCCCGGTGAACGCCGCTCAGCCGTCGGCGGAACCCGACGCTCGCGAGCCGGCGAGGTCGGCCTCCAGGCCCGCGAGCAGTGTCTCCACCGTGTAGCGGAACAGCGTCTCTCGGCTGGTGTCGGGGTCCTCCGACCACTGCTGCAACCAGGGCTGCATCGTGGCCCAGCCGATGCCCGCGTGGGGTGGCGGCGCCATCGCCATGAGTACGGCGGCCGCGTCGCCGAGTCCGAGGAGCCTGCGGTCGTCGTCCAGCGCCACCAGCAGCACCGCGGTGTTGAGCAGCACCGCGTAGGCGCGCGGCGCCCGCTCGCCGAAGCCCGCCGCGGTCAGCAACCCGATGCCGCGGTCCATGACCGGCAGCGCGGCGGGCACGGTCGCCCCGTCCCGGGCCAGCCGCCGGGCCACCCCGGGGTAGCGGCCGATGATGCCGCGGCTCGGGTACAGCAGCGCCCGGAACCAGTCCTGCCAGCCCAGGTCGGCCGGCGGGTTCGGCATCATGGCCACCACCCGCTCCACGACCGCGTGCACCACCGCCTCGCGGTCACCGACGTGGTGGGCGATGGTGTTGGGCCAGGTGTCCAGCTCCTGCGCCAACTGCCGGACCGTCCAGCCGTCGAGGCCGTGCTCGCGGGTCAGTTCCAGCGCCGCGTAGACCACCTGAGCGGGTGTGAGCTTGGGTTTGGTGCCCCGGCGCGGCCGGGCCTCCTTGCCGGTACCCGGCCTACCGGGGTGCGTTGCCATGCCCGCCACCGTCTCACACCCTCCCCCACGGCTCAGCCGACGGGATCAAGGTGCCAGCCCTGGGCGCGGCGGCGCTCCCGCCAGAACGCGGCGTAGCGGCCGTCCGCGGCCAGCAGTTCCGGATGGGTGCCGTGCTCGGCGATCCGGCCCTCGTCCAGCACCAGGATCTGGTCGGCGCGGGTCACCGTGGTCAGCCGGTGGGCGACGACCAGGACGGTGCGGTCGGCGGTGAGCGCGGCCAGCGCAGCGGTGATCGCCGCCTCGTTCTCCGGATCGACCGCGGCCGTGGCCTCGTCGAGCAGCACGATCGGCGCCTCCTTGAGCAGCGCGCGGGCCACCGAGACCCGCTGTCGTTCGCCGCCGGACAGTGCTGTGCCGCCCTCACCGACCTGGGTGTCCCAGCCGTCGGGCAGCCGGTCCACGATCTCGTCCACCCGGGCCAGCCGGGCGGCCTCGGCCAGTTCGGCGTCGGTGGCGTCCGGGCGGGCCAGCCGGATGTTGTCCGCGATGGTCCCCTCGAAGAGGTAGACGTCCTGGAAGACCGGGGTGATCAGCCCGGCGCGCTGCTCGGTGGTCAGCTCGCGCAGATCGGTCCCGCCGATGCGAATGGCGCCGTTGCCCCGCTCCACGTCCAGGAACCGGGCCAGCAGCCACAGCAACGTCGTCTTACCGGCTCCGGAGGGGCCCACGACGGCTGTGGTGGTGCCCGCCTCGGCACTGAAGGAGACCTCCCGCAACACCGTACGGTCCGGGGTGTGGCCGAAGGTGACCCGGTCGACGTCGATCCGGTGCCCGGTCAGCGCCACCGGGGTGGCGGGCTCCGGCAACGGCGGGGTGGCCAGCACCTCGTTGATCCGGCCCAGACTGTTGCGGGCGACCCGCAACTGGGCCCCGTACTCGGCAGACTCTGCCAGCGGTTCGGCGAACCGGGCCAGCAGCGTGAGCAGGGCGATCACCTGCGGGGTGCGGTCCGGATCGTGCAGCGCCAGCGCGGCCCCGACCACTATCAGCGCAGTGAACACCAGCTGAACGGTCAGCGCGTTGCCGCCGAGCGCCGGGAGCGTACGGCGCAACTGCCGCCGCTGCACGGTGTGCTGGACCGCCAGCGCCTCGGCGAGCTGGGTGTAGCCGTCGCCGGTGCGGCCGGCCGCGCGGAGCACCGGCTGGAGCCGGGCGTACTCCACCACACGGTCGGCGGCCTCGGCGGAGGTGTGGTGCAGTTCCTCGTCGACACCGGCGGCGCGGGCCGCGGCCCACCGGAACACCGTGAACACGAGCGGCACCGCGACCAGCGCGCACAGTCCGAGCCGCCAGTCGATGACCAGCATCCCGGCCACCACGGTGAGCGGGGTGACGGCGGCGGAGACCAGCGGCTGGAACAGGTGGGCGGGCAGCCCCATGATGTCGACGACGCCCTTGCTGGTCAGCTGGCCGATGCTGCCGATCCGGTCGCCGCGGAACCAGCCGATCGGCAGCTCGGCGAGATGGTCGCCGAGCCGGTGGTGCAGGGTGCGGGAGATCAGGTGGCCGAGCCGGAAGCCCAGTTGCTGGCTCGCGTACGAGACCAGCCAGCCTGCCACCACGACCAAGGCGAGGAGCCCGAACCAGCGGCCGGCCCCGCCGATGTCCCCGGCCAGCAGGTCCCGCAGGACCGGTACCAGCAGGACGTAGGCGATGCCCTGGAGCACGCTGTACGCGGCCAGCGAGACGACGTAGCGCCGGTAGGCGGTGCGGTGCTCGGGGCCGAGCAGGGTTCCCAGTTGACGGATCATGACGTTGCCTCCTCGGCGTCGATCCCGGTCTCGGTGCCGGTCCCGGTCCCGGACTCGGTCTCGGGGGCGGTCATGGACGTCGTGCTGCCGGTGGCGGTGGTGGCATCAACGCTCCCGGAGCCGGGGGCGACCTCCGCGTCCCCGGTGTCCGCGCCCTCGGACTGTGCGGCCCACAGCTGGGCGTAGCGGCCCTGCCGGGCCAGGAGTTCGGGGTGCCGGCCGCGTTCCACGATCCGGTTGCCGTCCAGGACCAGGATCTGGTCGGCCCCGGTGACGGTGGACAGCCGGTGGGCGATGACCAGCACGGTGCGGCCGGCTGCCAGCCGGGACAGCGCGTCCTGGATCGCGGCCTCCGACTCCGGGTCGGCCCACGAGGTCGCCTCGTCCAGGACCAGCACCGGAGTGTCGGCCAGCAGCGCGCGGGCGATGGTGACGCGTTGCGCCTCACCGCCGGAGAAGTGCGCGTCCTCGCCGACCACCCCGTCGTAGCCGCCCGGCCGGGCGCTGATGACGTCGTGGATGTGGGCGGCCCGCGCCGCCTCGATCACCTCCTCCCGGGTGGCTCCGGGACGGGCGAGGGCGATGTTGTCGTGCACGCTCGCGCGCAGCAGTCCGACGTCCTGGAGGACGAACCCGACGTGCCGGTAGAGCGCGTCGGCGGGGATCTCCCGCAGGTCGGTGCCGCCGAGCAGGACCGCGCCCGCGTCCGGGTCGGCGAACCGTGGCAGCAGCCCGGCCAGGGTTGACTTGCCCGACCCCGAGGGGCCGACCAGCGCGGTCACCGTGCCCGGTTCCAGCACCGCGTCCACCCCGTCGAGGACCGGAGTGCGCCCGTCGTAGCTGAACGACACACCGCGCAGCTCCACCCGGTGCCCGGCGGGCTCCCGCGGTGCGGCCGCCTCGCTGATCACCGGGGTGTCCAGCAGGCCGGTGATGTTCTTCGCGGCGCCGCGGGCCAGCTGCATCGCGGTGGCCGAGTGCTCCAGGTTGAGCAGGGGCCCGGCGAGCCCGATGCCCAGTACCAGGAAGGGCACCAGGTCCACCGGGGCGGTCCACCCCTGGTCGACGAAGACGATCCCGGCGCCGAGCAGGACCAGCAGCATCGTCGGCCCGGAGACCGCCGCCATGGCGATGGCGAACGGCCGCAGCATGGGCCGGGTCCAGGCGTGGAAGGCGTCCGCGAAGGCGTCGGTCTCCCGCAGGAACCGGGCGTGTGCCCGCCGCGCCTGCCCGAACGCCTTCACCACGGCGATGCCGCGCACGAACTCCACCGCGGCGGCGTTGATCCGGCCGAGCGCCGTCACATAGGTGCCCATCTGCTCGCCGTAGCCGCTGGTGATGCGGGCGTAGGCGGCGGCGAAGAAGACCACCGGCACCAGTGTGATCAGAGTGAGCCGCCAGTCCTGCGAGAACAGGTAGACGAGCACCGCGACCGGGGTGACGGCGGCGCCGACGAAGTCGTTGGCCGCGTGTGCGACCAGGGTGTGCAGCGCGGAAACCTCGTCCTGCACAGCGGTCTTGACCTGGCCGCTGGCCCGGTCGCCGAACCAGCCGAGGGGCACCCTGCCCAGGCGGCGGGCGAGCCGGGTCCGGATGTCGTGGCTGAGATCCGCGTCGGCGTAGTGGCTGATCGAGCCGGCGGCGCCGATCAGGACGAACCGGGCCAGGAAGGCGACCGCCGCGACCGTCACGATCGTCCACACCCGGTCCCGGTCGACCTCGGCGTGCAGCAGGGTCCGCGCCAGCTCACCGATGCAGATGTACGGCACCACCGCGGCCAGCGCGCCAAGTCCCTGGCAGACCGCGCCGACGACGATCCGGCCCCGCACCGGAGCGATCAGCGTGCTCAGCGCGGCCCCTCCGGCAGCGCCGGTCCCAGAGGTCCCCGAAGCGCCGCCGGAACCACCGGGTCCACCGGGCCCACCGGGATCGGGCGGGCCGGGTGGCACGGCCTCGCCTGGCACGTCGGCCGCCGACTCTTCGGCGGCTGGGGCCGGCTGGGCGGATGTGGTCATGGCAGCTCTCCTCAACAGGTTTCTCGGTTATTCGGCATGCCGGACAGCGGGAGGGTCGCCTACGCGACCCTCCTCGATTGAGGTAAGGCTAACCTAATTGGACACTGTCCAATAGACGGGATGCCGAAGGCGAGGCGCGATGGAGAACGCGGAGGCGCCAGAGGCCGCCGAAGGCGAACGAGAGCGGAGAAGAGCAAAGGAAGGCGCGAGGAACAGAGCCGACGACCTGGATCCGGCGACCCAGCCCGCCCGGCCGCACCGGCCGTCAGGGGCGCCGCCACAACCGCAAGACGCCTCACGGTGAGGCCAGGAACTCCTCCCCGGCCAGCCGACCGAATCCGGCGAAACCCCAGCGGTGCCCATCGCCGGCCTCGGAACGGAAGGCAACGGGACGGGGTGGCTGTCACCTGCCGGGAGCGGCGCGACGCGCTGTCGCGCCGCTCCCCCAGGATCGGCCACCCGACGGCAGGATCCCGGCCCCTGCCCCTCGTCCCGTCCTACTTGAGGGAGATCGTGGTCGTGCCGGAGCCGATCGGGCCGACGCGCAGAACCGTTCCGGTGAGGTCGGTGAACGCCGTCGCCTGGACCTTCCGCTCGGCCGTGGCACCGGACCACGGCACATCACAGATGCCCCGCAGCGAGGGGAACGCGGTGGCGCTGGGTGTCACCTTGTACGCCGACGGGCGGGCGTCGCCGATCTCGACCTCGATCACCGCCTGGGTGTTCGGCGGCAGGGTCACCTGGACGGAGTGCGTGCCCTCCGCGCGCCTCACGGACACCTTCACCGGGCCGCGCAGCGACGGCACCGTCCCCTCCACGCGGGTCAGCGCGCCGGTGCGCGGCCGGATACGGAACCCGGCCGCGCCCGCTTCGGTGACCTGGACGCCCAGCACATGGCGGGCGACCGCGTTGGCGGGGGCGGAGGCCCACGCGTGCGAGAAGGTCATGTTCGACTTCAGAGCGGGGTCCCAGGCTTCCGTGACGATCGTGGCCTTGAGGTCGTCGATCATGTGCAGCCAGGAGTTGGTGGCCTTCGACGTCATCAGGGCGAGTGCGGCGTCGGCACGGCCGAGCCGGAAGAGGGCGTCGAGGAGGAACTGGGCGCCGTACACGCTGACCTTCATGCCACCGGCCGCGAGGGTTTCCCCGAGCCTGGTGAGCACGGTGTCGTCGAGCGGGTCGGCGACGCCGAGCGCGACCGGGAAGGTGGTGGCGTGCTGGGCGCTGTGGTCGGTGCCGGCGCCGTCGAGGAAACGGCCGGCGGCGCTGTCGAGGAGGGTGGTGCGCATGGCGGCGGCCAGAGTGTCGGCCTGGCCGCGCAGGGTGTCCGCCTCGCTCTGCTTGCCAAGGACTTCGGCGCACTTGGCGAGGGCGTCGAAGGCGGCGTACTGGAAGGCGTTGACCACGGTGTTGACGGAGGTGAAGACATAACCGTCACGGCTGGCGGTGGGCCAGTCGACGAGGTCGCCTAGATCCTGACTGCTCTTGCCGGGGTCCTTGGAGACGAGGCCGTCCGCGCGCAGGTAGGTGGTGAGGTTCTTCGTCGCGAGCAGGTCGTAGTCCTTGGCGAGCTGCCGGTCGTCACCGGTGGCGAGGTAGTCCTCCCAGGCGGAGATCGCGCACATCAGCCGGTACTCGGTGGGCCAGGTGCCGCGGCGGACGAGGTAGTCGTCGGACCAACGGGCGAGGGCGTAGGAGCGCTGGACGGCGTACTCGGAGAGCTGGTTGATCAGCGCGTCGCCCTCGTAGGGGCCGCGTTCACGGGTCGGGGTGTCCTGGTAGAGGTCGGCGCGGGTGGCCTCGATGGAGTAGCGGCACAGCTCCCAGACCCGGTCGAGGTCGGAGTCGGAGCTGCTGAAGGAGGAGTGCGTCTCGTCCCAGTCCGCCTTCCAGGCGCGGCCCTTGAGCGTCGCACCGGTCAGATCGACGGTGGTGCGCAGTTCGGCCCAGCGGAAACCCCGGTAGCCCCAGTGCTCGAAGCGCTGCGCGCCGTCGCGCAGGGTCCACACCTCCCGGTAGGTGTTGCCGGTGCGCAGGGCGTAGCGGACGGTGCCGTCGTCGTTCAGTTCTTCACCCAGTCGGACCTCGATGGTGTCGCCGGCGATGCCGGTGACCTCCAGGGCGAGTCCGCCGACGACCTCCCGGCCGAGATCCACGAGCCAGCGGCCGTCCGCTACCTCGGTGACCGCAACGGGGGTGACGTCGTGCAGCCGTACGGCTTCGACGGGGGCCGGGACCAGGTCGGTGATGGTCTCGCGGGCGGCGGGGGTGTACCAGTCGCTGTCGTCGAAGCCGGGCGCGGTCCAGCCGACGGGTTCCTTGCGCAGGTCCCAGTACTCCTGAGGGACGGTGAAGTAGCTGGTGCCCGCGCTGCCCCGGGCGGTCAGCAGTCCGGCCTGGCGGCGGGCCTTCCAGGTGTCTCCGGAACCGACGGTCTCCCGGCTGCCGTCGGCGTAGGTGATCTCCAGCTGGGCCAGGAACTTCCGGTCCGAGGTGGTGTGGCAGAGCGCGGCCAGCGCGTTGGCGCCGCCGGTGCGCAGCGTGGGGGTGATGTCGAAGGACTGGTACGCCGTGCCGGTGCCGGAGCGGACGGACGCGTAGCCGATGACATCGCCGTTGCTCCACACCTTGGCCACGTACTGGCGGGTGGGTGTCGCGGAGGCCGCGGCGACATGGAGGACCGCGGCGGCGACCTCCTTGCCCTTCTTCAGGCGGTACTCGTGGCGCAACAGCGCCCAGGTGTCGTCGGTGCCGTAGGAGGACAGGGAGGTCGCGCCGGTGGGGAAGGTGAGTGTGCCGTCCGCGACGGTCCCCGCGGCGAAGGTGCCCTCGTCGGCGGTGAAGTCGTCCTGGAGGAGCACGGTGCCGTCGGCAGTGGTGAAACGGACGCTGTCGTAGACCTGGGACTCGGTGAGGCCGTTGCGCAGGCCAATGTTGCCGGTCGTGTAGCGGGTGTGGGTGGTGGTGTCGACGACGGTGCCGCCGACGGCGGTGGTGAAGGTGGAGCCGGTCATGGTGATGGAGAGGTCCAGCCAGGTGCCGGTGGTGACCGGGAAGGGCAGGGTGACCTCGCCGAGCACGGTGTACGTGCCGTTGACGCACACATGTTTGCGAAGCACTCCGGCGGTGGTGCCGGCCCGCAGCTGCCACATGTAGTTGTTGGAGGTGTCGGTGGCTCGGAACCAGAACCCTGCGGCCACCGTGGTGATCTTGAGGCGGGCGGTGAAGGTGCCGTCGGCCATGGTGGGTCCGGCCGGGGCCCAGATGGGTGCGGCCGTCCACTGGTCCTCCACCGAGGTGGCCATCAGGACCGGGTCCGACCAGGCAGACCAGCCCTGCGCCAGGGTTCTGACGCGCCACCAGTAGGCGGTGCGGGGCTCAAGGGCCGGGCCGCCGTAGGGCAGGGCGGTCGACTGGGCCGACGCGACCGTACGGCTGTCCCAGACCAGATGCCTCTTGCTGAAGTCGTTCGGGGTGGTGGCAAGTTGCACCTGGTAGGCGCGCTGGACCGTCGCGGAGCCGGCGTCGGGTACCTGCCAGCTGAAGCGGGGGCCCTGCGCGGCGGCAGTGCCCAGCCCTTGCGGCAAAAGGTCGGTCAGCAGACCGGAGGGTGCGCCGCTCGCACCCGAAGAGTGCCCGGTGGGGGCCGCCGCCGCTGCCGGCGTCCCAGTGAGGACGACGGACGCGGCGACGGCCCCGCTCGCCTGGAGGATTCTGCGGCGTGACAGGGGTCTGGACATGACTTCTCCAGGTGAAAGGTTTCAATCAGATTGCCCGGAGGCTAAGTTCCTGCCCGAAAGAACGTCAACGGGTAGGACAAAACTGTGGGGAACCTGATTGAAACGATTTACCTCCAGCCGGACCGACGCCTGACCGCCGTCGCCGGGCACCCCTCGCCATCGCTCCGGAACTCGGCCCCGCGGCGCCGCCGAAGGGGTACGAAGTGCAGCCCTCGGCAGGCAGGTCGACCGCCGCGGCAGCGGGCTGACGGCCACGGACCCGATGCCGGTCCATCAGCTGCGTTGCCGACGCGGCCGATGGACCGGCATCAAGGCGCTCTCTCGTCCGGCACCTGCTTGCGGATCAGGTGGTCGGTAGGCCCACAGGACCCACAGGAGCGCGCCCGCCGACACTTGACGTCACTTCCCCACACCAGAGGCGCTGCTCGAAACCATCGCAACGCCCGGCCTCGGCGCGCTCGTCTCACATGCGGAGGAGGCGCTTTCGGACGAGGACGCGTGGGCAGCGCTGCGGGACTTCCTTTTCGCAGCCACCGGCATGCTGCTGACCGACCTCTCGCTGTCGCCCGTATTCGCCGCACCGGTGAACGCCCTCGCGCACACGACGGAGTCCAAGCAACGGCTCGTCACGCTGTTCGGTCTGCTTCTCGACCGGGCTCATGCGGCCGGTGTGGCTGACCCCCGCGTGACACAGGCCGACATGGCGCCACACAGTGCGGAGTGGTGTACGCGGCGACGGGTCGGGCCTGCGGCATCCGGTGAGGACCGTGTGGCCACCGCCCATCGCTACCTCGGCGTCCTCCTTGAACGTCTCCGCACCCGCACCGCATGGCGCTCTGGGCATGCGCGGCGGTCGGCGGGCAGCACCTGCCTTGCCTCAGGGCTCCACGAACTCAAAGGACGTGCTGCTCCCGTACGACGAGTCCGCGCCCTCTTCGGGTTCGAGCCACAGTTGCCCGTTCTCGCGGTAACACAGGTGCGAGCGAGGGCTCTTGAAGGCGAACAGGGACTTGGAGTCCGGTATCACGCCCTGGCGCAGGCAGTAGGTGGCGTCGGCGCGGAAGAGCACGCTGTCGTCGTTGGTCCCGAGTCCAACGGCTCCCTCGTGATGGCCGACGTGCCCCAGATCGCCACCGCTGGCATGCCGGAAGGAATAGCAGCCAGTACCCATCAGCCCCGGCGTGACGGTGAAGACCAGCCGACGCGCGGTGAGCGTGGTGCCGTCAAGGGCGTCCACCATGACCGCCCGGCCTTCACTGACGCCGATGTACCGGCCAGGCTGCGCGGCGCCGCGCAGCGCGTGCGGCTCCAGCACCCCCGAGGCCGACGGGGAAGGCGAGGCACGCGTGGGTAAAGCCGAGGGCGTGGCCGTCGTGCTCGTGGACGGCGTCGCGCTGGTGGTGGAGCCGGAAGGCTCCGGCGGAGTCACGGGCGCCGAGGGCGCCGGCTCCACAGCCGTCGCCGGTCTACGCCCTTCACGGGCGGGCGGGTGTCCGACGGTCCGGCGAGCCCGTACCAGGCGCCGACGCCAGCCAGGTGCGCGGCGGCGAAGGTCGGCCCTCCTACCGGATCTCCGATGGCCAGGTCACCGACCCGGCCACCGGGCTGACATGGCAGCGGGCGACCGCGCCGAGCACCATGACCCCCACCGCGGCCGACACAAACTGCGCAGGCCTCTCCCTCGACGGTCGAGCCTGGCGGCTGCCCACGTCGAAGGAGCTCGCGCCCCTCGTCGACGACGGCCGTGTCACTCCGGCCATCGACCTCGCGGCGTTCCCCGACACCCCGGTACCGGCGCGTACTGGTCGTCCAGCACCTTCACCCCGGATCCGGCCCAGCGGTGGTTCCTCAGCTACAACGACAGCATCACCAGCCACCGTCCCCTCACCGGCGCCTGGGTACGCTGCGTCAGCTGACCTGGTAGACCACGGTGTTCATGTTGATCCCGTTGGAGAGGCTGACGGCCACGTAGTGCCGGTCGACGTACCAGCTCTGGTCGTCGTCGAGGGTGATCGGGCCGCTGGTGAAGGTGCCGTCGCTCTGTACGGTGGCCGCGACCGGGGTGGTGGAGCGGTCGACGAAGAGCCGCACCACTCCCCCGGTGAGGAACGTCGGATACAGCGAGAGGTCGATCTGTCCGGAGATCCGGAACTCCCCGGACGGCAGGTCGGTCACCACGTCCGGTTGCCCGGCGGAGGCCGCGGTGAGGGGCGTGCTCGTACCGTCCGCGTGCTGGGCCGTGGTCGCGTCCAGCAGGTTCAGCGGGGTCGTGTCGTACTGGGTGGTGGCTCCGGTGGAGGGGTTGATGTAGTCGACGTTCTGGACGACGAAGTTCTTGATGTTCTTGCTCTTGGCGAATCCGGCGGCGAGCGTACTGGTGGTGTGGAACACCGAGTTGCGGTAGTAGACGTTCTCCACCGGTGAGCGCGAGGCGGCGCTGCTGAAGATGAAGGTGGTCTTGCCCGCTGTCATCGTCGGCGCGGTGTCGACGTTGTCGATGTAGACGCCGCGGACGGTCGGGTTGAAGACGTCCGCGTTCGGGATCGGCACGGTCTCGGGGTAGTCGCTGTCGATCTGCGCCAGGCCGTACGAGGCCTGCTCCAGCACGCAGTCGCGCAGGTAGACGTTCTCGACGGCGCCGCCGCGCACCGCGTTCGTCTTGATCTTCAGTGCCATGACCAGGCCGGCCCCGCCGAACACGGTGTCGTGGATGAACACGTTGCGGATGCTCCCGGACATCTCGCTGCCCATGGAGACGGCCGCGGATCCGCCGCCGTCGTTTCGGTACGCGGAGTCACGGATGATGATGTTCTCGCTGGGACCGCGGTGTTCACGGCCGTTGACGTTGCGCCCGGCCTTGATGGCGGCACCGTCGTCGCTGACGGTGACGTCGTTGTTCTCCATGACGACGTTGCGGCTCGACTCCGGGTCGATGCCGTCGTCGTTGTTCCAGCCGGTGCGTTCGTAGCCGAGTGTCTTGTTGCTGTAGATGTCGAGATCTCTGATCAGGACGTTGGCGGAGCTGAGCGGGTGGACGATCCAGAACGGGGTGTTGCGGATCTTCACTCCCTCGATCAGGACGTCGGAGGAGTCGTTGGTCTCGATGAAGTTGGGGCGGAAGGTCGACTTCAGGGCCGTCGCCCCCACGGGCGGCGCCACCTGACGCACCGTGTCGCCGTCCACGACCGGGATGGTGTCGGGAAGTCGACCGTCGTCGGTGAAGATGCGCTCCTCGACGGGGACGTCGTCGAAGTTCATCTGATTCAGGATGCCGTTCTGGCCGTACGACGCGGTGGTGCTGGTGTTCTCGACGGACGGCTCACCCCAGTAGCCCTTCTTCCAGGGGCGCCAGTTCCACATGTCCTCCTGGCCGTCGAGGGTGCCGCCGCCGGACACGGCGATGTCGTGCTGGTGCAGGGCGTAGACGAACGGCGAGTAGTTGTACAGGTCGGTGCCCTCGTAGCTGGTGGGTACGACGGGGTAGTACTCGTTGGTCTTGTTCCGCATGAACTTCACGACCGCGCCGTCGTCGATGCGCAGGTTCACGTTGCTCAGCAGGTTGATCGCACCGGAGTAGTAGGCGCCGTCGGTGTTGAGGGAGGCGCCTGCCGGAACGGTGACGACGCCTCCGCCGGCGTTGTGGCAGTCCTTGATCGCGGCGTTGATGGCGTCGCCGTAGTACCAGACCTCCTGGGACGCGTAGACCAGCGGTGAGGAGGTGTTCGATGCAGCGCCCGCCTCGTTGCCCGTGGCGTAGGTCTCCGTGGCTTGGCGGACGAGTGGCTGATACGCCGAACTGCTCACGTCGCAGAGGCGGTCGGGAAAGACCGGGGTGTGGGCGTTCACCTTGCTGTCGGTCTTGTCGTACAGGGGTTTGTTCCAGTAGACGCCGTCGCGCTTGCGGGCTTTGGAGTCGTGAATCGTCAGTCCGTAGTCACCTGAGGTGATGCCGTCCTCGGCCACCACTTCGAGTCGGTCACCGGAGTTCACGGTGGCCTCGGTCTTCGGGACGCCCTCGCTGTCGACGACCCGGCGCGTCTGTGCCGCGCCGTCGGGAGATGTGAGTTCAGCCAGCAGTTCGGAGGCGGTGGCACCGGACCAGAACTCGATGGTGGTGGTGCCGACGTTGTAGACGACGGGATCGGGCACGGCTCGGGCCACGACCACCACGCCGGTGGAGCGCACCGTGCCGTCGGACTGCGCTTCGCCGGTGGACTGCACGACGGTGCCCGCCGCCACGGCGGGGACGGAGGTCACGCCGGAAAGGCAGCCCAGGGTCAGGAGGCCGGCGACGAACGTCCGGCGAAGCCTGTGCGGAGATCTCGGGAGGAACATGACTGCGGCTCCAAAGAACGACGGAACAGGAAGGGATCCCCGCCCGCCCGTCCAGCCGGACGGGCGGGCGGCGCTGGTTGCGAGGAATGCGGTCAGACGGCCCGGAAGAAGAGCGGAATGCTGCGCAGGGTGACCGGCACATCGACCACGGCCGGCCCGCGGGTGATGTGTCCTTCCGCGTCGGCCCAGTCCCCGGCGGGGACCACGACCCGGCGGACGGTGGCTCCCGCGTCCAGAACGGGGGCGACCATGAGGTCCGGGCCGAGCAGGAACTGGTCGGTGACGTCGGTCAACTCGCCGTAGTGGTAGGCGAGTGGACGGAGAATCGGTTCGCCGGTCGTCGCGGCGTGGTCGATCAGGGTGTCCAGGAGCGGCCAGAGCTCGCCCCGCGTCTCGGTCGCCTCCAGGACGGCGGCGCGGTGCTCCTCGTCCAGGACCCGGTCCGGCAGCGCGGAGAACTGCATCATCGGTGCTGTCGCCGCCAGTTGGGCGTGGCGGACGAAGAGTTCCTGGTCGAAGCCTTGGGCGGTGACGGCGTTGATCTCACCACCGCCGATCATGTCCGGGCAGACGTAGGGGTGTCCCAGGAGTCCCTGCGCGACCAACTCGGGGACGAGGGACCGCAGTCCGTCCTCCCCCCAGGTGGGCGGCTTGTCACGTAGACGTTGGGCGAGCGGGGCGCCGCCGAGGCCCCAACAGGCGCGCAGTTCGTTGTAGGGATGGTCGAGGCCGGTCTCGGCCCAGCGCCGGCAGTGCTCGACCGGGGTCGTCGGCGCGTGGGTGACGTCGTCGTCGCTGTAGGCCCACAGGTCGCCGCCGTCCAGCTTGAACCCGTCGACGCCGGTCTCGCGGCGCAGGTCGTCGAGACGTTCCTTCAGCCAGGCCACGGTGTCCGGGTGGGTGAGGTCCAGCACCGCGCTGACGCCGTTCCACCACCTCTGGAGCTTGGTGTCGCCGTCCCGGGTGCGGACCAGCATCCGGCGGCTCTCCAGCTCGCGGAAGACCGCCGTGTCGGGGCTGACGAAGGGAACGACCCAGAGCATCACGGCGAACCCGGCTCCGTGCAGGCGGTTGACCATGGCGGCCGGGTAGGGGAACCTCGCCTGGTCGAACGTCCACGTGCCGTAGGCCGGGGACCACGAGTCGTCGATCATGATGACGCCAGGGGGCATCCCGAGGGCCTGGATGCGGTGCGCGTACTCGGTGACCGAGTGCTGTGTCGGGGTGTAGGGGCTGTCGATCCAGGTGTTGTACTGCGGGCCGCTGAAGAGCCTGCGGGCGGGGGTCCTGTTGGTGGGCGGGAACCAGCGGGCGCTCGCCGCGAGGTAGGCCTCGCGCAGACTCGTCCCAGCGCGGGCCACCGTGATGTCCTGCCCGTCCAGCCGCAGCCGGGTGTCGTCGATGGCGAAGGCGAAGGGGTGCGGTGACCACACGAGTCGCCCGTGGGATGAGAGCAGCAGCGGCGCACTCTGGTTCCCGGCGAACGGATCGTCGGACGGTCCGGCCGAGTGCGCGAGATCACGGTTGTGGGCATGGCGGCCGAAGGGCATGAGCCCGCCGTCGGCGACGGCTCCACCCCACCACCGCTCCCCCGGCAGCAGGGCGATGTCGTGCCGGCCCGCGACGGACTCCGCCGCGAGGGTCACGTCGAGGGCGGGACCGGTCATCCCTTCACCGCCCCGGCCGCCATGCCTTCGACGATCTTGCGGTTGAAGAAGACGAACATGATCAACGGCGGGATGGTGACCAGCAGGATGTCGGTGAACAGGAGGTTGTACTCGGTCAGGTACTGGCTCTGGAAGTTGAACAGGGTGAGCTGGACGGTGGGGTACTGGTCGCCGGGCAGGAAGTAGAGCGGGTTGGCGAAGTCGTTGTAGATGGTGACGGTCTGGAGCACGATCACGGTCACGATGACCGAGCGCAGGATCGGGAAGATGACCTGGAAGAAGGTGCGCAGCGGGCCCGCGCCGTCGAGCATGGCGGCCTGGTCCAGTTCGAGAGGCACCGTCGCGATGAAGGCGCGGAAGAGCAGGATGGAGAAGGGCAGACCGTAGGCGACCTCGACCAGGATCAGGCCCTGGATCGTCTTGAACAGGTGCATCTCCTGGAGCACCCAGATGGTCGTGACCACCGCGGGCGGCACGATCAGGCCGGACAGCACCACGAGGTTGATGACCCAGTTCCAGCGGCTGCGACGGCGCTGCCAGACGTAGGCGACCATCGCGCCGAGCACGACGATGACCGCCACGGACACGACGGTGAGCAGGATGCTGTTCACGAAGGCCCGGATGAGCATGTAGTCGCGGCTGGCGACGACCGTCTTCAGGTTCTGCCACAGCACGAAGTCGGTGGGCCAGGAGAAGTCCAGGGTGGCGGAGTCCTGACTGGTCTTGCTCGCGGTCACGGCGATGAACGCGAACGGCACGAGGAAGAACGCCCCGCTCACGATGATGGCGGCCAGACCGGCGCTGAAGGACTTGATCCGGTTCACGACTCCACCTCACCGCGGTTCAGGTACCACGACAGCGGGACCGCGAGCGCGGTCACAACGAGGAACAGCACGACGTTGCCGGCTGCGGACAGGCCGAAGTAGCCGGCCTGGTACTGCTTGTAGATCACCGAGGAGATGACGTCGGAGGTGAATCCGGGGCCGCCCTTGGTCATGGCCCAGATGAGGTCGAAGGAGCGCAGGCCGCCGATGAACGACAGCAGGATGACGGTGCTCGTCGCGGGCTTCAGCAGCGGCAGGGTGACATGGCGGAAGGTGTGCCAGGCCGACGCGCCGTCCACCCGCGCGGCTTCCTTGTACTCGGCGGGGATGGAGACCAGACCGGCGATGTAGATGACCGTGGCCAGGCCCAGGCCCTTCCACACGTCGACGAACGCGACGGAGACCAGCGCCCAGCTGGGGTCGACGAGCCATGCGGGACCGTCGACGCCGACGCTGCCGAGGAGGTTGTTGACCAGGCCCTTCTCCGGGTTGAGCAGGACGGTGAAGGCGAGCCCGATACCGATGGTGCTGACCAGGGTCGGGAAGAAGATCACGGACCGCAGGTAGCCGCGGGCGAAGATGGCCGAGGTGAGCACCATGGCGATGGCGAGCCCGAGGACGACCTTCAGCGTGCAGGTGATCAGCGCGTAGATGACGGTGTTCTTCAGACCGATGGAGAATTCCTGCTGGTCGAAGAAGGTGCGGAAGTTGTCCAGGCCCACCCACTCGGAGGTGAACAGGTCCCACCGGGTGAAGGCGAAGTAGAACGACAGCAACGTGGGGACGAGGAAGAACCCGATGTAGATGACGGCCGGGACGAGATAGAACCAGGTCGGATAAGGACTCGCCGACCGTCGGGCCCTTTTCCTCGACGGCGGGGACGCCGTTTCACGGACGGCGGGGCTCGGCAGGGTCTGTGTCATGAGGGTGAGGGGCCTTTCGGGGGGCGCGCCGCCGGCCCGGGAGAGCGGGCCGGCGGCGGCGGTCGGTGGTTCAGGAAGTCCAGTTCAGGCCCAGCTGGTCGGCCTGCTTGCGGACGTCCTTGTCGTAGTCCTCGGCGCCTTCCTTCGCGGACTCGATGCCGGTGCCGACCTGGATGCAAATCTGCTCCAGGTTCGGGCCCTTGACGGGGGAGCTGAACTCCAGGGCGAGGGACGCCTTGTCGGAGAGGATGTAGCTCTGGGTGTCCTTGGCGACCTGGCTGGCGTCGTCCGGGAGGGTACAGGCGTTGACCATGTACGGGCCGGTCGGCGCGACGTCCTTGGTCAGGGCCTCACAGCCCTTCTTGGAGGCGACGAAGGCCTGGAACTTCCGCGCGGCTTCCAGCTTGGCGCCCTTGACCGTCTTGGGGATGAACAGGCCGCTGGGCGCCCACATGGTCAGTCCGAAGGACGCGGCGTCCGTGCCGGGGATGGGGAAGATGCCGACGTCGCCTGCCTGGTCGGGGGCGACCGTGGACAGTGCGGCGGCCGAGGCGCCCACCATCGGGAACTGCACGCCCTTGCCCTCCGCCAGCATCTTCAGGCCGTCGTTGAGGGTGGCGGAACGGTAGTCCGAGTTGAGGTATCCGGCTTTGTTGAGGTCCTCGATGTGCTGGAACCCGGCCAGGGCGGCCTTGTTGGTGGCGTACTTGACCTTGCCGTCGGTGTAGCTGGTCGCGAAGTCGGGGTCTGCGGCTTCGACGTTGTGATAGTCGCCGAGGACCATCACCTGGGAGGTCCAGGTCTCGCCGTAGGTCTGGACGACCGGGGCCAGGCCCTCCTTCTTGATCTTGGCGTTGTTCGCCATGAACTCGGACCAGGTCTTGGGGATCTCCAGACCGAGGCGCTTGTAGACCTTGGTGTTGTAGAGAATGCCACCGCCCGAGGCGAGGCCGAAGGGCACTCCGTAGAGCTTGCCGTCGCTGGTCGCGGCGGTCACGAAGTTGTCGGCGAGGGCCGAGCCGATGCTCGTGTCCTCGATGGGGGTCATGGTCTGTGCGGGCTTGAGGGACTGGAGCAGGGAGCCGGTGTTGTAGGTGAAGACGTCGGCCATGTCACCGGTGGACAGCTTCGTCTTGACCGCGTTGTCGCCCTCGGTGCCGGCCGGGCGGGTCTGGATGTCGATGGTGATGTCCGGGTTGGCGGCCTCGAACGCGGCGACCTCGGACTTGGCCATGGCCATCTCGCTGGCGTCGTTGCCGATCAGGAAGCTCAGCGAGCTGCCGTCGCTGTCGCTGCTGCCGGAGGGCGAGGCGCAGCCGGCGAGGAGGCCGGAGGCGAGGGCCGAGGCGGTCAGCAGCGCGGCCGACCGGCGGAACGAAGTGGTCACGTGAGTTCTCCTTGCAAGGTTCTTTCGAAGGGAAGTGTGGAGGGCGTGATGTCGGCGGTCGCTGACGTGCCGAGGCCGTGGTGCGGGCCGAGCAGAAGGGTGATGCCATGACGCAGGGGTTCGGAGTCGATGGCGTCGCGGGCGCCCAGAGCACTGGTGAGCTCGTGGGCCGGGGCGTTGAGCCAGGGGGCCAGTTGTGCGGCCACACCTGCCTCGTCGGCGGGATTGCCGGTGAGGTCGGCCACCAAGGCGACCAGGCGGTCCCAGAGGTTCTTGTCGTCCATGACGTCACGGACAGTCCGTATCGCCCGGGTGGTGTTCACCGGGTCGGGCAGGCTCCAGGTGTGCTCGCCCTGGCCGACGAAGAAGCTGTGTTCCGCGCCGGGAAGATGGATCTCCGCCTCGGTGCCGGCCGGGACGATCGCGGTCACGTGCAGGGTGCCGTCCTGCCGCCGCCACGCAACCGCTGCCTCACCATAAGGGGTGAGGTGACGGGCGGTGGCGTGGGTGAGGGCGGCGTCGGGGCGGGGTTCTACGCGGATCCGCCGGTAGCCGGGGGCCGCCGGGGCCAGACCGGCCACCGTGCGGTGCAGCCAGTCGGCGATCGCACCGAGCGCGTAGTGGTTGAACGAGGTCATCTCACCGGGGTTGACCCTGCCGTCCGGCAGCAGGCTGTCCCAGCGTTCCCAGATCGTGGTGGCCCCCTGGGTGACCGGGTAGAGCCAGGATGGGCAGCCGGTCTGCAGGAGCAGCCGGTAGGCCACCTCCGCATGCCCGGTGCGGGTCAGGGCGTCGGCCACGAGCGGGGTGCCCAGGAAACCGGTGGCGATGCGGAAGCCCGAGGTGCGGACGAGATCGGCCAGCCGTCGGCCGGCGATGCCGGTGAGGTGGTCGTCCTCCAGCAGGTCCCAGACCAGTGCCATGGCATAGGCCGTCTGCGACTCACCCACCAGACGGCCGCCGGGCGTCAGATAGGCGGTGCGGAACGACTGCCGGACCTCTGCGGCGACCCAGGCGTAGTGCTCGGCGTCGTCCGCCAGGCCGATGACGGCCGCCGAGTCGGCCAGCAGGGCCACCGAGCGCGCGAGACAGGCGGTGGCGACGAGCCCGGGAGGGGTCTGGGCCTGGAAGGGGTTGTCGGCCGGTGCCGTCGGGTCGAGCCAGTCGCCGAACTGGAATCCCTCCTCCCACAGCCGCCCGGGTCCGGCGGCTGCAAGGACGCGCTCGACCCATCCGCGCATGCTGGGGAACTGCCGCCGCAGGATCTCGGCATCACCGGTGCGCTGGTAGAGCGTCCACGGTACGACCACGGCTGCGTCCCCCCAGCCGGCCGCGGGTGTCGTGTCGCCCCAGATGTCGGGCACGACCAGCGGCACGGAGCCGTCGGGCAGCTGTTCCGCGCTCAGGTCGCGCAGCCAGGAGGACAGGAAGGCGGAGCAGTCGAAGAGGAAGAGCGCGGCAGGTGCGAAGACCTGGATGTCACCGGTCCAGCCGAGCCTCTCGTCCCGCTGGGGACAGTCGGTGGGGATGGAGACGAAGTTGCCGCGGGTGCCCCAGACGACGTTCTCGTGCAGCCGCTCCAGCAGCGGGTCCGAGCAGCTGAACCAGCCCGTCCGCGGCAGGTCCGAGGCCAGCACCACCGCGTCCACCTCATCAGCAGCCACCTCACCGAGGCCGTCGATCCTGGCGTAGCGGAACCCGTGGAAGGTGAGCTCGGGCTCAAGGGGGCCGATGTGTCCGGCCGGGAGGTGGAAGGTGTCCGTCGCGCGAGCGGAGCGCAGCGGGCGCAGGGCCAGGTCGCCGTCTTCGAGGACCTCGGCGTGCCTGACCGTGACCGTGGTGTCCTCATACGTCGGCTCGTGGCGGATCCGCAGCCGTCCGGTGAGGTTCTGGCCGAAGTCGACCAGTGTGCCGGTGGCCGTCTGCCACGTACGGCGGGCGGGCAGCACCTGTACGGCCCGTACCGGTGGCCCCTCCTCTGGCACCAGCGTGCCGGGGTCGAAGTCCAGGACGTCCGCGGGCCGGTCGAGGCCGACCTCCCCGGCAGACGGCCGGCGCAGGTCTGTCGTCTGGCCGTCGTAGAGGTCGGCCGCGAGGATCCCGCTGTCGCCCGCCGTCCAGGAGGAGTCGCTGGCGAGCACGGTGCGGGTGCCGTCTTCGAGAGTGACCTCCAGCTGTGCGAGCAGCGCCAGCCGCTCCCCGTACACGGCACTCCCGTCGACGCCGAGACGGCCGCGGTACCAGCCGTCTCCCAGCAGGACCGAGAGCGTATTGGTGCCCGCACGCAGGAGGTCGGTGACATCCAGGACGTGGTAGCGCAGGCGGTGGTGGTACGAGGTCCAGCCCGGCGCGAGTTCGAGGTCGCCCGCCCGCTGTCCGTTGACGTAGGGAACGAAGAGGCCGTGCGCGGTGAGGTAGAGCCGAGCGTCGACGGGTGCGCTGGGCAGGGCGAAGCGGGTGCCGAGCACGGGGGCCGGCGCTCCGGGGCGGCCGAGCGTGCGAGGACTGATCAGACAGGCTGTCCAGTCCTCGGGGGCAGACAGACCGAGCTCGCCGTGCGCGGGTGGTCCCCACGGCCCCCAACCCTCCGCCGCGCGGACCCGCAGCCGGACGCTGAAACGCTCACGCGACCGCAGCGGTGTGTCCGGCCACGGCACCAGAACCTGCTCCGGCCCCTCCACCGCGAATCGCTCGGTGCCCTGGGCGCGGCTGATCTCGACTTCGTATCCCAGCTGGCGGTAGTCGGCCGGAGCCGCGCTCACCGTCCACGAAAGGCGCGGCGTCGAGCCGGTGAGGACGGCTCCCCCCTGAACGGCGCCGTGGTCGAGACGCGGCGCTTGTGGGGCAGGGATTGCGGCAGCGGGAGACGCCGCCGGCTCCGGGGATGTGTGCACACCGGTCCTTCGGGGTGGGAACGTTGCTCAGGAGTTTCCAGAACGTGTGGAATGGTTTACGCGGCGGGACGCTAGACGGGTCGCGGGACGCACGTCAAGGGGTCCGAATGGACAAATGTGCGCGGTCGGCGTCCCTCAGGACGCCCGCGCAACGCCGCAGGGTGCCGTTCCGCGCCACCGATCCGATCGACCGCCGGCCGTCCAAGCAGGGATCCAGGAGCTTCAGCAGCAGGTGACGAGGGTGAATGGACCCGACGGGCCCAGAAGGCCAGACTGTGCAGCAGGCCGTGCGCACGGCGCTCCGGCAAGGCGGTTCGCGGTTCCGCGAAAGGCACCCGGGCGACAGCCGCCGGTACCGCCGCACACGACGGCCGGGAACGTACGACCGACGATGAAACCGGCGCTGATCCAGGCGCCAGGCATGAACAAGTTGTGGAATAGTCTACGACGTGCGGGTGGATCCTTGCCGGTCGTACGAAGGTTCGGCCGGGGCGGTGGACCTGTGAGGTACCGCCCTCGCACAAGCTGAAGGTTCGAGAACGGGGTGGGGAAGTGAAGCCGACGAGGCCGCAGCGGGCGACCATCGACGACGTGGCCGGCGCAGCGGGAGTCTCCAAATCCGCGGTGTCCAAGGTCCTCAACGACGCCTACGGCGTCAGTCCGGAGATGCGCGCCAAGGTCAACCGGGCCATCGAGGAGCTGGGGTACCGCCCGAAGGCGGGCGCCCGGGCCATGCGCGGACGGACCTACACCGTCGGTGTCCTCCTGGTCGACGTCCACTCCCCCTTCGCCCCGGTGATCGTCGAGGGCATCCAGGAGGAACTGGAGGCGACTCCCTTCGAGGTCATCTTCGCCGCGAGCACGGGGGACGAGCAGCGCCAGCGCCGGTCGGTGGAGACCCTCATCGACCGCCAGGTCGACGGACTCATCATGGTCGCCCCCGAGGTGAGCCAGGACTGGCTGGTCAAGATCGCCTCCCAGGTGCCGACGATCGTCATCGCACGGCATGGAGGCGGCCCGAACTACGACACCGTGGTCGACGACGATGTCGTCGGCGCGGAGTTGGTCGTCGAGCACCTCACGGCTCTCGGGCATCGCGACATCTGCCACATCGCTCCGCCCGCCGGTCCGCTGAAGCGACCGCAGATCATGGCTCACGCCGCCCGCACCGACGGTTACGTGACCGCAATGCGCTCTCGCGGCCTCGAACCGGACGTGGTGTACACCGCCTTCACCGAGGACGGTGGCTACCAGGGCGCCCAGACCGCGCTCAGCCGCCCCCGTCGGCCGACAGCGATCTTCGCCGGTGCCGACGTCGCCGCCCTCGGCGTCCTCAGGGCCGCGCACGAACTCGGCCTGCGTGTTCCCGAGGATCTCGCCGTGGTGGGCTACGACAACACCCGCCTCAGCAACCTTCCCCAGATCAGCCTGACATCGGTCGACCAGTCGGGAAGCATGACGGGGGCCACCAGTGCCCGTCTGCTCCACGAACGCATCTCGGGCCGCACCAGTCCGGTTCTCTTCTCGATCACCCCCACCCTCGTGGCGCGGCACACGTCGAGCGCGCCGCCGGCCTGACCGGCGGCCAAGTCCGGGCCGCCTCGGGTCGGACCGCAGAGCACCAGCACGCGACACTCGCACCAGAGAACGTGGACCGGTTCACGCAACAAGCATTCTCATAACGTGTGCAGTCGCCCCTCACGCCCGTAGCCACGCCTGGGGCGCAGACTCCGCAACAGCGGCTCCAGCACAGCGTTCTCAACGCCCAGCATGGCTTGATTCATTGCGCCGCCTCCCCATACGCACGAGGAGCGCACACCCCTTGACACGAAATCTCGCCGATACCTACAGTCACGCCGTGGAACGGTTCACGTCCAGGATCGCGGTCCTGTGACGTCCAGACGAACGCCTGACCACCCGCACGGCTCGTCAGCAGCCGGGGCCGACGCACACCCTGACACGTCTCGATCACCGTGGCCCCTCATGCGCCCCAAGGCCCGTGACCGTTCCTCCCCCTCCCCTGCGGCATGCGCCGCAGCCGTCGATCTAAGGCGCTTGACATGGCATCCAGCATCAGCAGACGCTCCCTCGGACGACTCGCAGCCGCTTCCCTGGCCGCCGCCGGCCTCGGCATCTCCTCCCCCCGGGCCTACGCCGCCGACACCGCACTCACCGAGATCGTCCCCACGGAGTACACCGGCGCGCTCAAGAACCCGCTGATGGGCCTCGCGGCCAAGGACTTCTTCGTCAACACCACCGACGAGGCATGCCTGGAGGACCAGCCGCTGGACTACATGCCGTGGGCGACCATGGTGATGACCTACATCCCGTGGGACCACCTGGAGGACGACGCCGACGACTCGACCGAGAAGATCTCCGCCTACCTGGACCAGCGGTGGCGCGGCAAGGACTCGGGCGGCGTGTGGCGTCCCTACGAGGAGTACGGGATCAAGGTGATCCCCCGGCTGTATCTGCGTTTCCCGACCTCCACCTCCGGCAACACGGGCACCTTCTACGGTCTGGGCGGTGACCACTGGCCGGCCGACCTCAGCGCCGGCGACTTCACCAGCTCGGCCTTCGACGCACGCCTCGACAGGATGATCGAGCGGCTCGGCACGCTCTGGGACGACGATCCCCGCGTGGCCTACGTCCAGATGGGCGTCTTCGGCACCTGGGGCGAGCAGCACGGGACGGCCCAGCCGGCCAACCTGGAGACCTACTTCAACCAGTACTTCACCGACAAGCACGTCCAGATCCGGTACTACAACAAGTCCCAGTGGACGGACTACACGAAGTTCGGGCACTACAACGACAGCATCGGCGACCTGGTCACCGCACCGAACTGGGCCACCAAGCCCATCGGCGGCGAACCCGCCTACGACTACAACGGTTTCGCCGTCCACGGGCACAGCACCCGCGAGACCTACCTCGACGAGGACTACACCAACAACACCGCGAACCTGGTCCGTTCGGCCCACGCCGTCTATCTGACCTGGGCGGGCGACTACAGCTACGGCTCGCGGTGGACCGCCACGGACGCCGAGGGCGGCCGCGAGGCGTACCTCGCCGACAAGGCGGCCATCGACAGCGGCGCCGAGAAGCTGCAGAAGGAGCTGGGCTACCGCTACGTCATCTCCTCGTTCCGCTACCCGGCGAGGATCGACCCGGGTGTGGCGTTCGACGTGTCGTTCACGGTGAAGAACACCGGCTCCGCGCCGATGTACTACAACTGGCCCGTCCAGGTCAGCCTCAAGGACCCGAGCACGGGCGCGATCGTGTGGAGCGACACGTTCGCCGACACGGACATCACCACCTGGCAGCCGGGCAGCGGCTACTCGACCTTCGACAAGACCAAGAGCGGCAACTGGAGCACGTCGGTGGGCAGTTACACCACCGCGCCCGCGGAACACACCGAGACCGGTACGTTCACCGTCCCGAGCACCGTGACCAAGAACAAGACCTACCTCATCCAGCTGGCGGTGCTCGACCCCGGCGGCAACGTGCCCAGCCTGCGCTTCGCCGTGCAGAACTACACCGAGGGCGGCTACCACCCGATGGGGCAGATCGGCGTCGGCAAGACTCCCTCACGCACCACGATCGACCCGTCGAACTTCGACAACCCGGCCGTGGACGTCGGACTGCGCTACTACCGACCGGACCAGGACGTAGCCGCGTCTCCCGCGACGCTGAGCACACTCGAGATCTCCGGATCGCCCGTCCTGATCGCCCAGAACGGTGACGGCTACGACCTGGAGAACCTGCTGCTCAGCGGCACCGACACACGGACGTACCCGCACGGCCTCGACGCGGCGACCGTCACGTGGCGCATCGCCTCCGGGGCCACTCGCGCCTCGCTGTCGGGCAGCCGCCTCGTCCCGAGCTCGGTCGGCACGGGCACCGTCGTCGCCGTCCTCAACGGGGTGACCAGCGAGCCGTACGCCTTCGAGGTGTCCGACAAGCTGGGCAGCCTCACCGGCACCGTGACCGCCGGTTACGGCGGCCTTCTGGCGGGGGTCGCCCTCACCATCGCCTCCGAGACACGGACGTACACCGCGAGCACCGACACCGCCGGTGCCTTCACCGTCGACAACATCTTCGCCGACACGTACACGGTCACGGCCACCGAGTCGGGATACACGGACACCGTCACCGAGGACGTCGTCGTGACCAAGGGGGCCACCACGACCGCCGACCTGGTCCTCGAACTGGTCACCGGCGGCGCCTTCTTCGACGACTTCAGCAGCGGCGCCGGCAACTGGACCGCCGGCACCGGCGCCTGGTCGGTCAGCGACGGTATCTACCACCAGACCACCGTCGGCGGCAGCAACTCCTGGCGCTACGCGTCCACCATCACGGGCAAGGTCTGGCAGGACGCCACCTACGAGGCGGACATCAGCTACGACGGCAGCGGACAGAACTGGGCGGCGCTGCTGTTCAGGAAGCCCGCTCAGAGCGACACCATCAACACCGGCGGCTACTTCGTCGACTGGCAGTACAGCGGAAAGATCGAACTCGGCCGGGCGGGCGCCACCGTCACGGTCCTCGCCACCGCGCAGGTCACCACGGACTGGAGCACCGCGCATCATCTGCGCATCGTCACCCAGGGAAGCAACATCAAGGTGTACGTCGACGGCGGGACGAGCGCGGTCATCGACGTCGACGACTCGACCTCGCTCTACGGCTACGCCGGAGTCGGCGCCTCGGGCGCCAAGTGGGGCTTCGACAACGTGCGGATCACCGAGGCGTAACACGCGAGCACAGCGCCTGTGCGTGGCAGGCGCGGCGCAGGTCGCGCCCGCCACGAGCACGGCCCACCCGTACAGCTCCGCAGCCTGTTCCAGTACTCCACCGAGAACCGAGATGACATCCCAACAGCCCGAGCCCGGTCCCACACCCGCACGGACACCGCCCACGGCCCGGCCGACCTCCGCCCCGAAGGGAGCGGGACACCAGCGGGTGGGCATGAAAGAGGTGGCGCGGCTCGCCGGAGTGTCCCTGGGCACCGTCTCCAATGTGCTGAATCAACCGGAGATCGTCGCCACCGACACCCGCGCACGTGTCCTGGAAGTCATCCGTTCCCTGGGATACGTGCGTGTGGAAGGAGCTCGGCAACTGCGCGGCTGGGCCTCGCGCATGATGGCTGTCATGGTCCTCGACCTCTCCAATCCCTTCTTCACCGCACTCGCATCCGGTGTGGAACAGGCCGCGCGCGAGGCCGACCTCGGGGTCCTGGTGTGCACCGGCGGCCACCGTGCCGCCGAGACCGAACGCCATCTGTCCCTCATCACCTCCCATCGGATCCGGGGAGCCGTCCTCGCCTCGGGCGAGGACATCGAGCACACCGTGACGGAGTTCGGCCGCAAAGCGGTCCCCTTCGTCCTGGCGGATCATCACACCTCGCACCCGCAGGCCTGCTCCGTGGGAATCGACGACGTCAGCGGCGGGCAGTCCGCGGTACGGCATCTCCTCGAACAAGGCCACCGTCATATCGCCTACGTCGCCGGTCCCGACTCCCTGCGCCAGGTCCAAGACCGACGACAAGGGGCTCTCAGTGCGCTCCGGCAGGCAGGCATCCCGTCGACGGCGCTGACCGCGTTGCCGTGCACGGACATGACCGTCGGCGCGGGCAAGGACGCCGGGCATCGTCTCCTCGGGCTGTCCACCCGGCCGACCGCCGTCTTCTGCGCGAACGACCTCCTCGCGCTCGGTCTGCTCCAGGCGCTGTACGAGGCGGGGCTGCGCGTACCCGACGACCTCGCCGTAGTCGGCTACGACGACATCGAGTTCGCCGCCTCGGCCGTGGTGCCGCTCACCTCGGTGCGGCGCCCGGCCGCCGACATGGGAAGCCACTGCGGGCGGATGCTGATCACGGACACGACTCCCGGACTGGCCCATGAGCACTCGCATCTCATGCTCCGACCAGAGCTCGTCGTCCGCCGGTCGAGCCTGGTGACATCGCCTGTGCGGGTTCGCCCGGGACAGGGCTGACCGGGCCACAGCCACCTGTGGGCAGTACTCGATTCACGCAATCGCGGCGGCGACAAGCCGCTGAAGCTGGGCGGCGGCACGGTCGAGAGGCAGGGTGCTGCGCTGCGCTCGGCACATGGCAACGGTGCCCTCGACTGCCGCCACGACGAGCGTGGCGACTTCCGCCGCCTGTTCGGGGTCGGCGCCGTGTGCCCGGAGTGAGTCGGCCAGCAGGGTCTCCCAGCGTTCGAAGACCGCTGCGGCAGCCGCCAGCGCGGGCGGGGTGTCATCGCCTGGGGGTTCCTCGATCGCCACGGCCAGCACAGGACAGCCTGCATGGAAGTCGCTGTCCAGGACGGTCTTGCGCCACAGGTCGAGGAAAGCCCGCAGGCCCGCGACCGGGCCAGCTTCCAGCTCTGTGCGCATGACGCGGGCAACCCACTCGCCCGCGTACCGCACGGCTTCCGCGGCCAGTTGCTGCTTGCCTTCGGGGAAATAGTGGTACGTCGAGCCGAGCGGCGCCCGCGCGTGCTTGGCCGTGTCCCGGATGCTCGTGGCGTTCAGCCCGCGCCGGCTGATCATGTCCGCCGCGCCGGCCACGATCCGCTCGCGTGAAGGCCTGCCGCTCTCGGGCATCTGCGCACTCCCCCTCTGGCTATAACAGTCGTCTTAGTCTACCGTGACCACGGTTTATAACACTCGTCATAGGAGCTGCCGTGCCCATGATCCGGCTGACCACGCCCGCCCGCGCCCTCACCGAGCAGGGCCGTACAACCGTCCAGCGCGACCTCGCGGCCGTCCTGCTGCGCTGGGAAGGAGCACCCGACACCGCCTTCTTCCGCGCCCAGGCGTGGAGCTACCTGATCGAACTGCCCGAGAACGCCCAGACGACCGCGCAGGACGAAGAGCCCCGGTTCCTCGTGGAGGTGACGGTGCCGCAGGGCGCGTTGTCGGAGCGGCGCACAGCCGGACTGGTCCAGGACGTGACCCGGACGGTTCTCTCGGCGGCCAACCTCACCACGGACGACTCGCTGCGCGTGTGGGTGCTCGTGAACGAGCAGCCGGACGGCACCTGGGGTGCGGGCGGCGCCGTCGTCCGCTACGCCGACCTGGTCGCGCTGGCGAAGCAGGACAAGGAGCAGGCCGGTGCGTGAGCTGACCTACACCGGCCGCCGCAAGGTCGAGTGGCGCGAGGCCGCGGACCCCGCGGTCCGGTCCGCCCAGGAGGCGATCGTCGCGCCGGTCGCCGCGACCACATGCGACGTGGACTCGGCGATCCTCGCCGGACACGGCTTCATCGACCCGCCCTTCGCCCTCGGCCACGAGTGCGTCGCCCAGGTCACCGACGTCGGCACGGAGGTGACCACGGTCGCCCCCGGAGACCTCGTCGTCGTCCCCTGGTCCGTCAACTGCGGCACCTGTGAGAACTGCCGCAACAAGCTCACCGCCCACTGCACCGCCGTCCCGCACATGGCGATGTACGGCGCGCCCATCGGCGGCAGTTGGGGCGGACTCTTCTCCGACCTGGTCCGTGTCCCCTACGCCGACGCCATGCTGGTCCCCCTCCCCGGAGGGCTCGACCCCGTCGTGATGGCCTCCGCGAGCGACAACTGGTCACTGTCCTGGCGGCTCGTCGCACCCCATCTCAGAGCCCGCCCCGGCGCTCGGGTCCTGGTCATCGCTCGCGGCAGCATCGGCCTGTACGTCTGCGACATCGCCCGCGCACTCGGCGCCTCCGACATCCTGTACGTCGACCCCGACGCCGAGCACCGCAAACTCGCCGAAGGCTTCGGCGCCCGTACCGCCGAGGTCTTGGAGCCGGCCAAGCACGGCTTCGACCTCGCCGTCGAGGCGACAGGCCGCGTCGACCAACTCGCCCTGGCCGTCTCCTCTCTCGCCCCCGAAGGCATCTGCGAGTCGGCAGGCAACCACTTCCGCCCCGGCGAACTGCCCCTCCTCGACATGTATCTCACCGGCGTCACCCTGCGTATCGCCCGCGACAACGTCCGGGCCCACATCCCGGACGCCCTCGCCCTGGCGGCGTCCGGGACGGTCACCCCGGAGCGCGTCGTCTCCCACACACTCGACTGGGAAGACCTCCCCGACGCGCTGCCGGAAGGACACCTGAAACCGGTGTTCGTCCGCGAAGTCCGCCGTGACCACTGAGCTTGCGCTCCTGGGGCAGGGCGCCAACGGGACGCTGAGCGAGCACGGTGCCCGTAGGGAGGTGGTGGTGCACCCTGCGGGAAGGAAAACGTTCCCCGCACGACGCGAGGCGCCGGCCCAGAACGTAAGCCCTCGCCTTCGGTGCGACGATCCATCAGCCGCGCGGCCAGAAGAGCTCCTGGTCGATCACACCGATGCCGAAGCGACCACCCAAGCGATACGCGGAGGGTGGTCGCAGCCGGCGGACACCTAACTCAACCTTGTACCGGCTTCTCCGGGACCGGCAAGCGCTCCTGTCTGCCGTCGGGGAACGTCACGACGATCGCCCCGTCCGCCTCGACGACCGCCCGGGCCCGGGCGGGAGGTGCTGTCAGGTCCTCCTGGACCGTGGGGTCGGCCGTCAGGACGACCAGTGCGGCGAGCACGAGGGTGCCCCCTGGGTGGTCGACGGTCAGCACCGGGACGGCGGAGTGCTCGCCGTAGGCGTTGCGGCCGACCGACCGTTCCACCTGCACCTCCCCACCGCGCAACGCGACCAGCACGCTCGTCAGGCCGTCGCCGGGGCGGCGGGTCATGGCCCAGCCCGGTCCGGACGCTCCCGGCAACGGTCCTTCGTCGTCGGCCACGGCCCAGCCGCCCACACGCACCGGGGTGCCCGCGAGGGCTTCCACCCAGTGCACCCGTACCTCCCAAGGTCCGTGCACCGCGCTGGCCGAGTCGATCCGTCCATGAGCCGTGCCGGACGATGTGCGCGGGATGTGCCAGGAGCCCGCGGTGCGTCCGTCGGGGCTGCCGTCCGGCATGATGCGTCCCCGGATCGCCGGGCCCTGCGGGGTGAGCAACGTGATCTGGTTGTCCGCCCCGATGAGGTCGTCCTCGGCCGGTGTCTCGGGTGCGGTGGCGGTCGAGTAGGCGAACCGTGTGTAGTGCGGGTTGTCCTGGCTCAACTCCGGTGCCGGAGGCGGCGGTAGCCGGTCGCAGCCGTGGTTGACCAGGCGCACCACGCCGTCGGTGGCCGTGGAGTGCAACAGCCAGCCCGGCGCGGGCAATGCCAGTACGGTGTCGGCCACTTCGGTGGGTCCCGGTTCCTCGCGCGCCGTCCAGACAGGGTGTTCGGCGGGGACGAGCAGACCGAGAAAGGCCTTCGACGCCCAATACGGCGAGGCGGGACCGGAGTAGCTCTGGGTGGCGGGCAGGAATGTCCGGTACCAGCCGAGGCTGAGCAGACCGTCACGGTCCGGCACTCCGCGCTCGTCGAAGTGCCGCAGCGCGCCGGACGCCAGGCGCCTGACCCGGCCGGGCGGGAGCGGGTTCGCCCCGTTGAGGACGGCGGCCCACAGCGGTGCCGCGGTGGCGTAGCGGTAGGTGAGGGAGCGGCCCTGGTGCACCGGGGCGCCGTCCGCTCCGAAGAAGTACTGGTGGACGGTGAGAAACTCGCGCAGCCGGTTCTGGTGCCGCGCGACGAGCGACGGGTCGGCCCGGGGGCCGGCGATCCGGGCCCACAGCGCCGGATACAGGTGCAGTGCCCATGCGTTGTAGTAGTCGAACTTGCGGCCGTCGCCGTCGGTGTACCAGCCGTCGCCCCGGTACCAGTCGTCCAGTCGGGTCAACCCCGCCTCGATCTCGGCCCGTTCGTGGGGTGCGCCCACGGACGCGAGGAACTCCTCGGTGATGACCTGGAACAGGCGCCAGTTGGAGTCGTTGGTGGTGACGCCGACCATGCCGCCGAGCCATGCGGCGGTGTGTTGGCGGACTCTGTCGGGCAGGGTGTCCCACAGCCAGGGGCGGGTCTCGTGCAGGGCGATGGCGATGGACGCCGCTTCCACGATGGGCTGGCCCCGGTCGGTGATGGGGGGCCAGTGCTCGGGGTGGTCCGGGTCCGTTCCGGCGGTGAGGCCTGCCGTGTAGCGCTCCAGCAGATCGGCGATGTGGGTGGAGCCCGGCAGGTCGGTGCCGTGGGCTCCGGCGATGCGGAAGGCCGCAAGGAGGAAGCTGCGGGCGTAGCCTTCGAGGCCGTCCGACTGGGGGCCTGCGTGTCCGGTGCGGCCGGGGAGCCGGTACTGGGCGAGGCCGGGTGTGGCGTGGGGGGTCAGGGAAGCGAGGAGGCGGTCGGCTGTCGCTTCCCAGTGGGCGCGGGTGTAGCCCGTGTGGGGCGACAGGTACGGGTCGTCGACGGGAGGGCCTGGGGTGAGCGAGAGATGCGGCGCGGTCATGCCGTCGTGAGTCCTCTGTCAGTGTCGGGTCGGAGGTGGGCCGACGCTCTTGCGGACAACGATGTGGGTGCCGAGCAGGAGTGAGCTCTCGGAGGGCCCGGGCTCGCGCAGTGCCAACCGGACGGCGGCGCGGCCGAGTTCCTCGGCGGGGGTTCGGACGGTGGTGAGCGGGGGGTTGAAGTCCTCGGCGAGAGGGATGTCGTTGTAGCCGACGACGGACAGGTCGTCCGGGACCCGCAGTCCCCGGTCGGCGATGGCACGCAGGGCGCCCGCGGCGACCATGTCGTCACCGGCGAACACCGCGGTGATGTCGGGCGCTTCGTCCAGGAGGCGCGTCACGGCCTGGTATCCCGCCGCGCGTCCCAGGCCGCAGGCCACGACCGTGCGTGCGTCGGCCGGGAGGCCGTGTTCCGTGAGGGCGCTGTCGTAACCGGCGACGCGCGCGTCCAGGGCGGTGTTCCCGGGCAGGGCTCCGACGAAGGCGATGCGCCGGTGTCCCGCCGTCAGCAGATGGGAGGTCAGGGCATGGGCTCCGGCCTGGTTGTCGAACTCGACGACGAGGGCGGGCAGTCCGGGCTGGGGGGACGGGCGTCCGCACAGCACGAGCCGCGCGCCGACGCCGTCCAGGGCCTGGGCGTAGTGGGCCACGCGTTCCCGGTAGGCGTCGTCCTCGACGACGCCGCCCACCAGGATGACGACGCGGGCACCTTCCTCCCGCATGAGCTGGACGAAGTCCATCTCGCGTTGGGGGTCTCCACCGGTGGTGTTGATCAGGCAGAGCCATCCGTTGGCGGCGGCTTCCGCCTCCACGCCTTCGGCGACGTGCGCGTAGAAGGGGCTGGTGACCTGACGCATCACCACGGCGACCATCTTGCGTCCCGCGCCGTGCAGGGCGCGGGCGTGGGAGTTGGCGACGTAGTCGAGTGCCTTGGCGGCACGGAGGACACGGGTCCTGGTGGCGGCGGGCACCGGGTAGTTGCCGCTCATGACCCGGGAGACGGTGGCCACCGAGACCCCTGCGCGTGCGGCCACTTCGCGGATCGTGACTCGTTCCTTGCCCGCCATCAGGCATGTCCTCCGTGCTGTCGCGATGTGCTGTCGATGAGCTGCGGCTCATGAATTGGCCGCGTACTCCTTGCCGTACTCCTCGGCAATTCTGTCGCCGCCCTGGCCGCGCCACTTCTTCACGGCGGAATCGAAGTCCGTCAGCGACGAGCGGCCGGCGACGACCGAGGTGATCGCATCGTCCATGATCGCCTTCAGCGTGGTGCCGTCGGTGGTGTTGGTGGGCGACTGGAGGCCGTAGGAGGCGTCGCGGATGGCCAGCGGGACGGCCTTGGTCTGCCAGGCGTGCACGGCTCGTACGGCTTCGGGCCGGCCGGGGACGAAGAGGACCTGGGGGCCCTCCGCGAGGTAGCGGAAGGGCAGGTTGGTGATGTTCTCGACCTCGCCGAGCTTGGTGTACTCGGGTGAGCCGTCCTTGCCGCGGGTGAAGTGGGTTCCCTCCAGGCCGTAGTGGACCAGTTCCCATTCCTTGGTGCCGAAGGGGGCGGCAAGGTAGTCGAGGACGCGCAGGAGCAGCTGGATGCGCTCCTTCTTCGCCTTCTTGAGGATGGTGTAGCCGAACGAGCGGCGGGCGGCGACGATTCCGCCCGGTGTGCCGTCGACGCTGTAGGGCAGGGCGGGGACGGGGGTGAGCAGGCCCTTGGAGTCGGGGTAGAGGGTGGAGTAGGCGCCGAAGCCGTTCTGCATGGAGGCGACGGTCCCGTTGAGGTAGTAGGTCTGGAGCTGCGGGGTCGCCATGGAGGCGGAGTCGGGGTGGTAGAGGCCCTTCTTGCGCAGCTGTGCCTGGAAGTCGATGGCGGCGCGGAACCGGTCGTCGCGGAAGTTCGGGCTGAAGGTGCCGTTCTTGTCGACGGCCCAGCCGGTCGGCGCGTTGTGCGCGGCGGAATGCACGGCGTTGCCGTACAGGGATCCGATACCGGCGCCGAGGGCGTAGGTCTTGCCCTGGGTGATCTTGCCGGCGACGGTCGTGAAGTCGTCGGAGGTCCAGCCCTCCTGCATTCCCGCGCCGCTGAACTTCTCCTGGTTGAGCCAGAGCGTGGAACCGGGCAGCGGGCGCTCCAGCGGGATGCCGTAGAGCTTGCCGCCGTTGCGTCCCATGTCGCGCCAGGCGTGGGTGGGGATGTTGGCGAGGTTGGGGTAGTCGAGGACCGCGTCGCCGGAGAGGTGCGGGGTGAGGTCCTCCGCCCGGCGCTGGACGAACTGTGCTTCGCGGGGGACGACGAACCCGGAGAACATGTTGATGATGTCGGGCAGGGAGTCCGGGTCGTCGGCCATGACGGTGGCCATCTTCTTGAGGTAGTCGTCGGTGGGGATCACCGTGTACTCGATCTTGACGCCGAGTGCCTTCTCCACCGCGCGCCAGTACTGGTTGTCTGCGCGGCCCTTGGGCGGGACGCCGAAGGAGACCGACATGACGCGGATGGTGGTGCCGTCTCCGGGGGTGCGGGCGACCGAGGAGGTGAGGTCGCTCGGGTAGCTGGTGTAGCCGGGCTGGACTCCGCCGTCGGTGGGCGCCAGGTCGGGCTTGGCGCCCGAGGCGGCCTTGTAGGTGGGCCAGGGGGCCAGCTTCTTGCCCGCGTTGCTGGTGTCGCCGCCTCCGGAGCCGGTGGAGCATCCGGTCAGGAGGGTGGGGACGGCGGCGGCGGAGCCGACCGCGAGGGCGGACTGGAGGAGGGTGCGCCGGGACATTCTGGGCATGACGAGGGAACCCTTCGGGTGATGGGAAGGCCGGTGGTGCACGGGGGGTGGCGAAGTGCGGGAGGGACGGCTCGACTCGGCTGAGCTCGGCTCAGCTCTTGATGGCGCCGGTCAGCACGCCCTTGGTGAAGTACTTCTGGAGGAAGGGGTAGACCATGAGGATCGGCACGGTGGCGATCACCAGCACGGCCATCTGGATGGTCTGCGGTGCGGTGACCGCGCCGTCGCCGGCCGTGGTGTCGGTGAGTCCGGATCCGGCCACGACGTAGGTGCGCAGGACCTGTTGGAGCGGCCAGCGGTCGCTCTCCAGGTAGAGCGAGGCGTAGAACCAGGAGTTCCAGTAGGCCACCGCGTAGAACAGGCCGACCACCGCGAGGGCCGCCTTCGACAGCGGCAGGACCACGGTCCACAGCACGCGCCAGTCCCCCGCGCCGTCGAGTTTGGCGGCCTCGTGGAGTTCCTCGGGGATGCCCTGGAAGAAGCCGCGCAGCACGACGAGGTTGAACACGTTGATCATCACGGGGAGGACCAGTGAGGCGTAGCTGTTGAGCAGCCCGAGTTCCTTGACCAGAAGGAAGTTGGGGATGATCCCGGGCGGGAAGAGGAAGGTGAAGAGGATCAGCAGCAGTGCCGGCCTGCCGCCGACCACGTGCGGCCGGGCCAGGGCGTAGGCGAGCAGGGCCGTGCAGGAGAGGCTGAGCAGGGTGCCGATCACGGTGACCACGACGCTGACGCCGAGGGCGTGGGTGACAATGCCGCCGTCGAGGATGTCGCGGTAGGCCTTGAGGGTGGGTTCCTGGGGCCACAGCACCCAGCCGCCGTTGTCGACCACCTCGCGCTGCGAGGCCAGCGAGGTCGACACGATCACCAGGAACGGCACGCAGACCAGCAGCACGACGGTGGCCAGGGCGAGCGCCTTCCCCGCCTGGGTGACCGGCTTGGGCTTCTCCAGCCAGCCGGGACGTGTCCGGGTGCTCATCGGTAGACCCCCTGTTCCCCGAGGCGGTGGGCGACCTTGTTGGCGGCGTAGACCAGGAGGGCACCGATGACGCCCTTGAACAGACCCGCGGCGGCGCCGTATCCGTAGTCGCCGGCGACGATGCCCCGGTAGTAGACGAACGTGTCGATGATCTCGGCGGCCTGGGGGCCGACGGCGTCGCGCTGGAGCAGCATCTGCTCGAAGCCGACCGAGAGGATCTCGCCGAGCCGCATGATCAGAAGGAGCACGATCACGGGGCGGATGGCGGGCAGGGTGACGTGCCAGAAGCGCCGCCAGGGTCCGGCTCCGTCGATCGCGGCGGCCTCGTACTGCTGCTCGTCGACCTGGGCGAGCGCGGCAAGGAAGATGATCGTGCCCCAGCCAGCGTCCTTCCAGATGACCTGGGCGACGACGAGCGGCTTGAAGGCGTCGGGGTTGCCGATGATGTTGACGGTGTGCAGACCCGCGCCGTCGAGGATGCCGTTGAGCATGCCGGTGTCGCCGAGGACCTGCTGGAAGAGCGCGACGACGATGACCCAGGAGATGAAGTGCGGGAGGTAGGCGACCGACTGCACGAACCGCCGCACCGTGGACCAGGTCAGGCTGTGCAGCAGGAGCGCGAGGGCCAGGGGGACGGGGAAGAAGAAGACAATCTGGAGCAGTGAGATCCACAGCGTGTTCAGCACGGCGTGCCAGAACTCGCTGTCCACGAACATTTCGCGGAAGTTGTCGACCCCGGTCCAGGGACTCCCCCACAGGCCGTCGAAGGGGACGTAGTCCTTGAAGGCGATGACGTTGCCGAGCATCGCGCCGTAGTGGAAGACCAGGAAGTAGAGCAGACCCGGCAGCATCAGCAGGAACAGGGTCCGGCTGCGGCTTCGGTGAAAACCTCTTCGCTTGGTCGAAGGGTCAGCAGGAGGGGCAGCGTTGTCCTTCTGTCCCCTTTTACCTGGACTCTCACGCAGCAACGCTGCCACGGAGCCTCCTTCACTGCGGGTTGGAGTGAGGTGAAGTTAAAACGTTTTCAGAGAGCGGTCAATACACCTGACACGACTGGGCACAAGCGCCGCTCCGGGCGTTCAGGCCCTCAGCGGCGCGTCCTGGCGGGAGACGGCGTGCTCGGGCGCACGCCCGGCGGCGTACCGCCTCAGGTCGTCCACGACGAGGCGTCCCAGGGCCAGTTGCTCGGCGCCGACCGCTCCCGCGACATGGCCGGTGAGCTGGCAGTTGGGCAGCGTGTACAACGGCGAGTCGGGCAGGGGCGGCTCCTCGGTGGTCACGTCGAGCACCGCGAACACGTCGGGGCGTTCCCGCAGGACGTCGATCAGTCCCGCCTCGTCGACGACGGCCCCGCGAGCGGTGTTCAGGACCGTCGCGCCCGGCGGCAACAGACGCAGCAGGTCACCGCCGAGAAGGCCGTCGGTCCGTCCCGCGATCAACGGCGTATGGATGCTCAACACGCGGGACCGGGAGACGAGTTCAGGCAGGCCGGCAACCTGGACGGCGCCGTCCGCGGCGAAGGTCTCGGCCGGCTGATAGGGATCCCAGGCCAGTACCTCGACGCCCAGCCTGCGCAGTCTGCGGGCCACCTTGCGGGCGATGGATCCGAAGGAGACCAGACCCACGGCACCGCCGCCGATGCCGGGAATCCCGGTGATCCCCGGCACGGTGCGCTCGGCGGTGATGCGGCGGGTACGCCGGTGGACGTCCTTGAGGGCGAGGACGGTCTGGGCGCAGACGTACTCGGCGACCGGCTCGTTGTTGGCGTCGGCGGCGGACAGCACCGTGATGCCCCGCTCCCACACCGCGTCGGTGACGACACGGCGCACCGATCCCGCCACATGGGCCACCAGCCGCAAAGCGGGCAGGCGGTGCAGGACCTCGGCATCGAGCCGCGGCGACCCCCAGGAGGTGAGGAGGACCTCGATCTGCGCGGCACGGGGATGCTCCAGCAGGCGGGAGACGTCCGCGCACTCGGCGACCACGTCCACGACGAGTCCCAGCGCGTTCCACGCCTCGTCGCCGAACACGCGATGCCGCAGTTCCCCGGGAAGCAGTGAAGCGGCGGGAGGATTCCTGGGCCCGGTATCCCGTGCGGGATCCGAGGTCATGGGCAGCATGGCACCCGTCATACGGCGACCTGCGCGTCCAGCCAGGCCTCGGCGATCAGCGTGTGCCCCAGCGGCGTCGGATGGATGCCGTCCTCGGTGATCTTCTCCGCCCCGCCCGCCGCGGACGCGGCCTGGTTGAGCATGCCGTCCAGAGCGATCAGCGCGGCCCCGTACTCCGCGGCCAGCCGCCGCACCACCTGGATGCGGGCGTCGAGATCGGCGCGCCACAGCCACTGCTCCGCGCGTACGGGGACCAGGAACGGTTCGAGCAGGACGAGTCGCGCGCCCACATCACGGGTCTGCTCGATCAGGGCGCGCAGGGACCGTTCGTAGGCGTCCACGGGGAGTCGGCGCAGGCCGGTCGCGCGACGCCAGACGTCGTTGATCCCGACCAGCAGGGTCACCACGTGCGGTCCCGACGCGAGGGTGTCGCGCTGCCATCGGGCCGGCAGTTCGGCGCTGCCGTGACCGTTGACCCCTCGGTTGAGGAGCCGGGCGGGCTTCCCGACGGCTTCCAGGCGCTGGTGAATCACCTGCACGTAGCCCTCCCCCAGCCCTTCGGGGTCGTCCGGGGCGCGGCCTGCGGCGGTGATGCTGTCGCCCTGGAACAGCAGACAGGGAAGCTCAGTTGGGGTGTGGGGCATGGATCTCCCTCCGGTACGGGAACCCGGTCACGCGTTCCGGGCGGCAAGTCGAGGCCAGATCTAATCATGTTGCGCAATGATTGTGCATTTGTTGCAGCGAGATTGACGGGCCGCGACCCTCATCACAGCAGCTCAGGGGCGTTAAAACAGCTTCCTGGATGCCATGAAGCACTATGAATCAAATGAAGAATTGCTGCGCGGGCTCTGGTTCGCGCACCGCGCGAGGTGTAAGCATGTGGGCGCTCCGCCAGAGCTCTCCCGTTCCCGCGTTCTCGGCACGGCTGTCATCGCCATGCCCTTCCCGCATTCCCTGCCGCGGCACCGATCCCAAAGTCCAGGTGCCGCGCCCTTCTTGAGCCGCCAGAGCCGTTCACTCGCGGACCCCGCACCGCCTCGTGTACGGCACGGGCCCCATCACACCCGGGAGTTCGATCACATGGCCAACCTCAGCCGCCGCTCCTTGCTGACCACCGCGGCGACCGGCACCGCGGCCGCGTTCGTCGCGTCCTCCGCAGCCGGCACCGCGCACGCCGCACCCTCGGTCAAGGACACCCCCGTCGACGCCCAGGGCCACGACCCGGTCCCCCTGCACTGGCTGGAAGGGGACACCCCTGCCGCACTCACGGGTGGTGCCACCTGGGGTGTTCCCTGGCCCCGCGGCGCGTTCGCGACCGGCCAGCCCTTCGCGCTGACCACGGCCGACGGCAAGGACGTACCGGTCCAGTCGTGGCCGACGGCCTGGTGGCCGGACGGTTCCCTGAAGTGGACCGCGCACGCCGTCAGCGCGGACGCGCCACGGGACGAGACCTACCAGTTGTCGGCCGGCACGCCCGCCGGCTCCGCGACACCGCTGACGGTGCACCGGGGCCGGGACACCATCACCGTCTCCACCGGCGTCGTCGACGTCGCCTTCGCCCGCGGCGGCGACCGGCTCATCGCCTCCATCACCCGCGGCGACACCGTCATCGCCAAGGACGGCCGCCTGCTCGCCTCCACCCAGGACCGGCCAGGCACCGACGGCGCCCCCGTCGTACGCAGCGACAACTTCGTCGGTTTCGTCGGCTCGGTGACGGTCGAGCAGGACGGGCACGTACGCGTGGTCGTCAAGGTCGAGGGCAAGCACCGCAAGGGGCGCCGCGCCTGGCTGCCGTTCACGGTCCGCTTCTACCTCTACGCGGGCTCGGACGCCATCCGTCTCGTGCACACCTTCGTCTTCGACGGCAACGAGAACAAGGACTTCATCAACGGGCTCGGCGTCAGATTCGCCGTACCCATGCGCGGCGAGCTGCACGACCGGCACGTGCGCCTCGGGGGCGACGGCGACGGTGTGCTCGCCGAAGCGGTGCGCGGCATCTCCGGACTGCGCCGCGACCCCGGCGCCACCGTCCGGCAGGCCCAGTACGAGGGACGGGCGACCGCCGACACCAGCACCTGGGACACACGGGTGACCTCCCGGCTGCCGTACATCCCGGCGTTCGGCGACTACAGCCTGGCCCCGCTCAACGCCCACGGCTACGAGATCCACAAACGCACCAAGCGCGGCCACTCCTGGGTCCGCGTGGACGGCGGCAAGCGGGCCAACGGCCTCGGCTACGTCGGCTCCCCGACCGGCGGCCTCGCCTTCGGCATGCGCAACTTCTGGCAGCTGCACCCCACCGAGCTGGCGATCACCGGCGCCGCCGGCGACCAGGCGGAGGCCACCGTGTGGATGTGGTCGCCCCGGGCGCCCGCCATGGACCTGCGCTTCTACCACGACGGCCTCGGCCAGGACACCTACCCCGAGCAGCTGGAGGGCCTGGAGATCACCTACGAGGACTACGAGCCCGGTTTCGGCAGCCCCTACGGCGTCGCCCGCACCACCGAACTCACCTTCTGGGCCCTGGAGTCGACCCCCACAGCGCGCCGCTTCGCCGACCTCGCCGCGGCCAACGCGACCCCTCCGACCCTGGCCTCCTCCCCCGCCCACCTCCACGCGGCGGGCGTCTTCGGCTCCTGGTCGCCGGTGGACCGCTCGAACGCGAAGAAGGCAGCGCTGGAGGACCGCCTCGACACCATGCACGCCTACCACCGCGACCAGCGCGACCAGCGGTCCTGGTACGGCTTCTGGGACTACGGCGACATCATGCACAGCTACGACGGAACCCGGCACGTGTGGTGCTACGACGTGGGCGGCTACGCCTGGGACAACTCCGAACTCTCCAGCGACCTGTGGCTCTGGTACCACTACCTGCGCACCGGCGACGCCTCCGCGTTCCGGTTCGTCGAGGCGATGTGCCGGCACACCGGCGAGGTCGACGTCTACCACCTGGGCAAGTACCAGGGCCTGGGCACCCGGCACGGCGTCATGCACTGGGGCGACAGCGCCAAGCAGGTCCGGATCAGCAACGCCGGCTACCGGCGCTTCCACTACTTCCTCACCGGGGACGAGCGCTCCGGCGACCTGCTGCGCGAACTCGTCGACGCCGACCGCAGCTTCCTCGTCCTGGACCCCGGCCGCAAGATCCGCGAGGGCGGCGCCTGGGAGCCCGACCCCAAAGCCCTCGGCGTCAGCACCACCACCGACTGGGGCGCCCTGGCCATGGCTTGGCTCGCGGAGTGGGAGCGCGACGGCCGGGCCGTGGCCCGCACCAAACTGCTCAACGGCGCGAGAACGATCGCCGCGCTGCCCAACGGCTGGGCACAGGGCGGCACCATCTCCTACGAGCTGGCCAGCGGAAAGTTCACCGGGCCCAGCGAACCCAGCGTGTCGGTCGGCTCGCTCAGCTCGGTGTTCGGGCTCATCGAGGTGATGACGGAACTGATCGGCCTGATCGACGAGCCCGCGGTCACCGACCAGTGGATCACCTTCTGCCGCCTCTACAACGCGACCAAGGCCGAACAGCGGGCCGCCACCGGAACCGACTGGGGCAATCTCAACCTGCGCCAGGCCTACGCACGGGCCACCGCGCTGGCCGCCGAGCACCTCGACGACGCGGCCCTCGCCGCACGCGCCTGGACCGAACTGCGCGCCGGGGCGGCCGGATACCCGGACTCCCTCTCGTTCACCGCCCAGCGCGTCGAACCCCCGGCCGTGCTCAACGCGGTCGACGAGGCTCCGCTGAGCGCCAACGCCAGCGCCCAGTACGGGCTGGCCGTCATCCAGTGCCTGGCCCTGGTCGGTGACCGGATCCAATAGCACCGCGATCAGCTCGTACGGTGCCGGTGAGCGGCTCCCCCGGCACCGTACGAGCACAACGCGTCACCTTCCTTTAGGATGCTTCAGCATCAGCAGACGGAGGGGTTCCATGACCGACATGCTCGTCACCCAGCGGCGCGAGAAGCTGATCGGCGAGCTCAAGTCCGCGGGAGGACTGAAGGTCACGGAGCTCGCCTCCCGCCTGCGGGTCTCGCGGGCCACCGTCCGCCGGGACCTGCTGGACCTGGAGGCCGAGGGCCGGATCTCCCGGGTGCGCGGAGGCGCCCTGCTCTCCACCGAGGCCGACGCCCCGCAGGCTGCGGGCGAGCCCGCGGTGCGGAGCGCGCCGGTCGCCTTCCCGGTCGAGGGCGAGCAGTCGCTGGGCCTGCTGGTCCCGTCGGCGACCTACTACTACCCGCGGGTGGTCGCCGGGGTCCAGGCCGCCGCGGCCCGGCGCGGTGCCCGCATCATCATCAGTCTCAGCGACTACACCCAGGACGAGGACGCCCGGCGCATCGAGGAACTCGCCGAATCGGGCGTGGCCGGCCTGCTCATCGCCTCCCCCGGCGGCCACGATCTGCCGGACGCGGCGATCCGCTCCTTCGAGAGCTCCGGCCTGCCCTTCGTACTGATGGAACGCCAGCCCCAGGACCCCTACTCCGCCTGCGAGTTCGTCGTCACCGACCACCAGCAGGGCGCGTACGCGGCGGTGCGGCATCTGGTCGGGCTGGGGCACGAGCGGGTGGCGCTCTTCACCAACGGCAGCCCCACGGCCGATCTCGTCGCCCAAGGCCACCAGGCCGCCGTGGAGCAACTGTGCGCGGGCCGCCCCGTGCCGGTCGTGGACAGCGGACGCCCCTCCCAGGACCGGACGAGCGCCGAGGCGCACTACACCCGGTTCGTCGACGCGTGTCTGGCGCAGGGAGTGACCGCCGCCCTGATCCACTCCGACCACGACGCCATCGAGGTGCTGCGCCAGCTGCGCACCCGCGGTCTGCGAGTGCCGGAGGACATGGCCCTGATCGCGTACGACGACGAGATCGCGGGCCTCGCCGACGTGCCGCTGACGGCTGTGGCGCCCCCCAAGCAGGAACTCGGTGAGCAGGCCGCCCACATGCTGCTGGACCGGCTCTCCGAACGCGGAAGCGGTCTGCCCGTGCGGCAGACCTACCTCCAGCCCAGGCTGGTCCTGCGCGGCTCGACCGAGGCCGTCCGGAACTGACCCGTCGGCGGGACGGACGCTGCGGAAGACCGCGGTCCCACCCATGGCGCTCTGCCGGCACGTACAGGTGCCGGCCGTTTGTGAGCGATCCGTGCGCGCGATGCGCAATCCATTGACACATGATTCCAATCGCTGCACGATGCGCCGAAACGATGCATGTTGAACCAACGGGACGGAGGTCTTCATGCACATTCCGCATCGTCACAAGACCGCACTCCGCACATCCCCCCTCGCCCTCCTGGCGGGGCTCGCCCTGACGGCCGCCCTGCTGACCGGACTTCCCTCACCGGACAGACCCGGCGCCATAGCCCTCGGATCGTCGCGTGCCGTGGCCGCCGCCGCGAACGGCCCCCGGGAGATGGAACGCCTCGGCCGGGGCGTGGTGGCCGTCCGCACGGGAGACTCCTCGGTCTTCGTCTCCTGGCGACTGCTCGCCCTGGACCCGCAGGGGATCGGCTTCAACGTCTACCGCTCCACCGCGGGCGGCGGCTACCAGAAACTGAACAGCGCCGTGCTCATGGCCGGCACCAACTACACCGACACGACCGCCGATCCGACCGAGACGAACACCTACCGGGTACGTCCGGTGGTGAACGGCACCGAACAGGCCGCCAGCGGGGCCTTCGCCCTCTCCGCGGACCACGCCACGGAACCCGTGGTGCGGATCCCTCTGCGCGCGGGCGCGGCCATCAAGTACGTCTGGGTCGGCGACCTCGACGGTGACGGGGAGTACGACTACGTCGTCGACCGGCACAGCACCCAGCAGTCACTGGAGGCCTATCTCAGCGACGGCACGTTCCTGTGGTCGATGGACCTCGGACCCAACAGCGAGGACCAGGACAACATCGAGGGCGGCTCCTCCGCCATCGACGTCGGCTCCGTGGACGGTGTCACCGTCTACGACCTGGACGGCGACGGCCGTTCCGAGGTCGCCGTGCGCATCGCCAACGGCGTCACCTTCGGCAACGGGAGGACGTTCACCTCCTCCGACGACGACCACCAGTTCATCACCGTCGTCGACGGCATGACGGGTGCGGAGCGGGCGACCTCGGCCGTTCCGGACGACTACATCGCCGACGGCCCGATGCACGCCCGCTTCGAGGTCGGCTACCTCAACGGCAGGACGCCCAGCCTGGTCGCCTACATGAAGAACCGGGTGGGTGACGGGAACTTCAACCTGATGATGACGGCCTGGCGGTTCGACGGCACCACCCTGAGCCGGCAGTGGAAGTGGCTGCGCGGCGATCAGAACGCGCCGGACGGACACCAGTCACGGATCATCGACGTCGACGGTGACGGCAAGGACGAGGTCGTCGAGATCGGGTTCGTGCTCAACGGCGACGGCACCCTGCGCTACAGCCTCGGCGAGAAGGGCATCGTGCACGGCGACCGCTACTACATCGCCAAGATGGACCCCGACCGGCCAGGGCTCCAGGGCTACGGGATCCAGCAGGACAACCCGAGCGGCCTGCTGGAGTACTACTACGACGCCACCGACGGCACCATCCTGTGGCAGCACACCTCTGACACGGTGACCGACGTCGGACGCGGCCTGGTGGGGGACATCGATCCCCGGCACCGCGGCATGGAAGCCTGGTCCTTCTACGGCATCCACCACGCGGCCACGAACAAGCTCGTCGAGGCCGACACCACCAAGAGCCCCTGGCCTGCGATCGGCCTGTGGTGGGACGGCGACCGCGGCATGGAACTCCTCAACAGCGGCCGCATCGAGAAGTGGGACTTCGAGAACCCCGCCGACAGCTCCAGCCAGCCGCGCCTGGTGTCCACGTGGAAGTACGGAGCGGTCGGCACAGGCAGCCCCAAGAACCCCGCCTTCTTCGGCGACATCCTCGGCGACTGGCGAGAGGAGGCCGTCTACCCGGACGCCGACAACGACGAACTCATCGTCTTCACCACGGGGACCGCCACCGAGCACCGCATCTACACGCTCGCCCAGAACCCCGCCTACCGCAACGACATGACCGTCAAGGGCTACCTGCAGTCCCATGAACTCGACTACTACCTTGGCAGGGACATGACTACTCCACCCGTGCCCGACATCGTGTACGCCGACTGACCTACGCGAAGAACGCCCGTGGGCCGCCCCGCTGCTCGGCGGGGCGGCCCACAGAACGCGTGAGGTCAGCGCACCAGCCGCTCGGACACCAGCCCCTGGTCCCGCAGGGAGCCCAGCACCAGCTCCGCGTACGTGGTCGCGCCGTAGGCGGACAGATGGGTGTTGTCGCCGTTGATGTCGGTCAGGTAGATGTCCTTGGACTTCTCCACACCGAGGCCCTCGACGAGATCCTTCGACAACTGCGTGAGATCGACCAGCGGCACCTCCAGCTCGGCCGCCAGTGCCCGCATCTCCACCGGCAGGTTCGCCGCCATGACGTGCAGGGCGACGGAGTTGAGCGTGCCGTCGGAGTTGAACCGCCGGCGCACCATCGGGGTGACGAAGACGGGTTCGCCGCCGTGCGCCCGCACCCGCTGCGCCATCTCCGTCAGGTTCGCGCGGTACTCCTCGGCGGTGGTCGTCTTGTCGTTGTGGGCGAGCTGGACGAGGACCAGGTCGCCGCGTCGGATCTTCGACTCCACCTGATCGAAGAGAAGCGGGTTGTCGAGGAAGGAGACCGTGCTCTCCCCCGAATCCGCGTAGTTGGCCACCGCCACGCCGCGGCGCAGCCGTTGGGGCAGCTCCTGACCCCACCCGACGTACGGATCGGCGGGCTGGTCGCACACGGTCGAGTCCCCGACGAGGAGGATCTGCGGGGTGTGCCGGGCGGGGGTGACCCGCAGCCCGGACAGCAGGGGTGCCGACCCTCCGAAGACGAGGTCGAGTCCCTCGCTGCCGACGTCGCCGGTCGGCTCGCCCTCCACCGCACGGACGTTGACGGTGAAGCCACGCCGGACCGGGTGTCCCGCTTCCGTCGCCGTCTCGGCGAGCACGGTACGACGCTGCTCGGCGGTCACGTCGGTCGCCGCCGTCGTGGCGCCGCCGAGCAACGCGGTGACGTCGTAGTTTCCCGGGGGCACGTCGAAGTGGCACACGATCGGCGCGGTGCCGGAGCAGGCCGAGGGGAGCGTCGCCCCCGGTACCGGGTGTTCGCCGCGGCCGTGGGCGGAGGCCGGGGTGGCGAGCACTCCCGACAGGGCGGTCAGAGCGGTCAGCAGCGCGATGCCGCCTGTGCGTCTGTGAGGCAGGGGGTGTGAGCGCATGACGGAAGTCCCTTCCCGTACTGGAGCGTCAGAAGAGGGCGGTCGGCCGTCGGCGAGAGCGGACAGCGATCTCGCGGCCCGGGCGGCTCGACCGGGCGGACGCCTGCGGCGATCCGCGCAACTGCACTGTGGAGCAACCGGGATGCCGCGTCAACGGTTCGGACAGAGAGCGTCCATACTCTTCATAATGCTTCACTCATCCACTCGCCGACTGCGCTTGATGATTGACGCGATTCTCCTTGTCGGAGTCGCTCAGTAGCTAGTTCAGGACGGTTGCACGGTCATTGACACCCCAACTGATTGATTCATATTCTCCATATCGGTTCGCGACGGAGCGCTCCCAGCGCACGTTCCCTGCCCGTCCTCCCCGAAGGGAACTCGTGGTGACGACCGCACAACCTCGCTCCGATTACGGCGGCACCCCTCACACGCCCTTTTCCGGCATTCCACGACACCTGCGATTCGGGCAGGGCACGGCGATCCTCGACCCGGTCACCGGAGCCCCGGTCCAGTTCGTCGATGACGCGGCACCGGAACGCCGCTTCCTGCTGGACGACGAGGTGCCCTGGCATCACGAGGAACACCAGTGGGGGTCCGGCCATCTGGTCACCGACCGAGGTGCGGGCCGGTGGCTCACGCCGGTCGAGTTGCACGCGGACGTGGACGACGGCGTGCGGGCCGTGCACACGCCGCTGGAGGGTGTGCGCCTGACAGTTGTTCGGCGCGGCACGGCTGGTGAGGGCGGTACGGCTGGGTCGGGCCGTATGGCTGGGTCGGGCGGTACGGCTGGGTCCGCGCTGCGAGAGACATACACCCTCACCAACACCGGTCGCCTGCCCCTCACCGTCACGGGCTTCGGCATCCAGACCCCCTTCGCCGACCTGTACGCCGACGCCGAGTCGAGCCTGGGACGGCAGGTCCACGCCCATCTCTTCACCGGCGGGACCTGGGCCTGGGCCCTGGCGGTGCCGATGTCGGGCGAGGGCGACAGCCTCGGCCTGATCGTTCGACAGGGCGCCCTGTGGGCCTACGCGGTCGAGTCCCGGAACAAGGACTCCCTGTCCGACGCACGCGGCCATCTCTCCCTGCTGGTGACGGACCACGCCCGCAACCCCAGCGCATTCGGGGGCCAGCCGTCACTGCGCCTCGCCCCGGGCGAATCGTCCGTACTGGAATGGGAGTTGGGCTGGTACGCGGACCAGGAACACTTCCTCGCGGCGACCAATGCCCCGGCATCGCTCTCCGCCTACGCCACGGAGACCGGCCGTTCCCTCCACGTGGACGCGGCACAGGTGACCAGCCCGGAACCCGACGTGCGTGTCATCGACGAGGACAGGGGGCACCACCGCGTCGAGTGCTCAGGACACGGCACCCGCACCCTGGAACTGAACGGCGGCCGGGCCCGCACCGAGGTGCTGTTCCATCTGCCCCTGGAAGAGGTGGTCCGCCGCCGGGCCTCCTACATCGTGCGCCATCACCGGGCAGGGCATCGCACGGGCCTGCTCGGCCACGCCTTCGTACCCGTCGACACCCGCACCCTGCTGTCCCAGCCGACCAATGGATGGGCCGACTGGAGCGACGGTTCCGAACGGATCGCGATGCCACTGCTGCTCCAGCACGCCCTGGCCCAGGGGTGGACGGACCCGGACGAGATCCGCCCGCTGCTGGACGGCTGGGCCACGTTCGCCCGCACCCACCTGCTCGACGCGACCGGCGCTCCGTGCCGCGGTTCGGGCCACCGCCATCTCGCGCCCCGCCTGTACGACGCTCCCTGGCTGGCGCAGTTCTTCGACGACCGGCACCGGCTGACCGGGGACCCGGCCGACCTCGACCAGGCGGCCCGCATCATGGAGCGTGCGGGCGCTCTGGGCTCGGGCCGGCATCTGTCGCTGATGGCATCCGAGGTCTCGGTGTCCATCGCCACCGCCCTCGACGCCGAGGGAGAGCACGACCGGGCCGGGCGTCTGCGCGCGGAAGTGGTCACCGCGGCGCGGCACTTCACGTCCCTGGGCCGCCGTCTGCCCGGACACGAGGTGTCCTACGAGCAGTCCATGGTCGCCCCACTCCTGGACCTGCTGATCGATGCCTTCGCCCTCACCGGCGACCAGCTCTTCCATGACGCCCTCGCCGAACGTCTGCCCTGGCTGCTGGCCTTCGGTGGACCCCAGCCGCACGCCCGCCTGCACGGCGTGCCGCTGCGCCACTGGGACGGCTACTGGTTCGGCGCCAACCGGCAGTGGGGTGACGTCTTCCCCCACTACTGGAGTGCCCTCACCGCGACGACCCTGCTGCGACTGCCGCCCGATCTGCGCACCCCCGACACGGACCGCCTCGCCGAGTCCGTCCTCCGGGCGAACATGGCGAACTACGGTGCGGACGGCTCCGCCACCTGCGCCTTCGTCATGCCCTCAACGGTGGACGGCCGTCCGGCCCACAGAGCCGATCCACTCGCCAACGACCAGGACTGGCACCTGGTGCTCTGGCTGCGCGCGGAACGCGCCCGCGGGGGGCCGGTCGTGTCCGCCGCTCCGCGGCACAAGGTCGAACCGGTCGCCTGAACGCACCTCGCCCCCGTACTCCACGAGAGAGCCCGCTCCCAGCCATGCCCCCATCCGTCCCGAGACCGGCCCGCACCACCGCAGGGAGCCCTGAGTGCCACTGACCCCGCCACCCTTCGACCCCGAGCTCGCTGATGTCCTCCGACAGACCGCTGCCACCGTACGTCCGGACTACCGCCTGTCCGACCTCGCCCGGATGCGGGCCGACCTCGCCCCACGCCCCCTCACCGACGCCGAACTGACCCGGGACGGCGCCTTCTTGGTCGAGGAGCCGCTCGTGCCCGGCAGGGCGGGCCGGCCAGGGGTCCGACTGCTGGTGTGCCGCCCCACGGGGCCCGTCACGACGCCGCGGCCGCTGCTGTACCACGTCCACGGCGGAGGCCTGATCATGGGCAACCGCAGGTCCGGCATGGCGAAGATCCTCGACTGGGCACAGGCCACGGGCGCCGTGGCGGTGTCCGTGGAGTACCGGCTGGCCCCGGAACACCCCTATCCCGCGGCCCTGGACGACGTGGACGCCGGTCTGCTGTGGGCCAGGGAACACGCGCCGGACCTCGACGCCGACCCCACGCAGACCATCGTGTGCGGCAGCAGCGCCGGAGGCGGGCTCGCCGCCGCGCTCACGCAGTCGCTCCGTGACCGTGGGGAGCCGCAACCCGCGGGACAGATGCTGCTCGCACCCATGCTGGACGACCGTGGCACGAGCCTGTCCAGCCGGCAGATGGCCGGGATGGGCGTCTGGGACCGTACGTCGAACTCAACTGGCTGGACAGCCTACTTGGGCTCCACCACCCCGGACACGGCAACGCCCTCCCAGGCCGCACCCGGGCGTGCCGGCGACCTCTCCGGCCTGCCGCCCGCGTACCTGGACGTGGGGTCCGCGGAGACGTTCCGGGACGAGGTCGTCGCGTACGCCGGCCGGATCTGGCAGAGCGGCGGGGCCGCCGAACTCCACGTCTGGCCGGGCGGGTTCCACAGTTTCGAGAACTTCGCGCCCGACGCCGCCTTGTCCCGGTCCTGCCGCGCCGCCCGGCTCGACTGGCTCCTGCGGGCCCTAGCCCGAACCGGCGAGCGCGTCGGCGAGGAACCGCAGTGAGTCGACCACCACAGGCGGCTCGTCAGCGGAGTTGAGATGCCCGTGGGCCGCGCCCAGCGCCACCAGGGCGGCCACTGGTACGCCGACGGACTCCAACTGACGGTGAAGGAGTTCACCCGACGGCCTGAGGTCGTCGTACTGGGAGAGCAGCAGCGTGGTGGGAGGGAGGCCGTCAAGCCTCGCCGCGCCGGGCAGGGCGAGCCGGGGCAGATCGGTGGTCCGGCCGACGTACTCGGCCACCATCGACTCGACCGTGGGCGGGAGAATGCGGGGGATCCCGGACCGCTCGGCGAGCGCGAGCACGGTGGCCTCGTCCAGCGCCGGGTTGGGGTAGTGGGCGAAGGGATAGGCCAGGAGCACGCGGTGGGCGGGCAGTCCGTCGTCCCGGCCCCGGATCGCCGCGCCCAGGGCAAGGGCGGCTCCGGCACTGGCACCCCCGAGGGCCCGGACAGCGAGGTGCCCGTGACCGGGATCCGTGCACAACCAGCGCCATGCGGCGAACACGTCGTCCAGCGGCACCGGGTAGACGACGTCCGCGGAGGCGAGCCGGTACCCGACGGAGACCACGAGCGCCTGAGCACGCGCGGCAAGGGCGAGGCTCACGTCATGGGCCTCGGGCATGTCGAGCGAGCCGGCTCTGAAGCCTCCGCCGTGCATCCACAGCAGGGCGGTACGCGGAGCCGTCGCGGGCCGGTACAGCCGTACCGGCACCGGGCCGTGCGGTCCGGGGACGTGACGGTCCTCCACCTTCACCGATTCCCAACCCTCACCGAGGCTCCGATCGAGCGGCCGCCGAACGGTCACCGTCTCCTCACCGCTCATGGCCGATCGCCCGGGTCGATGGATGTCCTACGATCACGCACAACCGCTCCGTCCCCGCCGGTGCCTCAGCCTGAACCAATTCGAAGCATAGTCCGGTCTTCCGCGACGACGAGAAGGTGGCGCCCGGGCCGATCAGCCCGGCGACCTCGTAGCGCACGGCCTCGTCGAGGCAACCGAGAACGCAGAGCCGGCCGCCATCCCCGCGACGCGCTCCGCGAGTTCTGCCCCGGGAGGCGCCTCCGAGGAGCACGTGTGAGCGGGAGGGGGCCTGGGTCTTGGTGAGGAGCCTGCTGGAGGGGGTAATCGTGGTGTGGCTGCGTTCCGGGACGGACGGGACTGAGCAGTACCTGTGCATCGGTGTGCGCAGGACGAGCCGCGGGTGGCCATTCGATCGGTTCACGAGTGCCAGTGTGAGGCTTCAGAAGATGACGCGAAGTGTGCCGGACTGGACCGAGGCAGGGGTCTGGCCACACCTGCACGCCCTGCTGACCGTGCTTCGCCGCGCCGACCTGCTGGACCTGGGCGACTGCTCCGCAGACGGACCACGCGTGCGCGCCCTCAACGGGGGGACCAAGTCGGCCCCTCACCCGTCGACCGCGCCCACCCCGGCTCCACACACCACCTAAATGGTGAGTTACAAGGCTGGTGAAGCCTGAAGAAGACACGGTCATGATCGTGTTACGAGCTCTCAGCGGGATATATAGCATTCGACCTTGATTCGAACACCCCCTCAATACGTCACAGTTCGCCACTGATCAAGACGTTCGCGGCACTCGGCAGTGAGTTCGTGTGCTGGGCCCAGGGTTCGTTCGAAGTCGGTCAGAACCGATTCAAACTGCTCTAGGGCGTTAGGGATGTCACCCGCGACCGCGGTCCATCCCGTGTACACCGAGGTCCTGGCCGACCTGCGCGCTGCCGGCGCGCAGTGCGTGCAGCTCGACGAACCTGCCCTGGTCCAGGACCGCACCCCCACCGAACTGAACGCCGCCGCGCGCGCCTATGACGTCCTCGGAGCCCCGACGGACCGACCCAAGCTGCTGGTCGCCTCCTGCTTCGACCGGCTCGGCGACGCCCTGCCCGTGCTGGCCAAGGCCCCGGTCGAAGGTCTCGCCCTCGACTTCACCGGCTCCGGCGCCGCCAACCTCGACGCGCTGGCCGCCGTCGGCGGGCTGCACGGCAAGCGACTGGTCGCCGAGGTCGTCAACGGCCGCAACATCTGGGTCAACGACCTCAAGCAGTCCCTGTCCATCCTCGCCACCCTGCTCGGGCTGGCCGGACAGGTCGATGTATCGGCCTCCTGCTCCCTCCTCCATGTGCCGCTCGACGCCGCGCGGGAGCGGGAGATCCCGCCGCAGATCCTGCGCTGGCCGGCCTTCGCCCGGCAGAAGACCGCCGAGATCGCCACCCTCGCCACCCTCGCCACCCTCGCCAAGGGACTTGCCCGCGGCACCGACACCATCGGCACCGGACTCGGCGCCAACCGAGCCGACCTGGCCTCCCGCGCGAACTCACCGATCACCCGCGACCCGGCTGTCCGGGCCCGCACCGCCGCCGTCACCGAGGCGGACGCCCGCCGCTCCCAGCCCTATGCGCAGCGCTCCACGGCCCATCGCGCCCGCCTCGGCCTGCCGCTGCTACCGACCACGGCCATCGGCTCCTTCCCGCAGACCGGGGCGCTGCGCACCGCCCGCGCCGACCTTCGGGCCGGACGGATCGACACGGCCGGCTACGAGGAACGCATCAAGGCCGAGATCGGCGAGGTCATCTCCTTCCAGGAGAAGACCGGCATCGACGTCCTCGTGCACGGCGAGCCCGAACGCAACGACATGGTCCAGTACTTCGCCGAGCAGCTGACCGGCTACCTCGCCACCCGCCACAGCTGGGTCCAGTCCTACGGCACCCGGTACGTCCGCCCGCCGGTCCTCGCCGGTGACATCTCCCGCCCCGGACCGATGACGGTGCGCTGGACGTCGTACGCGCAGTCGCTCACCGCCAGGCCCGTCAAGGGGATGCTCACTGCGCCGGTCACCCTGCTCGCCTGGTCCTTCGTCCGCGACGACCAGCCCTTCGCCGAGACGGCACGCCAGGTCGCCCTCGCCCTGCGCGACGAGGTCAACGACCTGGAGGCCACCGGGACGTCCGTCATCCAGGTAGACGAGCGCGCGCTGCGCGAGACGCTCCCTGCGCACCGCCGACCACACCGGATACCTGGCGTGGGCCACCGAGGCGTTCCGGCTCACCACCGGCGGAGTCCGCCCGGACACCCAGATCCACACCCACATGTGCCACGCCGACTTCGGCGACATCGTCCAGGCCATCGACGACCTCGACGCCGACGTCATCAGCCTGGAAGCCGCACGCTCCCACATGCAGGTGGCCCGGGAACTGGCCGCGCGGGGCTATCCGCGCGAAGCCGGACCCGGCGTGTACGACATCCACTCACCTCGCGTCCCCAGCGCTGCGGAAGCATCGGCCCTGCTGCGCACCGGACTTGAGGCGATTCCCGCCGAACGGCTGTGGGTCAACCCCGACTGCGGACTGATTACCCGGGGCTGGCCGGAGACCCGCACCTCGCTGGAGAACCTGGTCGCCGCCGCCCGGACGGTCCGCGAGGAACTCACCTCGTCCTGACGCCAGGCCCGCCCGGCCGGGGAGGGCCGCACCTGCCGCCCCTCCCCGGTCCCCGGCATCGGCATCGGCATCGGCATCGGCATCGGCATCGGCATCGGCATCGGAGAACGCATCAGCCAGGGCCGTTGGAATGCCCGGCACCGGACCGGACAGCGCGGGGTCCGTCCGTGACCTCCTTCACCGAGGAGGCCGATCCACCTCGCACGAGCTCACGCCGTCCCGCACCCCGGCCACCGAGTCCGAAGCCTGGACCGCCCTCTCGACGGCCACCGGACCGGCTGCACCGACCTCGTGCTCAACGCGAAAGGGCGGAGAACCGCGCGTGTCGACCCACCGTCGAGTGAGGAGCGCAAGCAGCGACAGCGCGCCGTCCGCGTGCTCCTTCGCAACCCTTGTTTCCCGGGATGCTTGTCGGAAGGCTGCCTCCAGCGCCCTTGTGGTCCCCTCCACATGAGCCGCACGGACAGGGGGGAACAGGTATGCACGCATCTCAGGATCGGACACCCGCGCCGGAGCGACGGGCGATCTTCCTCTCCTACCGCCGTTCCGACTCGTCTCCGTGGACCGGGCGGTTGGCCTCCGACCTGAGAAGATACTTCGGGAAGGAACGGGTCTACCTGGACATCGACTCGAACCTGCCCGCCCGGGACTACGTGGCGGAACTGGAACAGGCGTTGTTCTCGTCTCGCGTGGTGATCGCGGTCCTGGGACCTCAATGGCTGATCAGCCCCGGTGGCCAGGGACAGCGGCGGCTGGACGATCCGGACGACCTGGTGCGTCTCGAACTGGAGACCGCTCTGCGGCACGGCAAAGCCCTCATACCGGTGCTCGTGGGTGGGGCGACGATGCCACCGGGGCATGAACTGCCCCGCTCGATCGAGACGCTCTCCCACCTGCAAGCGGTCAAGATCGACGACACGGACTGGCCGTACGACTTCGGGCTGCTCCTGGAGACCCTTGAACGGCATGCGGTGGTTCCCGCTTCGGAACCGGACACGGCACCTCCGAGTGAGTCGACGCTCCTGGCCAAGAGGCGCTACGAGCGTCGGCTCCAGGCTTCCCGACGCCGGGCGTTCGACGCGCTGACGGGGACCGTCGAACTGTTGCGATACCCGATCATCGAGGTACGGCCGGAAGCAGCGAGGGTGAGCTTCCACGCTCGTCGCGGTGGAGCGGTCTCCGCCGACATCGTCGACGCCGAACCGGGCTATTCGACCGTGTTGTTGAAGCTGCCCTCCGTCAAGACCGGGGCGGTCGCAGGCTTTTCCGCCATGCTGGCGCCGCTGACCAACGGACTCTCGCTGGTGGCCACGCCCGCCTATCTGGCATGGCAACGTCGCTTCGCCGTCGGCTTCTTCGACAACGTCGAGGGCGTCCTGGAGGGGCGAGGAGTCGGTGAGGACTCGTCACTGCTGCCAGGTGTCCACGCATGGCGCAGCAGACGCCGAGAAGTATGAGCAGCCTCCCGGCAGGCACGCCAGGGGTGGTCGCCCCCGTGCACCGCGCTTGAGTGCGTGCCATCCGAAGGCCGGTGACCGCTGCCTCCCGGCCGCCCCACAGGCAGGGGAGGAACGATCTGCGGGTCTGCGGGGCATCGGGTCTGCGAGGCTGCGAGGCTGCGGGTCATCAAGGACGCTGGCCTGCGTGGCGAAGAGCAGGCCCAGTCCGTAGCTGCCTTACGGACGGTGCTCACGACAAGCCGCGGCCCGGCTCGCTCCGGTGTCCGCCCGCATGTCGTCCCATTGACGTACTTCTTCCCAAGGGCAGACAGAGATCCGGGACAAAGCCCCTGCTTGGCGCGTGCCCGGGCCTAACGTCGGTGCCCACAAGGGGAGTGCGCTTCAGCCCACCCCTACGGTCGTCCACTGCGAAGGCAAGAGCGCGAACGGTGCGTCCCCACCCCACGACACATCCGACCCGGCACACAGCACATGAGCCACGCGGGACCCCGCCGCGCTCCTGGCGAGCTTTCGGCCTGCCGACACAAGTGCTGCTGCCCGTACTCGTGATGCTGCTCCTCCTGGCCGATGCCGCCGGACCATCCCGTTCCCGGGCCGCGATCCCGGACCCCGTGGCACGTGACGCCGCCTCGTCTCTCGCCGCCCTGGTCATCACGGACCCCGGGCTGGGGTCCTCGCAGCGGCTGGTCTCCGACGGGCCATGGCAGGGAACGACGCAGACGAAGTGGCTGATGGCCGTGTGCGAGGGCTGGCAGCGCACGTGGCGTACCCCAGGCGGCGACGAAGCGCAGGCGGTGGTGTGGAGCTGCCCGGGCAACAGGGACGCGGCCACCCTCGTGTGGTTCGACACCTTCGACCCGGACTTCTTCCAGCACTCCACGAACCTGCGCGCGCTGCCCGGCGTCTGGCTCGCTCCCCAGGTGCGCTACGTCAGCGGCGCACGAAGCCAGAAGGCGCTGTTCGCCCAGGGCAGTCGGGCGGTACGGGTGTCCCTGCGGACGTCGGCGCAGGGGCGCCTCGGAGCGCTCACCGAACGTGTCACCGCGATGGCCTCCCGGCAGACCGCTCTCGTCCCGGGTGAGAGGGCCGTACTGAAAGAACCCGACTACTCGCACGGCATGGCGGCCCTGCTGACGATGCCCGCGCTGGGGTACGTCCTCTACATCCTGCCCTGGCGGTTGTTCCGCACCTGGCACGTCTGGCGGCCCTACCGGGTGCGGCGCAAGGACCCGGCCTGGCGGAACGTGTCCGGCGCGGCGCTCAAACTCGGCGCGCTGGTCCGCATCAGGGCGGCGTTCCGCGTCTTCGGTTTCCTGGTGCTGTTCATCCTCGTCACGACTCGCAACCTGACCATGGAGCCGGTCGTCATGCTGACCGTCGCCTTCGTCGGGGGCTGGCTCGTCCCCGGCCGAAGCCGCCTGGTGAAGCGGGCGTGGCAGCCGCGTCCGGTGCGGGGTCGCTGGGATGTGCGGGGCGGGCGCGCCTGGATCGTGCGCGGTTGCAGCGTGGCGAGCCTCCTGCTCTACGCGGCCGGTATCGCCCTGTTCTTCGTCTTCTATGTCGCCCAGTTATCCGGGATCGGCAACTCTCCGCTGATGGACGGCGGTCTGCCCACCGCCCGCTATCTGCAAGTTCAGTCCTTCGGCCACCTGATGGCCTTCCTGGTGCTGGCCGTGGTCGGCGTGGGGGCGAGCAATGCGGTGATCGTGCTGTCCGGGCTGCTCATGGTCGGCGGAGTGCTGCTCCGCAGGCTGGGGCGCTCCTATGCGTTGAAGAGCGCCGAAGCCGCCCAGCAGGACAGCGCCGAGCCGCCGGTGCTCTATCTGCGCAGCTTCACCGACGACTCCGCCACGATGCCGTCGAGCGCCATCGCCCGGACCAGTGTGCTGGAACGCGCCAGCTTCTTCGCCTGGAGACAGCCCTTCGAGGAGATCACGGTCCGTCATGTGTGGGCGCTGGGACCGGTGATCGCTGCTTCCCACCCGGCGGACACCAGGAAGAGATCCGACATCGGCGCGGCCAGGATGCGGCTGGGACACGACTGGCAGTCGGAGATCGAGGCCAAGGCGCTGGAATCGCGGCTCGTGGTGGTGGGCGCCACCCCCGAGACGCTCAACGAGGGCCTCTCACAGGAGCTGGAGATCCTCGGCAGGCATCCGTCGGTTCCCGTCGCCCTCGTCCTCTCGCCGCTGGCACAGGGGGAGTTGACGAGACGGTGGCACGCGTTCATCGACGCCGCCCTCACCGTCCAAGGCACCTCGCCCCAGCAGCCCTCGCGCTTCGAAGGGCTGCGTCAGCACAGGGACGACGTGACCGGCGCGCTGGTCCTGCTCAATACGGGGGGAACCGAATGGCAGGCGTGGGGGGCGCGCAGACGCACGGAGTTCACCTACGCGACGGCCTGGGGTGAGGCCCGGGAAGCGCTCACCCGCGCGGACCGTCAGCGCGTCACATGAGCATCGCGCGAGCCGCCGCCGAGGTCGGATCGGCCGACCCGGCGACCGTGGTCAGGCGCCGGGTCCGAACGCCCGGACGAGGAGGGGAAGATAGCGGCGGACCTGTTCCCGGTCGCTTTCCTTCTCCGATTCCGACAGCTCGGCGTACGGCGTGGCCATCTGCGATTCCCACCGCTGGACCAGTTCGGCGGGGATGGTCAGCGATCCGTCGCTGTGACGCACGCACCGCGAGTGCACGTAGCGCTGCCAGTGCGACCACCGCTCGTGTTCGACGTCGGCCAGTTCCTCCATCAGCTGGTCCATACCGTGCACCTCCGGTGAGACTTCGGAATGTATCGGCATTAGATCAGCCCTTTGTGCACGAGGGCCCAGTAATGCTGTCCGAGTACGGTCAACTCGCAGGACGTGCTCTGCATCGCGGCATGCCACATGTGCGGGGCGTCCACCGGCCGTACGAGGTTGACCTTCACGTATCGCTGCAGCACGGCGAACGCGGCTGTGTGGGCGGGGTCGGGCGGAAGGATCGAGGTGTCGTTCTCCTCGCCCGCGGAACGCTCCGGCTCGTACGAGGGGTCCAGCGGGAACCTGCCGTCCGGTGCGGGGAAGTGCCTGGTGAGGGCCTGGAGATCCGCCAGCGCGATTGGCGGCTCGGCCCTGCGCAACGACACGAAGGTCTTGACGTTCGTCTTGAACACCGGCCTCTGCGCCCACGGCCCGAGGGACTGGTCGATATGGGCGTAGACACTGCCGGGCGTGATGTCGCCGACGAGATTGGCCGCCGCGCCGTTCAACGCGTCGACGAACAGGCTCGTGAAAACGCCCGCGCCGCCGTCGGGCGTCTCGTAGGACTCCTGGTCCGCGGTCGAGGCGGTCAGGATGGTGACCCCGTCCGAGATCTCGGCGATACCCCCGGCCGTTGCGCTGTTCCCGGCGGCCCCGCTGTGGCAACTGTCCAGCACGATCACCTTGTTGCGGGCACGGGACCGGTTCGCCATCTGCATGAGGTCGGACAGGGCCAGGCCGTCGTCACCGGTCTCGGAGTCGCCGGCGCACAGGAACCCGCCGGTGTCCTCGATGTATCCGTGCCCCGCGAAGTAGAACAGGGCGATGTCCGCGTCGTCCGCGAACAGTTTCCTCACGGCCTCCTTCAAGTCCCTTTTGAGAACGTGCTGGTCGGCGCTGGTGCCCGCCAGGACCGCGGGGGAGGGGAAGTTCAGCGTCCCGTCCGAGTTGCGTTCGAGGGCCCCTCGGACCGCGAAGGCGTCGTTGACACACCCTGTGAGCCGGTCCAGGTGGTCGTAATGGTCGATGCCGACGATCAACGCCTTGCGCATGGCACTCCCCCAGCGGATCTACGAAGCGGCGGATGTTCCGGGCCGGTTGATATGACACCCGCTGCCCGCGGACACGACGGTGATCACGTTGTGTATGCACGCCGTCACCGAAGATCCGGCCACTCACGGTACTAGCGGTTGCACCGATCCGGATCGGCATTCGCCCCAACAGCGCTCAAAGGCATCACGGTGAGCGCCCGCTGACGACCGGCGCTGCCCCGTGAGCCCCGGTGGCGGGCCGGGCCGGCAAGGTACCGTGACCTTCCCGCCCACCCCTCCCCCGCCATCTGGATCTGTCATGCCGACGACCATCACGGGTCTCGTTCTCCTCGTCGTCCTCCTGCTGCCGGGCCTCACGTTCGTCCTCGTCCGTGAACGCCAAGGCAGCGAGCGCCGCCCCACACCGTTCCGGGAGACCGGCACGGTGGTCTTCGGCAGCGTGGTCACCGAGCTCGCCGTGCTCGTGGTCTTCGCGGCGGTGCGTGGGCTGATGCCCCGTCACACACCGGATGTCGGACGGCTGGTGCGGGAGGGCTCACCCTACGCGCAGCTGCACTACGCCGAACTCCTGTGGTGGGCAGGCGGTCTGCTGTCCGCCGCCTGCGCCCTCGCGGCCGTGGTGGCGCTGTTGACGGCCGGTGTGCCGCATTCCTCGGCGATGTCGGCGTGGTGGGTGATGTTCGAGAAGTGGTACCCGGGAGAAAACCCTCGCGTGGGCTGCGTCCTGGAGGACGGTTCCTATGTCGAGGGCCACCTCGCGTCGTTCAATGTGAGTTCCGACGACCTGCCGGACCGGGACCTGGTGTTGGTCGAACCGTTGAAGTACCGGGCGCCCGGCGCGGTGGAGACGCTGGACTTCCCCTGGGGCTCCGTGTGCGTCTCGGCGCGGCGGATCGTTTCGATGTTCGTCAGCTACCCCCCTGCCCCGGAGCAGGCGAGGGCGGGGGAGGGGGCGGCGGCGCCGGGGTCCGCCCCGGCTGCTTCGTAGTCTTGTGTCCCCGGCTTCCGCCGGATCCGGAAAGGCTGGGCCGGAGATCCTCCTGGGGCGTCTCCGCATGGTCTTCCTGGGCCACGGTCGGCCTCTGGGCCATCAACGGCCTCCCTGAGGGGCAGTCACACTCTGACGGGTCGTCAAGCGCGCGCTCGACGCGATCAGTTTACTGCCGGCTCGCCACTCTCCGCAGCGCCATCCAATGCCGTCCGATGCCGTCCGATGCCGTCCGATGCCGTCCAGACGTTCCACGATCCGGCCGCGTGTACGAACCGTCGCACACGGCGTCTCCGGTTTGCCCGATCCGGCCTCCCGCCGGGGACACGCCTGCCACAGTCGCTTCGACAGCGAATGGTGCGAATGATCCGGATCCGATCGGGGGCGGCATGCGACGGTATCGGCTGCGCAGAGCGGGTTGGAGAGCCCTGACACTGCTGTGTCTGTTTCTGGCCGCCACCGCGGTCTTGTGGAATCGCACTTGGGCTCCGCCGCCGGTGAAGACCGTCGTTCCGCCATACACCACACCCGCCGTCGCGCAGCGGCTCCTCACGGACGCGGATCTCCCCCTGCGTCCGGGCGACGTCTGGCTGAGCAAGCAGGACGGGCCACCCGACATCGGCCTGTTCATCGGGACCGGCAGGCTGCGGGCCGATCTGCGCGACATGACGGTCGTGGGCGCCTGGCAGCGCACCTGGGAGACCGCGGACGCCAGAACCGCCGTCGGGGTGAGAGCCCTTGAGATGATCCGGTCCGACTTCGCACAGGCCCAGACGGCCGACTCCTGCTCCCCGTCGACGTCCTTCAGCACACCGGGGGCCGACCGGGCGGGATTCACCAAGACCGAGGACCACTACGCCTCCGCCTGCGCGGTCCTCGTCGAAGGACGCACCGCGGTGACCGTCTTCGCCCGATCCGACGGGAGTTCGGCCGCACAGGCCACGCGGCAGCTGATCACCGAGCTGGTCCGGTCGCAACGGCCGCGGATCACGGCGCTGCCGGACCTTCCGTCGAGGCCGTGGCGCGAGAGCACCACGCACACGGCGCTCAACGCCCAGGCCATGAGCACTGCGCTGGGCCTGCCCCTGGCACTGGGTGCGCTGATCCTGGTCCTCGACCCCGCGATCTGGCGTCGGCTGCGCTCCGTCTTCTCCCGACCGCGCTCGGACGGGGTCTTCCGTGTGGACCGGCTGGTGAACCTGCGCCTGGCGCGCAGCACGGCGGCGGTCGTCGTCAGGTTCTGCGTGTACGCCTGGACGATGCGCCTCACGGAGCAGCTCTCGCTGGGCGTCTGGGCGACGGTGACCGTCGCACTGGGTGCCGTGGCGTGCGTCCTGATCGTCGAACGGCTGCTGCGCAGACGGCATTCCGGCCGGTGGCGACCGGCCGTCTTCCGGGGATGGGGGCAGGTCCTGGCGTTGTTCGGCCTGGCCGCCACGGTGGCGGTGGCCCTGATCGGCCTCCTGATGGTGGTCCTGGGGTCGGGCCTCCAGGCCATGGGCACCAGCCCCGCGTCGTCCGACTACGTCGCGACGGGCTTCGGAACCGTCGTCCGGGTCGCGGGCGTGTTCGTGGTACTGCTCGCCCTGCTGCCGTTCACCGTGACACGGCGGCTGGGCATGCGGGCTCTGCGTCAGCAGGCCGAGCAGGACCGGCGCCCGCCCACCCTGATGCTGCGTTCCTTCGCCGACGACCGGCGCGTGCTCAGGGCCCGACGGCTGGATCGCGCCTCGATCGTCGAACGGCTCTGCATGCGCCGCTTCGAGCGCTTCGAGGAGGTCGCGGCTTCCGCGCTCTCCGTGCACGGCCCGGTGGAGACACTCAGTCAGGTGGGCGAGAAACTGCCTCCTCCCCTGGGCGCCGCGCGGCGCAGTTTCTCCATGGACGACTGGCAGGACGGGGTACGCGAACTGATCGCCCGCTCCCAGCTCATCTGTGTCACGGTCGGTCGGTCCCAGTCGCTGCTGTGGGAGATCGCGGAGATCCGTCGAGCCGGCGCTCTCGGACGCACGATCTTCGTGCTTCCACCCACCGGCCGCCGTGAGCAGCGGCTGCGGCTCGCGGTGCTCGCCCACGCTCTGCGCATCGACTGGTCGGTACTGGGCCGCGCGCGCCCCGGCACGGAGGTGCTGGCCGTGACCCTTCCCTTCGGCACCCCCGTGGTGATCGTGGGGCGAGCACCCAGTGACGTCGCCTACGAAGCAGCGGTGGAGATCGCCGCGCTGGCCGTCACGGGGCCGGAACGCGCCCACTCGGCCGACGTACGGCAGACGGTCGAGGCCTACGTCGCCTCTGCGCACGCCCCTTCGGCCGGCACCGTCCGGCCCGCCGACCGCAGCGGGCGCAGGATGCCCGAGGTGAAGATCCACCGGCCCGGTGAGGCGCCCGTCTACCGTCTGTGGTGGCGCCGGAAGTGGTTGTTGCCCTGGCTGGTCCTCGGCGTGATGACAGCAACGATCACCACGGTCCTCGGCGACGCCTTCAGCGACTCTCAGACCGTGCAGTACGGCGCCGCGGTGACGAGCGTCGTCCAGGACCAGGCCTCGGACGCGACCTACGCCGTGCTGGGTGGCCGCGCGCTGGTGCGTCTGGACTTCGACGACCCCAGTGACCGCGTCGTCGCCAGGTTCGACGACTTCGTGGACGACCTGGTCGTACGGGACACCGCGGCGTACTACGTCTCGACGCTTTCGGGGCACGTGGGCCGCGTCGATCTGCGCACCGGCCGCACCGTGTGGAGACAGTCGGCGGGTGGCGGCGCACGCGCACTCGCGCTCGTCAACGACAGGGTGGTGGTGACGTCACCGGCGGCCGGCCGGGTCGACTCCTTGTCGGCGAGGGCGGGTCGGCTCGTCGCGCGCCGGGCGCTGGCAGGATCTCCGTACGGCATCACCGCCGACGGCGGACACGTCTTCGTCAGCCTCGCCGGGAGCGACCGCGTGGTCGAGCTGGCGGTCGAGGGCCTGCGCCCGTTGGCTCGCCTCGAAGCTCCGCGCAGCCCGCTCCAGTTGACCTCCCGGGGCGGGCAGGTGTGGGTGCGCTCGGGTGTGGACCACGTCCTCCAGGTGGTGAACCCCCGGCCGGGCTCCCCCGCCGGGCGCCGGCTGCTGCTGTCCGACCAGACGGCCCAGTTGTCCGGGAACGGACGCTGGCTCGCCGTCCAGGGCATGGAACGCGTCACCGTGATCAAGCCCGACGGAACACTGCGCCGGCTCCCCCTGCCCGACTCGTCCTTCATCTCGCTGGTCGTGCAGCGGAACGGCGCCGTCATAGTGGGCTTCGGGACGGGACGGGTGACCCGGTATCCCTGACGCGGGCCGTGAGGGGGCACCCCGTGGGTCGGGGCCGGTCGGACGGCCCCGACCCGGGGCACGTGCCCCGGCCGTGCAGCAGGTCACGCCTTGATCGCGCGATTCCAGGTGGAGCGGGGGTACGGCACGCGCGAGACCCGGGCCTGGGCCGGTGGCCCACGCTGACCGTCACCGAGAACTTCTCCTTCGCCTTCGGCGTCGAGCCCCTGCCCCGTGCCCGGCTGTGGGACACCCTCCACGATCAGGCCGACCGAGGCGTCGGTGTCCTGGTCACCACGCACTCCATGCGGGATGCCCAGCAGCGCGACCGCCTCGTCCTGATGTCCCACGGCAAGGCCGTCGCCGCCGGCAGTGAGCACGACATCACCGGCACCACCACCGCCTGCCGGAGTCCGGCGATCACGGTTCCACCTTTAGTACGATCTTGCCCTGGATGTGGCCCTGAGCTGCTCGTGCGTGTGCCATGCCCGCTTCGGACAGCCGATAAGTGCTGTCCACCCCGGTCCGGAGCGCGCCCTCGCCGAACAGGCGCCCGATCTCGGCGAGCTGGGGACCGTGGGACCGCACCTGGATGGTGGAGACGGTGATGCCCAGACGCGCCGTCTCTTCCGGGTCGTACTCGGCGAAGAACACGGGAAGCATGGTGCCGCCGCGCTTGAGCACGGTCAGGAAACGTGAGCTGTCCGGGCCGCCGACGGTGTCGATCACCAGGTCCACATCACTGACCACGTCCGCGGCCCGCGTTGCCGTGTAGTCGATGAACTCATCGGCGCCGATGCTGCGCAGGAACTGCTCGTGCCGGCCCGAGGCCACCGCGATGACGTACGCACCCTTCCACTTCGCCAGCTGCACCGCGAAGTGGCCCACTCCGCCGGCCGCCCCGTTCACCAGCACCGTCATGCCTGGCGTGATCGGCACCGGCCGGTGCACCCGGCCGGTGAACGGAGACGGAACGTCATGGCCGAGATCAACCAGGTACTGCCAGGCCGTCAGCACAGCCATCGGCGCCCCGGCCGCCTGCACGTGGTCGATGCCGGCCGGCTTGCGCGCCAGATCCGCGGCCGGGGCGGCCACGTACTCGGCGTACGTCCGGCCGTCGAATCCGGGGAACCTCAGCATGCCGAAGACCTCGTCGCCGACGGCGAACCCCCGCACGTCCGGAGCGACGGCCCGCACCACGCCCGACATGTCCGTTCCGGGGGTCAGGGGGAACTCCAGCGTCGGCCTCATCTCGGCCGGCAAGACCTTCATCCCCTCCCGCAGGTACCAGTCCGGCGGGTTGATCCCCACCGCGCGCACCTGCACGAGGACCTCGCCCGGACCGATCCCGGGAACCGGCACCTCGTCGTATCGCAGAACGTCCGGGCCGCCCGCTTCGTGGATCTGGATCGCCTTCATCGCGCCTGTCGCTTTCCTGGGGGAAACATGGCTCCCTCAGTCAAGTCCCGGTACGCCGCGGCCGTCCAAGACCGGTTCGGCAACCTGATCATTCCGAAACGGCATGGCGCGTACGCTGCACGGATGAACGATCTCGGGCAGGACCTGGAACTGCGGCTGGTGCGCTACTTCACCGTGGTCGCGGCACACCAGCACTTCGGCCGGGCCGCCGCCGAACTGCATGTGGCCCAGCCGGCGCTGAGCCGCCAGATCCAACGGCTCGAAAGACGTCTCGGCACCCCCCTGTTCGACCGCACGCCCCAGGGCGCTCGGCTCACCGCGGCCGGCCAGACGTTCCTCCCCCGGGCCCACGCCTTGCTGCATGCGGCCCGCCAAGCCGAACTCGCCGTCCGCGAACACGCGCGGACCGAGCGCATCACCATCGGCTACGTCGAAGACCTGGTGATCACTGCCGCCGTACGGGAACTGCGCCGGCGCCACCCGGACGCCGAGATCACCACGCGGCACCTGAGCTGCCGCGACGTCGGGGCGCTGTCAGACGAGCGCGTCGACGCGCTGATCGCACGGGCCCCGCTGCCGCCGGCCGACGACGTGGTCACCACCCCGCTGTACGAGGAGCCGCGGATGCTCGCGGTTCCGCGTGGCCACGCCTTCGCCGACCGTGTGTCGGTGACCGCCGGAGAACTGGCCGACCAGGAGTCGGCGCCGTGCGCGTTCGAGACCGCGGACTGGACTTCCTACCGGCTCCTCGGGGCCGACGTGCCGCCGATCGAGAGTTATGAGGACAAGCTCGAACTCGTTGCGAGCGGCAGGGCGATCGCCGTACTGCCGGTCGGGGACCGGCGTAGCTCACTGCGCCCCGACCTCGTCACCGTCCCGATCGAGGACGCCCCTCCCAGCCAGGTCGTCCTGGTCAGCCGCAAGGGTGACCCGAATCCGATGATCAGGGGTCTCCGGCTGGCCGCCGAGACCGTCCTGACCGCTCCCGCGGCCTGACCGGGAGCGGCACGCACGCCGCGCAGGACCAAAGCCCCGTCCACCCCAGTCCGGCCAGGCCGGGCCTGGTCGAGGTTCGGTCACCGACCGCCGTCGCGGCCGTGGCCGACAGGCCCGCGATCCGCCCGCTCGGACCGCTCTCTCCGTGGTTTCCCAGGAGTTCTCCGAGCCTCTGACATGAGGTGCGGCGCGGCGCCTGGGGGTTCGGGAGCCTCGGCGCGCAACGACGGACTCATCGACGCGGCGGCGCGGACGACGGGCGTGTCACCCCTCGTCCGCGCCGCCGCCTCACCCGATGCCCGACCGCGAAGCACCTGGTCAGGCCGGCACCGTCTCCTGCTGCCGTTCCCCCCCTCCGCGAGGCGCGCCGAGCGGGTCCGGGTGCCGAAGACCGCCAGGACGATCGCGCCGAACAGCCAAGTACCGGCGATGAAGCAGAAGACGCTCCGGTAACCGTGGCCGGTGGAGAGGGACGCGACGATCAGCGGGCCTGCCGCGCTCGACAGCCTGCCCAGGCCGTACGAGACGCTCGTACCCAGGGAGCGGCTGCGGGTGTCGAAGAGCTCCGGCGGTACCGCATGACCAACCCGCTGAACCTCTCGCGTCGCACCGCCCTGCGCGCCGCCCGCGCCGGGGCGGGCGTCGCCGTGCTCGGCGGGGCGCTCACGGCGGACGTCTCCCGGCAGCGCCCCGAACCGAGCGGGGTCCTGCGGTTCGCGACCGGGGAGCCCACGGCGTTCTACGAGGTGTTCGGCCGCCTCGTCGCCGCCGAGCTCGAACCGGCGTATCCCCCCTGCACTGCCGTGTGCACACCACCGCGGGCAGCGTCGCCAACATCGAGATGCTGCGTGAGGGCGAGGCCGATCTCGCCCTGGTCCTCACCGCCACCGCGCGCGCCGCCCAGGGCACCGCCCTGCTCCGGCGCCCGGTTCCGCTGCGGGCGATCGGGCGGGTGTACGAGACCTACCTCCAGTTCGTCGTCCGCGCCGATTCGTCCGTGCGGACGGTGTCCGACCTGGCCGCTCACACCGTGTCCCTCGGTGCGGCCGGATCGGGCGCGGCCGAACTCGGCGAGCTCATCCTGCACGCCGCGGGCCTCGTCCCCGGCAGCGACGTCTCCGTGCTCCACCTCCCCCTCGCCGAGGCGGCCGACGCGATCAAGGCCGGGACGGTCGGCTCCCGGCTGGTCGCGGGCGGCGTCCCGCTGCCCGCCCTGACCGACGTCGACGACAGTCCCGGGCTGCGCTTCCCGCCGCTCGCGGACCTGCTGCCCCGGCTCGGCGACCGTGACGCCCGGGCCGGCTCCGGCCTGGAGGAGGTCTCCCTGCCGCAGGGCGCCTACCGCACCGCGGGCGGCGCCGGCACCACCGGCATGTCCAACCTGCTGGTCCTGCGTGCCTCGGCCCTCGTCCCCGGCAACGCCGTCGGCACCCAGTTCCTCGACGTCTGCAGCCTGATCGGCATGGGAGGCATCGCCCTGCACCCCGGGGCGCAGGCGGCGTATCGAGGGCTGCGCGGCTGAGCCACGAGCAGTGCGGGGCAAGCGCGCGGAGGCTGTTGTGTCCGGCCGGACGTCGAAGTCGCCACCTGCCCTGCCGACGAGGACGCGCCTCACCGCGCCCACGCGGTGCACCCGGTCTCAATCCCGCGGAACGAGTACGCGCACTTCGCGCCCCGGCGGCTTCCTCGGCGGGGCGGCGAGAGCGTGGGCACCCCCCTCTCCCAGGTCGCCCTCACGCACGGCGTGGTCACGGTGCGGAAGTGGGCCACCGCACTGCCGCGGTGGCCCACTCCCGCCGCTCGGCGCGGTCAGCGGACCGCGGCCTCGGGTGAGTCGGCGAAGTGCCAGCCGGGAACCAGCCAGGGACCGCCGTCGCCTGCGGGGACCGGGCCGCCGAGCCGGAAGCGGGCGTGCGGGTGTTCGCCCAGCCGGTAGGAGACGGTCCCGAAGGTCCGCAGCGGGAGGCCACCCGTGCCCGGCATGCGGATGGGCACGGTGTCGTCGGCGAGCAGGGCCTCGGCGCCGGAGCGGGTGGTCGTGGACCCCAGCCGGTCGGCCAGGAACCGCAGCCGGGCCCGTGAGTCGCGCAGCCGGCCCTCCTGGTCCACCTCCCGCAGGGCGTCCGGGTCCAGGTCTCCGCTCGTGAGCGGATGGTTGGTGTGCGCGAGGCGTACGCCGCCGGGGACGGAGGCAGGCACCTGGACGGTGCCGCCCGCCGAGCACTCCAGGGAGTCGAGGCCGTCCCCGTCGCCCACCGCGTAGTGCTGCCCGCTGGCGTGCGGGACCCGGTGCAGGAACGCCACCGCCTCCGTACGGGTGCGATGGCCGAGCGCGCTGCGGATGACGGCGGCGACCGGCAGTCCGCGCGGGTCGGTGCGCAGCATGCCGAGCGTGTTGACGCACACGGCGACCCCGTGTTCGTTCACCCCGGTCAGGCCCACCAGTCCCGCCGCGCTGAGCAGGAGTTGCGCGGGACCGTCGTCCGGCCGCACTCGCAGCACCACCTGGGAGCCGTCCATGAACGGCGGCAGGTCCATGTTCTGGGTGAGGTGGCCGCCTGCGGCCGTCCACGCGCCGATGACACTGCATCCGTGCAGCCGGTCGTGGCGCTGCATCCACCACTGTTCGTCCATGCAGTTGTAGGCGACGACGTCCGCGAACGGCACGCCCGCGCCCTCCGCGATTCCGCGCAGTTCGTCGGCGATCGCGGGGGTGAGCCGCCGTACGGTGTCCAGCAGCGGGGAGGCGCCGACGAGCGCGGCTGCGGATGATCGTCCAGCGGGCCCGGCGGTCCGTTCCCGCCAGCGCTCCAGTGCCTGCCGTACGGCGTCCCGTGCCTGTTCTCCGTGGGCCCGGCCGATCTCCAGGCCGCTGCCCGCGCAGTCCAGGACGGGCGGGGAGGCGGTCGTCGTCATCGGAGTTCAGCCTCGATCTCGACGATCATCCGCTCGTAGGCCAGGTAGGGCAGGCCGATAAGGCTCAGCTCGTAGGGGTGGTCGCCGAGGACGCGGTCGGCGGCCTCTCGGACGGTCCGCGCCGACTCGGGTCCCCGGTGCTGGTAGAAGGCCATGAGCCGCAGCACGGAGTCGGGGCCCTTGTCGAGTCCGGCGGCGACCTTGACGATGTTGCGGATGCTGGTCTCGGTCTGGGTGGCGAGGTCGTCCGGGTCGAGGACCTCGGCGCTGGGCCCCAGGGAGACCTGGCCGCCGATGAACGCGGTGTCGGCGGCGCCGATGCCGTGCTTGTAGGGCAGGTGGAACGGCCAGTCCCAGTGGCCCTCGGGCCAGGACTCGGCGCGCAGCCCGAGCGGGCGGGCGCCGCGCACGGCCAGGGTGCGCAGCAGGATCTTGGCGCGGCCGGGCAGGTGGCCGACAGGGATGCCGGTGGTGGCGGGCCCGGGTTCGGTGAAGCGGCGGGCCCGTTCCCGGGCGTTGACCGCCCAGCCCTCCTTGGTGCCCTCGGCGCGGTAGAAGACGTCGAAGCGTACGGCGTCGTCCCAGGCGGCGCCGTACTCGGCGAGGCGTTCGGCGACTTGGTCCATGACCGTGGAGGTCTGGGTGACCATGTCGTCGTCGGTGTCGACGGCGTGCCCGGCCACGGCGACGAGGTTCCCGGCCGTCGCGGCCCTCGGGAAGCGCGCGGTGTCGACGGTGGTGACCGGCTCGACGGCCGAGGCGCCCTGGAGGGCCAGGCCACGTTCGCCGAGCGCGCCGGGCAGGACCGGGATCAGGGTCAGACACGGGCGCGCGCCGTCGGGGAGGGCGTCCGCGAGGGCCTTCTCGACGAGGCCGGCGTCGGCGTACGAGGGGTCGTAGACGGCGTCGAGGACGAGCAGGGAGTCCGGTGTCCGGTCGCTCCCGGCCAGGTGTCGCGCCACGCGTTCGACTTCGAGGCGGCAGCGCTCCCCCGGCGCGAGGGCGTCCTCCGCGGCGTCGGGGGCGGGCAGGGTGCCGAAGAAGAGGAGTCCGGCGAGGTCACGGGAGACGGACTGGGGGGTGGGTTCGGTCAGCGAGGCTGTCATCGCCTTGCGGTCCTTTCGAACGAGGGTGGTTCCGTGGTGCGGTGATGAGGTCGAGGGGCCGGACGGCGGTGTCACGGCGTGGCCGGTGCGCGCCGGGTGCCGCTCGGTTCCGGCTTGCCGGTCGCGGCGCCGTGGGTGCGGCGACCGAGGGCCAGGACGCACCAGGTGGACAGGGCACAGAGCACGGCGAGGTAGAGGAGGACCAGGGTGACGGGTCCGGTGCCGCCGGAGCCGTACAGCAGGGATACCGCGACCGGGGTGAGGGTGCCCGCGGTCAGCGCGGCGAGCTGGTAGGCCATCGACATGGCGCTGTAGCGGACCCGGCCCGGGAAGAGGTCGACGAGCAGGCGGGCCATGGGGCCGTAGTGCAGTCCGGTGGGAATCGCGATGAGGGCCGAGGCGAGCAGGACGAACAGCAGGGATCCGCTGTGCGCGGCGAGGAACCACACCGGGGCGATCACGGCGGCCGAGAGGAGGCCGGTGACGACCACCCGGCTGGTGCCGAGGCGGTCGGCGAGCCAGCCGGCGCCGACGGTGCACAGGATCTCGAAAGCCGCCTCGACGCTGAGGACGTTGAGCGCGGTGGTCTCCGGTAGTCCGCCGCTGCCCGTCGCGTAGACCAGCCAGAAGGACGAGGTGACGTAGTAGCCGCCGGTGGCGACCACCATGGCGCCCGCGGCCAGCAGGATGACGCCGCGGTGGCGGAGCACGGCCTCCTTGACCGGGGCCACGGCCAGGTCGTCGGTGCGGGCGAGTTCGGTGAAGACCGGGGACTCCTCGACGCGGGTCCTGATCAGCAGTCCGACGACGACGAGGACGCCCGAGAAGAGGAACGGGATGCGCCAGCTGCCGTCTTCCATGGGGCCCGCGATTCCGGAGGAGAGCGCGAACATCAGGGACGACAGGAGGGCACCGACCGCGGAGCCGACCTGGGTGAAGGAGCCCATGAAGCTCTTGCGGTGCTCGGGGGCGTGCTCGACGGACATCAGGGCGGCACCGCCCCACTCTCCGCCGACCGCGATGCCCTGCACGAGCCGCAGGGTGACCAGGAGCAGCGGGGCGGCGATGCCGAGGGTGGCGTAGCTGGGGAGCAGTCCGATGCCGAAGGTGGCGACGCCCATCGTCAGGATGGTGATGACCAGGGTGGTGCGGCGTCCGACGCGGTCGCCGAAGTGGCCGAACAGGAGGGCGCCGATGGGCCGGCCCACGTAGCCGAAGGAGGTCGTGCCGAAGGCTACGACACTGCCGACGACCGGGTTCATGCCCTGGGGGAAGAACACCTCCCGGAAGACCAGGGCGGCGGCTGTGGCGTAGATGAAGAAGTCGTACCACTCCACGGTGGTGCCGACGAGGGAGGCGAGAGCGACTTTGCGGGGGCGGGCAGCGGGGGGTGGGGCGAGGGAGGATTCCACCGTCGTGTGCTTTCTGTGAGGGCGGTCCCGCAGCGGACGCCTGCCGTGGCGTACGGGGCGGGACCGGGTCACGGGGGTGCCGCGGGGTGCCGAGGATCCCGTCACCGGCCGCGGGTACCCGTGGGTTCACATGGCCGGAAACTGATCCGCACGGACAGGTTGACCCACGTTCATCTATGCACACCAGTGCCGTTTTTTTCTGCACCCCATGCCCACACGGCATACTCGGAGGATGGAACTGCGTACCCTCACGTATTTCGTGGCCGTCGCCGAGGCGGGTTCCGTGAGCGCGGCGGCCGAGCGGGTCAGGGTCACCCAGCCCGCGCTGTCCCGTCAGGTCAAGGAGCTGGAACGGGAACTGGGCGTGGGTCTCTTCGACCGCCGCGCGGGCCGGCTGCACCTGTCCGCGGCGGGCAAGCAGTTCCTCGGGCACGCGCGGGCCGTCCTGTACAGCGCCGATGCCGCGCGCACGGCGGCGGCGACCATCGCGGCGGGACGGCTCGTCACCCTCACGATCGCCGCGCCGACGACGACCCTCACGGACATCGTGGCGCCGTTCATCGCGACGCTCGGGGCCGACGACCCGCTGCCCGAGGTCGTCGAGACGGACGGGCCACGCGCGCTGGAGACGCTGCGCAAGGGTACGGATCTGGCCATCGTCACCCACACACCGGCGGCGGAGTGGCACACCCTCGCGCTGGCCGTGCTGCCGATGCTGGCCTACATCCCCCGGGGGCACCCCCTGGCGGACCGGGCCGGGGTGCGTCTGGACGAGCTGGTGGACCTGCCGCTGATCCTGCTCGACCGCTCCTTCCGCCCCCGGCTGCTGCTCCAGGAGGCACTCACCGCGGAGGGGCTGGTGGTCACCGACGCGATCGAGTGCGGCAACGCGCAGGTCGCGCAGGCGCTGGCGGCGGCGGGCCGGGGTGTGGCCGTGGTCTCGGACGATCCCCGCTACGACCTGGTGGGCATCCCGGTGACCGCGCGCAACCACCCCCTGGACATCCGGCTCTTCGCCGCCTGGGACCCCCGTCACCACGCCGCCGAGGCGCTCGCGGAGACGGCACGGCGGCTGCGGTCCTTCTGCGTCGCCCGCTACGGCCCGCAGATCCTCCCGTGAGCCGCGTGCGGCTCACGGGAGGCCGCCGGTCTCCCTGACACTCCTCACGGGCAGAGGTCAGGTCCGGCTCCATGGGCGAGGTTCTCCAAGGAGCGGCTTCTGCCGCAGGAGGGCCCCCTCGGTGTGCAGGGGCATCCGGAACTGTCCGCCGACCTGCTCCACGGTGACCGCCGGCGGTGACCTCGCGCCTCTGGCGGGGAAGGCGTCCCATCCCTGCGCAGCGGTGCCCGCGTCCGACGTGTCCCGCCCGGATGCTGGGACGCCCCCCGGCCCGCCGGAAAAGGGGAGGTATCGTGCCGCTCATGCCACAGGGGTTCTACGGCCGACGCTACGTCGACCTGCTGCGTGTCTCCTCCTCCATGTGTTGATCGCCGCTTCCGGCACACCACGGAGCGCTCCGCGCTGCTCCTCATCCCTCACATGAACCCCGAAACCTCAGGCACATGGCTGACCTCACGCACACCCTGGACACGCTCGCCGGGCTGATCCGGCGCCCCGTGGCGCTCGACGACGCCCGGATGATCCCGATCGCCTCCACCCCGCACCACGGCCTCATCGACAGCAGCCGGATGCAACTGCTCCTCGGCCGCCCGGCCGCGCCCCACGTACGGACGCGGCTGCTGCGGGACCAGCGCATCAACGAGGCCCTGCACCCCCAGCGGATCGCACCCTTCGACGGCCTCGAACTGGGCCGGGTGTACGTGCCCGTCCGGGACCGGCACAGCACCTTGGTGGGGCACGTGTGGGTGATCGACCCGGACGCGACGTTCACCGGGGACCGGCTGCGTTCCTTCGGTCGCACCGTCGGGAACCTGCTCGCCGAACCGGCCGCCGACCACGCCCGGCGCACGGGCGACCTCGGCGCCGGCACCCGGCCCGAGCCCTTCAAGCCTGACACTCCTTACCGGTTGGCCGTCGCCCGGGCGGTGCCCACCGGGGTCATCGATCCGGCAGCCGCAGGACAGCAGGGATTCGGTGCCGCGCTCGCCGACGCCTTGAGCGCGGTCGCGCCCGGCCTCCGGGTCAGCGCGGAGATCCGCTCGGACGGCGACGTCGTGCTCACGCTCGCGGGACGTGCGGACGCCTTGGAGCGGCACCGGCTGGGCCCGGCACTGACCAGGGCCGTGGCCGGACTCGGACCTGACACGCTGCCCGCCTATCTGGTGCCTCGCCTCGCGGTGTCGCCCCGCTGCCTGCCGGAGGAACCGGAGAGCCCCTCGGTCGACGCCCTGCGCGACCTGCTGACCGTGTCCGAGCAGCGCGCCGACAGCCCCGCGGTGCGGTTCGCGGACGACGTCCCCGCCTACGAACTCCTCGGAGAACTACGCCGTTCCCTCGGCGGACAGGACCTCCAACCGCCCTCCGAGGTAAGGACGCTGCTCGCCAACGACCGGGGCCTGGCCCTGGCAAGGACGGTGAAGGCGTTCCTCGACACGGGAGGGAACCACAAGCGGACCGCCGAGTCCCTCAACGTCCACCGGGGCACGCTCTACTACCGGCTCGATCAGGCGTCGGAGCTGACGGGTCTCTCGCTCCACGACGGTGTGGCCCGCCTCCGGCTCCACCTGGGGCTCACCTTCGCCGAGCTCCGGGGTGAGCTGTGACCCGCGGCGCGCACCGGGCCCGGTCGGCTCTGCGGCGCGGGCCGCGCCGGGCCCCGTCCGTCGCCGGGCACGGCCCGCACCAGGCCCTCTCACCCGTGCGGCAGCGCGGCCAGTACCGCCTGCGCCAACGCCAGGTTGCTGCTCACCACCGGCAGCCCGATCCCGCGCCGCAGCTGCGTGTGGGCCCGCGCCGTCCGCAGATTGGTGCAGCTGAGCATGGTCACCGTGGCGTCGTCCCCGTCCGGCACGTCCCGGGCGAACCGGACGAGCTCCTCGGCGGTGACCCGCGCCGTCTCCTCGTCCTCGGTGATACCCAGCCCTCGCGCATCGGTGACCGTGAGTCCGTGATCCTCCAGGTACCGGCGCTCGGCGGTCACCAGATCGTCGGTGTACGACGCCCGCAGCCGGACCCGGCCGCCCTGGGCCCGCAGCGCCGCCACCATGGCTGCGGCGGCGGTGATCACGGGAGCTCCGGCGGCCTCCGTCAGCCGGTCGACCAGCCGGGCCTCGTCCGCCCGGCCCCGCACGAAGCTGCCGCTCGTGCAGGCGAACACGGTCAGCACGGGCCGGATCGGTGCGAGCGCTTCCGCCTGGCGGACCGCGTCCTCCTCCATGGCGATCAGGTCGGCGGGCGTCACCGACGGCAACCGCATCCGGGCGATGTGCAGGCTCGCCCGGCCCTCGATCAGACCCGGCAGCTCCAGTTCGACCGCGGTGTCCGTGGCCGGGACCAGGACGGCGACCCGCGGCGGTTCGGCCGGGACCGGCCGGGCGGACGCCGCCCCCCGCGCGGCGTCCGCCCGGCCCGATGCGCGCGACGGATCGCTCACAGGTACGCCGGCTTCCCGGTCTCGGCCTTGGCCGGGTCCAGGCCCGCCTTCTTCAGGGCGGCGGCGATCCCGCCGTCCTCGTGCAGGGTGGCTATCACCTTGTCGAGGCCGTCCTTGAGGTCCGCGTCGTTCTTCGCGAGGACGAAGGCGACCTGTCCGGGCGTGGTCGCCGCGGCCAGCCGGTCGTCCTTCTCCAGGGCCTTCACCGTGAGACCGGAGTCGCCGTACAGGTGCAGGGCGGTGCCGTAGCTGTCCAGACCGGCGTCGAGACGTCCGGCTTCCAGATCCTGCTTGAGTTCCACCGACGACGGATACTGCTTCAATTCACCGCCGAGTTCGTTGTCGATGTCCTCGACCCAGTTGTAACCCTGGACCGTGCCGACCTTTTTCCCCTTCAGTCCGGCCACTGTGGAGATTCCGGTCTTCGAGATGACGGAGCCCGGTTCCAGGTAGATGGGATCGGTGAAGTCGACCACTTTCGCGCGTTCCTTCGTCCGGAAAATGGAACCGATCGCTATGTCGATCCGCTTCTGCCGGACGGCCGGAATGAGGGCGGAGAATTCGTACGGGCGGGCCACCACCTTCAGTCCGTACTTCTTGGCGATCCGGTAGACGACATCGCCGTCCGGGCCGACGATCCGGCCGTCCTCGATGCTGGAGAACGGCGGGAACGTCGGTACGCCGACGGTGAGTTCACCAGCGCTGATGGTGTCGAAGGGGGCGTTGGAGCTGCTCGCGGAGTCCGAGGACGAGGCACCGCCGCACGCGGTGAGCGTCCCCACGAGCAGCGCTCCGACGGCGGTGGCCAAGGCCCTGAACGACGTTCTCGATCTCATGTGCGTGCTCTCTCCGAGTGCTCCACTACCGGACGGTCCGACCGGCTGTACGAGCAGCATGACCCGCCGCCGACGGAGAGGTAAATAGACAATCGTCGAAGACACAATCTTTCAACAAATGTCCATGGAAAAAGAGCGGCACGGGCCCGTAGTGTCATTCGGGTACCCCATGTCATGCATCCGCCCCGGAAAGAGTCAGGCACGTGACCGAGAAGACCTGTGAATCGGCGCTCGCCGTCGATTCCGAGCGCCTGTGGAATTCGCTGCGCGAGGTGTCCGCATTCGGCGCCACCCCCGGCGGCGGCCTCGACCGGCTCGCGCTCGGCGACCACGACCGCGCGGCCCGCGACCATCTCGTCGCGGCGGCACGCGAGCGCGGCTGGGCGGTCGCCGTGGATCCCGTCGGCAACGTCTTCGTCACCCGGCAGGGCACCGAACCCGACCTGCCGCCCGTCCTGATCGGCTCCCATCTGGACTCCCAGCCGCTCGGCGGCCGTTACGACGGGACCTACGGCGTCCACGCGGGACTGGAGGTGCTGCGTGCCCTCGACGACGCCGGGGTGGCCACCCGTCGCTCCCTCGTCCTGGCCGACTGGACCAACGAGGAGGGATCGCGGTTCAGCCCCAGCATGCTCGGCTCCGCCGTCTACTCCGGCGCCCACGACCTCGACGCCGCTCTCGCCCGCACGGACACCTCCGGAGCCACTCTCGGCGGGGAGCTCGCCCGCATCGGCTACGCCGGCGCCTGGGGCGGCGTCCCCCGGCGGCTGCACCGCGCCCTGGAGGTGCACATCGAACAGGGGCCCGTCCTGGAGGCCGAGGGCGTCGACATCGGCGTCGTCACCGGGGTGTACGGCATCCGCTGGTACGACGTGTCGGTGCGCGGCGAGGGCGGCCACAGCGGCACCACCCCGATGGCGCTCCGCCGGGACGCCCTGGTGGCCGCCGGTGCCGTCGTGCGGGCCGTCAGCGAACTCGCCGACCGGCTCTCCCCGGAGCTGCGGGCCACCACCGGCGAGATCGTCGTCTCGCCCAACTCCCGCAATTCCATACCTGGTTCGGTACGCCTCGCGCTCGACGTACGCCATCCCGAGGACGCCGTCCTGGACCGCGCCGAGCGGGCCCTGGAGGAGCTGACGGCCGACGTCGCCCGCGCCACGGGCACCGAGGTGACCATCGAGCCGGTCCTCTCCCAGCCGCCCACGGTGTTCGACCCCAGGGCCGTCGCAGGCGTCCGCGCGGTCGCCGAGCGGCTCGGCCTCAGCAACCGGGACCTGGTGTCCGGCGCCGGACACGACTCCGTGCACCTGGCGCGCGTGACGCCCACCGCGATGATCTTCATCCCCTGTGTGGGCGGGATCAGCCACCACGAGAGCGAGGACATCCGCCACCAGTGGGCCGTCGACGGCGCGAACGCGCTGCTGCACGCGGCGCTGGACGCGGCCCAGGAGAGCGAGGACTGACATGACCGCACCCGCGAAGGACGGCGCGACGGAGACCGGTGCCTCCCTGCGCCTGCGCGGACTCACCAAGTCCTTCCACGGGCAACCCGTGTTCGAGGACATCGACCTCGACGTCCGCCCCGGCACCGTCACCGCCGTGATCGGCCCGAGCGGCTCCGGCAAGAGCACCCTGCTGCGCTGCGTGAACCGCCTGGAGACCCCGGACGCGGGCACCGTCACCGTCGACGGCGTCGACTACTCCGCGCACGACCGGCTGGACCGGACCCGGCGCACCGCTCTGAACCGGACCGTCGGCATGGTCTTCCAGTCCTTCAACCTCTTCCCGCACCTGACCGCCGAACGGAACATCACCCTCGCCCAGCGCCGCGCCCTGGGCCGCCCCCGCGCCGACGCCGAACACCGCTCCCGTGAACTCCTCGCCCGGGTAGGGCTGTCCGACAAGGCCGACGCCCCTCCGCACACCCTCTCCGGCGGCCAGCAGCAGCGCGTGGCCATCGCCCGCGCCCTCGCCCTGGACCCGAGGGTCCTCCTGTTCGACGAGCCCACCTCCGCGCTCGACCCCGAACTCGCCCTGGACGTACTGGCGGTGATGCGCTCGCTCGCCGCCGAGGGCCGCACGATGCTCGTCGTCACCCACGAGATGCGGTTCGCCGAGGAGGTCTCCGAACAGGTCGTCGTGATGGCGGACGGAGGAGTCGTCGAGGCCGGCACACCCCGCGCGGTCTTCGGCTCCCCCACCCATGCCCGCGCCCGCCGCTTCCTCGCCTCCGTCAAGAGCCGCTGACCATGGACCTGTTCACCGCCGTCCTCCAGGGCGTCCCGCTCACCCTCGGCATCACGGCCGCCTCCTTCACCCTCGGCGCCCTGCTCGCCGTACCCCTCGCGGCGGGCCTGCGCGCCGGCCACCCCCTCGCGCGCCTGCCCGTGCGGGCCGTCGTCGACCTGGTGCGGGCCATACCCATCCTGGTCTGGCTGTTCCTGCTCTACTTCGGTCTGTCCGTCGGAGAGATACGCCTCGACGCCGTCCAGGCCGCGATCCTCACGCTCGCGGGTGTGTCGGCCGCCTACCTCGCCGAGACCTACCGGGGAGCCGTCGCCGCCGTCGATCCCGGCCAGTGGGAGGCGACCCGCGCCCTCGCCCTGCCCCGCACCGCGGCGTTCGTCACCGTTGTCGCCCCGCAGGCGGCCCGGATCGCGCTGCCCTCCGTCACCACTTTCGCCCTCACCCTGCTCAAGGACTCCTCCATCCCCAGCGTCATCGGGGTCACGGAGATCGCCTTCCACACGGTCGAGGAGGCCCGGTCCACCGGCCACGGCCTGCCCGCCTACGGCGTCGCCGTCGCCCTCTACATCGCGATCAGCGTCCCCGTCGCCCTGCTCTCCCGCTACCTCGACCACCGGCTGCGCAAGAAGGTGGCGCGATGAACACCGGCGTCACCGACTGGCTCCCCGACCTCCTCGACGGACTCGGGGTCACTCTCCGGCTGACCGGCGTCAGCCTCGCCTGGGGCCTGCCCGCCGGGCTCCTGCTCGCCCTGCTCTCCTCGGCCCGCCGCCGGGCCGTCGCCTGGCCCGCGATCGCCCTGGTCGAGACGGGCCGCGGCACACCCGTCGTGGTGGCGCTCCAGTTCGTCTACTACGGGCTGCCCGGCGCCGGAGTCCGCCTCGACGCCGTCCCCACGGTCTGGCTCGCGATCGGCTTCAGCGTCGCCGCCTACTCCAGCGAGATCATCCGCGCCGCCCTCCAGTCCGTCCCGCACGGACAGCGCGAGGCGGCCGACGCGCTGGCCCTCACCCGTACGGACGCCCTACGCCATGTGATCCTCCCGCAGGCTCTGCGCGTGGCGCTGCCCCCGCTGCTCGGGCTGTCCGTCCAGATGTTCCAGGCGACGTCCCTGGCCTTCGCCGTCTCCGTACCCGAACTCACCGGCCGCGCCTACGCGATCGGCTCCACCACCTTCCAGTACGTGGAAGTCCTCGCCGTCGCAGGCATCTTCTACGCCGTGGTCGCGCTGCCCGTGATGCGGCTGGTCGCCACCCTCGAGAGACGCTCCGGCGCCGCCGGACTCCGCACGAAAGGAAGCCCCCGATGACCGACCGCCGTTTCCACCTGGGCTGGTTCCTCAACTACACCGTCGACGGCTGGGACGAGCAATGGTCCGACGGAGGCCACGACTGGTCCGGCGAGGTCTACGTCGACATCGCCCGCCAACTCGACCGCGCCGGCTTCGACTACGTCCTGTTGGAGGACAAGCTCATGGTCGCCGACACCTACGGCGGCTCCTTCGAGGCCGAACTGCGCCACGCCCAGCACTCACCCAAGCTCGACCCCGCCCCGCTGGTCCCGCTGCTCGCGCAGGCCACCGACCGCCTCGGCTTCATCGTCACCCTGTCCACCTCGTTCTACCCGCCGTATCTGCTGGCCCGGCTGGTGTCGACGCTGGACCACCTCTCCCGGGGCCGTGTCGGCTGGAACATCGTCACCTCCGCCGAGGACCGCGCCGCCCAGAACTTCGGCCACGACACCCTCCCCGAGCACGACCTGCGCTACGAGAAGGCCGACGAATACGTCGACCTCGTACGGCGGTTGTGGGGTTCCTGGGAACCCGGCGCCGTGGTCCGCGACCGGACCACCCGGACCTACATCGACCACACCAAGGTGCACGACATCGACTTCGAGGGCCGCTTCTACCGCTCTCGCGGTCCGCTCAACACCGTGCCCTCCCCGCAGCACTTCCCCGTCCTCGCCCAGGCGGGCGGCTCCCCCAAGGGCCGGGCTCTCGGGGCCAAGTACGCCGACACCGTCGTGGCGCCCGCCTCCACCGTGGAGGACATGCGCGCCTACCGCGACGACATCCGCCGCGGCGCCGCCGAGTCCGGCCGCGATCCCGACGACGTGAAGGTGCTGTTCCTGGTGTCCCCGACGCTGGGCGACACCGACGAACACGCCTGGCAGCGCGTCCAGGCCCGCGTCGAGGACCCGCTGTTCATCGAACGCAGCCTGGTGGGCATCTCCGATGTCACGGACATCGACTTCTCCGCCTTCGATCTCGACCAGCCGCTCCCCGACGACCTGGTCACCAACGGCGAACGCGGCACGCTGCGCGCCATGGTGGAGGGCGGACGGGGCCGCACGCTGCGCGAACTCATCACGGGCGACGTCGGTCGACGCAAGGGCGACCTGGTGGGTTCCCCGGCCACCGTCGCCGACCGGTTGGAAGAGATCGCCGAAGCGGTCGGCGGCGACGGCTTCCTGTTCCACGCCCCGGGCCTGCGCGTGAGCCGCAAGTACGTCATCGAGGTCACCGACGGGCTGGTCCCGGAACTACGCCGTCGCGGCCTGGTCCGGGACGACCGAGGCACCGACCGCACCGGCCGCCATCTCCGCGACGCGCTCCGCGAGTTCTGACTTGGCGCGGGTCGTCCTCGCCGACGGCGAGGCCTTACGCCTGACGTCCCCATCTCAAGGCTCCCTCGCTCACCTGCGCTCATGGAGGTCGGTGTGACGCCTCAGGAGATGACTCGAAGCGTGCCGTGCCGAGGCAGGTGGCGGAGCCGTTCGACCGCCTGGGCGGTCGCGTCATCCGCGGGGAGATAGACGATCAACTGTTGTTGTTCCGCGGGGAGCTCAAGGGTTTCACGCTCCAGCCGGAGCTCGCATCCGGCTGGATGACTGAGACGGAGCACGCCACGTGGCGGAACGACGTGCCGGTTCAGGCGGCGGGTCAGGTCGGAGCCGGCGAAGGATGCCAGTTCCGCGGTGAACCGCTCGGCGTTCTCGGCGGAGTAGGAGAGCCGTAGATCGAATGCCTGCTCGTCGGCGACCTCCTCCCAGTCGGCGAAGAGGCTGCGGGCGCGGGCATCGGTGAAGACGTAGCGGGTGAGGTTCGGGGCCTCGGCGTCGAGCAGTCCGCTCCCGTCGACCACCGACTCGTATGCGCGGGTGTGGGCGAGGATGTCGCCCAGCCGATTGGTGAGCACGGCCATGCCCGGTTCGAGGAGACGGAGTGTCTGCACAACGCCGGCTCGCACATGCCGGGACGAGAGCGGGGACAAGGGATGAGCGGTGCATTCCCCGCCCGTGATCTTTGTGAGGTGACGCAGGTGGTCGCGCTCCGAGGGGGAGAGACTGAGGGCGTCGGCAAGGGCGTTGACCACCGCCACCGAGGGGTTGCGGTCACGTCCCTGTTCGATGCGGGTCAGGTATTCGACGCTGATGCCGGCGCGCGCCGCGAGATCCTGGCGCCGTAGCCCGGGTGCGCGTCGGCGGCCTCGGTCCGGCAAACCCAGTGTCTGCGGCTGGATGCTGTCGCGCTTGGCCCGGATGAAGTCCCCCAACGGCGTACCCATCCCTTGAGAATAGGGCGGTCCGGGCCGCTCACGGCGGGCGCACGGTGGCCCTGCTGGGGCCAGCCTGAGCCCGGTCTGGCTGTGGCCGGGGGCCGCCGCAAGGGTGTGGGCATGGACATCAACACGCTGAAGCTGGTGGTCATCGTCGCAAGCGTCCGGGAGGGACGGTTCGGCCCGGTGGTGGCCTCCTGGGTCGTCGAACAGGTGGGCCTGCACGGTGGTTTCGACGCGGAGATCGTGGATCTGGCCGACTTCGAGATCCCGCTGTCACTGCCCGCGGCATCGCCGAAGTACGCCGGGGACGACTACCCCCGCCCGGCCGGGATGCGGCCGCTGACGACCGCGCTGGCGAGCGCGGACGCGTTCGTCGTGATCACACCCGAGTACAACCACAGCTACCCCGCCTCCCTCAAAGCGGCCATCGACTGGCACTTCACCCAGTGGACCGCCAAGCCCGTCGCCTTCGTCAGCTACGGGGGCGCGGCGGGCGGCCGGCACGCGGTTCTGCACCTGGAGAACGTACTGACCGAGCTGCATGCGGTGACCATCCGCGACGGTCTCGCCTTCCCCCACTACTACAAGGTCTGGCAGGACGGCCGTCCGCTCGACCCCCAGGCCCCCGGGTACGCCAAAACGGTGCTCGACCAGTTGGCCTGGTGGGCGGGCGCGCTCAAGTCGGCACGCGAGGCCGCCCCCTACCCGGCGTGAGAGCGGTCTCCGTGGCCTGCCCCGGGCGGTAGACGACGGGCCTTCCGACGGACGGCCGGGGCACGGATCCGGCGGAGCGAGCACCCCGGTCGGGCCAGAGTCTCCTTGGTCTGCATGCTCGGATCGGGACCAGAGCCGTTCGCGTTCTCGGGCCGACCGGGGATCGGGACACAGAGATCGATGCCGTGCACGGAAGGGCAGTGCCCGTCATGGACCGGTGAGGAGCGGAAGCCGCTCATCGGCCGTCCACTCCTCCAACGAGCCGTCGTAGAGCAGGACTTCACCGGCTCCTGCGAGGGTGAGGGCAAGTGCGGTCAGGGAGGCGGAGATTCCTCCGCCGCAGTAGATGACCACCGGACCGCCGCGATCGTCGACGCGCAGCCGGTCGGCATACGACGTGAGCGCGCCGCCGGTCAGCAGGCGTCCATCGGGGACGGTCGCGTCGTGGGCAGGCAGGTTGACACTCGCCGGGATGCGGCCTCGCCTGCTGTACCGGGTGGGAGCCGTGCCGTCGAAGTGTGCCGGCCCCAGCGCGCACACCAGGGTGCCGACGGCGCGCCCCTCGCTGATGGCCAAGACCTCGTGCTTGCCGGCCCACAGGGACTGCCGGGAGGCGTCGGCCGCGGCGGCTCGCGGGAAGGGGTCCCGCTGCGCGTGAGAGGGGGGTTGACCCGGCGACACCTCGGTGCGGTCGCGCCCCTCGGCGGCGACGGTGGGACGTCCGGCCCGGGTCCATGCGGGGAGGCCGCCGTCCAGCACCCGGGCGGGGATTCCCGCGTCACGCAGAACCCACCACAGGCGGGCCGCCCACTGCGTGGCGCCTTGGTCGTAGAGGACGACGACGGTGTCTTCGGTGGCGCCCAGCGCGGCCAGTTCCCGGCGGACGGCGTCCCGCGAGGGGTGGGCGAAGTGGTACGGCGCGCCGGGGTCGGTGAAGCGGGTGAGGAGGTCCACGTGCAGGGATCCCGGGATGTGCACCTCGCGCCAGCCCTCCTGCCCGGAGCGTGAGCGGTAGTCGCCGTCGTGCTCGGGCGGCGCCAGGACGACGGTGGTGTCCAGCAGGAGAACCGGCGCGGGGCGGGACAGGTGGGAGTCCCCCGGCAGTGGCGTACGGCCCTGCGCGCCGAGCAGTGCGGCGAGTTCGTCCGGGCCTATGAGGATCTCGCTCTGCGGTGCACCGGAAGCGTGTGAGGGCACAGGCCCGCCTTTCGTGGTGTCCGGCTCGCGTGACCGGCCGGAAGCGATCTGCCGGGCGGCCCCGATGTTGCCGTGGTCCGGTGAACACTCTGTTCCCGCTCAGCGTATACGCAGGTATACGCGTCCTGTACTGTGGGGTTGTCCGTATCCGCTCCATCCAGCCGTGTCGCCGCAGAGCGGGCGACCGAGGGACGTCATGCCCAAGCCCAAGCCCACTGCGCCCGAACCGACGCCTCAGCTCGATCCGGCACCACAGGGATCACCGACCGATGTCGGGTCGGACCTGTACTGGCGGCTGCGCCGTGACGTGATGGACGGCCGCTTCCCGCCCGAGTCGTCCCTGATGGAGACCGCGCTGAGCGGCCAGTACGGCGTCTCCCGCACGCCGATGCGCGAGGCGCTGGCGCTGCTGGAGCACGACGGTCTGCTGGAACGGGCGCAGCGCGGCTTCCGCGTGCGGTCCGGTACCGCGGAGGACGTCGTGGAGATCTACGAGGCCCGGATCGCCCTGGAGGCGGAGGCTGCCGCTTCGGCCGCCCTGCGGGCCACTGAGCTGGACCTGGCGCGCCTTCGCCGCCAGCAGGACGTCGTCATCGAAGCGGCCTCCCAGGACGGTGGCGAGGCCGCGGCACGGGCGGCGAGTTTCCGCTTCCACGAACTGCTCTGGCAGGCGGGCCACAACGCCACCATCACCGAACTGCTGGTGAAGCTCACCGCGCGGCTGCGGATCTACGACAGCGGGCCTCCGTCGCCTTTCGGTGGGATCGAGCCGCTGCGCGAGGAGCACGACGCGATTCTGGGCGCCCTGCACGACCACGATCCCGAACGGGCCCACACCGCCGTCCGCACGCATCTGCGCCGCAGCCTGGAGCAGCGGATCAACGTGCTGATCCAGCAGGACGGAGGCGATTCGCCGTGACACACGCAACCGTCCCTCCGGGCGCCGGAACGGAGTGCGGGCCCCTCAAGGGAGCCGCGCGCAGGCGCAGGGGACGCGGGCTGGACACCGGGCCGGCCGATTCCCGAAAGGTGTTACGCTCCCGCCACCACATCGCATGATCTAGTGACAATCCGATCCATAAGGCATTTCGTCACCTCTGTGTGACACACAACCGCAGCCGCGACCCCAGCGCACAAGGCCAGGTGACCGGCCGCACGCGCCCCGCCCCGGGACCCGACGGACATCGCGTCCTCCCGTAAGCCCACGGCACGACCACCACCACCGACCGCACAGCGGGAAAGGAGCCCCCGGATGAACCCGATCGCCGTCGTCCGCCCGCCCTTGACCCGCTCTGCCGTCCCCGGGCGCGCCCTGCTTCTCACCGTGCGCCGCCACGTCGATCTCGGGCGCTGCGCCAGTTCCTGCTGTACCACCGGCTGAACGGCCTCTTCCGCCGCCCCGGTGAGCCGTGGCTCCCGGCCACCGCACGCCTGTGGCTCCGCGCCATCACTCGGCCGAATCCCCACGCCCCAGAGCCGTACCCGACACCGCCCCGCCTTGCGGGCGGTAGTCCGGGCCGCCACGGACGCTCTTCTCCTCCGCGCCCCACGCTGCACCCGCCCTGATACGGAGCACCCTCATGCCTTCCGCAGTCCCCGCCGCCCCGGACGCCTCCGGTGGCGACGCTCCCCGCCGCCTACGTCTCAACGGCCTCCGTCAGTCGACCGTCGGCCACACCGCGATGGGGCTGTGGCGTCATCCCGACAGCGAGGCGCACCGCTACCGGGAGCTCGCGCACTGGACCGAGACGGCCCGGCTCCTCGAACGGGGCCGGTTCGACGCGCTGTTCATCGCCGACGCTCTCGGTCCGCTCGACGTCTACCAGGGGTCCGTGGACGCCGCCCTGCGCGACGGCATCAACACTCCCGGCGGCGACCCGCTGCTCCTCGTCAGCGCGCTGGCCGCCGCGACCACCCACCTCGGCTTCGCGGTCACCGTCTCCTCGACCTACGAGCTGCCGTACGCGTTCGCCCGGAAGATGACGACGCTGGACCATCTCACGCAGGGGCGGATCGGCTGGAACATCGTCACGTCCGCGCTCGACAGCGCGGCCCGCAACCTCGGTCTGCGGCAGCAGATCCCGCACGACGAACGCTACGCCGTGGCCGAGGAGTTCATGGATGTCGTCTACCGGCTGTGGGAGGACAGTTGGGACGACGACGCGGTCGTGCGGGACGCGGCCTCGGGTGTCTTCGCCGATCCCGCCAAGGTCCGTCCGGTGCGCCACGAGGGCACCTACTTCTCCGTCCCCGACATCGCGTTGTCGGAACCGTCCCTCCAGCGCACACCGGTGCTCTACCAGGCCGGGACCTCACCGGCCGGCCGGCGCTTCGCGGGACGGCACGCCGAGGGTGTCTTCCTGTCCGCCTACAGTCCCGCCCTCGCCCGCACACTCGTCGACGCGGTCCGCGCCGAAGCGGCGGACGCCGGCCGCGACCCGCGGGGGCTGCGCTTCTTCGCCATCGCCACGGTGATCGTCGCCGCCACGGACGCCGAGGCCGCCGCCAAGTACGAGGAGTACCGCTCCTACACCTCCCTGGAGGGCAGCCTCGCCCGCTACAGCGCGCTGCTCGGCATCGACCTCTCCGCCCTGGACCCGGACACACCTCTGAAGTACGCGGACACCGAGGGCATCCGGGGACTGCTGGAGGTGTTCACCCGGCTGGACCCCGACCGCACCTGGACACCCCGTGAGATCGCCGAGTTCGTGGGCGTGGGCGGCGGCGGCCCGGTCTTCGTCGGCTCCCCCGCGACGGTCGCCGACGCGCTGGAGCGGTGGGCGGAGGAAGCGGACCTGGACGGCTTCAACATCGCCGACCCGGTGCCACCCGTCACCCTGCGCGACTTCGTCGACCTCGTCGTCCCCGAACTCCAGCGCCGTGGACGGGTGTGGACCGAGTACGACGGCGCCACTCTGCGCGAGCACGTACACGGCGCCGGGCGCACGCGCCTGCCCGAGGACCATCCCGGCGTCCGCCACCGGCACAGCTGACCACCCCCGCGACCGCCCCACCCCCGAACCGGAGCGAGATCATGTCCCACATCCGCGTCATGCTCGACTACTTCCACCCCTGGCCCAACTCCGCAGGTCTGTTCGTCGCGCGAGAACGCGGCTGGTACCGCGAGGCCGGACTGGAAGTCGAACTGTCCGTGCAGGACCCCGGACGCGGGGACACCCTGGAGTATCTGGCCACCCGTCAGGCCGACTTCGGACTCTTCCCGCCGAACCGTCTGCTGGTGCGCCGGGCGCAGGGGCAGCCCCTGCTCGGTCTGGCCGCTGTCAACCACCGGGCGCTGGAGGCCGTACAGACCGTCACAGGCCGTGGTATCGAGCGCCCCCGCGACCTGGCCGGGCGCCGCCTGGCCTACAACCCGACCCCCCGGGGCCGCGCCCTGGTGCGGCATCTGGTCGCGGCCGACGGCGGCGACCCCGACGCCGTGATCACCGTGGACGCCGGGCACCGTGAACTGACCGTCGACGACCTGGAGTCGGGCGAGGCCGACGCCACGTTCGGCGTGTACTGGTCGTGGGACGCGCTACGGGGCGACCTGCCCGAGGAACGCCGGGTGACATGGCCCGTGGACGAGATAGGCGCCCCCCGCTATCACAGCTACCTGCTCGGAGCGCACGAGGCGACCGTCGCCGCCGACCCGGGCGCCGTCCAGCGGTTCCTGGCCGCCACGGCCCGGGGTTTCGCCGCGGCCGCCTCGGACCGGACCGGCACGCTGACGCTCCTCGAACGCGTCATCCCCTATTTCCCGCGCCCCCTCATCGCCCGCTCCCTGGATCTCGTCGCCCCCACCTGGACCGGCACCGACGGACGCTGGGGCGTCATCGGCGAGGACCGCACAGGCCCCTACGCCGACTGGCTGGCGTCCCACGGGATCCTGCCCTCCGCCGACGGCTGGCGCGGCTCCTACACCACCGAGTTCCTGCCCGCCGCCGACCAGCCACTGGACGGCCAGGCCATCACAGCCCACTCCCACGGCTGAGCACGCCTCCTCCCCTGCCCCTCTTCGCCCTCCCGCCCTCCCGCCCTCCCGCCCTCCCGCCCTCCCGGAAACGAGCCCGTCCCATGAACAACTCCGAGCCCGCCCGGCGCATATCGCGCCGCACGACCCGTCTGGCCCTCGCCGTGTCCGCCGCCGGCGCCCTGTTCACCGTCACCGCGTGCGGCTCCGGCACGGCCGCCTCCGAGAACGGTAAGCAGAACCTCAAGGAGGTCAGCGTCGCTCTCGACTGGACCCCGAACACCAACCACACCGGCATCTACGTCGCCCAGCAGCTCGGCTGGTTCAAGGACGCGGGCATCGACCTGAAGATCCTTCCCTACGGCAGCACGTCACCGGAGACGCTGATCGCCAGCCACAAGGCCGACTTCGGCATCTCCTACCAGGAGGGCATCACCGCGGCCCGCTCGGCCGGACAGGACATCACCTCGGTCTATGCCGTGACGCAGAAGACCAACGTCACGATCTCCGTCTCCGCCGACCGGGACGACATCAGCTCTCCCAAGGACCTCGACGGCAAGACGTACGCCGGATTCGGCGCCGCCTACGAGAAGCCTCTGCTCCAGGCCGTCATCAAGAACGACGGCGGCAAGGGAGAGTTCACCTCCGTCGCGCTCAACACCGCCGCCTACACGGCCCTTTACGCGGGCAAGGCGGACTTCGCCATGCCGATGCCCACCTGGGAGGGCCTGGAGGCGAAGCTGACGGGCAAGCCGCTCAAGGACTTCCAGCTCACCGACTACGGCTTCCCGCAGATCTACTCCACCCTCCTCGCCTCCTCCGACCAGTACCTCAAGGCGAACGGCGCGACCGCCAAGAAGTTCCTCGCCGTCGTCGAGCGCGGCTACGCCTACGCCGTGAAGAACCCGTCGAAGGCCGCCGATCTCCTCATCAAGGCGAACAAGAGCGTGCTGACCAACACCGAACTGGTGCACGAGAGCGAGCAGTTGCTCGCCGACTCCTACTACCGCACGGCCGACGGAACGCTGGGGACCCAAAGCGCCGAACGCTGGCAGGCCTTCGCCGACTTCGAGTACAAGTCCGGCCTGCTGAGCGACGCGAACGGGAAGAAGCTCACCTCCGCTCCCGACACCTCGTCGTGGTTCACCAACGACTACCTGCCGGAGTCGTCGTGACCGGCGCCCCGGCCACCCGGCCACCGACCGTAACGGCAGCGCCCCAGCCGGCAGATCCCGGGACGGCCGAGCACGCCGGCGAAACCGCAGCCGCGGAAACGGGCCAAGGCCCGAAGCCGGAACCGTCCGCACCGGCACGCCGCGCGGCCGGGCGCGGGGCGATCCGCTCCCCGGCCGTGATCCTGCCCCCGCTCGTCGTGGTGACGGTGCTGCTGGCCGTCTGGCAGATCTACACCACCGCGGCAGCCGTCGACCCGACCGTCCTGCCCAGCCCGTGGCGCGTCGTCGTGCAGGGCTGGGAGAACCGCCAGGATCTGTGGACGGCGACGCTGCCCACGCTCCAGGAGACCGCGGCCGGATTCGGCATGTCGTTCGTGGCGGCCTGGCTGGTCGCCACCCTCCTCGACTTCTCCACCTGGGCCCGCCGCGGGCTGTACCCCCTCCTGGTCGCCTCCCAGACGATCCCCGTCGTCGCCGTGGCCCCGCTGCTGATCATCTGGTTCGGCTTCGGCCTGTTCCCCAAGATGCTGGTGGTCACCCTCTGCACGTTCTTCCCGCTCACCGCCAACCTCGCCGCCGGGTTCGCCTCGGCCGACCCCGAGGCGATGCGGCTGCTGCGCTCCCTCGGGGCGGGCCGGATCCGGGCGTTCACGATGGTGCGGGTGCCGAGCGCGATGCCGTACTTCTTCGCCGGGCTGCGCGTCAGCGTCACCTATGCCGTGATCGGCGCGGTGTTCGCCGAGTACGCAGGCGCCGAAAACGGGCTCGGCATCTACATGCAGGCGCAGAAGAGCGCCTTCCGCACCGACCTCGTCTTCGCCTCGATCACGGTGACCGCCGCCCTGAGCATCGCCCTGTTCGCGAGCACCTATCTCCTCCAGCGCCTGGTGCTGCCCTGGGAACGGACCGCCCGGCGAAAGGACCACCACTCATGAGCGACACCCGCCCCCGTCCTGCCGCCGAACCGCCCGTCCCCCGGCTGCACCTGCGCCGGGTCGACAAGGACTACGACGGGCTCGACGTCCTCAGCGGACTCGAACTCAACGTCGCCGCAGGCGAGTTCGCGGCCGTGATCGGCCCCAGCGGCAGCGGCAAGAGCACCCTCCTGAATCTCGTCGCCGGGCTGGAGCAGCCCACCTCCGGGCAGATCCTCATCGACGGCGAGCCTCCGCGCACCCGGTCCGGCCGGGTCGCCTACATGCCGCAGAAGGATCTGCTCTTCCCCTGGCGCACGGTCCTCGCCAACACCTCTCTGGGACTTGAGGCCGAGGGCGTCCCCAGAGCGCAGGCGCGCCTCCGTGCCGCCGCGCTGTTCGAGGCGTTCGGCCTCGACGGGTTCCAGAAGAGCTACCCCTCCCAGCTCAGCGGCGGTATGCGCCAGCGCGCCGCGCTCCTGCGCACGGTCGTCCTCGACCGCCCCCTCCTGCTGCTCGACGAGCCCTTCGGCGCCCTGGACTCGCTGACCCGCTCCGACCTCCAGCGCTGGCTGGCCCGCATGTGGCAGGAATACCGCTGGACGGTGGTCCTGGTCACGCACGACATCCGCGAGGCCGTACTCCTCGCGGACACCATCCATGTCCTGTCCCCGCGCCCCGCCTCGGTGACCGCCCGCATCGAGGTGCCCCGCCCCGCGCACACCGACGGCGCCGCCCGCACCCTGGACCCGGTCACCGCCGCCGCGGTCGAGGAACAGGTCCTGACCGCACTCGCCGCCCCCGCAGGAGCCCAGCCATGACCCGCGCCTCCACCCCGGCCCCCTCTCCTCCCCCGCCGGCAACCCATGGACTGGGCTACGAACGCGTCGCACCCGACTGGGCGCCGATCACCGCCGAGGAAGCAGCCGACATCCTCGGCGGGCCCGCCCGCCTCCACTGGCACAGCCCCCGCCCGCTCTCCGCCGCGGCCGTCGTCGAGCACGACGGGCGACGCGTCTTCCTCAAACGGCACCACGTCACCGTCCGCACCCTGGACGGCCTCAGGGAGGAGCACGGCTTCCTGCGTCATCTGCGCTCCCGGGGCGCACCGGTGGTCGACGTGCTCGCCACCGCCGCGCGCGGTGAGTGGACCTACGAGGTGCACACGCTCGGCGCGGGCCACGACCTCTACCAGGACGCCCTGTCCTGGACACCGTTCACCTCCACGTCCCACGCGCGCGAGGCCGGAGCAGCACTCGCCCGCTGCCACCTCGCCGCCCAGGGCTACGACGCCCCGGTCCGCCGGCCGCAACCCCTGGTCGCCTCCTTCACCATCTTCAACTCGAGCGACGCCGCGACCGCCCTCGCCGCCTACACGGCACACCGCCCGGCCCTGGCCGACGCCCTCGAAACCGCGCCTCTCCAGCCCGACCTGGAACGCTGGCACCTCCCCCTCCATGCGGAACTCGTGCCGTACCTGGGCGAGTTGGAACCCCTGTGGACCCACAACGACTGGCACGCCTCCAACCTGCTGTGGGACGGAAGCGGCGAGACGTCCACGGTCTCCACCGTGCTGGACTTCAACCTGAGCGACCGCACCACGGCCGTACACGACCTCGCGGTGGCGCTGGAGCGCAACACCTTCAACTGGCTCGATCTGCCTGACGGCCAGGTACGCGCACAGCGCGCACACATGACCGCACTGCTGGAGGGTTACGCGTCCGTGCGTTCCCTCACCAGCGCGCAGGCCGAAGCCCTGCCCGCTCTCCTCCCGCTGATCAACGCCGAGTTCGCCCTGTCCGAGATGCACTACTTCCACGAGGTCACCCGGTCCACGGCCAACACGGCGCTGGCGCGCGCCTACTTCACCGAACACACACGGTGGTTCACCACGGAGGAAGGGCGTGGGGCGCTGGAGCATGTACGGCGGACGGCAAGGGATCTGGTCGCACGATGACCGCTCCCGACCCCCGGCAGAGCGCACGGTCGCGGGCGCCCCGGCTGAGCGGCCTGCCGATCGACGGGCGGGTGGGGATGCACCGGCCTGCCACGATCCACACCGCCGGCGGGACCAGTCGAACGATCACGGTCGCGCATACGCTCGTGCCGTCGACACCGGCGTTGGCGCACACCGAGACGTTCCGGGACCTGTTCGATCAGGGCGGACCGGAGTGTCGGTGGCCTGATGGCCGCCTGGCATGCGGGCGCCCGCATGCCGGTCAGTTCGCCAGTTCTCCCAGGAGAGCCCAGGTTCGGCGCCGGTCGGCCTCGCCTGCGATGTCGGTGCCGGAGAACACCACCTCGGTCGCGCCGGCATCGCGGTAGCGCTGCACCTCGGCGGCCACCACCCGCTCGTCACCGATCACTGCCACGTCGATGGCGTGCTGCCCGCCGGAGAGCTCGATGGCCCGCGCGTAGGACGGGAACTGCTCGTAGAAGGCGAGTTGTTCGGCGGCCTTCTCACGAACGGTGTCGACGTCGTCGGTGACCACCCCGTACACCAGGGCCACCACGCGGGGCGCGGGACGGCCCGCGGCCTCGGCCGCCGCGGTGAGGGCCGGGACGATGTGTTCGCTCAGCGCGCGCGGACCGGCCAGGTAGGGCAGGATCCCGTCGGCGAGTTCACCGCTGACGCGCAGCGCTTGCGGACCCATCGCGGCAACCAGCAGCGGCACACCGCCCTCGGCGCCCGGAACCCGGGCGGGGATGGGAGTGGTGGCGGTGAGGAGTTCGCCGTGGAAGTCGGCGCTTCCGGTCTCGGTCAGTTGCCGCAAAGCGGTGAGGAATTCACGCAGTCGCCGGACCGGCCGCTCGAAGGGGACTCCGAATGCGGTCTCGGTCAGGAGTTTCGTACCGAGCGCCAGTCCGAGATGGTAGCGGCCGTGGGTGGCGGCCTGGGCGGTCTGGGCCTGGCTGGAGACCAGCAGTGGATGGCGGCCGAAGACGGGGATCGCCGAGGTGCCCACGTGGAGGCCCGGGACCTCCCTGCCGACGAGTGCGGCGAGCTGCGGCGAATCCGCGCCGAAGGTCTGGCCGAACCACGCCGACCGCAGCCCCGCTTCCGCGGCTTCCCGCGCCAGAACAACGGTCGCATCGACCTGGTTGGCGGCGTCGCTGGCGTTGAGTGCTACTCCGATGCTCATACCAGCGAGAACCAGAGGCCCAGGACGCCCCATTCCCTCGGGTGTTACGGCTGTCTTTCAGTCTTGTGCACAACCTGCCGTCCTGAAAGGAGCGCGCCCACCGACACCGGCACCGCATACGGAACTCCCCGTCGCATGAACCCGCTTGAGGGCAGGAGGAGACGAAGCCCAAGCCCATCCCGAGCGCCGGCAACCTGCAAACGGACGCGGGCCGCAGGCCTTCTCCAGCCGAGGCCTAGTCCGTTGCCGCGCCCAAGTCCTTGCGCATCAGGTCGCGCGCGGTCCGGAAGTTCCGTTCAAGCTCTCCGCGCGCGGAGTGCGCCGTGGCTTCGTCGGGCGCTCTGCCTGCGGCATAGTGATCGCGGAGGCGGCGCATGGAACGGAACGCGGCATCCGCAGCGCTCTCCACTGCCGGCGGGGCCACCAGCCGCAGGCGCTCAAGGGAGGTGTGAACGCCGGAGGACCGGAATGCCTCACGAACCACGGAGTCCAGTGCAGCGTCCCTCGGATGATCGCCGAGGCTGACGGCGCGGATGGCCTCACCGGCCTCGTTCATGGCGGACATGAACTCCGTGTACGCCTCCCGCCGCACTTCGAGTGCCCGGTCGGACGCATCCCGGCGCCAGCGATTGCGGTCGGCGATGAGCGTGGCCGCGATGCCGATCGCGGCGCCGATGGACGTCGAAACCGCTGAACTCCAGTCCATACGCATCCCCCCTCAGTGCTGGCACACGATCCCGCTAGGGAACGTACCGCCCAGCCAGCTGGTGAACAGCCGCTTCCGGAAGCGCACTTGGCGTGTCCCCGTGGCGCCGATGGGACGCGAACCGGAACCAGCTGAACGCAGCCGCTTGGACGTGCCTGGGGGTGGCGGCTGAGCTGAGACGTTCACGGTCATCGGGCCCTTGGCGGGTGACGATCGTGAACGTCTCGGCGCTGGTGCGGTCAGGGCTGCTGGATGAAGGCGAGGATGTCAGGGTTGATGTCGCCGGCATTCACGGTGAGCATTCCGTGCGACAGGCCCTCGTAGATCTTCAGGGTCGCGTCCTTCAGGAGCTCCGCCTGCTTGAGGGAGGCTTGCTGGTACGGAACGACCTGGTCGTCGTCGCCCTGCAGGACGAGCACCGGCACGGTGATGGCCTTGAGGTCTTCGGTCTGGTCGGTCTCCGAGAACGCCTTGATGCCCTCGTAGTGGGCAAGGGCGCTTCCGGTCATCCCCTGGCGCCACCAGTTGTCCACGACCTGCTGCGAGAGCGTGACGCCGTCACGGTTGAACCCGTAGAAGGGGCCGGAGGCCACCGCGTGGAAGAACTCTGCCCGGTTGGCCGCGAGGGCCTCGCGGAAGCCGTCGAAGACCGAGACGGGAACACCGTCGGGGTGATCGGCGGTCTGCACCATCAGTGGGGGTACCGCTGCGACGAGTACCGCCTTGGCGACGCGGCCCTGGGGCTGGCCGAACTTCGCCACGTACCGCGCGACCTGTCCGCCGCCGGTGGAGTGACCGATGTGCACAGCGTTGCGCAGGTCCAGGTGCTGCACGACGGCGTCGGCGTCGCTGGCGTAGTGGTCCATGTCGTGACCGGAGCCGATGTCGGAGGAACGCCCGTGTCCGCGGCGATCGCTGGCGACCACGCGGTAGCCATTGGTGAGGAAGTACAGCATCTGCGCGTCCCAGTCGTCCGAGGACAGCGGCCAACCGTGGTGGAACATGATGGGCTGGGCGTCGCGCGGGCCCCAGTCCTTGTAGAAGATCTCGGTGCCATCTTGCGTGGTGACGAACGGCATGTGCTGCTCCTTGTCTGTGCCGCAGGGATGTGGCGGCACGCATGGCGTCTCGGCGACTTCGCCGCGACGGTGACCCTCGCCGGTAGGACGACAGCGGCGAGGTGTGCCGGCCAGGGGAGCCGGCGGGCAGGAAGTAGGGGCCGGTCGGAGGTGGAGGCGGCAAGCGGCCGAGCGATCAGCCGCATGCGGGTGCTGTTACGTGGGGGGGGCGGACGGGACCGATCGCCCGGCTGACGTCGGTTCGGGGTGTCCGCTCAGCGAGCGGGAGCCAGCAGGTGCTGCTCGGTGCGGGCGACGATTCCGAGGAACGTCGCGTCGTCGCCGTATGCACGGGCCAGGATCAGCCCGCCCTGTATTGCCGCGACCGCGTCCAGCGCGCGGTCCGCCGCTTCCTGCGGTGAAAGACCGCCGGTGCGCAATGCTCCCGCGAGAGCGTCGACCCAGTCGGTGAAGTAGGTGCGCACCGCGTCGGCGAACGTGTCCTGCTCTTCACCCAAAGTCATCGCGGCGAACAGGCACACGCGCTCACGCGAGGTGAAGTACTGCCCCACCTCCCGCGACATCGCCTCGATCGCCTCGGTGGCGTCGTGGGCGGTGCGCAGGGGGGTGAAGATCCGTTCCTCGAACCACTCACTGACCTGTTCGAGGACGGCAGCGGCCATGTCCGTCTTCCCCTGGGGGAAGAAGTGATACAGGCTGCCCCGGCCGACGCCGGTCTCCTGCTGGATGACCGACAGTGAGCCGCTTTCGAAACCCCGCTTGCGGAAGACGCCCGCGAGGGCTCGGACGACGTCCGAGCGGTCCAGGACCGTTCGTGCCATTACAGTCCGAGTTCGCTCAGGCCGGGGTGGTCCGCCGGGCGCGGGCCGGATGCGTCCCAGAAGAACTTGCGCTCGGACTCATCGATGGCGACGTCGTTGATGCTCGCGTGGCGGTGGGTCATCAGGCCGTCCTTGTCAAAGTGCCAGTTCTCGTTGCCGTAGGCGCGGAACCACTGGCCAGTAGCGTCATGGTACTCGTAGGCGAAGCGCACGGCGATCACGTCGCCGGTGTACGCCCACAGCTCCTTGATGAGCCGGTAGTCGAGTTCCCGGTCCCACTTGCCGGCGAGGAAGTCGACGATGGCGGCGCGGCCCTGCACGAAGGTCGAGCGGTTACGCCACCAGCTGTCCTCGCTGTACGCGAGGGAGATGCGCTCGGGGTCACGCGTGTTCCACGCGTCTTCGGCGGCGCGGACCTTCTGGATCGCGGTGGCCTCGGTGAACGGGGGAAGCGGAGGACGAGACATTTCTGCGCCTTTCACGAGCAAGGAGTGTACCGATAGGTTCAGCGTGTATCGCTCGGTACAGTGTGTACCTAACGGTACAGAGAGCTCGTGGAACCGTCAACACCGGATGTCACAGATGCCCGCACCTCGCCTCGCCCCCAAGGTCTCCACCGCCGCCCGCGCCGGGAGCTCCGCCCACCCAGGCGGTCGGCGTCCTGCCCAGCAGGACAGTCGGCTCACCACACTCGACGCTGACTCGCGAGGGGGTCCCGGCGAACACTTCCGGCCGCGGATCAGATCGGGGCGCCGTCCGGCAAGGCTTGCCGGACGGCGCAGGCGGCGACCGTGGGACAATTAGCCAGAGCGTGTCCCCCGGCTCGACGGGCAACGCGCTCACGCCCGTTGCAGGCGGATCGGCGGGTACCGCGACCATGCGACGGCGCGTCCACCCGTTCGCCAACTGGAACGCTTGCGCGGCGGGGCGGAGTAACCGACGATGCCGCCCCGGCAGTCGTCCAGGGCGGCGAGGCAGCCGCCGGGGCCGTTGACCGCCTCGCCGAGTGCCAGGTGCAGGCCCGGTGTATCGGTGACGTATCGGCCGTCAAGTACGTAGTCATGGCCGGTCGGCTGGTCGCAGTGAGATCGCTGGCAGCCTCGCTCACGCGCGAAACCGTGCCAGGCCTCTATCGGCGGGTATCGAGGCCGGCCCAAGCGTTCATGGCGGCCGGTGGTCCCGCGAGCCACCTCTCCCAGGCCGACCGGGCGAGCTCCGGGACCGGTGCGAAGCGGCCCCGTGAAGCTCAAGGTCGATCAGGTCCTCCCCTCTCTCGACGGCCCACCGCATAGACGGGACGGAAACCCCTGGTGGCGACCTCTCGCCGCTCGGGGCTCACCGCTGTACGAGCCTGACCTCGTTCGTGCGATCCTGAGCCCGTTCGGGGAAGCACCTGGGGCAGGACAACAGCTCCCGCCTACTCCCCCACCTTGTCGACGCACACCGACCGGATTTCCTCCAGCAGCTCCGGGTAGTCCTCTCCGAACGTTGCGACCGCGTGCCATACCGCGTCCAGTGACGCCCTGAGCGGGTCGGGCTCGGCGGCAGCGAGTACGGCGGGGAGCGCGAAGTACGGCTGTGAGATCTGCTCAGGGCCACGCGAAGCGCCGACGACGCGCTCCGCCGCGACGGCGCCGCACCGCACTTCCCTCTTCGATGTCAGCCTCTCGGCCGGCGCTGCTGCCACCAGCGCACCCAATACCCGACCGAGGCCCTGCCGACTCCTCGCACTGTCCTCAGGCCCCTCAGCCGGGATCCACACCGCCCCTGCCTCCGCCGGACCCGTCGGTGGACGGTAGGGCGGCTGCTCTGGAGGTACCGCCGCGGGCACCGACCGCTCCGGAACCTGTGGATCACAGCCCAGGGCCGCCCACATCCGATCCGTGTCGTCGAACGGCGGCGGCAGCGGATGTCCCCGCGTCAAGGCGTCGAGCGCCTGGTCGACCCATAGAACACCGGTCAAGCCCGCCGCCTCACAGGCCCTCCGCGCGGCCAACAACGCTGCTGCCCGCTGGACCTCGGATCCCGCTGTATCGAGCGTGTGCACCAGGTCGCTGTCGAAGCGGAGCAGTCCTTGGACATTGCCCCCGACGCCGCGCAACCTCTCACTGGGCAGCCTGCCGCCCCACTTCCATCTCTCGGCGTCGAGTCGCCGCTCCTCCGCGGCCCGCTCCTCCGTCTGACGGGCCAGGCGTTCGGTCTCGGCGCGCTGCTGCGGTGTCGGCGGTGGGGGAAGCTCACGCGCGAAGCGGTGCCAGTAGGCGGCGCTCTGCGAGGTCTGACGGATCACACGGTCCGGGCCGGGCGGCGCCGGCCAGAACTGCAGGAGATAGCGTTCGGTCTGTGGTTCCCCGGCCACCCTGGTGTCGAGTTCGTGGCCCTCGTCCATCCCCTGGGCGCAGTACCGCACCCGGTAGTCGGTGCGGTCAAGGTGCAAGTCCCACGCGGCCTCGCCCGCCCACTGAACCAAGTGGGTGCGGTCCGATACCGGTTGGAAGGACACCTCCACCACGTCTTCCCAGACGGGGTCCAGCGCAGGTTCCTCGTCGTGGACCTCCACGACGAAGCCGACGCTGCCCGTGTGCAGTCCGGTGACCAGGAACAGCTCACCCGGGACCGCCGCCCCGCACAACCCTCCGCTCTGACCTGCGAACGCCTCGGAGAGGCCCGAGGTGCCCATGTCCGGATCGCTCTCGACGTAGATCTGCCTGTAGTGCACGTGAACTTGACCTGAGACTGGCCTGCGCACAGCGCTCCTCCCCTTTGCAGCCGACGCCCTCGAACACCCTTGATCGGACGGGCAGTCACATGCGCCGCATCATGCCGCAGGCCACTGACACTCCCTGCTCAGGCTCTCGCCACACCTTGAGAGGACCGACCACGGACGGCGGCTGTCTCCTGCCCCTCGACTGCGGGACGCCCGCCCAGGCATCGGGCCAGTCGCCCCCCGACGCCATCGGCAACATCTACCGCCGACGCGTCACCGCCCTCAACGAGATCGCCCTCGGGCGCGGGCAGTCGCTCGCGCAACTCGCGCTCCAACGGGTACCACGGCGCCCCGAGGTGACCAGCACGCCGTGCACGGAACCGCGCTCCGACTCTGACTCCCCTGGCACCCGTTCAGGGCACTCGACCGCCCTTCCCCGGCCGTTCGCGCTCCGGTCACCCGAAGGCGTTCAGGATGCGTTCTGCCGCGAGGGTGGCCGTCAACTCGCCTGCTCTGACCTGCTGTTCGAGGCCGGGGGTGAGGGCGCGTACCTCGGGGTCGGCGTGGAGGCGGGTGAGGAGTGCGTTGCGGACCATGGTCCAGGTCCAGTCGACTTGTTGGTCGCGGCGTCTGGCTTGGAGGCGTCCGGTGGTGTCGAGGAGGGTGCGGTGTTGTTCGAGGCGG
>NZ_JBIVDS010000020.1:0-140256 GCF_044747265.1 Streptomyces sp. NPDC090106 | reverse complement strand
AAACGCCCGGTTACATTCCGAACCCGGAAGCTAAGCCTCACAGCGCCGATGGTACTGCAGGGGGGACCCTGTGGGAGAGTAGGACACCGCCGAACTCCTTTTATAGCTCCGGCTCTTGGGCACACTGCCCGAGAGCCGGAGCTTTTTTGCGTTGATGTAAGGTCAGGGGGCATCGTAGGCACGTTTCACAGGAGGCCCCCGGGTGGAGGTCCAGGAGACTCGGGTTCAGACGGATCGGGTTCTCACCATCCCCAACATCCTCAGCATGGCGCGGCTCGTTGGTGTGCCGCTCTTCCTGTGGCTCATCCTCAGGCCCGAGTTCGGCGGCCCCAAGAGTGACGGCTGGGCCCTGCTGGTGCTCATGCTGAGCGGGATCAGTGACTACCTGGACGGCAAGCTCGCCCGGAGCTGGAACCAGATCAGCAGCCTGGGCCGGCTGCTGGACCCCGCTGCGGACCGGCTCTACATTCTCTCGACATTGGTCGGACTGACATGGCGCGAGATTCTGCCCATCTGGCTGACCGCGGCGCTGCTGGCGCGTGAGCTGGTCCTGCTGGTGATGGTGTGGATCCTCAGGCGCCACGGCTATCCGCCCCCGCAGGTGAACTTCCTCGGCAAGGCCGCCACCTTCAACCTGATGTACGCGTTCCCGCTGCTGTTGCTCAGTGACGGAAGTGGATGGCTCCCCTCACTCGCTGCTATTTTCGGATGGGCGTTCGCAGGGTGGGGTACAACGCTGTACTGGTGGGCAGGAGTGCTGTACGTGGTCCAAGTCCGCCGGCTGATCCGGACGGACGCCATGGCCGATTGAACTCGCCGATTGATGCGGTGAAGTGGCCCGATGGCCCGCTGCGGAAAAGTGCGGGACAATCTGGACGGGTGAAGTCGGCTAGACCGTCGTCTCTTAGAGGAGGACGCTTCCGACATGAAGGCCGTCGTGATGGCCGGAGGTGAAGGCACTCGCCTTCGCCCGATGACCTCAAGCATGCCCAAGCCGCTCCTGCCTGTGGCCAACCGCCCGATCATGGAGCACGTGCTACGGCTGCTCAAAAGGCATGGGCTCAACGAGACCGTCGTCACCGTCCAGTTCCTGGCCTCTCTGGTCAAGAACTACTTCGGTGACGGCGAAGAGCTCGGGATGGAGCTCTCTTATGCCAACGAGGAGAAGCCACTCGGTACCGCCGGAAGCGTCAAGAACGCGGAAGAGGCGTTGAAGGACGATGCCTTCCTCGTCATCTCCGGTGATGCGCTGACCGACTTCGATCTCACCGAGCTGGTGAACTTCCACAAGGAGAAGGGCGCGCTCGTCACCGTCTGTCTGACGCGTGTGCCGAATCCCCTGGAATTCGGAATCACCATTGTCGACGAAGAGGGAAAGGTCGAACGTTTCCTTGAGAAGCCGACCTGGGGGCAGGTCTTCTCGGACACGGTGAACACCGGTATCTATGTGATGGAGCCCGAGGTCTTCGACTACGTCGAGCCCGATGTGCCCGTCGACTGGTCCGGCGATGTCTTCCCGCAGCTGATGAAGGAAGGCAAGCCGATCTACGGCTATGTCGCCGAAGGGTACTGGGAGGACGTCGGTACCCATGAAAGCTATGTGAAGGCGCAGGCCGACGTCCTGGAGGGCAAGGTCGACGTCGAGATAGACGGCTTCGAGCTGTCGCCCGGGGTGTGGGTGGCGGAAGGCGCCGAGGTGCATCCCGACGCCGTGCTGCGCGGTCCCCTCTACATCGGGGACTACGCCAAGGTCGAGGCCGGCGCCGAAATTCGTGAGCACACGGTCGTGGGCTCCAACGTCGTCGTGAAGAGCGGGGCCTTTCTCCACAAGGCCGTCGTGCACGACAACGTGTATGTCGGGCCGCACAGCAATCTCCGTGGCTGTGTCGTCGGCAAGAACACCGACATCATGCGGGCGGCGCGGATCGAGGACGGCGCGGTCATCGGTGACGAGTGCCTGATCGGTGAAGAATCGATCGTTCAGGGCAACGTGCGGGTCTACCCGTTCAAGACCATCGAGGCCGGCGCCTTCGTCAACACCTCGGTCATCTGGGAGTCCAGAGGGCAGGCGCATCTCTTCGGAGCCCGTGGCGTCTCCGGCATCCTGAACGTGGAGATCACCCCCGAGCTGGCCGTGCGCCTCGCCGGTGCCTATGCGACCACGCTCAAGAAGGGGTCCACCGTCACCACTGCCCGTGACCACTCCCGTGGTGCGCGTGCGCTGAAGCGGGCGGTGATCTCCGCGCTCCAGGCCAGCGCCATCGACGTACGGGATCTGGAGAACGTGCCGTTGCCGGTGGCTCGGCAGCAGACGGCTCGGGGCAGTGCCGGTGGGATCATGATCCGGACGACGCCCGGGGTGCCGGACTCCGTGGACATCATGTTCTTCGACGGGCGGGGAGCCGACCTGTCGCAGGGCAGTCAGCGGAAGCTGGACCGGGTGTTCGCGCGGCAGGAGTACCGGCGGGCGTTCCCCGGGGAGATCGGGGATCTGCACTTCCCGTCCAGCGTGTTCGATTCGTATACCGGATCACTGCTGAGGAACGTCGACACGACCGGGATCGCCGAGTCCGGGCTGAAGGTCGTCGTCGACGCCTCCAACGGCAGCGCGGGGCTCGTGCTCCCCAGCCTGCTCGGCAAGCTCGGTGTGGACTCGTTGACGATCAACCCGGGGCTCGACGAGTCGCGGCCGACCGAGACCGGCGATGTGCGCCGGTCCGGGCTGGTGCGGCTCGGCGAGATCGTGGCGTCGTCGCGGGCCGCGTTCGGTGTGAGGTTCGACCCCGTCGGTGAGCGGTTGTCGCTCGTCGACGAGAAGGGGCGGATCGTCGAGGACGACCGGGCGCTGCTGGTCATGCTCGACCTGGTGGCCGCCGAGCGGCGCAGCGGGCGGGTCGCGCTGCCCGTCACCACCACCCGGATCGCCGAGCAGGTGGCGGCGTACCACGGGACGCAGGTCGAGTGGACGACCACGTCGCCCGACGACCTCACGCGGGTCGGACGGGACGACTCGACCATCTTCGGCGGCGACGGCAAGGCCGGCTTCATCGTCCCCGAGTTCAGCAGCGTGTTCGACGGTACGGCCGCCTTCGTACGGCTCATCGGGCTGGTGGCGCGGACGCAGCTCACGCTCAGCCAGATCGACGCGCGGATCCCGCGGGCGCACGTCCTCAAGCGGGACCTGGCGACTCCGTGGGCCGTGAAGGGGCTGGTCATGCGGCGGGTCGTGGAGGCGGCCGGGGACCGGTTCGTCGACACGACCGACGGGGTGCGGGTCGTCGAGACGGACGGGCGTTGGGTGATGGTGCTGCCCGATCCCGCCGAGGCCGTCACCCATCTGTGGGCCGAAGGGCCTGACGACGCCTCCGCGCAGGCCCTCCTCGACGAGTGGTCGGCCGTCGTGGACAGCGCCGGACGCTGAGAATCGCTCCACGCGCGCGTGCCGGACAAGTGTCCCCAAGGGGGCCTGTCCGGCACGCCGGTGGGGCCATTCGGAGGTAGTGGTCGCGACGTGCGACGATGTGCGGCATGCCGCAGCAGCCCCCCGTTCGGAGCACACCTACGCGCCCCCGGCGCCCGGACGCCTCCATGTCGCTGCTCACCAACGTCATGGACCACAGCCTCGACGACGGGTACGCCGAAGCGGCCGCACGCAAGAAGGCCGCGGGCGACGGCGGCATGCCGAAGACGCTGCGGGCGAAGCTCGGCCTGGCGGCCGGGCTGGTGCTCGCCGCCCTGGTCGTGACCGTCGGCGCGGCGCAGGCGCGCGTGGCGGCCCCCGTGGTGGCCAAGGAGCGCGAGGAACTGATCGACCGCATCGACGAGGAGACCGACGCGGCCGACAAGCTGGAGAAGTCCGTCGACCAGATCCGGGACGACGTCAGCGCCATGCAGCGCGAGGCGCTCCGGGACAGCGGCGGCAGCGGTCAGGCGGACCTGGTGGGTCTGCTCTCGGGGGCGACCGCCGTGCACGGCCCCGGGGTCAAGCTCGTCGTGAACGACGCCAAGGAGTCCACCACCGGGGGTGACGGCGACCCACGCGAGACCTCCGGGTTCTCCGACACCGGACGGGTGCGTGACCGGGACATGCAGCGGGTGGTGAACGGGCTGTGGGAGTCGGGCGCCGAAGCCATCTCGATCAACGGGCAGCGGCTGACGGCGCTCTCGGCGATCAGGGCCGCCGGTGACGCGATACTGGTCGACAACAGGCCGCTGGTGCCGCCGTACACGGTGCTGGCGGTGGGGGACGGGCAGAAGTTGAGCACGAGGTTCCAGAACAGTGCGGACGGGCTGTATCTCAACGCCCTCCAGGAGAACTACGGCATCAGGACGGCCATCTCCGTGGAGGGGGAGCTCCGGCTGCCCGCCGCAACGAGTGTGATCGTACGCACAGCACAGCCAAGCACCGAGAAATCCGAGAAGGGCACATCGTGATCGCCGTACTGGGCCTCGTCGTGGGAGTCGTGGCCGGCCTGTTGGTCCGGCCCGAGGTTCCGGCGGTCGTCGAGCCGTATCTGCCGATCGCCGTCGTGGCGGCGCTGGACGCCGTCTTCGGTGGTCTGCGGGCCATGCTCGACGGCATCTTCGACGACAAGGTCTTCGTGGTGTCGTTCCTGTCGAACGTCGTCGTCGCCGCGCTGATCGTGTTCCTGGGCGACAAGCTGGGCGTGGGTGCCCAGTTGTCCACCGGTGTGGTCGTCGTCCTCGGCATCCGCATCTTCTCGAACGCCGCGGCGATCCGCCGGCACGTCTTCCGGGCGTGAGGCCGATGAGCAACCAGGACGAGACGCCGGAGTACAGGCTGCGCCGGGAGCTGCCCGAGGAGGTGCCGGCGAAGGCTCCCGAGGTCCCGGCACCCCCGGTGGCCGCGGAGCCGGGCCTCACCGGCCGTCAGCGGCTGGCCCAGGGCCTGTGGCCGCCGCGGGTCAGCCGGGCCCAACTCATCGTCGCCCTGCTGCTGTTCGGCCTCGGATTCGGGCTGGCCGTCCAGGTCGCGTCCAACAGTGAGGGCGACAGCGCGCTGCGCGGGGCACGTCAGGAAGATCTTGTCCGCATCCTCGATGAACTGGATGACCGAACTCAGCGTCTAGAGGACGAGAAGGCGGGACTCGAGAAGCAGCGGGACGAGCTGGAGAACAGCTCCGACCAGGCCGAGGAGGCCCGCAAGCAGACGCTGGAGAAGGAGCGGCAACTGGGCATCCTGGCGGGCACGGTGGCCGCCCAGGGGCCCGGCATCACGATGACGATCGAGGACACGAAGGGGACGGTCGAGGCGGACATGCTGCTCGACGCGATCCAGGAGCTGCGCGCGGCCGGTGCCGAGGCGATCCAGGTGAACGGCGTACGGGTCGTCGCCAGCACCTACCTGACCGGCTCCGGCCAGAGTGTCAGCGTCGACGGGAACAAGATCGACGCGCCGTTTCGTTTCAAGGTCATCGGGAAGCCGCAGGATCTCGAACCGGCCCTCAACATCCCTGGAGGCGTGGTGCAGACTCTTGAGAAGGAGCAGGCCACCGTGACCGTCGAGCGGTCGACCAAGATCGTCGTGGACGCCTTGCGAGCGGCGAAGCAGCCTGACTACGCTCGGTCGTCCTCGGAGTGAACCGCGGGTGCATGGGCGACCTCCGCCCAGGGCATGAGGTTGCGGGGGGTCGGCGCACCGATTGGGTGGTGCGTGGTGGAAACTGTCTGGTGGATACGGACGTTGTGAGGATGTCGGTGTCGGCCGCTGTGTGCAGTCAGGGTTCGTCCTGCCCCACGGGCGGGTCTGTTTCGGTCAAGGGGAATCGCCCGTGAAGTTGTTTTCGAAGTTGTTCGGCAAGAGCGCGCGAGAGGGTAGCGACAACGCGAACGCGACCGCTCGTCATCGCGCACAGCCCGACGCGGAGGGCCAGCGCCCGTTGTTCCGGGACCAGGTTTCCGGTGGTCAGGGCGCGCCGTCTGTTGACCCTGCGCAGTCCGGCGGCATAGGTTTCGGGCAACCGTCAACCTCAACTACGGGTGGAGAGTTCATGTCGGCCCTGGTCTGTACGAGGTGCGGTAACCGCAACGCGGAGAACAGCCGCTTCTGCTCCAACTGCGGTGCTCCGCTGCGCGCCACGGCCGAGCGGCCCTCGGAGACGACCTCGACCATCTCGATCTCCGGGATCGAGGCGTACGACGCCGAGGTCACCGGCCAGACGCAGGTGCCCACGCTCTCCCCGGAGGCGCAGGCGGCCGTCGACGCGCTGCCGCTGGGCTCCGCTCTCCTGGTCGTGCGCCGCGGCCCGAACTCGGGCAGCCGCTTCCTGCTGGACGGCGACCTGACCACGGCCGGGCGTCATCCGCAGAGCGACATCTTCCTCGACGACGTGACGGTGTCGCGTCGGCATGTGGAGTTCCGTCGCCAGCCGGACGGCTCGTTCACCGTCGCGGACGTCGGCAGCCTCAACGGCACGTACGTGAACCGCGAGCGCATCGACTCGGTGCCGCTGAACAACGGGGACGAGGTTCAGATCGGCAAGTACCGGCTGGTCTTCTACGCGAGCCAGCGGGGCTACTGACCCCGTCAGGGAAGGTCCATGCTTCAAACACCCAGCGGCGGTGCCGGACACGGTACCGCCGCGGCGGACAGTGGACTCATGAGTATCGGCGCGGTGCTGAACCTGCTGCGCGACGAATTTCCCGAAGTCACCATCTCCAAGATCCGCTTCCTGGAGTCGGAGGGGCTCATCGAGCCGCGGCGGACCCCGTCGGGGTACCGCAAGTTCGGCGCGCAGGACCTCGAGCGCCTGAGCCACGTCCTGCGGATGCAGCGGGACCACTACCTGCCGCTCAAGGTCATCCGCGAGCATCTCGACGCCATGGCCCGCGGTGAGGCCGTCCCCCTGCCCCTGGTGGGACGCCAGCGGGACGGCGAGGGCCCGCCCGAGTACTTCGAGGCTCCCGCCGCGGCCCGGATCGGCCGCTCCGAGCTGCTGGCCGCCGCCGAGATCGACGAACGGGAGCTCGCGGAGTGGGAGTCCTACGGGCTCATCGCGCCGCTCCCGGACGGGGCGTACGACGCCGAGGTGGTCACCGTGGCGGCGCTCGTCACCGAGCTGGGGCGGTTCGGGATCGAGCCGCGGCACCTGCGGGCGATGAAGGCCTCCGCGGACCGTGAGGCGGGCCTCGTGGACCAGGTCGTGGCCCCGCTCAAGCGCCACCGCAACCCGCAGACCAGGGCGCACGCCGAGGCCCGTACGAAGGAACTGGCGGGGCTCACGGTACGGCTGCACGCGGCCCTGGTGCAGACCGCCCTGGGCGTACGGCTGCCCTGACGTTCGCGGACCGCGGATCGGGCGCCCGTTTCCGGCCCGACTACCCAAACGTCCCGGGCACGGCCTAGGGTTGCTGTGTGAACGAGCTCGATGTCGTAGGTGTCCGGGTCGAAATGCCCTCCAACCAACCGATCGTGCTCCTGCGTGAAGTGGGAGGCGACCGCTACCTCCCCATCTGGATCGGGCCGGGGGAGGCGACGGCGATCGCTTTCGCCCAGCAGGGCATGGCCCCCGCGCGACCGCTGACCCACGACCTGTTCAAGGACGTGCTGGAGGCCGTCGGTCAGGAGCTGACCGAGGTGCGCATCACCGATCTGCGGGAGGGCGTCTTCTACGCCGAGCTGGTCTTCGCCAGCGGCGTCGAGGTCAGCGCCCGTCCGTCCGACGCCATAGCGCTGGCCCTGCGCACCGGGACGCCGATCTACGGCAGCGACGGTGTGCTCGACGACGCGGGCATCGCGATCCCGGACGAGCAGGAGGACGAGGTGGAGAAGTTCCGCGAGTTCCTCGACCAGATCTCACCCGAGGACTTCGGTACCAGCAGTCAGTGACCCGGCCGGCTCGACAGGGGGTTCAGGCCGCCAAATGCAGGCATTTGCCAGCGGCGATTGAGAGCGTCCTGCGGCCCGCCCCGAGCGCATTCGGCTAGCCTTTCCCCGCGGATGGGTACGGCAAACCACTCCTAGGGTGATTATCACTCGGCTCGCCGAGTGTGGCGATCGTTGACGCACCCCGGGTGACTGCCTACCGTCGAGAAGGCAGGTCAAGGACGGAGGTCGGCGTGAGCAGCAGCGGCGACGGTACGGCTGGGGGTGCCCCCGGACGCAGTCTCGGGGCGAGTGGCCCGTACCCGCTTTACGGCAGCCCGTCGCAGGGCGGCCCGGCCGGTCATGCTCCGCAGCGACCGACGGCCGTGCCGAGCAGCGGCGGAGGGGCGGCGTCCATGGCGACCGAGGAGATCGGCTACCGCGGGCCCACGGCCTGCGCGGCGGCCGGCATCACCTATCGGCAACTCGACTACTGGGCGCGCACCGGGCTCGTCGAGCCGAGTGTGCGCTCCGCCCAGGGGTCCGGCACACAGCGGCTGTACAGCTTCCGGGACGTCGTCGTCCTGAAGGTCGTCAAGCGGTTCCTCGACACCGGGGTCTCGCTCCAGAACATCCGCACCGCCGTGCAGCATCTGCGCGAGCGCGGGTTCCAGGACCTGGAGCGGATGACGCTGATGAGCGACGGCGCCACGGTCTACGAGTGCACCTCGCCCGACGAGGTGCACGCGCTGCTCCAGGGCGGCCAGGGCATCTTCGGGATCGCCGTGGGCGTCGTGTGGCGGGACGTCGAGAGCGCGCTGTCGCAGTTGCACGGGGAGCGCGTCGACACCGGGGAGACGCTCGTCGGGCACAACCCCTCGGACGAGCTGGCGCGGCGCCGCAACCGGGCCGTCTGAACCGCTCCGGGGGTGACCCCGGGGTGCTGCGGGCGGGGCGTTGTCAGTGGTGTAGGGCAGCATCGGAGATGTGAGAACCGCACCCACGATCCTGCATCTCGACATGGATGCCTTCTTCGCCTCGGTGGAGCAGGCGTCCAAGCCGAGCCTGCGCGGGAAGGCCGTCGTGGTGGGTGGGCTGGGGCCGCGCGGGGTGGTGGCCACGGCGTCGTACGAGGCGCGGGTCTTCGGGGTGCATTCGGCGATGCCCATGGCGCAGGCGCGGCGGCTGGCGCCCAACGCCGCCTACCTCGTGCCGCGCTTCGGGCTCTACCGCACGATCAGCGAGCAGGTGATGGGGCTCCTGCGGGAGCTGTCGCCGCTCGTGGAGCCGTTGAGTCTGGACGAGGCGTTCGTCGATCTGGAGGCCGGTGGGACGGCATTCGACGAGGCGTCGGCGCGGGCGGCCGGGGAGAAGCTGCGCGGCGACATACGGGCCGTCACGGGGCTCACGGGGTCGGTGGGGCTGGCCGCGTCCAAGATGCTCGCGAAGATCGCGTCCGAGCAGGCCAAGCCGGACGGGCTGGTGCTGATCGACCCCGGAACCGAGCGGGCCATGCTCGGGCCGATGTCGGTGCGGATCCTGCCCGGGGTGGGGCCGGCCACGGGCGACCATCTTCGGCGGGCCGGGATCCACACCGTCGAGGAGATCGTGGAGGCGGGCGAGGACGAGCTCGTACGGCTGCTGGGCAAGGCGCACGGGCACGGGCTGTACGCGATGGCCATGGCGTACGACGAGCGGCCCGTCGTCGCCGAGCGGGAGACCAAGTCGGTGTCCGTCGAGGACACGTACGACGTGGACATCCATGACCGGACGCGGGTCGGCCTGGAGGTGCAGCGGCTGGCCGACCGCTGTGTGCGGCGGCTTCGGGGGGCCGGGCTGTCGGGGCGGACCATCGTGCTGAAGGTGCGGCGGTACGACTTCTCCACGCTGACGCGGTCGGAGACGCTGCGGGGGCCCACGGACGATCCGGCGGTGGTGCGGGAGGCCGCCGCGCGGCTGCTGGAGGCCGTGGACACGACGGGTGGGGTGCGGCTGCTGGGGGTCGGAGTGTCGGGGCTCGCCGACTACACGCAGGAGGATCTCTTCGCCCAGGCCGCGGAAGGGGTGGAGCTGGGGGAGGAGGACGCCGGGGAGGTCGTCGAGGACGGGGGTGAGGTCGCCGTCGAGCGGGTGTGGGTCGCGGGGCACGACGTGCGGCACGAGGAGTTCGGGCACGGGTGGGTGCAGGGGAGCGGGCTGGGGCGGGTGACCGTGCGGTTCGAGACGCCGGAGTCGGAGGTGGGGCGGGTCCGGACGTTCCGGGTCGATGACGTGGCGTTGGGGGTGGCCGAGCCGTTGCCGCTCGTGGCGGTCGAGTGCGGGGCGTCCGGCCTTCGGCCGGATCCGGGTTCTGCTCCGCATCACCCGTGACGGTGTTCGGGTGCGTGTGGTGAGTGGTCCCCTGCGGGCCCTCGAAGTCGGAGGCGGCCCCGGTCCGGGGCTACGGCTCGTCCGTGCCCGCCAGCCTGCCGAAGTCCCGGTCCGGGAAGGGCGGAGGCTCGGTCGTGTCCAGGCCGTAGTGGTGGTAGAGCTGGAGCTCCTGGTCGGGGGAGAGGTGGCGGCCCACGCCGAAGTCGGGGGCGTCCTTGATCAGGGCGCGCTCGAAGGGGACGTGGAGCGTGCCCTCGACCAGCTCGCTGGGCTCCAGGGGGACGAAGGCGTCCCGCGAGAAGAGCCCGGTGCGTATCGCGGCCCACTCGGGTACGCCGGTGGCGTCGTCGAGGTAGATCTCGTCGATCGTGCCGATCTTGGTGCCGTCGCGGTCGAACGCCTTGCGGCCGATCAGGTTGCGTGGATCGATGTCGGTCTGCACGGTCCCTCCACTCCAGTGGCTCTCGACTCGCTGCACATCCCCCAGCACTACAAAAGAGCAAATTGGATAAGGCGGCCACTCGAAGGCTTGTGCGTGAGGCTCGCTGGTAGGCTGGCAAGCGGCTGTCGACCCTGTGCGGGAGAGTCCTCCAGACTTCATCGGAGGCGCCGAAGGAGCAACTCCTCCCCGGAATCTCTCAGGCTCACGTACCGCACGGACGAGGTCACTCTGGAAAGCAGGGCGGGTGTCGTTGACCTCCGCCCTCACCGACGGTGAAAGCCGGTCACCCTCGGGCGACCGGTGAAGCTCTCAGGTCGAGATGACAGAGGGGGAGGCCGTTCGGGTACCAGCTCCGTGGTGCCCTTCGAAGGTCGCGTCAGACCAGGAGGCCTCCGCACTATGACCGCCGATCGCATTCCGCTCTCCCAGCTCGAGACCGGCATCCCCTTCGAACAGCGCCACATCGGGCCCGACCCGGAGGCGCGGGCCAAGATGCTCGCGCACGTCGGCTACGGCTCCCTCGACGAGCTCACCGCCGCCGCGGTGCCGGACGTCATCAAGAGCGCCGACGCCCTCGAGCTTCCCGGTGCCCGTACCGAGGCCGAGGTGCTCGCCGAGCTGCGGTCGCTGGCCGACCGGAACCAGGTGCTCGGCTCGATGATCGGGCTCGGCTACTACGGGACCTTCACCCCGCCCGTGATCCTGCGGAACGTCATGGAGAACCCCGCCTGGTACACGGCGTACACGCCCTACCAGCCCGAGATCTCCCAGGGGCGCCTCGAAGCGCTGCTGAACTTCCAGACCGTGGTCGCCGAGCTCACCGGGCTGCCCACCTCCGGTGCCTCCCTCCTCGACGAGGGCACGGCCGCCGCCGAGGCCATGGCCCTGTCCCGGCGCATGGGGAAGAACAAGAAGGGCCTCTTCCTCATCGACGCGGACACGCTGCCGCAGACCGTCGCCGTGATCGAGACCCGCGCCGAGCCGACCGGCGTCGAGGTCGTCGTCGCCGACCTCAGCGACGGCATCCCGGCCGACATCGCCGCCCGCGAGATCAACGGCGTCCTGGTCCAGTACCCCGGCGCCTCCGGTGCCGTACGGGACATCAAGGCCGTCATCGAGCAGGCGCACGGGCTCGGCGCGCTGGTGACCGTCGCCGCCGACCTCCTCGCGTTGACGCTGCTGCGGTCGCCGGGCGAGCTCGGCGCGGACATCGCCGTCGGCACGACCCAGCGGTTCGGTGTCCCGATGGGCTTCGGCGGGCCGCACGCCGGTTACATGGCCGTCCACGAGAAGTTCGCGCGGAGCCTGCCCGGGCGGCTCGTCGGCGTGTCCGTCGACGCCGACGGGAACAAGGCGTACCGGCTGGCGCTCCAGACGCGTGAGCAGCACATCCGGCGCGAGAAGGCCACCAGCAACATCTGCACGGCGCAGGTCCTGCTGGCCGTCATGGCCGGCATGTACGCCGTCTACCACGGGCCCGAGGGCCTCAAGGGCATCGCGCGGCGGACGCACCGCTACGCCACGCTCCTCGCCGCCGGGCTCACCGCCGGCGGGGTCGAGGTCGTGCACGGCGCCTACTTCGACACCCTGACCGCGCGCGTGCCCGGCCGGGCCGCGGCCGTCGTCGCCGCCGCGCGCGAGAACGGCGTCAACCTGCACCTCGTCGACGCCGACCAGGTCTCGATGGCCTGCGACGAGACGACCACGCGGGCGCAGCTGGCCTCCGTGTGGGCGGCGTTCGGCGTCGAGGGCGACATCGAGGCGCTGGACGCGGCGACCGGGGACGTCCTGTCCGGCGAACTGCTGCGCGAGGACGAGTTCCTCACCCACCCCGTCTTCCACCAGTACCGTTCCGAGACCGCGATGCTGCGCTACCTGCGCCGGCTCGCCGACCGGGACTACGCGCTGGACCGGGGCATGATCCCGCTGGGCTCCTGCACGATGAAGCTCAACGCGACCACCGAGATGGAGCCGGTCACCTGGCCCGAGTTCGGGCAGCTGCACCCCTTCGCCCCCGCCGAGCAGGCGCAGGGCTACCTCACGCTCATCCGCGAGCTGGAGGAGCGGCTCGCCGAGGTCACCGGGTACGACAACGTCTCCCTCCAGCCCAACGCCGGGTCGCAGGGCGAGCTGGCCGGTCTGCTCGCCGTCCGCGGGTACCACCGGGCCAACGGGGACGAGCAGCGGACCGTGTGTCTGATCCCGTCGTCCGCGCACGGGACCAACGCCGCGAGCGCCGTGATGGCGGGCATGAAGGTCGTCGTCGTGAAGACCGCCGAGGACGGCGAGATCGACGTCGAGGACCTGCGGGCGAAGATCGAGCAGTACCGGGACGAGCTGTCGGTGCTGATGATCACCTACCCGTCGACGCACGGTGTGTTCGAGGAGCACGTCGCCGACATCTGCGCGCAGGTGCACGACGCGGGCGGTCAGGTGTACGTCGACGGCGCCAACCTGAACGCGCTGGTGGGGCTGGCCAAGCCCGGCCACTTCGGCGGGGACGTCTCGCACCTGAACCTGCACAAGACCTTCTGCATCCCGCACGGCGGCGGCGGTCCGGGCGTCGGGCCGGTCGGGGTGCGCGCGCACCTCGCGCCGTATCTGCCGAACCATCCGCTGCAGCCCGCGGCCGGTCCCGAGACGGGTGTCGGGCCGATCTCTGCCGCGCCGTGGGGATCCGCCGGGATCCTGCCCATCTCCTGGGCCTACGTCCGGCTGATGGGCGGCGAGGGGCTCAAGCGGGCCACGCAGGTGGCCGTGCTGAGCGCCAACTACATCGCCAAGCGGCTGGAGCCGCACTACCCGGTGCTCTACACCGGGCCCGGCGGGCTCGTCGCCCACGAGTGCATCATCGACCTGCGTCCGCTGACCAAGGCGACCGGTGTGAGCGTCGACGACATCGCCAAGCGGCTCATCGACTACGGGTTCCACGCGCCGACCATGTCGTTCCCGGTCGCCGGGACGCTGATGATCGAGCCGACCGAGTCCGAGGACCTCGGTGAGCTGGACCGGTTCTGCGACGCGCTGATCGCGATCCGGGCGGAGATCGAGAAGGTCGGGTCCGGCGACTGGCCGGCCGAGGACAACCCGCTGCGCAACGCTCCGCACACCGCGGCGGCGCTGGGCGGGGACTGGGAGCACGCGTACACGCGTGAGGAGGCCGTCTTCCCGGAGGGGGTCTCGCCCGCCGACAAGTACTGGCCGCCGGTGCGACGCATCGACCAGGCGTTCGGTGACCGGAACCTGGTGTGCTCCTGCCCGCCGCTGGACGCCTACGACGACTGAGGCCGCCTCGTTTTCCAGGCTGGCCGGGGTTTCCGGGGTTTCCCGGTTTTCTGAGGTGCTGTGAGAAGGGCCCCGCTGCGGCGGGGCCCTTTCGCGTGTCAGGACGTGGCGAGGGAGACCTCGGTCGACTTGATCAGGGCGACGACCGGGGTGCCGGCCGCGAGGGAGAGGTCCGCGGCGGCGTCCTTGGTGATGGCCGCGGTCAGTTCGGTGCCCTCCACCGCGACCTTGACGGCCGCCATCGCGGCGCCGGTGGCCACCCTCGTCACCGTGCCGGGGATCTGGTTGCGGATGGAGAGGCCCCGCACCTGGCCGGTGGCCAGGGAGACCTCCGTCGACTTCACCAGCGCGCGCACGGCCGTCCCCGGGGCCAGACCGAGGTCGGTCACGGCCTCCAGGGTGATGGCCGCCACGAGGGTCTGGCCGCCGGCGAGACGGACGTTGACGGTCGCCATGACCTCGCCGGGCGTCACGGCGATGACGGTGCCGGGGAGTTGGTTGCGGATGCTCAGGCTGCTCATGGGCACCAACGGTAGGGCGCGGTGCCTGTTGTGTCGGGTATGCGGGTGAATGCGTCGCGTCGGCGTCAGGAGATGCCGGACGCCTTGAGCACGGAGAGCGCGGTCTCGTCGTCGATCTCGTGCCGGAGCTCTCGGAGTACGTCGGTGCCCTGGTCGAGGGTGCCGTCCGCGAGGGAGTGGCGGGCGCCCGTGTCCAGTTCGTGCCAGAGGAGGGGGTTGGCGAGCAGGACGTGGAGGTCCAGGCGGAGGCGGTTGCCGTCGGTGTCCCTGAGGAGCAGGTGCGTGGAGACGGTGCCCGACAGGTGGACGGCGACCAGGGCGTCCGTGTGGACCCGGTGGTGGGTCACCAGGCCGTCGACGGCCAGCCAGCCGGGGCCCGCGGTGACGCGGAGGGGGAGCAGGACGGCGCAGAGGACCGCGGACAGGGTGAGCCAGAGGAGGGCGCGGGTGGTGGTGAGGGTGCCGGCGTTCCAGTCGACGAGCAGGGCGGCGGAGGCGAAGACGAGAGCGCAGGTTGCCGCCAGGTGGGCGCCGCTGAGCCAGTGGCGGTCACCGATGGGGGTTCGGCCGGTCGGTCCCATGACGTGAAGGTAGGACCGGGCCGGGGCGACGGCAGGCGGGTTGACACGCTTCTGGCGCCGGGGGGATGGAAATTGGCGCGGTTCTTACGGGGTGGGGGCGGAGCGGGGACGCGGCGCGTGCACCGGGTTGGTGGGCGGGCGTGGGGGTCTTGAGGGAGGGGCGACGTGTGGGTGGGGTGGGGTCACTGGGTGGGGACGGGTGCGGGCGGGCGTGTGGGTGGCGTGCCTAGGTGGGGGAGAGGGACGGGTGCGAGGTGTGTGGGGCGCGGGCGCCTTGGCTGAGGAGGAGGTGTGTGGGCCGGGGGTTGTGGCGGGTGAGTGGGTGAGGGGGCGTGGCGAAGGAGGGGTGGGGGATGGTGCGTGGGGTGCCTTGGTTGGGGGTGGGGCGTGGTGCGTTGGGTGCCCCTGAGCGGGAGGGGTGTGGGCGGATGGCTGTGGGGGGGGCTTGGTGGGACGGGAGCGTGGGCGTGCAGGTGCCCCTGTGAGGTGAGGGTGAGGTGCGGCGTGGGTGCGTGGGTGCCCTGTAGGGGAGCGCGAGGTACACCCTCGCGGAGGTACACCCCCGCGTGGGAAGGGCTGGGCAGATGGCCGGGCGCGCGGGGTGGCTTCGTGGGGCGGGGAAGAGGCGTGGATGGGCGCGTGGGGTGTGCCTCGGTGAGGCGAGGGCTGGGCGCCTTGGTTGGTGCGTGGGGGCCTTGGAGGGGTGTGAGTTGTTCCGGTGCGGGCGGGGCGTGGGTAGGTGGTCGGGTGCTTGGTTTGGTGGGGCAGTGTGGGCGGGTGTGGGGTGTTCTGACGCAGGCGGGGCCGGGATCAGGTGCCTGCGGCCTTGGCGTGGGTGGCGGTGTGGGGTGCCTGAGTGAGACGGGGGCTGGGCGCCTTGGAGGGCCGTGAGTTGTTCCTGCGTGGGCGGCGCCTGGGCAGATGGGGTGCGCGGGTGGCTTCGGGGGACGGTGGCGCAGGCGTGGGGGTGGGGCCATGGCGTGCGTGGGTGCCTTGGAGGGGGAGCGTGGGGTGCTCCGGCGTGGGCAGACGGCCCGGTGTGGGGTGGCATGGCGGGGACGGGACGCGGGCGCGTGGGTGGGTCTCGGTGACCTGGGGCGTCGGCGCGCGGGTGGGGGCCTTGGGGGTGCAGGGGAGGGCAGGCGGCGGCCAGGTTGGGTGGGGTCAGGCTGTGTGGACCTTTGGGCGGTTCGCGCGGTCGGGTTCCGCTTCTCGGAGGACCTCTCGGGTGACCGGGGCGACCTCGCCCTGGCCGAAGAGGAAGAAGCGGAGGAAGTGGGCGAAGGGGCTGCCCTCGGTCCACTCCAAGTAGATGTGCGGGATGCGGTTCGTGGTGTCGCGGACGTGGAGGAGGAGCGCCGCGAGGGCGTTGGGGACGGAGGAGGACTCGACGGTCAGGACGCGGTAGCGCTGGTGCAGGACCTCGCCCCGGACCGTCAGACCGGCCTCGAACTCGGAGGGGTCGGTGACCGTGACCTCGACGAAGACGAAGTCGTCCTGCTCGGTCAGGTCGTTGTCCTGGCGGATCTGCTCGATCTTTTCGCGGTACTCGGCCCGGTCGCGGTTGTCGGGCTCGTTGGCGATGAAGCGGATCTTGCGGCTCGCCATGTCCCGGATGAAGCGGTCGGCCATCGGGTCGAGGGTCACGCTCGTCACGCGGAGTTCGAAGGCGCGGGCCAGCCGGGACAGGAGGGAGACCAGGATGATGCCCGCGATGAAGCAGGCGCCGATCTTGACGCCGTCGGGGCGCTCGATGACGTTGACGACCGTCGTGTAGAGGAACACCACCGAGATGACCGCGAAGCCGATCGTCCAGCCGCGCTGCCCCGCCTTGCGGGCCGCGATGGTCACCGCGATCGCCGCCGAGCTGATCAGCACCAGCACGCCGGTGGCGTACGCGCCGCCCTGGGCGTCGACGTCGGCGTCGAAGATCCAGGTCACGAGGAAGGCGACCAGGGTGAAGACGATCACCATCGGGCGGACCGCGCGGGCCCAGTGGGGGGCCATGCCGTAGCGGGGGAGGTAGCGGGGCATGAGGTTCAGCAGGCCCGCCATGGCCGAGGCGCCGGCGAACCAGAGGATGGCGATGGTCGAGATGTCGTAGACCGTGCCGAAGGCGCCGCCCAGGTACTCGTGCGCGAGGAAGGCGAGCGCGCGGCCGTTGGCCTGGCCGCCGGACTCGAACTCCTTCTCCGGGATGAGGAGGGTGGTGATGAAGCTGGTCGCGATCAGGAACGCGCTCATGATGAGCGCGGCCGTGGTGAGCAGCTTCTTGGTGTCCCGGATGCGGCCCGCCGGGTTCTCCTCCGTCTCGCCCGGGTCGCCCTTGACGTGCGGCATGACCGCCACACCCGTCTCGAACCCGGAGAGGCCGAGGGCGAGCTTCGGGAAGACGACGAGGGCGAGGCCGATCATCACGAAGACGTTGCCGTGCTCGGCGGTCAGGGCGGTCGACCAGTCGGTGACGACATGGCCCGCGGTGACGACGTGCCACAGGCCGACGGCCACGACGACGACGTTGAGCGCGAGATAGAGGCCCACCAGGGCCACGGCCACGCCGATCGCCTCCAGGAAGCCCTTGAGGAACACCGCGCCGAGCAGGGCGACCAGGACCAGGGTGATGAGCATCTGCTGGTCGTGCAGGGCGCTGTTCAGGTGGGGGTTCTCGACCAGGTGGGTCGAGGCGTCCGCCGCGGAGAGGGTGATCGTGATCAGGAAGTCCGTCGCCGCGAAGCCCAGCAGGGTCAGGACGAAGAGCTTGCCCTTCCAGAAGGTGAGGAGCCGCTCCAGCATCGCGATGGAGCCCTGGCCGTGCGGGCTCTCCTCCGCCACCCTCCGGTACACGGGGAGCGCGCCGGCGAGGGTGACGACGACGAGGACGATCGTCGCGATCGGGGACAGGAGGCCGGCGGCCAGGGCGGCGATGCCCGGCTGGTAGCCGAGGGTGGAGAAGTAGTCGACGCCGGTCAGGCACATGACCCGGTACCAGCGCTGGCCCTCGTGCTCCGGTGCCGTCCCCTTCTTCGCCTCCGGCTGTCCGTTCCCGTTGCCTTCGGGCGGCTCGTCGTTCCGCGGAGGCCGCCGGGTCTGCTGGTTCTGGCCCTTGGCCATGTCGGACAGGCCCTCCAGCATCCAGGCGCGCAGGCGACTGGGAGGAGGGTGTTCGGTGGTGGCCATCGGGGGCTCCAGAGGTGCGGGCGATCGGCGGTTCCGGTCGTCACTCGAACGGCCGGATCAGCGTAAGCAGAGAGTGATGTCAGGGCCCATGGATCCGAGGGGGTGTGGGCGTCAAGCTTCCGTTAAGACTCTGCCCGGGAGCGCCCGAACGTGCCTCCCGGGCGGCGAGAGCCGAGGTGACGGGCCTTTCGGCAGCGGGAGAGGCGTTCCGCCGGGCGGGTCGGGGCGCGTCGCCGGGGCGGACACCCAGCGTCATGGACAAGGGATTCCCGGGTGGGGCGGGGGTCTGTCGGGGCCTTCGCGTAAGAGCCGCGTCAAAGGGGCGCGGGGCGGCGTCAGGGAGCCGTCAACGGCGGCCGGATCCGGTCGCCGGCGTTGTTTCCTCGAAGCGTCCCTGTTCCACCGAACCTCACTCCAGGAGTTCACGATGGCCGATCTGGCCTTCGTCATCACCACGATCGCGTGCTTCGCGCTGGTGGCTCTCGTCGCCAAGGGGGTGACGAAGCTGTGACCGCCGAGAACATCGTCGGCCTCGTCGTGGCCGTCGCCCTGCTGGGCTATCTCGTCCTCGCCCTGATCTTCCCGGAGAGGTTCTGACCGTGACATCAGCTGCTGCCGCAGCGGGCGACATGGGTCCCGTACTCGCAGGCGTCCTGCAACTGCTCGCCCTGATGGGCGCGCTCGCGCTCGCCTACATACCCCTCGGCACCTACATGGCCGGCGTCTACTCCTCCGACAAGCACTGGCGCGTCGAGAAGTGGATCTACAAGGGCATCGGTGCCGACCCCGACACGGAGATGCGCTGGACCGCGTATCTGCGGGGTGTCCTCGCCTTCTCCGCGGTCGGGGTCCTCTTCCTCTACCTGCTCCAGCGGCTCCAGGGCGTGCTGCCCGGCTCGCTGGGCTTCGCCTCGATCGACCCGGACCAGGCGTTCAACACCGCCGTGTCCTTCGTGACCAACACCAACTGGCAGTCGTACTACGGCGAGCAGGCCATGGGTCACGTCGTGCAGACCGCCGGGCTCGCCGTCCAGAACTTCGTCTCCGCGGCTGTCGGCATCGCCGTCGCCGTGGCGCTGGTGCGCGGGTTCGCCCGCTCCCGGACCGGTGAACTGGGCAACTTCTGGGCCGACCTGGTACGAGGTGTCGTCCGCGTCCTGGTGCCGCTGGCGTTCGTCGCGGCGCTCGTGCTCGTCGCCTGCGGCGCGATCCAGAACTTCTCCGGCATCCACGAGGTCGGGCAGTTCATGGGCGGTTCGCAACAGTGGAACGGCGGCGCGGTCGCCTCGCAGGAGGCCATCAAGGAGCTCGGCACCAACGGCGGCGGGTACTTCAACGCCAACTCCGCCCACCCGTTCGAGAATCCGACGCCGTTCACCAACCTCTTCGAGATCTTCCTCATCCTCGTCATCCCCTTCGCGCTGACCCGCACCTTCGGCCTCATGGTCGGCTCGGTGAAGCAGGGGTACGCGATCCTCGCGACGATGGCCACCATCTGGATCGGCTTCACCGCCCTGATGATGTGGACCGAATTCGCCCACCACGGACCGGCGTTCGACCTCGCGGGCGGCGCCTACGAGGGCAAGGAGGTGCGGTTCGGGGTCGGCGGCTCGTCGATCTTCGCCACCGCGACCACCCTCACCTCGACCGGCGCCGTCGACTCCTTCCACTCCTCCTTCACCGGGCTCGGCGGCGGCATCACCATGCTCGGCATGATGCTCGGCGAGATCGCGCCCGGCGGCACCGGCTCCGGCCTCTACGGCATGCTGATCATGGCGGTCATCGCGGTGTTCATCGCCGGACTGATGGTCGGCCGGACCCCCGAGTACCTGGGCAAGAAGATCGGCGCCCGCGAGATGAAGCTCGCCGCCTGCTACATCCTGGTCACCCCGGCGCTGGTGCTCGTCTTCACCGCCTTCGCCATGGCCCTGCCCACCCCGGGCGACTCGATGACCAACAGCGGGGCGCACGGGTTCTCCGAGATCCTCTACGCCTACACGTCCGCCTCCAACAACAACGGCTCGGCGTTCGCCGGTCTGAACGCGGACACGCAGTGGTTCAACTCGACGCTCGGCCTGTGCATGCTCTTCGGCCGCTTCCTGCCCATGGTGTTCGTCCTGGCGCTCGCCGGTTCGCTCGCCGAGCAGAAGCCGGTGCCGGTCACCGCGGGCACCCTGCGGACCGAGAAGCCGCTGTTCACCGGCCTGCTGGTGGGCGCGATCCTCATCATCACCGGTCTCACCTACTTCCCCGCCCTGGCGCTGGGACCGCTGGCCGAAGGGCTGGCGTCATGACCACCGACATCACGCGTCACGACGTCGACGCAGAGAAGCGGGACCCCATGTCCACCTCCACCCTCGCGCCCCACCAGGACGCGCCCACCGGGCACACCGCCCCCGAGGGCCGTGTCGGAGCGGGCCTCTTCGACCCCAGGCAGCTGCTCAGGTCGCTGCCGGAGGCCTTCCGCAAGCTCGACCCGAGGGTGATGGTCAAGTCGCCCGTGATGTTCGTGGTGTGGATCGGGTCGGTGCTGACCACGGCCTTCTCCTTCACGGACCCGGGCGACTGGTTCGGCTGGACCATCAGCGCCTGGCTGTGGCTGACCGTGCTCTTCGCCAACCTCGCCGAGGCCGTCGCCGAGGGCCGCGGCAAGGCCCAGGCCGACACCCTGCGCAAGGCCAAGACCGACACCGTGGCCCGCAAGGTCGACGGGACCGTCGTCGCCGGCACCGAGCTGAGGATCGGCGACCTGGTCGTCTGCGAGGCCGGTGACGTCATCCCCGGCGACGGTGACGTCGTCGAGGGCGTCGCCTCCGTCGACGAGTCGGCCATCACCGGCGAGTCCGCCCCGGTCATCCGGGAGTCCGGCGGCGACCGCTCGGCCGTCACCGGCGGCACGAAGGTCCTCTCCGACCGGATCGTCGTCAAGATCACGACGAAGCCCGGCGAGACCTTCATCGACCGGATGATCAACCTCGTCGAGGGCGCGGCCCGGCAGAAGACGCCGAACGAGATCGCCCTGAACATCCTGCTGGCCTCGCTGACGATCGTCTTCCTGCTGGCCTGCGCCACCCTCCCGCCGCTCGCCGGCTACGCGGGCACGCACCTGACGCTGGTCGTGCTCGTCGCGCTCCTGGTGTGTCTGATCCCCACGACCATCGGCGCCCTGCTCTCCGCGATCGGGATCGCCGGCATGGACCGGCTGGTGCAGCGCAATGTGCTCGCCATGTCCGGCCGCGCGGTCGAGGCCGCCGGTGACGTCTCCACGCTGCTCCTCGACAAGACCGGCACCATCACGCTCGGCAACCGCAGGGCCGCCGAGTTCGTGCCGGTGCGCGGGACGACCGAGGCGCAGCTCGCGGACGCCGCCCAGCTGTCGTCGCTGGCCGACGAGACCCCCGAGGGCCGCTCCGTCGTCGTCCTGGCCAAGGAGAGGTACGGGCTGCGCGAGCGGGAGCTGGTGGGCGCGGAGTGGATCGAGTTCACCGCGCAGACCCGGATGTCCGGCGTGGACGTCGACGGGCGCCGCATCCGCAAGGGCGCGGCCGGTTCGGTCATCGCCTGGGTCCGGGAACGCGGCGGCGCCGTCGCCGAGGACGCGGACACGGCCGCGACCCGTATCTCCGAGGCCGGCGGCACCCCGCTGCTGGTCGCTGTGGAGGACGCGGACGGCGCCCGGGTGCTGGGTGTCATCCACCTCAAGGACGTCGTCAAGGAGGGCATGCGGGAGAGGTTCGAGGAACTGCGCCGCATGGGCATCAAGACCGTCATGATCACCGGCGACAACCCGCTGACCGCCAAGGCGATCGCCGAGGAGGCCGGGGTCGACGACTTCCTCGCGGAGGCCACCCCCGAGGACAAGATGGCCCTCATCAAGCGGGAGCAGGCCGGCGGCAAGCTCGTCGCGATGACCGGTGACGGCACCAACGACGCCCCCGCGCTCGCCCAGGCGGACGTCGGTGTCGCGATGAACACCGGCACGTCGGCCGCCAAGGAGGCTGGCAACATGGTCGACCTCGACTCCGACCCGACCAAGCTCATCGAGATCGTCGAGATCGGCAAGCAACTCCTCATCACCCGGGGCGCGTTGACGACGTTCTCCATCGCCAACGACGTCGCGAAGTACTTCGCGATCATCCCCGCGCTGTTCGCCGCCGTCTACCCGGGCCTGGACAAGCTCAACATCATGGGCCTGTCCTCGCCCGACTCCGCGATCCTCTCCGCGGTGATCTTCAACGCGCTGATCATCGTCGCGCTGGTGCCGCTGTCCCTGCGGGGCGTGCGCTACCGGCCGGTCAGCGCCGACCGGATGCTCCGCCGCAACCTCACGGTCTACGGCCTCGGCGGCCTGATCGCGCCGTTCATCGGCATCAAGATCATCGACCTGCTCCTCTCCCTCGTCCCCGGGATCGGCTGACCGTCATGAACAACTCCGTATCGAACACCGGCCGGTTGCTGTGGGCGGGGCTGCGCGCCCTGCTGGTACTCACCCTGGTGACCGGTGTCGTCTACCCGCTCGCCGTCACCGGCGTCGCCCAGGCCGCGTTCCACGGCAAGGCGAACGGCTCCGAGGTCACGGCGGACGGCAAGGTCGTCGGCTCCTCGCTGATCGGCCAACAGGGCTACAGCCTCCGGTACTTCCAGCCCCGGCCGGCCAACGGGCTCGGCGAGAACTCGGTCAACACCCAGTACAAGCTGATCCTCTCCGGCGCCACCAACCGCTCGGGCGACAACCCCGAACTGCTCCAGTGGGTCAAGGAGGCGAAGGCCGCGGTCGTCAAGGAGAACTCCACCGCCGACTACACGGTCGAGCCCTCGCAGGTCCCCGCCGACGCCGTCACGTCCTCCGGCTCCGGCCTCGACCCGGACATCTCCCCGGCCTACGCCGACCTCCAGGTCCACCGGGTCGCCGAGCGGAACGGACTGACCGTCGCCCAGGTGGAGAAGCTCGTGGCGGACCACACCACGGGCCGCACGCTCGGCTTCATCGGGGAGCCCCGGGTCAACGTCCTGGAGCTCAACATCGCGCTCAAGGCGCTGGCCGAGGGCGACTGAACCGATGACCCGCGTGCTGGTCGTGGAGGACGACCCCCAGCTGGTCAGGGCACTCGTGATCACCATGCGGGCACGCCGGTACGGAGTGGACGCGGCGCCCGACGGCGCCACGGCCCTCCGGCTGGCGGCCACGCGCCCGCCGGACGTGGTGATGCTCGACCTGGGACTGCCCGACATGGACGGCGTCGACGTCATCAGGGCCCTGCGCGGCCGGTCCCGGGTCCCGATCCTGGTGCTGTCCGCCCGGCACGCCGCCGGCGACAAGGTGGCCGCGCTCGACGCGGGCGCCGACGACTACGTCACCAAGCCGTTCGGTACGGACGAGCTCATGGCCCGGCTGCGGGCCGCGGTCCGCCGCACCGAGGACACCCCGCTCGCCCTCGGCACGACCCGGGTCGAGACGGCCGGGTTCACGATCGACCTGCTCGCCAAGAAGGCGGTGCGCCAAGGGCACGACGTACGGCTCACGCCGACCGAGTGGCAGCTGCTGGAACTGCTGGTCACCCGCCCCGGGCACCTGGTCACCCAGCGGTACCTGCTCCAGGAGGTCTGGGGCGCGTCCCGCAGCGGCCACACCAACTACCTGCGCGTCTACATGGCCCAACTGCGCCGCAAGCTGGAGCCCGACCCCGCGCACCCCCGCTATCTCATCACCGAACCCGGCATGGGTTACCGCTTCGAAGGGTGAACATGGCACGCGGCACGCTCCGCATCCATCTGGGCGCGGCACCGGGCGTCGGCAAGACGTACGCGATGCTGTCCGAGGCCCACCGGCGGGTCGAGCGCGGCACGGACTGCGTGGTCGCCCTCGTCGAGCACCACGGCAGGCCCCGCACCGAGGTGTTGCTGCACGGCCTGGAACAACTCCCGCTCAGGGAAGTGGAGTACCGGGGCACGTCCTTCACGGAGATGGACGTCGACGCGGTCCTCGCCCGCCGGCCCCAGGTCGCGCTCGTCGACGAACTCGCCCACACCAACGTCCCCGGTTCCCGCAACGCCAAGCGCTGGCAGGACGTCGAGGAACTGCTCGCGGCCGGGATCGACGTCGTGTCGACCGTCAACATCCAGCACCTGGAGTCCCTCGGCGACGTCGTCGAGTCGATCACCGGTGTCCGGCAGCAGGAGACCGTGCCCGACGAGGTGGTCCGCCGCGCCGACCAGATCGAACTCGTCGACATGTCGCCGCAGGCGCTGCGCCGCCGCATGGCGCACGGCAACGTCTACCGCCCCGACAAGGTCGACGCGGCCCTGTCCAACTACTTCCGGCCCGGGAACCTCACCGCCCTCCGGGAGTTGGCCCTGCTCTGGGTCGCCGACCGGGTCGACGAGTACCTCAACGCCTACCGCAGCGAACACGAGGTCGCGGCGATCTGGGGATCGCGGGAACGGATCGTCGTCGGACTGACCGGCGGCTCCGAGGGCCGGACGTTGATACGGCGGGCCGTGCGGCTCGCCGAGAAGGGCGCCGGCGGCGAGGTGCTCGCCGTGTACATCGCCCGCAGCGACGGCCTGACCTCCGCCTCCCCGAAGGAACTCGCCCTGCAACGGGCCCTGGTGGAGGATCTCGGCGGCACCTTCCACCATGTCGTCGGCGACGACGTGCCCGCGGCCCTCCTCGACTTCGCGCGCGGGGTGAACGCCACCCAGATCGTCCTCGGTGTCTCCCGGCGCAAGGCCTGGCAGTACGTCCTGGGGCCCGGCGTGGGGGCGACCGTCGCCCGGGAGTCGGGGCCCGACCTCGACGTCCATCTGATCACCCACGGCCAGGTCGGCAAGGGCCGGGGACTGCCGGTGGCCCGGGGCGCCCGGCTCGGCCGGGCACGGATCCTGTGGGGCTGGGCGACCGGCGTGCTCGGACCGGTCGCCCTGACCGCGCTGCTCGCCGGGGCCGCGCCCGAAGTCGGCCTCGCCAACGACATGTTGCTCTACCTCACGCTGACGGTCGCGGCGGCGCTCCTCGGCGGCCTGGCGCCGGCGCTGGCCTCCGCCGTGGTCGGCTCGCTGCTGCTGAACTGGTACTTCACCCCGCCCGTGCACACGCTGACCATCGCCGACCCGCAGAACGTCGTGGCCATCGCGATATTCGTCGGAGTGGCCGTGGCCGTCGCGTCCGTGGTGGACCTCGCGGCCCGCCGCACCCATCAGGCGGCGCGGCTGCGGGCCGAGTCGGAGATCCTGTCCTTCCTCGCGGGCAACGTGCTGCGCGGCGAGACCAGCCTCGAGGCGCTGCTCGAACGGGTCCGGGAGACCTTCGGGATGCGGTCGGTGGCGCTGCTGGAGCGGGCGGGCGACGTCGACCCGTGGACCTGCGCGGGCAGCGTCGGGCCGCGGCCGTGCCAGGACCCGGACGACGCCGACGTGGACGTCCCCGTCGGCGACCACATGGCGCTCGCGCTCACCGGACGGGTGCTGCCCGCCGAGGACCGCCGGGTGCTGGCCGCGTTCGCCGCGCAGTCCGTCGTCGTCCTGGACCGGCGCCGGCTCCGCGAAGAGGCCGACCGCGCCGCGGAGCTGGCGGAGGGCAACCGCATCCGCACCGCCCTGCTGGCCGCCGTCAGCCACGACCTGCGCACCCCTCTCGCCGGGATCAAGGCGTCCGTCTCCTCCCTGCGCTCCGACGACGTGGCCTGGTCCGAGGAGGACGAGGGCGAACTGCTCGCGGCGATCGAGGAGGGCGCGGACCGGCTCGACCTCCTGGTGGGGAACCTCCTCGACATGTCCCGCCTCCAGACCGGCACCGTCACCCCGCTCATCCGGGACACCGACCTCGACGAGGTGGTGCCGATGGCGCTCGGCGGGGTTCCCGAGGACAGCGTCGTGCTCGACATCCCGGAGACGCTGCCCATGGTCGCCGTCGACAAGGGGCTGCTGGAGCGGGCCGTCGCCAACGTCGTGGAGAACGCCGTCAAGTACAGCCCGGACGGCGAACCCGTCCTGGTCGCCGCGAGCGCCCTCGCCGGGCGGGTCGAGGTACGGGTCGTCGACCGGGGGCCGGGCGTGCCGGACGACGCCAAGGAACGCATCTTCGAGCCCTTCCAGCGCTACGGCGACGCCCCGCGCGGGGCGGGCGTCGGGCTCGGCCTCGCCGTCGCACGCGGTTTCGCGGAGGCGATGGGAGGCACCCTCACGGCCGAGGACACACCCGGGGGAGGGCTGACGATGGTGCTCGCCCTGCGGGGAGGGGAGGGACGCGAAGGGGTGTCGGCGGCGGAGGTCCCGTAGCCCGCTGGGCGGTGCCGAGTCCTCCCGGCACGCACACGGGCCCCGCCCGCGGTGCGGGCCTTCGGCCATCCGCCCCGGCCCCACGCCTCGGTGCCGCGGTCCAGCCTTCGGCCATCCGCACGGGCGGACCTTCGGGCGCACGCCCTAGCGGACCTTCGGCCACCAGCCCTGGCCCCTCGCCCCGGTGCCGCGGTCCAGCTCCCGGGTGTCCAGGCGCAGATGCCAGGTGTTGCGGCGGTGCGCGGTCGTCAGGTGCTGCTCCAGGGGGGACGGGGGCACCGCGAGGACCGGGCAGGCGGCGTGGGAGAGGCAGTAGCGGGTCACCGAGCGGTGGCAGGCGCGGTGCCAGGGGCTGCGCCGGCCCGCGCCGACGACCAGCACGTCGTTCTCGCGGTCGGCGACCTCCACCAGGGCGAGCCCGGGGGTGCCGTGCGCGACCAGGGCGCACATGCCCACGCCCGGGCCGGCGTTCCCGAACACGTCCGCGAGGATGCCGAGCAGCCGCTCCCGGGCCAGCCGCTGCCACACGTCGTGCGGCGCGGCCGGTGCCGGAGCGCGCCGGGCGACCAGGTCGCCGCCGCCGGGCGGCTGCCAGGCCAGTACCGGCCACAGCTCGGCCCGCCGGGCACGCGCCTCCTCGGCTGCCCGGGACAGGGCGGTGAGGCTGCCGGGAGAGCCGCTGACCCCCACCACGATCCGCGCACCGCGGGAGCCGGACGAGCCGGCTGCGCCTGGGGTAACGGGTGAGTCGGACATGTGTCCCGCCGTTCTGCGTGCGGGCCCGCGGGCGTTCCCGCGGGCGGCTACCGGACGGGTCCCATCCCACCTCCGGTGCCGGGCCCCCGGCCAGCCCGGGCGTCACTTCCTGGCGCTTCCCTGACGCCCCGCGTCAGCAACGCGTCAGAGCGCGGGGCGGCGGCGTCAGCGTCGCGTCAGGGGCCGGTCCGGACCCCGCAGGGGCGGGCATAGCGTCGAGGGCACGCCCTGGTGGGCGGCCCGCACCGACCTTCGGAGGAATCCATGACCGGCATCCTGTGCGACGACGACCCCGAACCCCTTGATCGGTCCCCGGCCGGAGCCCTGTTCGTTCCGGTCCGGCCGGGACCCTCGGGACACGTCGCGCGGCTGTTCCGCACCCCCCTCGGCGACCGTACGGCCGTCGGCTTCACCTCCGAGCGGCGGCTGGTCGCCACGCTCGGCGCCCGGCAGCCCTGGATCAGGCTCGCCGAGCCCGCGCTGCGGGCACTGACCGCGCCCCTCGGCGCCGTCATCCTCACCCTGGACCCCCCGTTCTCCGCGCCTGCGCCCACACCGGTCGAGTCCGTTCCCGCCGTGCGAGTCGAGGCCGTGCGATGACCGTCGTGCAGGAAACGGGCGTCGGCGCCCTCACCGTGTGGCCCGCCTCCACCACCGAACCCCGCCCCGGCGACCTGCGGGTCGAGGGCGTGGCCCTGGCCGAGGTCGCCGACCGCTTCGGCACCCCCGTCTACGTCCTGGACGAGGACGAGGTCCGCGACCGCTGCCGCACCTACCGGGACGCCTTCCCGGACGCCGAAGTCCTCTACGCCGCCAAGGCGTTCCTGTGCCGGGCGATGGTCCACTGGGTGGAGGAGGAGGGCCTCGGGCTCGACGTGTGCTCGGCCGGCGAACTCGAACTCGCCGTCACCGCGGGCTTCCCGGCCGAGCGGATCGTGCTGCACGGCAACGCCAAGAGCCCGCGCGATCTGGAGACCGCGCTGCGCCTGGGCGTCGGGCGGATCGTCATCGACAGCCCGTCCGAGATCGCCCGGCTGGCCGCCGCCGTGGGACCCGGCGGGCAGCAGAAGGTCATGGTCCGGGTCGTGCCCGGGATCAGCGCGGGCGGCCACGACAAGATCCGTACCGGCACCGAGGACCAGAAGTTCGGGCTCAGCATCTGCGACGGGTACGCCCAGCACGCCATCGCCCGCATCCTGGACCAGCCGCAGCTGCGCCTCACCGGTCTGCACTGCCACCTGGGCTCGCAGATCACCAGCGTCAAGCCGTATCTCGCCGCCGTGCGCCGGATGGTCGGGCTGATGGCCCGGCTGCACGAGCAGCACGGCCTCGTCCTGCCCGAACTCGACCTCGGCGGCGGCCACGGGATCGCCTACCGCCCGGGTGAACCGGCCCTGGATCTCACCTCGTTGGCCCGCAGGGTGCGCGCGGAGCTGGCGGACGCCTGCGCCTCGGCGGAGCTGCCGGTGCCCCGGCTCCTCATCGAACCCGGGCGGGCCGTCGTCGGGCCCGCCGGTGTCGTCGTCTACCGCGTCCTCGCCGTCAAGCGCACCGGATCGCACACCTACGTCGCCGTCGACGGCGGCATGAGCGACAACCCCCGCCCCGCGCTGTACGGCGTGCGGTACGCGCCCCGGCTGGCCGGGCGGCACAGTGCCGCGGCGCCCGCGCGGGTGACCGTCGTGGGGCGGCACTGCGAGGCGGGCGACGTCGTGGCCGCCGACGTCGAACTCCCCGGCGACCTGCGCCCGGGCGATCTGCTCGCCGTGCCGGTCGCGGGCGCCTACCACCTGTCGATGGCCTCCGGCTACAACATGGTCGGCCGTCCTCCGGTGGCCGCCGTGCGTGACGGGCAGGCGCGGCTGCTCGTGCGGCGCGAGTCCCTGGAGGACATCCGCGGCAGGGACGTCGGCCTCTGATCCCACCGGCTCCTCCCCACCGTGTCCCCGGCATCGGAAGCCGATGCCGGGGACACGGTCTTTTGTGCGGTTCTGCGCTCCGTAATGTTCGTTGCTGAAGCCGAATGTTTCGCTGCCCTGGGTGCCGGGCTGAACTCGGCTCACCTCCCTTGCGTGCGAAGAAGAAAGGGATTCGCCGTGTACGAGGGCTTGCCTCCCCTTGGGAGCTGTCTCTAGGGTGCGGCAGCAACGAAGCTTTCAGGATCAGTTCCGAAACTTTCGACGAGGACGGACGTGGACGCCGTCCCGTACCCCGAGGAGCGCATGATGGGCGACCCGGCACTGTCCCGCCGCGGCTTCCTGGCGGCGTCCGCCGCGGCCGGTCTGACGATGACCGCGGTGAGCGGCTGCGGTGGTGACGACTCCGACGGCGGGTCGTCCGACGGAACGACCACCGTCGAGTGGTGGAACATCTCCACCACCGAACCGGCCAAGGGCGTCTGGGCAAGCCTCGCCAAGAAGTTCGAGGCGCAGAACCCCAAGGTCAGGATAAAGATCGTCCAGTTGGAGAACGACGCCTACAAATCCAAGATGACGGCGCTGATCGCCTCGGGGAAGCTCCCCGACATCTTCCACACCTGGGGCGGCGGCGTGCTCAAGCAGCAGGTCGACGCCGGACTCGTCGAGGACCTCACCGACAGGACCAAGCCGTGGGCCGACGGCCTGCTGAAGGTCGCCAAGGAGCCGTACCTCCTCGACGACAAGGTGTACGGCATCCCGTTCGACATCGGCATGATCGGCTTCTGGTACAACAAGGCGCTCTTCCAGCAGGCCGGGATCGCCGAACCCCCCACCACCTGGGGCGCGTTCCTGGAAGCAGTCAGCAAGCTCAAGTCGAAGCAGATCACCCCGCTCGCCCTGGCCGGCAAGGAGAAGTGGCCCGGCATGTACTACTGGGCCTACCTCGCCATGCGCACCGCGGGCGCCGGCGCCCTCCAGAAGGCCTACGACGACCAGGACTTCACCGGCGCCGAGTTCGTCGAGGCCGGCACCCACCTCAAGACCCTCGTCGATCTCCAGCCGTTCCAGAAGGGCTTCCTCAACGCGGCCTACTCCACCCCCACCGGCCAGGCCGCCAGCGTCGGCAACGGCAAGGCGGCCATGGAGCTCATGGGCCAGTGGGCGCCCGCCGTGGAGGCCGACGCGGGCAAGGGACTCGGCAAGGACCTCGGCTTCTTCCCGTTCCCCGCGGTCGAGGGCGGAAAGGGCTCCCTCACCGAGGTGTTCGGCGGAGGCGGCGGACACGCCCTGCGCCGCGGAGCCCCCCAGGCGGCCGTCGACTTCCTGAAGTTCTTCGCCTCCGAGGCCACCGACCTCGAACTCGTCAAGAAGACCGGCGTGCTGCCCGTCGTCCCCGACGCCGAGAGCGCCATCACCGACCCCAACATCAAGGCCGTACAGACCCAGTTGAACGGCGCCACCGGCTTCCAGCTCTACCTCGACCAGGCGTACGCGCCCGCCGTCGGCCAGGAGGTCAACGACAGCGTCGCCGCGCTCATCGCCGGTTCCAAGTCCCCCGAACAGGTCGCCCAGTCGATCACGAAGGCCGCGAAGGAAGAGCAGTAGCACGCGATGACCTCCACGTTCCTCGCAGACAAGCGCAGCGGCCCCGACGCCGGTCCGCCGCCCCCGGACGCCGACGCGCGCCGGGGGCGGGCCCGGCGCCGCCTGCTCGACTGGCTGACGGCGATGGGGTTCCAGGTCCCCGCCCTGGTGCTGTTCACCGGGCTCGTGCTGCTGCCGATGCTGTTCGCGCTGTACGCCGCGTTCTTCCGCTGGGGCGGCTTCGGGATGCCCGAGGACTACGTCGGCGTCGACAACTTCACCGACCTCTTCCACAACCCCGTGTTCCTGGGCGACCTGTGGCGCTGCCTCGTCCTGGTCCTGCTCTCCCTCGCGATCCAGCTCCCCTTCGCGCTCGCCATGGCCGTCCTCCTCAACCAGCGGCTGCGCGGCCGGGCCGTCTACCGGATGCTGTTCTTCGCGCCCTACGTGCTCTCCGAGGCCATCACCGGCGTCCTGTTCAGCATGGTGTTCGCCCCGGACGACGGTCTCGCCGACCATCTCCTCGGCGGCATCGGCCTGGACGGCGTCGGCGGCGAGTGGTTCGCCGACCCCTCGTACGTCATGGCGACGCTCTTCATCGTCATGACGTGGAAGTACTTCGGCTTCCATATGATGCTCTACCTGGCCGGACTCCAGTCCGTGCCCAAGGAGTTGACCGAGGCGGCGCTGATCGACGGGGCCGGCCCCTGGCAGCGGTTCCGCAGCGTCACCCTGCCGCTGCTCGCGCCGACGATCCGGATCAGCGTGTTCCTGTCCGTCATCGGGTCGATCCAGCTCTTCGACCTCGTGTGGGTGGTCACCCAGGGCGGACCCGACCACCACTCCGAGACCATGGCCGTCACGATGTTCCAGTACGGCTTCAAGCGCTACCAGGTCGGCTACGCCAGCGCGATCAGTGTCGTCATGTTCGGCATCTGCCTCGTCTTCGCCCTCGCCTACCAGCGGTTCGTGCTCCGCCGCGACCTCGAAGGGGCCACCACGACGATGAGGGGGGCCGGGAAATGAGCCGCCGGAACACACGGTCACTGCCGTTGCACGGCATCCTCGTCCTCGTCGGCGCCCTCATGGTCGTCCCGCTCGTCTACGCCGTCCTGTCCGGCTTCAAGTCCACCGACGAGCTGTCCCGCAACCCCTTCGGGCTGCCCGAGCACTGGCTGACCGGGAACTACACGGACATCCTCGGCTCGGGCGACTTCTGGAAGCTGCTCGGCAACAGCACGCTGATCGCGATCGCCACGACCGTGCTCGTCGTCGCCGTGTCGGCGCTCGCCGCGTTCTCCTTCGCGCGGTTCGCGTTCCGGGGGCGGGAGGTGCTGTTCACCTTCTTCACGATGGGGCTGATGTTCCCCTTCGCGGTGGCCGCCCTGCCGCTGTTCCTGCTGCTGCGCCAACTGGGGCTGCTGGACAACCCGTTGGGGGTGATCCTGCCGCAGGCCGCGTTCGGGCTGCCGATGACCATCATCATCCTGCGGGCCTTCTTCCGCGAGATCCCGGGGGAGTTGGAGGAGGCGGCCACCCTCGACGGCTGCGGACCGCTCGGGTTCATGTGGCGGGTGCTGCTGCCGATGGCGCGGCCCGCGCTCGGCACGGTCTCGGTGCTCGCCGTCGTCACGAGCTGGAACAACTTCATGCTGCCGCTGCTGGTGTTCACCGACAACACCTGGTGGACGCTGCCCATCGGCGTCCAGCAGTTCCAGGGCCAGTACTCCGCCGAGTACGCGCGCGTCTTCGCCTATCTCGTCCTCGCGATGGTCCCCGCCCTCGCCTTCTACTCGGTCGCCGAACGCCAGCTCGTCGGCGGCCTCACCGCCGGAGCCACCAAAGGCTGACGGCCCACCCCGTACGGCTCACCCACCCCCGCACGTGAGGAGTCGCACCATGCGCACCCACCGTCTGAGACTCGCCGGCGTCGTCGCCGCGGTCCTGGTGGCGGTCACCGCCCCCACCGCCCAGGCCGGTCACCGGGACCCCACCCTCGCCGACCTCGCCCAGCGCCACGGCCGCTACTTCGGCAGCGCCACCGACAACCCCGAACTCGTCGACGAGCCCTACAAGGCCGTGCTGGGCTCCGAGTTCGACCAGATCACCCCCGGCAACGGCATGAAGTGGTACGCCACCGAACCCCAGCAGGGCGTCTTCGACTTCACCAAGGGCGACGAGATCGTCGACTTCGCCCGCGCCCACCACCAGAAGGTGCGTGGCCACACCCTGGTCTGGCACAGCCAGCTCCCCGGCTGGCTCACCGGCAAGGAGTGGACGGCCGACGAACTGCGGGCCGTCCTGAAGAACCACATCCAGACCGAGGTGCGCCACTACCGCGGCAAGGTCTTCGCCTGGGACGTCGTCAACGAGGCGTTCAACGAGGACGGCACCTGGCGCGACACCGTCTTCTACCGCACCCTCGGCCCCGGTTACATCGCCGACGCCCTGCGCTGGGCCCGCCAGGCCGACCCCAAGGTCAAGCTCTACCTCAACGACTACAACATCGAGACGGTCGGCGCGAAGAGCGACGCCTACTACGCCCTCGCCAAGGAGCTGAAGGCCCAGGGCGTCCCCCTCGACGGCATCGGCCTCCAGGCCCATCTGGCCCTCCAGTACGGCTATCCCACCTCGCTGGAGGAGAACCTGCGCCGTTTCGCGAAGCTCGGTCTGGACACCGCGCTCACCGAGGTCGACATCCGCATGATCCTGCCCGCGACCGAGGAGAAGCTCGCCCAGCAGGCCCAGTGGTACGCCGACCTGACCGACGCCTGCCTCGCGGTGCGGCGCTGCGTCGGCATCACCGTCTGGGACTACACGGACAAGTACAGCTGGATCCCCGCGTTCTTCGAGGGCCAGGGCGCCGCCCTGCCCTGGGACGAGCAACTCCTGCCCAAGCCCGCGTACTTCGCGATCCGGGACGCGCTGAGGTAGCCGTCCCGCGGTGAGACGCCCGGCGGCTGGGCAAGGAGGGGAGTCCGCCGGGACGCGACCCGGCCCGGCGGTGTGGCCCACCACCGGGCCGGAGTCGTGTCACAGAGCGCCGTACCGGCCCGAGGGCACCTGAGGGCCGGACTCCCGTGGGTCACAGGGGGCCGTGCTGGCCCGCACCACCAGCTCCGTGCCGAGTTCCACCCTCGGCGCGTCCGGCCGTTCCGCGCGCGCGAGCCCGAGCACGGTGCGCACGGCGAGCTTGCCCATCTCGGCGAGCGGCTGCCGTACGGTCGTCAACGGCGGCGCGGACCAACGGACTTCCGGAAGGTCGTCGAAGCCGACCAGGCTCATGTCCTGCGGCACCCGCAGCCCGCGCTGCCGCAGCGCCTCGATCGCGCCGAGCGCCATCTGGTCGCTCGCCGCGAAGACCGCGGTCGGCGGCCGGGGCAGGTCGAGCAGCGCGGAGCAGCCGGTGAACCCGGACTCGGGGCGGAAGTCGCCGGGGACGACGAGCTCGTCGTCGACGGTGAGCCCCGCGCCCTCCAGGGCCGCGCGGTAGCCGTCGAACCGGGCCCGGGAGCAGAGCAGCCGGGGCGGGCCCGCGATCATCGCGATCCTGCGGTGGCCGAGCGAGAGCAGATGCCGGGTGGCCGCCATGCCGCCGGACCAGTTCGCGGCACCGATCGTCGGGGCGTCGAGGGTGGGCGAACCCGCCGGGTCGACGACGACCAGCGGGACACCGAGGACGCGCAACTCCTCGTGCAGCAGGGGGTCCAGGTCCGAGGTGACCAGGATGACGCCGTCGGAGGCGCGGGCCCGCAGATTGCGCATCCACTCCCGGGCGTCCCCGGAACGGCCGTGGATCGCCGAGACCACCGTGCCCACCCCGGCCGCGTGCGCGACCTCCTCGACCCCTCGGATGATCTCCACCGCCCAGGGGCTGTCCAGGTCGTTGAAGACCAGGTCGAGCAGGGCGGCACCGGGTCCGGCGGCGGGGCGCCGGCGGTAGTCGTGCCGCCGCAGCAGCTCCTCGACCAGGGCCCGGGTGCGGGGCGAGACATCGGAACGGCCGTTGACGACCCGGGACACCGTGGGCACCGAGACCCCGGCCTGCCGGGCGATCTCGGCGATCGTGACGCGGCCGGCCGGCCCGGCGGTGCCGCCCTCGTCTGCTGCCAACTCCCCACCTCCGTCGACGGAGTGAAACTTCCAGAAGTGTTCCGGAAAACGACCGGGGAGGGGAGGGGATCGCGGCGGATCAGCGTACGGCGCCCGCGGCGCTACGCGCAGTGACCGGACCCGGACATGCGTCGGGGCCGGTTCGCGGCAGGGTGTCCGCGTCCGGCCCCTCTCGGTCTCCGGGCGGCCGTGGCCGTCCGGTGCGCCTCAGGCGGCGGTCATCACCTGTTCGGTGCCCAGTGGGCGGTGCGGGGCGATGATCTGTCCGTCGGGCAGGAGCTCACCGGTGTCCTCGAAGAGCAGAACGCCGTTGCACAGCAGGCTCCATCCCTGCTCCGGGTGGTGCGCCACAAGGCGGGCGGACTCCCGGTCGGCGGACTCTGCGGTGGGGCACGGTGGCTGGTGCTGGCACATGGGTGGGATCTTTCGCTTTGTCGTGGGTTTCATGGCCGCCCCCGTTGTGATAAGTCGGTCGGAACCAGTGTTGCCCCACGGGCGTCGATCCGCAGGGATTTGGCAGCACCGCTCCTCACAGGTTCATGACGCATCACCCGCGCGGACGGTTCATTCCAACTGAGCTGTCGCTTCGGGTGGTTCGCGATGGCCGGATAGAACTAGTCCGGATGGGTCGCAGGCGCTGAGAAGGCTCGTACGAGCCAGAGAAAGCTCGTACGAGCCATGGTCCCAGACGGGGGTCGACGTTCGATCGAGCGCGGCTCGTGCGCCGTTCGGGGTCCGGCCCGCGATCTCAGACGGGCTGGCCGAGGAGGCGCGCGGGCGTCACGCGGTGGGTGAGCACCGGGAGGAGTTCGGCGACGCGGTGCGGCCGGTGGGCGGCGATACCGGGTGGGGCGGGCGCGAGCGGCACGAGCAGATCGGTGGCGGCGGGGTGGCCGGCGGCGCCGTCCGCCGTGAGGTCGCCGTGCAGCCAGAGGGTCAGCATGTACAGGCCCGGCACCGACAGCAGGCGGGGCTGGTATGGCTGTTGCATCGTCTCCGCCTGGCGCAGCGCGCGTTCGGTGGAGGCGATGTAGGGGCCCTCGAAGAAGTGCGAGAAGGCCCAGCCGTCCGGGGTCGTGCGGGTGTCGGCCGCGGCCACCGCGCGCTCTCCGCAACGGATCAGGAACCGCCACCCGGCGAGACGGGTGGCGGACACCCCCGCGGCGGTGATGTCGTCCAGGACGTGCAGCGGCAGGGGGAGTTCGGGTGTGACCGGGCCCTGGGCGGTCCGCAGGGACGGGGTCCGGGCCTCGCGGACGGCGGTGGGCGAACCCAGTGCGGTGAGAACGGAGCGAAGGGCGGGCGCGGGGACCGGGGGCACATGCAGCGGCATGGTGGGTCGCCTCTCATTCGACAGGCACGGTGGCGCGAGGGCGTGGGCGGACGGCGCTGTCAGCTCGCGGGTGGTAGAGAGGCGGGGTCCGGGTCGGGGTGCGCGTGCTGGAGGAGCCGGGGGATGGGGTCTGCCGCACGTCACCTGACGGCAGGATCACTACGACCGTGGGCGCCAACCTTCTGCCTCGTTCGCGGAGTTTATACGACGCGTGTTCAGACGCTGTTTCGTCTAGCCGCTTCCGGGCTGTCGGGCAAGGGTTCTATCAGTCGGCGATACGCGGGAATCATCCCGAATCCGAGTCGGCCCCACGGCCGTGACCTCGATGAATGCGAAGAGTGCGGTCGGCCAATTGTCGTCGGCGTTTTTCACGAGATGTTCAGGGAACTCGGATCCGCACACCGACCCATGCCCGGTGAATGTGCCCCAGGTCACTTCCACCAGCGTAGCGGGCATGGGGTCGGCGCGGGACGTTATCGATCGCTTCCGCTGGGCATCATCCCACCTGACCCGGACACGGCGACCGATCTTCGGGGGTCGCCCTTCGAGGAGGGACGCTTCGATGGGGGAGAAGGTCGTGGCAGGTCGTTTCGACCTGTCGGATCGCCAGCACTACCGGGACAAGCTCCAGAAGTGTCTGACGGGTCTGGAGCGGCTGCTGGCCCAGAAGCGGTTCGACCGCCCGAGGAACCTCATGGGGCTGGAGATCGAACTGAATCTCACCGGCGCCGACGGGATGCCGAAAATGTTGAACGGGCAGGTACTGGAAAGGATCGCCAGCCGGGATTTCCAAACAGAACTCGCCATGTTCAATCTGGAAGTCAACATAGCCCCACACCCTTTGGGGGGCCGGGTATTCGACCGGCTCGCCGAGGAAATACGGACGGCGTTGGCATATGCCCACCGGAAAGCGGGTGAACTCGACGCGGGGATCGTGATGATCGGCATTCTGCCGACCCTCGACCGGGACGACCTGGTCTCCTCCAACCTCTCCGAGGTCGACCGCTACCGGCTCCTCAACGACCAGATCGTCGCCGCCCGGGGCGAGGACTTCACCCTCGACATCGACGGCGTCGAACACCTCGTCTGCACCTCGAAGTCCATCGCCCCCGAGGCCGCCTGCACCTCCGTGCAACTGCACCTCCAGGTCACCCCGGGCCGCTTCGCCGACGTGTGGAACGCCGCCCAGGCCGTGGCCGCCGTCCAGGTCGCCATCGGCGCCAACTCCCCGTTCCTGTTCGGGCGTGAGCTGTGGCCCGAGTCCCGGCCTCCGCTCTTCCAGCAGTCCACCGACACCCGCCCGCCCGAACTCCAGGCCCAGGGCGTACGGCCGCGTACCTGGTTCGGCGAGCGGTGGATCTCCTCCGCGCACGAGCTCTTCGAGGAGAACCTGCGCTACTTCCCGGCCCTCCTGCCGATCTGCGACGAGGAGGAACCCCTCGACGTGCTCGACGCCGGCGGTGTCCCCTCCCTCGCCGAACTCGTCCTGCACAACGGCACGGTGTACCGCTGGAACCGCCCCGTGTACGGCATCGCCGACGGCGTGCCCCACCTGCGCGTCGAGAACCGCGTCCTGCCCGCGGGCCCCACCGTCACCGACGTCATCGCCAACGCCGCCTTCTACTACGGCGTCGTCCGCGCCCTCGCCGAGGAGTCCCGGCCGGTCTGGACCCGGCTGCCCTTCGAGACGGCCGCCGCCAACTTCGACGCCGCCTGCCGGCACGGCATCGACGCCCGCCTCGACTGGCCCCGGCGCGGTCGCTACGGCGCCCCGGTCACGGTCGACGCCGTCACCCTCGTACGCGACGAACTGCTGCCGCTCGCCGAGGCCGGGCTGGACGCGTGGGGGGTGGATCCGGCGGACCGGGACCACTACCTCGGGGTCATCGACGAGCGGTGCAGGCGCCGTACCAACGGCGCGGCGTGGCAGTCGGCCACCTTCCACCGGGCGCTGGAGTCGGGGCTCGACCGGGGGGCCGCGCTGGCCGCGACGACCCGCAGATACAGCGAGCTGATGCATCTCGGGGAGCCGGTGCACACCTGGCCGGTGGGCCTGCCCGAGCCGGTGCCCCTCGGGTGAGGATCAGCGCCGGGCGCCGCCCTGGGCGCCCGCCGTCACGATCGCCTTGAGGATCACCTCGTGGATCTGCGCCGGGTCGTTGACCTGCTCGCCGGTCCCGCCGGTGATCCGGGCGATCTGGTCGGCCTCCTCGCGGTCCGCGTCCGGACCGACCGCGATCATGATCAGCGGCACCGGACGTTCGGGATCGACCAGCTCCTCCAGCCGGTCGAGCAGCGCGCCGCGTGTGATGCTGCCCGGGTCCTGGTTGACCCCGTCGGTCAGGACGACCAGAGCGTTGAACCTGCCCTCGGCGTACGAGGCGACGGCGTCCTTGTAGGCGGCGAGCGTCGTGTCGTACAGGCCCGTCGCCCCGCCGGGGACCGGGGCCAGGTCGCCGAACGCGGCGGAGAGCCGGTCGCGCTGGGTGCCGGAGCCCTTGGAGTCGCCCAGCCGGTCCGTGGGGACGAGGACGCGGTAGTCCTTGTCCCCGTCGAGCTTCGTGGAGAACTCCCACAGCCCGATCTCGTCCTCCGGGGTGAACGTCGCCAGCGCCTGGAGGAGGGACGCCTTCGTCACCTCCATCCGGGACCGGCCCGTGCCCGGCACCTGCTCGGACATCGACGACGACGCGTCCACCACCGTCGTGACCCGCGCGCTCTGCACGGTGATCGTCCAGGTGCCGAGCGCCTCCTGGAGCTCCGCCTCGGACGCCGGTTCCGCGGCCTCCCGCGCGTACGGCTGGGGCTTGTCGCCGCCCGCGCCCGTCACGAGCGTGCGCGGCACCTCGTCCCCGGAGGTGCGGAAACCGTGCTCGTGCAGCAGCTTCTGCTGCTCCGGCTTGCCCAGGTAGTTGACGAACCTGAGGGCCGCCCGGCTCTCGTCCGTGGTCAGCGCCGCCTGGTCGACGAGCGTGTACGGGAAGTCGAGGCGGGGCGAGCCGTCCTTCGGGTAGAAGAGGTCGAGGCCGTCCCCGTCCCCCGAGGCGTTGTACGCGAACGCCGCCTGCTCGCTCAGGATCAGCGCCTGGTTGCGCTTGGGGTTGCCCTGCTCGGTGCCCGAGGAGTCACGTGGCAGTGTGTCGACGACCTGCGTGTCGCTGTCGGAGGTGCGCTGCGAGAGGGTCTTCATCATCGCCGCGGCCTGGGTGTCCCCGCCCTCCAGCTGCCCGGCGGCCGAGGTGAGCCGACTCAGCGCCAGCAGCCCCGTCGCACTGCGCGCGGGATCGGCCGCGCCCAGCTTCAGCGAGTCGTCCGCCAGGGCCGCGCCCGCCAGCTCGATCCACGAGTACGTCTTCTCCGGCCAGCCCAGCGACTGCGCGGCCTGCGGCACCATCGCCACCCCGACCGGCGAGGAGGCGAAGCTGCCGACCGGCGTCACCTCGGTGGCCTTCGTGTCCGCCGCGACCCGGTCGACCCACAGCTCCGAGTCCGGCACCCACACCTGCGCGTCCGGCTTGCGGCCCGCGAGCAGGGTGTCCGCGACCTTGTATGCGTCGCTCGCCGTCACCGACACGTCCACACAGCGCCCGTCGGAGGTGAGGGCGTCGTCCCGGGCCCGGTCCGCCGCAGCGCTCAGGGCCGGGGCCATGTCGGGGGAGGCCGCGAACCGGAGCTTCACCGCGTCCTCGCGGCAGGAGGAACCGAAGGAGAGCAGTCCGCTCTGCACGGCCGCCGCGGCGCCGCCCGCGACGGTCAGGACGAGCACCGTCGCGACCGCCACCGAGCGGCGGCGGGCACGTGGACGGGGGTCGCTGCCGCCCGCCCCATACTGATCGGGCAAGCTGTGACGTCCCATGACGGTGGTGCCCCTCCCTGTCGGACCTGCTGGCGATCAGCCGGCCGTATGGCACGCGGTGGGAGGCACGCTCCGTACGGTGTCCGTCCCCCGACGGCCTGTCACGCACGATCTTCGTAAGTTCTTTCGAGGACCCTAGCGGGGCCGCACGGGGCATGGGACGGGATTACTGAATTGGAGTCAGGTGTGCAGGCAGAGACGGGTGCGGTGGCTGATTCCCTTCCGCCGGAGCGGTCCTCGCGGCGGATCCTCCGTGACGAGACACTGCTCGTTCTGGGGCTTTCGCTCGGTGCGAGCGGAGTGTCCGCCCTGATCAGTTTTGTCGGATCGGTCACCAAACCGGGCGGCCTCAAGGACCAGGCGGCGACCCTCAACGCCTCGGCCGCACCGGGCCGTCCCTGGCTCGATCTCGCCTGGCAGCTGTTCGGGATCGCCTCCTCCCTCGTGCCCGTCCTGCTCGTCGCGCACCTGCTGCTGCGCGAGGGCGGCAGCCTGCGCACCCTCGGCTTCGACCGCACCAGGCCGTGGTTCGACCTCGCCCGCGGCGCCGGGATCGCGGCGGTCATCGGCAGCACCGGCATCGCCTTCTACCTGGCCGCACGCGGTCTCGGCTTCAACCTCACGGTGGTGCCCGAGGCGCTGCCCGACGTGTGGTGGAAGTACCCCGTGCTGATCCTCTCGGCCCTCCAGAACGCGATCCTCGAAGAGGTCATCGTCGTCGGCTATCTGCTGCGCAGACTGGGCCAGCTCGGCTGGACCCCCGGCACGGCCCTGGTGGCCAGTTCCGTACTGCGGGGGTCCTACCACCTCTACCAGGGCATCGGCGGGTTCATCGGCAACATGGTGATGGGCGTGGTCTTCGTCTACCTGTACCGCAGGTGGGGCCGGGTGGGTCCCCTGGTGGTGGCGCATTCCCTGCTCGACATCGGAGCCTTCGTCGGCTATGCGCTGCTCGCGGGCCACGTTTCCTGGCTCCCCACGGCGTGATCCGTCCGCTCGGCCCTAGACCAGGAGTTCGCCCTCGATCGTCGTGACCGCCCGGCCCGTCAGGAGGGTGCGGGAGCCCTGGAGGGTGGTGCGGACCCGGCCGGAGCGCGGGGAGGCCTGGAGGCCGGTCAGGTCGTCGCGGCCGAGGCGGGCCGACCAGTGCGGGGCCAGCGCCGTGTGGGCGCTGCCGGTGACCGGGTCCTCGTCGATGCCGACGTTGGGGAAGAAGCACCGCGACACGAAGTCGTAGCCCAGCTCCGGGTTCTCCGCCCGGGCCGTGGCGATGATCCCGCGCGCGGAGAACGCGCCGAGCGCCTTGTGGTCGGGCCGCAGGGCGTGCACGGTCTTCTCGTCGGCCAGCTCGATCAGCAGGTCCCCGACGTCGGGCCCCGTGTAGAACGCGGCCAGCGGCTCCGCGCCCAGCGCCTCGGCGACCCCCTCCGGCAGCGCCACCGGGGTCAGCGGCGCCGTCGGGAAGTCGAGGGTGATCCAGCCGTCGTCGCCCGGCGTCGCGATGAGCACGCCGCTGCGGGTCGCGAACCGCACCGGACCCGTGTGCGCGCTGGTGCTGTGCAGGACGTGCGCCGTGGCCAGGGTCGCGTGCCCGCACATGTTCACCTCGGCGACCGGGGTGAACCAGCGCAGCGCCCAGTCGGCCTCGCCGCCCGCGGGCAGCCGGTGGGCGAACGCCGTCTCGGCGTGGTTGACCTCCAGGGCCACGCTCTGCAACCAGTTGTCGTCCGGGAAGGCGTCCAGGAGCAGGACCCCGGCCGGGTTGCCGGCGAACGGGCGGTCGGTGAACGCGTCGACGATTCGGATTCGCATGCCGTCGACGCTAGAGGCGCCGCGCGCCGCGGGCCAAGGCCAATTCGCGAGTCCTGGACCGATTTCCGGGCCGCGCCGGGATGCTGGACGCGCCCTGCGGCGGGTGCGAGGGTCGTCAACGCGTTCCGCGCCCACGACAGTCCGGAGGCCGTCATGTCCGTGCTCCAAGCCCTGTTGACCGCCCTGCGCGGCGGCTTTGTGGAGGTCGTCGACCTCACCGCGCCGCTCTCCGCCGAGACCCCCGTGATCCAGCTCCCCGAACCCTTCGGCCAGACACAGGTCTTCGCACTGGAGGAGATCAGCCGCTACGACGACCGCGGCCCCGCCTGGTACTGGAACAACATCCGCACGGGCGAACACACCGGCACCCACTTCGACGCCCCCAACCACTGGGTCACCGGCAAGGACCTCGCCGACGTGGCCTCCGTCCCGGTGAGCAGGCTGATCGCCCCCGCCGCCGTCCTCGACTTCTCCGAGCAGGCGGCGAAGGACCCCGACTTCCTCGTCGAGGTCGACCACATCAAGGCGTGGGAGGCCGAGCACGGACCCCTGCCCGACGGAGGCTGGCTGCTGCTGCGCACCGGCTGGGACGCCCGCTCCGACTCCCAGCGGGACTTCCTCAACGCCGACGGTGACGGCCCCCACACGCCCGGCCTGTCCCCGGAGTGCGCGCGCTGGGTCGCCGAGGAGTCCCCGGTGATCGGCCTCGGCACGGAGACCGTCGGCACGGACGCGGGCGCCGCCCACTCCTTCGAGCCCGCCTTCCCCTGCCACTCCCATCTCATGGGCAACGACAAGTACGGCCTGACCCAGCTCCGCAACCTTGCCGCGCTCCCCGCCACCGGAGCCCTCGTCCTCGCCGGACCGCTGCCGATCGTCACCGGCTCCGGCTCGCCCGCCCGCGTGCTCGCCCTGGTGGAGCGCTCGTGAAGGCCGCCGAGGCCGTCGGCCGCGCGCTGACCGCCGCCGGGGTCCACCAGGTGTTCGGTGTCGTCGGCTCCGGCAACTTCCACGTCACCAACGCGATGCTGGCCGCCGGTTCCCGGTTCGTCGCCGCCCGCCACGAGGGCGGCGCCGCCACCATGGCCGACGCCTACGCCCGTGTCAGCGGCACCGTGGCCGGGCTCAGCGTCCATCAGGGGCCCGGCCTGACCAACGCCCTGACCGGCATCGCCGAGGCCGCCAAGAGCCGCACCCCGCTCCTGGTCCTCGCCGCCGAGGCCACCCAGCCCTCCTCCAACTTCCATGTCGACCAGGAGGCGCTCGCGGTGGCCGTCGGCGCGGTGAGCGAACGGGTCACGTTCCCGCACTCGGCGGTCGACGTGGCCTGCGCCGCCGTCCGCCGGGCCCTGCACGAGCGCCGTACCGTGCTGCTCAACCTTCCGCTGGACGTGCAGGCCATGGAGGTGCCGGACACCGCCGCGATCGCGGCGGCCCCGCCCCCGCCGCGGGCCGCCGTGGAACCCGCGGAGGCGGACGTGACGGCCCTGGCCGCCGCCCTGGACCGGGCCCGCCGCCCGGTCTTCGTCGCCGGACGCGGCGCCCGCGACTCCGGCGAGGCCCTCGCCGCGCTCGCCGGCCGCCACGGCGCGCTGCTCGCGACCTCGGCCGTCGCCCACGGGCTGTTCCACGGCGACCCGTGGTCCCTCGGCATCTCCGGCGGCTTCGCCACCGACCTGGCCGCCGAGCTGATCCAGGGCGCCGACCTGATCGTCGGCTGGGGCTGCTCCCTGAACATGTGGACCATGCGGCACGGCCGTCTCATCGGCGACGACGCCACCGTCGTACAGGTCGACGACGACGCGTCCGCGCTCGGTGCCCACCGGGACGTCCACCTGGGGGTGACGGGGGACGTCGGGCGCACCGCGCGGCGGCTGCTGGAGCTGGCCGGGGAGCGGCGGCAGGGACTGCGCACGGACGAGGTCGCGCGGGCCCTCGCCGCCCGCGGCCGGTGGCGGGACGTGCCGCACGAGGACGAGAGCACCCGCGACCGGATCGATCCGCGCACCCTGAGCGTCGCCCTGGACGACATCCTCCCGGCCGAGCGGGTCGTCGGCGTCGACTCGGGCAACTTCATGGGCTACCCGAGCGCCTATCTCTCCGTCCCCGACCAGCACGGCTTCTGCTTCACTCAGGCCTTCCAGTCCATCGGCCTCGGCCTCGCCACCACGATCGGCGCCGCCCTCGCCCGCCCGGACCGGCTCCCGGTGGCCGCGCTCGGCGACGGGGGCGCGCTGATGGGCGTCGCCGAACTGGACACCGTGCGCCGGCTGGGCCTGCCGATGGTGGTCGTGGTCTACGACGACGAGGCCTACGGAGCCGAGGTCCACCACTTCGACGGCTTCCCCCTCGACACGGTCACCTTCCCGCCCACCGACCTCGCCGCCCTCGCCCGCGGCCACGGCTTCGAGGCGGTCACCGTGCGCGGGTCCGCCGACCTCAAGGCCGTCGAGGACTGGGTACGGGGACCGCGCTCCGCGCCGCTGCTGGTCGACGCGAAGGTCACCCGGGAGCGGGGCGCCTGGTGGCTGGAGGAGGCGTTCCGGGGCCACTGAGCCTCCATGAGGGCAGTCTCCGGCCGCTGCCGCCGAGCAAGGCTCCTGACCTGGGGCCTTGCCATGCGACACGTTCCGATATATCGTTGACGCATCGCGACAGATCAACGATGGATGGAGTGATGGCGATGCGTTCCCATGGATTCGAACGAGGACACCGTGGACCCGGCCCGCGTGGCGGCCGGGGTGGATTCGACGGCGCGCGTGGCGCCTTCGGGCCGTTCGGGCCCGGCGGCGGTCCGGGCGGCTTCGGGGGACCGGGCTTCGGTCCGGGGCCCTGGGGGCCGCGAGGGCGCGGAGGTCCGAGGGGGAGGGCGCGGCGCGGCGATGTACGCGCCTCGATCCTCGCCCTGCTCAGGGACCGGCCCATGCACGGCTACGAGATGATCCAGGAGATCGCCGAGCGCAGCGGCGGGGCGTGGAAGCCCAGTCCCGGCTCGGTGTACCCGACCCTCCAGCTGCTGGAGGACGAGGGCCTGATCACCAGTGAGAGCGAGGGCGGCAAGAAGCTGTACTCGCTCACCGACGCCGGCCGCACCGCGGCCGAGGAGGGCCCCGACGCACCCTGGGAGGAAGCCTCCCGAGGGGTGGACTTCGAGGCGCTCGGCGAGATCCGGCAGGCCGGCTTCGGTCTGATGGAGGCCTTCGGGCAGGTCTGGAAGACCGGCAGCAAGGAGCAGCGCGAGAAGGCGCTCGGCGTCATCAACGAGGCCCGCAAGAAGCTGTACCTGATCCTCGCCGACGAGGACTGACGTACCGCCGCAGGCCGGCGCACCACCCGGGAAGGGTGTCCCGCGGAACGCTCCGCGGGGCACCCTTCCCGTTCGTGTGTCTCCGTCCGCCTCAGCTCACCAGTCCCGAGAGCTTCTTCAGCGACTCGTTCAGGGCCGCGGTCCCCGAGTCCTTCAGCTTGCCCGCCATGAGCGACACCGCGGCGCCCGTGAACTCGCCGTCGATCCGCACCGTGGTGGCGTCCCCGTCGGGTGTGAGCGTGTAGCGCGTGGCCACCGTCACCGCCATCGGGCCCTTGCCCCTGATGGCGAAGGTCCGCGCGGGCTCCACCTCCTCGATGGTCCACTCGACCTCGGCCGGGAAGCCCATCAGCTTCATGTTCTCCTGGAAGGTCCCGCCCGCCTCCAGGGCCGCCGGACCGCCCTGCGGGAAGCTGGTGTGGGTGGCGTTCCATTCACCGTGGGAGGACCAGTCGGTGAGCTGGGTCCACACCTTCTCGGCGGGCGCCTCGATCCGTGCCTCCGCGCTGATCTCGGGCATGCGACCACCTCTTCGTCTCGGCCTGTGGTGTCGCGGAACGTAGCCGCAGGGATCGCAATACTCAATACTGATGAACCGTCAGAAAGTGTGGAGGGGCCGGGCGCGGATCGGCCCTCAGCCCACCAGCCGTATCAGCGCCGCGTCGAAGAGGTCCCACGCGCGCGGGAACGCGCTCTCGTCGTGGCAGTGCCACGCCTCCCAGAACAGGTCGGCGAGCAGCGCGTCCTCCGGGGCGTAGACCCGGTAGACGTACTGTCTCCCGTCGATGGCCGGCAGCGCCACCAGCCAGAACCTGCTCTCCATACCCGTCAGTGACGAACCCGGGGGGCACGGCGGTTGCCGGTGGGGCGTGAATACAGGCGGCGCGCGCCCCCGTGGGGGATACGGCGTGATCTCATCCGTAAGGAGGAGATTCCGGCCGGGGCCGTCCACTCTGCGTGGGACGCGAAGATGGTTCCCCTCGGGGATGCCCGGCGGCCGGGCGGCTGATGGGGTGGGGGATGTGCACTTCCCCATCCCCCGGCAGTCCGTGACCGAGCCGGGCGGCCACCGCGCGGACAACGATGCCAGGCTCGGCGAGGAGCTGGCAGCGGTCGTCTCCGGCGCCCGCCGGCGAGCGGTACGGGACGGCGACCGGCAGATCGACACCGCCCACCTGCTGCACTCCCTCCTGGAACACGACTCCGAGGCGCGCGCCGTCTTCGAGGACGGGCCGCAGCTCGCCCGGCTGCTCGCCTATCTCGTGCAGCGCAGCATCGGCTACGGCCTGCGCTGGCAGGGCAGCGTCGAGGACTCCGGCGCCGTGCCCGTGGTGGCCGTCACGGACGGCTTCTCGCCGCTGGCGGCCGGTGCCATGGAGTACGCCGTCGAGCGCGCGGTGGGCCGGGGCGGCGAGCGCGCCCACGGCGTCGACCTGCTCGCGGCCCTCGTCATGGACCCCGAGGCACGTGCCGTCGAGGTCCTCACGCACGCCGGTATCGACGTCAAGACGGTGCTCGGCGGGATCGAGCGGCGGCTGCCGGACGCCTGGTAGCGGCGCGGGCCCGTGGTGGCGGACCCGGTCGCGCGTCCACGCCCTGAGACAGGTGTCATAGGGGATGACGCTCATGTCGTCCCCTGTCATCATGTGCCGGTGCAGACGAAAGACAGCGGCGACGGCCACCAGGGACGAGGCGTCGGGCTCGGGCTCGCGCTCGTCTCGGCGGTCGCCTTCGGAGGTTCGGGAGTCGCGGCCAAGCCGCTGATCGAGGCGGGGCTCGACCCGCTCCACGTGGTGTGGCTGCGGGTCGCGGGCGCCGCGCTGGTGATGCTGCCGCTCGCCGTGCGCCACCGCGCGCTGGTGCGCAGCCGCCCCGCCCTGCTCGCCGGGTTCGGACTGCTCGGCGTCGCGGGCGTGCAGGCCTTCTACTTCGCCTCCATCTCCCGGATACCGGTCGGCGTCGCCCTGCTCCTGGAGTATCTGGCGCCCGCGCTCGTCCTCGGCTGGGTGCGGTTCGTGCAGCGACGGCCGGTGACCCGGGCCGCCGCGCTCGGTGTGGTCCTCGCCGTCGGCGGGCTCGCCTGTGTCGTCGAGGTGTGGGCCGGGCTGAGCGTCGACGCCCTCGGGCTGCTCCTCGCCCTCGGTGCGGCCTGCTGCCAGGTCGGCTACTTCGTCCTGTCCGACCAGGGAAGCGACTCCGGCACCGGCGCCCCCGACCCGCTCGGCGTCATCGCGTACGGCCTGCTGGTCGGCGCCGTCGTGCTCACCGTGGTGGCCCGCCCCTGGACGATGGACTGGTCCGTGCTCGGCGGCACCGCCGACATGAACGGCACCGACGTCACCGCCGCGCTGCTGCTCTCCTGGATCGTCCTGATCGCCACCGTCCTCGCCTACGTCACCGGCGTGGTCTCCGTGCGCCGCCTCTCCCCGCAGGTCGCCGGGGTCGTGGCCTGCCTCGAAGCGGTCATCGCGACGGTGCTGGCCTGGGTCCTGCTCGGCGAGCACCTGTCCGCGCCGCAGATCGCGGGCGGCGCGATCGTCCTCGCGGGCGCCTTCATCGCCCAGTCCTCCACCCCGGCCAGGACCACCCTGGAACCGATCGTGAGCGGCGGACCGGAGAAGGAGCTGTCCACCCCGTCGAGCGCCGCCTGAGCGGAGCGTTCAGCCGGTGCGGCGGCGCAGCAGGTGCTCGCGTGCCGCCGCGTCGCGCGGACCGGACCGGTCGGCGAGCCGGTCCGCGATCAGCCCCTGGATCTCCGGTGTGCGCCGCCCGCCGAACTTGAACTTGGCCCGCACCCCCGTGACGTCGAGGCGCAGCCCGCGAATGCCCGCCAGCAGACGCCCGTACGGCACCTCGCCGACCGCGGCCTCGGCCGAGCCTCCCCGCGGCTGATGGTGGCCGAGCTGCCGGTTGAGCAGCGCGGCCTTCAGCGCCGGGTCGTCCACCACATGCACCCGGCAGCGGAGCTGGACGGCCGCGTAGAAGCTGGTCGGCGTTCCGTGCTCGGACGGCTCGTCCGGGGCCGCCTGCCAGGGCCCCGGCACGTACACGTAGTCGTCGACCACGCTCAGCACGGCCACCGGGTGCGCCAGCAGCGCGGGCCACACCGGGTTCGGACGCGCGAGGTGGGTGACCGCCTCGCCGCGCCCGGCGTCGTAGGCGAAGTGCAGCGGCTGGACGAAGGGCGGTTCGCCGTCGAGGCCGTTGACGGCGAGCTGGCCGAAGTCCCTCTCCGCCAGCCAGTGCTGCCATTCGGCGTCGTCGCGGGGCGCGTCCCAGGGGTGGATCAGCATCAGCGGTCCGCGAGGTAGCCGGGGAGCGGGGTGCCGGGGGCCAGGTCCGGGTCGCCGACCGGGGCCTCGTACCCCGTGCGCAGCGGGACGACGCCGGCCCAGTGGGGCAGGGCGAGGTCCTCGGGCTCGTCGTTCACCCCGCCGGTGCGGCACTTCGCGGAGACCTCGTCCAGGTCGAGACGGATGACGGCGGTGGCGGCCAGCTCCTTCTTGTTGGCCGGCCGGGAGTCCCGCGACCGGCCCGCCACGACGTGGTCCACGAGCGCGTCCAGGGCCATCAGCTTCTCCTGCGGGTCCGTCACGTCGTACGCCGTGCCGTGCACCACCACGGAGCGGTAGTTGATCGAGTGGTGGAACGCGGAACGGGCGAGGATCAGCGCGTCGACATGCGTGACCGTCACGCACACCGGCAGCCCAGGGTCGGCCTGGCCGGTCATCCGCAGCGGGCGCGAACCCGTCGACCCGTGCAGGTAGAGCCGCTCGCCGACCCGGCCGTAGAGCGTCGGCAGGACGACCGGCGCGCCGTCGCGCACGAAGCCGAGATGACAGACGTAGGCCGCGTCGAGTATCGCGTGCACGAGCTCCTTGTCGTACGCGGCCCGGTCCGCGGAGCGGGTGGGGACGGTGCGGTCGGTGGGCGTGTAGGCGGTCCGGTCGGACGCGGTCCCCTGCATGGCGGTCTCCGTCGAGTTGCGCGGCATATTGCACTAGTGCATAATCTGGTTTGTGCTAGAAGGATATCGGATCGAAGGCCGCCGCGCAGCCGACATCGCGGCGAGCGTCGAGCGCGCGGTGGGTACCGGAGAGCTGGAACCGGGACAACTGCTGCCGCCGATGCGGGAGTTGGCGGGCGAGCTGGGCGTGAATCCCAACACGGTCGCCGCCGCGTACCGCACCCTGCGCGAGCGCGGGGTCATCGAGACCTCGGGGCGCCGCGGCAGCCGGGTGCGGCCCAAGCCGGCCACGACGGCCCGCGAGTACATCCGGGTGGACGTGCCCGAGGGGGTGCGGGACGTCGCCGACGGCAACCCCGACCCCGCGCTGCTGCCCCGGCTGGGACCCGCGTTCGCGGCGGCGGCCGAACACAACGACCGGGAACCCGTGCTGTACGGGGAGGCCGCCGTGGAGCCGGAGCTGGCGCGACTCGCGCGGGCCGCGCTGGACGCCGACGGGGTACCGCAGGGGCCGCTGGCCGTGGCCTCCGGTTCGCTCGACGCGATCGAGCGCGTGCTCGCCGTCCATCTCAAACCGGGGGACACCGTCGCCGTCGAGGACCCGGGGTGGGGCAGTCTCCTCGACCTGGTCCCGGCCGTCGGGCTGCGCGTCGCGCCCGTCGGCGTCGACGACGAGGGGCCGCTGCCCGACGACGTGCGCCGGGTGCTGGAGGCTGGCGCCCGCGCCCTGATCGTCACCGACCGCGCGCAGAACCCGACCGGCGCGGCCGTCGGCGCGGAGCGCGCGCGGGCGCTGCGCGCCGTGCTGGCCGACCACCCCGAGGTGCTGCTCGTCGAGGACGACCACGGGCACGGCATCGTCGACCTGCCGCTGCACCCGCTGGCCGGTGCCACGCGGCACTGGGCGTTCGTGCGGTCCGCCGCCAAGGCGTACGGGCCCGATCTGCGGCTCGCCGTGTTCACCGGGGACGCGGTCACCGTGGACCGGGTGCGGGGGCGGCAGCGGCTCGGGCCCGGGTGGGTCAGCCGGATCGGGCAGCGGGCGCTGGCGGAGCTGTGGGCGCGAGGGGCCGTCGATCCCGTGCGGGTCGCGGCGGCCTACGCCCGGCGGCGGGACGCGTTGATCTCGGCGCTGGCCGAGCGGGGGGTCGCCGCGCGCGGGCGCAGCGGGCTGAACGTGTGGGTGCCGGTGCCGGACGAGACGGGGGCCGTGGCCCGGCTGCTGCACGCCGGATGGGCGGTGGCGCCGGGGGCGCGGTTCCGGATGGGGGCGGGGCCGGGCATCCGGGTCACCGTGGCCACGTTGCAGGAGGGCGAGGCGGGGGCGCTGGCCGCGGCGATCGCGGAGGCGGTCGGGCCGGGGGGTGGACGGGGACATGTGTAGGTGAACCTGTGGACCGGTGGGCCTGTGGGTGCGGGGCGTCAGGGGTTCGCCCCCGCCGCCCCTGCCCCGTCCTATCCCCGAGGGCTGCCGCCCTGGACCTCCGCTTCGGCCCTGAAGGGGCCTCCTCCTCAAACGCCCGACGGGCTGGGAGGGGTCGCCTCTTGGCGGGGCCCCGTCCTCGGGCTCCGGACGGGCTGGGGAGCCGCAACCTGCTGGACGGGCTGATGAGCCGTGACCTGTCCGCGGGGCGCCGGCTGTCGCAGCTGGGTCAGTGCCGCCCCCGCCAGCACGATCACCGCGCCCACCGGTGTCGACCAGCTCAGTGACTCGTCCAGCAGGGCGACCCCCGCCGCCGTGGCGATCACCGGGATGAAGTACGTGACCATCTGGGCCGTGGTGGGGCCCACTTCGGCGACCAGGCCGTACTGGACCAGCACGGCCAGGCCGGTGCCGAGGGCGCCCAGGGCCGCGATCGCGAGGAGGGGGCCCGTCGCGAAGCGGGTCGGGAGGTCCGTGAACAGCGGGGTGACCAGACCCAGTTGGAGGGTCGCCAGCAGCAACTGGGCTCCCGTGAGGGAGAGGTGGGAGTGGCGGGAGCCCGCCAGGGTGCGGCGGACGTAGATCCAGCCGATCGGGTAGCTGAGGGAGGCGAGCAGTGCCATCGCGGTGCCCCGGGCGTCGAGGCCGTCGAAGCCCTGCCAGGCGCCCAGCACCGTCAGGACGCCGAGGAAGCCCAGGCCGAGACCGGCGACCCGCACCCGCGTAGGGCGGTCCTCCGACAGGGCGACCAGGGACAGGGTCATGCCCCACAGCGGGGACGTGGCGTTGCAGATGCCCGCGAGCGTGGACGGGATGGTCAGTTCGGCGTAGGAGAAGAGGGAGAACGGGAGGGCGTTGAGGAGGGAGGCCGCGACCGTCAGATGGGCCCAGGTCCGCGCGCCCCGGGGCAGCCGCTGCCGCTTCACCGCCATCGCGACCACCAGCACCGCCGTACCGAACAGGAGCCGTCCGAGGGTCACCTGGAACGGGGCGTACGCGTGGGTGCCGACCTTGATGAGCAGGAAGCTGAAACCCCAGATCAGGGCCAGGGCGGCGAAGCGGAGGCGCCAGGGCAGGGGCGCGGTGCCGGTGGTCATGCGGACCACTCTGGCCCCCGTCACCTCGTAGCACAATCGAGAATTCCAGCGCGGTATCTCGTAGCATTGCTTACATGTTGAATCTGGAGCGGCTGCGCACCCTCGACGCCCTCGCCCGGCACGGCTCGGTCAGCGGTGCCGCCGAGGGCCTGCACATCACGACCTCGGCGGTCTCGCAGCAGATGTCCAAGCTGGAGCGGGAGATCGGCCAGCAGCTCCTCGCCAAGAACGGGCGGGGCGTGCGGCTCACGGACGCCGGGCGGCTGCTCGCCGACCACGCGGCCCGCATCCTGTCCCAGGTGGAGCTCGCCCAGTCCGATCTGGAGGCGCAACGGGGGAAGGTGGTCGGGGAGTTGCGGCTCGTCGCCTTTCCGACCGCCTTGCGGGGGCTCTTTCCCGCCGCGCTGGCGGCTCTGCGCCGCGACCATCCCGCGCTGCGCCTGCGGTCGCGGGAGCTGGAGCCCGAGCAGGGGGTCGACGCGGTGCTCCGCGGCGACGCCGATCTCGCCGTCGTCCTCGACTGGTACAACAAGCCGCTGCCCATGCCCGAAGGGCTCGCCCAGGCGCCGATCCTGGACGACCCCGTGGAGATCGCCATGCCCCACGGCCATCCGCTCGCCGGCCGCGACGAGGTCGATCTCGACGACTTCGCCGAGGACGAGTGGGTCGCCTGGCCCGAGGGCGAGTTCTGCCACGAATGGCTGCTCTACACCCTGCGGACCAAGGGGATCGAGCCCGTCATCGCCCATCGCGCGGAGGAGCACCACACGCAACTCGCGCTCGTCGCGGCCGGGTTGGGCGTCTGTGTCGCTCCCCGGCTCGGCCGCGACCCGATGCCGGCCGGCGTCCGTGCCGTCCCCGTGCGCGACCGCGTCCACCGGTACGTCTATGCCGTGTGGCGCGCGGACGGCGACCGCCGCCCCTCGATCAGGGCGGCGGTGGAGGCGCTCCAAGGGGTCGGTGCACGCGTCCGGTGACCGGTCGTCCCAGGGATCTGGTGGGCAACCCGGCCTAGAGAGCCGACAGTTTGCGGAAGTCCCAGGACACGACCTTCTCCGGGGTCAGCCGCATCCACGCGTGGCGGCCGTCGTGCGGCATCTCCTCCAGGCCGAAGTTCTTCCGGGCGAACAGCGTCTCCGGCACGTCGAGTTCGGCGCGCAGCTCACCGGTGCGCGGCGCCTCGCCCACGAACTCCACGGCCCCGGACAGCTCGACACCGCGCAGCTCGTCGTACTCCTCTCCGGTGTCGATGACGATCGCGACGCGCTGGTCGCGGCGCAGGTCGGTCCAGCGCTTGCTCTTGACCACCGAGTACAGCCACAGCGAGGTGCCGTCCCAGGCGAACCAGAGCGTGCTGACATGCGGGGCTCCGTTCGCCGAGACGGTGGCGACCCGGCAGGTGCGCTGGGTGGCGAGGAACTCGTCCAGTTCACCCGGCGTCATCATGATCTTGCGGCCCCGGCGCTGAGTGACGGTCATACGGCCCCCTCTTCCTTCTCCCACGTCGTGCCAGAGGTGATCCTCTGACATCACGTCAGAAAAGGACGCCGGGCCAGGATGCGATGTCTTCCGTCCATGCGCAATGGTGGCTACGCTCGCCCGCTCCGGCCGTCGCGACGAGGGGGAACGAATCATGGCAGCAGGCGAACGGCTCAGCGCGCTCCTCGATCCGCCCTCCACCGTCCTGCTCACCGTGGAGTGCCAGCAGGGTGTCGTCGGGGTCGACAGCGCCCTGCCCGAACTCGCCAAGGAGGCACGGGCGTCCGGCGCCCTCGCCAACGTGGCCCGGCTCGTCGACGCCGCCCACGCGAGCGGCGTCCAGGTGATCCACGCGATCGCCGAACGCCGCCCCGACGGCCGGGGCGCCAACCACAACGCGCGGCTGTTCCACGCCGCCGAACGGCTTCCCGTCCAGCAGCTCACCGGTACCGCCGCGGTGCGGGTGGCACCCCCGATCGAGGTCACCGAGGAGGACTTCGTCGTACGGCGGCTGCACGGGCTGTCGCCCATCCATGGCACCGACGTCGACGCCCTGCTGCGCAACCTGGGCTGCCGCACCCTCGTGATCGCCGGGGTCTCGGCCAACGTGGCCGTGCCCAACGCCGTGTTCGACGCCGTCAACCGCGGCTACACCGCCGTCGTGCCCTCCGACGCGATCGCGGGCGTGCCCGCCGACTACACCCCCGCGATGATCCGCAACACCCTCGCATTGGTCGCCACGGTCGCGACCACGGACGAGGTGGTGGGCTGTCTGCGAGGTCCGCGCCGGGTCACGCGAGGCTGATCGAGTCCCCCGACACGCTGATCTCCACCGAGTCCAGGGGAGTGGTGGCGGGACCCTTCTTCACGCTGCCGTCGAGCACCGAGAACTCGCTGCCGTGACAGGCGCAGGAGATCGTGTCGCCCGCGAGGTCCTTCATCGGACATTTCTGGTGCGTGCAGATCGTGGAGAAGGCTTTGTAGTCGCCCGCCGTCGGCTGCGAGACCACCACCTTCGCGTCGGTGAAGACCTTGCCGCCGCCCTCGGGAATGTCCGCCGTCGCCGCGAGCGCCGAGCCACCGCCGGAGCCGGTCTCGGTCGTCGCGCCACCACCGGCGGCGGCATCGCCCTGTTCGGTGGACGAACCCGACGCGTCGTCCCCCGAGCCGCACGCGGTCAGCGCTGCCGCGAGCCCCACCGCGCCGACCGCCGCCACGACGGATCGGCGGTTCGGTCCCGACGACGGCTGAACTGTTTCGCTGGTCATGCTGACGTTCCTTCCGGTCTTTTCGTGATGTGCCGAGAGGTACGGTCCGTTCGGACCGGCTGTTCAGACCACGTCGAAATCCTGACCCCGTCTCGCCGGGAGGTGGGTAAAGGGGAGCTGTCGGTCCCCTGTCGATCGCTGTCGCACGGCTGTCGGAGTGCCGGCGAACGGCTGTCGACCCAGGCCGGGAACCGGGCGCGGACGCCAGTAACCTGGGGCGATGCTCAAGGAAGCCATCGCGACCCGCTACATCACGCCCCTGCGTGAGGGCGGCTCGCTGCCGGGACTCGTCGAGGCCGACGACCTCGGGACGTACGTCATCAAGTTCACCGGCGCCGGACAGGGCCGCAAGACGCTCGTCGCCGAGGTGGTGTGCGGCGAACTCGCCCGCCGCCTCGGGTTCCGGATGCCCCGCCTGGTCACCCTGGACCTCGACCCCGTGCTCGGCCTCGGCGAGCCCGAGCAGCAGGTGCAGGACCTGCTCCGGGGCAGCGGCGGCACCAACCTCGGCATGGACTTCCTCTCCGGCGCGATCGGCTTCGACCCGCTCGCCTTCGAGGTGGACGCCGAGGAGGCCGGGCGGATCGTCTGGTTCGACGCACTCGTCAACAACGTCGACCGGTCCTGGCGCAACCCCAACCTGCTGATGTGGCACGGCGACCTGTGGCTCATCGACCACGGCGCCACCATGATCTGGCACCACAACTGGCCCGGCGCCGAGACCTCCGCGGCCCGCCCCTACGACGCGGCCGACCACGCCCTCGCCCGCTTCCGGCCCGACGTCACGAGCGCCGCCGCGCGCCTCGCGCCGCTGGTCACCGAGGACCTCCTGGCCGAGGTCACCGCCGAGATCCCGGACGTCTGGCTGACCGGCGAACCCGGCTTCGACACCCCGGACGACCTGCGCCGGGCCTACGCCCGCCCGCTGCTCGCCCGCGCCGCCGACGTCCACCACCGCATCAAGGGGATCTCATGAGCGAGCGCCACATCCACATGGCCGGCAGCGTCGTCGAGCGCCACATCATCAAGGGCGGCCAGGGCGGCGGCCGGGACGTCTTCGAGTACGTCCTGCTGCGCGTCGTCCCGCGCGTCGAGCGCGGCGAGTGCATCAACGCGGGCGTCCTCGTCTACTGCCGCGCCAAGGGGTACGTCGGCGCCCGCGTCCACCTCGACGAGGCGCGGCTGCTCGCCCTCGACCCGCGCGCCGACGTCGCCGGGATCAGGGCGGCGCTGGCTGCCGTGGAGGGCGTGTGCGGCGGCCCCGGCACCGCCGGACAGGCCGCCGGGGACGACGCCGGGCGGCGGTTCCGCTGGCTGGTCGCGCCCCGCTCCACCGTCGTCCAGCCGGGTCCCGTGCACACCGGACTGACCGCCGATCCGGCCGCCGAGGCGGAGCGTCTGCTGGACCTCCTGGTCAGATGATCGGCCGGCCGGGGCACGGGTGATGGATCACACCCGGGGCGCGTGGCGTTGACACCGGGTGCCAGGGCTTCTAGCGTCACGTCTGCCGAGGTACTAAGCGGTCGCTCACCGATCGGGCCGCACATTCTTCAAGGGCGAGGAGAAGCAGCAATGTCCACCACTGAGCAGCGGGTAGCCATCGTCACCGGCGCCGCGCGCGGCATCGGTGCCGCCACCGCCGTACGACTGGCCGCCGAGGGCCGCGCGGTCGCCGTGATCGACCTCGACGAGGCCGCCTGCAAGGACACCGTGGAGAAGATCGTCGCCGCGGGCGGCAAGGCCGTCGCCATCGGCGCGGACGTCTCCGACGAGGCCCAGGTCGAGGCCGCCGTCGCCCGCGTCGTCCAGGAGCTCGGCGCGCCGACGATCCTCGTCAACAACGCCGGTGTCCTCCGCGACAACCTGCTGTTCAAGATGAGCGCCGCCGACTGGGACACCGTCCTCAACGTCCATCTGCGCGGCTCCTTCCTGATGACGAAGTACGTGCAGAAGCACATGGTCGACGCCGGGTTCGGCCGGGTCGTCAACCTGTCCTCGTCCTCCGCGCTCGGCAACCGCGGGCAGGCCAACTACTCGGCCGCCAAGGCGGGTCTCCAGGGCTTCACCAAGACCCTCGCCATCGAGCTCGGCAAGTTCGGCATCACCGCCAACGCCGTCGCCCCCGGCTTCATCGCCACCGAGATGACCAAGGCCACCGCCGACCGTGTCGGCATGGGCTTCGACGACTTCAAGGCCGCCGCCGCCACCCAGATCCCGGTGCAGCGCGTCGGCGAGCCCGAGGACATCGCCAACGCGATCGCCTTCTTCACGAACGAGGCCGCCGGCTTCGTCTCCGGCCAGGTGCTGTACGTCGCCGGCGGACCGCTCGACTAGGGCATCGGGACCAACCAAGGGATCTGGAACATGACTTCGGTGGAACTCCCCGAACTCTCCGGCAAGGTCGCCCTCGTCACGGGCGCCAGCCGCGGCATCGGCTACGGCGTCGCCGAGGCGCTCGTCGCCCGCGGTGACCGTGTCGTCATCACCGGCCGCAACGAGGACGCCCTCAAGGAGGCCGTCGAGCAACTCGGCGCCGACCGCGTCATCGGCGTCCCCGGCAAGGCCCACGACGAGGCGCACCAGGCCGTGGCCGTCGAACGCGCCATGGAGACCTTCGGGCGCGTCGACTTCCTGGTCAACAACGCCGGGACCAACCCGGTGTTCGGCCCGATCGCCGACCTCGACCTGAACGTGGCCCGCAAGGTGTTCGAGACCAACGTGATCTCGGCGCTCGGCTTCGCGCAGAAGACCTGGCACGCCTGGCAGAAGGACAACGGCGGCGCGATCGTCAACATCGCCTCCGTCGCGGGCATCGCGCCCTCGCCCTTCATCGCCGCCTACGGCGTCAGCAAGGCCGCCATGATCAACCTGACCCAGCAGCTCGCCCACGAGTTCTCGCCCGGGGTCCGGGTCAACGCGATCGCCCCGGCCGTCGTGAAGACCAAGTTCGCCCAGGCCCTGTACGAGGGACGGGAAGCGGAGGCCGCGGCCTCCTACCCGCTGGCCCGTCTCGGTGTGCCGTCCGACATCGGCGGCGCCGCGGCGTTCCTCACCTCCGCGCAGTCCGACTGGGTCACCGGTCAGACGCTCGTCGTGGACGGCGGCATCTTCCTCAACGCCGGCGTCGGCTGAGTTCTCCCGCTCCGCCCACGGGCCCCGTTGACATCGACGGGGCCCGTGTCCACGTCCAAAGGCCGCATAGACGGCGGACGGTGGCATCGCGTGCGGCCCCGCAGGACGCCTGTGACCGAATCGGTTCTGTGAGCCTGGCGCTGCGGTATGTTTTGCCAACTCTCGGCACAGCATTCGAGGAGCAAGCACGTGTTCAAGCGGAACCGGTACCTGCCGCCTCTCGCGGCCCTCGTGTCCATATCGTCGGTGGCCGGGTGCGGGGTGTTCTCCTCGGACTCCGCCGGCGACGGCGGGCCGATCGTCGTCGGGACCACCAGCGCCCCGGCCACGCTGGACCCCGCGGCCTCCTGGGACAACTCCTGGGAGCTGTTCCGCAACGTCTACCAGACGCTCCTCAACTACAGCCCCGGCGGCGCCGACCCGGCCCCCGACGCCGCGGAGCGCTGCGCCTTCACGGACGCGTCGAGCACCGAGTACAAGTGCACGCTGCGCGAGGGCCTCACGTTCTCCAACGGGCACACGCTGGACGCCAAGGCGGTCAAGTACTCGATCGACCGTATCAAGAAGATCAACCTGAACGGCGGCCCCGCCGGTCTGCTGGGCACCCTCTCCGAGGTCCGGACCAGCGGCGACCTCGACGTCGTCTTCAAGCTCAACCAGCCGGACGCCACCTTCCCCCTGGTCCTCACCACGCCGGCCATGTCGATCGTGGACCCCGAGGACTACGAGGCCGGCGCCGTCCGCGAGGACGGCAGGATCAGCGGCTCGGGTCCGTACACGCTCGACTCCTACAAGGAGGGCGAGAAGGCCGAACTCGTCCGCAACGACCGCTACAAGGGCATCGCGGACCTCAAGAACGACGCCGTCACCATCCGCTACTTCCAGCAGTCCGACGACCTGGTCAAGGCCCTCAAGGACAAGGAGATCTCGGTCGTCTACCGGGGTCTCGGCGCCGCCGACACCGTCGACATCGAGTCCAACCAGCGCGAGCAGGGACTCCAGCTCCTGGAGAACCCCACCACCGAGATCAGCTACCTGGTGTTCAACCCCAGCGACCCGTGGGCCGCGAAGCCCGCCGTGCGCAAGGCCATCGCCCAGGTCGTCGACCGTCCCGCGCTCGTCCACAACGTCTACAAGGACACCGTCGAGGCGCTGTACTCGATGGTCCCGGCCGGCCTCACCGGCCACACCACGGGCTACTTCGACGACTTCGGCACCCCCAGCGTCGCCAAGGCCAAGAAGATCCTCACCGAGGCCGGCATCACCGAGCGCGTCCCGCTGACCCTCTGGTACACCACCGACCGCTACGGCTCCACCACCAAGCCCGCCTTCGAGGAGCTGAAGCGGCAGCTGGACGGCTCCGGCCTCTTCACGATCACCCTCAAGAGCCGCCCCTGGAAGACCTACGTCGAGGGCTACCAGAAGGGCGAGTACCCGGTGTTCGGGCGCGGCTGGTTCCCCGACTTCCACGACGCCGACAATTTCATCGCGCCGTTCGTCGGCGAGCAGAACGCCCTCGGCACCCCCTACGAGGCCCCGGAGATCACCGGGAAGCTGCTGCCGCAGTCCCGCGCGGAGAGCGACCGCAGCGCGGTGGCCGAGCAGATCGAACAGGCCCAGCAGATCTTCGTGGACGACGCCCGGCTGCTGCCCCTGTGGCAGGGCAAGCAGTACGTGGCCGCGGACGAGGAGATCGCCGGGCTGGAGAAGGTCATCGACCCGGCGACGATGATGACCATGTGGGAGCTGTACCGCAAGACGAGCTGGTAGCGCGCGGGTTCACCGGTCGCGGGAGCCGTTGTCAGTGGTCGCCTGTAGGTTCTGAGACCTGAAGCGACCGCACGACATAAGGACGTTGACGTGACCGACACCGCCATGCTGCCCGAGTCCTGGCACGGCGTGCTGGGCGACGAGCTCCAGCAGCCCTACTTCAAGGAGCTGACCGAGTTCGTCGAGAAGGAGCGGGCGAACGGTCCGGTCTTCCCGCCCCGCGACGAGGTCTTCGCCGCGCTGGAGGCCACCCCGTACGACCAGGTCAAGGTCCTGATCCTCGGTCAGGACCCGTACCACGGCGAGGGCCAGGGCCACGGGCTGTGCTTCTCGGTCCGTCCCGGGGTGAGGACCCCGCCCTCGCTGCGCAACATCTACAAGGAGATGAAGGAGGAGCTGGGTACGCCGATCCCCGACAACGGCTATCTGCTGCCCTGGGCCCAGCAGGGCGTCCTGCTGCTCAACGCGGTGCTGACCGTCCGCTCCGGTGAGGCGAACTCGCACAAGGGCAAGGGCTGGGAGAAGTTCACCGACGCGGTCATCCGCGCGGTGGCCGACCGGCCCGACCCGGCGGTCTTCGTCCTGTGGGGCAACTACGCTCAGAAGAAGCTCCCCCTGATCGACGAGAGCCGCCATGTCGTGGTGAAGGGCGCCCACCCCTCGCCGCTGTCGGCGAAGAAGTTCTTCGGCTCCCGCCCCTTCACCCAGATCAACGAGGCCGTGGCCGCACAGGGCCACGAGGCGATCGACTGGACGATCCCCGACCTCGGCTGACCCGCCGCGGGGCCGCCCTGCGGGGTCGGCCCCGCCTCGCCTGGATTGCCGGTGCCTGCGGTTAGCGTCGAACGCGACCAGGACCGTTGAGGTGTGGAGGACACGGTGGCGGAGCGACAGGAGCAGACGGCGCCGGATGCCGTGATGTCACGGATCGGGCAGGTCGTCATGCTGCATCACGCGGGCGACCGCGAGGAGGCCCGCCATCGCTTCCTCGACCTGTGGGCGGAGATCGGCGAGGACGGCGACCCGCTGCACCGCTGCACCCTCGCCCACTACATGGCCGACGCCCAGGACGACCCCTCGGACGAACTCGCCTGGGACCTCAGGGCGCTGACCGCCGCCGAGGAGCTGACCGACGACCGGCTCGCCGAGCACGAGGGAACCCTCGCGGTCCGGGCCCTGTACCCCTCGCTCCACCTCAATCTCGCCGCCGACTACGTCAAGCTCGACCGGGCCGGGGCCGCCCGCACCCATCTGCGCCGGGCCCGCACCGCCGCCGGGGCCCTGGCCGACGACAGCTACGGCGACGGCGTCCGCGCGGCGATCAGCCGCCTCGAACTCCGCCTCGGCGACGACGGCACCCCGGACGGCGACGGCTGGACCCCGGCCCCCAGACAGCACCCCTGAGCGGCGCCCGCCCTCACCGCCGGTGGCCGGACAGGCGTCAGCGCTGGTACGTCTGCTCGCAGATCCGGGCCTCCGCGCTGTCCTTGCGCCAGCCCCCGTACTCCTTCGCCAGCCCGCACACGTCCGGGTTCCCCGGCACGGCCGTCGCCACGTCCGGGAGCTCGACGCGCGGCTGCCGGCCCTCACGCGTGCCGGGGTGCTCGGGGTGGACCGGATGCCGGGGCCGTTCCGGCCGCGCCTCGGGGGCCGCCCGCTCCGGGGCCCGCGCCGCGGCGGAGGGTGTGGCGGGGCCGGCCGGAGGAGCGCTCGGCTTCGCATCCTCGGAGGGGCCCATGAGCTCCAGGGCCTCCCGTGCCGGAGCCTGCACGATCTGCGGCTCCGCCGGGCCCTCCGGACGGGGCGCCGACGACAGGGCTGGCCCCGCCGGAGGCTGCCCGGTGGCGGGTGGGCGCTGGACCGTCACACAGCCCGAGAGGGCCGAGACAGCCACGGTGACCAGGAGCGCTGCGGTCGTCGTCGTTCGATGCACCCGCGCAACTCTGCTGGTTCACGCCGGTTTTGAGGCGGCGGACAAGCGCAGGTTGCCCCGCACGGGTGATCTCCGGCCCCGTACGGAGGGGCCGCCCTCCCCGAGGATGACGTCAGTCGCCGGTCGAGCCGTCGACGCGCTCGCGCAGCAGATCGGCGTGGCCGTTGTGCCGGGCGTACTCCTCGATCATGTGCGTGTAGATCCAGCGCAGGCTGAACCGCTCCCCGGTCCGCCGGTGGACGCCCTTGGACATGTCGTCCAGGCCGAGGCCGGCGGCGTTGCGGCGGGCGCCGGCGATCTCGGCCCGCAGCGTGGCGTGGGTGTCCTCCCAGGTCTCCGTCCCGGAGAGATGGAAGTCGCCGTCCGGGTCCTCCTCGGTGCAGTAGAGAACGCCCTGGTCGTCGTCGAGCAGGATCTGGTGGAACCAGAACCGCTCCACCTCCGCCATGTGGCGCGCCAGCCCCATCAGGGTCAGTTCGGAGGGCTCCACGGAGGCGGTCCTGAGCTGGGCGTCGGTCAGGCCCTCGCACTTCCACACCAGCGTCTGCCGGTGGTAGTCCAGCCAGCCCTCCAGCATGGTGCGCTCGTCGGCGGTGGTCGAGGGCTCTCGGCGTTCGGTCGTCATGACGGCATCGTCGCCCAGCCGCCCGGCCTTGACCAGCCAGTTTCCGGGAACCGTGCGGGGCGTCGACCGGCGAGGGGGCCGTGACCTGCGCGGGCGCCGCGGCCGGGTGCGGCAACGGCGGCCGGCCGTATGCTTCCTTCCTGTCAGTCGGGGCGAACGTCAGGGAGACTCAGTGAAGGTCGGCTGCATCGGACTCGGCGACATCGCGCAGAAGGCCTACCTGCCGGTCCTCGGCGCCCTCCCCGGGGTCGAACTCCACCTCCAGACCCGTACGCCCGCCACCCTCGACCGGGTCGCCGACGGACTGCGGCTGCCGCAGGGGCAGCGGCACCGGGACCTCGACGCGCTGCTCGCCGAGGGCCTCGACGCGGCCTTCGTGCACGCGCCGACCCCCGTCCACCCGGACATCGTGGGACGGCTGGTCGAGGCGGGCGTGCCCACGTACGTCGACAAGCCGCTGGCGTACGAACTGGCCGATTCGCAGCGGCTGGTGGAGCTCGCGGAGGGGCACGGGGTGTCCCTGGCCGTCGGGTTCAACCGGCGCTTCGCGCCCGGCTACGCGCAGTGCGCCGACCACCCGCGTGAGCTGATCCTGCTCCAGAAGAACCGGATCGGGCTGCCCGAGGAGCCCCGGACGATGATCCTCGACGACTTCATCCACGTCGTCGACACCCTCCGTTTCCTGGCGCCGGGCCCCGTCGACGACGTGACCGTGCGCGCCCGGGTCAGGGACGGGCTGCTGCACCATGTCGTCCTCCAGCTCGCCGGGGACGGCTTCACCGCGCTCGGGGTGATGAACCGGCTCAGCGGCTCCGCCGAGGAGATCCTGGAGGTCTCGGGGCAGGACAGCAAGCGGCAGGTCGTGAACCTGTCCGAGGTCGTCGACCACAAGGGCCAGCCGACCGTGCGGCGCCGCGGGGACTGGGTCCCTGTGGCCCGGCAGCGCGGCATCGAACAGGCGGTGCTGGCGTTCCTGGACGCGGTGCGCGCGGGGAAGGTCCTCAGCGCCCGGGACGCGCTGGCGACTCATGAGCTGTGCGAGCGGGTGGTACGTGCCGTTCGGGAGCAGGCCTCCTGAGCCGCAGCGCCCGCACCCCCTGGAGCGCGCACCAGGCGCCCAGGATCAGCAGCGCCGCGTGCGCGGGCCAGTCGCCGTACCGCACGTACGGGGTGACACCGGTCGCCAGGGGCACGTCGAACACCGCCTGCGTGCTCGCGTCGGTGGGGACCCAGGAGCCGACGCGCCGCCCCTCGGGGCCGTAGACCGCGGAGACCCCGGTCAGGGTGGCGTGCACCATCGGGCGGCCCGTCTCGGCGGCGCGCAGCGCGGCCAGCGAGGCGTGCTGCTCGGGGGCCCAGCTGTGCTGGAACGACGACGTCGCCGACTGGGCGATCAGCACCTCGGCGCCGTCCTCGGCGAGATGACGGCTCATGTCGGGGAACGCCGACTCGAAGCAGACCATCGGGCCGATCCGCAGTCCGTGCCCCACGTCCATCACGACCTGCCCGGTGCCGCGCCGCCGGTCCTCGCCGGCCGCCTTGCCCACCGAGGTCGCCCAGCCGAGCAGCGACCGCGCGGGCACGTACTCGCCGAACGGCACGAGCCGCATCTTGTCGTAGCGGTCGCCGGTCAGCCCGTCGGGGCCCACCAGCACCGAGCTCTTGTAGATGCCGGGCTTGTCGGAGCGTCGCGCGTCCACGTTGACGAGGATGTCGGCGCCCGTCCCACGGGACAGGGCGGCGAGACGGTTCGCGAGGTCGGGGCGGTCGCCCAGGTCGAAGCCGACGCTGCTCTCGCCCCACACGATCAGGTCGACGTCCCGCCCCGCCAGCCGCCGGGTCAGCTCCTCCTCGCGGTCGAACCGCCGGTCGCCGCTGTCCACCCCGTCGACGACCCCCGGCTGCACGACGGCGATCCGCACCCGCCCGTCGGCGTCCGGCCGGGGCGACCACGCCCAGGCCGCCGAGGCCGCGACGGCGGTGGCGACGAGCCCGCTCACCGCGGGGACCCGGGCCCCGCGGTCGCTCACCAGGACGGCGACGCACACGTTCACGGCGACCACCAGGAAGCTGATCAGCCACACCCCGCCCACCGAGGCCAGCCGCAGCGCGGGCTCCACCTGCCACTGGCTGGAGCCGAGCATGCCCCACGGCCCGCCGAGCCCCTCCCAGGACCGCACGAGTTCGACCAGCAGCCAGCCCGACGGCAGCACCGGCAGCGCCCCGAGGACCCGGCCCGCGGACCCGAGGAAGTGACGGACCAGCCACCCCCACGGCGCCCACAACGCGCCCAGCAGCGCCGCGATGACCAGCGTGAACACATGCAGGCTCGGCAGCAGCCAGTGGTGCATCCCCAGCATGAACCCGAACCCGCCGCACCAGCCGTCGTACGCCGCCCGCCGCCCGGTCGGCGCCGAGCGGGCCAGCAGCAGCCACGGGACCAGCGCGACGTACGCGAACCACCACAGGGAGGGGGCCGGGAAGGCGAGCACCGGCAGGGCGCCGGCGAGCGCGGCGAGCGCTGAGCGCCGCCAGGGGGAGGCGAGCCAGTTGCCGAGCGTCTCCATACGGCGCCTCCCTACCCCGTGCGTCCCTCCAGTGTGCGCGGTCGCGACGCCCCGGGGACAGAGGGCGTCCGGTCAGTTGATCACGGGCGCGGGGCGCGGACCGGGAAGGCGCCGCCACTTCTCCTCGACGACGACCTCCCGCAGCCGCCAGCCGTCGTGCGTGCGCAGCATGGCGAACGCGTACCGGCCGCCGCACACGAAGTCGGGAGCCGTCGAGGCGGTCCCGTCCCGGGCCATCCGCATCGGGTTGACATAGTCGGCCGCCACCCGGGCCGTGTCACCCGTGTCGTGGTCCCACTGGCCGAAAGTGACCTTCCGGTTGACGATCAGATGCTGCCGCATCGGGAACAGCAGCATGCTCTCCGCCAGCCACGCGGCGATCTCCCCCGCGTCCCCCTCGACCCCGCCCGCCGAGCGGTAGTCCGCCCGCCCGCCCGCGGCGAACAGCCCCCGGTACGCCGTCCAGTCGCCGTCGTCCACGGCCCTCGCGTAGTCGGTGACCACCTCGTCCACGGCCAGCCGGTCCATCACGGTGGCGAGCTCCACACGCTGCGTCATCGGCTCAGTGTTGGGCATGGGACGAGCGGGGCCAAGAGGCGTGCGACGACAATCGGCCCCCGCTCACGCGCCGGGACCTTCGAACCCCCACGCCGCCGCGTGCGGGCCGAACCGGTCCTTCGCCGCGAAGGCCCGCAGCCGGGCGTCGCGCGCGTCCGCCCCCGGACCGTCCGGCAGGTGGTAGTCGCCGCCCGCCCGCGCCGAACTCGCCTGCACCGCATGGGCGGTGGGCAGCCGCCGGGCGACGTACTCGTGGAGCGCGTCCGGTACGTCGGCGGAGGTGGCGCCGATGAGGGTGTCGCCCAGCACGGCCGCGTCCATGAGGGCCTGCGCGGCGCCCTGTGCCTGGAACGGCGTCATCGCGTGGGCGCTGTCCCCCAGCAGCGTGATCCGGCCGCTGTTCCAGCGCTCCAGCGGGGCCCGGGTGTAGATGCCGTAGCGCAGCACCTGCCCCGCGCGTTCGAGGAGCGCGCGCGGCCGGGGGTCCCAGCCGGCGAACGCGGCGAGCTGCTCGCCCGGCTCCGCGCGTGCGGTCCAGGACTCCTGCGCCGCCGTGTCGGTCTCGAACACGCCGACCACGTTGAGGAGTTCGCCCCGGCGCAGCCGGTAGTGGACGAGATGGCGGCGCGGTCCGAGCCAGCCGGCGTACGGCGGCAGGTCCAGATCGGCGACCTCGTCCGCCGTCAGCACCGCCCGGTAGGCGGCCGTGCCCGAGAACACCGCGTCGTCCGCGCCGAACAGCCACTGGCGCACCGGGGAGCGGATGCCGTCGGCGGCCACCACCAGGTCCGCGTCGAGACGTTCACCGTCCGCCGTCGTTACGGACGCCGACCGCTCGTCCTGGTCGACACCGGTGACGGCGGTGCCCAGACGCACCGAGGCGCGGGGGACCGCACCGGCCAGTGCCGTGTGCAGGTCCGCGCGGTGCACCTGGAGATACGGCGCCCCGAACTCGTCCTCCGCCTCCCGCCCGAGGGGGAACCGGCAGATCTCCGTCCCGTCGGACCACCTGCGGAAACTCACGTACGGCGGCCGGTGCGCCCATGCCTCCACCGCCGCCAGCAGCCCCAGCCGGCGCAGCACCCGGGTGGCGTTGGGGGCGAGCTGGATGCCCGCGCCGATCTCCCCGAACCGCGGCGCCTGTTCGACGAGCGTGACCTCGCACCCCGCCCGGCGCAGACTCAGTGTCGCGGCCAGCCCCGCGATGCCCGCACCCACGACGATCACCCTCATGCCAGGCCCCCCGTTCCGACTGGGTCGAGAGGTTCAGGGTGACCGGGGCCGCCGAACCCGGCAACGAAGAGGGCGGAGTTGTGACACCGGGGGCGGGGGTTTCGGTCAACCACCCGGCCCTGCCGTCCTCCCCCCTACCCCGACCGCGGTTCCGAGGCCGTGAAGCGTTCGAAGCCGGCGTGGAAGGCGGTGCCCTCGGGGTCGGTCGTGTTGTAGTGGAACGCGGAGACCCCGCAGCCCCGGCCGGTGAAGGCGGCGCCCGTGTACGAGGCGACGCGGGTCCCGTCGACGGCGAGTTCGACCTCGATCCGGCCCGCACCCGCCGGGGTGCAGGTCATCGTCATGTCGATCGGCTGCCGGCTGGCCAGCTCCAGCCCCAGGTCCCGCAGGTCGACCTCGACGACGCGGTCGTGCTGGAACTCCCCCTGGTGGTGGAACTCCCGTACGATCAGCGCCTCCTGGCCGGTCGTCAGATAGGTCGACCAGCGGGACCCCTTCGCGTAGTCGCCGGAGCCGTTGCACCAGAGCCCGACCCCGCCGTCACCGCCGTACCACTCGGTCCGGGTGCTCAGCCGGACGGCGAACGTGGACGGTTCGAAGGGGGCCTGCGGCCACACCTCCAGCTGGGGCCGCGGGTCCACCAGCATGGTGCCGCCCTGGTGCGTGACCCTTCCCAGGGCGGGGTCCTTGTGCGTCCAGTCGCCGGAATCGGTCAAGTCGTCCGTGTAGGTGAGGGGTTGACGCGCCGGGGCGGTCACGGAGGACGCGGTGTCCGCGCCCTTCCCACCGCCCTCCCCGGACGATCCGCCGGAGGTGGTGCTGAGCACGACGGCCAGCAGCACGGCCACGGCGGCACTTCCGGCGGCGAACCCCCACAGCCGCAACTGCTTGCCGCTGAGCCCGGATCCGGAGCCGCCGCCGCTCGCGGGTTCGGCCACCGGCGGGGTCCGCGGTTGCGGGCGCGGCCCCGACTCGGTCGGGGCGTTCTCCGGTGTGCCGGCCCCCTCCGCCGTCCCCGCGAGCCGGGCCACCAGCCGCGCCGCGGTGGGGCGTTGCGCCGGATCCTTGCGCAGACAGTCCGCGACGACCGAACGGACCGGCTCCGGTACGGCGGTGAGGTCGGCGTCGCGGGTGCAGACGGCGACGAGCACCTCGTAGTCGTTCTCCCCGGCGAAGGGGTGCCGTCCGGTGGCCGCGAAGTACAGCGTCCCGCCGAGGGAGAACACGTCGGAGGCGCTCGTGACCGCCAGCGACTGGACGTGCTCGGGCGACATGTACGCGGGGGAGCCGAGCACGCTGCCCGGTGTGGTCAGCGCGGACTCCAGCAGGCGGTCGTCGCGGGCGATCCCGAAGTCGATGATCCGGGGGCCGTCCGGGGAGAGCAGGATGTTGGACGGCTTGATGTCCCGGTGCACGACACCCACCCGGTGCACCTGCGCGAGCGCGTGCGCGACGGCGAGCGCGAGGGACTGGAGCCGTCCGGGCGGCAGGGGGCCGTTCTCGGCGACGTACTGGTGGATCGTGGGCCCCGGGACGTACTCGCTGACGATGTACGGGTGTCTTCCGGACAGGTCGGCGTCCAGGACCCGCGCGGAGGCGAGTTCACCGACCCGGCTCGCGGCGCCGAACTCCCGCCGTACGCGGGCCAGTGCGATGCCGTCGTACTCCTTGCCCGGCAGCAGGAACTTCACGACGACCTGCCGCCCCGTCCGGTCCCGGGCGAGCCACACGACCCCCTGCCCGCCCCGGCCCAGCTCGCGCTCACAGACGTATCCGCCCTCGGACACGTGCATTCGAGGATCCATGCCCCCGCCCCCAGCCCCGCCCCCGGTCCATGGCCGCGTCCAGCGTATCGGCGCTCCGGGCGCCCGGCAGGGCTGTCGGCGGGGTCCCCGGCGGGTGGACGGGGCACGCCGTGGTGGAGTGCGCCCCCTGGGAGGGCGCGAGGTGCGGGGGTGCGAGGGGCGTGCGGACCGTGAGCAGGGGGAACGGGAGCCGACGCCTGGCAAGGCGCCTCAGGGGACGAGTCCGGTCGCGTCTACGCCGGTTGAGGTCGTCGCCCGGTCGACTCGGCGTATCCGGACCGGCGAGAGCTCGGACCACTGGACCTCGGTCCGAGCGGCGATCGACGCCCCTCAGGCGAGGCTCGACCGGGTCTCTAGGCGGCCTTGATGACGTCCCCGCGGATCGCGGCGGCCCACTCGACCACCAGCAGCTCGTATTCCTCGCGTTCCTGCGACGACAGCGAGCCGTGCGCCCGCAACCACAGGGCGCGGATCTGCTCGTTCACTTCGGCAGCGGACCGCACGGAACCAGAGGCCATTGAATGGGGGGACATGCGGACAAGCCTAGGGGCAGGAACTGACACTGCGCTACCGAACCGCTACGCACAACCTATGCGATGCGTCACGGCCTTCACCAGGCGAACAACCGTGCGGGACCTCGGATGTGATCATCCATCAGCTCACCCCGTCACGGGCCGCCTGACGCCGCCGCGCACCGGCCCGGACGGCGGTGGTCCGGTGGAAGGGCGCTATCGCGCCTCGCCGCCGACCGACCTCTCCGGCGCACCGGAGCTCGAAACGGTGAACCTTCCCTCCGTCGCCCCGTCTCAACATCATCCGGCTTATAGCCTGCCGATCCAGCACATCACCGGGGGGACCATGACGAATGAACAGCCCGAGAAGACCGCCGTCCCGGCGCCGCCGGACGTGCCGCCTCCACCGGCCGAACCGCCCGGCCCGGTCGCACCGCCGAAGAAGAGGCTGAGCCCACGCATGGCCGGGCTCGCCGGATTCGCCGTCGGGGTCGGCCTGATGGGCGGCCTCTGGGCCCTCGTCGCCAGTGACCCCGGCGAGCCGGACACCTTCACCATGAAGGGCGACTTCGCTCTCACCGAGAAGGCCTCGTCCGACGGTGACGGCGGTTGCGAAGGCTCGTACGACTCCGGGTACGACGACATCTCGGAAGGCACCAGCGTCACCGTGTACGGGGCGGCCGGCGAGGTCGTCGCCACGGGGAGGCTCGGGGAGTCCGAACTCATCGGCACCAGTTGCGTCTTCGACATCGCGGTCGTCGACGTGCCCAAGGGTGAGAAGTTCTACAAGGTCGAAGTCTCGCACCGCGGCACGCTGCAACTGTCCGCGGAGGAGGCCGAGAACGGGGAGCTCGCGGCCAGTCTCGGTTAGCCCGACGCGGTTGTGCCCCGGCCGTCGCTCTCGGCCGGGGCACGGACGGATCGGTTCGGCACGTGCCGTCCACCGGTCGTCTCCCGGGCACGGGCAGACGACGCCGACGCACGGCTGGGAGGAACCGCCGCTGGAACCCGCGGCCCGTCGCGGCGAAAACCCCGTCGCCGCGCCCGTGTCAGCCCGCCGACTCCGCCGCGTGCGGGCTCAGTACGCCCATGCTGACCAGGACGATGATGAGGATGCCCAGGGCGATCCGGTACCAGACGAACGGCATGAAGCTCTTGGTGGAGATGTACTTCATGAACCACGCGATGACCGCGTAGCCGACGAGGAAGGCGATGATCGTGGCGAAGATCGTCGGGCCCCAGGAGACGTGGCCGACCTCCATCGCGTCCTTGATCTCGAACAGGCCCGAGGCCAGCACCGCCGGGATGGCGAGGAGGAACGAGTAGCGGGCCGCGGCCTCGCGCTGGTAGCCCATGAAGAGGCCGCCGCTGATCGTCGCGCCGGAGCGGGAGACGCCGGGGATCAGGGCGCAGGCCTGGCAGAGGCCGAAGATGAGGCCGTCGCGGACGCCGAGGTTCTCCAGGGACTTGCGCTGCTTGGGCGCCCGGTGCTTGCCGCCGGACTCGTCGCGTGCGGCGAGGCGGTCGGCGATGCCGATGACGATGCCGACCACGATCAGCATCGTCGCGGTGATGCGCAGATCGCGGAACGGCCCCTCGATCTGGTCCTTCAGCGTCAGTCCCAGCACACCGATCGGGATGGAGCCGACGATCACCAGCCAGCCCATCTGGGCGTCGTGGTCGCGGCGCATCTCCTTGTTCGTCAAGGACTTGAGCCAGGCGAGGACGATCCGCCCGATGTCCTTGCGGAAGTAGATCAGCACGGCCGCCTCGGTGCCGATCTGCGTGATCGCGGTGAAGGCCGCGCCGGGGTCCTCCCATTCGGCGAAGGCCGCCGTCAGCCGCAGATGCGCGCTGGAGGAGACGGGGAGGAACTCGGTGAGCCCCTGGACGAGTCCGAGGATGAGCGATTCAAACCAAGACATGAAAGTACGGAGTCCAAGCGCTGATCGTGAAGGAGCACGGGCACACCGGGCCGACCGGCCGCGGTGATCACAGGTGTGGAGGGCAGCCTAGCGTCCGACGGTGACAGCCCCGGCACAGGGTCGCCGCCGGGCACCGGTGCGCACGGTGGACGGGCTGTTGACCAGGCAGGGTGCCGCCGCTTAGGTTGCGCGAGGGGAAAGCGCTTGCTGGCACGGGCACCGTGGCGCGCGGGTGCTGACCGCCGGCCGCCGTTCGTCCGAGGAGAGCTGATCCCGCCCATGTCCGACCTCACTCCCCTCACTCCTCTCACCCCGCTCCCGCCCCTCGACGGCCGCCGCGTCCGCGTGGCCGTCGTCGGCACCGGAGCCATCGCCCGCGACTCCCATCTCCCCGCGCTCGACAAGCTCGCCTCCCAGGGCGAGACGGAACTCGTCGCGGCGGTCGACATCGACGCCCGCTCCGTCGAGGAGTTCTGCGTCTCCAACGGCATCCCGCACGCCTATACCGACCTGGACCGGATGCTGCGCGAACAGCGCCCCGACCTGGTGATCATCTGCACCCCGCCCACCCTGCACCGCGACCAGACCGTCACCGCGCTGCGCGCCGGGGCGTGGGTGTGGTGCGAGAAGCCGCCCGTGCCGACGCTCGCGGACTTCGACGCGGTGGAGGCGGAGGAGGGCACCGAGGGCGGGCCGTACGCCTCGATCGTCTTCCAGCACCGGTTCGGCTCCGGCACCCGGCATGTGGCGCGGCTGCTCGCCGAGGGGGCCGTGGGCCGCCCGCTCGTCGCGCACTGCCAGACCACCTGGTACCGCGACACCGCCTACTACGCGGTGCCCTGGCGGGGCCGCTGGGCCACCGAGGGCGGCGGGCCCGCGATGGGGCACGGGATCCACCAGATGGACCTGCTGCTCGACCTGCTCGGCCCGTGGAGCGAGGTCCGCGCGATGGCCGGACGGCTCGTGCACGACGTCGAGACCGAGGACGTCTCGACCGCCCTGCTCCGCTTCGAGAACGGCGCCATGGCGACGGTGGTCAACAGCGTCCTGAGCCCCGACGAGGTCAGCCGCATCCGTATCGACTGCGAGCGGGCCACCATCGAGCTGACCCATCTGTACGGGCACTCCAACGCCAACTGGCGGATCACCCCCGCGCGGGACGTGCCGGAGGAACTCGCGGCGGCCTGGCAGGACTTCGGCCCCGACGTGCCCAGCTCGCACCTGGAGCAGCTGCGCGAGCTGATCGCGAGCATGCGCGCCGGGCAGCGCCCGCGCAGCAGCGGAGCCGACGGGCGCACCAGCCTCGAACTGGTCGCCGCGCTGTACCGGTCGGCGTTCACGGACACCACCGTGCGCGCGGGCGAGATCGGCCCCGGCGACCCGTTCTACACCGCCATGCACGGCGACGCGCCCGGCTGGGCCCCCGCGGCGGAGACCTCCGCATGAGCGGGCTGCGCGTGGTCCACGCCCACGGCGACCGGATCGTGGTGAGCGACCCGGCGACCGGCGTCGAGCTCCTCTCCTACGTCTACCGCCCGGAGGCGGCCTGGGAGGCGCCCAAGCCGTACATCCACCCCCTGCGCACGCTCGCCGGCGATGTCGTCACCGACTACCGGCCGAGCGACCACCGCTGGCACAAGGGCCTGTCCCTGACCGCCTCGCACCTGTCGGGCGCCAACCTCTGGGGCGGCAACTCCTACGTGCACGGCGAGGGGTACCTCCGACTTCCCGAGCGCGTCGGCTCGATGGCGCACGTCGCCTTCGACGAGGTAGCCGCGCACGACGGCCGGGTCGTCATCGCCGAGCGTCTGACCTGGCACCCCTACGACGGACGGCGATGGGCCGACGAGGAGCGCCGGGTCGAGATCCACGACGTGGACCACTCGTCCGGTTCCTGGGCGCTGACCTGGACGAGTGCGGTCACCAACCGGCGCGACGAGCCCCTGCGGTTCGGCAGCCCGACCACCGCGGGCCGCGAACTCGCCGGGTACACCGGCCTGTTCTGGCGCGGCCCGCGTTCCTTCCGCGACGGCCGGATTCTCGCCCCGGACGCCGAGGGCCCGGGTCTGCTGGGCGCCCAGGCCTCCTGGCTGGCCTTCTCCGGCGAGCACGACGGCACGGACGGTCACGCCACCCTCGTCTTCGAGCACGCCCCGCAGAACGACCACCTCGGGACGGCGGGCGCGCACCCGGCTCACTGGTTCGTGCGCAACGACCCCTTCGCGGGCGTCGCCCCCTCCTGGGCCTTCTACGACGAGCTGGAACTCGCCCCCGGCGAGACCCTCACCCGCCGCTACCGGATCGTCGTCGCGGACGGTGCCTGGGAGCGCGAGGAGATCACGAAGTACCTCCGGACGCGTCCCTGGTGAGGTCTGTCTAGCCTGGAGGCATGGCCACGGTCCGGGTGGGCGGTGTCCGGGTCGTCTACGAGCGGGCCGGGCAGGGGGCGCCGCTCGTCCTGGTGCACGGGGCCGGGGACGACGGGCGAGTGTGGGGGCCGCAGGTCTCCGCGTTGCGGACCGACTTCACGGTCGTGGCCTGGGACGAACCAGGCGCCGGGCGTTCCTCGGACCTGACCCCCGGGTTCGGCCTCGGCGACTACGCGGACTGTCTCGCCGCGGTGATCTCGGACGCGGGGTGCGGACCGGCGCACGTCGTCGGGCTCTCCTGGGGCGGCACGGTCGCGCTGGAGCTGTACCGGCGCCGTCCGGACACCGTCCGCACCCTGGTGCTGGCCGACACCTACGCGGGCTGGAAGGGCTCCCTGGCGCCGCAGGAGGTGGCCGCGCGGGTGGCCGGCGTCCGGAGCGCCCCGCGCGGTGCCGGAGTGCCGACGGCCGGACTCTTCGCCGGTGAACCGCCCGCCGCCCACGTCCCGTTGCTCGACGCGATGGCACGCGCCGTACGGCCGGACACGCTCGCCGCGCAGCTCGCGATCATGGCCGGGGCCGATCTGCGGGACGTGCTGCCCACGATCGCCGTGCCGACGCTGCTGCTGTGGGGCGAGCGGGACGCGCGCTCGCCCCTGGGGGTGGCCCGGGCGTTCCGGGACGCGGTGCCGGGTGCCGAGCTCGTCGTCCTTCCGGGGGCGGGGCATCTCAGCAATCTGGAGGCGCCGGAGGGCTTCGACGCGGCCGTGCGCGGGTTCTGCCGCACGCGGTGATCAGGCCGCCGTGGGGCCCGTCACCGACCAGCCCGGGAGCTGGGGGTGCGCGGTGAGGTCCTCGTGGCGCACCGGGTCGCCGCAGGCGCGGCAGGTGACGGTGGGGACGAGTTCGTGGCCGCAGGAGTGCTCGACGACCATGGGCCGGTCGCCGTCGCCTCGCAGGTGCCGGTCGCCCCAGGCCATGAGGGTCAGCAGGACCGGCTCCAGTTCCAGGCCCGCCTGCGTGGGCCGGTACTCGAAGCGCTGCGGGCGCTCGCTGTAGGCGCGCTTGGTGAGGACGCCGGCGTCGACCAGGCGCCGCAGCCGCGTGGCGAGGATGTCGCGCGGGGCGCCGATGTTGCGCACGAGCTGGTCGAAGCGGCCGTTGCCCAGGCACACCTCCCGCAGGACGAGCAGCGAGTACTTCTCGCCGACGAGCGCGAGGGCGTCGGCGATGGAGCAGGGGCGCGGGTCTTTGGGGGCGGCCATGACGGCAATTCTAGGGGAGGGTTTGATTTTCCAACTCACCGAGCTATGGTGAGTTGGGATTTCCTACTGACCAGTAGTCCGGCACCGGCCCGCGGTCCCGCACCGACCCGTGGTCCGCTACCGACCGACCGTGGAGGCCGCACCATGCGAGACGCCGTGATCGTCGAAGCCGTACGCACCCCGATGGGCAAGGGCAAGCCGGGCGGCTCCCTCGCGCACGTCCACCCCGTCGAACTCCTCGCCCACACCCTGCGCACCCTCGTCGAGCGCTCCGGCGTCGACCCCGCGCTCATCGACGACGTCATCGGCGGCACCGTCGACCAGGTCGGCGAGCAGGCCATGAACACCACCCGGTACGCCGCCCTGTCCGCGGGCTTCCCCGAGACCGTCCCCGCGACCACCGTGGACCGCCAGTGCGGCTCCTCCCAGCAGGCCGTGCACTTCGCCGCCCAGGGCGTCATCTCCGGCGCGTACGACCTCGTCGTCGCCTGCGGCGTCGAGTCGATGAGCCGCGTGCCCATGTGGTCCAACGTGCCGCCCGGCAAGGACCCCTTCGGCCCCGGCGTCGCCGCGCGCTACCCGGAGGGACTCGTCCCGCAGGGCATCAGCGCCGAACTCATCGCCGCCAAGTGGTCGCTCACCCGCGAGCAGATGGACGCGTTCGCGGTCGCCTCCCACCACAAGGCGGCCGAGGCCTGGCGGAGGGGCCTGTTCGACGCCGAGGTCGCACCCCTGGACGGGGTGGCCCGCGACGAGTGTGTCCGGCCGTCCAGCACGACCGAGATCCTCGCCGGCCTCAGGCCCGCGTACCACGACCCGGCCTTCGCCGAGCGGTTCCCGCAGATCGAGTGGAACGTCACCGCGGGCAACGCGAGCCCGGTCAACGACGGCGCCTCCGCCGTCCTCATCACGTCGAGCGAGACGGCCGCCCGGCTCGGCCTGCGCCCGCTGGCCCGCCTGCACAGCTTCGCCGTCACCGGCTCCGATCCGCTGCTCATGCTCACCGGGGTCGTACCGGCGACGGAGAAGGTGCTGCGGCGGGCCTCGCTCACCCTGGACGACATCGACCTGTTCGAGGTCAACGAGGCGTTCTCCAGTGTGGTGCTGGCCTGGCGGCAGGAGACGGGCGCGGACCTCGCCAAGGTGAACGTGCACGGCGGAGCCATCGCGCTCGGGCACCCGCTCGGCGCGAGCGGCACCCGGCTGACCACGACACTCGTCCACGCCATGCGGGAACGCGGGGCGCGGTACGCGCTGCAGACCATGTGCGAGGCGGGCGGACTCGCCAACGCGATGGTCCTGGAACGCGTCGAGTGAGGGACCGTCCGCCCGGCGCTCAGCGGCCCCGCAGGTGGTGCCGCTTGCGCCAGGCCACCACCGCGCCCGCCACACCCGGCACCGCGATCGCGGCCATCGAGATCAGGAACACCGGGGACGTGGGTGTCGACGCGCTCGCGCCCGCCACCACGTACGCCGCCGTGTTCGGGACGCAGCCGAGGGCGGTCGCCAGCAGGAACGGCCCGTAGCGCATCTCCGAGACGGCGGCGCAGTAGTTCGCCGCCTGGAAGGGCACCCCGGGGAACAGCCGGACCGCCAGCATCGAGCGGAAGCCGTGGCGGCTCAGCTGGCCGTCCGCCGCCTTCAGCCACCGGCCGCGCAGCATGGGCCGCAGCGCCGCCTGGCCCAGGACCCGGCCCAGGGCGAAGGAGAGCCCGGCCCCGATCACCGTGCCCGCCATGGCGGCGCCGATGCCGAGCTGGGAGCCGAAGAGGGCGCCCGCGGCGAGGTTCAGCAGCGGGCGCGGCACGAACGCCACCGTGCACACGCCGTAGGCCGCGGCGAAGACCAGGGCCGCCGCGACACCGCCGAGCTGGGGCGGCCAGCCGTCGGCGAGGAGCCGCTGCGGCTCGAACAGCAGCACGCCGGTCGCACCGGCCGCGAGCAGCACGACGAGCAGGGACAGCCGGGACCACGGCGAGAGCAGCGCTCTCGTGCAGCGGGCGGTCGGACCCGGCGGCACGGCGGCCGGCAGGGCCATGGCGAGCTCCGTGGCGGCGACCCGGGGCGGGGCCGTGGCGGTGCCCCCAGAGCGGTTGGTGGCATCGAGCATCCGGTGACACTAACCGACCGATGTGTGTGATCGCCGTATGGTTCGTCTCATGAGCGTCACAGGTGTGGGATCTCTCTCCCTGCCGCACAGCGCCCTCGCGGACACCGTCCTGGAGCGGCTCACCGCCGAGTACGGCGCCGCGGCCGACCCCGCGCGGGCCGCTCCCATGCGGGCCTACATGAAGGACGTGGCCCCCTTCCTCGGCTTGACCGCACCCGTGCGCCGCACCCTGTCCCGCACCGTCCTCGCGGGCACGCCCCGCCCCGACGAGCGGGACTGCACGGCCGTCGCCCTGCGCTGCTGGCGGCTGCCCGAACGCGAGTACCAGTACTTCGCCGTCGACCTCCTGCGCCGCCACGCGCGCGTGCTGTCCTCCGGCTTCCTGCCCGTGGCCCGTCACCTGGTGAGCACCGTTCCCTGGTGGGACACCGTCGACCTGCTCGCCGCCCATGTCGTCGGCGCCCTCGTCGAGGCCGACCCGGCCCTGAAGACCGACATGGACGTCTGGATCGGCGACGACGACCTCTGGATCGCCCGCACCGCCCTCCTGCATCAGCTCCGCTCCAAGGACCGCACCGACACCGAACGCCTCTTCGCCTACTGCGTCCGGCAGTCCGGGCACCCCGACTTCTTCATCCGCAAGGCGATCGGCTGGGCGCTGCGCGAGTACGCCAAGACCGACCCGGAGGCCGTCCGGGAGTTCCTCGCCCGGGAGAAGGGCCGCTTCGCGCCGCTGTCCGTGCGCGAGGCGCTGAAGAACATCGGCGCCTGAGCACGGCGGCGCACGGCATCGCGTCCGAGGCGCCCCGCACCGGGAAAAACCATTCGACGTGCGGCAGGGCGTCGGCAATGATCGGCGTCATGTTCCGGCACGCCTTCGTCCTCGCAGCATCCGCGGTCGCGGATGCACCGAAGGCTGCCGTGCCCGTCTTCCTGACGGCCGTCGACGGCGCCCGAAGCTGACCCTCTCCGGACAGTCCGGCGGACCCCGCAGGGGGAGGGTCGGCGAGTCCAGGGGTCCCCACGCCACTTTCGAGGCTTCGAGGAAGACCAGCCATGCCCAAGACGGCATACGTGCGCACCAAGCCGCATCTGAACATCGGCACCATGGGTCATGTCGACCACGGCAAGACCACTCTGACCGCCGCCATCACCAAGGTCCTCGCCGCGCGCGGCTCCGGCACGTTCGTCCCGTTCGACCGGATCGACCGCGCCCCGGAGGAGGCCGCCCGCGGCATCACCATCAACATCGCGCACGTCGAGTACGAGACCGACACCCGCCACTACGCGCACGTCGACATGCCGGGCCACGCCGACTACGTCAAGAACATGGTCACCGGGGCCGCGCAGCTCGACGGGGCGATCCTCGTCGTCTCCGCGCTCGACGGGATCATGCCGCAGACCGCCGAGCACGTGCTGCTCGCCCGGCAGGTGGGCGTCGACCACATCGTCGTCGCGCTCAACAAGGCCGACGCGGGCGACGAGGAGCTCATCGACCTCGTCGAGCTGGAGGTCCGCGACCTGCTCACCGCGCACGGCTACGGCGGCGACGCCGTACCCGTAGTCCGCGTCTCCGGGCTCAAGGCGCTGGAGGGCGACCCGCGGTGGACGGCGTCGGTGGAGGCGCTGCTCGACGCCGTGGACACCTACGTGCCCATGCCGGAGCGGTACCTGGACGCGCCGTTCCTGCTGCCAGTGGAGAACGTGCTCACCATCACCGGCCGGGGCACGGTCGTCACGGGCGCCGTCGAGCGGGGCACCGTCCGGATCGGCGACCGCGTCGACGTGCTCGGCGCCGGGGTGGAGACCGTCGTCACCGGACTGGAGACCTTCGGCAAGCCGATGGACGAGGCGCAGGCCGGTGACAACGTGGCGCTGCTGCTGCGGGGCGTGCCCCGGGACGCGGTGCGGCGCGGACACGTCGTCGCCGCGCCGGGCAGCGTCGTGCCGCGACGCCGGTTCTCGGCGCGGGTGTACGTGCTGTCGGCGCGCGAGGGCGGGCGGAGCACCCCGCTCGTCAGCGGGTACCGGCCGCAGTTCTACATCCGCACGGCGGACGTCGTGGGGGACGTCGACCTCGGCGAGATCGCCGTGGCCCGGCCCGGCGACACCGTACGGATGACCGTCGAGCTGGGGCGGGACGTGCCGCTGGAGACCGGCCTCGGGTTCGCCATCCGCGAGGGCGGACGGACCGTCGGGGCCGGCACGGTGACCGCCGTCGAGTGACGGCGGACCGGGGGGCGTGGGGGCGATGGCCACCACGCCCCCCGGGTCACGGGCACAATTGCCCGGTGACCGACCCGATACCCGTCAGCCGAGCCGTCGACCACGGCTTCGCCAAGCTGATGCCCGACGTCGACCGCGACCGGGCCTGGCTCCTCACCGTCGACGGCGCGCCCCAGTCGTACGTCGACCTCGACGAGCCGACGCATCTGGAGTTCGAGTACGCGCGCCGCCTCGGGCACGTCCTGGACACCGTCGCCGCGCCGGGCCGTCCGCTCGACGTCCTGCACCTCGGCGGCGGGGCGTTCACACTGCCCCGGTACCTCGCCGCCACCCGGCCGGGCTCCCGGCAGGACGTCGTGGAGGCCGACCGGGGGCTGCTGGACCTGGTCGTGGAGCATCTGCCGCTGCCGGCCGGCGCCGGGATCGCGCTGCACGCGGCGGACGCCAGGAGCTGGCTGGAGGCGGCGCCCGACGACTCGGCGGACGTCCTCGTCGCCGACGTCTTCGGCGGCTCGCGCGTCCCCGCGCACCTCACCTCGGCCGGTTACGTCCGGGAGGCGGCACGCGTGCTGCGGGACGGCGGCTGCTACCTCGCCAACCTCGCCGACTCCGCGCCCTTCGCCTTCCTGCGCTCCCAGCTCGCCACCCTCGGCGCCGTCCTCCCGGAGCTGGCGCTCATCGCCGAACCGGGGGTGCTGCGCGGGCGCCGGTTCGGCAACACCGTGGTCGTCGCCGCCCGGCACCCCGTCGACCTCGCCGCGCTGGCCCGGCTGACCGCCGCCGACGCGTTCCCGGCCCGTGTCGAGCACGGCCCGGCGCTGCGGAACCTCATCGGCGGCGCGCTGCCCGTGCGGGACGAGGACGCCGTACCGTCACCCGAGCCCCCCGACGGGGCGTTCGGCGTCGGCTGACGCGGAAGCGGGCGCGGGCGCCGGGGCGGCCCGGACGACCGGCTTGGACACACGGCGCAGGTTGCGCACGTCCGGGACCAGCAGCACGGCCGCCGTCACCAGCGCCACCAGGGCGGAACAGCCCCACAGCGCCTCGGAGCGGCCGAAAGCCGACTCCGCCGGGCCCGCGAGCGCGGTCGCCAGCGGGACCATCGCGACGGAACCGAACCAGTCGTACGCGGAGACACGCGAGAGCTTGTCCTCGGGGATCTCCTGGTGCAGCGCGGTCATCCAGGAGACGCCGAACACCTCCAGCGTCACCCCGGTCAGGAACATCACCGCGCACAGCACGCCCACCGGGGTCGGGATCGCCAGCGCCGCCGAGGGCAGGGCCAGCGGGAAGACGCACAGGACGCCCGAGAGCAGCAGCCGGCGCGGCTTCCACCGGGTCATCAGCAGCGCGCCGCCGACCGTGCCCGCGCCGAAGAACCCGAGCGCCAGGCCCCAGGGCCCCGCGCCGCCGAGATGGTCGCGGGCGACGAGCGGACCGTAGACGGCGTCGGCGGCGGCCACCACGGCGTTCGCGATCGAGAACTGCACGACGATGCCCCACAGCCAGGGCCGCCCGCTGACCTCCTGCCAGCCCTCGCGCAGATCGGCGAGCAGACCGCCGCCCGCACCGCGCACCGGAATGTGGCTGACGTCGAGGAAGGACCGCAGACTTCCGGCCACCGCGAAGGCCACCGCGTCCGCCGCCAGGACCCAGCCGGGGCCCACCGTCGCGACCATCGCGCCGCCGAGCGCGGCGCCGCCGAGCGCCGCTCCCTGCATCGCCATCCGGAACACCGCGAACGCCCGCCCGGCCTGCTCGCCCGAGACCGTCGACAGCAGCATGCCCTCGGCGGCCGGGCTGAAGAACGCCTGCCCGGTGCCGCCGAGCGCGGTCAGCAGCATCATCTGCCACAGCCGCGGCTCGCCGGTGAGCACCAGCACCGCGAACAGGCCCTGCGACACACAGTTGAGGGTGTTCGCGGCGACCATCACCCGGTGCCGCGGCAGGCGGTCCGCCACCGCGCCGCCGATCAGCAGGAACACCACCAGCGGCAGCGTCCGCGCGGCGGCCACCAGGCCCACGTCACCACCGTCACCGCCGTTCTCCAGGACGGCGAAAGCGGCGGCGATCAGCGCGCCCTGGCTGCCCAGGTTGGTGATGAACGCGGCGGAGGTCAGCAGGCTGTAGTTGCGGCCGGCCCACTCGGGCCGGCGCCGGGAGGCGGAGGAGGTCACCGCCCGACTATCCCCGCACCCGCCCTCCGGATGCAAAACCGTTTCCGGCCAGGTCAGCCGGTCGGTTCGCCGTACAGCCTGACCGTGCTGAGGATCTGCTTCACCGTCGCGTCCGGCACCTCGTCACCGACGCCCTTCGCCCCGTGGAGGGTCCAGGAGACGAAGTCACCCACGGAGTTCTTGAACGCGAACGTGGTCGCCTTGCCGTCGGTGTCGCACTTGCCGGTCTTCTTCACACCCGTCGAGTAGGTCGTGGCGACACTGCCCTCGACACCCGAAGCGCTCGTGTACGCGGCCGGCTTGCCGATGGTGAGCAGCTTCTTGGAGGCCGCCTTCTGGTCGGTGTACCCGCCGAAGACCCACCACGCGGAGTCGTTGCGGGCCACGTCGGCGGTGTCCTTCGCCCCGTTCTGGCCCTTGGTGCCGACCACGGCCAGGGCGCTGTCGCTCGTCGTGCCGTCCTTGTCGTCGTCGGACGTGCACCACTTCTCCTGGAGGTAGGCGGGTGCCGACATCCCGATGAGGACCGAGCCGTCGCCCTTCTCGGCGTCCTCGAAGCCGATGAACGTGCCCGGCGACTCGACCTGCCAGTCGGCCGGTACGTCGAAGGCTGTGCCCCACTTGGGGTTCACCACGACCTTCCAGCCGTCGATCGTGGCCTGGGGCCCGTCGCCGCCCCGCGGGTCGTCGTCTCCGCCCGGGCTCGCCGTGGTGGAGGCGGTGGGGGAGGGGGACGGGTCGCCGCCGCCCGCCTGCTCGTTCCTGTCGCCGCCGAGCACCAGGTACCCGGTGACCCCGGCCGCCACGACCACGGCCAGGGCGGCGACGATCGCGGTCACGCGGGTGCGGTTGCCGCCGCCCCCGCCCTGCGGCGCCTGCGGGGTGCCCGGGGTGTCCCACTGGGTCGGCTGCGAGTACGGGCTGGGCTGTTGGTAGCCGGCCTGCTGGTACGGATTGGGTTGCTGGTACCCCGGCTGCTGGTACGGGTTCTGGTCCTGCGGGTTCTGCTCGCCCCCGGGCGGCTGCTGTCCTGGCCACATGGCCAAAAACCATAACCGGGTCCGTGTGTACCTGTCAGGGGGCCCATCCTGTGGACAGCGACCCCCTGTCCGCAGGGGGCGTCTCTCCTGGACGGGACCCCTGCCGGCCGGGGTCCCGTCAGCCGGTCGGGTCGCCGTGCAGCCGGACCGTGCCGAGGATCTTCATGATCGTCTCGTCGGGCAGCTCGTCGCTGACGCCCGTGGCCCCGTACAGGTTGAACGCCACGAAGTCACCGGTCGAGTTCTTGAACCCGAACGTCACCGCCTTGCCGTCGGAGGCGCACTTGCCCTTCTGCGGAGTGCCCTTCGAACGCGCCCAGGCGAGGCTGCCCTTGACGCCCGAGGTCGTCGTGAACGCCTTCGCCTTCTTGTCGTAGGTGATGGTCTTCTTGTCCGGCTGCGTGTAGCCGCCGTAGACCCACCAGGCGACCTGGTTGACGGCGACCTCGTCGGTGTTCTTCGCGCCGTTCGCGCCCTTGGTGCCCGCCGCGGCCAGCGCCGTGTCGTCCGTGTTGCCGTCCTTGTCGTCGTCGGACGTGCACCACTGCTCCTTGAGGTACGCCGGAGCGGACATGGTGATGATGGGCTTGTCACCGGCCTTGGCGTCGTCCTCCTCGAAGCCGATGAGCATGCCGGGCGACTCGACCTGCCAGTCCGCCGGCACGTCGAAGGCCGTGCCCCACTTGGGGTTGATGACGACCTTCCAGCCGTCGATCGTGGCCTTCTCGGCCTCGCCGCCGCGCGGGTTGTCGTCGGAACCGGAGGCGGAGGCGCTGGGGTCGCTCTCGGTGGACTTCGACGGCGACGCGCTCGCCTTCTTCCCCGAACCGCCGTCGGCCTCGTCGTCCTTGTCGCCGCCGAGCACCAGGAACCCGGTGACGCCCGCCGCCACGACCACGGCGAGCGCCGCCACGATCGCCGTGACCTTCGTACGGTTGCCGCCGCCCCCGCCCTGCGGCGCCTGCGGGCCGCCCGGCGTGTCCCACTGCGTCGGCTGCGAGTAGGGGCTGGGCTGTTGGTAGCCGGCCTGCTGGTACGGATTGGGTTGCTGGTACCCCGGCTGCTGGTACGGGTTCTGGTCCTGCGGGTTCTGCTCGCCCCCGGGCGGCTGCTGTCCTGGCCACATGGGCAGCCACCTTAGTAGCGGCTGTGCATCGATTCGGTCACCGCCCCTTATCGGGGTCGTAGCAACTCGGGATGCCTCGGGACGCCTCGGGAGTGCCTGCCCGCACCGCGCGCGGCATCCGCCCGGCGGTCGTGCCCCTCGCCCGGGAGGCCCGGCGGTACGACGATCGCCGCACCGTCCTGGTCACGCCAGGCTACCCGTGGGTAACATGCCTGCCATGAGCGCAGAACAGATGTCCATCGGCGAGATGCTCGCCGCCACGGTGCCCATGGCCCGGACCCTGAACCTGGAGTTCCTGGAGACCACGCCGCACAAGGCCGTCGTCGCCCTGCCGGACCAGAGCGAGTACCACAACCACGTCGGCGGACCGCACGCCGGCGCGATGTTCACGCTCGGCGAGACCGCCAGCGGCACGATCGTCCTCGCCGAGTTCGGGGACCAGCTCGCGCGTGCCGTGCCGCTCGCCGTCCGTGCCGAGATCTCCTACCGCAAGCTGGCCATGGGCGCCGTCACCGCGACGGCCACCCTCGGCCGCCCGGTCGCCGACGTCGTCGCCGAACTGGACGCGGGCGAGCGCCCCGAGTTCCCGGTGGCCATCGAGATCCGGCGTGCCGACGGCGCGGTGACCGGCGAGATGACGGTCGTCTGGACGCTGCGGCCCAACAGCTGAGCGCACCGCCGAAGCGGCGCTACGAGGCCCCGGTGGCGTACGGCCGCCGGGGCGGGGACGCGTGCGGTCACCGTGGCCGGGGGGCGATGCCGGGACGCGGTCAGGCGGCGAGCCGGCGGCCGTCCGTCTCCGCCGTCGCCACGAACTCCTTGAGCCAGGACAGGAACTCGGGCCCCAGGTCGGGGCGGTCGCAGGCCAGGCGCACCACGGTGCGCAGGTAGTCGGCCTTGTCGCCGGTGTCGTAGCGCAGCCCGTCGAAGACGACCCCGTGGACCGTGCCGTCGGCGGCGAGTTCCTGGAGCGCGTCGGTGAGCTGGATCTCGCCGCCGCGCCCGGGCTCGGTGCGCTCCAGCGCGTCGAAGACTCCGGGGTCGAGGACATAGCGCCCGATCACGGCGTAGTTGCTGGGCGCCTCCTCGCGCGCGGGCTTCTCGACGAGCCCGGTGACCTTGACGACACCGTCCTCGCCGGTGGGTTCGACGGCCGCGCAGCCGTAGAGGTGGGTCTGCTCCGGCGCCACCTCCATCAGGGCGACCACGGTGCCCGCGTACCGCTCGCGCACGTCGAGCATCTCGCCGAGCAGCGTCTCGCGCGGGTCGATCAGGTCGTCGCCGAGGAGCACGGCGAAGGGCTCGTCGCCCACGTGCCGGCGGGCGCAGAGCACCGCGTGGCCGAGGCCGAGGGGCTCGCCCTGGCGGATGTGGTGGATGTTGGCGAGCCGCGCCGGGTCGCGCACGGCGTCGAGGCGGACCGTGTCGCCCTTGGCGGCGAGCGCCTGCTCCAGCTCGAAGGCGTTGTCGAAGTGGTCCTCGATGGCCCGCTTGTGGCGGCCGGTGATCATCAGTACGTCGTCGAGCCCGGCGGCTGCGGCCTCCTCGACGACGTACTGGATGGCCGGCTTGTCGACGACCGGCAGCATCTCCTTGGGCGTGGCCTTCGTCGCGGGCAGGAACCGCGTGCCGAGACCGGCGGCCGGGACGACCGCCTTGCGCACGGTCCTGGCGGGCGTGGTGGGGGTGGCGGGGGTGGCGGGGGTGTGGGGGACGATCATGCGGCCCATGGTGGCCGACGGTGATGAGAGCCGGCCCAAAGAACCATGGGAGCCCGCTGTGCGTCCGATCCGAGCCGCCTGAGGGTGAGGAGATTTCGTGCGCCAACTGCCTTTGCGTGTACACAACTTGATGCCGTTCTGACAGCGGTGTCGAATACGGGTGCGGATACCGCCGGTAACTTTTCTGAATTCACGGCTTTTTGAACTTCGGTCACTCGAACTTCTTGTTCCCTGTGAGAAGCGTGTGCGAAAGTGACCGCCCCGAATGCCGATGCGGTAACCCGTGCTGCACTCCGTGCCGTACTCCGCGAGGCATAGGTATGCACCAATCACGCACCTGCTTTCCGACGGGAGCGCTTTCCCCGGCGTGACCCGCGGCTTGGAAGGAAATGGTTCAGTGCAATCCCCTCACCCTCCCCGGCCCCCTTACCCGCCGTACCTCGGGGCCGTCCCGGAGGAGTCCGACCGCGGTCTCGTGGCCCAGCTGGGCGGTGCCCAGGGCGGAGCGCGCGCGGTGTCCCTGCTGCTGGCCCGGCACTGGCGGGCCGCCCACGAGTACGCCGTCATCTGCCTGGCCTCCTCGGCGAGTTCGGCGGACCTCGTGACCGCCGCGGCCTTCCAGCGGCTGTTCGGCCGGGTGACCGGGGGCGCGGTGCGGCCCCAACTCCTCGTCGCGGTACGGGACACGGTCAAGGAGTGGGCCGCGGACGACCGAATTGCCGCCGCCCTGCCGGAACTTCGCAAGCCCGCCGGCGGGCGGGGGCTGCGGGCCGCCCGGGCCGTCACACCCGAAAGGCGGCGGATCGCCGAGCGCGCATTCCAGGCGCTTCCCGGGGCCTCGCAATGCCTCTTGTGGCATGTCGAGGTCGAGGCCGAACCCATATCCGTACCGGCCGGTCTGTCGGCGGTCGACGTGGGCCGGGCGGCCGACGCCCTGGAACAGGCCAGGGAGCAATTCCGGCAGGGCTGCGTCAGGGCCCACCGGGAACTCGCGCCCACCAAGGAATGCCGCTTCCACAACCGGCTCCTCGACGTCCCGATGCGCCGGGGCGGGGCACTGCTGCCCGATGTGCGACAGCATCTGCTGGTGTGCCGTCACTGCCGGCACGCCGCCGAACAGCTCAGCCATTTCGACGGCGGTCTGGGGGAACTCCTCGCCGAGACCGTCCTCGGCTGGGGCGCCCGCCGCTATCTCGACTCCCGTCCCGGACGCGCCGGAGCCGCCCGGCGGACCACGTCGAGGCGCGCCACGGGCGGCCGGCACCGCCCCGTCCCGCGCCGCCCGCGTCCCAGGGCCGTGGCGGTCGTCGGGCTGGTCTCCCTCGCCCTGCTGGCGACCGTGCTCGTCGCCCGGAGCTGGTCCGACGACGACGGCGTCCCCGTCCCGCGCGCCACCTGGGGGGCGCCGAGCGGTCAGGACACCGTGCCGGGCCCCGTGCCCACCGAGCCCGGCTCCTCCCCGTCCGCGGCCTCCGCGACCGAACCGGTGGAGACCGGCGGCGGCAGGCTTCGCGGCCTCGTCTCCGGACTCTGTCTCGACCTGCGCGGCGGCCGGGTCCGGGACGGCGTCGCGGCGACGCTCGCCACCTGCTCGACCGCCCCGTCCCAGCAGTGGACCCACCAGGACGACGGACTGCTGCGCAGCCTCGCCGACCCGGGGCTCTGCCTCGGCTCCGACCCCGCCGGACGCTCGGTCTCCCTGGTCGGCTGCCTGGTCCACGCGGGCGAGGTCCAGTACGACCTCACCGTGAGCGGGCGGATCCTCCTGCGCTGGCACAAGGAGCTCGCCGTCGTGCCCGACCGGGCCGGGCATGTGGTCGTGGCCGAGAAGGACGCGTCCGCGGCGCAGCGCTGGCTGCTGGAGAGCGTGGCGTCCGCGGGGTCCGCGGGGTCCGCGGGGCATGGGGAGGCCGAGCCGAAGGGGGAGGCGGCGGCTGCGGAGCCCCGGCTCTCCGCGACCCCGTCGCGGTCACCGGCCGCGGAGGCGCCCGGGTCGGGTGGGTCGGGTGGACCGGTCGAGCCGGTCGAGCCGGTCGAGCCGAGGGTGGCTCGGGTGGGGCACGGCGGGGCCGGGTCCGCGCAGGTGGGGGCCGGTGAGGGTGCCGCCGAGGGGCCCGTTCCCCTCAAGGAGGTCGCCGTGCTCCCGGTCGCGCGGACGGTCGTGACCGCGCTGGAGTCCGTTCTTCGGTGAGGCCCGGTGGGGACTGGTGGGGCCCCGAGGAGACCGGTGGGGCCCGGTGGGGACCGGTGGGGTGAGTGAGGGCCGGTGCGGGGGAGTCCCTCGCACGCACTCGCCATTGTCATGCACATTGACACGAGTCATCGTCGGTTCTAAGTTCCCGCCGCGTCCCTGGCGTTTCTGACGAAGCGTCAAGTCGGTCCTGGCGCATAGTGCGCTGAGATGCACACCGAAGGAGTGACGGCTCATGACCGACACCGTCTCCCGGCGATCCACCCTGCGTCTGCTGGGTGCGGCCATCGCCGTGGCCGCGGCGGCCACCGGCGGGCTCCCACCCGACCGCGCCCACGCCGTCGCCGGACCGGAGCGGGGTGCGAGTCCCCGCGTCGCGGACCTCCTCGCCGACCTCACCCTCGACGAGAAGATCTCCCTCCTGCACGGCGCCACCGACCCCGCCTCGCTCGGCCAGGCGGGCTACGTCCCCGGCGTCCCCCGCCTCGGCATCCCCCCGCTCCGCCTCGCGGACGGCCCGGCGGGCGTCCGTGTCACCCGGCACGCGACCGCGCTGCCCGCCCCGGTGCTGCTGGCCTCCGCCTTCGATCCCGCTCTGGCCCGCCGCTACGGCCGGGTCATCGGCCACGAGGGGCGTGCCCTCGGCCAGGACGTGCTGCTCTCCCCGATGGTCAACCTGATCCGCACCCCCTACGCGGGCCGCAACTTCGAGACGTTCGGCGAGGACCCGCTGCTCTCCGCCGATCTGGTCGCCGCCGAGATCGAGGGCATCCAGGGCGAGGGGCTGATCGCGACCGTCAAGCACTACGCGCTCAACAACCAGGAGAAGGACCGCATGACCGTCGACGTGCACGTCGACGAACAGACCCTGCGCGAGGTCGAGCTGCGCGGCTTCGAGGCCGCCGTGGACGCGGGCACCGGTGCCGTGATGGGCGCCTACAACAAGGTCGACGGCGACTACGCCTGCGAGAACGAGCCCCTCCTCACCGGCGTCCTGCGCGACGGCTGGGGCTTCGACGGCTGGGTCATGACCGACTGGTTCGCCGCCCACAGCACCGCGAAGGCCCTCGCCGCCGGTCTCGACATGGAGATGCCCTCCGGCACCTACTTCGGGCCGGCCCTGAAGCAGGCCGTGCAGGACGGCACCGTCCCCGAGGAGCATGTCGACCGTTCCGTACGCCGGATCCTCGCCGTCATGGACCGCTTCGGCCTCCTCGACGGCACCCCGCCCGCACGTCCCGAGCGCGACGCGGCGGCCGGAGCGGCCGTGGCCCGGGAGGTCGCCGAGGCGGGCGCGACCCTGCTCCGCAACGCGCACCGCACCCTGCCGCTCGCGCCCGGCGGCCCGGTCGCCGTCATCGGCCCCACCGGGACGCTGCCCTTCGTCAGCGGCGGCGGCAGCGCGCATGTCGTCCCGGACCACGCCGACAGCCCCCTCGACGCCATCGCGTCCCGTGCCGCGACGGTCACGCACGCCCTCGGCGAGGACCTCTTCGGCAAGGCGATCCCGGCCTCCGCGCTCACTCCGGCCTTCGACACCGAGGGCCAGGGCCTGGACGCCGGCAAGGTCTGGAGCCACGACGGCACGCTCACCGTCGCCGAGGACGACGAGTGGACCTTCGTCCTGCACTTCTCCTCGGCGCCCACCGCCCGCCCCAAGGTGCTCCTCGACGGCACGGAACTCTTCCCGCAGGCCGCCGGATACGGGGAGTACTTCGCGGGCGGGCTCGTCTCCGCGGCCCCCGACGGGCTGTCCGTGCGCCGGGGCACCCGTCGGCTCGCCGCGGGCACCCATACGCTGCGGATCACCGCGCAGGGCGGCGCCGACGGGCTGCTGTTCCGGCTGCGCCGCATCACCGGAGCCACGCGCGCCGACGACGTGGCCGAAGCGGTCGCGGTCGCACGGGCCGCCCGGGACGTCGTCCTGTTCGCCTACGAGGACGCCACCGAGGGCCAGGACCGCACGACCGTCGCCCTCCCCGGCCACCAGGGGCGCCTCATCGAGGCGGTCACGGCGGCCAACCCGCGCACCACGGTCGTCCTCAACACCTCGTCCGCGACCTCGATGCCCTGGCTGGAGCGGACCGGGGCCGTGCTGCAGATGTACTACCCCGGCCAGGAGGGCGCCGCCGCCACCGCCGCCGTCCTGTTCGGCGAGACCGACCCCGGAGGCCGCCTCACCCAGTCCTTCCCGGTGGACGACGACCACCACCCGACCGCCGGTGACCCCCGCCGCTACCCCGGCGTCGACGGCGTCGAGGAGTACACGGAGGGCATCCGGCTCGGCTACCGCTGGTACGACGCGGAAGGCGTGCGGCCCCTCTTCCCGTTCGGGCACGGACTGTCGTACACCTCCTTCTCCTACGGGGAGCTGAGCGTGCGGGCCGACCGGCGGGGGCTGGCGGTGAGCTTCGACGTGCGCAACACGGGGCGCCGGGCGGGCATCGCGGTGCCGCAGGTGTACGTCGGCCGCTCACCGGACCTCCGGCTCGACCAGGCGGTACGGGTGCTGGGCGGCTACCGGAGGCTCTCCCTGCGGGCGGGGGAGCGGAAGCGGGTCACGGTGCGGGTCGACCGGCGCACGCTCTCGTCCTGGGACGCCGCACGCCACGACTGGGTGCTGGGCACCGGGCGGCGGGACGTGTGGGTGGGGTCGTCCGCCGGGTCGTTCGCGTTGCGGGGCAGCGCGGAGGTCGGGCGCTGAGCGGGCGAGGCGCCGCAGGACCGGGTCCGTCGCCGCGAGCCGTGAGCGGGTAGGCTTCCCCGGCGCACGCTCGTACGAGCGTGCGCCGGGGAAGACAGGACTGGGAGGAACCTGCGGTGCACGTCCAGGAGTGGCTCGAGACCGTACCCGCGGTCAGCATCTACCTGCTGGTGGGGCTGGTCATCGGCCTGGAGAGCCTGGGCATCCCGCTGCCGGGCGAGATCATCCTCGTCTCGTCGGCGCTGCTGGCCTCCCAGCACGGCGACATCGACCCGGTGATCCTCGGCGTCTGCGCCAGCGCCGGTGCGATCATCGGCGACTCCATCGGGTACGCCATCGGCCGCAAGGGCGGCAGGCCGCTGCTGGCCTGGCTCGGCGCGAAGTTCCCGCGGCACTTCGGCGAGGCGCACATCGCGACCGCCGAGCGGTCCTTCGAGAAGTGGGGCATGTGGGCCGTCTTCTTCGGCCGCTTCGTCGCCCTGCTCCGCATCTTCGCCGGGCCCCTCGCCGGCGTGCTGCGGATGCCGTACTGGAAGTTCCTCATCGCCAACGTGCTCGGCGGCATCGTCTGGGCGGGCGGCACGACGGCCGTCATCTACTACGTGGGTGTCGTCGCAGAGTCGTGGCTGAAGCGGTTCTCGTGGCTGGGCCTGGTCGCCGCCGTGCTGGTCGGCCTCACCTCGATGCTGGTGCTCAAGCGCAAGGCGAAGAAGGCGGCGGCCCAGCACCCGGCGGCCGAACCGGAAGCCGTCCCGGCCGCCGACTGAGCGTCGCCCGCCCGGGGGTCACGGCTCCCGGTGCACCTCGCCGTGGGCCTTCGCGAGGTCCGCGTACAGGGTGCCGTTCAGGGTGACGCCCTGCCGCTCCTCCTCCGTCAGCTCCCGCCGCACCTTCGCCGGCACGCCCGCGACCAGTGACCCCGGCGGGACGACCATGCCCTGCGGCACCAGCGCCTGCGCCGCGACCAGCGAGCCCGCGCCGATCACCGCCCCGTTCAGCACGGTCGCGCCCATCCCGATCAGGCAGTCGTCCTCGACGGTCGCCCCGTGCACGACGGCGTTGTGACCGACGGACACCCGCGCGCCCACGGTGACCGGGAACCCGGGGTCGGCGTGCAGGGTGCAGTTGTCCTGGATGTTGCTCTGCGCGCCCACGGAGATCCGCTCGACGTCGCCGCGCACGACGGCCCCGTACCAGACGCTCGCCTCCGCGTGGAGCGTCACGTCGCCGATCACCGTCGCGCCCGGCGCCACGAAGGCCGTTCCGTCGATGTCCGGTTCCCGGCCGCCGATGCCCGTGATCAACGCCTTGTGCGTCATCGCCCTCTCCTCCTCGTCGTGGTCAGTGGCACCGTACGCCACCCGGTGGGGCGAAGATCACAAGGCCCCGGACTGACCGGGCACGGGTCCGCCCCGTACGGTGAGCGGGTGCTCATGCGCAAGAACACGTTCTCATCCTGGCGACGCCGCACGGCGCAGCGTGCCGTCCACGCGGGCTGGTCCTGGGTGCAGCGCACGGGCTCCGTGACCGCCGAACACCCCGGCCGCTTCCGCTTCGGCGCCATGGGAACGAGTACCAGACTCGCCTTCCCGCTCGGCACCGTCTTCGGTGAACCGTGGATCCATCTCGGCTCCCACTGCATCGTCGGGGAGCAGGTCACCCTGACGGCGGGCCTCATGCCCGACCTCGACCTCGGCCCCGACCCGATCCTGCGTATCGGCGACGGCGTGGTCCTCGGCCGCGGCAGCCATGTCATCGCCGACACCACGGTCACCATCGGCAGCGACTGCTACTTCGGCCCGTACGTCTACGTCACCTCCACGAACCACTCCTACGACGATCCGCACGAGCCCATCGGTAAGCAGTGGCCGCGGATGGAGCCCGTCCGGATCGGCTCCGGCTGCTGGATCGGCACCGGCGCGGTGATCCTGCCGGGCGCGCGGATCGGCCGGAACGTGGTCGTCGCCGCGGGGGCCGTGGTGCGGGGCGAGGTGCCCGACCACGCCGTGGTGGCGGGGGCGCCCGCCCGTGTCGTACGGCGCTGGACGGCGGGGGAGGGCTGGCAGCCGCCGCTCAGGACGCCCGCCCCGGTGCCGATCCCGGACGGGGTCACCCCGGAGCAGCTCAACGCGCTGGCCGGGATGGACGAGGCGACGGCGGCGCGCCTCGCGGAGCTGGACTGACCCGGCGGGGTCAGCCCGTGGCCAGGAGCAGGGTGCCCATCAGGGCCAGGCCCGCGCCGGCCGTCTGGACCGCGCGCAGCCGCTCGTGCAGGAGGCCGCGGGCCGCCAGTGCCGTCACCACCGGGTACAGCGAGGCGAGGACCGCGGCCACGGTGACCGGACCGAGCCGGGCGGCGACCGCGTAGGTGCCGTTCGCGGCGACGTCCGCGAGGCCCACGAAGGCGAGCGCCGGGAGCGCGGACCAGGGGAAGCCGTCGGCGGGCAGGGCGGGGGAGCCCCGGCGGACGGAGGCGTACAGGGCGGTGCCGCCGACCGCGACATTGGTCAGGCGCTGCACGAACAGGGCGAGGAACAGACCGGTGACGTCGGTGGAGGCCTCGGCGATCAGCGCGAACACGGTCCCGAAGCCCAGGGCGGCGACGAGGGTCAGCAGGATGGCCTGCCGCTGGACCGGGGCGCCCCTGAGCTGGGGCCCGCCCGCCAGGACGATACCGAGGACGGCCACCGCGATGCCCGCCACCTGCGTCACTCCCGGCCGCTCGCCGAGGAAGAGGCCCACGCCGACCGGTACGGCCACGCCGAGGGTGCCGAGCGGCGAGACGACGCCCATCGGACCGAGGGCGAGCGCCTTGTAGAAGCAGATCAGCGCGACCGGCCCGACCAGACCCGCGGCGACCGCGAACCACAGGCGGGGGCCCGCCGCGCTCCAGGCGCCGGTGGCGGTCACGATCACCCCGAGCACGGTCGCCGCGATGCCCTGCGAGACCACGACCACCGTGAGCGCGGGGACGCGCCGGGTCAGCAGTCCGCCGCCGAAGTCCGCGAGCCCCCACAGGAGGCTGGTGGCCAGGGCGAAGAATGCTGTCACTGGAAGCCTCGCAGTACAGTTCGGTGAACGATCGGGTGCACCACACCGTAGTTCATTACCTTGAACTGTGTCATTCAGAATATTGGACGTGATGTGTCGGACCTCGAACTGCTGACCCAGTCCCTCGCGCGCAACGTGAAGCGCTGGCGCACCGAGCGCGGCTACACGCTGGACACGCTCGCGGCGCGCGCCGGGGTCAGCCGCGGCATGCTCATCCAGATCGAGCAGGCCCGCACCAACCCGAGCATCGGCACGGTCGTCAAGATCGGCGACGCCCTCGGCGTCAGCGTCACCACCCTGCTCGACTACGAACAGGGCCCCAAGGTGCGGATCGTCCCGCCCGGGCAGGTCGTCCGCCTGTGGCACACCGACGCGGGCAGCTACAGCAAGCTCCTCGCGGGCACCGAGGCACCGGGACCGCTGGAGATGTGGGGCTGGAAGCTGATGCCGGGCGAGGGCAGCTCCTCCGACCCGCATCCCGTCGGCACCGTCGAGATCTGCCATGTCACCGCCGGTGAACTGACCCTCACCGTCGACGGCACCGAGTACCGCGTCCCGGCCGGCTCCAGCGCCACCTTCGAGGCCAACGCCGCGCACACGTACGGCAATCAGGGCGAGGTCCCGACGGAGATGCTGCTCGCCATCTCGGTGCCGCCCGCCACCTGAGACGCCGTCCGAGCCGCCGCGGGGGCTGTTCTAGCATGCGGCCATGGACGCACCCATCGGACACTTCGACCACGCCGCCCCCGCCCCCGACCGCCTCGACGAACTGACCGCCCCTGTGGCCGACGCGATCCGGGGCTGGAGCGGGAGCATCCCCGCCGACCAGATCGTCTACGTCGACACCGACCCGGAGTGGGCCGACACCGCCGTCTTCGTCGAGCACTACGGGCGGGAACTGCTCGAACAGTCCGCGAACTGCGTCGTGGTGGCCGGCAAGCGGGGCGGCGAGACCCAACTCGCCGCGTGCGTGGTCCTGTCCACCACCCGCGTCGACGTCAACGGCGTCGTCCGCCGTCAACTGGGCGCCCGCAAGGCGTCGTTCGCCTCGATGGACGTCGCCACGGGCGAGACCGGCATGGAGTACGGCGGCATCACGCCCGTCGGACTCCCCGCCGACTGGGCCGTGCTGGTGGACGCGCGGGTCGTCGAGCTGCCGTACGTCCTCGTCGGCAGCGGGCGTCGGCGCGGCAAGCTGCTGGTGCCGGGCAAGGCGTTCGCGGAACTGCCGGGCGCCGTGGTGATCGAGGGGCTCGGCGGCTGACTCAGGCCGCCGTGTGATGGGCGAGCGCGTGGTGCGGATCGTCCTCGCCGGGCAGCGGCGCCGGATCGGCGTGCACCAGGGCGGCCGTCAGCCGCGGTACGGCGTGCAGCAGCGCGTGTTCCGCGTCGACGGCGATCGCGTGGGCCTGCCGTACGGTCGCGTCGCCGTCCACGACCACCGCGACCTCGGCGCGCAGCCGGTGCCCGATCCAGCGCAGCCGCAACTCGCCCACCCCGCGCACCCCTTCGACGTCCCGCAGGGCGTGCTCGGCCCGGTCGACGAGGGCCGGGTCGACCGCGTCCATCACCCGCCGGAACACCTCCCGCGCGGCGTCCCGCAGCACCAGCAGGATCGCCGCGGTGATCGCCAGCCCCACGAGGGGGTCGGCCGCCTGCCAGCCCAGCGCCGAGCCGCCCGCGCCGACCAGCACCGCCAGGGACGTGAAACCGTCCGTGCGGGCGTGCAACCCGTCGGCGACCAGCGCGGCCGAGCCGATGTCCCGGCCCACCCTGATCCGGTACCGGGCCACCCACTCGTTGCCCGCGAACCCGACGAGCGCGGCCACCGCCACCGCGGGGACGTGCTGCACGGGGCGCGGATCGAGGAGCCGTTCGAACGCCGTCCACCCGGCGAACGCCGCCGACGCCGCGATCGTCAGCACGATGGCGATACCGGCCAGGTCCTCGGCCCGCCCGTACCCGTAGGTGAAACGCCGGGTCGCGGCCCGCCGCCCGAGCACGAACGCGATGCCCAGCGGTACGGCCGTCAGCGCGTCGGCCGCGTTGTGCGCGGTGTCGCCCAGCAGCGCCACCGAACCCGACACCGCGACGACCACCGCCTGCGCGACCGCCGTCACCCCGAGCACCGCCAGCGACACCCACAGGGCCCGCATGCCACGCGCCGAGGACTCCAGGGCCGCGTCCAGCTTGTCGGCGGTGTCGTGGGAGTGGGGCGTGAGGAGATGCGCGAGACGGTGCCGGAGCGCGCGCGGGCGCTGATGGGTGTGGGGGTGCTCGTGGTGGTCCTGCGGGTGGTGGTGTCCGTGGTGGTGCTGGTGGCTCACGTCGATCCCCTTCCGGCGCGGTGTGGTGGACGTACCCGCCTCACGGGGCCATTATGTGCGTATGAGCGCACGCATGCACCTGTCACCTGCGCATCATGCGCACCCGCGTACCCCCGGCGACGAACAGTTCGCCCTCGCCGCCGAACTCCTCGCCCTCCTCGGCGACCGCACCCGGCTCACGCTGCTGCACGCCCTCGCGGGAGGGGAGGCCGACGTCACCACCCTCACCGAGACGTGCGGGGCGGCCCGTCCGGCCGTCAGCCAGCATCTGGCCCGGCTGCGGCTCGCGGGACTCGTCGGCACCCGCAAGGAGGGGCGCAGGGTGATCTACTCCCTGCGCGACGGGCATCTGCGCCGCCTGGTCGACGAGGCGCTGAACGTGGCGGACCACCGGCTCGGCGACCGGCCGGAGCACGACTGAGCGCGCCGCTCAGTACTCCTGCGGGTCCGGGTCCTTGCCCAGGTACTGCTCCGCGAAGGCCAGCCCCGCCGCCGGGGAGGCGAAGATGCGGCGCAGGCGGGCCTGCGTGGTCCCGGCGAGGTAGGGGTCGCCGGACGAGGTGCCGTGGTAGACGTCCGAGAGCCACTGGGAGAACTCCTGGTAGTCCCAGACCCGGCCGAGACAGGCCGCCGAATAGCCGGCGAGACCCGTGCCGTCGCCCCGGGTGAGGCGGGAGACGAGCGCGTCGCCGAGCAGGAACGCGTCGTGCAGGGCCAGGTTCATGCCCTTCGCGGCGATCGGCGCGGTCAGGTGCGCGGCGTCCCCGGCGAGGAGGAGGCGGCCGAACCGCATCGGCTCCACCACGTAGTTGTGCATGTCCAGGACACGCTTCTCGATGAGGGGGCCCTCGGTGAGCGGCGGCGCGCCGTTCGCCCCCAGACGCTTTCTGAGCTCCGACCAGACCCGGTCGTCCGGCCAGTCGGCGGGGTCGTCGCCGGGCGGGCACTCCAGGTAGTAGCGGGTCACCTCGGGGCTGCGGGCCATGTGCCCGGCGAAGCCGTCCGGGTGGATGCCGAAGACCACGCAGTCGTTCGAGGGCGGCGCCTCGGCGAGCAGGGCCAACCAGCCTATGGCGTAGTCGTGCCGCGATATGTGCGCCCGGTCAGGCGTGAGGAGCGTACGCGTCACACCTCGCGCCCCGTCGGCGCCCACCACGAAGTCACAGGGGATCAGCCGGTGTTCACCGGTGTCCGGGTCGGTGTACTCGACGGTGGGGCGGTCGCCGTCCAGGTCGTGCAGCCGTACGTCCCGCACCCCGAACCGGATGTCCCCGCCGCGCACGTCGGCGTACTCCCGCACCAGGTCCGTCACCAGCAACGGCTGCGGATACACCCAGTGATGACGATCCGTCAGGCCGGTGTACCCGAAGCGGTACCGTTCTCCGCCGAACCGGAACTCGCACTCGCTGTGCCGCTGGGCCCGCGCCAGGAGGTTCACCGCGAGTCCCCGCCGTTCGAGGCCGCGGACCGCCCACTCCTCCAACACCCCGGCCCGGGGCCGCTGTTCGATGAAAGCGCGGCTCTCGGTCTCCAGGACGACACAGTCCACGGACGCGGCCCGCAGGATGTTCCCGACCGTGAGACCGGCCGGTCCGGCGCCGATGACGACGACCGGCTTGTGGAGGGGGAGCGCGCCGCTGGGGAGGGGGGAGGCATCGGTCACCCGAGCATTATGTCCGCGCCCTGCGGCGGCCGGGAACCGAGTACGGTGGACATCAGGGTGACCACGGGGTGGGGGTGACGCGGTGGTCGCATGGGTGCCCGCGGACTTCTACCGGGCCGTCGACGGCGGACTCCAGTGCACGCTCTGCCCGTTCCGCTGCCGCCTGCGCGACGGCGACACCGGCGCCTGCGAGGTGCGGCGACGCGACGGCGACCGGGTGCTGACCGCGACCTGGTCCACGACCGTCGAGCACTGGTCCTCCGTGGAGCGCAAACCCTTCTACCACTTCCGCCCCGGCCTGCCGCTGCTGACCCTGGCCCCGCCCGGCTGCTCCTTCCGCTGCGACTACTGCGTCAATCACCGTGTCTCGCAGTACGGCAGGGACCCCGACGCCCGGGTCACCGCGCACACCGTCGATGTCGGGAAGCTGGTCGGGTCCGCGGCCGAGCGGGGCGCGGGCCTCGCCCTGTCGTACTCCGAACCCTCCCTCGCCGCCGAACTCACCCTCGAACTCGGCGCCCGGGCGGGCCCGTTGGGCGTCCCGCTGGTCTGGAAGAGCAACGGCTTCCTCACGCCGGAGGCCGTCGAACGCGTCGCGCCCGTCCTCGCCGCCGTCAACATCGACGTCAAGGCGGCCGGGGAGAGTGAACACCGGCGGCTCACCGGGGCGTCCCTGGCCCCGGTGCTGGAGGCGGCCCGGCTCTTCCGGGACGCGGGCGTGTGGGTCGAGATCAGCACGCCCGTCATCCCCGGCACCAGCTCGGACGACCGCCAACTCGCCTCCATCGCCGGGTTCGTGGCCTCCCTGGGCGCCGACACCCCCTGGCACCTGCTGCGCTTCACCCCCACCTACCGGATGGGCGACCACCGTCCCACCGCCCCCGAACGCCTCGCGTCCGCCGCCCGCGTCGGCCGCGCCGCCGGGCTCCGGCACATCTACGTCGAACGGGCACTGGGCGCCACCGGACGGGCCACGCACTGCCCCGGCTGCGGGGTCGAAGTGGTGACCCGGGGGGTATGGGGTCGGGCGGAGAGCCGTCTGCGGGGCGGAAGTTGCCCGGCATGCGGGGAACGGATCGCCGGGGTGTGGGACGGCGACGCCCCCGGGGACCCGTGCGCGGGGCCCCGGCCGGAGGATGCCGATGCGAGCCGAGCCCGTGCGAGCCGAGAAGAGGCGAGCGAGTCGCCGCGAGCCAGTGGATCCGAGCAACCGACGTGAGGAGCCCGACGTGAGTGCCGAGTACCGGTTCGTGGAGGACCTGCCCGATCTCATCGACGCGTCCGAGTACGACGACCACCCCGAGGGAGGGCTCGTACGGCTGCGCATCAGCTGGGACGAGAAGGGCGTCCAGGTGCTCGGCGACGCCTTCCGGCCCGACCTGCTGGAAGCCCTCCTGGAGAGGATGGGACCCGACGAGGTGGAGCAGATGCTCTGCGGCTGAGGCCCGCCCGCCGGACCCTCACCCGATCTCGACGACCCGCGCCCACGACGGCGGCGCCTCCGGGACGTAGTCCGGGTCCTGCTCGTCCACGGCACGGGCCGGACGCGGGAAGAGGCCGACGACGACCCGGCTCGGGGGCTGCGCCGACGGCCACGGCGTCTGGCCGTCCGTCAGGGCGACGATCACGTCCGGGCGGGGCCGCGACGCCTGGGCCCGCGCGAAACCCGAGCGCAGGTCCGTCCCGCCCCCGCCGAGGAGTTCGATGTGCTCGGCCCGGCACAGCGGCACGGCGACCCCGGCCGCCGCGTCGCAGGAGATCACGGACACGAGGTCCCGCCGCCCGCCCACCGCACGGGTGATCGCCGCCACCTCCAGCAGCGCACCGCCCAGTTCGGCGTCGCTCACCGACGCCGACGTGTCGATCACCACGCAGACATGGGGCGGCGTACGGCGCAGACTCGGCAGCACCACCCCCGGCAGGGCGGCCGAGCGGCGGGACGGGCGCCGGTAGCTGTGGTTCTCGCCCGTCCCCGGCGCACCCGCCGCCGACCGGATCGCCGCCCCCAGCAGGCGCCGCCACGGCTGCGGCGGATGGAACGCCTCCTCCGCCCACCGCTGCCACGCCTTCGGAGTGCTGCCCGGCCGCGCCTTGATCGCCTCGGCGACCCGGAACCGGACCGCGTCCCGCTGCTGCCGGGTCAGCCCCTGCGCCCCGTCGGGCCCCAGCTCCCACGGCCGGACCTGGCCGTCGGCTCCGCTGCCGCAGTCCAGCCAGGCCAGGCTCGCGGCGAGCCCGGACATCGACGACGCCCGCAGGTACTCCTCCATCAGCTGCCCTTCGGGCAGCCCGAGCAGCGACGGCAGGATCGCCCCGGCGGGCCGGGGCAGACCGTCGCCGTAGATGTCGTCGTTGATCTCGAAGTCGGCGGCGATGTTCCGCCGCCGCGCCTCGCCGGGCCCGAACTCCTCGTTCTCCCGGGCGTACCGCTCGCCGCGCCCGTGATGGTCGCGCAGCAGATGGGACACCTCGTGCACCCACACGCCCGCCAGATCCTCCACGGACATCCGGGCCACGAAGGCGGGGGAGACGTAGCAGCGCCAGTGCGCGTCCACCCCCATGGTCGGCACCGAGGGGTCCTCGACCACGTGCAGGGCGAAGAGCGCGGTCGCGAGATACGGGCGGACCTTCACCGCGTGCAGCCGCGCCGCCAGCAACTTCTCCCGGTCCAGCGGCAGTCCGGGCGGACCGGGCGGCCCCGTGTGGCCGGGCGGCGGCGGCCGGCGCACCGTGACCCGCACCGGGCGGGGCGCCGGGGGCGGGGACATGGGGTGCGGCACGGGGCGGGGCGGCCGGCGGGCCCGGGGCCGCGCGCTGTCCGCGGGACCGCCTGGGAGGGTGCCGTTTGTGGTGCTACCTGGGAGGGCGCTGTCCGCGGGACCACCGGGGAGGGCGCCGTTTGCGGAGCCACCTGGGAGGGCGCCGTCCGCGGTGTCACCCGGGAGGGCTTCGGCGCCGCTCGTGGGGTGCTCCGTGCGCGGGCCGTCGGCGCTCGTCATCGCGTCACCTTCTGTCCCGGGCCGGCCGTGGCGCCCGCCACCGAGCGGTCCGCGCGTTCGGCGAGGCCGATGATCCCGGCCAGGCGCTCCACCGACGCCGGCACCTCCCACGCGTCGCGCCGCAGCCCGGCCAGCGCCTTCGCCGGACCCACCAGCAGATCGGGGGAGCCCGTCTCCAGCGCCCGGACCAGCACGGCCCAGGCCGCCTCCCAGCGTTCGGCGCTCGGCCGTGCCCCGATGGCGGCCACCACCCCCTCCAGCGCGGCCTGCCGCAGATCGCCCCGCTGAGGCAGCTCGGCGAGCGGCGGGTCGGCCAGCAGCGCCTCCGGGTCCGGAAGGTCCAACCGGTCCAGGTGGGCGAGGAGTTCGAGGCCCGGACCGTCCCCCACGGCACCGCGCACCAGGAGCGCCAGCACCTCCCGGGACACGGACGCCGCCGTACCGAAGGCCAGCAGCGTCAGCGCCGCCTCCCAGCTGCGGGGCGAGGGCCAGGCCCCACCGCGCCGGGTCTCGGTGCTGGGCAGCCGGTGGATCAGCGTGGGCCGCGCGTCCAGGAAGCCGCACACCACGCGCCGGGCGAACGCCACCGCGTCCGCGAGCCGTTCGGGTGCGAGGCGGGGCAGCTCGGCGCGGGGCCAGACCCCGCCGAGGCCGCGCACCACCACCTCACGGTCGTGCACCCAGTGCAGGTGCACGAACCGGTTGGCCAGCGGCGGGCTCAGCTCCCACCCGTCCGCCGCCGAGGCACGCGGGTTGGCGGCGGCCACGATCCGTACGCCCGGCGGCAGTCGCAGCGCGCCGACCCGCCGTTCCAGCACGACCCGCAGCAGCGCGGCCTGCACCGCCGGGGTGGCGGTGGACAGTTCGTCGAGGAAGAGCAGGCCCCGCCCGGCCCGTACGAGGTCCACGGCCCACTGCGGCGGTGCCATCGGCACGCCCTGGGTCGCCGGGTCGTCGCCGACGATCGGCAGTCCGGAGAAGTCGGACGGTTCATGGACGGAGGCGATCACGGTCGTGAGCGGCAGACCGAGCGAGGCGGCGAGCTGGGTCAGTGCCGCCGTCTTGCCGATGCCCGGCTCGCCCCACAGCAGCACGGGCAGATCGGCGGCCACGGCCAGGGTGAGCGCTTCGAGCTGTTCGTCGGGGCGGGGCTCGGTGGTTGTCGTCCGCAGCAGGGTCAAGAGACCGTCCGCTACGGCGAGTTGCGTGTCCGTGACGGTGTCGGTCGTCGATTCGGGCATGAGCGCGCTGGAGATCATGGGCATCACCTTGGGAGGTAGGAGAGGGAAGAAGGAGGGGGAGTGCGGCGCGTCAGCGGAACTGGCCGGTGCGGTGCCGGCCTCGCAGCTCCCGCTTGCGGCGCATCGGCACGGGGGTCCCGCGGTCGAGGCGGGGCCGGACGCCGGGCGTCGTGCGGTCCGGGTCGAGGGCGTCGCCGGCGCCGGGGTGTTCGGCGACGAGTCCGGAGCGGAACAGACCGTGGTCGATCCGACCGGCCACGGCCGCCTCCAGCTCCTCCCGCAGCGGCCCGTCCCGCAGCACCGCCGCGGGACCGAGCAGTCCCTCGACCGCGGCCAGCGCCCCCGTCACATCACCGTGGGCGAGCCGCTCCCGGACGGCCGGGAGCGCCTCCGGGGTGCGGTGCGCCGCGTCGATCGCCCGCAGGCAGGGCAGCGGAGGACCGCCGAACGCCACCAGCAGTTCCTCGCGGCGCAGTTGGACCGCGTCATGGTCGACCGCGGTCAGCACACCGTCCCGCAGCGCGATCCGGTGCACCTCGCCCCGGCACTCCACCCGGTGCGGATCACCAGGAGTGTCATCGAGGGGTTCGGGCGGTGTGCCGTACCCCGGGAGCGCGGCGGCGACGAGCGGATGCAGCCGTTCGCGCGCCAGCAACCCGGCCCGCAGCAGCTCCAGATCGGGCAGCGTCCGGGCCGCCGCCTCCGGCAGCACCGGCAGTTCCGCGATCCGCTGGGCGGGCAGCGTCTCCCGCAGCGGCCGGCACACCGGGGCGTGGCTGTCGTCGGGCGCGGTGAGTTCCAGCACCGCGTGGCGCCGCGCGCCCAAGCGCACGGTGAACGCCCCGCGCGGCGCCTTCCCCTCGGCCCGCAGCAGCAACTCGGCCTCGGCGGCCCAGCGTTGCCGGGCCCACGGGGTCTCGTCGCCGCCACAGCGCCCCGCCAGGTCCCCGCTCCGCCCGGCGTCCCACAGATGCCGGTGCAGGTCGAGCCGGAAGCGCCGGTCGGGGTGCGGGTGCGGGTGATGCCTCGGGGCGCCTTGGCCGGACGCGTCCCACAGGGCCAGCGACATCCGCTGCCCGGCGTCCGCCCAGGCCGGCGGTGTCCGCACCACGAGGTTCAGCGAACTACCGTAGCGCGCGAGGGAGATGGTGAGGCCGGGCCGCAGCCGCCCGTCGGGGGCGATCCGGGGCATGTGCCAGCGCAGCAGATCAGGCGCCAGCCGGCGCAGATCGGCCTTGAGGCGGCAGAACAGTTCGGTGCCGTGGCGTTCACGCACGGCGCGCAGATCGAGATCGACGTCGACACGGGCGGCGGCACAGGCCCCGGCCCAGTCACCGACCGCACGCCGGGCGGTCGCGGTCTCGATCATGGACGGTGGCACGGCGTACTCGCGCACGCGCTGCCACAGGGAGAGGCGGGTCGGAATGCTCTTCGCGAAGTGAGATGCCATCAGCACTCACCGGTCGCGAGAGATTCCCCCCATCCGGAACAGGAGGAGTGAGTCATCGGCGGCATCATAGGCACGGAGTCGGTGATCTGTCAGTCGGGATTCTCTCCCCGGGTTCTCCGGGTTCTCCGGGTTCCCCGGGTTCCTCGGGTTCCCCGGCTCCCGCCTCCCCTCGACCTCACAGCCGTTCAAGGAGCTGCGTCAGCACGCGCCGCAGCTCCTCGGCGGTCGGTTCCGGGGCCAGCACCCAGGAGTCCGGGCCCGTCGTCGGCACCGGCCGGTGCGGGTAGTGCACGCGAAGGGTCAGCGCGTCCGGCAGCGGCAGGGGCGGTTCGTGGACATGGGTGAGCAGCAGGGTGCGGGGCGCGCCGGAGTCGACGGCGGTCAGGTTCCGTGCCGCCTCCCGGGCCAGCGCCGCCGCCCGTGCCGGGTCGGCGGGTTCGGGCATCACCGGCGTCCACAGCCGCCGCAGGTCCGCCGGTGACGTCAGCCGGGCCGGCGTATCGCGGCCGTCCAGCCGTACCAGGGCCAGCGCGCGGCCGGCCTCCAGGAGCGCCGTCGCGAGGAGGTGCGCGCACAGCCGCAGACAACTGCCCACCTGGCCCTGGGCGGCGGCCCCCGTGTCCAGGACGAGGACGGCGTCCCGCTCGGTCCACGGCAGACGGCCGCGCCGGGTCCGGTACAGCAGGGCGTCCTGGGCCCACAGGGCGTTCAACAGGTCCGGGGGGAGCGCCAGTTGGCCGGGGACGAGCCGGTCCGGCGGGCCGTGGCGGGCCCAGCCCGCGGGGGCGCCCGCGGTGGCGGGGCCCTGGACGTCGTCGCCCAGTGGCACGGGCAGCCGGGAGGGCAGGTCCGGCAGCCGGGCGGCGGCCTGCGCGGCCGAGGCCCACGGGGTGTCCGCGAGGCGCAGCGGCAGCGCCGGATCCTGGCAGACCGCGTCCGGCCCCAACAGGGCCAGCAGGGGCAGGAGTTCGCCTTGCACGCGGTTCAGGGCGGCGTCCAGCGCGTCCGCCGGGACGGACGGCTTCTCCGGCTGTTCGCCACTGCCTCCGAGCCCCCACTCCAGGGTCGTCCGCAGCTCCTGGAGGGGCACGCCGGGCGGCGGCGCGTACCGGGGGTCGGGCGGCAGCCGGGACGCGACGACCGCGGTCAGCGCCGGATGCGCGGAGCGCGGCCAGCCGAGGTCCCGCAGGGCCCGGGCGGCCCGGCCGCCGTGGACGAGGCGGCGGCCGGGGCGGGCGTCGGGCCGCAGCAGCGCGGAGAGGTCCGCGAGCGCGTCCAGCGGCACGGCCGCGTCGACCGCGGCGGCCATCGTGCCCAACTCGGCCAGGTACTCGGGGGATTCGGGCAGCGGCGGGCCCGGTTCGGTGGCCTCGCCGGAGGTGAGGACGTCCCACAGGAGGGTGCGTCCGCCGCTGTACGTCGTCGCCAGTCGCCGTCCGTCGAAGGACCAGCGCACGGACCACACATGGCCGGGCACCGGCCCGTCGGGTTCCAGGGTCATCGCGACGGTGCCCCGGGTCACGTCCCACACCTCGACCTGGGTGGTGCCCGGGCCGGGGCCCGGCGCGGCGAGCAGCGAGCCGTCCGGGGACCAGGCCAGCGCCGGTGCCCAGCCGGGCCCGCCGGGGGTGCCGAACTCCCGTTGCAGCCGCCAGGTGAGCGTCGACCACACCGTCAGCGGCCCCTGCCCGGCGAGGGGCGCGGCGGCGAGGCGGCTGCCGTCCGGGGACCAGGCGACCCGGGCGGTGAACCCGCCGGACGGCAGCTCCAGACGCCCGGCCCGCACCTGCCGTGCCATGTCCCACAGCTGCACCCCTCCCCGGGTGCCGGCCGCGAGCATCGCCCCGTCCGGCGACCAGTCGGGGCGCCCGACCCCCTCGGCCAGGTACAGGCTGCGGTGCTTGCGGAGGGGGGTGCCGCGCGGGTCGAGCGTGTGGACGTACAGGTGGGTCGGGCCGGGGCCCGGCTCGGGGACCGCGAGCACGGCGGTGCCCTCGGCGGGGGCCGGACACCAGGCGGGGGCCTGCCCGCCGGCGAGCACGGACCGGGTCTCGCCGGTGTCGGCGTCGAGCACGCTCAGCCCGGTGCGCCCCTCGCGGGAGGCGCAGGCGAGCAGCCCGGCTCCGGCGCAGAGTTCCAGGTCGTGGGCGCCGCCCGGGCCGGTGGCCGCGCCCGCCGACCACTCGGTGCCCGTCCCGCCGGGGACGCGGGCCGCGAGGGTGCCCGGTTCGGTCTCCAGGACGTACCGGCCCTCGCGCGACCAGGCGCCGGACGGGGCCCACAGTCCGTCGCCGCCGTCGTGCAGCAGGGCCGGGCCGGCGATCCGGGGCGCCCGGTCCCGCAGCGACGGCAGGGCGCGGCCCACGGACCGGCACATCGCCGCGGCCCAACTGCGCAGCAGCACACCGACCCGCCGCCCGGCCGGGTACGGCGCCGCGTCCGGCAGCTCCCACAGCTCCGGGCCGGTCCGGCCGGTGAACAGCAGGCGGCCGGTCGGCGAGACGCTCAGGCCGCGCGCCGACGTCACCCGCGCGGGCAGATGCGCCACCGGTTCCAGGGTCCGGTCCAGGACGAGCAGCGTCTCCTGGTCGGTGGCGGCCACCAGGAACCGTCCGGTGCGGCTGAATCCCAGCCCGACCACGGCACCCGGCAGTGGCGCGTCCGCCAGGGGGCGGCCCATCGCCCGGTCGACCAGGTGGAGGCCGGAGGTGTCGGCGAAGGCGAGCGCGTCCCGGTCCGGGGACCAGGCGACGGCGGTGATGCCGGTGCGGCTGGTGCAGGGCGCGAAGTCCATGCGGACCGGGGAGACGTTCCACAGCTGGAGCGCGGTGGGTGTGGCCAGACACAGCTGACGGCCCTGCGGGTCCCAGGCCGGTGCGACCACCGGGTCCGGCAGCATCGGCAGCGTGGCCGAGGTGAGGGTGCCGCGGTGGTGGAGCTGCACCCAGTCGCCGACGCAGGCCACCCACAGCCCGTCCGGCGACACCGCGAGGGTGTGCGCGCCGGTCGGCGCCGGGAAGCCGTCGTCGGCCCGGACGCCGCTGTCACCGTCGTACACCTCCACGCGGCCGTCCCGCAGGACGAACACCTCGCCGCCGTCCGGGCCCCACGCCACGTCCTGCGGCGGCCCCTCGCCGGGCGTCGACCACAGCACCCGGCCGGTGTCGTCACGGCAGGTCAAGGCGGCCTCCGCGAGCTGGAGGAACGCGGTGCCGTCCCGGGAGAGCCCCGCGCCCGGCTCCGCGCCGGTCAGCGCGAGAAGCCGGCGCGGGAGGGAGGGAGCCGCGATGCCGGTGTCGGCGGTCACTCGGCCTCCGCCCTCTCCGGTGGAGTCGGTTCGCACAGCCCGGTCGCCGTCCGCGGGGAAGGGGCGCCGGGGGAGGGAGGGCGCCGGGGTACCGGGTCGGGTGTCACTGCTGTTCCGCTTGGCGTGGCGCCGCCTGTTCCCGCTCCCGCGTCGCCTCGCGTGGCGCTGCTCGCTCCCGCTCCGCCCCGCGCGGCGCTGCTCGTCCTCACGACCGCTCGCTCCCGCCCCGCGCTGCCCGCCGTCACTCCTCCTCCGCCCCCTCCAGTGCCGCCCGTTCGAAGAGGCGGGCCGCTTCCAGCAGGTCGCCCGCCGTGCGGAACGCCTCCGCCGCGCCTTCGCGGTCGCCGAGGGCCCGCAGGCGGGTGGCGCGCTCCAGGGCCTCGCCGGGGTCGTGCGGGGAGGGGGCGTCCGGGGTGGGCGGGGGCCGGTCGGTGCCGGCCAGCGCGGAGAGCGCGTCGAGGAGTTCACGGCCGGCGGCGGAGAGCCCCGCCGACACCTCGACCGGCTCCGGCGGCGCCCACAGCGTCCACAGCGGCACCATCGGGTCGAGCGTGAAGCGGTGCCGTCCGCCGTGCCAGCAGACCACCGCGGAGAGGCCGTCGAGGGCGAAGAGCCGGGCGCGGGCGGCGGGCGGCAGGGGCGGGGCGAGGGCGTGCCCCGACTCCAGGAACAGGCTGCCGGGACCGATGCGCCGCAACGGCACCCCGAACGGCAGGTCCCGGGCCAACCCGACCGGTTCCAGGAGCAGATGGTGGCCGGGACCCGGCAGCAGGAACCCCGTCTCGCCGAGCGGGCGGCCCGGCAAGTAGCGCCTCAGCAGGGGAAGTTCGTCGTCGGTCAGCAGGACCGCGTCGATCGCGGGGTCCGCGACGGGGTCCGCGACGACCCGTACCTCGACCGACGGCATCCTCGCCTCGTCGGGCAGACGCCAGTTCGCCGGGTCCGGTTCGCGGGCCACGCCCGCCAGTTCGGCGGACAGCGGCGCCGCCGCCCCGAGCGGGTCCAGGCGCAGCGGCGGCCACTCCTCCCGGTCCCCGACCAGCCACAACTCCCCCTCGGGCACAGGGGAGTGGAGCAGCTCGTCGGCCACGGGAGGACACAGCCGTACGTCGAGCAGGAGCCGTTCGCAGGCCGCCACCGGTCGGCAGACCGCCGTGCGGGGGAGCGCGGCGAGGGCCACGGTCAGGGCGGGCGGGACCGTCTCGGGCGCGGTCAGCCGCAGCAGGGTCGTGTCGACGTCGGTGCCGTGATCGTCGTCCAGACGGCGCACGCGCACCACGAGCGTCTCGACCTCCACGCCGAAGGCGAGCGCCTGCCGGGCCACGGACGACTGGAGTTGAGGCACCGTCAGGACCATGAGGGTGCGCAGCCCGGTCCCGTCGGGCGGGGACAACGGGAGCCGGGAGACCAGGTCGACGACGGTGAGACGGGGCCAGGACAGCACCTCGGTCACCTGGGCGGGTTCCCCGCCGAGCACGCCGTGCGGCAGGACCGGGCGGGGCTCGCCGCCGTGCAGGGCCAGCAGTTCGGCGCCGACCGCCGCGCCGATGTCGCTCAGCAGCCACACCGCCGCGTCACCGGGTTCCGCGTGGCAGCTCCACTCGCCCGCGCCCGACCGGTGCAGCGCCTCGATCGCGCCGAGCACCCGGTGCGCCACCGTGAACCGGGCGGCGACCCGCCACTCCACGACCGGCGGCGCGGTGTACGGGACGGGCGGCAGCGGAGCCGGCCGCTCCTCCTCGTCGGGCTTGCGGGCCGGGCGCACCGTGAAGCGGACGCCGTGGTCGTGGGAGGCGCCCGTCTGCCGGGGCGGGCGGGCCGCCGAGTGCGTCGGCGCCGGCGGGGACGGGGGAGCGGCCGGCACCGGAGCGGCGGCGGGCGGGGGAGCACCGCGCGGCGCCGGGCGGGCCACGAACGGGGCCTGCGGGGCGGCCGTCGCGGTGCCCTCGTTCTCCGAGGTGATCCGGTTGAGGAGGCGGCGCAGCGGGTTCTCGGGGCGGTCCACGCTCATGGCCCTCCCACCCCGTCGGGGGCGGACTCCACCGGCGGTCCCGACGGCAGCCAGGCCGCCGAGCCGAGGCGGTCGGTGGCCCACTCACGCCACCGGTTCAGCACATCGCCGCCGCCCTGACCGTCGTACGCCGCCCGGAACAGCCGGGCGCCCCAGTCGTAGCGCTCGACCCGGTCGGCGGCCTCGACGCCCCAGTCCAGGGTGAGACGGCGTTCGGTGCGGGCGGCCAGCGTGGGCAGGCGGGCCTCGACGCGCGGGAACAGGTCGAGCAGCGGACCCGCCGGGCCGCCGCCGAGCCGGTCGGCGAGGGCGCGGGCCAGCTGCAGCCGCAGCATCTGGGGTCCCTTGCCGACGCCGCTGCCCGGGTCGCGGCTCGCGACGGCCAGCAGGCCCCGCGCCGAGGGGATGTCACCGGCGAGCAGCAGCTCCCAGGCCGCCTCCAGCCTGCGGCCCCGCTCCTGCCAGCAGCGGGCGGCGAGCTCGGGGCGCCCCAGCAGCCGGTAGCAGCGGGCGGCCTGCTCGGGGTGGCCGGCCTGCCGGTAGGTGCGCGCCGCGTGCTCCAGCTCCCCGGCGCGCTGGTAGGCGTCCGCCGCCGACCACTGCCAGCCCAGCAGGTCGTAGCAGCGGGCGGCCTCGGTGTGCGCCTGGGCCTCGGAGTAGCAGCGCGCGGCCTTCAGCAGCAGCCGGGTGCGGCGGTTCACGCCGTCTCCTGCTCACCCGGCTCGGCGGCCTCGGCGTCCTCCTCCTGGCCGGACGGGCCGGACGACGGGGTCTGCGGTGCCGGATCGTGCCGCAGGCGCGGCGGCTCCTCCAGCGGCGTGACCTCCTCGACGTCCGGTCTGCGCGCCAGGACCGCGCCCAGCTCGGCGCTGATCCGGTCGTGCTCCGCGTCGTGCCGGGGCCCGGAGCCCTCGCCGATGTCGTCGACCTGGAACACCTCGACCTCTCCGGTGTCCGTGTTGAACCGGAACCGCACCCGCACCCGCATCGGTCAGTTCTCCGTCCCGCCGAAGTCGATCTCGAACTCGATGTCGATGCCGCCGTCGGACTCCTCCTGCCGGATGCCGGTGGCACCGTGCTGCCGGGCGAACTCCAGCAGGGCCCGCTGGTAGGCCGTGGCCAGCACGCCGTTGACGGCACGCAGTCCGTCCTCGCCCAGCCGGGCGATGCGTTCGCGGTTGCGGCCGTCCAGGTCCGCCCTGACCCGCTCGCGCTCCTCGGCGAGCCGGGCCCGCGCGTCGTCGTCGGCGGCCCGCCGCAGCCGTTCCTCGGCGGCGGCGGCGGCCGACGACTGCTCGCGTCCCGCCTGTTCCCGCAGCCGGTCCGTGAGCTGCCGCGCCCGGTCCACGGCGTCGGCCTCGGCGACCGCCCGCGCCTCCCGCTCGGCGACCTCACGGGTGCGGCCCGCGAACCCGTCGGCGTAGTAGCGGCCCACACCGCTGCCGGTCGCCTCTTCGCGGACCGTGCCGCGCAGCGTCTCGGCGGCGTGGCCCTCGACGGTGACCTGGTCCTCCAGCCGGGCGGTGACGACGAGTTCACCGGTTCCCGGGTCGTAGCGGACCCGTCCGTCGGGCAGGGGCAGCACATGGCCGCCGTTCTCGGCGTGCCAGCCGTCGGCGGTGCCGAGCGTGCGTTCGAAGATCTGACGGGTGGCCTGCCCGAGGGTGCCGCCGAAGGGATGGCGCACCTCCAGTTCGCTGACCACGGAGTCGCTGGCCCGAGCGCTGCGCTCCAGGGCCAGTTCCCACGCCTCGACGACTTCCCTGGTGGCCTCGACGCGGACCCTGCGCGGATTGCACATAGAGCTGGTTTCCCCCTGATTCCGCGGCCGGGCGCTCGCGCCCGGACGTGTGCGTCAGCCCTGGTCCAGCAAGGCCAGAGTGCTGTCGATGATACTCGTGAGCTCCCTCTCACCCTCCCTGTTGCCCGGAACCGCACGCCGCAACTCAAGGCGCAGTGTGTTGAGTTGACGCAGGGTGTGCTCGACGGCCGCGGGCGGCGAACCCGGCCCCACCTGGCGTGCGACGATCCGCGCCTCCGCGAGCAGGCGCGTTGCCGTTCGGGCGGGTTCGTCGGGGTCGTCCCCCGGCCCTCCGGTGCGACGGCGTACCGCCTCCTGTACCACCGGAGCGTGCGCCGGGTCCGACCAGAAGTGCTCCAGCGGCCACAGGTCGGCGGTCGCCGCCCGCACCTGCTCGGAGCGGAGCGCGGCGGCGGCGACCAGCCGCAGCCCCCGGATGATCCGCCGGTCGGACAACGTCACCCCCTGGCCGAGGAGTTCGCGGATCAGGTCGGCGTACTCCGGGAGCACGCCGCCCAGTTCGACGTGGGCGAGCTGACGACCGAGCCGCTCCAGGGCGGGCGCGTCGATCCACGCGTGGTCCTCCCCGGCGGCGGACGTGCTCCGGGACAGCGCCGACCCCTTCTCCAGCAGCTCGTCCAGCCGGCTCGACGCCACCGGCGGGATCGTCAGCCGCAGCATGAACCGGTCCGCGAAGGCCAGCAGCGACGGGTCCTGCGGCAGGCTGTTGGCGGCGCCGACGAGCGTGACGAGCGGCACGGTCTCCACGTCGTGGCCGTTGTGGAAGACCCGCTCGTTCATCACCGTCAGCAGGGTGTTGAGGATCGGGCTGCCGCTCTGGAAGATCTCGTCGAGGAACGCCACCTGCGCGCGCGGCAGCATCCCCTCGGTGCGGAAGCGGTACTGGTCGCCGCTCTGGAACGCGGGCACGTCCACCGGCCCGAACAGCTCGGCCGGTTCGGTGAACCGGGTCAGCAGCCGCACGAACGGGCGCCCGCCGAGACCCGCCGCGAACCGGCTCACCAGGTCCGTCTTCCCGGTGCCCGGCGGGCCGAGCAGCAGCACGTGCTCATGGGCGAGGACCGCGACCTCCAGCAGGTCCAGGGCGAGCCGCCGCCCCACGAAATGCTGCTCGACACTGCGGCCGAGGGCTTTGAGACGCCGTACGGCGCCCAGGTCGTCGGCGCTCCAGGTGGGCGTCGCGGTCGTCATCGGCGCTCCGAGATCATTTCCAGGCGCCCCTGCTGAAGGCGGCCCACCAGCCAGCCCAGTTGGCGCGCGTCGGGTTCGATGCCGTGCATGTGCCGGCCGACGAACGCGTCCCGCATCAGGGAGCGCAGCTCGTCGCCGTTGCGGCCGTTGGTGGCGTCCGCGATCAGCTCCAGCACCTCGTCGTCCAGGGAGATGTGGTAGCGGCCCGCGTGATGGCGCAGGATCGCCCGCCGCGCGGTCACGTCGGGCAGGGAGATGGCGATGGAGCGGAACCGGCTCGGCCGCAGCAGCGCCTTGTCGATGATGTCGATGCGGTTCGTGGTGCCGATGACCAGCATCGGCACCTCCGGGCGGAAGCCGTCCATCTCCGTGAGGATCTGCGCGACCACGCTGTTCCCGGCCCGGCTGCCCCCGTCGGGGCGGCTGCTGCGCTCCATCGTGATCGCGTCGATCTCGTCGAAGACGATCACCGAGGGGGCGCTGCGCCGCGCGGACGCGAAGATCTCCCGGACCTTGCGCTCGCTCTCGCCGACGTACATGTCGGTGACCTCGGGCCCGGACACCACCTGGATGGTGGCGTTCATGCCGTTGGCGATGGCCTTGGCGAACAGGGTCTTACCGGTGCCGGGCGGGCCGTAGAAGATGATGCCGCGCGGGACGAGTTCGGAGCGGACCTCCTCCATGTCGTCGGGCAGGCTCTGCGCGCCGCTGATGATGGCGAGGGTCTGCCGGATCTCGTCCTTGACCTCGTCGTAGCCGCCGATGTCGCCCAGGGTGACGTTGGGGACCTCGAAGTGGGAGGACTGCTGGGCCTTGAAGGTCAGCAGGGTCTCCCGCAGGTCCTGGAGGGTGGCCCGCTGGGGCTGGTCGCGGTGCTTCTCGAAGGCGTACCGCATGGCCTGCCGCAGCCGTACCGGGTTCATGCCGGCGACGTGCTTGTAGAACTCCTTCGGCTTGAACCCCTGGAACGCGTCGGCCTCCTCCCGGGTGACCAGCGCGGCGCCCAGCAGCGTCTCCTCCGACTCCGGGGTGCGCACCTTGGGCGGCAGACCGCTGAGGGTGACCCGGGCGCTGAAGCGTTCGGCGAGGACGTCGGGCAGCGGCAGCGTCGGGTCGGCGAACGCGAGGACGAGCTGGTCGGGGAAGGCGTACAGCAGCTCGACCAGTTCCCGCGCCTCGGCGTGCCGCCCCAGGTCGGCGCTGCCCGCCAGCAGGTCGAGATGGGTGAGGACGATGACGTCGCCCTCCTTCAGCTCCTCCAGCTGGGTGCGGAGCCGGGCCAGCCGCCGCTGGCGCAGGTTCATCGACGCGCCCGACATGTCGGCGACCGGATCGTCGGAACGCCGGTCGCCGTTCTCGTCCTGGGAGTCGTCGTCCAGGCGGATCGCCCGGCAGCCCGCGAGGGTGACCATCTCCTCCCACAGATGGGTGACGATGAGCTTCTCGCTGATCACCAGGACGGGCAGCCGGCTGCGCAGCAGGGACGCGACCCGCTCGATGTGCGGGTAGTAGGCGAGCCGGACGGCCTCGGCGTCGGTGATCCGGTCCGGATGGACGACCGGTTCACCGTCGGCGGGGGCCTCCACCCCGGGCGGGTGCGCTGGCGGGGGAGGCGCCGGGGGAGGCGGCTCCTTGACCAGTGAGGGAACACCGGGCGGCGCGAACAGCGCGGTCCCCGGCGGGAGTTCGGCCCGCAGGAAGATCTCCGGACCGAACTCCGACCAGGGCCAGTCGAGCAGTTCGGCGTCGAGCGCGTCCAGCAGCCACACCTCGCACGAGGCGAGCACCTCGCGCAGCGGCCGGTCGCCCGCCGCGCCCCGCAGGTCCATCCGGTCGCCGTGGCCCGCGGCGGCCAGGCGCAGGGGTCGGCTCATCGGTCGAGCACCTCGCGCAGCCCCTCGAACTCCCGCACCCGGCCGTAGAACCGGTGCAGTGCCACGCCCGTGCGGTAGTCGCGCAGCAGTGCGCGGCTCCGCAGTTCCTCCGGATGGCGCCGGGCCAGCACCGCGAGCGGCTCCCACCAGTCGAGCGTGGCCCGCGCCCACCGCCCCCGCTCGTCGTCGTCCAGCAGCCGGGCGGGACTGTCCCGCACCAGCCGGCGTACGTCGTCGGTGTGTTCGCGGTACCGGTCGCGATGGCGCAGCAGCGCCGTCTCGTACACCTCGTACACGACTGTTCTCTCCCCCGGGGTGAAACGGAACCGGCGCAGCAGCGCCGCACGGTGGCGGGCGGCCTCGGGCGACGGCGGCGGTGCGGCGAGCGCCGCGACGGCCGTGCGTCTGCCCTCGGCGTGGTCGACGAGCCGGTCGAAGAGCTGCCCGCAGCGCTCCTCGGTCCCGGGTGGCGGACGGTCGAACAGCGCGGTGAGCGGAGAGGCCCGCAGCAGCCCCGTGCGCAGCCCGGGATCGAGCGGGGCCGTCGCCAGCGCCCGCGCGACCAGGGCGTGCCGGGCCAGCAGATCGCGCACCGTGCCCGTTCCGGCGACCGCTCCCGCCGCCTGGAGCGCCCGCTCGGGATCGTCCCGCAGTGCCAGGGCGGCGGCGATCAGCAGCGGCTCCGGGCCCGCCGGACCCGGGTCGCCGAGCGGCGGGTCCGACAGGTGCAGCCGGGCCGCGGTGACCCGGGCCAGCCGCTCCAGCAGGACGACGGGGTCCGCGCCGCCGCTCGCGGTCCCGGCCGGGGTGGTCGGGGGCGGCGGGTCCGCGCCGCCCGGGGCGGGTTCACTTGTGGCCCAGTGAAGGATGCGCACTACGGTGGCTGTCAGCGTCGTCATCGAGGTTCCGGATCGGGCAGGGGGCCATCCAGTCGTCGGAGGAGGCGTAACAGGTCAGCACCCGCCGCCGTGAGGTCAGGTTGATCAGGGCGGCCACCTGCCAGGGGCGCCGGAAGGTGTCCCGGTGCAGATCGATGTCGGTGCGGGACAGACCGATCGTGCGCTCCGTCTGGAACAGATGCGTGTGGTACCAGCCGACGAGCTGACGGTCCCCGAGCAGACCGCTCATCGCCCGGAACGAGTCCCCGGTGAACGTGAAGTGCATCAACGAGGCCCCCGAGTGCTCGGCGGGCAGCACCTCGTCGACGATCACCGCGTGCCGCCCCGGATCGTCCGCCCGCCGGAAGGCCCGGCCCACCAGGAAGCCGCCCTCCTCGATCTCCGTGGACAGCTCCATGTCCATCAGATGGCGCTGCACCCCGGCGCCCAGCAGCACCGCCACGGGCACCTCGGGGTCGGTGAGCGTCACCCCGTACTCCGCGAGGTCCAGCAGCGGGATCTCCGGTTCGGCCGCCGGGCGGATGCCGAACGGCAGGCGGGCCGAGCGCGAGACGTCGATGTCGTCCGTGCCGTCCACCACCGGGGGCAGCCGCTGCGGGGAGTCCCCGTCGCCGCCGTCCTCGGACGAGGGCAGCCCCGCGATCCGGAACGCCCACCGGCGCTCCTCGGGGGCGAGTTCGCGGGCCATCCGGGCGAGCACCGGACCGACGAGCGAGTTCACGGAGTAGGGCTTCTGGTAGACCACGCGTCCCTCCATATGGATCGCGACATGGATGTACCCGAAGTCGGCACGGAGATTGGTGAGTTCGAGGTCCCCGTCGTACGTCTCGGGGCCGGGGTCGTTGCGCAGCATCAGTACGAAACGCGGGTTCCCCCGGAAGGGGGCCGTCTCCGCCGCGAAGGCCGGGCGCAGCAGGGCGATCAGCGGCTCGGTGCGCACCAGTTGCCGCGACTCGCCCTGGTAGAGCTCGACGTCAAGTGCCATCGGCCACCCCGTCCGTACGCGCTATCCGCAGGGCGCCCACGCGCAGCGCGCCGTCGTCGGGAGGCGGGGCCGGCACCGGCGGCTTGCCCCCGATGGCCTGGATCATGGCCGCACCTTCCTCGGTCCGCGCCCAATGTGCCGCGATCGGGTTGAAATAGTCCGTGATCTCGTAGGAACGATACCCAGCCATGTCCACGAGCATCTGGCACAGCTGCCCGAAGTCCAGCGTGGGACGCCAGTTGTGCGCCAGTGCGCCCAGGCAGACCGCCCCCTCCGCCTCCGGGTACTGCGGGTCCGGGCCCTTGATGTTCGGGTGGAAGATCGGGCTCAGCCAGAACACGGCCGGGGCGATCAACGGGAAGTCCGGGCCCAGCAGGACCAGCAGATTGTGCTTGTCCTGCACCTCGGGGCGCGGCGCGCTGTTCACGCCCTGTCCGTCCGGGACCCTCAGCCCCGGGCCGCGGAAGCGGATCTCGTAGTCGGTCGGGAACTCCGGGTCGTCGGTGTCGACGATCTCGAAGTCCTCGTGCTGGTCCGCGTAGCGCTGCATCTCCTCCCGGACCCGGATGATCGCCTGCATCCTCAACTGGACGTGCCCGGCGGTCGCCTCGGGGTACACGTTGAGCGTCTCGCCCTCGCGCACGCCCTCGTTGTGCAGGGACTGCGCCGGGTCCAGCCGGCGGAAACTCCCGTCCGGCTGCTGGTGGTCGACCACGGTCCGCGGACGGCGCCCCATCCGGCCCTCGTAGTGCGCCAGGACGGCCGCGGCGATGTCCCGCACCGGGGTGATCGACGGGACGCCCGCCAGGTCGTAGGGCTGCTGGTCGGGGCCGTTGACCCGCAACGCCTCCAGCAGATAGGGGCGGTGGTCGTACACCTCCTGGAGGACCTCCAGGTCCGGCGGCGCGCCCGCCGCCACCAGCCGCCCGCGCAGGTCGTCGATCTGCTCCGGCGCCAGCTCGAACGTCAGGGACAGCGCGATCTGCCCGACCTGCGCGCCCTCGCCCTGACTGACGAAGTACAGCTCGGCACGCGGGTCCAGCCGCCGGACCTCCTCGATGAACGAGGCGTGGTGCGTGCTGCACACGAACACCAGCGTGGGATACGTCCGCGGCTCGGCCGGCTGCGGCGCGGGCGCGGGACCCGACGGCAGCGGCGCCGGTCCGTGGCGCTCCGCGCGCGCCGGCTGCGGCGGCTCGGTGACCGGCTCCAGCGCCTCGACGGAGTCCCGGAAGGTGGGGTTGCCCGGATACTCGTTGCGCACCGCGCGGGCCAGCCGCGCCTCGCCGTCCTCCAGCACGCCCGCGTCGATCAGCCGGCGCACCTCGGACCAGTAGAACCGGGCCGCCAACTCCGTGGACGGCAGGCGCCCTTCGCGGAATCCGATCGACCGCAGGATGATCTCGCCCTCCTGCGGGGTGATCACCCGCTCCAGCTCGTTGTACAGCTCGTCCCTCACAGGACACCCTCCGTTGTCGCGCGCCGCCGCCCGGACGGTCCGCCTCGCGGGTCGCGCGGGTCGCTCGCTCCGTCGTCCAACTCGACGTACCGCAGGCCCGATCCGTCCCGCCGGGCCACCGGCAGTACTTCGCGTGGCGCCACCCCCAGCTCGCTCAGCCGCGCCGAGGCGGGCGCGGACCGCAGCCGGGAGGTGACGGCGCGCACCGGCGCCCGCCGCCCGACCGGCCTGCTGAAGCCTGCCCAGGTGAGCGGCTCTTCGTGCACGCCCACGTGGTCCAGCAGCCGCGCCACCGTCGCCTCCCGGTCCAGCGGCAGCACCGGCACCTCGGCGGGCAGCCGCTCGTGCAGCGGACACTCCGCCTCGGGCACCTCCCGCGACGGCCCCCCGGACAGCGGTACGGCGAGCCCCGCGGCGTCGATCCGCAACGGCTCGCCCGGCACGGACAGCCCGAGCAGCAGCCGTACGGCGAGGTTCGCCAGCCACGCGCCGACCAGCGCGGACACCGGCGCCGAGGCGCCCGCCGCAGCGGCCGGGTCGGGCGCCGCGCACGACCACGGGTCGTCCTGCACGGCCCGTTCGGCCGGCAGCAGACCGCACGCCCAGCAGCGGCCCCCGGGCGGATACCAGGCGACCTCGCCGCCCCACGCGTGCGTGCCGCCGTCCAGCATCCCCGTCCCGGCGAGCGTGCACCGCCCGGCCAGCGCGATCCGGGCCGCCCTGCTGTCCAGCGCGCTCACCACCAGATCCGCGTCGCGCAGTTCGGCCAGACCCGCGCCGGAGACGTGCGGTGCCTCGCGGGCGTCGACGGCCGTGCCCGGGGCGAGAGCGGAGAGCGCCTCGGCGACCACCCGCGCCTTGGGCCGCCCCACGTCCGCCGGGCGGAACAGGGGGCAGCGGCTGAGGTTGCTGACGGCGACCGTGTCCGGGTCGCACACCACGAGACGGCCCACCCCGGCGAGCGCCAGCGTCTGCGCCAGCGTGTTGCCGAGCGCGCCGGCGCCCGCCAGGACCACCGTCGCCCCGGCGAGCCGCTTCTGGTCCCAGCCCGGGATCAGGGCGTGCCGCGCGAAGCGGTCCCCGCTCACCGGCTGTCCCGCAGCGCGTTGAGCATCAGACAGGGCACGCCCGGATGCTGCGCCTTCCAGTCGTCGTAGCAGACCAGACCGTGGTCCGGGTCGCGGTGCACGGCGCTCGCGCAGTTCGGCGCGTCCGGCGAGCAGGTGCAGTGGATGACCACCTCGTCCGGCCGGAAGGTGTGCCCGCACACCCAGCACCGGTGCCGCGAGGGCGCCCCGCCGCCCGGCCCCGGATGCACCCGCAGCAGGTCGTGGCCGCGGCGCAGCCGCACCGTGCCCAGGTCGGAGGGGGGCGGGTTCGCCTCGTCGAGACCCGCGTGGAAGAGCTCGGCCGCCGCCGAGGAGGCCGCGTCCGCCCCGGCGTGGAGACAGTCCAGCCGCCGGCTGTGGTGCTTGAGGACGACCCCGGGCCCGCTCTCCGCCCGCTCGATGGAGATCTGCTCGCCGAGCCGGAAGGAGTGATGGCAGACCGGACACGTCGTCCCCGCCGAGCCCAGCTGGCGCAGCAACTGCGAGGTGACGACGGTGACCTCCTCGCCCGGCTCGCCGTCCGCCACCGGCCCGTCCGTCGCCTCGCGCCGACCGCCCGCCTGCCCCAGCAGGAAGTCGTACGCCGCCGGACTCGGCCCGCCCGCGGCGGCCTCCTGGGCCTCCTCGGCCCGCTCCCGCTCCTGGCTGCGCCGGCGCCGTTCCGCCACGTCCACACCGCGCGGGACATGGACGCTGACCGGGCGGCCCCGCTGCTCCGTCATACCGCGCCGCCCTCCCGCACCCGCACCTCGCGCCGGAGGTCCGGCAGGCCGGGGCGGGTCAGCCCCACGCCCGCCCGGCCCTGCTTGAAGGCGCTCTCCCAGGACTCGCCGAGGGAGAGGGCCGCGTAGTAGTCCCGGCAGAAGGCCAGCGCGTCACCGTCCTCCAGCCGCTCGGCGCAGCCGATGACCTCGCCCGTGTACGGGGCGATCGCCTCCAGGTAGCGGCCCAGGTGGCAGGCGTTGAGGACGACGACCCGGACGCCGCCCACCGCCTCCAGCACCCCGGCCAGCGCCTTCGCGGAGACCGGGGCGGCCGAGCCGTCGTCGGCCTCCAGGAGCAGCTCGCCCCGCGCGGAGCCGTGGCCGCCGAAGTGCAGGACGTCCGGCCGGTGTTCGGTGAGCGCCGGGATCACGTCACGGGGGCGGGTCGCCGCCGACACCTCGACGCGCAGCGCACGGGCCCGGCCCCGGCGGGCGGCCTCCTGGATCGTGCGGTGCTCCTCGCGGAGCTGGAGCCGCGACGCCCGCGCGGGACCCGCGAGCAGGCACAGCACCGTCACCTCGTCCTCCGGGGCCGCGTCACCGGACGACCCGCGCAGCACCGCGTTGCCCGGGAACTCCCTCCGGGCCGCCGCCAGCAACTCCTCCAGGGTGAACGGGAACGCCCCGTGCTCGATGGTCAGACAGATCCGGAACCAGCGGTTCGCCGGGGCCTGCGTCCCCGCGGGCGGCAGCCGGGACATGTCCGCGCCCAGCCGCCGCAGCAGCATCTCGGTCCGGTCGGCGTCGGCGTACAGCTCGGCCAGTTCCCGCAGCACCCCGTCACGCTGGAGTCCGGCCGTCGTCAGTCCCGCCATGGATACCCCTGCCCCCGTAGTGGTCACTCGACTGTAGCGGCCCCCGCAGCCCCACCGACTGGGCTTTCCCCAACGGGAACTGATCAACCGTCAGAGTGCGTCGGGGGAATCGTGAACACCTGGTGCACTCATTCTGATGCTCTGCCGGAAGGCGGGTCCGGGTGGGCGACATTCTGTGATAGTTGGTGTTCAGGGGAGCAGGACGGGTCCAACGGGGAGGAGACACGGGGGTGGTGGAGTTCCGGGGACGACGGCCCGGCTCCGGAGACGGGGAGGACGCCGTCTTCGGCCTGGAGGAAGTGACCGGGGACGACGCCCGGTTCGAGTCACCGCCCTACCGGGTGCGCCGGTACCGCAGGGCACCGGGACGGCATCCCGTCATGGTGCAGGAGGCGGTGGGGCCCGACGCCGAACGGCGCATGCGCCACCACTTCGACCTCTTCGGCGCACTCGCCGACTTCCACGGCCCGCACCTGCCACGGCAGTTGGCCCACGTCCTCGCCTACGACGACACCGAGCGACCGCACCGCCTCCTCGTCGACTGCCGCGGCACCCGGCTGTGCGACCTCGACTCACCCGACCTGCTGCACGGGCCGATGCTGCGCACCGTCGTGCAGGACCTGTTCGAGGCGCTCGCCGGACTGCACGAACCCCGCCTGGTGCACGGCCGGATCAGCCCCGAACACCTGTGGTGGGACGAGGCCGAGGGACTCCAGCTGGCCGGACTCGACGGCGCGGTGTACGCGACCGAACCCCTGCCGGAGCGGCCCGCCGGCCCCTGGGACGGACGCGGCTTCCGGCCCGGACTGCCGGCCGCCGCCGACCAGGACGTGACCAGCGCCGCCCTCGTGGCCTTCTGGATGGCCACCGGCGAGACCCTCCCGCGCGGCGCCTCCCACGAACACGTCCACGCCCAGCTCGGACAGGGCCACGAGGAGTGGCTCCAGGACCTGCTGCGCGCGGCGTTCCCGCTCGGCTCCGCGGTCTCCCCGCCCGCCCGGGAACTCGTACGGCGGCTCGCCGAGGGCGGCGGGCCGCAGCTCCCCTTCGAACGGCCCCTCGCCGAACGGGCCCGGGAGCGCGAGGCCCTCGCCCGCCAGGAGTTCCGCGCCCTGCGCGCCCGGCAGCGCACCGGTGCCGCGGGCCTGCGGGCGAGCCGGTTCGTGCCCGCCGCGGTACGGCGCCCCGGCTGGTGGCGCCGCGCGGCCGTGCGGCTCGGCCTGATCGACCTGCGCCCCCAGGCCGCCCGCGGCCCTGTCGAGTGCCCCATGTGCCTGAGCGGCCTGGACTGGGGCACCGCCGAACGCGTCGTCCTCGACGAGTCCCGGGGCGGCCTGGTCGCCGAGTCGGAGCTGCCCCCGGTCAGCGGCCCCGCCCGGACCGCCCAACTGGCCCGCACCTACGTCGTCTGCCCCGGCAACGACGACGTCCCCCGGCACGAACTGCCCTACCGCTACCCGACGTTCGACACCGAACCCCTGCGCATCGGACTCGTCGGCGCCTCCACCACCGGCAAGTCCCACCTGCTGGCCGCGATGATCGACCAGGCCCGCAAGTCGACCGTGATGGGCCGCTACGGACTGCGCGTCGAGGCCCTGGACCCGCAGCGCTACCACCGCTACCTCAGCGAGGTCGTCACCCCGTTCATCGACGGCCGCCAGGAACTGCCCGCGACCGCCGACCGCCCCGAACTGCGCTACTCCACCGGCCTCATCGTCACCGACGAGCACTCCGGCCGCTCGCACAGCGTCGTCTTCTTCGACGTCGCCGGCGGCCGGCTGGAACGCACCGGACGCGAATCCGACTTCCTCAACCGGCTCGGCGCCCTGCTCTGCGTCGTCGACCCCACCCGTGTGCCCGGCCTGACCGCGCGCGGCGGCACCCTCGGCCGCGACCCCGCCTTCGAGCACGTCCGCCAGCGCCTGCGGCTCCAGCAGGGCGACCCCTCCGTCCCCTTCCTGCCGCTGCCCTGCGCCCTGGTGGTCACCAAGTCCGACCTGCTGCGCTTCCGCGGCTACCGCGAGATCGACGGCTGGCTGCACGAGAAACCGGACGCCGAGGGCGACCTGGCCACCGTCGAACGGGAGAGCGAGGACGTCTACGCCTTCCTCGGCGCCCGCGGCGGCGGCGACTGGCTCCAGCTCGCCGGGGAGTGCCAGGGCTCCACCCTGCACCTCGCCTCCGCGACCGGCACCGGCCCCCGGGACCCGGGCGACCAGGCGGCGGCCCGCCGCTTCGACGAGGCCCTGTTCCGCCAGCACCGGGTGCTGCGGCCCCTGCTGGCCCTGCTCGCGATGAAGGGCGTCATGACCGGCCCCGCGGCGGACGCCCTGCTGCGCGGCAGAGGTCACGGCACATGACCGTGCCCGCGCGGAACGGGCCCCGCGCCGACATCACCGTCTACCGCTGGTCGGAACGCTCCCTGACCGGACGCGGCGACGTCGGCCCGGTCGCCAGCTCCCTGGAGCGCGCGGACCTCCTGCGCTGGAACAGCCGGATCGAGCACCTGGTGTGGGCCACCCAGGAACACCCCGGCGACACCGCGCCCGGCTTCGTCTACCTGCGGCACGACAACGAGGCTGCCCTCCTGCGCAAGCTGCCCGTCCGCGACCCGCACGGCCGCGCGGGCTCCACCCTCACCCACGTCCTGACCGGCCCGGCGAACGGGGTCGACCTCGCCCTCGCGCTCGCCGCCTGCCGCAGCGACTGGGACAGCTGGCTGCCCCCGCAGGTCCTGGAGGACGCCCTGCGCGACGGCCCCGACTCCGCGGAACGGGTGCAACGCGTCCCGCTGGACCGGCTGCGCGCCCTGCTCCTGGAGGAGGAACACCTCCTCGACGCCCTCGACGAGGCCGCCGCCGGCATCCCCGACGACCTGCTCGTCCGGCTCGCCGAGACGCTCATGGAACGGCCCGGTGCACCCCTCACGGTCGTCGGTTCGCCGGTCGACGGGGAGGCGGTCGTGCACGCCCTGGCCGGGCTGCTGGGCCGGGTGGTGCTCAGCAGCTGGACCTTCGCCACCCGCGAGGAGAACGACGGCGCCAAGGACCTGCCCCAGTTCGTGTTCGTCCGGGGCGACGGCAACGGCACCCTCCAGTCGGCCCGCCACCGTGTCGACGTCCGCGCCGACCCCGGCCCGCCCGGGCCCCTGCACGACGACGCGACCCGCCTGCTCGCCCTGCACCGGCGGCGCGGCACGAGCGCGCTCAGCCGCCTCGCCCCCGACCGGCCGATGGCCAGCGCGGCCAAGGTCCGCGAGTGGGCCGCCGGCCACCAGGTCGCGCCCGGCCTGATGAGCGACGTCACGAGCCTGCTGGAGGAGGCACCGCAGGGGGAGCTGACGCAGAAGGAGGACGCGTACCTCAGCAGCAGGACGGCGGTGCCCCGGGTACGCCTCGAACTGGAGCGCATGAACTCCGGACAGCTGGCCCGGCTCGTCGCCCTCTGGCGCCCCGACACCCTCGAACTCCAGCGCTACCGGCACCTGCGGGCCGAGATCCACGTCCGCGCCCTGCACCGCTGCTTCGACCTCGGCAGCCCGGACCTCGCCCGCGAACTGGCCGTCACCCCGCCCACGGGCGCCGTCGTACGGCGGGTGTTCGAGGAGCGGCTGGAGAGCGCCGTGAACCGGCACCTCCCCTTCGACGTGCCGCCCCTGCTGTCGACCGCCCGCCAGATCGGCATCTCCGGCGCGGACCTCGACGACTGGATGAAGGCCCTCGTGGAACGGCTCACCATGGCCGACACGCTCAAGGAGGTCGACCGGATCAGCCGCGTCGCCCCCGAACAGGCCCGCGCCCTGCTGGAGAACAGCGCCGACAGCCGTGGCTCCCGGGGCCGTTCCGACCCCTTCGACGTCCTGCGCCGCACCCGGTTCCTCGCCGAGGCCGTCGACCGCATGGCCCCCCACGACCCCTGGCGGGCGGTGCATCTGTACCGGCTGATCCTGCTCGGCACGGTGGGGGACCGGACCGGTCAGCGCGAGGTGCTGGAGGCCCTGGACGCCGCGGGGCCCCGGCCGTCGCCCGCCCTGCTGCGCGCGCTCGTCGACAGCTGCCGGGGCGGCAAGGCGCAGGACACCGTGCACGCCGCCGTCGTCCAGCAGTACTTCCACGACCATCTGCCCGCCCGGCCGCAGGACGGACACCGCCGCGGCCCGCACGACCACGGTCCCAGGGACTGAGGGGGAGATCTTGACCAGGGGGAATCAGGAGAACAAGGCGGCGGCCGGCGCGCCGCCGGCACCCGAACCGTCCGCGGCGCTGCGCGAGGCCGCGACCGAACTGGCCCGGCTGGCCGAGGACTGCCCGAGCCCCGGGCGCTCGGTCCTGGGCTGGATCGCCGACGACGCCCGGGACGGCGGCCGGGCCCTGTCCGGCGTCAACCTGCTGCACGCCTACCCGCCCGACGTCCTCGTCCCCGACGGCGAGCCGCGCCGCGGCGCGCTCATGGCGGCCGTCTCCACCGGGCGGGACGCCGCCGTGTTCCTGCCGATCGTGCTGACCTGGCTGTCGCTGTGGTTCGCGTTCCAGGACTTCGGGGACGCCGGGGAGGGCACCAACTTCCTGAAGCTGTGGGCCTCCGGGTTCGGCGGGACCGCCGTCCTGCTCGTGGTCCTCCTCATCGCGGCCGTCGTCGTCGCCACCGTGTGGCTGCAACGCCTGGAGTGGACCGCCGAACGCACCGCCTCCCGGGAACGGCTGCGCGGCCAGGTGTCCGGACAACTCGCCGTCCTCACCATGGAGTTGTCCAAGTACGCCGTGCTGGAGGCGCAGGCCGTGCCGGCCGGTCAGCTCGTCGGCATCGCCCGGGACATCACTCGCAGCACGGCCGAACTGTCCCGCACCCTGTCCGACAGCGCCGACCGCATGGAGAAGATCTTCGATCCGGGACCCGACGGCAGTGTCGTCGCGGCCCTCGACAAGTGGACGCGCTCCGCCGGTGAGTTGAGCGAGATGGGCCGCTCCCTGACGGTGCCGCACCAACTCCTGCGCGACTTCTCGCGGATGCGCGACGAACTGCGCGGCGACGAACAGGCCACCCGGGAGTCGCTCGCGGCCCTGCTCACCGAACTCCGCAAGGCCGCGGGCAGCTCCCAGCAGGCCAACCGGGTGCACGCCACCGTCGCCGACGAGGTCTCCGAGACCACCCGACGGGTCGGCGAGGCGATGGGCGTCCTCAACGACAACAGCGAACGCATGTACTTCTACATGGACGCCCTGGAACGCGTCCTCGCCTTCCTCCAGCACGGCGGCGGCCCCGGCGACGGCCCCGGACCCGACCCGATGTCCAACTCCCGGGGCCCGTTCCCCACCGGCCCGTACAACGGCAACGGCAACGGTCACCCGGCCGCCCCGACCCCGCCCGCCCCGCCCGGGACCGGCGGCACCGCCGCTCCGCCGCCGCCTCGCCGCCCCAGCGACTCCTGGTACGGCGAGGAGCAGCGGTGAGGCGCCGCCCCGCGGGCCTGGGCATCGCCCCGCGCCACCTCGCGGGCTGGCTCTTCGCCGACCTCTTCCTCGTCCTGTTCCTCGTCGTGCTCGGCATGGTCGCCTCCGACGGCACCAACGCGTCCGGCACGGCCGGCCACCGTTCCCCGACCCCCACCCCGACACCCCCGACCACCGCACCGCCCCCGTCCCCCACCCCGAAGGGACCCACGGGCCTGGACCCCAAACGCCACACCATCGCCGTGACCCTCTCCGGCGGCGCGACCGGTCGCGCCGCCGGAAAGGGCGGCCTGAGCGCCGGGGACCGCAAGAGGATCGTGGCGGCCGTCGACCAGGAGATGCGCGCGAGCGCCAAGGGCCGCCGCATCGGCATGGTCATCACCTTCGGCATCGCGCCCCAGGCCCAGCTGGGCGCCGCCACCGATCTCGCCGAGGACGTCAACGCCACCCTCAAGTCCCGGCGCCCGCAAGCCTTCTGCGGCGGCAACGTGGGCACCCGGCCGTTCTGGGGCGGCGGACCGGCGGACCACGTGGAGATAGAGCTCTACTACATCAACGCGTGCGAGGACGGCCGTTAGGCAGCCGGGCTCACCCCGCGCAGCGGAACCCCGTGTGGCCGCTGGACGAGTCCGGGGTGTTCGCGCTTCTGGCGGCCACGCGGTAGCGGTTGCAGTACGAGCGGTGGCACAGGTACGAGCCGCCGCGGATGACCCGTGACGCCTCCGTGCGGTCCCACGGGTCGGCGCACCACTCCCACACATTGCCGGAGACGTTGTACAGCCCGAAGCCGTTGGGTTCGAAGGCGGTCACGGGGGCGGTGCCCCGGTGGCCGTCGGCGGCCGTGTTCCTCGTCGGGAAGGTGCCCCGCCAGATGTTGCAGCGGAACGCACCGCCGGGGTCGAGTTCGTCGCCCCACGGGTAGCGCTTCTGCTCCAGGCCGCCGCGGGCCGCGTACTCCCACTCCGCCTCCGTGGGCAGCCGCCGGCCCGCCCAGGCCGCGTAGGCCGCCGCGTCGTGCCACGACACGTGCACGACGGGATGGTCCGCCCGGTCGGCGACCGAACTCCCGGGCCCCTCCGGCATGTTCCACGCCGCGCCGGCGACCGCGCACCACCACGGCGTCTGCTCGGGACGCGGCGCGCCCCGGCGCAGCGCGGCGGGCAGGAACCCGGCGAAGACGTACGACCAGTCCAGCCGCTCGGCGTCGGTGACGTACCCGGTGTCGTCGACGAACGCCGCGAACCGTTCGTTGGTCACCGCGTACGCGTCGATACGGAACGGCTCGACCCGTACCGTCCGCACCGGCCCCTCTCCGTCGGCCGGGAAGCCCTGCGCGTCCTCGGCGCCCATGAGGAACGCGCCGCCGGGCAGCGCCACCGTCCCGTCGTCGCCGACCGGCGTCCGGGCCGGCGGCACCGCGATCCGCGGCAGGTCCACGGCACCGGAGGAGGGCGCGCAGCAGGGCGAGGGGGAGTCGTGCATGGTCGGCGAGCCTACGCCGCCTCCCTGTGCCGAGGGCCGGGGCCGGCGACCGCCGGGGTCAGCCCAGCCGGGGGATCTCGATCGCCGGGCAGCGGTCCATGACCATGTCGAGTCCGGCGGCGCGTGTCCGGTCGTACGCCTCCTCGTCGATCACCCCGAGCTGGAACCAGACCGCCCTGGCCCCCTTGGCGACGGCCTCGTCCGCGACGGCCCCGGCGAGGTCGCTGTTGACGAAGACGTCGACGACGTCCACGTCGAAGGGGATCTCGGCGAGGGAGGCGTAGCCCTGCTCGCCGTGCACGGTCTCCGCCTTGGGGTGCACGGGCACGACCCGCTTGCCGTACCGCTGGAGCGCCGCGGCCACGCCGTACGCGGCGCGCCGCGTGTTGGACGACAGGCCCACCACGGCCCAGGTGTCCCCGCTCTCGGTGAGCATCCTGCGGATCGTCGCTTCGTCGCCGTGCACGGTCGTCTCCCAAGGTCGCGTGGCCGGTCGGGCCCTTGGCACAACAGTGCGCGGCGCCCGGCGATTCCCGGCCGTGATAGCTTGCCGAGGCCAGTCGAACCCATGTACGTGGGTCAGGGAATCCGGTGTGAATCCGGAACTGACGCGCAGCGGTGAGGGGGACGGGCGGGGCCTTTCGCCACTGGACGCCGTACGCGTCCGGGAAGGCGCCCCGTGCCGGACGAACCCGAGTCCGAAGACCTGCTGGCGCGTTCCGTACGACCGGGCTCCGCGTTCGAGCCCTCGACGACTGAGGACCTGTTCCCGTGCCCCAAGCACGTTCCACCGCCCTGCTCCTGGCGGGCGCCTTCCTGCTGACCGCCTGCTCCGACGGCGGTTCCGGCGCCGCCGACACCAAGGCCGCCGTGACCCTGAAAAACTGCGGCGAGACCGTCCGCGTCGAGACGCCCCCGAAGCGGGCCGTCTCCCTCAACCAGGGCACCACCGAGATCATGCTGTCCCTCGGCCTCGCCGACCGCATAGTGGGCACCGCGACCTGGACCGACCCCGTACTGAAGAACCTGGAGAAGGCGAACGCGAAGGTGCCGCGCCTCGCCGACAACGCGCCCTCCTACGAGAAGGTCCTGGCCGCCGAACCCGACTTCGTCGCCGCCTCCTTCGTCTCCACGCTCGGCAAGGGCGGCGTCGCCACCCGCGAGCAGTTCGGGAAGCTGGGCGTGCCGACGTACGTCTCCCCGTCGGACTGCGCGGGCAAGGACAACACCGGGGACGGCGACGGCTCGCGCAGGACGCCGCTGGGGATCGACGCCGTCTACGGCGAGATCCGCGACCTCGCGGCCGTGTTCGGCGTGGAGGAGCGCGGCGAGAAACTCGTCGCCACGCTCAAGCAGCGGATGAAGAAGGCCACTTCGGGCCTCGACGCCTCGGACGTCAGCGTCCTGTACTGGTTCGCCAACGCCGAGTCGCCCTACATGGCGGGCTGTTGCGGCGCGCCCGGCATCATCACCCGCAGCCTCGGCGCGAAGAACGTCTTCGACGACTCGCACGAGGAGTGGCCGCAGATCAACTGGGAGACGGTCGCCGACCGCGACCCGGACGTCCTCGTCATCGGCGACCTCACCCGCAAGTCGCAGACCGCCGAATCCGCCGCGCGGAAGATCGGGTTCCTGGAGAGCGACCCGGTCACCAGGAACATGACCGCCGTCCGCGAGAAGCGGTACGTGCTGCTCAGCGGGCAGGCCATGAACCCGAGCATCCGCACCGTCGACGGCGTGGAGACGGTCGCGGCCGGGCTCCGCGCGGCCGGGCTCGGCACGTGACGGTGCGGCCCTGGGCGCTCGGGACCGCCGGCGCGCTGCTGCTCGCCGGCTCCCTCGCCGTCGCGATCACCATCGGCCCGGCGGACATCGGCGTCGCCGACGTGTGGTCGACCGTGCTGGCCCATCTCGGCCTCGGCACCTCAGGGCTCCCGCCCATCCGCGACGGCATCGTCTGGGAGCTGCGGCTGCCCCGCACCCTCCTGGCCGCCGTCTGCGGGGCCGGGCTCGCCGTGTGCGGCGCGGTCATGCAGTCGCTGCTGCGCAACCCGCTCGCCGACCCCTTCGTCCTCGGCGTCTCCTCCGGCGCCTCGACCGGGGCCGTCGCGGTGGTCGTCCTGGGCGTCGGCGGCGGGCTCGTCCCGGTGTCGGCCGGCGCGTTCCTCGGCGCCCTCGTCTCCTTCGCGCTCGTCCTGCTGCTCAGCCACACCCTCGGCGGCAGCACCGACCGGGTCGTCCTCGCGGGTGTCGCCGCGATGCAGCTCTTCTCCGCGCTCACCTCGTTCGTGGTGATGACCGCCGCCGACGCCGAGACCACCCGCGGCGTCCTGTTCTGGCTCCTCGGCTCGCTGAGCGGCGCGGGCTGGACCGACGTCGCCGTCTGCACGGCCGTCCTCGCCGCCGCGCTCGTCGTCTGCCTGTCGTACGCCCGCACCCTCGACGCGTTCGCCTTCGGCCAGGACGCCGCCGCGGCCCTCGGCGTCTCCGTGGCCCGCACCCGGCTCGTCCTGCTCTGCGTCACGGCGCTGCTCACCGCCGCGCTGGTCAGCTCGGCCGGGGCGATCGGCTTCGTGGGCCTCGTGCTGCCGCACGCCGTCCGGGCGCTCGTCGGCCCCGGGCACGCGCGGCTGCTGCCGCTGTCGGCGCTCGCCGGGGCGGTGTTCCTGGTGTGGGTGGACACCCTCGCCCGTACCGTCCTCGACCCGCAGGAGGTCCCCGTGGGCGTCGTGACCTCCCTGATCGGCGTACCCGCGTTCGTGGCGGTGCTGTACCGGACCCGGGGGGCGGCGCGATGAGCCTCGCCGCGGACCGGGTCGGGCGGACGACCGACGGCCATCTCCTCCTCGACGGCGTCACCCTCGCCCCCGCGCCGGGCTCCGTCGTCGGGCTCCTCGGGCCCAACGGCTCCGGCAAGTCCACGCTCATCCGCCTCCTCGCCGGACTCCTCGCGCCGACCGCCGGGGTCGTCACGCTCGACGACGCCCCGCTGGCCGGCCTGCCCCGCCGCGAGGTCGCCCGGCGCCTCGCGGTGGTCGAGCAGCAGGCCGACACCCAGGTCGAGCTGACGGTCCTGGACGTCGTCCGGCTGGGCCGGGTCCCGCACCGCCGTGCCTGGACGCCCGCGACCGGGCGGGACGAGCGGGCCGTACGCGCCGCCCTGGAGCGCACCGGCCTCGCCGACCGCACCCACCAGCGCTGGCACACGCTCTCCGGCGGCGAACGCCAGCGCGTGCAGATCGCCCGCACCCTCGCCCAGGAACCCCGCGAACTCCTCCTCGACGAACCGACCAACCACCTCGACATCCACCACCAGCTCGACCTGCTGAACCTGGTCGCCGGACTCCCCGTCACCACCGTCGTCGCCCTGCACGACCTGAACCTCGCCGCGATGTACTGCGACCAGGTCGTGGTCCTGCGCACCGGCCGCGTCCACGCCTGCGGCACCCCCGGGGACGTCCTGACCCGGGAGCTGATCGGCGAGGTGTACGGCGTGCGGGCCGCCGTCAGCCGGGAGGGCGACGACGGACGCCCGCACGTCCGCTTCCTGGGCACCCTGGCGTGAACGCCTGTTCGGCCCGGCGGCGGGACGGTACCGTTCGGTGCAGTCAGCGCACCGGGGGGTGGCCGATGCAGGGGTCCGTCGTGCAGGCTCGGCCCGTGCTGCGCATCATCGACGCCCGAACCGGCGAACCCGTCCCCGTCCGCCGCGCCCTCACCCGCGTCGAGACCCATGTCCCGGGACCCGGCCCGACCGCTCCACGCCTCCTCCTGGTCGCCGACACCCTGGTCCGCGCCCTCGACCTCGGCTCCACGCCGGCCTGGGCGGTCCTGATCACGGACCCGGACGGGGACCCGACCGCGCTGCGGGCCACCGCCAAGGCCCTCGGCACCCGCCCCTTCGAGGACGCCCGGGACGACGGGGCGGCCCGGACCTTCCACGTGCTGGACACCGGAGCACGCGGCGGTGCACCCGACGGGGTGCGGCTCGTGGTGGCCCCCGTCGAGGGCGCCGCACCGCCGGACACCGACCCCGCCGTCCTCCGCCTCGCCCTGCTGGGCAGCCACCGCGCCACGCCCGTCCGGCTCGACGCCGAGACCCTCACCGACGCCCACGACACCCTCGTCCGCTGGCGCAGCGCGGTGGCCGGGTGGGCGCGCGAACCGTCGCGGCCGATGCCCGACGAGGTGCGCGACGCGCTGCGCGCCGCCCGGGAGGACGACCTGGACACACCCGGTGTCCTGCGCGTGCTGCGCCAGGTGGAGGACTCGGACCTGCCGGCCGGGGCCCGCTTCGAGACGTACGTGCACGCGGACCGGCTCCTCGGCCTCGACCTCGCCCGCGACCTCGGAAGCCCCGCGTGACCGCCCGTACCGGCGCCGGGCCGCTGCGCCGGCTCGTCGTGCTGCGGCACGCCAAGTCGGCCTGGCCGGAGGGGGTCGCCGACCACCGCCGCCCGCTCGCCCCGCGCGGACGGCGCGACGCGCCCGCCGCGGGCCGCGCCCTCGCCGAGGCGGACTGCCTGCCCGACCTCGCGCTCTGCTCGACCGCGGTGCGCACCCGCCAGACCTGGGACCTGGCCTCCGCCCAGTGGGGCACCCCGCCCCCGGTCCGCCACGACCCCCGGCTCTACGGCGCCGACGTGCCCGAACTCCTCGACGTCGTCCACGAGGTCCCCGCCGAGGTCGAGACCCTGCTCCTCATCGGCCACAACCCCGGCCTGGAGGAACTCGTCCTCACCCTCGCCGGGGACGGCCTCGACGACACCCTCGACCAGGTACGCCTGAAGTTCCCCACCTCCGCCCTCGCCGTCCTCACCTGGTACGGCACCACCTGGCAGGCCCTGTCCCCGGGCCGCGCCCTGCTCACCGGCGTCACGGTGGCCCGCGGGAAGAAGGAGTGAGCCTCCGGGAAGAAGGAGTGAGCCCTCGGTACGTCTTCCTGGACCCGGACGGCACGGGCCAGGGCTGGGCGCACCTCGTGGTGGCCGCGCCGACCGGCGTGGTCCACCAGACCCAGGGCGGCGGCCACGGCTGCGTCCCCTACGAACAGGAGGGCTACCTCATCCCCCTGTTCGGCCGGAACCTCACCGAGGACCTGGAGGCGCTCTTCGTCGGTGAACTGAAGGGCTGGGGAACCCGGGGACGGCAGTGGCCGGACGGCCTGCTCGCCCGGCTCAGGAGCGCGGTCGCCGCCTTCCACGTGTACGGCTCCGCGCACCGCGACGACACCTGGCCCGCCCCGCTCGCCCTGGACGAGTCCCGGCTGGCCAAGGCCGACGAGGCCTGGGTGCCGGTCCTGACACCCGACGGTCCCGGCTATCTGACCTGGGAGAACTCCGACTGACCGGTCCACCCGCGCGCGTGGGTGTCCCTCCGCCCTGACTCGGCCCTCTGGCACAGGCGGCCGGAACGGTGCACGTAGGCTGGCCCGATGCAGGACGAGTACCGCACCGTCGCCCACGCGGGCGTGCACGAGACCGAGGTCAACCGCTCCCGCTTCCTGTGCGCCCTCGCCCCGGCGGCCACCGAACGGGAGGCGCAGGACTTCGTCGCCGCGATCCGCAAGGAGCACCCGGACGCGAGCCACCACTGCTTCGCGTACGTCATCGGCGCCGACGCCGCGGTCCAGAGGGCGAGCGACGACGGCGAACCGGGCGGCACCGCCGGCGTCCCCATGCTCCAGATGCTGCTGCGCCGCGACATGCGGTACGTCGTCGCCGTCGTCACCCGCTACTACGGCGGCGTCAAGCTCGGCGCGGGCGGACTCATCCGCGCCTACGGCGGGTCCGTGGGCGAGGCCCTGGACGCCCTCGGCACCCTCACCCGCCGCCGCTTCCGCCTCGCCACGGTGACTGTCGACCACCAGCGCGCGGGCAAGCTCCAGAACGACCTGCGCGCCACCGGCCGCGAGGTCCGCGACGTCCGCTACGGCGAGGCCGTCACCCTGGAGATCGGCCTCCCGGACGCCGACGTCCCCGCCTTCCGGGCCTGGCTCGCGGACGCCACCGCCGGGACGGCCGGCCTGGAGCTGGGCGGGGAGGCGTACGGGGATGCGTGAGTGGCCTCCTGCGGTGCCTGAAAGGCCGGTAACCGCCCGTGATGTCAGACCCTGCCGTTAGTCTCGGGGATCATGAGACTGCTGCACACGTCCGACTGGCATCTCGGCAGGTCGTTCCACCGCGTCAACATGCTCGGAGCGCAGGCCGGGTTCATCGGCCACCTCGTCACCACCGTGCGTGAGCGCGCCGTGGACGCGGTGGTCGTGTCGGGCGACGTGTACGACCGCGCGGTGCCGCCGCTCGCCGCGGTCGAGCTGTTCGACGACGCCCTGCACCGGCTCGCCGGCCTCGGTGTGCCGACGGTGATGATCTCCGGGAACCACGACTCCGCGCGCCGCCTCGGGGTGGGCGCCGGGCTCATCGACCGCGCGGGCATCCACCTGCGAACGGAACCGTCGGCCTGCGGGACGCCGGTCGTCCTGCCGGACGCCTTCGGCGACGTGGCCTTCTACGGACTGCCGTACCTCGAACCCGCCCTGGTGAAGGACGAGTTCGGGGTCGAGAAGCCCGGCCACGAGGCGGTGCTCGCCGCCGCCATGGACCGGGTCCGCGCCGACCTCGCGGCCCGCGCGCCCGGCACCCGCTCCGTCGTCCTCGCGCACGCCTTCGTCACCGGCGGCGAGGCCAGCGACAGCGAACGCGACATCACCGTCGGCGGCGTCGCCGCGGTGCCCGCCGGAGTCTTCGACGGCGTCGACTACGCGGCCCTTGGCCATCTGCACGGCTGCCAGACCATCACCGAGCGCGTCCGCTACTCCGGCTCCCCGCTGCCGTACTCCTTCTCCGAGGCCGACCACCGCAAGAGCATGTGGCTGATCGACCTGGACGCCACGGGCGCGGTCGCCGCCGAGCGCGTGGACTGCCCCGTGCCGCGCGACCTGGCCCGGCTGCGGGGCACGCTGGAGGAGCTGCTCGCCGACCCCGGCCTCGCCCGGCACGAGGAGGCGTGGGTCGAGGCGACCCTCACCGACGCGCTGCGCCCCGCCGACCCCATGGCCCGCCTCACCGAACGCTTCCCGCACACCCTGAGCCTAGTCTTCGCCCCCGACCGGGCCCCGGACGACCCCGACGTGTCCTACGCCAGACGGCTCGCGGGCCGCAGCGACCAGGAGATCGCCGAGGACTTCGTCGCCCATGTGCGTGGCGCCGGACCCGACGACGACGAGCGGGGCGTGCTGCGCGAGGCGTTCGACACGGTGCGCACCGACGAGGCCGTGCAGGAGGTCGCCCGGTGAGGCTGCACCGACTCGACGTCACCGCCTTCGGCCCCTTCGGCGGTTCCCAGGCCGTCGACTTCGACGAACTGTCCGCCGCCGGGCTCTTCCTGCTGCACGGCCCGACCGGCGCCGGGAAGACCTCGGTCCTGGACGCCGTCTGCTACGCCCTGTACGGCGCGGTCCCCGGAGCCCGGCAGAGCGGCCAGGGCCTCACCCTGCGCAGCGACCACGCCGCCCCCGGCACCCGCACCGAGGTCCGCCTCGAACTCACCGTCGCCGGACGCCGCCTGGAGGTCACCCGGCAGCCGCCCTGGGAACGCCCCAAGAAGGGCAAACGGGCGGGCACCACCGTCGACAAGGCCCAGAGCTGGCTGCGCGAGTACGACGCGACGGCCGGCGCCTGGAAGGACCTCAGCCGCTCCCACCAGGAGATCGGCGAGGAGATCACCCAGCTCCTCGGCATGAGCCGCGAACAGTTCTGCCAGGTCGTCCTGTTGCCCCAGGGCGACTTCGCCCGCTTCCTGCGCGCCGACGCCGAGGCCCGCGGCAGGCTCCTCGGCCGTCTCTTCGACACCCACCGCTTCGCCGAGGTCGAGAAGCGCCTCGCCGAACGCCGCCGCGCCGCCGAGACCCAGGTGCGCGACGGCGACACCGAACTCCTCGCCGACGCGCACCGCATGCAGCAGGCCGCGGGCGACGCGATGGAACTGCCGGACGCGGCACCGGGGGAGCCCGGCCTCGCCGCCGCCGTGCTCGGCGCGGCGGCGGTCGCCCGCAGCACCGCCCGCGAACAGCTCGGCATCGCGCACGGCCGGCTCGCCGCCGCCGAGTCCGCGCAGGCCGCCGCCGAACGCGCGCTGACCGACGTACGCGAAACGGCCCGTCTTCAGCAGCGGTTCACCCAGGCGCGGGAGCGGGCCGCGCTCATGGAGGAGCGGTCCGCCAACTACCGTCAGGCCGTGGCGCGGATGGAGCGGGCCCGCAAGGCCGAGGCCGTGGCGCCCGCCCTGGAGCTGCGGGACGCCGCCGACGCCGAGCACCGCGCGGCGGACTCCGCCGAGGCCCGCACCCGCGCGCTGCTGCCGGACACCTTCACCGGCGCCGGGGCGGCCGGACTCGCCACCGCCGCGCGCCGCGCCGCCGAGGAACTGGGCGGCCTGGAGTCGGCCCGCCGCGGTGAACAGCGGCTGGCCGAACTCGTCGCCGAACGGGACCAGTTGGACCGTCAGGAGCGGGCCGACGACGAGGTGCTCCAGGAGGCCGACCAGTGGCTCGCCGCCTGGGACACGACCCGTACCGGCCTCCAGACCCGCATCGACTCCGCCCAGGAGGCCGCGACCCGGGCCGAACAGCTCTCCGTGCAGCGCGAACCGGCCCGCAAGCGGCTCAACGCGGCCCGCATGCGCGACCAGTTGGCCGGGGACACGGACGCCGCCGCCGAGCAGGTGCGCAAGGCCCGTGAGGCCGCCCTGGCGCTGAAGGCCGAGTGGCTCGACGTCAAGGAGCGGCGGCTGAACGGGATCGCCGCCGAACTCGCCGCCCAGCTCCAGGACGGCGAGCCCTGCGCCGTCTGCGGGGCGACCGAACACCCCGCCCCGGCCCGCAAGGACGCCGGACACGTCGGCCGGGAGGCGGAGGAACGGGCGCTCACCGCCTACCAGCGCGCCGAGGAACAGCACACGGACGAGGAACGGCTCCTGGCCACCGTACGCGAGGCACTGGCCGCCGCGACCGCCGAGGCCGGGGACGCCCCCACCGCGCAACTCGCCGCCGAGACAGAGGAGTTGGAGCGGCAGTACGCCAAGGCGCGGCAGGCGGGTTCGGCCCTGCACCCCGCGCACGAGGAGCTGCGCGGCGCCGAGCAGGAGCACGAACGGCGCACCGCGCTGCGCCAGCAGGCCGCCGTCAGGGCCGCCGCGCGCGTGGGCCGGCGCGACCGCCTGGACCTGGAACGGACCTCCATGGAGGAGGAGTTGGCGCAGGCCCGGGGCGCCCTGGACAGCGTGGCCGCACGGGCCGCGCAGCTGGAGCGGCAGGTCGCCCTGCTCGGGGACGCCGCCGACGCCGCCCGGATCGCCGAGGACACCGCCCAGCGCCTCAAGGACGCCGACGCCCGGCTCGCCGACGCCGCGTTCAAGGCCGGGTTCGACACCCCGAGGGCCGCCGCGGACGCCCTCCTCGACGACGCGGCCCACCGGGACCTGCAACGGCGCCTGGACGCCTGGGAGTCGGAGGAGGCCGCCGTGCGCGCGGTGCTCGCCGAGCCGGAGACCGTTGCCGCGGCCCAGCAGCCACCCGCCGACCTCGGCGCCGCCGAACGTACGGCCGCGCTCGCCGCCCAGCGGGTCCGGGACGCCGCCTCCGCGGGCGACGCCGCCGCCCGGCGGTGCGCCGACCTCGACCGGCTGTCCGCGCGGGCCACCGGGTCCGTGCGCCGGCTGGCGCCGCTGCGCGAGGAGTACGACCGGGTGGCCCGCCTCGCCTCCCTGACGGCGGGCACCTCCGCCGACAACGAACGCAGGATGCGCCTGGAGTCGTACGTCCTCGCCGCCCGGCTGGAACAGGTCGCCGCCGCCGCGACCCAGCGGCTGCTGCGGATGTCCTCCGGTCGCTACACCCTCGTCCACTCCGACGACCGGGCCGGACGCGGGCGCAGCGGGCTCGGGCTGCATGTCGTCGACGCCTGGACGGGACGGGAGCGGGACACCGCGACGCTGTCCGGCGGCGAGACGTTCTTCGCCTCCCTCGCCCTCGCGCTCGGTCTCGCGGACGTCGTCACCGACGAGGCGGGCGGGGTGCGGCTCGACACCCTCTTCATCGACGAGGGCTTCGGCAGCCTCGACGACCAGACGCTCGACGAGGTCCTCGACGTGCTGGACTCGCTGCGGGAACGGGACCGCAGCGTCGGCATCGTCAGCCATGTCGCCGACCTGCGGCGGCGCGTCCACGCCCAGCTGGAGGTCGTGAAGGGCAGAGCCGGATCGTCCTTGAAGGTGCGCTCAGCGGCCCAGCGGGCGGCGCGGCAGCGGTGAGGAGTAGACGACGCTCGTGGTGACCGCGCCGAGCGTGCCGATCTTCCCCGACACCTCCTCCAGGTGGCGCATCGAACGGGCGGCGACCTTGATGACGAAACAGTCGTCGCCCGTGACATGGTGCGCCTCCAGGATCTCCGGCGTCACCTCGACCAGGTCGTGGAACGGCTTGTAGTTGCCGTTCGGGTAGCGCAGCCGCACGAACGCCAGGATCGGCAGTCCCAGCCGGTCCGGGTCGACCACCGCCGCGTACCCCTGGATCACACCCGCCTCCTCCAGGCGCCGCACCCGCTCGGTCACCGCGCTCGGCGACATGGAGACGGCCCGGGCCAGTTCGGCGAAGCTGGCCCGGCCCTCCCGCTGGAGGACATCGAGGATGCGCCAGTCGGTGGCGTCCGGGGAAAACTCGGTCATGCCCGAGAGATAGCAGGGGAATCACCGGCGGATCAAGCGGAACGCCGGGGATCACGGCTTCAGCGCACCGATCACGGCCCGTAGATTTCAGAGCGCAACAGGAGAGACCGGCACACGAGAGCCGCCACGAAAGGCCCCGGACATGAGCAGCAGCACGCACCCCGTGAACCCCGTCCTCAGGGTCGCCCCCGCGGCCCCGGCCGAGGCCGCCGCGTACTTCCGTGCGAGCCTCGTCTTCCACGCCGACGTCTCCGACGTGGCCGCCGCGCTCTCCGCGGGCGGCGACCCCGGCTTCGTCGTCCTCGACTCCCGCTCCACCGAGTCCTGGGACCAGGGTCATGTCCCGGGCGCCGTGCATCTGCCGACCGCGCTCATCCCCGAGCAGGCCGGGCAGCTCCTCGACAGGTCGGTGCCGGTCGTGACGTACTGCTGGGGCCCCGGCTGCAACGGCGCCACCCGGGCCGCCCTCGCCCTCGCCGAACTCGGCTTCCAGGTCAAGGAGATGCTCGGCGGCTTCGAGTACTGGGCCCGCGAGGGCTTCGAGTTCGAGACCTGGGAGGGCAAGTCCCGCCGCGACACCGACCCGTTGACGTCCCCGGTGGACACGGAGAACTGCGGCTGCTGACACCCGCGCGGGGCACGCGGAACGGCGCCCGGCCGGGGGGGGGGACCCGCCGGGCGCCGGACACCTCCGGCGGCTACAGCCGCGCCAGCTCGTCCACCAGGTCGTCCAGGCCCAGGGAGCCCTGGGACAGGGCCGCCATGTGCCAGGCCTTGAGGTCGAAGGCGTCGCCGTGACGGGCGCGGGCCTTCTCCCGGCCGAGCAGCCAGGCGCGTTCGCCCAGCTTGTAGCCGATGGCCTGGCCCGGGATCGTCAGATAGCGGGTGAGCTCGCTCTCCACGAAGTCCGCGGGGCGGCTGCTGTGCGCGCCGAAGAACTCCTGCGCCAGCTCCGGCGTCCAGCGCTCGCCCGGGTGGAACGGGGAGTCCGCCGGGATCTCCAGCTCCAGGTGCATGCCGATGTCGACGATGACCCGCGTCGCCCGCATCATCTGCGCGTCCAGGTACCCGAGCCGCTGCTCGGCGTCGGTCAGGAAGCCCAGCTCGTCCATCAGCCGCTCCGCGTACAGCGCCCAGCCCTCGGCGTTGGCGCTGACCCCGCCGATGGTGGCCTGGTAGCGGGAGAGGTTCCCGGCGACGTACGTCCACTGCGCGAGCTGGAGGTGATGGCCCGGCACGCCCTCGTGGTACCAGGTCGACACCAGGTCGTAGACCGGGAAGCGGGTCTGCCCCATCGTCGGCAGCCAGGTGCGGCCGGGACGGGAGAAGTCCTCCGAGGGGGCCGTGTAGTACGGGGCCGCCGCACCGCCGGGCGGCGCGATCCGCGACTCCACCTTCCGTACCGGCTCGGCCAGTTCGAAGTGCGTGCCGTCCAGCTTCTCGATCGCCTCGTCCATCAGGCCCTGGAGCCAGTCCCGGACCTCGTCGACGCCCTCGATGTGCCGGCCGTGCTCGTCGAGGTGCTTGAGCGCCACCCACGGGGTCTCGGCGCCCGGCAGGATCTTCTCCGCCTCCCGCTCCATCTCGCCCAGCAGCCGGTGGTACTCCGACCAGCCGTACGCGTACGCCTCGTCCAGGTCCAGGTCGGTGCCGTTGAAGTAGCGGGCCCAGCGGGCGTACCGCTCCCGGCCCACGGTGTTCGGGGCGCCTTCGACGGCGGGCGTGTACACGTCCCGCATCCAGTCCCGCAGCTCGACGACCGACGCGGTCGCGCCGCGCGCCGCCTCCGTCAGCTCGGCCCGCAGCGCCTCGGGGCCCTCCGCCGCGAAGTCCTCGAACCAGCCGCGCCCCTCGCCGGTGTCCGCCCACTCGGTGAGCTGCTCGACGAACGTGGCCGTCGGGCGGGGCGCCGCGTACAGCTTGCGCTCCAGACCGAGCGCGAGGGACGCGCGGTAACCGGCGTACGCGGCCGGCACGGCCCGCAGCCGCTCCGCGATCGCCGCCCAGTCCTCCTCCGACTGGTTCGGCGTCACGGTGAACACCTCGCGCACCGCGTGCGCCGCCGTCGCCATGTTGCCGACCGAGCGCAGCCCGTCGTCGGCGTCGTGCACCGCGAGTTCGGCGGTCAGCCGCTCCCGCAGCAGCCGGGCGCAGCGGCGCTCGATGTCACTGTCGGCGCCCGGCCGCCGCTCGGCCTCGTCGAGCGCGGCGAGCGTGGCCCGCTGGAGCTCGGCGAGCCGCTCCTGTCCCGCGGGCGAGGTGTCGGGCAGACGGTTCGAACTCTCCCGCACACCGAGATAGGTGCCGGTGATCGGATCGAGGGCGATGAGCTGGTCGACGTAGGTGTCGGCGACCTGCCTGGGCAGCGCGCTGTTGGTCTGTGACATGCGGTCCATCCTCGTACGGAGGGCCGCCGCACGTCACCCGGATTGAGCCGTGGGCGTAGGCGGCAGCAGCGGACCGCAGTCCCACTGCTGGAAGATCAGCCGCGTCTCGACGCGGGCCACCTCGCCCCGGGCCGTGAACTCGTCGAGGACCAGCCGCTGGAGGTCCGCCATGTCGGCCACCGCGACATGCACGAGGTAGTCGTCGGGCCCCGTCAGATGGAACACGGTGCGCGACTCCGGCAGCGCCCTGATCCGCTCCACGAACGGCCCCACCAACTCCCGCCGGTGCGGCCTGACCTGCACCGACAGCAGCGCCTCCAGACCGCGCCCGAGTTTGGCCGGATCGAGCCGGAGCTGATGCCCGAGGATCACCCCGGCCCGCCGCAGCCGGGTCACCCGGTCCAGACACGTCGAGGGCGCGACACCGACCTGTGCGGCGAGGTCTCGGTAGGTGGTCCGGGCGTCGTTCTGCAACAGCCGCAGCAGATGCAGATCCACCGGATCCAGTACGACGGATTCGGCCATGTGCCGAACGTAGCACGGGGTTTCACTCGTTCGCCCCGGTCGGCGTTCACCTTGAGGGCCATGGAGACTTCCGGACCCGTGAGAGCGCTGGCCACCGAGGCCGTCCACGCCGGCCGCGACGACCTCGCCCGGCAGGGACTGCACGCCCCGCCCATCGACCTGTCGACCACCTACCCGTCGTACGACAGCCGCGGCGAGGCCGCCCGCATCGACGCGTTCGCCACCACCGGCGCCGACCCCGAGGGGCCGCCCGTCTACGGCCGCCTCGGCAACCCCACGGTCGCCCGCTTCGAGACCGCTCTGGCCCGGCTGGAGGGCACCGAGGCCGCGGTCGCCTTCGCCAGCGGCATGGCCGCGCTGACCGCGGTCCTCCTCGTCCGGGCCTCCCTCGGCCTGCGCCATGTCGTCGCGGTCCGGCCCCTGTACGGGTGCAGCGACCATCTGCTGAACGCCGGGCTCCTCGGCACCGAGGTCACCTGGACCGACCCGGCCGGGATCGCCGACGCGCTGCGCCCCGACACCGGCCTGGTCATGGTCGAGTCCCCGGCCAACCCCACCCTCGCCGAGGTCGATCTGCGGGCCGTCGCCCACGCCTGCGGTTCGGTGCCGCTGCTCGCCGACAACACCTTCGCCACGCCGGTGCTGCAACGCCCCGCCGGGCAGGGGGCGCGGCTGGTGCTGCACAGCGCGACGAAGTACCTCGGCGGCCACGGGGACGTCATGGCGGGGGTCGTGGCCTGCGACGAGGAGTTCGCCGGCCGGCTGCGCCAGGTCCGCTTCGCGACCGGCGGCGTCCTGCACCCGCTGGCCGGCTATCTCCTGCTGCGCGGCCTGTCCACGCTCCCGGTCCGGGTCCGCGCCGCCTCCGCGACCGCCGCCGAACTGGCCCGCCGGTTGGCCGCCGACCCGCGCGTCGCCCGGGTCCACTACCCGCGCATCGGCGGCGCCATGATCGCCTTCGAGGTCCACGGCGACCCGCACGAGGTGATCGCGGCCGTCCGGCTGATCACCCCGGCGGTGAGCCTGGGCAGCGTCGACACCCTGATCCAGCACCCGGCGTCGATCAGCCACCGCATCGTGGACGAGGGCGACCGGCGCGGCGCCGGGGTGAGCGACGGCCTGCTGCGGATGTCGGTGGGCCTGGAGGACGTGGACGACCTCTGGACGGATCTGTCCCACGCCCTCGCGGCCTCCGCGGCCGGGGGCGCGGGCGGCTGCGACGAAGCCGCAGCCGCCACGGTGCGCTAAAGGGTGTTGCACAAGGCGCTGAGCTGGGCACCTTCCGTGTATGGCTGGGGTTTTACGTGCTGAGCGGGTGTGGGTGGAGACGTTCACGGGG
>NZ_JBIVDS010000019.1:0-155280 GCF_044747265.1 Streptomyces sp. NPDC090106 | reverse complement strand
CCCCGTGAACGTCTCCACCCACACCCGCTCAGCACGTAAAACCCCAGCCATACACGGAAGGTGCCCAGCTCAGCGCCTTGTGCAACACCCTTTAGGGCCGTCCGGCGGATCAGGCCGTTCGGGTCGGCCGTGCGGGGTGCCGCCGGCGAGCGAGGGCTCGGCGTCCGCGGCTGCGAGGCGGCGTGCGTGGCCGGTCAGCCGCCGCCTCGGCGGGCGACGCGGTGGGGCGCCTCTCGGTCGAAGGCCGCGGGGGCATCGGCCAGCGATGACCCGGCCCCGGGGATGCGCTGGACCGGACCCGGGGGCGAGCGGGGCTGTCGGGGGCCGTCCGGCACAATGGGCGGCATGAGTGCGCGTGCGTGTCCCTGTGGTCTGGCCGGGTCCTATGGCGCGTGCTGCGGGCGGTACCACTCGGGTGCCGCCGCCGCGCCGACCGCCGAGGCGCTGATGCGGTCGCGGTACAGCGCGTTCGTGACCCGGGACCCGGCGTATCTGCTGCGCACCTGGCATCCGCGGACCCGTCCGGCGCTGCTGGACCTGGATCCGGGGATGCGGTGGACCGGCCTGGAGATCCTGGGAGCGACGGACGGGACGGCGTTCCACTCGGCCGGGACCGTGGAGTTCCGGGCGTCGTACGCGGGCGGCTCGCTGCATGAGCGGAGCCGGTTCGAGCGGGTCGACGGGGCCTGGGTGTATGTGGACGGCGACTTCGTCGAGTAGGGGCGACGCACCACCCCCTAGGGCGCCAGGATGTCGAGTTCCTCCAGGGCGCCGGCGGTGATCTCCCGGGTGAGTTTCTCGGCGAGGGCGGTGTCGCGGGCGCGGACCGCTTCGGCGAGGCGGACGTGGAGGGTGACGGCGGCCGGGTCGGGGTCCTCGAACATGACCTCGTGATGGGTGCGGCCGGTGAGGACCTCGGCGACGACGTCACCGAGCCGGGCGAACATCTCGTTGCCCGAGGCGTTGAGGATCACGCGGTGGAAGGCGATGTCGTGGAGGAGATAGCCCTCCAGGCGGTGGCCGCGTGAGTGGGCGACCATGCCGAGGGCGCACTCGGTGAGTTCGGCGCACTGCTCGGCCGTGGCGTGCTGCGCGGCCAGGGCGGCGGCGACCGGTTCGATGGCCGAGCGCAGCACCGTGAGGGAGCGCAGCTGGCTCGGGCGGTCCTCGCCGGCCAGGCGCCAGCGGATGACCTCGGGGTCGTAGAGGTTCCACCGGGCCTTGGGGCGGACGGTCACGCCGACGCGGCGGCGGGACTCGACGAGGTTCATGGACTCCAGGACGCGCACCGCCTCGCGCATCACCGAACGCGACACCTCGAACTGCTGGGCGAGTTCGTCCGTGCGCAGGACACTGCCGGGCGGGTACTCGCCGGCCGTGATCGCGGGCCCGAGGGTGTCCAGTACTTGGCCGTGCAGCCCCCGGCCGGGTGTGCTCATGCACTCAGCGTACGCGGCACGTCACCGGAACAAAAAGTCAGACTTATATGTCACAGACTCTTGAATTCGTCGTACCTAATGGGTTTCAGTGGCGTGGACGAGGTACCCCTCCCGGGCCGACAGACAGCGAGGCAGCGATGAACACCCCACACGCCCCCCACGTCGTCGTGGTCATGGGGGTCGCGGGCACCGGCAAGACGACCATCGGTCCCCTGCTGGCCGCCCGGCTCGGCGTCCCCTACGCCGAGGGGGACGACTTCCACCCCCAGGCCAACATCGCCAAGATGACGGCCGGCACCCCCCTCACCGACGACGACCGGTGGCCCTGGCTCGACGCCCTCGGCACCTGGGCGCACGGACGGGCGGGGCTCGGCGGGGTGGTCAGCTGCTCGGCGCTGAAGCGGGCGTACCGCGACCGGCTGCGCGCCGCGGCCCCCGGCCTCGTCTTCGTGCATCTGGCCGGTGACCGCGCCCTCATCGAGGACCGCATGGCGCACCGGCAGGGGCACTTCATGCCGACCGCGCTGCTCGACTCCCAGTTCGCCACCCTCCAGCCCCTCCAGGAGGACGAGGCGGGGGTCGTGGTGGACGTCACCGGCAGCCCCGAGGAGATCACCGGGCGGGCCGCCCGGGCGCTGTCCGGTCTCCCGCACTCCACCCACCGTTAAGACCGTCCCGTATCTGCAAGGGAATCCCCGTGACCAGACTCAACGTCGAGCTGCTGGCAGCGGACACCGTCGAGCCGATCACCTCGGCCGGCCATGCCCAGCTGGGCATCGCCGTGCTGGCGGGCATCGCCGTCATCGTCCTGCTCATCACCCAGTTCAAGCTCCACGCGTTCCTGTCGCTGACCATCGGCTCGCTGGCGCTCGGCGCCTTCGCCGGGGCACCGCTCGACAAGGTCATCACCAGCTTCACGGGCGGGCTCGGCACGACCGTGGCCGGCGTGGGCGTGCTGATCGCGCTGGGCGCCATCCTCGGCAAGATGCTCGCCGACTCCGGTGGCGCCGACCAGATCGTCGACACGATCCTCGCCAAGGCGGGCGGCCGGTCGATGCCGTGGGCGATGGTGCTGATCGCGTCCGTGATCGGTCTGCCGCTGTTCTTCGAGGTCGGCGTGGTGCTGCTGATCCCGGTCGTGCTGATGGTCGCCCGGCGCGGCAACTACTCGCTGATGCGCATCGGCATCCCGGCGCTGGCCGGTCTCTCCGTGATGCACGGCCTGGTGCCGCCGCACCCCGGCCCGCTGGTCGCCATCGACGCCGTGCAGGCCGACCTCGGTGTCACGCTGGCGCTGGGCGTCCTGGTCGCGATCCCGACGGTCGTCGTCGCCGGTCCCCTCTTCTCGCGGTACGCGGCCCGCTGGGTGGACGTACGGGCCCCCGAGCGGATGATCCCCGAGCGTCCCTCGGAGGACCTGGAGAAGCGTCCCGGCTTCGGGCCCACGCTCGCCACGATCCTGCTGCCGGTCGCGCTGATGCTCCTCAAGGCACTGGTCGACATCGTCGTGGACGACCCGACGCACACCGTGCAGCGCGTCTTCGACGTGGTCGGCTCCCCGCTGATCGCCCTGCTCGCCGCCGTGCTGGTCGGCATCTTCACGCTGCTGCGGCCCGCCGGGTTCGCCAAGGAGCGGGTCTCGGGCCTCGTCGAGAAGGGCCTCGCGCCCATCGCGGGCATCCTGCTGATCGTCGGCGCGGGCGGCGGCTTCAAGCAGACGCTGATCGACACCGGCGTGGGCCAGATGATCCTGGACATCTCCAAGGACTGGTCGATCCCCGCGCTGCTGCTGGCCTGGCTGATCGCGGTGGCGATCCGGCTCGCGACCGGTTCGGCGACCGTGGCCACGGTCTCGGCGGCCGGTCTGGTCGCCCCGCTCGCCGCGGGCATGTCGACCGGCGAGACCTCGCTGCTGGTCCTGGCCATCGGCGCGGGCTCGCTCTTCTTCAGCCATGTCAACGACGCCGGTTTCTGGCTGGTGAAGGAGTACTTCGGCCTGGACGTCGGCCAGACCATCAAGACCTGGTCCGTGATGGAGACGATCATCTCCGTGGTGGCGGGCGCTCTGGTGCTGCTGCTCTCGCTGCTGATGTAGCGCGCGTGGCGGTCGCCCGCGCGGCCCGGCGGTCGTACGACGGTACGAGGTTCGAGGAACCGGCTTCCGTGCGGGCGCCGGCTGCCCGATGATGGAAGGCCCCCGGGCATCGGCCCGGGGGTCTACCGCGTCGGGGGGCGTCATGGCGGTTTCCCTCGGGATGCGTATCTCGGGGCTGCTCGTGGTGGGGGCTGTGGCGGTGGCCGCCGCCGCCTTCACGGGCGACGGGAGCGGCACGGCGGACGGGAGCCGCGATGGACGGGGGATCGTCACCGCCGGCCCGTCGGGCACCGCGCCCCTGTGGCCCACCGGAGTGCCGCTGCCCTCGTCGGCCCCGGTGCTGCCGACACCCGACCTGAAGGCGCTCGGCCCGGCGGTCTCCCGCACCCCCGGCGCGGCACCGGCCCCCGCCGCGCCCTCCCCCACGCCGACGCCGACCCCCTCGGCGGAGGAACCGGCGCCCCGGAGCCCCGCCTGGCTCCCCCCGGGCCCCGACTCGCCCGATTCCGACGGCGCTTCGGACCCCTCCAGCGTGTACGACCGGCTCCGCGCGCCCGGCCGGTGCCGGACCGTGCTGGCCGGCCTGCCCGCCCAGCCCGCCGACGGCGACTGGCGGCTGCTGCGCGGTCTGGCCACCGCGTGCCTCGCCGTGCAGGGACAGGGCGGGAGCTGGGACACCGCGGCGAAGGACTACGCCGCGCTCTCCGGGCGGGCCGACACCTGCAAGGGCCGCGCCGCGTACTCCGTGCTCGGCGGTCTGCTCGACTTCCACCGCCGCCACCCGGCCGCCACGGTCCGGCTGACGGCGCCCTCCGGCACCGAGGCCGCGTGCGCGTACCGGATCTCCGGGGTGGACTCCGGCGGCGACGGCCGGGCACGGCCCGGTGACGTCGTCGGCGTGGAGCTGACCGGCCTCTACTTCGACCGGGCCGAACTCCTGCGCGACGGGCGGGTGTCGCTCGACGGACAGGGCTCGGCGGGACCGCCCGCGTTCGGTTCGGCCTCGGGTGACGACGTGGTGCTGAACGCGGTCGTGCCGGAGCTGGAGCCCGGCGAGCAGGTCGATGTCACGGTGACGCTCGGGGACGTCGAGGTGACGGCGCGGGACGCGTTCGTCGTCGACGCGCCGGAGCCCGTGAGCTCGCCGTCGCCGTCACCTGTGGAGAGTCAAGCGGTGACGCCGCAGGGCGACTTCCCCGGGCGGCCGGGGGACGTGTTCTCAGGGGCGCCAGAGGGAGTGTTCCCGTTCGGCCCACTCCCGGCTCACCGACCCGGTGCGCAGTCCGCGGCGGGCCTCCGGATCCCCTAGCGCCATGCCGATGTGACCGGCGAGGACGATGCCGAGGGTCAGGGCCAGCCAGTCGTGGACGAAGGTCGCGCTGGTGCGCCACTGGATCGGGGTGAGGTGGGTGAACCACATCAGCAGGCCCGTGCCGAGCATGACGAGGCTCGCGCCGGCGATCCAGGACGCGTAGATCTTCTGGCCCGCGTTGAACTTCCCGGCGGGCCGGGCCGAGCGCCGCTTGTCCCGGCGCAGGGCCGCGCGCAGCCAGACCCGGTCGTGCGGGCCGAAGCGGTTGAGGAAGCCGAGGTCGGCGCGGAAACCACGGGAGACGAGCCCGGCGAGGACCGGGACGGGCAGGGCGAGGCCCGCCCACTCGTGGACGGTCACCACCAGCTCGCGGCGGCCGACCAGCTCGGCGAACTGGGGGATGTAGAGACAGGCCGCGGTGGCGACGCACAGGCCCATCAGGACGGCGGTCGCGCGGTGCACCCAGCGCTGGGAGCGGCCGAAGCGCCGCACCCGGGTCCGCGGCGGGGCGTCAGTTCGTGGGTTCATCGTCCCGTCCGTTCGACCGGCCGACCCAGGCGTCGACGTCGTAGCCGCGTTCCTCCCAGTAGCCGGGCTCCACGTCCTCGGTGACGGTGATGCCGGAGAGCCACTTGGCGGACTTGTAGAAGTACATGGGGGCCACGTAGAGGCGGACGGGGCCGCCGTGGGAGTGGCCGATGTCCTTGTCCTGCATCCGCAGGGCGATCAGGACGTCGGCGCGGCGGGCCTGGTCGAGGGTGAGGCTCTCGGTGTAGGCGCCGTCGAAGCATGAGAAGCGGATGGCCGTGCCCCGCGCCTTCACCCCGGCGGCGTCCAGCAGGTGGGAGAGCCGTACGCCCTCGAAGGGGGTGTCCGGGACGCGCCAGCCGGTGACGCACTGGACGTCCTTGACCAGCCGGGTCTGGGGCATCGCGCGCAGGTCGGCGAGGGTGTGGGTGGCCGGGCGGTCGACGAGGCCGTCGATGGTGAGCCGGTAGTCCGAGGCGTCCTTGTGGGGCACCGAGGAGGTGACCGAGTAGTAGCGGAAGCCGCCGCCGTTGGGGAGCAGTCCGGTCAGCCCGGTGGGGTCCTTGTCGGCGGCGCTGCCGAGGAAGGCCTCCAGGCCGCGCTGAAGGGTGGGTGCGGTGACCACGCCCAGCGCGCCGAGGCCGAGAGTGCCGAGCAGGACACGGCGGCCGATGGGCCGGCCCTGCTCCTCTGGTCGTTCGGAATCCACGACCCCATTCGAACACCCGCGAGCCCCGGCGGGCCAGGATTCGCGGGCGACGACAGCATTTCGTAAGAACCTTCTCAGACGCTCCCTCCGGGGAGCCGCGCTCGGCCCGCCCTCCACGGCTCCGGGCGGCGTCCGCTACTCCCCCGCCTCCTTCTCCAGCTGGAACGCCTCGTTGCCGAGCCCGATGCGGGCGTGGGCCTCGGGCGAGCGGGAGCGCAGGACGAGGCCCTGGGCCACGCCGGCGAGGAGGGCGAGGGCGATGATGCCGGGGAGGAGCAGACTGAGGGTGGAGTCGGGGCCCGCGCCGACGAGGACGTCGAAGTCCTTGACGGTGTAGCCGGCGATGACGAGCAGGGCGGTTCCGGCGAGCGCGGAGGTGACCAGGCGCCAGGCCTGCGCGCCCGCGGAGCCGCGGCGGGCGAAGAAGACGACCACCGAGAAGGAGGCCGCCGCCATCAGCAGGATCACGCCGAGCGCGCCGATGTTGCCGCCCCAGGTGAACAGGTGCAGGACGGGCTCGGTCGGGTCGCCCACCGGCTTGTCGTCGGCGATCGCGAAGCCGGCGACGACGACCACGGCGACGGCGGTCTGCAGGAGCGAGCCGGTGCCGGGGGCGCCGCTGGAGCCGGTGGTGCGGCCGAACGCGGCGGGCAGCAGGCCCTCACGGCCCATGGCGAAGGAGTAGCGGGCGACGACGTTGTGGAAGCTGAGCATGGCGGCGAACATGCCGGTCACGAACAGGACGTGCAGGACGTCGGTGAAGGTGGCGCCGAGCCGGGACTCGGTGAGCCCGAAGAGCAGTCCGGCGCTCTGCTTCTGCGACTCCCCGACGATCGCGGCGGGGCCGGTGGCGACGGTCAGGGCCCAGCTGCTGAGCGCGAAGAAGACGGCGACCCCGCCGACGGCGAGGAACATCACCCGGGGCACGAGGATGTGCGGGCGGCTGGTCTCCTCGGCGTACACGGGCGCCTGCTCGAAGCCGAGGAAGGCGGCGATGCAGAAGCAGAGCGCGGTGCCGACGCCCGCGCCGGTCAGGGTGCCCGGGTCGAAGGCGTGCAGGGACAGGCCCTCCTTGGCCGGGTCGGCGACGGCGGCGATGTCGAAGATGACGACGAGGGCCACCTCGATCACCAGCAGCACGCCGAGCACGCGCGCGTTGACGTCGATCTTCAGCCAGCCCAGCGCGCCGACGGCGAGCGCGGCGACCAGGGCCGGTATCCACCAGGCGATCTCCAGGTCGGCGTAGGTGGCGAAGAGCCCGGAGACCTCGAAGCCGAAGATGCCGTAGATGCCGACCTGGAGGGCGTTGTAGGCGACCAGGGCGACGAGGGCCGCGCCCGCGCCGGCGGTGCCGCCGAGGCCGCGGGAGATGTAGGCGTAGAACGCGCCCGCGTTGTGGACGTGCCGGCTCATCTCGGCGTAGCCGATGCTGAAGAGGATCAGGACGACACCGAGGACGACGAACAGCAGGGGCTGTCCGACGATCCCCATCACCGCGAATGTAGTGGGCATGACACCCGCGACGACCATGAGGGGCGCGGTCGCGGCGAGGACGGAGAGCAGCAGGCCTCCGGTGCCGAGGCGGTCGGCGCGCAGGGCCCGTTCATGCCCCTTGTACGTGCTGATGGCGTCGGCTCTGCTCGAACTCTCCGTTGTCACGGGGGACCGTCCTTTTCCGGGGGTTGGGGCGTCACACCGTGCCGAGCGCTTGGTCGCGGGCGGCACGGAAGGCGGAGTGCGGGTCGCGTTCGGGGTAGGACCAGGGGGCCGCGGTGGGGTGCTCCCCGATGCGGTGGAAGAGGGCGGCGGCCTCGGCGCCCCGGCCCTCGCAGACCTTGGCGTGGGCGAGGAAGTTGAGGTCGACCAGGCGGCGCGGATGGCCTTCGTGCTCCCACTCCAGCCACCAGTCGAAGGCGGCCTTCATCACCTGGCGGGCGCGGCGTCCCACCCAGTGCCCGGAGGCGACCGGGTCGGGCGGCTCATGGCCCGCGGTGGCCAGGACGCGGTAGCGCTCGGCGTGGGCGACGACCGGGAGGATCGCGAGCGGTGAGTCGGCGGGGGCCTGCTCGGCGGCCCAGTTGGCGAAGTCGTAGACCTCGTGCAGCGGGTCGGGGCCCGCGGCGGCGCGGTGCTCGGCGAGGCGGGCGACCATCAGATGGTGGGCGTGGTGGTGGTCGCCGTGGCGCGCCCTGATCTCGTCGAACAGACGGACGGCGTTCTCGGCGCCGGTCGTCCCCCGCTCCAGCATGAGCATGCCGAGCCAGGGGGTGGGGTCGGCGGGGGCGCGGTCCGCGGCGGCGCGGCAGGCCTCGCGGGCGCGGTCCGGCTTCTCCTTGCCCGCCAGGGCGCGCCGGACCTGGGCGAGCGCGAGCAGGACCAGGGCGTCGGCGGACTCGGGTTCGGCGAGCAGCCAGTCCCGGGCCCAGGCGGCGCTGGAGGGCTCCAGAGCGAGCCCGGTGACCCGGTGTCCGCGCAGGTCCCAGTCGTCACCCGTGCGGGCCAGCAGGGTGCGGGCGATCTGCCAGCGGCCCTGGACCAACGCGGTGCGGGCGGTGACGAGTTCGGCGTCGTCGAGGGCGGCGTCGAAGGACCGGACCGCTCGCCGGCGACCGCGGCCCAGGGGTGGCGGAGGTGGTGACACCGCGGAGACTTCCTCACGCGACGTGGACTTCGACGTCGGATATCTGCTGGTGGACGGCTGGCTGCCCACGCGAGGGCGACCGATGACCGGCATCCGGGCGGATGATCATCAGTGCGTGGGCGACTGATCACGCACAGCAAACCCCCGACCAACACTTCCCGTCAAGGTCGGTTTTTCCGTTACACGCGTCAACTGCCGCGACTTGTGAGGCAGTTGTGACTGCTCAACCCGGGTACCCGGCCCGGGACGCCGCGTGGATGTGGCGTACGCCATGGCGTCGTCCGCGTGGTCGCCTTCACGATGACGGGACGCATTCCGGGCCCGACGGCGCTACAGTCAACCCTCAAACCCACCCCGTGGCCCGGCCGAGTGATCGAGGTACGCAGCGTGTCGGTTCTGGTTCTGGTTCTCGCCGTGAGCGCGGCCTGCTGCCTGGGCTTCGGCTTCGTCCTCCAGCAGAACGCGGCCCAGCGGGCACCCCTGAACGACTTCCTGTCGCCGCGCCTGCTCCTCGACCTGGTGAAGGTCCCCCGCTGGCTCGGGGGCATCGGCCTGATGGTGGCCGGCATGGTCCTCGGCGCGATCGCGCTCGGACAGGGCGAGCTGTCCCTGGTCGAACCGCTGCTCGCCACGAACCTCCTCTTCGCCCTCGCCCTGTCCCGCAAGCAGACCCGGCAGCCGCTCGGCCGTCAGGGCTGGGCGGGGCTCGCGCTGCTCGCGGGCGGGGTGACCGCGTTCATCGTGGCGGGCGAACCGCACGGCGGCAGCGCCCTCGAGGACCCCTTCCGGCAGTGGCTGATCATCGGCGCGATGATCGGCCTCGCGCTGCTGCTCACGACGTACGCCAAGCGCTCCCGGCTCAGCTCGGGCCCGGCGCTGCTCGCGGTGGCGGCGGGACTGCTGTACGGCGTGCAGGACGCGCTGACCCGGGTCAGCGGCCAGCGCTTCGCCGACGGCGGTCTGGCGGAGGTGCTGACGGGCTGGCAGCCGTACGCCGTCCTCGCCCTCGGGGTCACCGGTCTCGTCCTCGTCCAGAGCGCCTTCGAGACGGCCTCCCTGCGGATGTCCCTGCCCGCGCTGACCGCCGCCCAGCCGCTCGCCGGCATCCTGTGCGGCGTCGGCTTCCTCGGCGACCGGCTGCGCACCGACACCGGGGCGCTGGCCTGGGAGGCGGCGGGGCTCGCCGCGGTCGTGGTGGGCATCGTGCTGCTGGGGCTGCACCCGGCGATGCCGTGCGGGCCGGCCCGGCGGGCCCCGGCGCGCGATCTCCAGCCCAGCTGAAGGCCACGCTCGCTCCACCGGGGTCCTGCTTGGATGGGGCCCATGAGCTCTGCTGACGAAATCCTCGACATCGTCGACGAGAACGACCGGGTCGTCGGCCGGTCCCCGCGCGGCGAGGCCTACGCCCGCCGTCTGCGGCACCGGTGCGTCTTCATCCAGGCCCGCGACCCCGAGGGCCGCCTCTTCGTCCACCGCCGCACCCCCACCAAGCTGGTCTTCCCCTCCCTGTACGACATGTGGGTCGGCGGCGTCGTCGGCGCGGGCGAGTCCTACGAGGACGCGGCGCTGCGCGAGGCCGAGGAGGAACTCGGGGTGTCCGGCCTGCCGGCCCCCGAGTTCCTCTTCAAGTTCCTCTACGACGACGGCGCCGGCCAGAGCTGGTGGTCGGCCGTGTACCAGGTGCGCTGCGCCCTGCCGGTCAGCCCGCAGGTCGAGGAGGTCGCCTGGCACGGCTTCCTCACCGACGACGAGGTCGAGCGGCGGCTGCCGCGGTGGGAGTGGGTGCCGGACGGGCTGGCGGCCTACGAGCTCTGGAAGGAGCACCGGGCGGGCGGCGGCCCCGAGGCGGCTGGATAGAGTCGTGCCGTGATCGATTTCGTACGGAACGCCCGCCTGTGGTTCGCCCCGGAGGAGGTCCGGGAGGAGGGCGGCACCCCCGACTACCGCTTCTCCCTGGCGAACGAGCGCACGTTCCTCGCCTGGCTGCGCACCGCGCTCGCGCTGATCGGCGGCGGCTTCGCCGTGGACCAGTTCCTGCCCGACCTGCGCTGGGGCTGGCGGGTCGGACTGGCGCTCGCGCTGCTCGCGGCGGGCGTGCTGTGCTCGCTGCGCGCGGTCAACCACTGGGTACGCTGCGAGCGGGCCATGCGGCGCGGCGAGGACCTGCCGGTGTCCCGGTTCCCGGCGGTGCTGAGCCTGGTCGTGGCGGTCGTCGCGCTCGCGATGGTCGTGGTCGTGCTGGCCGGCTGGGCGGGATGAGCGCGCCCGGCCGCGACCCGGGCCTCCAGCCCGAGCGCACCCGCCTCGCCTGGCGCCGTACGACCCTGTCGGGCACCGTCGCCGCCGTCCTCGCCGCGAAGACCGCCCTGCACGGCGGGCCCTCCCCCCTCGGTGTCGTCGCCTGCGCGCTGTGCGCGGTGCTCTGGCTCGGCTTCCTCCTCCTCGCCCACCGGCGCATCCGCGCCCTCACCGCCTCCCCCGCGCCGCCCCGCCTGACCGCGCGCCACGCCTCGGCGGCGGCGCTGTGCACGGTGGCACTGGCCGTGTTCGGGGCGGCGCTGGTGTTCTAGCGGGTCGGGCGCCCCCGGCCTCCCCGGGCCGAGGGCCGGCCCGCCGAAGAACGAGAGCCACCCGACGGGCCCCGCGCAGCACCGACGCCTCGCGAAACGCACTCGCCCCCCACACTCGCCTGCCCCCTCACGGACCGTCGACCGGCACCTCCCACGCACGCGCGACTCGCCACCTTCGGAACACCACCGACCCCGGGCAACCACGACCTCCCGGACACCCCGGGTCCAAGGCGAGAGCCGGCCGACGGCCCGTGGACATGCCCGGCCCGTGACACCCCCACCGCCTCACCGACCTACGACCGGCGGTCCCCGCAACCGGCGCCTCCCGCGCACGCACGACTCGCCGCCTCTCGAAACACCACCGACCCCGAGCGACCACGGCCTCCCGGCCACCCCCGGCACAGGACGAAAGCCGGCCGACGGCCCATCGACATGCCCAGCCCCCTAACCGCCTCACGGATCGGCGCCTCCCGCGCATGAACGACTCGCCACCTTCGGAACACCACCGACCCCGGGCAACCACGACCTCCCGGACACCCCGGGTCCAAGGCGAGAGCCGGCCGACGGTCCGTGGACATGCCCGGCCCGTGACACCCCCACCGCCTCACCGGCCTACGACCGGCGGCCCTCGCGACCGGTGCCTCCCGCGCACGCACGACTCGCCGCCTCTCGAAACGCCACCGACCCCGAGCGAGCACGGCCTCCCGGCCGCCCCAGCCGAAGGCGAGAGTCGGCCGACGGCCCATGGGCATGCTCCCGGGCCACCTCGCCGACCGGCACCTCCGGCCTGCGGGCGGCCCGGTGCCTTTCGGGGCGTCGGGCCGTCACGGTTCAGGGCGTGTCCGCACGCTCCCGTCGTCCGGCCGCAGGGCGCGCGGGAGTGTGCGGTCAGGGTCTACGGCTCCTCGTCGTCCGTTTCCCAGGGGACCGTGACGACGATCTTGCCGCGGGTTCCGCCCTCCTGGTTCAGGCGCTGTGCCTCGGCCGCCTCCTCCAAGGGGAAGGTGTGCGAGACGTGGACCGAGATCACGCCCTGCTCGGCCAGCCGGGACAGACGTTCCAGGTCCTCGGCGTCGGGGCGGACCCAGCAGTAGCGGCCTCCGTAGGAGACGACCTCCGCGTCGGCGATGGAGGCGAGACGGCCCTCGGGGGCGAGGAGGTTCGCGGAGACGGTGAGGGTGTCGCCGCCGACGGTGTCGAAGGCGGCGTCGACGCCCTCGGGGGCCAGGCCCCGGACGCGTTCGGCGAGGCCCTCGCCGTACTCCACGGGTTCGCCGCCGAGGCCGCGCACGTAGTCGTGGTTGGCGGGGCTCGCCGTACCGATGACGCGGGCGCCGAAGTGGCGGGCGAGCTGGACCGCGACGGAGCCGACGCCGCCCGCCGCGGCGTGGACGAGGACGGTGTCGCCGCGCCTGACCTGGAGCGCCTTGACGAGGACCTGGTACGCGGTGAGGCCGGTGAGGGGCAGCCCCGCGGCCTGCTCGAAGGAGAGGGTGCGGGGCTTGCGGGCCAGGGTGCGCACGGGGGCGGCGACGTACTCGGCGAAGGTGCCGCGGGACAGGAAGTCCTCCCGGCAGTAGCCGATGACCTCGTCGCCGACGGCGAACTCCGTGACGTCGAAGCCGAGGCCGACGACCACGCCGGAGACGTCCCAGCCCGGGACCACCGGGAAGACGGCGTCGAAGAGACGGTCGAGGTGGCCCTCGCGGCAGTGCCAGTCGACCGGGTTGACGGCCGCCGCGCGGACCTTGACCAGCACCGAGTCGGGCCCGACCTTGGGGTCGCGGACCTCCCCGTATGCGAGCACCTCGGGCCCGCCGTAGCGTGAGTAGCTGATGCCCTTCATGGCACCGACCCTCCGGGGTGCACGCACGCCACGCAACCGGGATGCCCCGATATGAGGCGTTCGCGTGGCAGCCTGTCCGACGTCATCGGCACGACCTCAGGTATCTCCGAAGGTGAGCAGCATGAGCACGACTCTCCACCAGGAACACGCCTCCCACACGCACGCCCACGGCCCGGACTGCGGTCACACGGCCGTGCCGCACGGCGACCACGTCGACTACGCGCACGGCGGGCATCTGCACCGGGAGCACGGCGGCCACTGGGACGAGTGCGAGCCGGGCGAGCACGTGGCGCACGACGCCCACGAGCACCGGCACGGCGACGCCTGCGGCCACGAGAGCGTGCTCCACGGCGACCACGTCGACTACCTCCACGACGGGCACCGGCACGCCGCGCACGACGGCCACTGGGACGACCACTGACGCCCCCTCCCGGACCGATCCGACAGCTCCCCGGCGCACCGCGCGGGGGAGCTGTCGGCCTATCGTGGCCCGGATCACTTTCGTCCGGCGCACTGGACGGCATACCGACCGGTCGGCATGATGGGTTCAGTTTCGTTCACCCGCCCTGAGGAGCGACGCATGAGCCCCGACCATCCGCCCGGCCTCGACCTCGACCGGCTGCGCGGGCTGCTCGACCGCGAGCGCCCCGGACTGGTGCACGGCCCGCTGACCGGCCGGCTGATCGAGGGCGGACGGTCGAACCTGACGTACACGGTCGGCGACGGCACCTCGCGCTGGGTCGTGCGGCGGCCCCCGCTCGGCCATGTCCTGGCCACCGCGCACGACATGAAGCGCGAGCACCGGGTGATCAGCGCGCTGCACCCGACGGACGTGCCGGTTCCGCAGACCCTCCTGCTCTGCGAGGACGTGGACGTTCTCGGCGCGCCCTTCTACGTCATGGAGTTCGTCGAGGGCACCCCCTACCGCACCGCCGACCAGCTGGCCCCGCTCGGCCCCGAACGCACCCGAGGAGCGGTGCTCTCGCTCGTGGACACGCTCGTCGAGCTGCACGCGGTGGACCCGGCGGCGGTGGGGCTCGCCGACTTCGGCCGCCCCGAGGGCTTCCTCGACCGGCAACTGCGGCGCTGGGGAAAGCAGTTGGACGCCTCCCGCAACCGTGAGCTGGCCGGCATCGACGAGCTGCACGCGACGCTGGGGCGGCGGCTGCCGGACTCCCCCGCCGCGACCGTCATCCACGGCGACTACCGGCTCGACAACGTCCTCATCGGTGGGGACGACACGATCAAGGCCGTCCTGGACTGGGAGATGTCCACCCTCGGCGACCCGCTCACCGACCTCGGGCTGCTGGTGATGTACAGCCTGCCGCTCGGCATGCCCGACTCCCCCGTCTCCACCACCGCCGAGGCCCCGGGCCACCCGGACCCGGCCGAGCTGATCGAGCGGTACGCGGCGCGCTCGGGGCGGGACGTCTCCGCGGTCTCCTGGTACACGGCGTTCGCGTGGTTCAAGCTCGCCGTGATCCTGGAGGGCATCCACTACCGCTACACCCTGGGCCAGACGGTCGGCCGCGGCTTCGACCGCATCGGCGACCTCGTGCCCGTCTTCATCGAGCACGGTCTGACGACTCTTCAGGAAGGCTGACCGCACATGGACTTCGCGTTCGACGCGCGCACCGAGGAACTGCGCACCCGGCTGCTCGCCTTCATGGACGAGCACGTCTACCCCGCCGAGGCCGTCGCGGAGGAGCAGCGGGCCGCGCTCGCCTCCCCGTGGGACACCCCGGCCGTGGTCGGCGAGCTGAAGGCCGAGGCGCGCAGGCAGGGCCTGTGGAACCTGTTCCTGCCCGACGCGGCGTACGGGGCCGGGCTGACCAACCTCCAGTACGCGCCGCTCGCCGAGATCACCGGCCGGTCCCCGCACCTGGCGCCGACCGCGACCAACTGCGCGGCCCCGGACACCGGGAACATGGAGGTGCTCAGCCAGTTCGGTGACGAGCAGCAGAAGAAGCAGTGGCTGGAGCCGCTGCTGGCCGGTGAGATCCGCTCGGCGTTCGCGATGACCGAGCCGGAGGTCGCCTCCTCCGACGCCACCAACATCACCACGCACATCGTGCGGGACGGCGACGACTACGTCGTCACCGGGCGCAAGTGGTACATCTCCGGGGCGATGAACCCGGACTGCAAGATCTTCATCGTGATGGGGAAGACCGACCCGGACGGGAGCGACATCCGGCGCCAGCAGTCCATGGTGCTGGTGCCCCGCGACACCCCGGGCGTCACCGTCAGGCGGGCCATGCGGGTGTTCGGCTACGAGGACCACTCCCACGGCGGCCACGCCGAGGTGGTCTTCGACCGGGCACGGGTGCCGGTCTCGAACCTGATCGGCGAGGAGGGCGGCGGTTTCGCCATCGCGCAGGCCCGCCTGGGCCCCGGCCGCATCCACCACTGCATGCGGCTGATCGGCATGGCCGAGCGGGCGATCGAGCTGATGTGCCGCCGGGCGGTCTCCCGTACGGCGTTCGGCAAGGCGCTGGCCCAGCAGGGTGTCGTGCACAACTGGATCGCCGACGCGCGCGTCCAGGTCGAGCAGCTGCGGCTGCTGGTGCTGAAGACGGCCTGGCTGATGGACACCGTCGGCAACCGGGGCGCCCACACCGAGATCCAGTCCATCAAGATCGCCACCCCGCGCGCGGTCGTCGACATCATCGACCGGGCCATCCAGCTGCACGGCGCGGGCGGCGTCAGCCAGGACTTCCCGCTGGCCGAGCTGTACGCCTCGGCGCGGACGCTGATGATCGCCGACGGACCCGACGAGGTCCATCAGCGGTCCCTGGCCCGCCGGGAGCTGAAGAAGTACCTGTGACCGCGACCGCCCCGCGGTGATCCGCGGGGCGGTTCTGCGAAGCCGTCCGGGGCGTCAGGGCCGCAGGGCGCGCAGCAGCAGGTCGGCCAGGTGGTCGGCGAGCTCCTGGGGTCCCATCGGACCGTCGGGCCGGTACCAGGTGGACAGGTGGTGGACGGAGCCGAAGTGGTAGTCCACCACCAGGTCGGCCGGGGTCGCGGTGGAGAAGACGCCGGCCGCCTGGCCTTCCTCGACGAGCGCGCGGAAGCGTTCGTGGTAGCGCCGCCGCTCGGCGCGCACCTGCTTGTTCTTCTCGGGGCTCAGATGATGCATGGAGCGGAAGAAGATCGACGCGTCGTCGAGGTTCTCGATGGTGGTGACGACCACGTCCGCCGCCGCGCCCCGCAGTCGCTTCTCGATCGGCTCGTCCGCGTTCGCGAACGCGTCGAGGCGTTCCTGCTGGACGCGCAGCACGCGCGCGTACACCTCGTGCAGGAGGTCGTCCTTGGAGCCGAAGTAGTGGTAGAGCGCCCCCTTGGTGACACCCGCCGCCTCGACGATCTCCTGCACGGAGGTGCGGTCGTAGCCCTGCTCGGCGAAGAGCCGCGTGGCGGCGGCCAGCAGCCGCTGCGGGACGGGCGTGCCGTCTCCGTCCGTCGTCCTGGGCACTGGGCCGCCACCTGCCTTTCCGTTCGTTACCGCTCGTTCTGCCCGCGGGATCGCAGTTCCCGCCGGAGGATCTTCCCACTCGCCGTCTTGGGCAGCTCGGGCAGGATCTCCACGTGCCGGGGGTATTTGTAGGCGGCCAGTCTCTCCTTGCAGTACACCGCGAGTTCATCCGGGTCCGTGTCGGCACCGGGCCGCAGGCTGATGTACGCCTTGACGGTCTCCCCGCGGTAGCCGTCGGGCACCCCGACGACGGCCGCCTCGCGCACCGCCGGGTGGGTGTACAGGACGTCCTCGACCTCGCGCGGCCACACCTTGAAGCCGGACGCGTTGATCATGTCCTTCTTGCGGTCGACGACGTACAGCCAGCCCCGCTCGTCCATGAACCCGATGTCCCCGGTGCGCAGCTCGCCGTCCGGGAAGGTCTCGGCGGTGGCGTCGGGCCGCCGCCAGTACCCGGGCACGACCTGCGGTCCGCTGACGACGATCTCGCCCTGTTCCCCGAACGGCACCTCGGCGCCCCGCTCGTCGACGATCCGTACGACGGTGTCCGGACCGGGCACGCCCACGGCGAGGGTCCCGGAGACCGGGTCGACGGGCGCCTCCAGCTGGGGCGGCACGGAGGCGCAGGGAGCGGTGCACTCGGTGAGCCCGTAGCCGTTGCGGATGTAGGGGCCGAAGCCGGCCCGGAACTTCTCCACGAGGGCGGGCGGCAGCGGGGCGCCGCCGGAGGAGATGTTGACGAAGGACGCGAAGTGCTCGCGGGTGACGGCCGGGTGGGCGGCGAGCGCCATGAAGGCGGTGGACGGGCCGACCGTGTAGTGCGGGGCGTGCTCGGCGAACGCGTCGAGGACGACGCCCGCGTCGAAGCGGTAGGTGAGCACGAGCGTGCCCGCGCTGTTGAGGCTCGCGCCGAGCTGGCAGACCATGCCGGTGATGTGGAACAGGGGCGCGAGGGCGTAGTAGACGGGCGCGTCCGGCAGCGCGAGGCCGGTGCGCTGGCGTTCGGCGTTGTGCATGATGTTGCCGTGGGTGTTGGTGGCGCCCTTGGGGGTGCCGCTGGTGCCCGAGGTGTAGCTGATGAGCGCGATGCCGGCGGGCTCCGGGTCGCGGTCCCGCGGAGCCTGGTGCCCGGCGCCCGCCACCGCTGTCAGGTCCTCGGCGTCGGCGGCCTGCGGCAGCCGCTCGAAGGCGAGCACGCGCTGGTCGTCGCGGGTCTGGAAGTCCAGTTCGCATCCGGTGAGCACGATCCGCACCGGCGAGTCCGCGGCCGTCTCGCGCAGATACGACTCCCAGGCGCGGTCGGAGCAGATCAGCGCGGCCACCTCGCCGTCCCGCAGGACGTGCGCCACCTCCCCCGACTTGTACATGGGGTTGACGGGGACGACGGTCGCGCCCGCCTTCCACGCGCCGAGCAGCGCGAGGACGAACAGCGGGGAGTTCTGGAGCAGGATCGCCACCCGGTCGCCGGGTTCGAGCCCCCGCGCGGCGAGGTGTCCGGCGACGGAGTCGCTCAATTCGTCGGCCTCGCGGTAGGTGAGGCGGCCGTCGAAGTAGGCGAGGAAGGTGCGGTCGGGGGTGTCGGCGACGACCCGGCGCAGGGCGTGCACGAGGGAGTCGTCGGGGGTGACGGGGGCGCGCTGGGCGTCGCTGAGCAGGGCGGTCCAGGGCCTGGCCGCGTAGCGGGAGCCGGTCACCGCACCTCCTCCCACTTCTGCTGGAGGTGGTTCATGCCGGTGAGCCAGCGGTCGGGTTCGGCGGCGCGGGCCTGGTAGTAGGCGGCGGCCTCGGGGTGCGGGAGGATCAGGAAACGGTCCTCCTCGATGCCGCGGAAGAGGGCGTCGGCCACGTCCTCCGGTTCGATCGCGGTGGGCCTGAGCACCAGGTCGCCGGCGCTGCCGGTGGCGGCGAGCATGTCGGTGCGCACGCCCTGGGGGCAGATCGCGTGGACCTTGAGGCCGCGGTGCCGGTAGGTCAGGGACAGGTACTCGGCGAAGGCGTAGGCGCCGTGCTTGGTGACGGAGTACGGGGCGGCGCCGATCATCGTGAGCAGTCCGGCGGCGGACACGGTGGACACGAACCGTCCGCCACCGCGCTCCAGCCACTGCGGCAGCAGAGCGTGCGCGGCGCGGACGTGGGCCATCACGTTCACGTCCCAGGACAGGGCCCAGCCGTTCTCGTCGAGCGGCTCACCGGGCTCTCCGCCGTCGCGGCCGACTCCGGCGTTGGCGCAGTACACGTCGACGGTGCCGTCGAGCGCGTCCATGGCCTCGCGGACGATCGCGGAGGCGTCACCGGCGACGGCGATCCCGCCGATCTCCTCGGCCACGGCCTTGGCGCGCCCGCCGTCCAGGTCGTTGACGACCACACGGGCCCCCTCGGCGGCGAACCGCCGGGCGAGGGCGGCCCCGATGCCCCCTCCGGCCCCCGTGACGACGACACCTGCACCCTGAACGGCTTCCACCATCAATCTCCTTCGACTGCGGCTCTGCGGCAGACGGCCAGACTAACCAGTCGGTATGTAGCAGGGAAGGGGCCCCGGGCGCGTCCTTTCCCGGGGACCCGCCGCGCAATACCGTGCCCCCCATGCGCCTCTCCAGACGAGCACTACTCGCAGCGACCACGGCGGCCACGACCCTGTCCGCCGCATCCGGGGCCTCGGCGGCGGCACCCCGTCTCCGCACGGGGTTCGAGCGCCTCGCCGCCGACGGCTACGCCCTCCTCGACGGGCAGCGCGTGGGGGTCGTCACCAACCCCACCGGCGTCACCCGTGACGTCCGCCACATCGTGGACGTGATGCACGCGGACGACCGGGTGGACCTCAGAGCCGTGTTCGGCCCCGAGCACGGCTTCCGCGGCACCGCCCAGGCGGGCGGCTCGGAGGGCCGCCACGACGACCCGGCGACCGGACTCCCGGTCTACGACACGTACCTGAAGAGCGGGCAGCCGCTGGCCGACGTGTTCACCGTGTCCGGCGTGGACACGGTCGTCTTCGACATCCAGGACGTCGGTGCCCGCTTCTACACCTACATCTGGACGCTCTACGACTGCATGGAGGCGGCCGGGCTCGCCGGGAAGCGGTTCGTGGTCCTGGACCGGCCCAACCCCGTCACCGGCCGCCGCGCCGAAGGGCCCGTGCTGCACCCGGAGTTCGCCACCTTCGTGGGCCGCCGGCCCATCTCCCAGGCGCACGGCATGACGGTCGGCGAGCTGGCCCGGCTGTTCAACGGGGAGTTCCTGACGGCACCGGTGCCGCTGGACGTCGTCCGGGCCGGCGGGTGGCGGCGGTCGGAGTTCCCCGACGCCTCCGGGCTGCCGTGGGTGCCGCCGAGCCCGAACATGCCGACCCCGGACACGGCACTGGTGTACGCGGGCACATGCCTGTTCGAGGGCACGAACCTGTCCGAGGGGCGCGGCACCACCCGGCCCTTCGAACTGCTCGGCGCGGAGGGGATCGACGGACGCTGGGCGGACGCGGCGAACGGACTGGACCTGCCCGGGGTGCGCTTCAGGGAGGCGTACTTCGCGCCCACCTTCTCCAAGTTCCAGGGCCGGACGATCGGCGGGGTGCAGCTCCATGTGCACGACCGGGCCGCCTACGACCCGGTGCGCACCGGAATCGCTCTGCTGGTGACGGCCAAGCGGGTGTGGAACGGGTTCGCCTGGCGGTCCGACGACTGGATCGACAAGCTGACCGGATCCGCGCAGGTGCGGACCGCGATCGACGCCGGGGCCGGCCCCGACGAGGTGGTGGCGGGCTGGCAGGAGGAACTGGCCGCGTTCCGCCGGGTCCGCGCGGAGTATCTGCTGTACAGATGAACCCCTTTTGCCACGGCGACAGTTGATGCGCCGAGTATGGCCAACTTCGCCCCGTAGCGGGACGATGCGACGGCATCGCACCGATTTCGGGGGACAAGGGGGCCTGTCATGGCGGATCCGGCGATGAGTGTGAGTCCGTACTGGGAACTGACCTTCGACGCGGACGGCGACCCGGACGGCCGGCGCCGCGACCGGCTGCTGGCGGGGATCGTCGAGCACGACGTGCGGGATCTGGTCGTCTTCGCGCACGGCTGGAACACCGACCGCTCCGGCGCGACCCGGCTGTTCAGCCGCTTCTTCGCCCCGATCCCCGGGCTCGCGCCGACGGCGAGGCTCGGGTTCGTGGGAGTGGTGTGGCCCTCGATGCGGTTCTCCGACGAGCCGATCCCGGACTTCCCGCGCAGTGCGGCGGCGGACACCGGGCAGCGGTCCGGCCTCGACAAGGACACCCGGCAGGCGCTGCTGGAGATCTTCCCCGGCCGTACGACCGTGATCGACCGCATCGACCGGCTGCTGGACGGCGGGCCGCGCGAGGAGCCCGAACTGGAGGAGTTCGGGCGGCTGGTGCGGCTCCTTGTCGAGGTGGAACCGACGGCGCCGCAGGCCGGGTTCGGGGCGGACACCCTGGTGGACGGCGTACCGCAGCGCGAGCCGGACATGTTCCGCGGCCCGGCCGCCGGGGTGTGCGAGGACTTCGCGCGGGCCCTCGCCCCGGAGGGGGGTCCGGCCTCGTTCGCCCTGCCCGACCTCTGGGACGGCGCCCACGAATTGCTGCGCCAGGCCACGTACTACGCCATGAAGCGGCGGGCCGGGACCGTCGGTGAACGCGGGCTGGGACCGGCGATCGGGCGGCTCGCCGCGCACAAGGCCGATCTGCGGGTGCATCTGGTCGGGCACAGCTTCGGCGGACGCCTGGTGTCGTTCGCGCTGCGCGGGCTGCCGCAGGGGGTGCGCGCGGTGAAGTCGGTGACGCTGCTCCAAGGGGCCTTCTCGCACTACGCGTTCGCGGCCCGGCTGCCGCACGACACGAGCGCGGGCGGGGCCCTCCAGGGCCGGCAGAACCGGATCGACGGTCCCCTGGTGTGCTGCTACTCCCACTTCGACTCGGCGCTCGGCACGATGTACCCGCTGGCCTCGCGCCTGGCCGGGAACGCGGAGGGAGCAGCCGGCCCGGACGTCGGACGGCTGCTGGGCGCCAAGTGGGGCGCGATGGGCTACGACGGGGTGCAGGCGGTGCCGGGCACGCGCGCGTGGAAGCTCGCGGACGCGCTGCTGACGACACTGCCGCTGTCGGGGTGCGTGAACATCGACGCGGCTCAGGTCGTCCGGCGGGGCGGCGCTCCCGCCGGGGCGCACAGCGACATCGTGCACCGGGAACTGGCGCAGGTGGTGGTGGCGGCGGGCCGTATCAAGTGACCCGCCGCCAGGGGTGGTTCAGGGCTTGCTCACCGGTGTGAGGTGAACTCCACCACCTGCTGGTAGGTCGGACGGTTCTGCCAGCTGATGTTGTAGTGCTTGATGCCGCCCAGGGTGCGCTGCACGATCGAGTCGGCGCACCACTGGTCGCCCGCCGAGCACAGGTCGTCGCCCGGGTAGACGGTGGACGCGGAGGTCCCGGCCGCCGTCTTCAGGGTGCTGATGAGGATGTCGCGACAGGCGCTGAGGGTGCCGCCACCGCAGTACTTCTGCGCGAGCGGGCCCTGCACCGTCTCCCCGAGGACCGCTCTGATGTCCTTGTCGACATAACTCCACCAGCCGTACTGGAAGGAGCTGCCCGCGTGGGCGCCGGTCGGCCCGTGCGCGGCCGAAGGGGACTCGTCGACGGGCAGGTTGGCGGTCATCGCGGTGTACAGCTCGCTGCCGAGGCCGGGTTGGAACTCGGCCTTGACCAGCAGCGGCCACCAGGCGTCCAGGATGCGGATGGCATCGGCGTTGGCGTAGGCCTTCGACCCCGACGACGTCTCCGTGCGTCGGGCGCCCGCGGTGAGCCAGGCCTGGAGTTTGGTCACCGCCGCCGCGGCCGTGGAGTCGGTCACCGTGCTGCTGTTGACGACCTTCAGCAGGTCCGGCAGCACGTCCTCGGCGCGCAGGTCCGCGAGCGCCGCCTCGGCCATCGCCTTCGTCAGCGAGGCACGGGTCACGCCGCCCGCGGTGACCAGCTTCTTCACCCGGTCCTCCAGCAGATTGCCGCGGTGCACCGAGCCCTCGCCCCAGGGGGCGCTGGAGTAGTCGGCGGCCTGCTTGTTGTTCCAGGAGATGTAGTAGTCCTGGTCGACGGAGTTGGGGTGGGCCGAAGCGGCCGTGTAGGTGGCCGCGTTGGTCGTCGGGTTCCAGCCCTGCCACTCGTACGCCGCCTGCGCCCACACCGGGAACTCGGGGTCGACGCCACTGGCGCGCACCGGGTTGTCACCGCTGTTGTAGTAGGCGATGTGCTGGGAGTCGGCGTAGAACCAGTTGAAGGTGAAGTTGATGTGCTGCACGGCGCTCTGGAAGGTCGCCGGACTCTTCACGTAGTCCGGGTCGTTGAGCATCTGGAAGCCGATGATCGAGTCGGCCTCGCGCAGATACGACGAGCGCAGGGTGGTGTAGGCGACCTTCTTGCCGCCGACGGTCGCCCGGTGGCTGACCGGGCCGTACTTCGTGCGCCAGACGCGCATGGTGTACGCGCCCGCCGCGGTGTCGTCGGCGGTCGTCGGTGACCAGGAGTTCTTCTGCTCGACCTTCTCCATCGCCGTGCAGGTGCCGTGGTACAGGTAGTGGTAGTCGTCCTGGCACAGTTCGACGGCGTAGGTGTCGATGATGTCCTGGCCGGAGGTCGTGGCGCTCCACGCGTAGTCCTGGCCGCGGCCCAGTTCGACGTACATGCTGAGCCCCGCGAAGGAGGCGCCGCGGGCGCTGAGGCCGGGGCCCTGGATCTCCTGGAGCATCAGCAGCTGCGGGGCGAAGTAGCCGGTCTGCGGGCCGAAGACGGCGACGGGATGGCCGCTCGCCGTGTGCGAGCCGTTGACCACCAGGGCGTTGGACATGCCGCGCCGCGCGGAGCTGAGGGCGGTCGCGGTGGCCGTGGCGGTGGCCTCGGAGGCGCTCTGGTCGGCACCGGTGCCGGTCGCGTCGTAGATCATCGGTTCCGTGGCGACCGAGCCGTCGTCGGGCAGGGCCTCGCCCTGCGGGGCGGCGGGCTTGGTGGCGTACGGGAAGCTCGTGTCGTGGACGGTGACGACGGCCTCGGGGTCGTTGCGTTCGCGGAACGACTCCCAGACGGCGGTGCCCTGGGTCACGCCGTACTGCTCCTGCGCGGCGAGCAGGGAGATCGCGTTGTTGACCTCGCCGCCGCCCCCGGAGCCGAACAGGGCGCCGATCACCGAGGCGAGGGCGACCAGGTCGGTGGTCTTGAAGTGGTCGATCGTGCCGGCGTTGGTGACGGAGTCCTTGTGCCCGGTCAGGACGTACTCGCCGGGGAAGTAGCGGCCGCTGTCGGAGGCGTCGATGTAGGCGTTGATGCCGTCGAGGTAGGCGTTGACGTCGGCGAGCGCCTGGGTGCCCCGGGTGCCGGCGTTGGCCACGGCACGGTCGATCTGGGCCTGGAGGTCGGCCTCGGTGTAGGGGGCGTTGCGCCAGAACTGCTGTTCAAGACCCTGGTTGGAGGGGTCGCCGCCGGCGAACGTGGTGAGCTGGCCGCGCCCCACGTGCCGGAAGACGTCCATCAGCCACAGCCGGTCCTGAGCCGCCGCGTACCCGGCTCCGTACTCCGTGCCGTATCTGGTGGTGCCGGTGATGTGCGGCACACCCGTCTTCTTGTCGCGGACGATCGTCACGTCGCTGCGGCCACCCGGGCTCAGGGTGGAGGCGACCTGGTCGGAGGCGACGCCGAAGGAGGCGTCGTTGAAGAAGGTGTTGATCGTGGAGTTGGTGAGCGTCGAGTAGCCCTTGGCGAGGTTGTTGTACGGGCCGAGCTGGTCCTCGGCGTGGTCGGGCTGGGTGCCGAACGCCTGGTTGAGGAGGATCTGGGCGAGGGTGGCGTTGCCGTTCTCGCCGGGCGGCAGGATGTCGGAGCACTGGCCGCCGCAGTAGTCCGTGACGGCGGCGGCGTCCACGGCGGTCTCCGCCGCGGAGGCCGCTTGGGAAAGAGGTGACAAAAGACCGGCAATCAGTGCGCATACCGATGCGGCCTTCAGGAACCCGGGGAGTTTTCCGGGAGTTCTCAGTCTGTCCAGAGCGGTGCGTGAGGGATGCCGGGACATGGCAGCTCCTACGGACGGGGATGGTGCGGGACGTTACCGGCGGTATCCCCGGGATTGAAGATGAACATGCGTCAACTTTCGGTGAGGGGACCGGCTGATGGAGGTCATCGGAAAACCGATGGAGCCGAATCGCATGTCGATACGTCTATTCGTCAACGCCGTGCGGAACGCGTACGCGGGACTCGTACGTGACACCCGTTCGGCGTCGCCGAAGTGACCGAAGTACAGGTGCAGGTGTGACGGAGGTGCAGGGCGATGGCCGGTTTCCGGAGTCTGGCGAGACAGGTGCGAGACACGCGCTGTGATCTGGCGCTGCGGCGCTACTCACTGCGCAAGTGCCTGGAGCGGTTCGCGCCGTACGGGCACAGGGCGACCTGGGACCACTTGTGCGCCCGGGCGGGATTCGGTCCCGAGGACCGCTCCCCCGACCCGACGCGGCTCGTGGCCGCGCTGGAGGAGCTGGAGGAGGCGCGTTCGGTCTGGCTGGCCTATGAGGTCGGGTTCGCCGAGCGGCGCAAGAAGGAGAAGCACGACGGGCTGCGCCGGCCGGGCAGTGTGGACGACTGGCACCGGCTGACCTGGGGCGGTTTCGGCGTCGCGTGGTGCGACGACCCGCGCCTGCACCCCCGTGAGTCGCTGGCCGAGGTGCTGCGCAGGATCATCTCCGCGCTGGAACGCGAACCGGGGGCGGCGTGCCCGGTGTGCCGGGGGGAGCGGCTGCTGTGGAAGTACGACCTGGCCCATGAACCGTCCTCGGGCCCGGTCTGCGCGGACTGCGGGATCGTGGTGCCGCGTCCGGTGCTGACGCCCGAGGCCCTGGCGACGTCCAGGCGCGGACGGCTGCTGGTGTCCGCCTGAGACCGCCGGGAGAGACCGGTGCCGGCGGAGGTACCGGCGGGGGTGCGCCGGGGATGCCGCACCCCCGTGTCCGAGGCGGCCCGGACCTGCTCCAGGTGTGCCTCAACGGCTCCCGGGCCGTGGCCGGGTCCGCCGCCCTGCCGGTGTCGCCGCAGGCCATGGCGCGTTCCGCGGCCGAGGCAGTCGCGGCGGGCGCCACCGATGTCCATGTCCACCCCAAGTCCCCGTGCGGCGACGACAGTCTCTCGCCCCGGGTGCTCGCGCCGACCCTCCAGGCGCTGCGGGCCCAGGTCACGGTGCCGGTCGGGGTGACCACGGGCGCGTGGGCGGAGCCCGACCCCGCGGCCCGTCTGGCGCGGGTCCGGTCCTGGACGGTGCTGCCCGACCACGCCTCGGTCAACTGGCACGAGCCGGGCGCCGAAGAAGTGGCCGCGCTGCTGATCGAGCGAGGTGTCGGCGTGGAGGCGGGCATCTGGTCCGGGACGGACGGGGCGGCCCGCTTCGCCCGCTCCCCGCTCGGGCCCCGGGTGCTGCGGGTGCTGGCCGAGGTGACCGACCCCGCCCCGGCCACCGCGCGGGCCACGGCCCGCGCCCTGCTGGCCGCCATCGGCCCGGCCCACGGCCGCCCGGTCCTCCTCCACGGCGAGGACGGCGGCGCCTGGCCGGTGCTCCGGCTCGCCCGTCGGCTCGGCCTGGCCACCCGCATCGGCCTGGAGGACACCTTGTTCCTCCCGGACGGCGAACCGGCGTCGTCCAACGCCGAGTTGGTGGCAGCGGCGCGCGCCCTGCCCGGCAGGCCGGCGACGACACAGGAACCCGGGGACACCGGCAGCCGCTGACCGGGGCGCTCCACCGCTTCCGGTACGGACAGTCGGAGGCGATGAGACGCATCCGAGGGAACCCGAGGAGCCCCGAGGCCGACGCTGCGCGTCACGGCCGAAGATCCCGTCCGCGCCGACACCGCAGTGGTAACCGCCCCGCGGGGCCGGTGACACCGCCTTGCACATCCCCGGGCGGCACGGCGGACCGGGGCAGGGCGGTACGGCTGCTTCACCGGTGAGGTGGCCAGGCGGGCGGTCACCCGTCGGGAGGCAGGCGCCGATGCAGCGCATGTGCGGGTCGCCTCACGGCGGGCACGGGGTTCGAGCGGCGCGTCCGGTCGTACTCAGCGGATCGGGCAGCGGGACGGCCGTGCGCCGCGTCGCCGGTGGGCGGGACGCAGGCGCCGGTGCAGGCTGCCACCGGAACGGAGGCGGACGCGCCGCGGACGCGGGCCGGGCCACCTCGGCCGGGGGCCGTAGGTCAGTTGGGGTTTCAGTCGGGGTTTCAGTCGGGGTTTCGTTCGATCAGGAGGCGGGAGCCTGTGCCCTGGCGTTGGCCGAAGGCGTCGTCCGGGTTGGACAGGACGCAGGTGTCCAGCGAGAGGCAGCCGCAGCCGATGCAGTCGGTGAGGTGGTCGCGCAGGCGGTTCAACTGCTTGATGCGCTCGTCGAGTTCGGAGCGCCAGGCCTGGGAGAGCCGGGCCCAGTCCTCCCGGGTCGGGGTCCGCTCCTCGGGGAGTTCGGCGAGCGCCTCGCGGATCGTGGCCAGCGGGATGCCGACGCGCTGCGCGGCCCGGACGAAGGCGACACGGCGCAGGGCGTCGCGGTGGTAACGGCGCTGGTTTCCGGGGGTGCGGCGGCTGCTGATCAGCCCCTTGGTCTCGTAGAAGTGCAGGGCGGAGACGGCGGCGCCGCTGCGCGCGGCGAGCTGGCCGACCGTGAGCTCGTGGATCTTCTCGGGAATCTGGGGCACCCCGGCAACCCTACCCACCCGCCGGGGCCGGGCGTCCGTTGACATCGCCCCCACGGCCGACCATGCTAAGCAGTTGCTTAGACATCACGTATCGGGAGGCCGGGACATGGCAGAGCCGAGGATCTTCACCTCCGCCGAGGAGCTCAGGGCGGCGGTCGGCGAGCAGCTGGGGTACACCGACTGGCTGGAGGTCGACCAGAAGCGGATCGACCTGTTCGCCGAGGCCACCGGCGATCACCAGTGGATCCACGTCGACCCGGAGAAGGCCGCCGCGGGCCCCTTCGGGACCACCATCGCGCACGGCTATCTCACCCTCTCGCTGCTCCCGCTGTTCGGGCCGCAGCTCATCACGGTCGAGAACGTGAAGATGGGCGTCAACTACGGCACCAACAAGGTCCGTTTCCCCGCCCCCGTCCCGGTCGGCTCCCGGCTGCGGGCCACCGCCACGATCAACGGCGTCGACGACGTGCCCGGCGGCGTCCAGGTCACCGTCGGCTTCAGCGTGGAGCGCGAGGGCGGGGACAAGCCGGTGTGCGTGGCGGAGTCGGTGTCCCGCTACTACCTCTGAGCAGCGCTCACTTGACCGGTGCGCCCACCATGCGCAGCACGAGGTCGGCGTAGAGCGCGCCGACCTCGTCGGGCGTCCAGGGGCCGTCGAGGCTGAACCAGCGGGCCACGTCGATGCAGAGCGACAGGACGGCGAGCGTGGTGCCCTTGACGTCGAGGACGTCGAACTCACCGGCGGCGATGCCGTCCTCGATGATCCCGCGCACCTCGGCGTCGCACTGGCGGCGCAGGGTGAGGATCTCGGCGCGGGCGTCGGGCCCGAGTGAGTCCAGCTCGTACTGGACGACCCGGGCCGTCGTCCGGCCGCCCGCGTGCCAGCGGACGAAGGAGCTGACCGCGTCGGCGAGCCGCTCGGCGGCGGTGCCCTCGCGGCGGGCCGCCGTGCGCAGGATGTCCACGGCCTTCTCGTGGCCGATCCGGCTGATGCGGTGGAGCAGCTCTTCCTTGGTCTTGTAATGGATGTACAGCGCGGCCGGGCTCATGCCCGCGCGGCCCGCGATGTCCCGGGTCGTCGTGGCGTGGTACCCGCGCTCGGCGAAGGCCTCCACCGCGGCGATCAGCAGCCGCCGCGCCGCGTCGGGCGTGACCTCGCCCCACGCCTGCGTCTCGCCGCCGGCCGTCTCCTCCGCCGTACTCATCGCTTCCTCGCCCCTCTCCACGTACAAGGGGACCACCATACCGCCCCAGGTGAGCGAGCGCTTAGTCCGCAGAGCGCCGCAGTTCGGCATCGTCGCTCAGAGCTTCTCGAAGGGGTCGTGCTCGGCGAGCAGCTTCTCCAGGCGGGCCTGGTCGACGCGGCTCACGATCTGCCCGGCCTCCTGGCGGTCCCGGACCACCTTGGCGAGGGTGAAGGCCGAGGTCACGAGGTAGAGGACGGCGACGGCGAGGAACGCGCGCACCCAGGCGTCGGTGTTCAGCCGGTAGATGCCGATGGTGGTGGCGGCCATGGCGATGCCGAAGGAGGCGACGGCCTGACCGTAGAAGGCGGCGGTGTTCTGCTGCTTGACCCGTGTGTCACTCATGGGACGAGCATCGCGGCGCCGGACCCGGCGCACATCCGCTCGGGTACTCAGACCGGGTACTCAGCCGCGACACGCGCCAAGTGCCGTGCTCAGAAGGCCGATACGCCGGTCAGCGCGCGCCCGATGACCAGTTTCTGGATCTGGCTGGTGCCCTCGTAGAGGGTCATCACGCGGGCGTCCCGCAGGAGCTTGCCGACGGGGTACTCGTCGATGTAGCCGTAGCCGCCGAAGACCTGGAGGGCGTTGTTCGCGGCGCGGACGGCGGCCTCCGAGGCGAACAGCTTGGCCTTGGAGGACTCCGTGGCGAAGGGCAGACCCCGGTCGACCAGGTCGGCGACCCGCCAGGTCAGCAGGCGCGCGGCGTCCACGTCCACGGCGATGTCGCTGATCAGCTCCTGGACGAGCTGGTGTCCGGCGATCGGCTTGCCGAACTGCTCGCGCTCACCGGCGTAGCGCACGGCGGCGTCGAGCGCGGCCTGCGCGATGCCGACGCAGCCCGCGGCCACCGACATCCGGCCCTTGGCGAGCGCCGACATGGCGACGGAGAAGCCCTTCCCCTCCTCGCCGAGCAGCGCGGAGGCGGGCACGCGGACGCCCTCCAGGGTGAGCTCGGCGGTGGCCTGGCCACGCAGCCCGAGCTTGCCGTGCACGGTGCGGCGGCTCAGCCCGGGGGTGTCGGTGGGGACGAGGAAGGCGCTGACGCCCTTGTGGCCCGGGGCGTCGGTGGAGCGGGCGAAGAGGAGGACGACGTCGGCCCAGGTGCCGTTGGTGATGAACATCTTGGCGCCGTCGATGACGTAGTCGTCGCCGTCGCGGACCGCGCGCGTGGTGAGGTTCCCGGCGTCGGAGCCGGTGCCGGGCTCGGTGAGACCGAAGCAGCCGACGTACTCGCCGGAGGTGAGCCCCGGCAGCCAGCGCCGCTTCTGCTCCTCGCTCCCCCACGCGGCGACGGTCTTGGCGACCAGGCCGAGCGAGACGGAGACGATGCCGCGCACGGAGGAGTCGCCGCGGCCGAGTTCCTCGGTGACCAGGCAGTACGCGAGGTGGTCGCCGCCGGAGCCGCCGTACTCCTCGTCGATGGTCAGCCCCAGGAAACCGACCTCGCCGAGCTTCTTCACGATCGACCGGTCGACGTCCTCGGCGCGGTCCCACGCGACGACGTGGGGGGCTATCTCGCGCTCCACGAAGTCGCGCGCGAGCCGCCGTACGGCCTCCTGCTCGTCGCTGAGCGCCAGGTTCACCACGAGATCACCCCACAGGGAAGTTTCCGGGACGGTCCGCCATTGAAGTTCCGCCATTGAAGGTCTGCCATTAAATTAGCACTGCTAGTTTCTCGTCGCAGCCCTACTATGTGCGCCATGGCCCGACCGCGCAAGCCCCTCCTCAGCACCGACCGGATCGTCGACACGGCGCGGGCGCTCGTGGACGCGGAGGGCCTCGCGGCCGTCTCCACGCGGCGGCTCGCCGCGGAACTGGGGGTCAGCGGGCCGTCTCTCTACAACCACTTCCGCACCAAGGACGACATCCTGGAGGCGGTCGCCGACTCGGTGAGCGCGCAGGTCGACCTGTCGATGTTCGAGGAGGGGGACGGCCGCGACTGGCGCACCGCGCTGCACGACTGGGCCGTCTCCTACCGCTCCGCCCTGCGCGACCACCCGAACATCGTCCCGGTCCTCGCCACCGGCCCCGGCCGCCGCCCGCACGGACTGCGGCTCGCCGACGCGGTCTACGGCGCGATGGTGCGGGCGGGCTGGCCGCCGGCCCAGGCGACCTCCATCGGCGCGCTGATGCGGTACTTCATCATGGGCTCCGCCCTCGGCTCCTTCGCGGGCGGCTTCGTCAGCGACGAGAGCGCCTACGACCCCGCCGACTACCCCCACCTCGGCCAGGCCCACCTGCTGGCCCGGCACCAGGAGAAGGTCGACGAACTGGCCTTCGAAACCGGGCTCGCAGCCCTCCTGGGCGGTCTGGCCGACCAGTACCAGGCCGCACGCCGACCGGCCTAGCCCCGGCCGGCCACGCCGCCGCGCCGACCTGTCCGGCCGGGCCTCCGCCGAGCCGCCCGCATGCGGCCCCGCACGAGCGGCGGCGGCACGCCCCGAGAAACCTCCGCTCCTAGAGCACGGCTCACGCCCCGGCCGGCCGGACGCCGACCCCGTGGACACACCGCGGCCGGGAGGGCCGCCGGAACCCGGCCGGGACCCCCTCGCCGGACAGGCCGAGCCCACCTGCCCGTCACCCCCGGCCCTCAGGCGGACCGACCGGCAACAGCTCGGCCCGCACCGCACGTTCGCTCCCCCGCAACGGATCCGCACCCGCCGGCGCGAGCGTCCGCGAGACGCCCGGCCCCGCGCCCGCGCCCCCGAACTCCCGCCCGGAGACAGCCCTCTACGCCGACTCGCGCAGCAACAGCTGTGCCCGCACCACCAGTTCGTCGCCGCGGAGCGGGCCCGCGCCGGTCAGCAGGCGGGCCGTCTGTTCGACCGCGAGGGCTCCGAGGGCTCGGGTGTCGAGGGCGATCGTGGTGAGCGGGGGGTCGACGAGGGCACCGAGACGGAGGCCGTCGAAGCCGATGACCGCGAGGTCGGCCGGGACGCGGCGGCCCAGCCTGCGGGCGGCACGCAGGGCCCCGATCGCGATGATGTCGTTGAAGGTGAGGACGGCCGTGACGTCCGGATGCTCGGTGAGGAGCCGCTCCAGGGCGCTCTCGCCGCCCTCGACGGTCTGGTCGGCGCGGCACACGGCGTCGGCCGTCAGCCCGTGCGCGGTCATCGCGGTGTCGAACCAGTCGCGGCGGACGCTCGGCGCGGAGCGTTTCCCTAGGTCGAGCATGCCGATGCGCCGGTGGCCCGCCCCGGTGAGGTGCCGGACGGCCGCGTGGACACCCCGCTCGCCGTCGACGCGGATCGAGCTGAAGCGTTCGGTGCGGTGCTCCCGGTCGATGAGGACGACGGGCAGGCCCCGGGTCAGCTTGTCGATCTCGTCCTCCGGCAGGCTGAGGTAGCCCACCACGGCGTCGACCTGCGAGGCGATGACCTCCAGGGTGCCGCGCTCCTCCTCGACCCGGCCGCCGGTGTCGTAGACGACGACGTGCCAGCCGTGGGTGCGGGCCGCGTCCAGGGCGCCGGCGGCGACCTCCGTGAAGAAGGGGTTGAGGAGGTCGGGGATGACGAGCCCGACACTGAAGGCGTCCTGCCGCACCAGCCCCCGGGCGAACCGGCTGGGGCGGTAGCCGAGGTCCTCGGCGGCGTCCAGGACGCGCTGCTTGGTGGCGGCGCCGATCTCGCCCTTGTCGTTGAGCGCGCGCGACACGGTCTGCCGGGACACCCCGGCCTCCCGGGCCACGTCGTCGATCGTCACCCGGCGGGGTCCGGTCCCCGACGACGCCATCACTCACCTCCGGTCATTGCCGACGCGCCCGCGCCGCAGGGACACCGAGTATGCACGCGCGCGACGGAGCCTTGACACTCCGGTGCGGAGAAGCACAGACTCCCCAGCAGGTTCCGTTACCGCTCACGGGAGCGGTAACGGGAGCGCTCACAGTACCGCTGTCAGCCCCTTGTCGAAGAAAGTTGTGACCGTCTTGCCCACCGAGTTCCCCTCGCCCGCCTCGTCCCCCGCGTCCTCGACCGCGTACGTGTCGGACACCGCGCCCTGGCGCGGCGCGCTGCGCCCGGCACGCTCGTGGCTGCGCTCCGACGCCCCCGCCCGCTCGCTGAACGGGCCGTGGCGCTTCCGGCTGTCGCCCACGGCGGCCGTGGCCGAGGACTTCGCCGCCGACGGCTTCGACGACCAGGCCTGGGACAGCATCCCGGTGCCGTCGCACTGGGTGCTGGAGGGCGACGGGGCCTACGGCCGCCCCAGCTACACCAACATCCAGTTCCCGTTCCCCATCGACCCGCCGCACGTCCCCGACGAGAACCCCACCGGCGACTACCGCCGGCACTTCGAGGTGCCCGCCGACTGGGCGGACGCCGAGCGGATCGTGCTGCGCTTCGACGGCGTCGAGTCGCTGTTCCGGGTGTGGGTGAACGGCGTCGAGATCGGCGGCGCGAGCGGCAGCAGGCTGGCCCACGAGTTCGACGTGACGGCGGCGGTGCGCCCCGGTGACAACGTCGTCGCCGTGCGGGTGCACCAGTGGTCGGCGGCCAGCTATCTGGAGGACCAGGACCAGTGGTGGCTGCCCGGCATCTTCCGGGACGTGACGCTGCTGGCCCGCCCGGCCGGCGGCGTGGAGGACGTGTGGCTGCGCACCGGGTACGAGGACGGGCGCGGCCGGCTGGACCCGGAGGTCACCGCGGACGCGGCGGCGTTCCCGGTCACCCTGCGCATCCCGGAGCTCGGCGTCGAGCGGGTCTGGGCGACGGCGGCCGACGTGGCGCCCTTCGACATCGCCGAGGTGCTGCCCTGGTCGGCCGAGGAGCCCCGCCTGTACGAGGCGACCGTGTCGTCGGCCGCCGAGACCGTCACGGTGCGGATCGGGTTCCGCACGGTCGAGATACGCGGTGACCTGTTTCTCGTCAACGGGCGCCGGGTCGTCTTCCACGGCATGAACCGCCACGAGGCGCACCCCGAGCGGGGCCGGGTCTTCGACGAGGAGCACGCCCGCGAGGACCTGGCCCGGATGAAGCGGTTCAACGTGAACGCCATCCGCACCAGCCACTACCCGCCGCACCCCCGGCTGCTGGACCTCGCCGACGAGCTCGGCTTCTGGGTCGTCCTCGAATGCGACCTGGAGACCCACGGCTTCGACAAGGTCGGCTGGACCGGCAACCCGACCGACGACCCGGCCTGGCGCGCGGCCTGCCTGGACCGCGTCGAGCGCACCGTGGAACGGGACAAGAACCACCCGGGCATCGTGATGTGGTCGCTGGGCAACGAGGCCGGCACCGGCGCCAACCTCGCCGCCATGTCGGCGTGGGCGCACGCCCGCGACACCGGGCGTCCCGTGCACTACGAGGGCGACTACGCGGGCGAGTACACCGACGTCTACTCCCGGATGTACCCGATGGTCGCCGAGACCGAGCTGATCGGCGCGCACGGCCCCGACGGCCCGGACGTGCCGCTGCTCGGCTGCACGCCCGCGCAGAGCGCCCGGCAGCGCTCCAAGCCGTTCCTGCTGTGCGAGTACGCGCACGCGATGGGCAACGGGCCCGGCGCCCTGGACGACTACGAGGACCTGGTGCACCGCTACCCGCGCCTGCACGGCGGGTTCGTCTGGGAGTGGCGCGACCACGGCATCCTGACGCACACCCCGGACGGGACGCCGTACTTCGGGTACGGCGGGGACTTCGGGGAGGTCGTGCACGACGGCAACTTCGTGATGGACGGCATGGTGCTGAGCGACGACGTGCCGACGCCGGGCCTGTACGAGTACAAGGCGGTCGTGCAGCCCCTCCGCTTCGCGTTCGACGGCGACGAGCTCGCGGTCACCAACCTGCGGCACTCCGCCGACACCTCCGACCTGCGGTTCCGCTGGCGTCTCGAGCACGACGGCGACCTCGTGGACTCCGGGGACCTCCAGGTGCCCCAGGTCGCGGCGGGCGGGACGGTGCGGGTGGCGCTGCCGCCGGTCGCGGCGGCCCCGGACGCCGAGACCTGGCTGACCGTCGAGGCGGTGCTGGCGGCGGAGACCGCCTGGGCGCCGGAGGGCCACGAGATCGCGACCGCCCAGCTGGACCGCTCGGTACGGCGTCCCGTGCCCGCCGCCGGGTTCCGCGGCGGCTGGCGGGCGGGCGAGGGCACGCTGGCGCTCGGCATCGCCGAGTTCACCGGCGGCTCGCTGACCCGTCTCGCCGGGCGTGAGGTGAACGGCCCCCGGCTGGAGCTGTTCCGGGCGCCCACCGACAACGACGAGAGCCCGGCCGACCGGATCGAGGGCAGCGACCACTCCGTCGCCGGGGTGTCCAGCGCGGAGCTGTGGCGCCGGGAGGGCCTGGACCGGCTGGTCGCGCGGCGCGTCCTGGTGGAGGAGGCGACGGACGCGCTGCGGACCGTCGACCGGGTATCCGCGGCGGACTCCGGTCTGGCGGTGACCGTGGAGACGGTCTGGACGCTCCAGGACGGCGAGCTGGAACTGCGCGTCGAGATCGAGCCGTCCCGCGGCTGGAGCACGGTGTGGCCGCGGATCGGGGTGCGCTTCGAGCTGCCCGACGGGACGGCTCCCGTGGACGGCGCGGACTGGTTCGGCCTGGGCCCCTTCGAGTCCTACCCCGACAGTGTCCGCGCGGCCCGCACCGGCCGCTTCGCCTCGGGCATCGGGGACCTGTCGGTCGACTACGCGCGCCCCCAGGAGACCGGGCACCGCTCGCAGCTGCGGCGGCTGACCCTGACGAGCGCGGACACGGAGGTGCTGCGGATCACGGCGCTGCCGGACGCGCAGGGCCGCCGTCCCGGGTTCAGTCTCGGTCGGCACACCCCGCAGCAGATCGACCGGGCCGGGCACCCGCACGAGCTGCCGGAGTCCGCCACGAGTCATCTGATCATCGACGCGGCGCAGCACGGTCTGGGCTCCCGGGCCTGTGGTCCGGACGTACGGCCCGCGTTCTCCCTGCGGCCCGAGGCGCGCACGATCAGGCTGCGTCTGACGGCGGGCTGACCGACGGGTTCGGCGCGCACCGGGGCCCACCACGCTTCGGTGCGCGCCGAAGCGTCCCTGCCGCATGCTGGGACGCATGACCTCCAGGAACCCCCGGGCCGCCGGGCTGGCCCGGCTCGCGGGACTCGTCGCGGACGAGACGCGGGCCGCGTGTCTGCTGGCACTGCTGGACGGCCGTGCCTGGACGGCGACCGAGCTGGCCCGGCACGCCGGGGTCGCCGCGTCCACGCTGAGCGAGCATCTCGGCAAGCTGGTCGCGGGCGGGCTGCTGGCCGAGGAACGCCAGGGCCGCCACCGTTACGTGCGGCTCGCCGACGCGCGTGCCGCGCAGCTCGTCGAGGAGCTGTCCGCGCACCTCCCGCCGGACCCGCGACCGCGCACCCTGCGCGAGGCCGGCGCCGGTTCGGCGATGGCACGGGGCCGCACCTGCTACGACCATCTGGCCGGGCGGCTCGGCATCCTCATCACCGACTCCCTGACAGAACGCCGTCTCCTGCTCCAGGAGACCGGGTTCGCGCTCACCGACGCCGGGCTGCGCTGGTTCGAGGACCTGGGTGTCCCCCTGGACCGCAAGGGCCGCCGCCCGCTCGCCCGTGCCTGCCTGGACTGGACGGAGCGACGGCCGCACCTGGCGGGCGTGGCGGGTGCGGCGCTGTGCCGGCACGCGCTGGACGCCGGGTGGTGCGTGCGGATCGGCTCGGAGCGGGCGGTGAAGGTGACCGAGGCGGGCGAACGGGCCCTGGCGGAACACCTGGGCATCACGGCGACGGCTCTGCGCGCCCCACCGCACGGTCCGGAATCCGCGAGCCCCGCGCCGTGAACCTTCCTAGTCTCGGGAGCATGATGAACCTCCGCCGTAGCGACCTCACGGCTGTCGGCGCGGCCGGCGTCACCGTCGTCCTGTGGGCCTCCGCGTTCGTCTCCATCCGCAGCGCGGGCGCGTCGTACGCGCCGGGCGCCCTGGCCCTGGGGCGGCTGCTGTCGGCCGCCGTCGTCCTCGTCGCGCTGTGCGCGCTGCGGCGCGAGGGGCTGCCGCCGAGGGCCGCGTGGCCCGGCATCGCGGTCACCGGGCTGCTCTGGTTCGGGTTCTACATGGTGGCCCTGAACTGGGGCGAGCAGCGGGTGGACGCGGGGACGGCGGCGCTGGTCGTGAACGTCGGCCCGATCCTGATCGCGCTGCTGGGCGCGCGGTTCCTCAAGGACCCGCTGCCGCCGCGGCTGCTGGCGGGCATGGCGGTGTCGTTCGCGGGCGCGGTGACGGTGGGGCTGTCCATGTCGGGCGACGGCGGGTCCTCGGTGCTCGGCGTGGTGCTGTGCCTGCTCGCGGCGGTCGCCTACGCGGCGGCGGTCGTGGCGCAGAAGCCCGCGCTGGCCTCGGCGAGCGCGCTCCAGGTCACGACGTACGGGTGCCTGGTCGGTGCGGTGGTCTGCCTGCCGTTCGCCGGGCAACTGGCCGGCCAGGCGGCGGACGCGCCGCTGTCGGCGACCCTCAACATGGTCTACCTGGGCGTCTTCCCGACCGCCCTCGCCTTCACCACCTGGGCCTACGCCCTGGCCCGGACGACCGCGAGCCGTATGGGCGCGACGACGTACGCGGTGCCGGCCCTGGTCGTCCTCATGTCCTGGCTGGCCCTCGGCGAGGTGCCCGGCCCGCTCACCCTGGCGGGCGGGGCCCTGTGCCTGGCGGGCGTCGCGGTGTCCCGCTCGCGGGCGGCGGCGAGGCAAGCGCGGCCCGCGAAGGCGGCCGGTCCGGTGTGAGCCCGGACCGGCCGGAGCACCGTCCCGCGGTCAGAAGACGACCAGGGACCTGCCTCCCTTTCCGGCGCGCATGGCGTCGAAGGCGGCCGGGATGGCGTCGAGGGTGATGTGGTCGGTGATCAGGGTGCTCAGGTCGAGGCGGCCGGCGCGGATGTGGCCGGCGAGGACGGGGAGGTCGCGGGCGGGGTCGGAGTTGCCGTAGACACAGCCGGCCAGGGTGCGGCCCCAGTGGAAGATCTCCAGGGCGTTGAAGGTGACCTGCTGGTCCTTGCCGCCGATGCCGACGACCGTGGTGCGTCCGCCGCGGCGGGTGGAGTCCCAGGCGGCACGGATGGTGGCGGCGCGGCCGACGCACTCGACGGCGACGTCCACGCCCTGTTTGCCGGTGAGGCCGCGGATCTCCCGGGCGGTGGTGTCGGAGGCGACGACGTAGTCCGTGGCGCCCGCCGCGCGGGCCAGTTCCTCCTTCGCCGGGGAGACGTCGACCGCGACGATCGTCGAGGCGCCGGCGATCCGGGCCGCCTGGAGGGCCGCGAGGCCCACGCCCCCGACGCCGTGCACGGCGACCGTCTCGCCCTCGCGGACCTTGGCCGAGTGGTGGACGGCGCCGTACCCGGTGAGGACGGCGCAGCCGAGCAGGGCCGCGTCGGCGAGGGGCACGCCGTCCGGGGCGGGCAGGACGCAGGCCGCCGAAACGACCGTCTCCTCGGCGAACGCGCCCACGTTCAGACCGGGGTGGAGCTCGACGCCGTCGGCGGTGCGGGCGTGGACGTCGGCGGCGCTGGCGAGCGCGTTGGCGCACAGCCACACCTCGCCGAGCGCGCAGGCGTGGCAACGGCCGCAGGAGGGAGCCCAGTTGAGGACGACACCGTCCCCGGGGGCGACATGGCCGACCCCCTCGCCGACCGCCACGACCGTGCCCGCGCCCTCGTGGCCCAGGACCGCCGGGACCGGTACCCGCATGGTGCCGTCGGACAGGGACAGGTCGGAGTGACAGACACCCGCGGCGGCGAGCCGGACCCGGACGCGCCCCGGGCCGGGGTCGGGGAGGTCGATGTCGGTGATCTCCAGCGGGGCGCCGACGGCGGGAAGGACTGCTGCGCGAACCACGGACACGCTCCTCAGAACTGAAGGGACTTGGTCTGGAGGTACTCGGCGAGGCCCTGCGCGCCGAGCTCGCGGCCGACCCCGGACTGCTTGTAACCGCCGAAGGGGGCCAGGGGGTTGAAGCGTCCCCCGTTGATGTCGACCTGCCCGGTGTCCATCCGCCGGGCGAACGCCACCGCCTGCTCCTCGTCGCCCGCCCACACGGCACCGGCGAGGCCGTACACGGTGCCGTTGGCGATGCGCAGCGCGTCCTCCTCGTCCTCGTAGCGCAGGATCGACAGGACCGGGCCGAAGATCTCCTCCTGGGCGATGGTCATGTCGGGGGTGACGTCGGCGAAGACGGTCGGGGCGACGAAGTAGCCCTGTTCGCGCGGGGATCCGGGGCCGCCGGCGACCAGCCGCGCGCCCTGCTCCACGCCCCGCTCGATGTAACCGCGCACGCGGTCCCGCTGCTTGGCGTTGACGAGCGGGCCGATGCGGTCGCCGTACTTCGCGGCGGCGGCAGCGGCGAGCTCGACGGCCTCGTCGTACCGGTCGTGGTGGACCAGCATGCGGGTCCAGGCGCTGCACGTCTGGCCGGAGTTGGACATGACGTTGGCGACGCCGACGTTGACCGCCTTGGCGAGGTCGGCGCCGGGCAGGATGACGTTGGCGGACTTGCCGCCGAGTTCGAGGGCGACCCGCTTGACGGCGGCGCCCGCGGTCGCGCCGATGCGCCGGCCGACGGCGGTGGAGCCGGTGAAGGAGACCAGGTCGACGTCCGGGTGCTCGGCCAGGGCCTGGCCGGCGACCGGGCCGAGACCGGTGACGAGGTTGAAGACGCCCGCGGGGATCCCGGCCTCGTGGACCGCCTCGGCGAAGAGCTGGGCGACCAGCGGGGTGTCCTCGGCGGGCTTGAGGACCACCGTGCAGCCGGCGGCGAGCGCGGGGGCGACCTTGGCGACGATCTGGTGCAGCGGGTAGTTCCAGGGGGTGATGGCGCCGACCACCCCGACCGGCTCGTGGTGCACGGTCGAGTTGCCGACCTTCTCCTCGAAGGCGTACGTCGCCGCCAGCTCGGCGTAGGAGCCGGCGACCGCGATGGGCACGGCGGCGTGCACGTTCTCCGAGAACCTCAGGGGCGAGCCCAGTTCGGCGGTGACCGTCTCGGCGATCTCGTCCCGGCGGGCCAGCAGGACGTCCCGGAGGGCGGTCAGGCACTCGGCGCGCGCGGCGGGCGGGGTGGCGGCCCAGGCCGGGAGGGCGGCACGGGCGGCCCGTACGGCGATGTCGACGTCCAGCGCGGACCCGGCGGGGACCCGGCCGAGGACCTGCTCGTCGACCGGGTTCACGACGTCGATCGTGTCCCGGCCCTCGGCGGGCCGCCACGCTCCGTCGATGTACATGCCGTCGTGTGCCTTCATCGTGCGGTCCTCCCGGCGGGGGCTCTGGCGTGGTCGTCCGGCCCTCAAACTAGCGGTGATAGTTTTTATGCGCCAGGGGGACGGGACGACCCGTCGGACGGGTGCGGCGTCAGAAGTCGACCCGCGCCCGGTCGTCCACCCGCCCGACCGACTCCTGGCCGAACTCCTTCTCGTAGGCGCGCCGGATCTCCTCGATCTTCCTGTCGCTCGCCTTCGCCCGGCCCACCGGGTACAGCAGGATCAGCTCGTAGGACCGCTCCTTCTCGATGGTGCCGTTCGCGTCCCGCCACTGTCCGCGGCCGGTCTGCACGGTCAGGCCGTCGGGGAAGTCGGGGGTGACCTCCTCGTCGACGAACGTCATGAACTGCTCGTCGGTGACGGCCGGGCCGCCGTCGGGACGCTCGGTGCCGAAGAAGAGCTGGGTCTCGACGTACGGCTCACCGCGGAGCGGGGCCGCGGCGGACGGTGACGCGGACGCGGAGTCGCCGAGCGTGGCGTAGGCGGCCGGGGCTCCGACCGCCAGGACGAGGGCGGCGGTGGCGAGGACGGCGCGGGTGCGGCCGGCGAGCACGGGCATGGGTGACTCCCTTTTCTGCGAGGGGTGTTGGAGTGCTGGAGCAGTGATCACTCTCGCAGGGCCGGGCGCGCGGCCGGGGAAGAAACGCTGGCGGTGCCCGCTACTCCTCCAGGTCCGGCAGCCGGGCCGGGGCCGGACAGATGCGCTCGCCGTGCTGGTCGAAGACGAACAGATGGGCGAGGTCGACGAGGAGGGGGACCTGCATGCCCTGGCGGAGGTGGATGTCGGGGGTGGTACGGACGATCAGGTCGCCGGGGAGCCGGCCGTCCGGGGGCGCCGGTTCGGTGACCGTGTACGGCGGGTCGTCGAGGACCACGACGGGGCCGGCGCGCAAGGCGCCCGCGCGTTCCCGCAGCCGCCCCAGCACGCCGGGGCCCTCGCGGCGGCGGCGCCGGGCGGGGCGGCCGGCCGGGCGCGGGGCCTCCAGGTCGGGCACGACGGCGGGCCGGGAGCCGGTGTTGAAGTGGACGAGGACCTCGTGGCCCTGGAACTCGACGTGCTCCACCAGCCCGGTGAGCGCCATCTCGCCGCGCCGCGCGCTGGACGGCTTGGCGATCCGCACCGCCTCCGAGCGCAGGCCCACGATGACCTCACGGCCCTGCTGGACGCGGAGCAACTGGTGGTCCAGGGACAGGGGTTCGGGCAGCCGGAGGTACTGCTTGCCGAGGCTGATGGTCATCGCGCCGTCGAGCGGGGCGCGCACCAGGCCCTGGAGCAGGTTGATGCGCGGGGTGCCGATGAAGGCGGCGACGAAGACGTTGCGGGGCAGCGCGTACACCTCGCGCGGGCTGCCGACCTGCTGGAGCACGCCGCCGCGCAGCACGGCGACACGGTCGCCGAGCGACATGGCCTCGGCCTGGTCGTGCGTGACGTAGACCGTGGTGACGTCCAACTCGCGGGTGAGCGCGGCGATCTCGGCGCGCAGGTGGTTGCGGAGCTTGGCGTCGAGGTTGGAGAGGGGCTCGTCCATCAGGAAGGCGGAGGGGTGGCGGGCGATGGCCCGGCCCATGGCGACGCGCTGGCGTTCGCCGCCGGAGAGCTGGGCGGGGAAGCGGTCGAGGAGCTCCTCGATGCCGAGCATGCGGGCGGTGGCGTCGACGCGGGGGCGCGGGTCGGCGCCGGGGGCCTCGATGCGCAGCGGGAAGCCGATGTTGTCGCGGCTGGTCATGCTCGGGTACAGGGCGAAGTTCTGGAACACCATCGCCATGTCCCGGCCGGACGGCGGCAGATCGTTGGCGTACTCGCCGTCGAGGCGCAGTTCGCCCTCGTCGATCTCCTCCAGACCGGCGATCATCCTCAGCACGGTCGACTTGCCGCAGCCGGAGGGGCCGAGCAGGACGAGGAACTCGCCCGGCTGGATGGTCAGCGACAGCCGGTCCACGACACGGTTTCCGCGCGTGTAACTCTTGCTGACGTCGTGCAGGGAGATCGCGCGTGTCATGACGGGTGCCGGCCCCGATGCTCCGTGGTCGAAACGCCCCGCGCGGGACGCACGAGGCTTGTGAGTCACGGAAGTTAACGGAATGTGCGCGCCTGGGGGAAGAGGATGGGCGGGATCGGGCACCTCCGTCCACTGGGTGAGAAACCGGACGCCCAGATTCAGCCGGGGCACTCCGTGGGCTCACCGCTCCCCCTCAGCGCACACTCCGCTTGGCCCGGCGGACCCCCCGGGCCCGTTCCCCCGTCCCCTCGCTCTGTGCCGTGCGGTCCGGTGAGCGGAGCGCTGTGGCCGAGGAGAGCAGGAGCAGGGCGCCCAGCATCACGAAGGGGGCCGCCACTCCCGCGACGCCGGCGATCAGGCCCGCGGCGGCGGGGGCGGCGACCTGGCCGAGGCGGTTGCCGGTGAGGCGCAGCGCGAGGGCGGTGGAGCGGGCCCCGTCGGGTGCGGCCTGGACGACGGTCGTCATCGACAGGGGCTGCCCGACGCCGAGGCAGAAGCCGAGCGCGGCAAGGATGAGGGCGAGCCCCCACACCGGCACCGGCAGCGCGATCCCGGCGCACAGCACGGCCGCGAGCAGGCAGGTGACCGTCAGCAGCAGGGCGCGGCCCAGCAGCCGCAGCAGGGGCGTCAGGACCAGGCGGCAGGCGATCGTGGCCGCGGCCCGCAGGCTCAGGAGCAGTCCGATCACCGAGGGCGCGATGCCCCGGTGTTCGCCGACCACCGGCAGGTACGCGGTGAGGATGTCCGTCGCCGACAGCACCGCGAGGCTGATGAAGATGCCCGCCGGTACGCCCCGCGCGCGCAGGATGCGCTGCATCGGCACCCGGTCCCCGCGGTCGGGGCGGCGCGGGACCGCCGTACGGTCCTCGATGCGCCACAGCGAGGTGAACGCGACCGCGGCGCCCGCGCCCGCGACGACCAGGGCGAGCGCGCTGGTGCCGGCCATGTCGTGGCCGGTGATGAGCGCGCCCGCGGCGATGGGCCCGACGAGCTGGCCGAGGGAGGCGCCGATGGTGAAGTGGCCGAAGTTGCGGTCCTGTTCGTGCGGAGCGGACTGGCGGGCGACCAGCGACTGCGCGCCGATCACGAAGCAGAGGTGGCCGAGGCCCATCACCCCGCTCCAGACCGCCATCGTCCACAGGGAGCCGGCGAGGCCGCTGAGCGCGCAGCCGCCGGATATCAGGACCACGCCCAGCGGGAGCAGCGGGGCGCAGCGTCCGTGGTCGGTCCTGCGGCCGAGCGGGACCGCGGCGAACAGCGGGAGCAGGGCGTAGACACCGGCGATGACGCCGATCGCCGTCTCGTCCGCGCCCAGCGCGAGCGCCCGGTAGGAGACGGCGGGCCGGGCCATCGACACCGCCCCCTGCGCGAAGCTGAAGGCGATGACGAGGCGGAGCAGCCAGCCGCGGTTCCCACCGGGCGTCATGAGGTTCTCCTCGGGAGTTCGGAGGCGGAGCGGTCGAACCGACGAAACGGATCAGATGATTCCGTACAGCATTCCGGCCCCGAGGATCACCAGGCAGGTGAGGGCGGCCCACTTGACCACGAATTTCGTGTGGTCGCCGAACTCGACCTTGGCCATGCCGACCAGGACGTACACGGCGGGCACGAGCGGGCTCGACATGTGCAGCGGCTGGCCGACGAGCGAGGCGCGGGCCATCTCCAGCGGCGTGACCCCGTGCGCGGCACCGGCCTCGGCGAGGACGGGCAGGACACCGAAGTAGAAGCCGTCGTTGGACATGAAGTAGGTGAGCGGGAGGCTCAGCACGCCGGTGACCAGGGCCATGTGCGGGCCCATGCCCTCGGGGATGACGTCGACCATCCACGTGGCCATGTGGTCGACCATGCCGGTGCCCTGGAGGACGCCGGTGAAGACGGCGGCGGCGAAGACCATGCCGGAGACGTTCAGGACGTTGTCGGCGTGGGCGGCGAGCCGGGCCTTCTGGTCCGGGATGTGCGGGAAGTTGACGGTCAGGGCGAGCGCGGCACCGAGCAGGAACAGCACCGGGATCGGCAGCCACTCCATGATCATGGAGGTGAGCAGCGCGACGGTGAGCAGCGCGTTGAACCAGTACAGCTTCGGGCGCAGGGTGGGGCGGTCGGGGTCCAGGGCCTGGAAGCGCTCGTCCTGCTCCTCGGCGTCGGCACCGGAACCGGAGGCCGCGCCGGAGGCCGTGCCGGAACCGCCGCCGGGCGTCTGCGACGTGCCGCCGCCGGCGCCCACCAGCACGGTCTCCTTCTCCTCCACCAGCACCTCGTCCAGCGTCAGCACGCCGAGCCGCTTGCGCTCGCGCCGGCCCAGCACGTACGCGAGGACGAAGACGAAGGCGAGGCCGGTCAGGAGGGCCGGGATCATCGGGACGAAGATGTCGCTGGCGTCGAGCTTGAGCGCGGTGGCGGCGCGGGCGGTGGGGCCGCCCCAGGGCAGGGTGTTCATCACGCCGTTGGCCATGGCGGCGACACCGGTCATCACGACCAGGCTCATCTTCAGGCGCTTGTACAGCGGGTACATCGCCGAGACGGTGATCATGAAGGTGGTCGAGCCGTCGCCGTCGAGCGAGACGATCGCGGCGAGGACGGCGGTGCCGACCACGATCCGCAGCGGGTCGGCCTTGCAGAACCTCAGGATCCCTTTGACGATCGGGTCGAAGAGGCCGACGTCGATCATCACTCCGAAGTAGACGATCGCGAACATGAGCATCGCCGCGGTGGGGGCGAGGCTGGTGACGCCTTCGATGACGTAGTCACCGAGGTGGGCGCCCTTCCCGACGACGACGCAGAACAGCGCCGGGATCAGCACGAGCGCCGCGATCGGCGACATCTTCTTCAGCATGATCAGGACCAGGAAGGTCGCGATCATGGCGAAGCCGAGGATGGTCAGCATGTGTGGACACCTAACGTTCGCCCTTGAACTCCCACCAGGGCCGGCGGTGCGATGACGTTAGGTCGCGTCAAGCAGTGTTAACAAGACATTGACATGCGAGCAATAAGCGCAAAACTGCTGGTCACAGCTTTGCGCTGCTCACAGCGCCACGGTCGCGGCCAATTCCACGGGCACTCCGTTGAGAACGGCGTTGCCCGACAGGGGGTCCAGGAGGCTGCCGTCGAGGAGCTGGTTGACGTTGACGCCGGGGTCGGTCGCGGCATGGCTCAGCCGGGCGCCGGGACGGTCGTGGCCCCAGCCGTGCGGCAGGCTGACGACGCCGGTGCGCACGGAGTCGGTGACCTCCGCCTCGGTGACGACCTCGCCCCCGGCGCCCTTGACCCGCACGGGAGCCCCGTCGGCGATGCCGAGCCGTTCGGCGTCCTCGGGATGGATGTGCAGGGTGCAGCGGTTGGTGCCGCCGGTGAGGGCGGGGACGTTGTGCATCCAGCTGTTGTTGGAGCGCAGATGGCGGCGGCCGACGAGGACGAGCCCCTCGGCGCGGTGCCGCATCGCCTCCCGCAGCCGGGGCAGATCGTCGACGATCGGCTGCGGCAGCAGCTCGACGGTACCGCTGCGCGTCTTCAGCGGCTGCGGCAGCCGGGCGGTGAGCGGCCCGAGGTCGATGCCGTGCGGGTGGGCGAGCAGCCGCTCCAGGCTCAGCCCGTCCGGCCGGGCGCCGAACCCGTCGCCGTAGGGGCCGAGCCGCAGCATCAGGTCGAGCCGCCGCTCCGGTCCGCTCACCCCGGTGAGGAGCCCGGCCAGTTCGCCCGGGTCACGGCCGTACGCCGGTGAGTGGGCCTCCTTGACCGCCTTGCCGAGGGTCTGGCCGATGACCATGTCGTCGACGGCGGACGGGTCGGCGCCGTGCATGCCGGTGACGGCGATGATCAGCCGGGCCAGGATCTCCGTCTCGGCCATCCGGCCGGGCTCCAGCGGTACGGCGGGCCGGGTGTAGCGGACCTGGTTGCGCACGGCGAGGGTGTTGAACGCGAAGTCGTGGTGGGGGCTCTGCGAAGGCGGGGGCGGCGGCAGGACGACGGTGGCGTGCCGTGAGGTCTCGTTCAGGTAGGGGTCGACGCTGACCATGAAGTCGAGCGCGCCGAGCGCCTTGTCGAGCCGGTCGCCGTCGGGCACGGACAGCACGGGGTTGGCGGCGACGGTGATGACGGCCCGGATCGGCTCGCCCTCGGGGGTCGCGGTGTCGATCTCCTCGGCCAGCGCGGAGATCGGGAGTTCGCCCTTGGCCTCGGGGTGCCGGCCGACCCGGGAGTGCCAGCGGCCGAGGGCGAAGCCGTGGCTGGGTCCGGCGGGCCGGGGGGTGCGGTCGGTGGCGGCCTGCGGGAAGAGCGCGCCGCCGGGCCGGTCGAGGTTGCCGGTGAGGGCGTTGAGGACGTCGACCAGCCAGCTCGCGAGGGTGCCGTGCGGGACGGTGCAGCTGCCGATGCGGGCGTAGACGGCGGCGGTGGGCGCGGCGGCCAGCTCGCGGGCGAGGGTGCGGATGGTGGCCGCGTCGATGTCGCACGCGTCGGCGACGGCCTCCGGGGTGAAGTCCCGCAGTTCCTCGCGGAGTTCGTCGAGCCCGGTGAGCAGCGGTCCCAACGCGCCCGTGTCGACGAGGCCCTCCGCGAAGAGCACCTGGGCCATGGCGGCGAGCAGCAGCGCGTCCGCGCCGGGCCGGATGGCGAGATGCCGGTCGGCGAGCCGGGCGGTCCGGGTGCGGCGCGGGTCGATGACGGTGAGGGTGCCGCCGCGCGCCTTGAGGGCCTTGAGCTTGCCGGGGAAGTCGGGGGCGGTGCACAGACTGCCGTTGGACTCCAGCGGGTTGGCGCCGATCAGGAGCAGGTGGTCGGTGTGGTCGAGGTCGGGCACCGGGATGGCGTTGGCGTCCCCGAACAGCAGCCCGCTGGAGACGTGCTTGGGCATCTGGTCGACGGTGGAGGCGCTGAAGATGCTCCGGGTGCCGAGCCCGGCGAGCAGCACGGTCGGGTACAGGGCGCCGGCCATCGTGTGCACGTTGGGGTTGCCGAGCGCGACGCCCACGGCGTTCGGCCCGTACCGCTCGACGACCGGCCTGATACCGGCGGCGACCGCGTCGAACGCCTCCTCCCAGGTGGCCTCCCGCAGCTCGCCGTCCTGGCGCACGAGCGGTGCGCGCAGCCGGTCCGGGTCGGAGTCGACGGCCCCGAAGGACGCGCCCTTGGGGCAGATGAACCCCCGGCTGAACACGTCGTCGCGGTCTCCGCGCGCCCCGGTCACCCGGGTCCCCTCGATGGTGAGGGTCAGGCCGCAGGTGGCCTCGCACAGGGGGCAGATACGCAGAGCGGTGCGGGACACGGGTCCTCCCGGGGCAGCGGTGCCGGTCACCGCCGAGCATACCGACCGGTAGGCATGCCGGGGAGGGGCGACGGGGGTGCGGTCGGAAATCCGCCGGTCACCGGAGCGGAGCGACCCCCGGCCCCGGACCGCCGTTCAGTCCAGCACCCGCGCCAGATACGCCCGCAGCATCTGCCGCGCCTCCCCGATGATCCGCTCGTCCCCCTCGGGGGCCACGCGGAAGGCCAGGTGGACGAGGGTGTCGGCGGTCTCGACCGCGACGAGGAAGGTGCGGCGCAGGTCGTCGTCCGGCTCCCGGTCCAGGTAGCCGGAGAGGAGGTCGGTGAGGCGGTCGGCGACGCGGTGGTTGGGTTCGGAGCGGCGGGCGCCGACGGGTATCTGGTTGCCGAAGTCGACGAGGGAGAAGCCGGGCACGCTGCGCTTCATGGCGAGGTACTCGTCCAGGACGGCGTCCAGGGCGGACCGCCAGCCCCCGTCGGCCCGCTCCAGACGTCCGGCGACCTCGGTGCTGAAGCGTTCCAGGTTGCGCTGGGCGAGCGCGTCCGCCATCTGCCGTTTGTTGCCGAAGAAGCGGTAGACCGAGCCGATGGGGACCCCGGCCCGCTGGGCCACACCGCGGGTGCTCAGATCGTCGTAGCCGACCTCGTCGAGGAGTTCGGCGCAGGCGTCCAGGATCCTGGTCAGCCGTTCGGCACTGCGCCGCTGCACGGGCGCTCGGCGTAGCGATGTCGTGGGGGGCACGGGCTTCATGATGCCTTTCCGGCGGTCTCCGGTGAACCTCGCCCCCCGGTACGGAAATCGTTGGCCGGTGCACTCAGATTGTCGCCGTCCGAGACCGTGATGTCGGCCTCGCTCTCCACCGGGTCGCCGTCCACGACCCACACCGTGCCGTCGTCGGCGTGCAGCCGCACGGTGACCGTGTGGGTGCCGCGCGAGACCAGGTCGCCCGGGATGCGGCAGTCGGCGCTGCGCAGCCGCGAGACGAGGACGTCGTCGACGTACAGATAGGCGAGGCCGCGGCCCGCGACCGCCTTCTGGGTCGAACCGGGCGGGGTGAAGCGGAAGTTGGCGAGGGTGAGGCGGACGTCCCAGCTGTCGCCGGCCTCCGGCTGGACCTCGATGTCGACCTCGGGGGCGTTCTCCCCGGCGACCTCGCGGTAGTGCCGGCCCTCCTCGTCGGTGTCGTCGAGGACCTTGCCCACCGGTGAGGGCGACGCCATCGTCTCCGGCTTCGCGGGGTCGTCGGAGCCGCAGCTCGCGGTTCCGGCCAGCAGCAGGACACAGACCGCGAGCGCGCCCGGAAGTGCCCTCGTCCACGTCATGACCGGAGCGTAGAACGGACGTGCGGACGGCGGATCCCCCTGGAGTCGGGTTCTTCCTCCTCCCCGATGAGGAGGTCTTGCGCCGGAGCAACCGCAATCCTACGGTGTCCCATAGGAATCAGAGGTACGGATTCAGGACCGCAAGGGAGCGATCATGACCGGGGACCGGCGGAAGACGGCGGAAGGGCTGGCCTATCTGTCCGGCTTCGGCAACGAGCACAGCTCGGAGGCGGTGCCCGGCGCGCTCCCCGAGGGCCGCAACGCCCCGCAGCGCGCGCCGCTCGGTCTGTACGCCGAGCAGCTCAGCGGTTCCGCGTTCACCGAGCCCCGCGCCCACAACCGCCGCTCCTGGCTGTACCGGATCCGCCCCTCGGCCGCGCACCCGCCGTTCACGCACACCGTGAACGGCTGGATCCGCACCGCGCCCTTCACGGAGTCCGTCCCCGACCCCAACCGGCTGCGCTGGAACCCCCTGCCGGAACCGGCCGAGGGCACCGACTTCCTCGCCGGTCTGTGGACGCTGGGCGGCAACGGCGACGCGGCGCAGCGCACCGGCACGGCCGTGCACCTCTACCACGCGACCGCCTCCATGGACCGGGTGTTCAGCGACGCGGACGGCGAGCTGCTGATCGTCCCCGAGCGGGGCGGGCTCCTGCTGCACACCGAGTTCGGGCTGCTGCACGCGGAGCCGGGCCACGTGGCGCTGATCCCGCGCGGCGTGCGCTTCCGGGTCTCGCTGCTGGACGGCTCCGCGCGCGGCTACGTCTGCGAGAACTACGGCGCCCCCTTCCGTCTGCCCGACCTCGGCCCGATCGGCGCCAACGGCCTCGCGAACGCACGGGACTTCAAGGCTCCCGTCGCGGCCTACGAGGACGTGGAGGGCCCGGTGGAGGTGGTCAACAAGTTCTGCGGCAACCTCTGGACGGCCACCTACGACCACTCCCCCCTCGACGTCGTCGCCTGGCACGGCAACCACGTCCCCTACGTCTACGACCTGCGCCGCTTCAACGTGATCGGGTCCGTCTCCTACGACCATCCCGACCCGTCGATCTTCACGGTGCTGACGTCCCCCTCCGACACCCCGGGTCTGGCGGGCGTCGACTTCGTGGTGTTCGCGCCGCGCTGGCTGGTGGCCGAGGACACCTTCCGTCCGCCCTACTTCCACCGGAACGTGATGAGCGAGTACATGGGCCTGATCGAGGGCGCCTACGACGCCAAGGCGGAGGGCTTCGTGCCGGGCGGCGGCTCGCTGCACAACATGATGTCCGCGCACGGCCCCGACCGGGAGACCTTCGACCGGGCGAGCGCGGCCGAGCTGAAGCCGCAGAAGGTGGACGACGGACTGGCGTTCATGTTCGAGACCCGCTGGCCGATCGCCCTGACCGCGCACGCGGCCGGCGCCGACCACCTCCAACGGCACTACGACGACGTGTGGCAGGGCCTGGAACGCCACTTCCGGCCGGCCCCGTGAACGCGCCCGCTCCGTTGCACTGATCGCGTACGACCGGTACGGATAGCCCGTGACCTCCTTCGCCCCGGACTCGATCGTCCTGAACCGCAAGCTGCCGCTCTGGTACCAGGTCTCGCAGTCCCTGCGGGCCTCGATCCTCGGCCGCACGCCGCGCGATCCGCTCCGGCTGCCCACCGAGGAGCAGTTGGCGGGCCACTACGGCGTGAGCGTGCTGACCATGCGGCAGGCGCTGAAGGAGCTGGAGGACGAGGGGCTGATCACCCGCCACCGGCGCCGCGGCACCTTCATAGAGCCCGGCGCCCTGCGCACCGCGCCCGTGCGGCTGCTCGGCTCGGTCGACGCGATCGTCGCCCAGCAGTCGGGGATGGCGACGGAGCTGCTGGAGCGGGGCACGGGGCCGGTCCCGCCCGAACTCGCCGAGTACTTCCCGGACCTGGACGAGGTGGCGACGTACCACCGGCTGCGCGCCGACGAGAAGACGGGCGAGCCGACCAACCACGCCCGCAACTGGGTGCGTCCCGAACTCGCCGCCCGGATCGACCCGGGCGACCTGGCGCGCTGGCCGATGACCAAGGTGCTGCGGGACGCCGTCGGCGCGGACATCAGCCGCATCACGGACACCGTGGAGGCCCGGCTCGCGGACCCGGAGACGGCCCGGCTGCTCCAAGTGCCCCTGCTGAGCCCGATCCTGCACTACACGGGCGTCACCTACGACACACAGGGGCGCGTCCTGGACGTGGCGGTGATCAACTACCGGGGCGACCGCTTCTCCTTCACGGTGACGTTGGACGCCACCTGACCCCGCGATCCCGGGCAGGTCGTACGATGCCCAGCGTGACGCCCGACGACGCTCCGCTCCTCGCGGACCTCATGCCGTGGTCCGTCGCACCGCCGCGGCTGGGCCGGGGGTGGCCGGCGGGCCCCGACGCGGCATCCCTGAAAGCCCGGTGGGACGCGCTCGTCAAGGCCGAAGGACCCGACCGCGAGGCGCTGTTCGAGCCGACGCGCTCCCGCACCCTGCGGTCCGCGGTCGGTCAGCTCCCGGGCCGCGCGGCCGGCACGGAGAAACTGGTCCGGGCGGGCGGCCCCTGCGCGGAGCCGGTGCGTGTCCTGCACGCGCCGTTCGACGAGCAGTGGCTGATCCCCGACCACCGGCTGATCGACGCCGCCCGACCGGAGTTGTGGCGGGTCACCGGCCGACGGCAGGTGTTCGTGGTGGAGCTGGCGGACCGGCTGCTCGCCAGCTCGGTCCTGCCCCTGCTGCGCCCCGGCCGCGTCCGCCCCCTGTTCCGCCGTCCCGACGGCACGGAACCCAACCTCGCGCCGGGACTGCGGGATCACCTCGGCGCCCGGCTCGGCACCGTGCCCGACCCCCTGGACGTCCTGGCCTGGATCCTGTTCGCCGCCCGCGCCGACCTCACCGTCCCCCTCACCGGCGATCCCGGACTGTGGGCGCACGGCGTGGAGTCGGGGCACCGGACGCTCTGGCTCATGCGCCGCGACGGGGAACGTCCCAAACTGCCGGGCGGGCGGCGCCCCTACGTCCGCGCGCCGCTGCCGTCCCGCCCGCTAACCGTGCTGTACGACCGGGACGAGGAGACGCTGCTGCTGGACGAGGGCCGCGTCTCCCCGGTGCCGCCCCAGGCCTGGGACTTCGAGGTCGGCGGGGTGCGGGTCCTGGAGCAGTGGTTCGCCGAGCGGACGGCCGAGCCGGAGCCGGGAACGCTGGCGGCGATCCGCCCGGCGACCTGGCCCCAGAGCTGGACGTCGGAGCTGCTGGAGCTGATCACGGTCCTGGCGCTGCTGGCGGACGTGCCCGCCCTGGAGGACGAGCCGGCCTCCCGGATCACGGCTCGCGACCTGCGCGCGGCGGGCGTCCTGCCGGTCCCGAACGCGGCGAGGAGGCCGGCCTCGGTGCTCGATCACCACGAGGAGGGTCCGGAGGGCCAGCTGGGCCTGCTGTGACCGGCCCGGGCCGGTCGGCGGGGGCGCGGGAAGACGTGCCGTGCCCTCAGCGCCGCGGCGCCCTCAGCACCGCTCCGGATCGAACGCGTCGAGCACCCGCTCCAGCGCCCGCCGCAGCACGGCCGCCATGTCCACCGGCTCACCCGCCTGCTCCATGAACGCCGCCGCCAGCCGCGGGTAGGCACCGGTCGCGACCTGGCCGCCGAGGTAGGCCATCCGGACCGCGTTCTCCTCCTCCTCGGACCACGGCACGGCCCGGGTCCGCTCGGCGGTGGCGATCTCGTTGCCGGTGTGGGCCGACACGACGCCCGTGAGCAGGGCGATCAGCTCCGTCTTGTCGCGGTAGGGCAGGTCGAGCGGTTCCAGACAGGCCAGGCAGTGCTCCAGATACCGCAGGGTGCTGGGGCTGAAGCCGTGGACACCGGCCATCAGCCGGGGCACCCAGGTGTGCCGGAGCATGATGGCGCGGGTCTCCTGCGCGTTGCGGAGCATGTCGGCGCGCCAGTCGCCGCTGGGTTCGGCGATCTCGTGCTCGGCGCCGACCGCGTCGAGCATCAGCTCGTGCAGGTCCTCCTTGCGGGGGACGTAGTTGTACAGCGACATGGTGCCGCAGCCCAGCTCGCCCGCCACGTGCCGCATCGACACCGCGTCCAGCCCGCCCGCGTCGGCGAGCCGGACGGCCGCCGCCGCGATGTCGGCGCGGGTGTACGCCGGTCTCGGCCCCCGGCCCGCCCGCTCGGGGCGCGCCCAGATCACTTCGGGTACGGCCGCTCGGCCCGCCATGGATCATCACCTCGGCCACCATCGTAGTTACGTACGGCGTACGTAGTGCGCTATGGTCGCGGCATGACTTCTACGTACGCTGTACTTAGTGAAGGTCTGGGGAAGCGGTTCGGCGGGGTGCACGCGCTGCGCGAGCTGGATCTCGCGGTGCCCCGGGGCACGGTCTGCGGGGTCCTCGGGCCCAACGGGGCGGGCAAGACGACCGCGGTCCGGCTGCTGACGACCCTGCTGCGCCCGGACTCCGGGTCGGCGCGGATCGCCGGCCACGACCTGGTGCGCGAGGCCGCGGTCGTCCGGCGTGTCATCGGCGTGACCGGGCAGTACGCGTCGGTCGACGGGGATCTGACCGGACGGCAGAACCTGCGGCTGTTCGCCCGGCTGCACCGGATGCGGGACCCGGCCGAGCGGGCCGCCGAACTGCTGGACCGCTTCGGGCTGACCGAGGCCGCCGACCGGCCCGCGTCGACCTGGTCGGGCGGGATGCGGCGCCGTCTCGACCTGGCGGCGAGCCTGGTCAGACGGCCCGAGGTGCTCTTCCTCGACGAACCCACCACCGGCCTCGACCCGGCGAGCCGGAACGCCGTGTGGGACGCCGTCCGCGACCTGAGGCAGGACGGCACGACGGTCCTGCTGACCACCCAGTACCTGGAGGAGGCCGACCGGCTCGCCGACGACATCGCGCTCGTCGACCGCGGCCGGGTGGCCCACACGGGTTCGCCCGCGCACCTCAAGGCGGTCATCGGGACCTACGTCGAGGTGGTCGTCGCGGACCCGGGCGCCCTGACGCGGGCGGCGGGCGTGCTCGACCGGCTGACCGGGGGCGAGCCGGCGTTCGACCGGTCCCGTGACGCGGTCGGCGCCCTCACCCGGGACACCACTCTCACGCTCCCCCGGCTGGTGCGCGAACTGGACGCCGCCGGAGTGCCGTTGATGGACGCGAGCCTGCGCCCGCCCACCCTCGACGACGTGTTCCTCAGGCTGACGAGCGGGACGGAGGTCGCCGCGTGAACACGCTCACCCTCGGCGGAACGGCCATGCTGGGACGCCAGTTGCTGCGGGTCCGCAACAACCCGGCGCTGGTGATCCTCACCCAGACCATGCCGATCACGATGCTGCTCTTCTTCGGTTACGTCCTCGGCAGCGCGCTGGCCGTGCCGGGCGCCGAGTACCGGTCCTTCCTCGTACCGGGGCTGCTGGTGGCGACCGCGGCCAACGGGATCATGACGGGGATGTTCCAGGCCGCCCAGGACGTCCACCGGGGCGTGACGGACCGGCTGCGCACCCTGCCGGTCGGCCGGGCCGCCGTACCGCTCGGACAGGCGGTCGCGGACGTGCTCGTCACCGCCGTGGGCACGGTGCCGTTCCTGCTGGCCGGGCTCGCGGTGGGGTGGCGGATCGAGGGGTCCTGGCCCGAAGCCGCGGGCGCCGTCGGGCTGTTGCTGCTGTTCCGGTTCGCCTGCGCCTGGGCCGGGATCTGGCTCGGGCTGCTCACCCGCAGCGAGGAGGCGGCCGGTCAGCTCAGCAGCGCCACGTTCATGCTGCCGCTGCTGTCCAACGCCTACATCCCGACCGGCGATCTGCCCGGCTGGCTGCGCACCCTCGCCGAGTGGAACCCGATCAGCGCGCTCACCACGGCCCTGCGGGACCTGTTCGGCAACGCCCCCGTCCCCACGGAGGCGGCCTGGCCGGTGGCACACCCGGTCGCCGGGTCGCTGGCCTGGTGCGCGGTGCTGCTCGCGGTGTGCGTACCGCTCGCCGTGCGTCGGTACGCGCACGGGGAACGGTGACGTCGGCGCGTCAACAGGCGGGTACGACAACGCCGTTACGCGCGGTGAGGCGTGTGGCGCGCGGGGAGGCGCACACACGGGAAGGGGGCCGGGGAGAGACATCCGCGCAGGGCGGACACACCGGACGGTGCTGCATGCCGTGGGGATGACGGACTACTGAGCGCAGCACCTTGCCGGACCGGTGTGGCCGCCCGAGCGCGGATCGTGAGCTGTGGAGCGGATGAGGCTCAGTGCCCGCCGAACAGCGATCGACGCAGTCGGCGCAGCGGTGCGAAGAGCGAGACCCTGCGGACCCGCTGCCCCTGGTCGCTCTGCTTGCGCACGGGCTCACGGGCGGTCAGCTCACGCATCAGCGTGGTCGCCTCGGCCGTCTTCTGCTGGGGCACGGCAGGGCCCGACAGCACCGAGAGATGGCGGTCGAGGCGCGAACTGGTCGCGCTGCTCCCGCACGTGATGGCAGGAACCCTCGCCCTGCGCACTGTTATCTGTTCCATGTCACTCCCCACCCGTACGAGTCCACCCGGCCCGGGCAGGGTAACCCTATCGCCCCCAGGGGGCACTCGTGTATCGAGGTCACAGGATTCACCTTCCCCGTAAGGGTGTTGACGACGCCTCTTTGATTACTCTCCGAATCCAACCGATTTCAGGGCGAGTTGGACAACCGGCTGGCTGGTGGGCTGTACTGAGCCCCCGTCGGGCTCGACGGTTACAGCGAGTGACGTCGACGACTTGTCGAGACCGGCCGCCACCAAGGGCGTGTCGGCGTCGAAGAGCCCGAGGGAGCGCGGTTGCGCGCCGGGGCGCATGAGCCACAACTGGTTCACGCTGTCCGCGGGAATGTCGTCGTATCCGCTCAGGGTGACCACCGCGCTGCCCTCCGACGCGGAGGCGATCACGCCGATGCTTCGGCCCTCGGCGTCCTTCCCGGTGCTCGCACGCGCGTCCGGAGCTGCGAGAACGTGGGCGATCTCACTCGCCCGGTCCCGCGCGGCGTTCAGTTCCTCCTGCGTCTTGTTCGCCTGCACGGCGAAGAGCGAGGCGACGACGAGCGCGGCGGCGGCCGTGGCGGTGGCGAAGGGCACGAACAGCGGACGGCGCTCGCGGGGCGCACGGACGCGTGCCGGGGGCTGCTGTGTGCCCCAGACGTGCGGCGGCAGTTGCGGCTCGCGCCGGCGCGCGGTCCCGGGCGCCTGTTCCTGCGGGGTGGCACGGACCGCGGCCAGGACCCGGTCGCGCATCGCGGCCGGGGCCGGGGCGGCCGTCGACCAGGCGAGCCGGACGGCGTCCTCGGACAAGGTGCGCACCTCCGCGGCGCAGACCGGACAGCCCTTCAAGTGCTTCTCGAAGCGGGCCCGTTCGGCGGGCTCCAGCGCGTCCAGGGCATAGGGGGCGGCCAGCGAGTGGGGGTTCTCGCGGCCCAGCATGCGGCCGAGAAGACTCATGCCACACCTCCCAGGCACTCGCGCAGCCGGGTCAGCCCGTCGCGCATCCGCGTCTTGACGGTGCCCAGCGGCAGCGACAGCCGCTCGGCCACCTCACGGTAGGTGTACCCGTCGTAGTAGGCGAGGGTGACGGACTGGCGCTGGAGGTCGGTGAGCCGTTCCAGGCAGCGCCGCACCCACTCGCGTTCGAGTCCGGCCTCGACCTCCTCGGTCACCTGGTCGAAGGCGGGGTGGTGGGACCTGCGGGCGACCCGCTGCTCCCGTTCGCCGGCCGCGCGGGCGCTGCGCACCCGGTCGACGGCGCGGCGGTGGGCGAGCGTGAGGACCCAGGACAGGGCACTGCCCCGGGCGGGGTCGAACCGGGCGGCGGAGCGCCAGAGTTCGAGGAGGACCTCCTGGGCCACCTCCTCGGACTGCGCCGGATCGCGCACGACCCGGCGCACCAGACCGAACACCGGTCCCGACACCAGTCCGTACAGCTCCTCGAACGCCTTCTGGTCACCGCCGGCGACGAGCACCAGCAGTTCGTCCGCTTCCAAGTCGCTTCCCCCTCCCGCGAAGCCGCATCTGGGCCTTCCCGCCCCACGAGGTATTCGCAACGAACCCACCTCCGGATGGGGTACGGATCTCCGGGCCGAAAACGCGGGTCCGCGGGCAGAGAAATGTGTCTCACCGCCGTCTCGAAAAACTTTTCAGGTTCGACCAATCCGCCCCGCCGCCGGTGCCGAATCTCCGAGCGTCAGGCAAGTTGGGACTGAGGACGGACGGCATGACACCTAACTCCAGGAGCGGTGCGAGGCGCAGGAGCGTCGCGACCCTCATATGTGGTGCGCTGGCCGCCGGGGGGCTCGCAGCCGCCGGCGTGACCGCGCTGGAACCGGGGGCGGCCTCCGCCTCCAGCCACCGGGAGGCCCCGCTCATCTCGGGCGACCCGCAGTACGACAACACGGATGTGTACGCGTTCGTCAGCCCGGACAAGCCGGACTCGACGACCATCATCGCCAACTGGATCCCCTTCGAGGACCCCGCGGGCGGGCCGAACTTCTACCAGTTCGCCGAGGACGCGCAGTACGACATCCACATCGACAACAACGGTGACGGACAGGGCGAGCTGCTCTACCGCTTCACCTTCAAGACGCACATCAAGAACAAGAAGACGTTCCTGTACAACACGGGTGTGGTCGAGAGCCTCGACGACCCCGACCTGAACATCACGCAGACGTACGACATCGACCTGTTCCAGCTCAAGAACCAGAAGGTCAAGTACAAGACGAAGGTCGCCGACGACGTTCCGGTGGCACCGTCGAACGTCGGCAAGGCGTCCATGCCGAACTACGAGAAGCTGCGCGACCAGGCGGTCTACAAGCTCCCCAACGACGCCACGTCGTTCGCGGGCCAGGCCGACGACCCGTTCTTCCTGGACCTGCGCGTCTTCGACCTGCTGTACGGCGGGAACCTCACCGAGGTCGGCAACGACACCCTCAAGGGCTACAACGTCAACTCGATCGCCCTCCAGGTCCCGACGGACATGCTCACCGAGTCGAAGGACCAGCCGATCATCGGCATCTGGTCCACGACCCAGCGCAAGAACGCCCAGGGCTACTACTCACAGGTCTCGCGCCTCGGCATGCCGCTGGTGAACGAGGTCGTCAACCCGCTGAAGGACAAGGACAAGTTCAACGCGTCCTCGCCCTGGGACGACAAGCAGTTCCTGAAGAACGTGACCAACCCCGAGCTGCCCAAGCTCATCGAGGCCATCTACAAGATCGACGCGCCGGACGAACCGCGCAACGACCTCGTGGACGTGTTCCTCAAGGGTGTGGAGGGGCTGAACCAGCCGCCCCATGTCCGCGCGGCCGAAGAGCTGCGCCTCAACACGTCCATCGAGCCCACCGATTCTCCGAAGCGGCTCGGTGTGCTCGATGGCGACAACGCGGGGTTCCCCAACGGACGCCGGCTGACGGACGACGTGATCGACGCGTCGCTCCAGGTCGTCGAGGGTGAACTCCTGGGTGCCAAGAACGACCTGGGTGACGCGGTCGACAAGAACGACAAGGACTTCGAGAAGTCCTTCCCGTACGTCGCCCTGCCCACCGAGGGTTCGCGCGGTCCGCTCGCCAAGGGCACGACCGACGGCGCCGACGTCCGCAACCAGCTCGGCGACGCGCTCCAGCCCGCCGGCACCGGTACGGACGACACCACCCTGATCGCCGCGTCGGCCGGAGCCGGTGCCGCGGGGATCGTCCTGATCGGCGCGGGCCTGATGTGGTGGCGCCGGATGCGGCGCGGGGCGTACTAGGACGCCCCCTCGACTGGCGCGGCCCGCTCGTAACCCATCCCCCACGGCGCGGGCCGCGCCGCACTGCACCGCACTGCACCGCACTGCACGTCCTTGACACACATCGCACGCTGAAACTGGGAGAGGGCATGGTCCCGCGCAGGAAGGAAGCCGTTCAACTCGGCGCCTCGGCCGTTCTGTTGGCCATCGCGCTGACAGCCGGCTCCATCGCCGTCGGCGCACTGGACGACGGCGACGGCGGTACGACCGTGGCGTCCGCGCCGAGCGCGGTGTCACCGGCCATGCTCACCAGCGGTGACCTGGACGCGAGCATCTCCTCGCTCCAGGCCCATCTCCGCTCCCAGCCCCGGGACTTCGGGAGCTGGGCCACCCTCGGGCTCGCCTATGTCGAGCAGGCCCGCACCAAGGGCGACCCCTCCCGATACCCGCAGGCCGACAAGGCCCTCAAGCGCTCGCTGAAGCTGGAGCCCGCCAACGAGCAGGCCCTGGCCGGGCAGGCCGCGCTGGCGGCGGCCCGGCACGACTTCAAGGACGCGCTGACGTTCGCGGACGCCACCTTGAAGCAGAACCCCTACAACGAACGGGCCCTGTCCTCCCGCGTGGACGCGCTGGTGGAGCTCGGCCGTTACGCCGACGCGGCGAAGGCCGCCGACACCGCCGACGACCGCAAGCCGGGCGTCCCCGTCTTCACGCGGTACGCGTACGTGCGTGAGCTGCGCGGTGACGTGAAGACCGCCGAGCGGGTGCTGGAACAGGCTCTGGCCTCGGCGAGCGCGCCCGGCGACGTGGCGTACGTCGCCTCCCAGCTCGGCCAGCTGGCCTGGAACCAGGGCGACTACGACACCGCCCTCGGCCACTACGCGCGGGCGCTGGCCGCCGACGAGAACTATCTGCCCGCCCTGGAGGGCCGGGCCCGGGCGCAGGCCGCGAGCGGTGACCGCGCCGCCGCGGTCGAGGGCCTTGAACTGGTCGTGGCGCGCTATCCGCTGCCCGGCCCGCTGGTCGAACTCGGCGAGCTGTACGAGCTGAGCGGCGAGAAGGAGAAGGCCGCGGACCAGTACGCGCTGGTCGACGCCTGGACCGCGCTGGCCCGCGCCAACGGCGTCAACGCCGACCTGGACACCGCGCTCGCCGCCGCCGACCACGGCGACAGGGCCGCGGCGCTGCGCGCGGCCCGCGCCGAGTGGGCCCGCCGGCACACCGTGCACACCGCGGACGCCCTCGCCTGGGCGCTGCACGTCAACGGCGAGGACGAGGAAGCCCTCACCTATGCCCGGCAGGCCACGGCGACCGGGTACCGCAGCGCCGCGTTCCTCTACCACCGCGGCATCATCGAACGCGCCACCGGCCACGCCGAGGACGCCCGCACCCATCTCGGAGCGGCGCTGAAGCTGAACCCCGGCTTCTCGCCCCTGGGCGCCGGCGAGGCCCGCAAGGCGCTCAAGGATCTGGAGGCGGGCCAGTGAGGTCACGTCGTCTGTTCGCCTCCGGTGCGGCCGTCCTGACGGCCGTCTGCGCGCTCGTGCTCGTCCCCTCAGGTGGTGCGAGCGCGCACCCTCTCGGCAACTTCACCGTGAACCGGTACGACGGTCTCGTCACCGCCCCGGGGCAGCTCCGCGTCCATCACGTCGAGGACCTCGCGGAGATCCCGGCGACCCAGGCGAAGCCGGACATCGAGGAGCGGGGCCTGGCGGGCTGGGCCCGTGCCCGCTGCGCGAGCGCGGCCGAGGGCAGCGAGGTCACCGTCGACGGCCGTGCGGCCACGCTCGGCGTCAGGAGCAGCAAGGCCGTGGTGCGGCCCGGGCAGGCCGGGCTCGACACCCTGCGTGTGGAGTGCGACCTGACGGCGCCGCTGCCGGAGGACGCGCCGGTGTCCCTGGTCTTCCGCGGCGCCGGCGGCGACTCCGGGCCCGGCTGGCGGGAGATCACCGCGCGCGGCGACCGGACGACCCTGACCGGGTCGGACGTGCCGACCGAGTCGGTCTCCGGTGAACTGACGAGCTATCCGCAGGAGTTGCTGTCCTCCCCCGCGGACACCGCGACCGCCTCCTTGCGGGTCCGTCCAGGCGGTCCCGCTCTCGCCGAGGCCGAGGAGGACGCTCCCGCCGCCTCGGTCCTCCCGCGCGGCGCCGACCGCTGGACCAGGGCGCTGGACTCCCTGGTCGCCCGGCACGACCTGACCTTCGGCTTCGCGGCGCTCGCCCTGTTCATCGCCGTCGCCCTCGGCGCGCTGCACGCGCTGGCCCCGGGCCACGGCAAGACCCTGATGGCGGCGGTCGCCACCGCCCGGGGCGGCCGGGCCCGCCTCAAGGACGTCATGCCGCTGGCCGCGTCCGTCACCGTCACCCACACCCTCGGTGTGGTCGCCCTGGGCCTTCTCGTCACGGCCGGTTCCGGCGCGGCCCCCTCGGTCATCACCTGGCTGGGCATCGCGAGCGGCGCCCTGGTGACGGGCGCGGGCCTGACCCTCGTACGACGGGCCTGGCACAACCGGGCACACGGGCACGGGCACACGCACGATCACGACCATGGGCACGACCACGGGGACGGGCACGGGCATGGGCACGGCCACGACCACGGGCCCGGCGGCGGCACGCACGCGCCCGTGAAGGCGCCCGCACGCGAACTGGCCCTGGTGGCCGCCGCTTCCGCGCCCACCGCGTCGGAACCCGGCCCCCACACCCACGAGCACCCCGAGCACGACCACGAGCACCACCCGCACGACCACGACCACCCCCATCCCCACACGCACACCCACACGCACGGTGGTTTCACGCACTCCCACTCCGTCGCCCCCACCCTCCGCGGCACGATCCTGCTGGGCTTCGCGGGCGGGCTCGTCCCCAGCCCCTCGGCGGTCGTCGTGCTCGTCGGCGCGATGGCGCTCGGCCAGGCGTGGTTCGGCTTCCTGCTCGTCGTCGCGTACGGCGTCGGCCTCGCGCTCACCCTCACCGCGGCGGGATTCGCCGTCGTCCGGCTGGGTACCGGGATGAACCGGCTGCTGGAGCGGCGCCCTCGCTGGACCACGCATCCGTTCGCGGCGCTCGTGCGCAGGTCGGCCCCGCTGATGTCGGCGCTGCTCGTCGTGGCGCTCGGCGCGGGACTGGTGCTCAAGGGGGCGGCATCCGCGTTCGGCTGAGCTACTTTTGGGGAGAAATGACGCCAGGTCGAGCGGAATCGTGAAGTCGCGCGGAGTTTCGAATGGGGGACGCCCGTGTCCGAAGAACCGGGCCGTGAACGTGTGATCGCCGGTCGCTACCGTCTGCTGTCCCCGCTCGGCGAGGGCGGGATGGGCACGGTGTGGCGGGCCCGCGACGAGGTGCTGCACCGCGAGGTGGCCGTCAAGGAGGTGCGCGCGCCCGCCGGACTCCAGACCTCGGAGGTCGAGCGGATGTACGCCCGCCTCGAACGCGAGGCGTGGGCGGCGGCGCGGGTCGCCAACCGCAATGTGGTGACGGTGTACGACGTGGCCGCGCAGGACGGGCGGCCGTGGATCGTGATGGAGCTGGTGCGGGGCATCTCCCTCGCCGAACTCCTCGACGCGGAGGGGCCCTTGTCGCCCCAGCGGGCCGCGCACATCGGCGCCGAGGTGCTGGCGGCACTGCGGGCCGCGCACGACGCGGGGGTGCTGCACCGGGACGTGAAACCCGCCAACGTGCTGATGTCGAACGACGGCCGGGTGGTCCTCACCGACTTCGGCATCGCCATGGTCGAGGGCAGTTCGGCGCTGACGATGACCGGCGAGGTGATCGGCTCCCCCGAGTTCCTCGCCCCGGAGCGGGCGTTGGGCCGCACCCCGGGCCCCGAGTCGGATCTGTGGTCGCTGGGCGTGCTGCTGTACGCGGCCGTCGAGGGCAACTCCCCGTTCCGGCAGAACACGCCGCTGAACACGCTGCGCGCGATCGTGGACGACGAGCTGCCCGCGCCGGTCCGGGCGGGTGCTCTCGCGCCGGTCATCGAGGGCCTGTTGCGCAAGGATCCGGCCGAACGGCTGAGCGCCGAACGGGCCGAGCAGGAGCTGCGGATCGTCGCCGCCGGAGGCACCCTGCGGGCCGACAGCCCGCCGCCGGCCGCCCCGTACCCGCCGACGATCGCCGCCCGGCAGCCGCAGCCGGCGCCCTACCCGGCCACCCCCACCCAGCCCACGCAGCCCGCTGCGACACGGACCGCCGGACCCGACCGCAACCGGCGTGCCGGCCTGGTGCTGGTCGCGGGTGTCACCGCGCTGGCGCTGGCCGTCGCGGGGCTGACGTACGCGCTGCTGAACCGGGGGGACGGCGGCGGCGACGGGAACGACGAGGGCGGCGGGACCAGTTCGTCACAGGGGAAGACCGGGCCCACGGAGACGGACACCGGCGAGGAGGCCCCGCCGCCCTCGTCGAGCAGGAGCGAGAGCCCGCGGACTACCGCGCCCGCGCAGGACGTGAAGGTGTCGGTGACGGGGACGAACACGGAGTACACCGGGGCCTGTCCGCCGCCGGGCGGCGAGGCGCCGTCCTTCACCGCGACGATCACGGTGACCCGGCTGCCCGCCGAGGTGCGCTACCGCTGGGTGCTGAAGAACGGGGGGCCGATGGACCCGGGCTGGAAGACGCTGTCGTTCCCGGCCGGTGGCGGCACGTCCAGGACGGACACGGCGGTGGCGACGACGAACGACGACAGCGGGACGTTCCGGAACGCGGTGAGCGTGGAGGTCCAGGAACCGGAGAAGGCGACGTCCAACTCGGTGGCGTTCTCGGTGACCTGCGAGGCGGAGACCCCGACGGGCGGGGCCTCCCCTTCTCCTTCGTCGGACGGATGACGGGTCAGAGCACGCTGTTCAGGACCGGCAGATAGCCGCCGGACTGTCCGGCCGCCGTCGGGTGGTACGACTCGCCGATGTTGAGCAGGTTGAGGCTGTGCAGCCAGGCGCTACCGGAGCAGAGCTCGTGGCCGGTGAACGTGGAGCGCACGTCACCCCAGGTGAAGCCGTGGTCCGCGGCGCGCTTGGCGACGGCCGCGTCCAGGTAGTCCGCGGCGCCGTTGATGGCGGCCCGCTTGGTCTCGGAGAGTCCGACACAGGTGGTGCCGAGCTTGTAGAAGCGGGGGTAGCCGAGGACGACGACCTCGGCGTTCGGGGCCTTGCCTGCGATGGCGGAGTAGACGCTGTCGAGCCGGCCGGGCAGCGTCGAGTCGACGTACGCCTTCGCGGTGTTGATCCGGGAGAGGCAGGAGCTGTCGGACTGGAGGACGCAGGTCGTCATCACGTCGGAGAACCCGGCGTCGTTGCCGCCGACGGAGAGGGTGACCAGTGCGGTGCTCGTGCTCAGGGTGCCCAGCTGGTTCGCCAGGACATCACTCGTTCGAGCGCCCGAGCAGGCCTTGAAACTGAACGACGAGGGTGAATGGGCGGCGGCCCACAGGTACGGGTACGCCTTGGTGCTCTGCTTGCAGTCGCCGCTGGAGGAGATGTAGCTGCCCGCGCCGACCCCGGAGGAGTAGGAGTCGCCGAGGGCCACGTAGGGGCCGGTCGCCGCCTGCGCCGCGCCGGCCGTCCCGGTGAGGACGGCGCCGGCGGCGAGGAGGAGCGAGGTGACGTATACGGCAAGTCGGGAACGTCTCATGGAACCTCCCTTTAGCAGGATCTCTGCCTCAACCGTCGTAGCAACTACGCGCATTGACGGGAAGTGTCCATGCCAAGACTTTTCCGTTCTTACTCACCGCGACCCTGTGTGTTCGCCATGTGTTTGATTACGCGAACATGACAAATCTGTTGACGCGCCCTCAACTCCCTTGTTCCAGACCGGGAGATGACCCAGTCTTTACGACAGCTTGGGACGGGAACGCGACGTTCCGGGCCGTGCGCGCGATCAAGCGCACACCCCCACTGACGTGCGCCAGACCCCGGCGCGCGCCGCCTATGAGGAGGACTCCCTCGTAATGGCACAACTGCGTAGCACGAAGCTTGCGTTCGCCGCGATAACCAGCCTGGCGACCGCCGCCCTCGTGGGCGGGCTCACCGCCCTCCCCGCCCAGGCCGCCCCGGCCACGGGCAAGGTCCTCGCCGCCGACTCCCCCACCGCGGTCAAGGACAGCTACATCGTGACGCTCAAGTCCGGCTCGGCCGGGCTGAAGGCGACGTCGAGCGCCGGCAAGGCGCTGGTGAAGGAGTACGGCGGCAAGGTCGACAAGACCTTCGGCACCGTCCTCAACGGCTACTCGGCCACCCTCTCCGCGACCGAGGCCAAGCAGCTCGCGGCCGACCCGGCCGTCGCCTACGTCGAGCAGAACCAGACCGTGAAGCTGGCCGACACCACGCAGTCCAGCGCCCCCTGGGGCCTGGACCGCATCGACCAGGCCGCGCTGCCGCTCTCGGGCACGTACACCTACCCGGACACCGCGGGCAGCGGCGTGACGGTCTACGTCATCGACACCGGCGTGCGGATCACCCACACCCAGATCAGCGGCAGAGCCTCCTACGGCTACGACGCGGTCGACGGCGACACCACCGCCTCCGACGGCAACGGACACGGCACCCACGTGGCGACCACCATCGCGGGCACCACGTACGGCGTCGCCAAGAAGGCCAGCATCGTCGCGGTCCGGGTGCTCGACAACAGCGGCTCGGGCACCACGGCCGGTGTCATCGCGGGCATCAACTGGGTGACCAACAACCACACCACCCCGGCCGTCGCCAACATGTCGCTCGGCGGTTCCGCGTCCACCTCGCTGGACACCGCGGTCGCCAACTCCATCGCGAGCGGCGTGACGTACGCGGTCGCAGCCGGCAACAGCGCCGCCAACGCCTCCTCGTACTCCCCGGCCCGCGTCTCCACCGCGATCACGGTCGGCGCCACCACCAGCTCCGACGCCAAGGCCAGCTACTCCAACTACGGCTCGGTCCTGGACATCTTCGCGCCCGGCTCGTCGATCCTGGCGGGCTACAACACCAGCGACACCGCCACGGCCACGCTCTCCGGCACGTCGATGGCCACCCCGCACGTCGCGGGCGCCGCGGCGGTCTACCTCGCGGGCCACACCTCGGCGACCCCGGCCGCGGTCGCCTCGGCGCTGGTCGCCGGAGCCACGTCCAACGCGCTCACCAGCGTGGGCACCGGCTCGCCGAACAAGCTCCTCAAGCTGATCTCGTAGCCCCGCGCCACCGCACCATCTGAACGACCGTTCCCCGGAGGCGACTTGCGCCTCCGGGGAACACTCGTCCGCTAGTCCGTACCAGGAGCGGCGGAGCGGGCCTCGGTGTCTTGACGTCCGCCGCGCGGCTGCGCCACATTGAAGCCCGGCATCCGGCGCTTCAGGGGGCAAAGTCGCCCATGCAGACCATAGGCATCAAGACATCTTCAACGGACACCGACCGACCCGCACGACGGTTCCCGGGGGGAGACCTGTCGTCGCTGCTCGCGGGCGCCGCGACCGCCGTCGGCGGGTGCGGCGCGGTCCTCGCGCTGGCCGGCGCCGGCTCACCGCTGCGCGGCCCGCTCACGCTGTTCTTCCTGCTGACGGCACCCGCCGTGGCCATCGGCGCCGCGCTCACCGGACTCGCGCCGCTCGGCAGATGGCTGACCGCGCTGGCCGGGTCGGTGGTCGTCAACATGCTGGTGGCCCAGGGCATGCTCGCCGTGCACCGCTGGTCCTACCGGGGCGGGGTCGTGGCCGTGACCACGATCAGCGCGCTCCTCCTCCTGCTGCTGTGGCTCAGGCGCCGCGGCTCACGCGCGACAACGGGACGGACCTCCTGACGTGGACATCAGCGTGTACCGCCCCGGCGAGCTGAGCGCCGCCGACCGGGCGTCGTGGACGGCCTTTCAGTCCAAGGCGCATCTCCAGGGTTCGCCCGAGCTGGCGAACCCCTTCCTGGCACCGGAGTTCACGCTCGCCATGGGCCACCACCGGCGCGGGGTGCGCGTCGCGGTGGTGCGCGAGGACGGCGAGCCCGCCGCGTTCTTCCCGTTCCAGCGCAGCCTCACCGGCGTCGGCCGGGCCGTGGGGCTCGGGGTCTCCGACGCCCAGGGGCTGGTGCACCGGCCCGGGTTCGACTGGGACGCGCGGGAACTGCTGCGGGCCTGCGGGCTCGCCGTATGGGAGTTCGATCACCTGGTCGAGGGACAGAGGCCGTTCGCGGCGGACGCCACCGGCGGCTTCCCGTCCCCGGTCATGGACGTCGACCAGGGCTACGAGGCCTATCTCGGCCATCTGCGGTCCCACGCGCCGAAGTTCACCCGGACCACGCTCGCCAAGGAACGCAGGCTCGGCCGGGACGCCGGCGAGGTGCGCTACGTCCATGACGAGCGGGACCCGGCGGCGCTGCGCACCCTGATGGGCTGGAAGTCGGCGCAGTACCGCAGGACCGGCCGCAGCGACCGGTTCGCACAGGCGTGGATCACCGATCTGGTGCGGCGGCTGTTCCACACCCGGTCCGAGTCGTTCGCCGGCGTCCTGTCCGTGCTGTACGCGGGCGGCACCCCGGTCGCGGCGCATTTCGGCCTGCGCGGCGAACGCGTGCTCGCGTGCTGGTTCCCGGCGTACGACCCCGGGTACGCGAAGTACTCCCCGGGCCTGGTCCTGCACCTGCGGATGGCCGAGGCCGCCGCCGCGGACGGCATCGCGTACCTGGATCTGGGCCGGGGGCAGAAGGAGTACAAGGACTCCCTGAAGACACGGGAGATCACCGTGTCCGAGGGGTGGGTGACCCGGCGTCACCCGGTCGCGGTCGGACATCGCGCGCGCCGCGCGCCGGTCCGGGCGCTGCGCAACACCGTCCAGTCCCGCCCGGAGCTGTTCGAGCCGGCGGACCGGATGCTGAAGCGCCTCGGCAGGATCCGTTCGGGGAATCAGTAGATTCCGTACAACCAAATCGGTTCCATAACGGTCAAACAAACAAAAACGTGAGGCCTGGTTCCAGGTCTTGCCATACAGGTTCAATCGTCAATACCGTCGTACATCTCACCCGCATCGGTCCCTCGGCATTCGGTACTAGGGGAGGGCTCAAGGACCGCGATGGACCGGGGCGGGGCGCGGTAGGGGGGTGCCGTGCTCGGGACCGTTCACGTGACCGAGTCGCGCCGCGCGACCGGTGGCCGTTTCCGGCTGCCGGCCAGCTATGCCAGCTCACCCGGGCATGCTCGGAGATCGATTTCGTCATGTCGTAGGTGACAAACCCCCCTTTCGAACCGGACAACAGCCGGACCGCCCAGGGGCGGGCGGTCCACCGGACGAGAGGGACCGGACTCATGAGCTCTGTTCTGCGCTCGGCGACCACGGGCCAGGATCACTCGACAGCCGGGAAGTACCGGCCTGTCTCCACGCACCTGGCCATAGCGCCGCCGGTGAGCGTGGTCATCCCCGCCATGAACGAGGCGGAGAATCTCCCGTACGTCTTCAAGACCCTGCCCGACTGGATCCATGAGGTGGTCCTGGTCGACGGCAACTCCACGGACGACACCGTCGAGGTGGCCCGGGAACTGTGGCCCGAGGTGAGGGTCGTCCGGCAGCGCGGCAAGGGCAAGGGGGATGCCCTGATCAGCGGCTTCGAGGCGTGCTCCGGCGACATCGTGGTGATGATCGACGCGGACGGCTCGGCCGACGGCAACGAGATCCTCTCGTACGTCTCCGCGCTGGTCTCCGGCGCCGACTTCGCCAAGGGGTCGCGCTTCGCCAACGGCGGCGGCACCGACGACATGACCTTCGTCCGCAAGCTCGGCAACTGGGCGCTGTGCACGATCGTCAACCGCAAGTTCGGCGCCCGGTACACGGATCTCTGCTACGGATACAACGCGTTCTGGCGTCACTGCCTCGACAAGATCGACCTCGACTGCACCGGCTTCGAGGTGGAGACCCTGATGAACATCAGGGTGGTCAAGGCGGGCCTGAAGGTGCAGGAGATCCCCAGTCACGAGTACCTGCGCATCCACGGCGCGAGCAATCTGCGTGCCGTGCGGGACGGGCTGCGGGTGCTCAGGGTGATCCTCGGCGAACGCTCCAACCGGCGTGAGCTGCGCCGGCGGGCCCACCGCTCCCCGATGCTCGGTTCGGCGCGGGGAGAGGCGTCTTGAGCGGTCCCGACATCTCCGTCGTGATCTGCGTGTACACCGAGGACCGCTGGGAGGACATCCTCGCGGCGGTCTCCTCGGTGGCCGCGCAGGCGTACCCGGCGCGGGAGACGCTGCTGGTCGTCGACCACAACCCGGCGTTGCTGGACCGGCTGGCCAAGGAGTACAAGGAGGCCGCGGACGTGCGGGTGCTCGCCAACGCGGGCCCCCGCGGCCTGTCGGCGGGCCGCAACACCGGCATCGCCGCCTCCCGCGCCGAGGTGATCGCCTTCCTCGACGACGACGCCGTCGCCGAACGGGACTGGCTGCGCCACTTCGCCGCCGGGTACGCCGACCCGCGGGTGCTGGCGGTCGGCGGCCGTACGGAACCGGTCTGGGCGTCCGGGCGCCGGCCGGCCTGGTTCCCGGAGGAGTTCGACTGGGTGGTGGGCTGCACCTACCGCGGTCTGCCCCGCGGCCGGGTGCGGGTGCGCAACGTGCTGGGCGGCAACGCCTCCTTCCGGCGCACGGCGTTCGACGCGGCGGGTGGCTTCGCCACCGGCATCGGACGCGACGGCGACAAGCGTCCGCTGGGCTGCGAGGAGACGGAGCTGTGCATCCGGCTCACCCGCGCCCGGCCCGACGCGGTCCTGCTCATCGACGACCGGGCGGTGATCCACCACCGGGTGCCCGAGGCGCGCGAGCACTTCGGGTACTTCCGCACGCGCGCCTACGCCGAGGGCCTGTCCAAGGCGCTGGTGGCGCGAAGTGTCGGCGCGGACAAAGGACTCGAGTCCGAACGCCGGTACACCACCCGGGTGCTGCCCGCCGGGGTGGCGCGCGGACTGCGGGACGCCGCGCTGGCCCGGCCGGGCGGCGCGGGGCGCGCGGGCGCGATCGTCGCGGGGGTGCTGACGGCGGCCGGCGGATACGTGATCGGGAGCGTGCGGGCGCGCAGGGGAGGTGCCACGTTCCGGGTGGCGCCGATCGAGGAGGGCCTCGGATGACCGTACCGATTCTCATGTACCACGCGATCGCCACCGACCCGAACGAGGCGACCCGCGAGCTGTCCGTGAGCCCGGAGGCGTTCGCCTGGCAGATGGAGATCATCAGCCATCTGGGCGCCACCCCGATCACCACGGCACGCCTCGCGGCGAGTTGGCGCGAGGGACGCCCGCTGCCCGAGCGCCCCGTCCTGGTCACCTTCGACGACGGCTACGAGGGCGTGCACCGGCACGCGCTGCCCGTGCTCGCCAAGCACGGTTTCCCCTCGACGCTCTTCGTCTCCACGGCGTGGCTGCGCGGGCCGCACGACAACGGGCGCGCGCTGGACGCCATGCTGGACTGGGGCCAGGTGCGCGAACTCGCCGCCGAGGGCGTGGAGATCGGCGGGCACAGCCACACGCATCCGCAGCTGGACCAGCTCGACGACGAGAGCCTGCGCCGCGAGCTGATCCTCTGCAAGGAGATCGTCTCGGACGAACTCGGCACCGTCCCGGCCTCGTTCGCCTACCCGTACGGCTACTCCAGCCGCCGGGTGCGGCGGATGGTGCGGGAGACGGGGTACGCCCAGGCCCTCGCCGTCGGCAACGGCCTGGCCCGGCGCCGTCAGGGACCGTACGCGCTGCTGCGGGTGACCGTGCGGCGCGGCACCGGTGCCGAGGAGTTCCAGCGTCTGATCGAAGGCCGGGCCGTGGCCCGCACCTTCGCCAGGGACCGCGCGTTCACCAAGGGATACGCCATGGTCCGAAGAGCACGCCAGCTCCGCCGGAAGGCCACCCGTTCCCGTGTCTGACACGACGACCACCCCCGAGGCCACCGCATCCTCGACCGCGCCGCCCCGGCCGCCGGGGCGCCGTCTGCGCCTGCCCGGACTGGGCGGCTCCCCGGGCGGCAGCCAGCTGTTCCGCAACGCCTACGCCCTGATGCTGAACACGGGCATCTCCGCCGTCCTGGGGCTGGGCTTCTGGCTGGCCGCGGCCCGCTACTACTCCGAGTCCGCGGTCGGGCAGGGCTCCGCCGCCATCGCCGCGATGAAGCTCCTCGCCGGGCTCACCGCGGTGACGCTGACCGGCGCCCTGGCCCGGTTCATACCGGTCGCGGGCCGGGCCACCGGGCGGCTCATCTTCCGCACCTACATGGGCAGTTCGGTGCTCGTGGCGCTCGCCGCGGGGGTCTTCCTGCTCACTCTGGGCATGTGGGGACCCTCGTACCGCTTCCTGGGCGGGACGGTCGCGGGGCTCGGCTTCGTGGTGGCGGTCGTCGCCTGGAACGTGCTCACGCTCCAGGACGGGGTGCTGACCGGGCTGCGCAGCGCGCTGTGGGTGCCGCTGGGCAACACCGTGTTCTCCGCGGTGAAGCTGGGGCTGCTCGTCGCGTTCGCGGTGGCCATCCCCACCGCCGGGGTCTTCGTGTCCTGGGTCGCGGCCATCGCGGTGTCCGTGCTGCCGCTGGGCTGGCTGGTGTTCCGGCGCCTGGTGCCCCGGCATGTGAAGGCGACGGAGAACACCGCGCGCCCGCCGACGCTCCGGGAGGTCGGCCGGTTCCTCGCGGGCGACTACACGGGCTCCCTGTTCTCGCTGGCCGTGGTGTACCTGGTGCCGGTGATCGTGGCCGCGCAGGTCTCCTCCGAGGACAACGCGTACTTCTACATCACCACCACGATCGGCGGCACCTGCAACCTGCTCGCCATCAACATGGGCGCCTCGCTGACCGTCGAGGGCTCGCACGACCCGGGCCGGCTCGCCGCCAACACCCGGGCCGCGCTGAAGCGGATGGCGCGGATCATGCTGCCGGTGGCCGCCGTGCTGTTCTTCGGCGCGCCCTGGATCCTCAGGGTGTTCGGCGCGGGCTACGCCGACGCGGCCACCCCGCTGCTGCGCTGGTTCGCGGTCGGCGCGGTGCTGCGGGTCGTCATGGAGACGTACTTCGCGGTGCTGCGCGCGCAGAGCCGTACAGCCGGACTGGCCTGGCTCCAGGGCCTGTTGTGCTTCCTGGTGCTCGGGCTGACGCTGCTGCTGCTCCCCCGGATGGGACTGACCGGGGCGGGCGTCGCCGAGATCTCCTCCCTCGCGGTGATCGTGGCGATCGCCGCGCCGAAGCTGTACCGGACCGTGCGCAGCGCGCCCGGCGACGCGGTCCCCGAGTCCGCGGCGCCCGACGGCGACCTCGCCGACCTGGGGTCGCGCGAGGCCACCCTGCCGCTGCGCGCCCGGGGCCGGCGACCCGGCTGGGCGCTGGACCAGGACACCCTCGCCCTCGGTCTCCACGTCGACCTCGACCACCTGGAGCGCCGTCCCGACGTCCGCCCGGGTCCCGGAACGCCGCCCACCGGTTTCCCCGTGGTGCGTCCCGAGCGGCACCGGCCGACGTGGGCGCAGCGGCTGCCCGAGGTGGGGCTGCCGGTCGAGGAGCGGGAGCCGGGGTCGGAGGCGTCGCTGGGGCCCGTCCCGGGGCCGGAGGCGTCGCCGGACACGGAGCGTGGGCCGGAGGCGTCGCCGGACACGGAGCGTGGGCCGGAGGCGGAGGTGGACGCGCCGTTCGAGTCCGCGCCGCGGTTCGGGCCCGCCGTACCCGCCGCGCGGGAGGAGGCACCTGTCCTTGCCATGCCGTCGTCGTCACCGGCGCAGTCGCCGCCGCCGTCGTGGCGCGAGCGGGTGCATCCCAGCCGGGTCGGGGTGATCCTCGGCTGTCTGCTGACCGCCGCGCTCCTGCTGTACTGGGTGCCCGCGCTGCGGCTCGGCGAGAGCGACCTGGACCGGATGGGCGGGCTCGGGCTGGTCTCCGTGCTGCCGCTGCCCACTCTGGTCGGCGCGGCCCTGCTGGTCGTGTCGTTCGCTTCGCTGCTGTGGCTGGGCCGGGAGCACAAGGCGCTGCTGCTGATCACGCTGCTCGCGACGGTCGTGTCGCTGCACGCGCTGCCCGCGCTCATCGAGACGGAGCCCCGGTTCGCCACGGCCTGGCAGCACCTGGGCTTCCTCGACTACATCGACCGCACCGGCTCGGCCGTGCCCGACCTGGACGCGCGCTGGAGCTGGCCGGGCTTCTTCGCGGCGGCGGCGTTCGTCGCGCAGGCGTGCGGGGTCACCGACTTCACCGAGCTGATCCGCTGGTGGCCGCTGGCCATCCAACTCCTGTATCTGGCGCCGATGTTCCTGCTGGTGCGGTCGATGCGGGCGGGCTGGCGGGCCAAGTGGACGGGCCTGTGGGTGTTCGTGCTGTCCGGCTGGGTCGGCCAGGACTACTTCTCCCCGCAGGGCTTCACCTATCTGCTGTACCTGGTGTTCGCGGCCCTGCTGCTGGTCTACTTCCGCGCGCCCCGGGTGATCTGGGTCAAGGACCGTCCGGGCGAGGCGGAGGTCGAACCGGCCGACCGCCGTCAGCGGGCCGTCCTGCTGATGGTCGTCATAGGGCTGTTCGCGGCGAGCGTCCCGGCGCATCAGCTGACCCCGTTCATGATGCTGGGGGTCCTGACGGTCCTCGTGCTGATCGGCAAGTCCGAACTGCGGGGCCTGCCGATCCTGTTCGGCGTGCTGGTGACGGTGTGGCTGGGCTTCATGGCCGAGCCGTACTGGTCGGGGCACTTCGACGACCTGTTCGGCGGGGTCGGCGGCGTCGGCGGCAACGTCTCGTCGTCGGTGTCGGGCCGGATCGAGGGCGGGAGTTCCACGCACAAGCTGGTCCTGTACACCCGGGTGGCCCTGGCCGGCGGGGTGATGGCGTTCGCCTGCTGGGGCTGGTGGCGGCGGCGCGACCACCACTACCGCGAACGCTCGCTGCTCGTCCTGACGTTCGTGCCGTTCCTGGGCTTCGGCATGCAGTCCTACGGCGGCGAGATGGCCCTCAGGGTCTTCATGTTCGCGCTGCCGGGCGCGGCCCTGCTCATGGGTCTTGCCCTGTTCCCGCGCACCGGGATCACCGCGGAGGAACGCGACAAGGACCGGGTGAGTCTCGCGCCCCTGGCCGCCGTGCTGGCCGGTCTGCTGCTGATGTTCGGCTTCCTGGTCGCCCGTTGGGGCAACGAGCCGTTCGAGCGGATCAGGCCGGGCGAGGTCGCCGCCATGGAGTACGTCTACGCGCATGACGATCCGACGGTACGGCTGCTGTGGCTGAGCAACGACACGGTCGACAACGTGACGCCCTCGCTGCCCTGGGGGGCGCGGGACATGGAGAAGGTCGAGTACGTGCCGACCCTGGCACCGACCGACCCCGTGCTGGTGTCCGGCCTGGTCAAGTCGCTGAGGGACGCGGGCCCCCACTCGTATCTGATGATCAACCGCAGTCAGGTGACCTATCTCGAACTGGACGTCGGCTACTCCACGACGTGGGAGAACCGGCTGATCCAGAACCTCGACAAGCGGGGTGAGCTGAAGAAGGCCTTCGTCAACGAGGACGTGACCCTGTACCGGCTGGCCACGCAGCCCGCGGGTGAGGTGCCGAAGGCCGATCCGGGGCCGATCGGGCCGCAGGTGACCTGGACGCCGTGGTCGGTGGTCGGGGGGCTCGCGGCGGTGGCGCTGGTGCTGCTGCTGACGGCGCGCGAGGTGGTCCGGGTCGCGGTGCGGCCCGGGGTGCGTCAGCTGCGGTGGATGCAGAGCAGCTTCTGGTTCTCGCTGCCGCTGCTGGCGGTGCTGCTGGCGTCGCTGGTGCAGCGGTTCATGACCATGAAGTAGCGGTGCGGGCCGGTCGCTTCACGGTCCTGCGGGGTCGAGTGGCTCAGCGGGTGAGCCACTTGACCTCGTACGCCTGGAGGGCGAAGGTCTGTCCGTCGACCTCGGCGCTGGTCTGCCGGTCGAGGGTGTTGACCACGAGGACGGTCCGGTCGGTGGCCAGGACGCGGACGTCGGGCCGGTCGTCCGCCGCGATCTGCACCGTCCGGTACACCGTCCCGGGCGGGAACGCCTTGCCGAAGCGGCTCACCAGGTCGTACATGGGCAGTTCCCGGCCGCCGTTCCTCCCGCTGGTCGGGGTCCACAGACAGCCCGCGCAGTCGGTGCCCTTCTCGTTCTCCGGGTTCCAGTAGAAGGCCGAGGTGGTGCCGCCCTCGGCGAGGGCGATCAGGCCGGCGGCCTGCACGGCGACCCGGTGGTCCTCGGACCAGCCCTCGCGTTCGTCGTCGGCGTCGGCGGGCTCGACGTAGTACTCGGCCCACCACAGCGGCAGTTCACCGGTCCGCTGCCGCACCCAGCGGCTCACCGCGGTGAACTTGCCGGTGGCGGTGAACTCGTCGGGGAGCAGTTCGTCGTCGTTGGTGTAGCTGGAGCCGTCCACGACGACGAAGTCGGCGCCGGCCTTGTGCTTGTTCCAGTAGTCGAAGGCGTCGAGGACCCGCTGGTCCATGGCGCCCCAACTGCCCCTGAACGTCGGGGAGGCGTCCGTGGAACGCGGGTCGAGGCTGTCCATCACCAGATAGGGACCGCCGACCATGATCTGCGGATTCACCTTCTTCAGCGCCTTGTAGACCAGGTTGTAGAGCTCGGTGTAGCCCTCGTAGTCCCAGCGGGCCTCGCGGTCGTTCCAGAATCCCTTGAACTCGTTCCAGACGATGAAGTGGCGTACGTCCGGGTAGCGCTTGGCGACGGTCGCGGCGAGGGCGGCGTAGTCCTTGAAGTGGGCGGGTTCCGGGGCGGTCTCCAGGGCCTGCTGGGACCAGTCGGTCTTGCCGACGCCGGCCTCGCCGCCCTTCATCCAGTCGGGCGCGCAGCACAGGGTGACGACGGGGGTGGAGCCGGAGGCGCGGATGAAGTCGACGCGCCGGTCCATGTCCTCGAAGTCGTAACGCCCCTTGACCGGCTCGGGGTTGTCGGCGCCCCAGCCCATGACGTGCTGGTTCTGCGGCAGTCCGCCCACGTCCGCGAGGCGCCGCTCGACGCGCTCCACGGCCGTGCCGTCGCCTTCGTCGGCGCTGAACTGGGTGTGGGTGAAGCCCCAGCCGACCTCGGGGGTCTCCGCGTCGGGTGTGCTGGTCGGGGTGCCGTGCGGCCGGCCGCCGTCCTTCGAGGTGCCGTCGGTGCTCGCGCCGTTCCCCGGAAGGGTGTTGAGCAGGGTCACGACCAGCGCGAGAGCCACGGCACCCACGCCGAGCAGTGCGGTGAGCCGCCACCGCCGCGCCCCCGAATTCCACCCATGACGTCCCATCAAGGGCAACAGTAACGGGGGGACGCGGACGGGGGCAGGGCTTCTCGGTGCACAGCTCCGTAACAGGACGGAGGGGACGGACAGGGCCCCATCCGGCACTCGGGACGCACTACGGAAACCGGGTGCACTCGGCGTCCCCGTGACGGATCATGGCGGCATGTCTGTGAACCCGCACGACGCGCTGCCGATCCGGCTCAACGTCGACGACAACGACTCACCGTCCGACGTCGTCGACGCGCTGTTCCTCGGCCGTTTCGCGACGGGCGAGCAGCCGTACTCGCACGCGGCCAACATCGACCGGGTGCGCTCCGGCGCGACGCTGCTGCCGAACGGCGCCCGTGTGCTGCGCATCGCCCGGGACGACGACCGCAGCGCGACCCTCGCGGAGGGCGACGGCTGGACGGTGCTGGTCTCCCGCTGGAACCGGGGCGCCGACATCACGGTCACCGCGACCAGCGCCGAACTGGCCGAGAAGGTCCTCGGCGAGGCGACGGACGGGGCGACCGACGAGCCCGAACCCCAGCCGGAGAACGTGACGATGGGGTTCTGGTACGTCTCCCCGCGCCGCGGCCCGCACCGCACGACCCGGCAGATCTCGGCGGGAACCTGGGACGAGGTCCGGGGGAACTACACGGCACCGGTCGCCGACGCGATGACCCGCCTGATGAAGACGACCCCGGAGGACATCGCCGGCCGGCTGCTCCTCCTGCACGGCCCGCCGGGCACCGGCAAGACGTCGGCGCTGCGCACTCTGGCCCGTTCCTGGCGTGACTGGTGCCAGGTGGACTGCGTCCTGGACCCGGAGCGTCTCTTCTCGGACGTCGGCTACCTGATGGACATCGCGATCGGCGAGGAGGACGGCCCGGGCAAGGGCCGCTGGCGGCTGCTCCTGCTGGAGGACTGCGACGAACTGATCCGCGGCGAGGCGAAGCACACGGCGGGCCAGGCCCTGTCCCGGCTGCTCAACCTCACGGACGGCCTGCTCGGCCAGGGCCGCAACGTGCTGGTCGGCGTCACCACCAACGAGGACCTCGAACGACTCCACCCCGCCGTGGTCCGCCCCGGCCGCTGCCTCGCCCGCATCGAGGTGGGCCGCCTGACCCGGCCCGAGGCGACCGCCTGGCTGGGCACGGAGGAGGGCATCAACCGCGAGGGAGCCACCCTCGCCGAACTCTACGCACTACGCCGGGGCACCTCCCCGACGTCCGTCCCCGAACCCCGGGAGGGAACGGACGCGGGCCTGTACCTGTGACGAGGAGGGAACAGGCGCGCAGCGCCGCTGTTCCAGGGGCGCGGGGAACTGCGCGACCAGCCCCCACCGGCCCGCACCGCCCGCGTGAGCCCTCGTCGCCGAACCCCCGATCACCCCTGAGCCGCGCGCAGGGCATCCCGTACGGCGGCCACCACCGCGTCCTCCCCCACACCCAGCCTCCGCGCCCGAGCCACATACGCCTGCGCCGCCGCGGCCAGCTCCCGCTCCGCGGCGGAGCCGGCCGCGGCCACGAACGTCCCGTTGCGCCCCCGCGTCTCGATCACCCCGTCGCTCTCCAGCGCCCGGTACGCCTTGGCGACGGTGTTCGCGGCGAGCCCCAGCGTCTCCGCGAGCCCTCGCACGGTCGGCAGCCGGTAGCCCACCGGCAGCACCCCGGCGTGCGCCTGCTCGGAGATCTGGGTCCGCACCTGCTCGTAGGGCGGCGCGCTGTCATCGATGCGGATCTTCAAGGTCACGGCCCGATTGTCCCGCACCCGCCGGAAAATGGGAGGCAGCAAAGGCCCCCGCGCTCATAGTCTCCGGCCATATGGCAATCACCGTACGCACTCTTCTTCCCGAGGCCCGTGCCGATCTGGAGGCCTTCGTCCGGGTCCGCGACCGCGCCCTCCCGTTCATCCTCTTCTCGCCGGACTCCCTGGCCTACGACATCTCCCACATGCACACCGACGCCCACTACCGCCCCCTCGTCGCGGAGGAGGACGGCGAGGTGATCGGCACGGCCCAGGTGCATCTCGTGCACGACAGCGCGGAGCCGGGCCAGGGCTGCGTCAACGTGTACGTGGACCCGGAACGCGAGGGCCGCGGCGCCGGTACGGCCCTGGTGCGCACCGCCGAGGAGCACCTCGCGGCGCACGGCGCGAGGAAGCTGTTCGCCTGGGTGCTGGAGGGGCCGGCCAACCGGGCCTTCGCCGAGGCGCACGGCTACCGGGCGAGCCGCTCCGCGCACTTCCTGCGCCTTGACCTGGTGAACGGCACGCTGCCGCCGCTCCAGTCCCCGCCGTCCGGTGTCGAGCTGCGCCCGGGCGCCGACTTCGCGGACGACCCGCGCGCCCTGTTCGAGCTGGACTCGGAGGTGCTGTCGGACGAACCGAGCGACGTCGACTACGAGTTCACCGACTACGAGGCCTGGCTGGAGGAGACCTGGCGGCATCCGCTGCTGGACCACGAGCTGACCACGGTCGCCCTCGTCGACGGCCGCCCCGCCGCGTTCAGCGCCGCCCGCACCGACGGCGGGACCCGCTACGGCACGGTCATGACCGGCACGGCCCGCGCGTTCCGCGGCCGGGGGCTGGCGAAGCTCGCCAAGAACGACTCGCTGCACCGGGCCCGCGCGGCCGGGTGCACGGAGGCGTTCACCGGCAACGACACGGGCAACGGCCCGATGCTCGCGATCAACAAGTGGTTCGGGTACGAGATCTGCGCGACGGAGGTCCGCTATGCCCGCGAACTCGGCTGACGCCGCGGCCGGCTTCGAGGTCGTCCTGATCAAGGCGGGCCGCACGAAGATCCGTTACCCGGCGCGGCTCGTCGGCGACGACGGCACCCGGGTCACGGTCCGCGCGGCCTGGGCGAGTCCGGGTGTGCGCGACTTCGGCTTCGTGCGCTTCGAGCCCGGGGACGTGTTCACCGAGCACTACTGGCGGGACCGCTGGTACTCGGTGAAGGAGGTCCGCGCGGCCGACGGCTCCCTGAAGGGCTGGTACTGCGACATCACGCGCCCCGCCGGTGTCTCGGGCACGGTGATCGTCTCGGAGGACCTCGACCTGGACCTGTGGCGGTCCGCCGACGGCACGGACGTGTTCCGCCTGGACGAGGACGAGTTCGCCGGCAGCGGGCTCACGGAGTCGGACCCCGAGGCGGCGCGGGCGGCCATGACGGCGCTGGACGAACTGGAGACGCTGGCCCGCGGCACGGACTTCGAGGCCCTGCTCTCCTAGACCGTCGCCACGACCGGACCGGCGCCACGACCGGACCGGCGCCGTGACCGGACCGGCGCCGTGACCGGACCGCCGCCTCGACCGGAACGCCGCCTCGACCGGACCGTGGTCACGGCTAGACCGTCGCCACGACCGCGTACCGCTCGTCGTCGTCGGCCCCGCCCCACAGCAGGTCGTCCCCCGACAGCGGCTCCACCCGCAGCTCCCGGGCGATCGGCTCCAGCAGGCCGCCGAGCCGCGCGGCGGACATGCCGACGGCGCCCCAGACACCCTCCACGAGGACCATCCGCCCGCCCGGGCGCAGCAGCTCGCGCCAGTGCCGCAGGGCCCGGGCCGGGTCGGGCAGCGCCCACACGACATGCCGGACGAGGACGACGTCGTACCGCTGCTCCCCCACCGGTGGTGCCGCCGCGTCACCGACGAGGAACGCGGCGTCACGTCCGGCTAGTTTCGCGCGGGCGAGGTCCACCATCGCCGGGGAGCTGTCCACGCCGGTGACGCGGTGTCCCTGTTCGGCGGCCAGGAGCGACAGGCTGCCGGTGCCGCAGCCGAGGTCGAGCAGGTCGCAGGCCCGCCCGGGCAGCCAGGAGCGCAGCCGGTCGGCCCAGGCGGCGCGCACGGCGGGGTCGCGCAGCCCGTGGTCGGGCCCGTCGTCGAAGGCGGCGGCCTCCGCGTTCCAATCCACGGCCGCGGCGGCCTCGAATCCCCTGTGATCCGTCATGGTGCCCAGCCTGGCATCCGCCACTGACAACGCCCCGCCCAGCAGATCCCTCTGGAAGGTCACTCGAAAGCCAGTCGAAATCGTGATGGTCACCACTGACAGATCGGCCCCGATGAGTAACTCTCCACCAAAGGGTCTACCTCCGTGCCAACGCGGAACACGGTAGGCACTGAAGGAGGCAGCCATGCGCCGCGTGACCGTGCAGAAGCCCCTGAAGAAGTCGGAAACCCGCAGGATCCGCGAGGAGGCCGAGGAGCGCCCCTCCGGACGCCCCGAGGTGCGCAAGGACATCGCCCGCACCTGGTGGCCGGACGGCTGAGCGGTCGCCCTCGGAGCAGCCGCTTGCGGTGGTGGAGGCGGTCGCAGGACCCGTCCACGCGCCGCTCCACGAGCTCGTACCCGTACTTCGGGTGGATCCGCCGGTTCTCCCACATCATCGCGTGGGTGCAGAGCCTGACCTCCGTCAGCCCGCGCGCACGCGCGTGGGCGTCCACGAACCTCAGCAGCCGTCCCCCCACGCCTCTGCCACGGGCGCCGGGGTGGACGGCGATGCTGTCGAGGAACAGAGGGTCCGCGAGCCGGATCTCCCCGGCGGTCTCGTCGTCCGTGCCTCTGACGGCAGCGCCGTGACGGCGGCTACCTGATCGCAGTCTGAGCACTCCCTTAAGTGCGCCATAAGGATCTCCTCCGACCGCTCCCAGCAGGCGATTTCCGGGATTTCTGGGGCTAGTTTGCTGATCGCCCCCCACGGGATCCCCCCGAGAAACCCCTGCCAAGAACCTCTGCGAGGAGCCTCCGCATGCCTGCACGCCGTACGGCCGTCGTCACCACCGCCGCCGCTCTCGGCCTGACCGCGCTCGCCGCCGTGCCCGCGGCGGCGCACGGCACGATGGGCGACCCCGTCAGCCGGGTCGCCCAGTGCTACGCGGAGGGCCCGGAGAGCCCGAAGTCGGCCGCGTGCAAGGCGGCGGTCGCGGCGGGCGGCACCCAGGCGCTCTACGACTGGAACGGCATCCGGATCGGCGACGCCGGCGGGCGCCACCAGGAGCTGATCCCCGACGGCAAGCTGTGCAGCGCCGGCAGCGACGAGTTCAAGGGCCTGGACCTGGCCCGCGCGGACTGGCCCTCGACGAGCGTGAGCAGCGGCGCGTACACCTTCAAGTACCGGGTGACGGCCCCGCACAAGGGCACGTTCAAGGTGTACATCACCAAGGCGGGCTACGACCCGGCGCAGCCGCTGGCCTGGGACGATCTGGACCTGGCGAACCCGGTGGCGACGGCCACCGACCCGGTCGCGACGAACGGCTACTACACGTTCTCCGGCACGCTGCCCCAGCGTTCGGGCGCCCAGTTGCTGTACGGGATCTGGCAGCGCTCGGACAGCCCGGAGGCGTTCTACTCCTGCTCGGACGTGACGTTCGGCGGCAGCGGCGGCACGAGCGGCGGCAGCGGCAGCGGCACCGGCACGGGTTCCGGAAGCACGCAGTCCGCGGCACCGGCGCCGACGACGGCGGCGCCCACCGCCTCCGCGCCCTCCGAGGAGCAGATCGAGGCCGGCGCCGACAAGTCGACCGTCGAGCACCACGGGCACGGCGACCAGGACGCGTCCACGTCGGCGGAGCCCACGGCCACCGAGACCTCCGCCGCTCCCGTGGTGGACGCGAACGACGTGGAGGCGGCGGGCGCGTCCCAGGATCTCGCCGAGACCGGCGGCGACGGCAGCACCCCGTATCTCGCGATGGGCGGCGCGGCGATCCTCGCGCTCGGCGCTGCGGTGCTGTTCGCCTCGGTCCGGCGCCGTGCGGTGGCGGGCGGCCGGCACGGCCGCTGACGCCCTCACCCGGGGGGCGGGGTCTGTCCGGCGGCTCAGGTCGGACAGACCCCGTAGGTGTGTCCGCGCCGGTCCGGCGCGGAGGTCAGCCGAAGATCGACGCGCAGGTGGTCGTGGTGGCGTGCGCCGGGTCGAGCGCGTTGGCCACCTCGTGGAAGGCGATCAGGTCGGTGAGGCCGATCGCCACGTGTTCGGACAGATCGAGCGGGCACAGGTCCTGGAGCAGGACGTTGTGGACGCCCGACCCGCTGAGGAACTGGCTCTGGTACGGCGTCACGACTTCGTCGTAGCGGGTGGCGATGACCGTGTAGGCGACACCGGGGACGGTGTCGCCGCCGGCGTTGAGCTTGGTGAGGAAGGCGGAGCCGACGACCTGGTCGGCGAGGGCGGGGGTGGCGGTGGAGAGCAGGTCGGCCGCTCCGGGGAAGAAGTCCAGCAGGGCGGTGAGGCCGTTGAGGGTGGTGCCGTGGTTGCTGGGCGCGACGCCGACGAGGGCGTTCACCTTGGCCGCTCCGCCGAGGAACTTGACGTAGTAGCGGGGCATCATGCCGCCCTGCGAGTGGCCGACGACGTCGGTCTCGGCGGCGCCGGTGGCGGCGAGCACCTTGTCGACGAAGGCGGAGAGCTGTGCGGCCGACTTGTCGATGGGGCCGAGGCCGTTGAACACGGGGACGCCCGTGAGCTGGCCGTAGTCGAGGGAGTAGACGCAGTATCCACGTGTCACCAGATACGGCGCGAGGCCCAGCCAGTTGTCGACGGAGTTGCCGAAGGTGCCGTGGACGAGGACGACCGGGCGGGGGTGGGCGGTGGAGGGCTTGCAGGAGTAGTTGTTCCAGCCGCTGCTCGGTGCGCTCGCGGCCTGTGCGGTGGTGGCGGGGACGAGGGCGACCGCGGCGGTGAGGAGCAGCGCGGCCAGGGGTCTGAGCGCTCGTTTCCAGGGCAGCATCGTGTGATCTCCTTGCGGCTCAAGGGAGGTGCGACGGCTGTACGCCCTGTGATCCGGATCACGAGGATGCTGTTCTTACTCGAAAGTTACGGACGAGTAGTTCACTTGTGAAGTTACGCGACAGTAAAAACTTGCAGCGCTAGCAAGGGGCGAGCGTTGCTGCAGATGAACCGTCACCAGGCGGGCCTGAGGGGACCATAGGGGGCGATGCGCCCCAATTGATCACGCAACGCCCGCACTTCACCCTCACCGAGCACATCGACCCAGGCCCGCACCGCCTCCGCGGCGGCCTCCTCCGCCGCACGGGTGCATGCCCGGCCCCGCTCGGTCAGCACGACCAGCCGGGCCCGCGCGTCACCGGGGTGCGCGCGCCGCTCGACATAGCCCTTGCGCACCAGCTCGTCGACGAGCTGACTGGCCGCCTGCTTGGTCACCCCGAGATGCCCGGCGACGGCGGTCACCGTGGCGCCGTCCGGCGCGAGCAGACTGAAGACGTGGCCGTGCGCGGGCCTGACGTCCACGAACCCCCGGGCGACGACGCCCTCGTTGATGCGCTGGGTGAGCCCGCCGGCGGCGGCGAGCAGGGCGGCGGTCAGGGCCAGGGCTTCGGAGTTCTGCACGGAGGCATTGAAACACCCTTGACGCACTGGTCAAGCTGCTTGACCAAAAGAGCGGCCCCAGGGAGCTGTGCGCCTGGCGCGGCGAGATACCGGCGGGGACCAGGGCCCCGGCCCACACCGTGAACCGCGAGGAGATCCTCCATCGGTCTGGAGGCGGTCCTGCCCGACGGCACCGTGCTCGCTCCCCCGTGGGCCAACCGACCCCCTAGGCCGCCAGCGTGCCCGGCAGCAGCGCCTGCGGGCCGAACTTCGCGCGCACCCGGTCCGCGACCTGCTCGATCCGGCGGAGCTTCTCGTCGACGGGGTCGAAGGTGAGCTGGTGGGAGGCCTGTTCGGCGGGGCCGAGGGCCTCGGCGCGCAGGGCGACGGCCCGGACCCGGGCGCGTTGCAGCCCGAGGGCCTCGTACAGGTCGTACGCCGTCCTGATGAGCGCGGCCGAGTGGGCGGTGGGCTCCTTCAGGGTGCGGGTGCGGGTCGTGGCGGAGCGGTCGGCGTAGCGCACGGTGAGGGTCAGGGTGCCGCACACCCGGTCGACGGCGCGGAGCCGGGCGCCCAGTTCCTCGGCGGCGGCGAGCAGGGCGCGGCGGTGCCGGCCGGGGTCCAGTTCGTCCAGCTCGAAAGGGCGTTCGGTGGCGAGGGAGCGGGAGACCGCGTTCGGGACGACCCGGCCGCGGTCGACGCCGCCGGCCTTCTCGTGCAGGTCGCGGCCCGCCCGCGCGCCGACCAGCCGCTGGAGCGTGGACAGGGGGGCCGCGGCGACCCGGCCGAGGGTGTCGAGGCCGTACTCGCACAGGGTGCGGGCGGTCGCGGGGCCGACACCGGGGAGCGCGGCGACCGGCTTCCCGGCGAGGAAGTCCACCGCCTCCTTCCCGGACACCACGCGGGTCGTCCCGGGCCGGGCCTCGCGCAGCGCCATCCGGGCCAGCAGCGGTCCCGGTCCGGCGCCGATCGCGCAGTCCACCCCGTGGTGCGCGAGGGCGCGGACCCGGATGACCGCGGCCAGTTCGGCCGCGTCCCGCCCGAAGTACCGTTCGGCGCCCCGCAGATCGGCCAGCGCCCCGTCGGGCGGCAGCGCCTCGACGACCGGTGTGAAGTCCTCCAGCAGCGCGAGCAGCCCCGGCAGGGCCGCCTCGCCCGCCGGCAGCGGCGACTGGAAACGTACGCAGAGGATGGTCATCCCGCACTCCCCGGGCTCTGGTGCCACAACTTCTTCGCGTGTGCGGGCTCTTGGCCCGCCGGCCGCAGGTCGGCCCACGGATGCAGTTCGTATCCCGTCGGCATCTGGATGCGCCGGCCACCGGTGGAATCGCCCGTCCCGCGCGGCACGGGTTCCGCCAGCCGGGCCGCGACCGCGTCGAGGCCCTTCTCCGCCCGCAGTTCGACCAGTTCGGCGAGGTTCCAGGCGGCGGCGCCGACCACGCTGAGGCTGCGCGGGCCGCGCCGCTGCACCACCCCGCGCACCAGCAGCAGCCAGGAGTGGAAGACGGTGTGGGCGCAGGCCTCGTGCGAGTCGTCGAAGAAGGCGAGGTCGACCAGGCCGGAGCCGTCGTCCAGGGTGGTGAAGACGACCCGCTTGCCGGAGCGGATCGGCGGGGTCTGCGTGGCCGCCTTGGCGCCCGCGACGAGCACGGTCTCCCCGTGCCGCGCCTCGCGCAGCCGACGGGCGTCGGTCACGCCCAACTCGCCGAGGAACTCACGGTGGTCGTCCATCAGGTTGCGCGAGGCGTCCATCGACAGGACGCCCAGTTCGGCGCTGAGCCGCTCGGTGGAGGACAGGTCCGGGAGCCCGGCGGGCGCGGTCCGCCGCCCGCCCGCCAGCGGCAGTTGGCCACCGCCCGCGCCCCGTGCGCCCCGGTGCAGTTCGGCCAAGTGGAGTTGCAGATCACGCCGGTTGGCGCCGAAGGCGTCCAACGCGCCGACCTGGGCGAGCCGCCCGGCGAGCGGACGGCTCGGCCGGGCCCGTTCCCAGAAGTCGAGCAGCGAGGCGTACGGCTGTCCGTCCGCGATCCGCGCCGCCTCGGCCTCGCTGATGCCGTGGACGTCGGAAAGGGCGAGCCGCAGCCCCCACTCCGCCGCCTCTTCGGACACCAGTTCGATACGGTGGGCGACCGCCGACCGGTTCACGTCCAACGGCAGGATCGGCACCCCCCGCCGCCGCGCGTCCGCCAGCAGCAGCCGCTTCGGGTACATCCCGGGGTCGTGCGTGAGCAGCCCCGCGTAGAAGGCGGCCGGATGGTGCGCCTTGAGCCACGCGGACTGGTACGTCGGCACGGCGAAGGCGACCGCGTGCGCCTTGCAGAAGCCGTAGCTGCCGAAGGCCTCGACGATCTCCCAGGTCCGCCGGATCGTCTCCACGTCGTATCCGCGGGCCGCCGCGTGCTGCGCGAACCAGAACCTGATCCGCCCCTGCGACTCCGGGTCGGACAGCCCGCGCCGCACCCGGTCCGCCTCGCCCCGGCCGCACCCGGTCATGATGTCGACGATGTCGATGATCTGCTCGTGGAAGACGACGACCCCGTACGTCCCCCTCAGCGGCTCCTCCAGGTCCGGGTGCGGCAGCCGGACCGGCGCCCGCCCGTGCCGCGCCTCGATGAACGGCCGCACCATGTCGGCGGCGACCGGCCCCGGCCGGAAGAGGGAGATGTCGACGACGAGGTCGTGGAAGTCGGCCGGCTGCAACCGCCCGACCAGGTCCCGCTGGCCCGGCGACTCGATCTGGAAGCAGCCCAGCGTCTCGGTGGACCGGATGAGGCGGTACGTCGCCGGGTCACCGGCCGGCACGGCGTCCAGGTCGATCCGCTCCCCCGTCGCCCGCTCGACCTCCGCGAGCGCGTGCGCCATCGCCGACTGCATCCGCACCCCGAGCACGTCGAGCTTGAGCAGTCCGAGGTCCTCGACGTCGTCCTTGTCGAACTGCGACATGGGCAGACCCTCGCCGCTGGTCGGCACGACCGGCGTACGGGAGAGGAGGGAGGCGTCGGAGAGCAGGACGCCGCACGGGTGCATGGCGATGCCGCGCGGGAGGGCGTCGAGGGACTCGACCAGGTCCCAGAACCTTCCGTACCGGCCCTCCTCCCGCCGCGACTCCCCTGCCAGCTCCCGGAGTTCGGGCAGTTCCTCCAGGGCCGCGCGGGCGTCGCGGGCCCGGATGTGCGGGAACGACTTGGCGATGCGGTCGATGTCGGCGGGGTCCATGGACAGGGCGGCGCCCACGTCCCGGATCGCGTGCCGCACCCGGTAGGTCTCCGGCATCGAGACCGTGGCGACCCGCTCGGTGCCGAACCGGCCGATGATCGCCCGGTAGACCTCCAGACGGCGGGCGGACTCCACGTCGATGTCGATGTCGGGCAGCACGGGCCTGCGGGTGGACAGGAAGCGTTCCATCAGCAGCCCGTGCTCGACGGGGTCGGCGTGGGCGATGCCGAGGAGATGGTTCACCAGCGATCCGGCGCCGGAGCCGCGCGCGGCCACCCGGATGCCCATCTCCCGCACGTCGTCGACCACCTGGGCGACCGTCAGGAAGTAGGAGGCGAAGCCGTGGTGGGCGATGACGTCCAGCTCGTGGTGCATCCGCTCCCAGTAGGCGTGCCGTGCGGTGTATCCCTTGAGGACCATTCCGGCCGCCGCCCGGGAGGCGAGCGCCCGCTGCGCGGTGCGGTGGCCCGCGCCGACCAGCCCCGGCTCGGGGAAGTGGACGGTGCCCATCCCGAGGTCGTCCTCGGGGTCCACCAGGCACTCGGCGGCCGTCGCCCGGGTCTGCTCCAGCAGCCGGTGCGCGGTGTCGCGCCGGTAGCCCGCGGCCTCGACGATCCGTTCGGCGACCCGGAACATGGCGGCGGCGTCCTTGAGCCAGGCCTCGCCGGAGTCCCCCTCCTTCGCCGGGTCGAGGGGGACCAGCCGCCGGGCGGCGTCCAGGACGTCGGCGACCGGGCCCTGGCCGGGGTCGGCGTACCGGGCGGCGTTGCTGAGCACCGGGCGCACCCGCTGCTCCGCGGCGAAGCCGACGGTACGGGCGGCCAGCCGCAGCGAGCCGGGCCCGGTGCCCTCACGCCCGTGCCACACGGCTTCCAGGCGCAGCGCGTCGCCGTACCGTTCCCGCCAGGGAGCGAGGAGGCGGGCGGCGCGGTCGGGGCGTCCGGCGGCCAGCGCGCGGCCGACGTCGGAGGCGGGGCCGAGCAGCACGGTCAGTCCGTCGCCGTGGTTCCGGTCCCAGGGCAGCAGCGGGGTGTCCCCGGCGGTGCGGGCGGCGGCGTGGGACGCGGTCACCAGACGGCACAGATCGGCCCAGCCGCGGGCGCCGTCCCGGGCGAGGAAGGTGACCCGGGGTGTCGACTCGTCGATGAAGGCACCGCCGCGCACGGGGGTGCGGCGCCGCTCCCGCCGTACGGGCTCGTGCTCCTGCGCGGCCAGCTCTGCGCCGAACAGGGGGCGCACCCCCGCCTTGGCGCAGGCCTTGGCGAAGCGGACCGTGCCCGCGAGGGTGTCGCGGTCGGTGAGGGCGAGGGCGTCCATGCCCCGCTCGAAGGCGCGCTCGGCCAGGCGCTCCGGGTGGGAGGCGCCGTAGCGCTGGGAGAACCCGGAGACGGTGTGCAGATGCGTGAACCCTGGCATCCGCGCCTCCCGTTTTCGAACATCAGTTCCCAGCTACCTCTCCTCCACCATAGACCAAATTCCGAACATCTGTACGACAACCGTTCGGCCGCCTCCCACCTGCGGAAACGTCCGTGACCTCGGACTGTGAGGACATGACACAGAACAGCATCCGTGACGGCGGCCCGAACGGCGGCGGCTTCCTCTCCGAGGTCAAGGACGCGGTCACCCCGCGGGCCACGCTGCTGGTGCTCGGGGTGCTCGCCCTCCAGCTGCTGTTCATCGCCTCGTACGTGGGGGCGCTGCACGCCCCGAAGCCCCGGGACGTGCCGTTCGGGGTGGTCGCGCCGCGCGCCGCGGCCGAGCAGACGGTGGCCCGGCTGGCGAAGCTGCCCGGCGCACCGCTGGACCCCCGGACGGTGACCGACGAGGCGACGGCCCGCGAGCAGATCATGAACCGGGACATCGACGGGGCGCTGGTCGTCCGCGCGACCGGCACGAAGGACACGCTCCTGGTGGCGTCCGGCGGCGGCACGGTCCTCGCCACCACCCTGGAGAAGTACCTCACCGCCCTCGAAGCCTCCCAGCGGCGGACCCTCACCACGGTGGACGTGGCTCCGGCCTCCTCGCAGGACTTCGACGGGCTGTCGTCCTTCTACGTCGTCGTCGGCTGGTGCGTCGGCGGCTATCTGACCGCCTCGATCCTCGCGATCAGCACCGGCGCCAAGCCCGCCAACGCGCGCCGCGCGGTGATCCGGCTGCTCGTGATGGCCCTCGTCTCGATCGCCGGCGGACTGGGCGGCGCGGTGATCGTGGGCCCGGTCCTGGGCGCGCTGCCGGGCAGCGTCATGGCCTTCTGGGGGCTGGGCGCGCTCGTCACCTTCGCGGTGGGCGCGGCCACGCTCGCCCTCCAGGGCCTCTTCGGGGTCGTCGGCATCGGACTGGCGATCCTGCTCGTGGTCATCGCCGGCAACCCGAGCGCGGGCGGCGCCTTCCCGCTGCCGATGCTGCCCCCGTTCTGGAACGCCATCGGCCCGGCCCTCCCCCCGGGCGCCGGCACCTGGGTCGCCCGCTCCATCGCCTACTTCAAGGGCAACGCCACGACAGCGCCGCTCCTGGTCCTCTCGGCCTGGGCTGCGGCGGGCACCGCGATCACCCTGACCGCGGCGATGCTGCGCGCACGCGGGCCCCGGGAACAGACGCGGTAGGCCCCGCCCGGCGGCGGAACACGGCGGCGGAACACGGACGGTGCGGGCGGGGAACACCTCCCCGCCCGCACCGCGTGAACCGTCTGCCGGACCGGACCGTCAGCCGATCGACGTCCCCGTGGCCGACAACGCCTCGCTCACCGGCTGGAAGAACGTCTCCCCGCCGGAGGTGCAGTCACCGCTGCCGCCGGAGGTGAGTCCGACCGCGCTGCTTCCCGAGAACAGCGACCCGCCGCTGTCCCCCGGCTCCGCGCACACGTCGGTCTGGATCAGCCCGTTGACGATGTCCCCGTTGCCGTAGTTCACGGTGGCGTCCAGCCCGGTGACGGTCCCGTCGTGCACCTGGGTCGTCGACCCGCTGCGCGTCACGGACATGCCCACCGTCGCGTCGGCCGCGCCGGTGATCTCCTGCGCGGACCCGTCGTAGAGGTTCACCTCGCTCGGGTGCTCGACCTCGGAGGTGTACTTGACGAGCCCGTAGTCGTTGTCCGGGAAGCTGGACGTCTCGTTCGTGCCGATGACGCCGCTGGAGTCCGACCACTCGGAGATCGCCTCGGTGCAGTGCCCCGCGGTCAGGAAGTACGGCTCCCCGCCCTTGACGACGTTGAAGCCGAGGGAGCAGCGCCCGCCACCCCCGGTGATCGCGTCGCCACCGGCGATGAAGGGCTTGAACTCCCCCTTGGTGCGCTGGAGTTCGGCCGTGCCGCCGAGTCCGTCGACGACCTTGGTGAGCGAGGCCCACTCGGCGTCGGAGACGGTCCGGTCGGCGGTGACGACGACCTTGTTGCTGGTGGGGTCGGTCACCCAGGAGGTGCCCGGGACATCGGCCTCGCGGACCGAGGTGCCGGCGCTCCTCAGCTCGGCGAGGGAGTTCCGGACGACCCGCGCCTCGGCGCCGGCCTTCTCCACGACGGAGGCGGCGGCCTCGTCGAGGACGTTGACGACGAGGGACTTGCTCTTCGCGTCGTAGTACGTTCCCGCCGCGTCGCCGCCGAGCTGTTCGCCCAGCGTCGAGGCGAGGTTTCCGGCCGCGAGGGCCGAGAGGGTCTTCGGTGCGGAACTTCGCACGGGCTCACTGGCGTTCGCACTCTGGAAGGTGACTCCCGCTGCGACCAGTGCGGCGATTCCCGCGCCGGCCAGGGCGGCCCGCCGCCTGGGTATGCGTCGGTGCTTCAACTCGCGTCCTCCTGTGGGGGGTCGACCCGATCCGTTGTGGGGACTTCTCGGGCCGGAAGGCTGGTTGACGAGCGCCCACTCTTCCGAACCCCACAGGGAGCGCACAAGGTTGACTTCAGGACGCACATAGAACGCGATTACACACGCCCGCGCACGGCCATGCCTTTGACCGCGCACAGTCACACCAGGGATCTTCGCAGTGCAAATACTACGAGCGAGTAACCCATCAGCGGTCCGTGAGGTCTAGTCCTGTCCTGAATTCGACCCTCCGCTGCCCGGATCCAACCGCTTCTCGGACGAGGGACGTTGCTCCTGCACCGGTTGCTGCGTCGACTGCTGCGCCCGTTCCAGGAACCGCAGCAGCTCCACCGGGAAGGGCAGCACCAACGTCGAGTTCTTCTCGGCGGCCACCGCCACCACCGTCTGCAACAGCCTGAGCTGGAGCGCGGCGGGCTGCTCGGACATCTCCTTGGCGGCCTCGGCGAGCTTCTTCGACGCCTGGAGCTCGGCGTCCGCGTTGATGACCCGGGCCCGCCGCTCCCGGTCCGCCTCCGCCTGCCGGGCCATGGACCGTTTCATGGTCTCGGGCAGCGAGACGTCCTTGATCTCGACCCGGTCGATGGTCACGCCCCACTCGACGGCCGGGCTGTCGATCATCAGCTCCAGCCCCTGGTTGAGCTTTTCGCGGTCGGCCAGCAGATCGTCCAGCTCGCTCTTGCCGATGATCGACCTCAGCGAGGTCTGTGCCATCTGCGAGACCGCGAACCGGTAGTCCTCGACCCGGACGACCGCCTCGGCCGGCCCGGTCACCTTGAAGTAGACGACGGCGTCCACCCGTACCGTCACGTTGTCCCGGGTGATGCCCTCCTGCGCGGGCACCGGCATCGTCACGATCTGCATGTTGACTTTGCGCAGCTTGTCGACGCCCGGCACGATCATCGTGAACCCGGGCCCGCGCACGTCGGGCCGGAGTCTGCCGAGGCGGAACACCACGCCCCGCTCGTACTGCTTGACGACGCGGGCGGCGGCCATCACGTACACCGCTCCGGCGGAGGCGAGTGTCACGCCCGCCGCCACCAACTCCTCGACCATGTCGGCCCCCCAGGGTCCGCGTCAGGCGCACAAGGTGTGTACTTCGACGGTAACTCCGCGCTGTACACGATGGGGAGACGGAGGACACGGGTGGTCGACGCGATACGCGCACGGGACGGACGGCGGCTGACGGTCGCGGAGCACGGCGACCCGCACGGCACTCCCGTGGTGGTGCTGCACGACACCCCGGGCTCCCGCACCGGAGCGCTGCCCGAGGCCGTCATGACCGCGCGCCCCGGGGTGCGCTTCGTCGCCTACGACCGTCCCGGCTACGGCGGTTCGGACCGTGACCCGGGGCGCCGGATCGCGGACACCGCGCGGGACGTGGCGGACCTCGCCGACGCGCTCGGCCTCGACCGGTTCGCCGTCCTGGGCCGCGCGGGCGGCGCCCCGCACGCCCTGGCCTGTGCCGCGCTGCTGCCCGCACGGGTGGGACGGGTGGCGGCACTGGCGTCCCTGGCACCGCCGGACGCGGTGGACCTGCGCTGGTTCGAGGGCATGGCCGGGTCCCAGGTCGAGGAACGTGCCCTGGCGCTGACCGATCCGCTCGCCTTCGCGGGCCGGCTGGCCGCCCGGGCCGCCGACATCCGCCGGGACCCGGCGCAGTTGCTGGTGGCCCTGCGCGAGGACCTCACCGACGCCGACCGGCGGGTGGTGGCCGCCCCGTCCGTCGGCGACCTGCTGCTGCGCGGCTACCGCGAGGCGGTGCGGACCTCGGCGGACGGCTGGCTCGACGACCATCTCGCGGTGCTGAGCGGCTGGGGTTTCGACCCGGGGTCCGTCACCCGCCCGGTGCTGCTGTGGCAGGGCGCGCTGGACGGCTTCTCCCCGGTCGGTCACTTCACCTGGCTCGCGGGGCGCGTCCCGCGAGCCCGCCCGGTCCTGGAGCCGGACGCCGGTCACTTCGGGGCGATCGAGGCGCTGCCCGCCGTACTGGAATGGCTCTGCCCCGGCTCGTGAGCCGGGGCAGAGGGGGCGACGCGGCGGTGCCGGGGCACCGGGCGACGCGAGGACGGCGACTAGAAGACGCTGACGCCGTACGCGCTCAGGGCCTCGGTGACCGGCTGGAAGAAGGTCGTCCCGCCGGAGGTGCAGTTGCCGCTGCCGCCGGAGGTCAGACCGTAGGCGATACCGCTGTTGGAGTAGAGCGGACCGCCGGAGTCGCCGGGCTCGGCGCAGACCGTGGTCTGGATCATGCCGTAGACGATGTCGCCGCTCCCGTAGTTCACGGTCGCGTTGAGGGCGGTGACCCGGCCGCTGTGGGTACCGGTGGTCGAGCCGCGCCGGTAGACCGTCGTCCCCACGGAGGGCGTGGCGGCGCTGGTGATGTCGACGCTGCCGACGGTGCCCGAGATGGACGACGTCGGGTAGCTGGTCGAGTACCGGACGATGCCGTAGTCGTTGGTCGGGAAGCTGGAGCCCGCGGTCGCGCCCAGGAGCGTGGTGCGGGCGGAGTTGGACCACCAGTTGCCCGCGCCGTCGGTGCAGTGACCCGCGGTCAGGAAGTAGTAGGTGCTGCCGCTGCGGACGTTGAAGCCGAGCGAGCAGCGCCAGCTACTCGCATAGATGGCGTCGCCGCCGGAGATCAGCTTGTTGAACTTGCCCGGGGTCGTCTTGATCGTCAGCGCCCCGGCGTTGGCGCCGGCCTGCCGCTTGATCTTGGCGATCTCCGCTTTGGAGACCGTGCTGTCGACGGTGACGACGACACGGTTGGTCTTGCTGTCGACGGCCCAGGCGGTGCCCGGGATGTCGGCCTTGAGCACGGAACCGCTCGCACTCTTCAGCTGGGTGGAGCTGAAGGTGGACACGTCCGCGGCGTTCGCGTTGGGGATCGCGATCGCGGCGGCGGCCACGAGTCCGGTGGAGACGGCGATCAGCCGGGTCCGTCTCGTGATGCCACTGCGGGGGGTGGTGCGCTTGATCCTCACTTTTCGTTCCCTCCCAGGGAAGCCGGGGGCCCGCGTGGGGTCGGGGCCCGTGAGGCGCAGCCGGGAGTCCGGGCGTCCGGATTTCGAACACGCCGTGCCCCTGACAAGCGCTGAGGGGGAGTATTCGGCCGACCGCCCGGTAGGCGCAAGGGCGCCTTTCGGCCGTCAACCTTTGAACCACCCATGAGTTTCCCAAGTTTCGACGGCCGTTCGAAGCAGCCGCAGATCCCTTGCGGCACAGGCGTTGTCCGGCGTATTGCCTGGCAGCGGGAAGGCGGGGACGCGGCGTGCGGGGCCAGTCGGGCGGGCGGCGCGCGGTCCCTCGCCGCCTCGCCGAAAAACGCCCCTCGCGCACCGCCCGGGAGGCCGTTCGCGCGCTCAGTCCTCCCCTGCCGGACCGGTGAGCCCGAGATGCGAGCGCAGGGTCGTGTCCCCGTACTCCGTGCGGTGCGCGCCCCGTTCCTGGAGCAGCGGCACCACCTGGTCGACGAAGTCGTCGAGGCCGCCCGGAGCGAGGTGCGGGACGAGGACGAAGCCGTCGCAGGCGTCCTTCCGCACGAACGCGTCGAGTTCGGCGGCGATCGCCCCCGGGGTGCCGACGAAGAGCGGCCGGCCGCCCGCCTCGATCACGGTCTGCCGGATCGACAGCCCCTTCTCCTTGGACAGGGCCCGCCACTTCTCGGCGAGCGCGACGGTGTCCGCGCGCCGGGTCCGCCCCTGCGTGATCCCCGGCACCGGGTCGGTCTCGGGCAGCGGGTCGGTCTCGGGCAGCGGCCCGTCCGGGTCGTACGAGGAGAGGTCGGTGCCCCAGATCCGCTCCAGGGTGAGCAACGCGGCCTGCGGTGTGACCTGTTGGCGCCGGATCTCGGCCGCCTTCTCACGTGCCTCGGCGGCGGTGTCACCGAGGACGACGCCGACCCCCGGCATGATCTTCAGGTCGCCGGGGCCGCGCCCGTACCTGGCGAGCCTGCGCTTGACGTCGGCGGAGAAGACCTGCCCGGCCTCCAGCGCGCTGTGCCGGGAGAGGACCACGTCGGCCGTGGCGGCGGCGAACTCCCGTTCCTCCTCGCGGTCCCCGGCCTGGATGACGACCGGATGCCCCTGCGGTGAGCGCGGCACCCCGAACGCGCCCGCGATGTCGAAGTGCCGCCCCCGGTGCGCGAACGGCCTGGCCTCCCCCTCGGGCGTCCAGGAGTCCCACAACTCCCCTGCCGTGGCGACGAACTCGGCGGCCCGGGCGACGGAGGAGGTCACCGGGTTCCAGGCCGCCCGGCCGCCGCTGAGATGGTCGAGGGTGGCGAACCTGCGGGCCAGTCCGTAGGGCTCGTCGAAGGTCACGTCGACGGTGGCGGCGAGCCCGAGGTGCTCTGTCACACCGGCGAGCGCGTTCAGGACGGTGACCGGCTCGGGGCGTCCGGCCGCATCCGGGCCGTGGACGCGGCCCGTGTGCTCGCGCGGCCCGAGCTCATCGCCGAGCAGGAAGAAGTCGAACAGGCCGCGTTCGGCGGTGCGGGCGAGATGCGCGAGGGAGGAGAACGCGATCGGGGAGCGCGAGCGCGGATCGGCCCGGACGGTGGTCCCGTCGACGCCGGGGAGGCGCGCCGCGAGATGGATCTGCTTCCGCACGCTCATGAGGCGTCCCTCGCGTACCGGTTGGCGGGCCGGGCCAGTCCCAGGTGCTCACGGAGCGTGCTGCCCGGATAGAAGGTGCGGAACATCCCCCGGTGCTGGAGCAGCGCCACCGTGCCGTTGACGAGGCGCTCCAGGTCGCGGCGGGGTTCGACGGGCGTGAGATGGAAGCCGTCGGCGACGCCCTCGCCGTGCCAGGACGCCATCAGGTCGGCGAGGTCGACGGGGCCGCCCCGGTACAGCGGACCCTGCGCGGTCGGCCGGGGTCCGCCGCCGCCGTGCCCGGGCTCGGCCGCGTGCTCGCCGCCCCCGAGATCGACGAGGAGGCTGACGAGGACGCGCAGTTCACCGGGGTCCCGTCCGAACCGCTCGGCGAGCGAACGCAGTTCGGTGCGGACGGCGGCGGCGTGCGCGGTGCTCGCGGCCCGTACGAGGGCCACGTCGGCGTACCGGGCGGCCACGGCGCGGGGGTGCCCCTCGGTGGCGTCGACCACGCGGACCGGGTGGCCCTGCGGGGGGCGGGGCACGATCGAGGGGCCGCGGACCGGGAAGGTCCCGCCCGCGAGGTCGGCGTGGTGGAGCCGGTCCCGGCCGATGGGACGTCCGGCCGGCCGGCCCCGGGTCCCGGCGCCGTCCTCCCAGCTGTCCCACGACCGCCCGGCGGCGTCGGCGACTTCGCCCGCCTCCCGCCACAACGCGTCGACGGGCGCGGCGTGCCGGCGCCCGAAGAGCCGGGCCTCGCCCTCGGTGACCGACACGTCGAGCCGCCAGCCGGCCCGGCCCCCGCTGATCCAGTCGAGGGTGGCGACGGCGGCCTGCACGTGGAAGGGCTCGGTGTGCGTGGTCGTCACGGTCGGCACCAGACCGATCCTGCCGGTGGCGGGCGCCACCCGGGACAGCACGGCGAGCGCGTCGGGCCCGGGGCGGGCGAAGGAGTCGTCCAGCGTCACGAAGTCGAGGCCGCCCTGCTCGGCGAGCCGGGCCAGCTCGACGTAGCCGTCGGCGTCGTACGCGGACGGCCGGTCGATACCGGCGGAGAGATGCAGCATCACGGCACCTTCGGAAGGAGCGCCCGGGTGCGGTCGCGGCGCGGGTGATCGGGTACGGGGACGGCCGCGGCGCGCCGGAGGGCCCGCGCGGGGCGGGTCACGCGACGTTCCGGGGGCTCGCGTCGGGCTCCCCGGTGCCGGCGAGCGCGTTCAGGAGCCGCAGCGCGGCCCGTGCCGTCGCGTCGTTCTGCCGGAACGCGGGGCCGCCGGTGCGGGGCCGCGTGAAGGCGCCGGGGGCGCGGCCCTCGGTGTACGGGCCGAGGGCGAAGCGCCGCGGGTGGGGCCGGCCGGCGCCGTCCAGGATCCGGCCGTCGGCGGGGTCCACGCGCAGCAGCCCGTCCGGGGTCTCGACGGCGCCGTCCAGCTCGCGCAGCAGGGTGTCCCGGGCCCGTCCGACGGTCGGGTCCGGCAGGCGCGCCTCGACCAGCGCCCGCGCCTCGACGACGGCGCCGGGGACGGTCGTGCTCGTCGCCCGGAACACCCCGTCCTCGGCGGTGACGGCCATGTCGGCGCCCACGAACCTCAGGAGTCCGGCACGGGACAGCGCGAGCATCTGCCGCAGCCGGGGTCCGGGCGGCCCGGAGGCCAGGTAGCTGAAGAAGCCGTGCCACCAGGGCCCGATGTCGCCGAGCCGGACGAGCTGCCCGTAGACGGAGAGCAGCCCGAGGAAGACCGCCAGGTCCGGGCTGTGCGAGGGGGTGTGACGGCGTCCCAGGTCGTCCTCGACGTAGCCGCGCAGGGCGTCCTGGAACTCCTCCGCGGAGTCGTACCGCGCCCCCGTGAGGGGCCGGTCGAGCGCGGTGAGGTCGAGCCGGTCGGCGGGGTCGGGGACGGCGGCGGCGACCAGGGCGCCCAGGTCCGTGCCGGCGGCGTAGCGGGCCTCGAACTCGGCCCATCCCAGGGCCGTCCGGTCCGGGTGCTCGGCGAACAGCCGGTGGTAGTGGGCGAACCCCAGTTCCTTCTCCACCAGCGGCCACACATCGCGCCGGAAGTCGAACCCGCCCGGCCGGGCGAGGAGTTCGTCGACCTCGGCGGGCCCGAAGAACCGGGGCAGCGGCGGCCTCTCCCCCGTCCACTCGTACCCGATCTTCGAGTGGTACGGCACTCCGCGCCGCGATCCGACGTACAGCACCGGTTCCCGCCCGGAAGGCAGGTAGGTGTCCCCTTCGTGGCGTCCGCCGCGGCCCTCGGTGAGCAGGACCATCAGGTCGACGAAGGCGAGTCCGAAGCCGCGGACGAGGACGGGCTCGCCGGGTGCGAGGGCGGACAGGTCGCTGTCGGCGGTGAAGTCGGGCGGCAGGTGGACAAGGTCGTGCTCGCGGGCGTACCGCGCCAGGTCCGCCTGTTCGTCGTCGAGTTCGGCGTCCAGATGACCGAGGGCGAGGACGACGAGGTCGGCCAGGAGGGGGCGGGGGCGGCCCTCCAGCCAGACCTGCTGGCGGCCCTCGCGCGGCCCGTCGACCCGCAGGGCCCGTCTCGGGTGGTGGTGGACCCGGACCGTGGACGGCAGCGCGGCCACCGCCTGTTCGTGCACCCAGCGCAGATAGGCGCCCTGGAGCTGGCGGTCCGCGAAGGTGCGGCCGTCGACGCCGGCCCATTCGTGCAGGGTGGGGCCGGGGCGCACGGGGCCCTCCATGCGCACGGTCTCGTCGGTGAACATCGTGATGTCCTCGGCGTGCGAGTTCATCCACAGCAGCGGCGACTGGGCGGCGCGCCAGATGCGCCCGGAGCCCGGCGCGTGCGGGTCGACGAGATGGATGTCGAGGCCCGAACCGTCGTACAGCTCGGGCGCGTTGGCGGCGATCCGTTCGATCAGGCCGGTCCCCCGCGGCCCGGCCCCGACGATCACCAGCGAGAAGCGGCGCGGCGGGACGCCCCGCAGAGCGACGGTGTTCCGCGCGGTGGAGGTGTTGACAAGGATGTCGGAGGACATGGGAAGGCTCCATGGCGTCGAGTCGCGACGAATCGAGACGAACTCGGTGGAATGCCTTCACACAGGAACAGCGCGGCCGAGCCCCTCAGCAGGGCCGCCCGTCGAGACTACGTGCTCGTTTCCCCTCACTGTCAAGGCTGTCCGAACTGTGAGCCGTACGTCTCAATTCGTTGACGGACCAACCGGATGCCTGTTCCACTTGCCCCATGCATGCGCAGCAGCGTCTGGTCACGCGCTCCCACATCGACTTCGGTCGAGTGTGGTCCTGTTCCTGTTGAGCCGACCTTCTCCCGCTGCCTGCTCTTCTCCTTCTTCTCCCCGCCTTCACACGCGCTTCCCCTCAACCGGCGCTCAGCAGTCGCAGCCGCAGTCACAGCCGTCGCAGCAGTTCCCGCAGCAGTCGCAGCAACTGCAGCAGTCACCACAGCCGCTGCAGCAGTCGCCACAGCCGTCGCACTGCTGACACAGTCCTTCCCTGCGCTGTCTGCTCCACGGGTCCTCGAACTCCCCGCAGCACATCTGGCAGGTGCAGGCGAGCCCGAGCCACACCGCACAGCCCGCGAGCAGCCCGCGCCGGTCCCGGCGGGGCGGCTGCGGGGGCTGCCATCCCGGACCACCCGGACCACCGGGCCCGGGCGGCGCGTACGGCGAGGACATCAGCGCCGGGTCCGCGACGGCCGACGCTCCCCCCTGCCCGTCGGCGTGTCCGTCACCGTGTCCGCACGAGGACGTGCCGAAGGCGCGGTCCACGGAGTTCCGCAGCTCGTGCACGAGCAGCACATGGGCGAGCCGGGCGTCCTCGAACTCCGTCTCCCGCAGCGCGAGCCGGATGCCGTGCAGGGCGTCGTCGGCCAGCCGCCGGGCCTCCGCCAGGGACGTCCCCGTCGCCGTCAGCGGGTTCCACGCGCCCGACGCGGCGTCCGTCTCCCGGTCCTCCACGGCGTCCAGCAGATGCGCGAGCCGTCCGAAGAGCCGGCCGGCCTCGGCGAGGGGCAGCGCGTTGCCGGGCCGCCCGGCCAGCACCGCGGTGTGCGCGAACGCGGCGGCCGTGGCCGTCTCGGTCGGTTCGGTGACCGTCAGGATCGGCGTCCCGGGTCCGGCGAGGGTCTCGATGCCGAGCTGCCGGTCGACGGCATCGACGAGCAGTCCCGTGTCGAAGCCGACCGCCGAGCCGCTGCGCGCACCCGCGGCGCCCCAGCCCGAGGCGACCCGGCGCGCGGCGAGGGCCACGGGCCGGTGGGCCAGCAGCCCGTCCCCGTCGGCGACATGGTCACGGACCTTGGCCGAGGCGAGCACCAGCGAGACGGCCGCCGACAGCCGCGCGCCCTCGCCGTTCGCGACGGACGCGGTGCGCATCCCGCGCAACGGGCACGGCCCCGCCGTACGCCGTCCCCGGTCGGTCCGCGCGGTCTGAGCCTCCGTCAGAACCGATATCAGCAGCCCGTCGTAGTTGGTGACGATCCGCGCGAACTGGCCGTGGTCCTTGCGCAGGGCGAGACACAGCCCGCACAGATGCGCCATCCACTCGGTCTTGAGACGCTCACCGAGACGGTGGCTGCACGGTCTGACGATTCCGAACATGGTGATCCCCCGGGGCGCTTACGGCGTTCAGCTGCGGCATCGTATCCACCACCCTGTTCACCCGTACGCCCCGCCCGTCACCCATACGCCGTGAAGAATCATATTTCACTCACAGTCAGCAGCCGTACGAGGAACGCCCCTTGGGAATGCTGGGCCCTCGACGGATTCGCTCTGCACCAGTACCGTCACAAACCCCCCGCGCGGCGTCTATCCACTTGGCGCGACGTCCGCATCATGGATGACCATAGGGATGCGGTAAGCAAGAGAGAGTGCTGTGAGAGGAGGCGTCCATGGGATCGGTGCGCAAGGCGAGTGCCTGGCTGGGCCTCGTTGACGACAACGATGACGAGCGTTACTACGACGACGACGGATACTCCGAAGGGACCGAGGCCGGGGATGCCTGGGTCACCGACCCCCGGGTCAAGGTGGCCTCGGAGGTGGCCGAGGAGAAGGGGCGCCGGATCGGCACGGTCACCCCGGACAGCTTCCGGGACGCGCGCGCCATCGGCGAGCTCTTCCGGGACGGCGTTCCCGTCATCATGAACCTGACCGCGATGGAGGCCTCCGACGCCAAGCGCGTCGTGGACTTCGCCGCGGGCCTCATCTTCGGACTGCGCGGTTCGATCGAGCGTGTCTCGACCCGTGTGTTCCTGCTGACCCCCGCCAACACGGAGATCGTGAACGGCGACCCGGCCGCGCACCGCACGGACGGCTTCTTCAACCAGAGCTGAGGCAGGGCCGCTCACCGGCCCTGCCCCGCGCAGGGTCCCACCGAGAACCGAAGACGTTTACCGGAAGGCGTCCAGTCCGGTGAGCGCCTTGCCCAGTACCAGTTGGTGCATCTCGACGGTCCCCTCGTACGTCAGCACCGACTCCAGATTCGTCGCGTGCCGCATGACGGGGTATTCCAGGGAGATCCCGTTGGCGCCGAGGATCGTCCGCGAGGTCCGGCAGATCTCGATCGCCTCGCGCACATTGTTCAGCTTGCCGAAACTGACCTGCTCCGGACGGAGTCGTCCGGCGTCCAGCCGCCGCCCCAGATGGTGGGCGAGCAGCATCCCCTTGTGCAGTTCGACCGCCATGTCGGCCAGCTTGGCCTGGGTGAGCTGGAACCCTCCGATGGGCCGCCCGAACTGCTCGCGGGACTTCGCGTAGTCGACCGCGGCCTCGAAGCAGGACCGCGCCGCGCCCATGGCGCCCCACACGATCCCGTACCGGGCGTGCGAGAGGCAGCTCAGCGGGCCCTTGAGCCCCACGACCTCCGGCAGGACGGCGTCCGCGGGCAGCCGTACGTCGTCGAGGACGAGTTCGCTGGTGACGGACGCGCGCAGGGACCACTTGTGCTTGATCTCGGGCGCCGAGAAGCCGGGGGCGTCGGTCGGTACGGCGAACCCGCGGATGCCCTCGTCGGTCTGGGCCCACACGACGGCGACCCCGGCGACGGACCCGTTGGTGATCCACATCTTGCGGCCGCTCAGGATCCAGTCCGCGCCGTCCCGCTTGGCGTGGGTGCGCATCGAGGCGGGGTCGGAGCCGTGGTCGGGCTCGGTCAGTCCGAAGCAGCCGATGACCTCGCCCGCGGCCATGCGCGGCAGCCACTCCCGCTTCTGCTCCTCGCTGCCGAAGCGGTGGATCGCGTACATGGCGAGGGAGCCCTGCACGGAGACCAGCGACCGGATGCCGGAGTCGGCGGCCTCCAGTTCCAGACAGGCCAGGCCGTACTGCACGGCGGTCGCGCCCGCGCATCCGTAGCCCTCCAGGGACATGCCGAGCGCGCCGATCCCGCCCAGTTCCCGGGCGAGTTCCCGGATGCCGGGCAGCTCGCCGCTCTCGTACCACCCGGCGACATGCGGCAGCACCCGGTCCGCGGCCCAGGAGCGGACGGTGGCGCGGACGGCCAGGTCCTCGGGGTCCAGGAGATCGTCGAGGCCGAGCGGGTCGGCGGGGTCGAAGGCGGGCGGCTTCGAGGACGCGGACATGGGGACACCCTCCGGCACTCAGAAAAACTAGCACTGCTAGTCACGGGCATTCGGGGCCGACGTTACGGCCCGTCGTCCCCCGCGTCCAGTACGGCGGAACGCGTCAGCGGCAACGTCAGGCGGAGACCCGCGAGTCGGCCACGTCCCGCGGCGCGGGCAGCTCCACCCCGGCGGCCGGCTCCGGCAACTGGTCGCACTGCATGGTCCGCGGCAGCCGCAGCGCCATCACCGCGCCCAGCAGCAGCAACCCGGCGCTCACCAGCAGCGTCACATGCAGTCCGTGCACGAAGCAGTCGCGCGCGGTGCGGCGCAGACTCTCCCCGGCCGAACCGCCGAGCCGTCCGGCGACCTCGTAGGCCTCACCCAGCGAGTGCCCGGCGGCCGTCGACGCCGACGCGGGCACGCCCGGCACGTTCGACAGGCCGGGGGCGTAGGCCGCGTTCATGACGCTGCCGAGCAGCGCGATGCCGATGCCGGCGCCCAGTTGGTAGGAGGTCTCGCCGATCGCGGCGGCGCCGCCGGCCTGCTCGGACGGCGCCTCGCTCAGCATCGACTCGTACGCCCCGAACAGCGTCGTCTCCAGGCCGAAGCCCAGCAGCACGAAACCGACGAGGAGCAGGGCGGGGTTGTCGCGGCCGCCCATCGCGAGCAGGGTCAGCACGGCCGCCGCCGTCAGGCAGAAGCCGAAGCAGACCATCGCGCGCGGGCCGAACCGGCGCAGCATGCGGGCGCCCGCGAGCCCGGAGGCCATGGCGGCGACGGTCAGCGGGAGCAGCCGCAGCCCCGTCTGGAGCGGGGAGAGGCCGAGCACCAGCTGGAGGTACTGGGCGGCGATCAGCTCCAGGCCGACCAGCGCGAGCATCGCCAGGACGATGCAGCCCACCGAGGTGGAGAACGCGGGCCGGGCGAACATCCGCAGGTCGACCAGGGGGTGCCGGCGGCGGCGCTGGCGTCGTACGAAGACGGTCAGCAGGGTCGCGCCCGCGAGCAGGGGCAGCGCGGTGACGCCGTCCAGTTCACCGCTGCCGAGCCGTTTCACGCCGAGGACCAGGCCGAAGAGACCGGCGGCGGCGGTCAGCGCGCCGACCACGTCCCAGGGGCCCTCGACCTTGCCCTTCGACTCCGGCAGGAGGAGGCGGCCGACGGGCAGGCTGACCAGCATCAGCGGGATGTTGACGAGGAAGACCGAGCCCCACCAGAAGTGTTCCAGGAGGAACCCGCCGAGCAGCGGGCCGACGGCCGCGCCGACGGCGGCGACCGCGCTCCAGATGCCGATCGCGAGCGCCCGCTCGCGCCGGTCGGGGAAGACCTGGCGCAGGATCGACAGCGTCGCGGGCATGATCATGGCGCCGCCGACGCCGAGCAGCGCGCGGGCCAGGATCAGCACCTGCGGGTCGCGCGCGAGGGCGGCGAGGGCGGAGGCGAGGCCGAACAGGGCGTACCCGAGCAGGAGCACGCGCCTGCGGCCGACCCGGTCGCCGAGCGTGCCGAACAGGATCAGCAGCGAGGCGCAGACCAGGGGGTAGACGTCGACGATCCAGAGCAGTTCCATCGCGCCGGGCCTGAGGTCCTCGGTGACGGCGGGGACCGCCACGTGCAGCACCGTCGCGTCGAGCGCCACCAGGAGCAGGCTCACGCACAGGACGACGAGGACGACCCAGCGGTTTGCACCGGCCCCGGCCGCCCGACGGCGCAGCGCTGCGGCGGCCGTGGTCGTCCCGGACATGTACGTACCTCCCAGAAGTTCCCTCGCGCTCGGCGGGCATCGCGGGGTGGGGACTCCCCGTGACCTCGGCCGGAGTGGAGCGGTGATCTCCGGCCCGCGCAACGAAGGCGAGTGACACGTCAGCGTACGCGAGTTCGCGCGTCGGCCAAGTGGTGGACCTCTCACACTCCGCGGAGAACACGTGTGGCGTACACCACTCACCCTCTCCGGTGAACACGCGCTCCGGGGCCGTCCGGTTCGGGCGACGGCCGATAATCGGACCCGTGACCGATCTTGAGACGCGCGCGGCCCCCCGCGGGCCCGCCCTGCGCCGGGCGGCGCCCGCCCTCCTCGGGTACGCCGCCGTCCGCGCCCTCGGCCTGCTCACGCTGGCCGTGTGGAGCGCCGCCCGCGACAAGAGCGCGTACACGCTGCTGACCGCCCGCTGGGACTCCCTCTGGTACGCGAGGGTCGCGGAGCTGGGGTACGGCTACGAGGTCCGGCTGCCCAACGGTGATCTCCACTCCGACCTGGCCTTCTTCCCCCTGCTGCCGTGGCTGGAGCGGGGCCTCGCGGCGGTGACGCCGTTCTCCGCCGCCGACGCGGGGTTCGTGGTGAGCCTGCTCGCCTCGCTCGCCGCGGCCTGGGGCGTCTTCGCGGTCGCGGACCATGTGCACGGCCGGCGCGCCGGGGTCTGCGCGGTGCTGCTGTGGGCGGTGCTGCCGGTCGGGATCGTCCAGTCGATGGCGTACAGCGAGTCGCTGTTCACCGCTCTGGCCGCCTGGTCGCTGTACGCGGTGCTCACCGGCCGGTGGGTGACGGCCGGTGTCCTCGCCTCGTTCGCGGGTCTGACCCGGCCTGTCGGACTGGCCGTCGTGGCCGCGGTGTGGGCGGCCGGTACCGTCTCGTTCGTGCGGGACCGAAGCGCGGCGCGCGACGACGGCGCCCGCCTCCTGCCCCGCGCCCTGGGCCTGCTCCTCGCCCCCTTCGGCACCGCCGCCTACGTCCTGTGGGTCGGCCGTCGCACCGGCAAGGGGCCGCTCGGCTATCTCGACGTCCAGGCGGGCTGGCGCAACGGCTTCGACGGCGGGTACGCCTTCGCCCGGTTCACCGCCGAGAAGTTCACCTCGTTCCCGTCGGCGCTCGCGGGCGTCGGTCTGACCGTCGGGGTGGGCCTGGTGGTGTGGCTGTACGTCGTCTGTGTGCGGCGGGGCCAGCCGCTGCCGCTGCTCGTGTACTCCGGGGTCGTCACCGCGCTCGCGCTGTGCGCGTCGAGCTACTTCGGCTCGAAACCGCGCCTGCTGATGCCCGCGTTCCCGCTGCTGCTGCCCTTGGCGCTCGCCCTGGCCCGGGCACGTCCGCGCACGTCGGCGCTGGTGGTGGCCGGTGCGGCGGTGGTCTCGGCGGCGTACGGGGCGTTCTGGCTGAACGGCTCGGGCCCGCCATGATCCGCCCAGCGGGTCCGATGAGCGGCAAGGGAATTCCTCCCCATCACCCGGTGAACGAATTCATAAGCGCCAATAAACGGTGACGCAGAATGATCAAAGGAATTGAAGGGAGGCACAGGACTCGATAGCGGATTCCTAGGAAATAAACCCCTCCCTGAGAGGAATCCCACATCACATCGTCATCACAAAGCCGTGGATTCGCCGGGCACGAGCACTCACTCGCTGTAACGTCGATTGGGTGCGTACCGAACGAAACCTCACCCGTCTGGACCGGGTGTTCGCGAGGCTGGACCGAGAGCCGGAACGACCGGCTCTCCTCGACATGCCGAAGATGAGCCGGCACCGGGTCGCCCTGTTCGCGGCGACCCTCGCCTTCTACCTGGCCATGGTGTGGCTCGTCGTCATCACCTCGTGGCTGGTCCGGCTCGACTGGCAGGTCATGTTCTTCCGGCCGTACCAGCAGTGGTCGGAGATCCACTGGTTCGTGGACTACTACGTGGTCCTCGGCCAGCGCGGCCCCACCGCCGTGATGGTCTCGGCCTGGCTGGGCTGGCGCTCCTGGCGGCAGCACACCCTGCGCCCGCTGCTGACACTGGGCGCGGCGCTGCTGCTGCTGAACATCACGGTGGGTGCCGCCAAGTACGGCATGGGGCGGCTCGGACCGCACTACGCGACCACCATCGGCTCCAGCGAGATGGGTCTGGGCGGCGATATATTTCCCAGCGGCCACACCGCGAACGCCGTGGTCACCTGGGGCATCCTGGCCTATCTGGCCTCCACCCCCAGAGCCCGCCGCTGGCTGTCCGCCGTCTCCGCGGTCACCTCGCTCGGCGTGGGTCTCGCCACGGTCTACCTCGGCACGCACTGGCTGAGCGACGTCCTGCTCGGCTGGGCCGCGGGTCTGCTGATCCTGCTGGCGCTGCCGTGGTGCGAGCCGCTGATCGCCCGCACCGAGACGGCCGTCTTCGACCTCCGCGACCGGTGGCGCACCCGCGGCTCGGCCCCCGCCCCCGTCACCCCCGTCGGGGCGCCGGTGCTGGTCACGCCGCGTCCGACGGCCGCGCAGAGCGAGCCCGCGGCCCGCTCGCCCCGGGCGCCCGCCTATCTGGCACCAGGCCCGCACACGACCCGCTCGGAGCGCACCCCGGTCACCCCGGTCGGCAGCCGCAGGCCGCCCCACCCGGACCGCGTCGCCCGCGGCACGGCCTCGGCGGCCCGCCCCCTGACGGGCGGTTAGCCGGCGGACAGCGGGACGGTACGCACACACCCACCCCGCAGCGACGGCCCCGGTTCCTGGGAAGGAACCGGGGCCGTCGTCGTCCGGGGGGCCGGAGGGTCCGGAGGGTGCCCCCGGCGGGCGTCTCAGCCCTTCCAGGCCCGCGTCACCCGGCCGTCCCTCACCTCGAGGTTCAGCCGTCCCGCGCGGTACTCCATCGTGATGATCGCCCCCGGCGGCAGCGAACGGACCGTGGACCAGCCCTGCTCGCGCGCGAGCAGCTCGGCCCGCTCCGCGCCCAGTCCCACGTAGCCGTCCGGGTCGTCCTGGGGTTCGGTAGGGGGTTTCGGTATCGGTGCCATACCGCCACGCTAGGGCCTGCCCGCCGGATCGGGCCACCGTCGGTAGCCGATCCCCCTCCGGTCACGCTTCTGTCACAGGATCACGACAGGCGTTTCGGCCCTGCTTTGTCACACATACGAGGGGTTCCTTGCACCCGCCTCGCACAATCGAACGTAATTCCCGCGTGTCACACCACCGTCCGGAATACGCGGCGGTTAAAGGCCGCACGGACGGACCTCCGGGACCCTTTTCTTTCCGATTCCGGACGGTGCCCCGGGATCTGACGGCGCATGAGAAAAGCACGGTTCCGACACGGAACCCGCTCCTCCTCAGCCGTCCCCGGTCCCCGCCGAGCGGTCCAGCGCCCGTGTCAGCCGGTCCCGGGTCGCCCTGATCGCGTCGGTCAGCCCGGCGGGCTCCAGCACCTCGAACTCGAAGCCCGTCAGCGCCACGTGGACGACCATCACGTCCAGGCTCGCGGCCCCGGTGCGCAGCACGCACGCGCCCGGCCCGTCCGCCTCCAGCTGTCCCGCCGACGGCGAGACCCGCTCGGCCGCCTCCGCCAGCGGCACCAGCAGCCGGACGACCGCCTGCGCGGCGTACGCGCGCGTGGAGACGCCCTTCGAGACGTACGCGGCGAGGTCGTCGGCGGGCGGGGGGCGCGGGGTGAAGCGGGGGCCGTGCGGGGGTCTGGGGGTGACACGGTCGACGCGGAAGGTGCGCCAGTCGTCCCGGTCGAGGTCCCAGGCGACGAGGTACCAGCGCCGCTCGGTGCAGACCAGCCGGTGCGGTTCGACGGTACGGCGGGTGGAGGCGCCCTCGTGGTCCCGGTACGCGAAGCGCAGCCGCTCGGCGTCCCGGCACAGATGGGCCAGCTCGGTCAGCACCGCCGGGTCGACGGCACCGGGCTGCGGGCCGCGCAGCATCGGCACGGTGAACGCGTTCAGGGCGCCCACCCGGCGGCGCAGCCGGTTCGGCAGGACCTGCTCCAGCTTGGCGAGGGCGCGCACCGAGGTCTCGCCGATGCCCTCGATGCCCTGCCCGGCGGCCGTGCGCAGTCCGACGGCCACGGCGACGGCCTCCTCGTCGTCCAGGAGCAGCGGCGGCAGTTCCGCGCCCGCGCCGAGCTGGTAGCCGCCGCCCGTGCCGGGGCTGGCGTTGACCGGGTAGCCCAGTTCGCGCAGCCGGTCGACGTCCCGGCGCACGGTGCGCGGGGTGACGCCGAGCCGGTCGGCGAGGTCGGCGCCGGACCACTCGCGGTGGGCCTGGAGGAGCGAGAGCAGTCGCAGCAGCCGTGCCGAGGTCTCCAACATGGTCGAATTCTGTCCCAGCGGGCGCGGCCGTCAGGGCCGGTAGGCGAGTTGGGGCACCTCGAAGCAGGTGCGGTCCATGTCGCCCTGCGCGACCCAGCCCCGCCCGTCCCGCCAGCGGGCCACCGACAGACAGGTCCTGCGGGTCGCGGGCGGCTCGGCCAGCCGCGCGAACCGCACGGGCAGGAGCAGCCCGTCGGCGGTGTACCCGTCGCTGCGGTCCATGTAGGCGTCGACGCACGCGCGCGTGACGCCGTCACCGTCCCGTGCGCAGGACTGGGCGGCCTCCGTGAACCACATGGCCGCCGCCCAGCCCTCCAGCTGCCACTGGGAGTGCGTCCGAAGGCCCTCGGTGGCGTCCCGGAACTCCCGTACGGCATCGTGCCCGGTGTCCTCGAAGTTGCGGCCGGACCCCGTGGCCCACAGGGCGTTGCGGCAGCGGGGGGCGTCCTTGTAGTCGTCGGCGACCGTCGACGTCCAGTTCTGCACGGTGGTGACCTTGGCGGTGATCCGGGCGCCCGCCGCGTCGATCGCCGCGCACAGCCGGGCGTTGCCGTGCGCGTCGATGGCGTCGAAGACCAGGTCGACGCCCTGCTCCTTCAGATCGGCGGCGACGGCGCGGAAGTTGGGCAGCGCGAAGTCCACCTGCTCGCCGACCACGCGGTACCCCTCCGCCTTCAGCCCTCGCTCCACGAGCCGCGCGTAGGCGGCGGACGCGGCCTGGTTGTACGACACGACGGCGGCCGTGCGCGCCCCGTGCTCCCGCTTGAAGTACCGGTACACCTCGGTGCCGCCGTACAGCTCGCCGTCCCATCCCGTGGTGCCGTCGCGGGGCGCGAGACTGCCGTAGACGCCGTACAGGTGCGGATAGGTGTCGTAGGCGCCGCCGATGGGCTGGCCGCCGATGTCGGGCACGCCCGCGGCGGAGACACGGGAGGCACCGGCGTAGTCGAGGGCGGTCGTGGCGACCAGGGCCACCACCCCGTCCTCCTCGATCAGCCGGTGCACGCAGGTGTTGTTGCCGACGCCGCTGCCCCCGTCGTCGCACTCGCGCACCTCGACGCGGCGCCCGTCGATGCCGCCGCGCGCGTTGAGCCGCGCGAACCAGGCCCTGGCGCCGTCGCGGGGCCCGGTGAAGGCGTCGCCGCCGACGGGGCTGGTGACACTGGTGATGACGCCGACCCGCAGCGGCGCGGCGGACCGGGAAGGGCTCCGCCCGCCGAAGTCGCTCTCGGGCAGCCGGCTGCCGCAGGCCGCGCACAGCGCGAGCAGCAGGACCCCGGCGAGGGCCTCAGCAGCCCGGCAGCGCCGACGCCGTCGCATTGCCGCTCAGCTGCACCAGGGCGCACAGCGTGGTGACGGACACCTTCCAGGTGCCGTCCTGCTCGACGGCCTTCCCGGAGGCGTCCGGCAGGGCGGTGGCCCCGTTCAGGAGCAGCGTGTACGTCACGGTCGCCTCGGTCGGCGAGGTGAACGCGACCTCGGTGACCTGCGCCTCGACCTGGCCGCCCCGGTCGTCGCCGTTGAACGCGGCGAGCACCGGCGCCATCGCGTCGCCGTTCTCCAGGACTGCCTGCTTGTCCTTCGTGGAGACCTCGGGGTCGAAGAACTTCCGCCAGTTCTCCTTGACCTGCTTCTCGGCCGCCACCGGGTCGGCGGGCCCGCTCGCGGACGGGCTCGCGGGCGCGCTGCTGGTCGTCTCCGGGGTGGGGCTCGGCGGCGGGCTCGAGCTCGCGCCGCCGCTGTCGTCGCTGCACGCCGTGAGGACGGCGGCGAGGACGAGGACGGCCGCCGCCGGTCCCCGGCCCGCGTTCCCCCGCCTGCGTTCGCTCCCGAGAACCATCTGGCTCACCACCGGGTGTCGGTCCGGGCCGGGTGCGCCCGGTGCTTTCAGGGTCGGCTTACAGAAGGCATAGTGCAAGGCATTGGCTGACATGGACAGACACATGACGTGCGGGAGTTCCAGATGCGGACAGCCAGACCCCGGACCGCGCAGCCCGTCCGCTGGGCCGGCTGGGTCGTGCTCGCCGCGGGCGCGGTGCTGTGCGTCGCCGGCTGGTACGGCGTCTCCGGCGAGCGGTTCGCCGAGCGGCAGCTGCCCTATCTCGCCTCCTGCACGATCCCCGGCGCCGCGCTGATCGTCGCGGGCGCGGTCCTGCTCGCGCACGGCCGCGACGCGCTCGCGGCCACGCGCGTGGAGGAGCTGTACGGCCTGCTGGTGGCCGCCGGGCCCGAGGCGCCGCAGGAGGCGGTGACGGTTCCGCTCGCGGTCGGCGGCGACCTGCTGATGGTGCCGGGCGGCACGCTGTGGCACCGCGCGGACTGCCCCCTGGTCGCCGGGAAGGCGGAGGCCGTGCCGGTGGACGCGAAGCTGGTGCGCGGCGGCGAGCTGAGCCCGTGCCCCATCTGCGAGCCGGCCGAAGCGGACGACTGATGTCGTCCCTGACCTACGACCTGACGCTCGCCGGGCTCTCGGTGGGCGCCGCCGCCGCGCTGAGCGGGATCGGCCTGATCGTGACGTACCGCGCGACCGGCGTCCTGAACTTCGCGCACGGGGCGATCGCCATGGTGTGCGCGTACGTGTTCCGGGCGTGCGTGGTGGAGTGGGGCTGGCCGCCGTGGGCGGGGGCGGCGGTGACGCTGGTGCTGCTGGCCCCGGCGCTGGGGGTGGCCCTGGAGCGCTGGGTGTTCCGTCCGCTCGCGGTCCTCGGCGGCGATCCGGCGCGGACCCTGGTGGCGTCCATCGGGGTGTTCGTGCTGCTGGTGGGCGGGGCCGCGCTGCTGTGGGGCCAGGGGGCCCGGGACGATGTGCCGGAGCTGGTGCGGGCGGACCCCTGGGGTCAGCTGGCGGTGGTCCTCGCGCTGGCGGCCGGGGTCGGCGCCGTGATCCGCCGGACCCGTTTCGGCCGTGAGCTGCGCGCGGTGGTGGACGACCGGGGGCTGGCCGTGCTGGGCGGCGTCGACGCGGACCGGGTGGCGGCGGCCGGGTGGGCGTTCGGCGCGTTCACGGCGGGCCTGACGGGCGTGCTGCTGGCGCCGTACGTGCGGCTCGACCCGTACGGGCTGCCGCTGCTGGTCATGGAGGTCGTGGCGGTGGCCGTGGCGGCCCGGATGCGCAGCCTGTCGGTCGCGGTCGCGGTGGCCCTGGCGATCGGGGTGGCCCAGAGCCAGCTGACGCGTCTTCATCCGCCGGGCTGGGCCGGGCCGCTGGTCCAGGCGATCGGGTCGAACCTGTTCGTGGTGGCGCTGCTGGCGGCGTCGCCGGCGCTGCCCCGCGTCGGCGACCGCGACGCGCTGCCGCGTACGGCGACGGCCCGGGTGCGGACCCCGCCGGGCGCCTGGCCGGTGGCCGCGGTGCTCTTCCTGCTGCCGCTGGGCCTCGCGGGCGAGGACCTGCACACCTCGGTCCAGGTGCCCGCGCTGGGCGTGATCCTGCTGTCCCTCGTGGTGGTCACGGGCCGGAGCGGCCAGATCGCCCTGGGCCAGGCGGCGTACGCGGGTCTGGGCGCCCTCTTCACCGCCCTTCTGGCGGCGGGCCGCTTCCCGCTCCTGCCCCGCCTGCCCGAACTGACGGCGCTGTCCCTCGCCGTGCTCCTGGTGGCCCCGCTGGGGCTGCTCACCGGCTGGCCCGCGATCACCCGCCGGGGCCTGGCCCTCGCGCTGACGACCTTCGCGGTGGGCGTGGGGGTGAGCCGCTTCGTCTTCGCCCAGCCGTACGCGACCTCGGGGCTGTCCCTGGACCGTCCGGCGGGCTTCGACGGGGACCGCGCGTACTACGTGCTGGAGCTGGCGCTCCTGTCCGCGGCCCTCCTCGCGACCCGTCTCCTGCGCACGGGCCGCACGGGCCGTTCCCTGGCCGCGATGCGGGACCACGAGGCGGGCGCCTCGGCGGCGGGCGTGCGGGTCCCGGCCCTCAAGCTCCTCGCCTTCGTCTGCGGCGCCGCCCTGGCCGCGCTCGGCGGGGGCCTCCTGGGGATGGGCCTGCGCGCGTTCGACCCGGCCGCGTACGACCCCGTCCGCGGCCTCCTCTGGTTCGCCGCGGTGGTCGTCCTCGGCGCCGACAGCACCCTGGGCGCCCTCGCGGCGGCGGCCCTGCTGGTCGGCCTCGACGCGGGCACACGCGGTGGCGTGGCGGCGGCCCTGATCGGCGTCCTGGCGGTCTTGGCAGGCCGCTTCCCGAACGGCCCGTACGAGGCGCTCCGTGCGACGTTCCACCGCCTGTCCCCCCACCACGAAGCCGCGCTGACCCCCCTGGGCGACCGCGTCCGCACCCACCTGCGCGCCCAGCCACCCCCCGCCGACGAACCCCTGCCGAGGCTGGGCACACCGACCCCCAAACCCCGCCCGGACAACGCGGTCGCGCCACGAAAGGCAGAACCGGAGGCCACGGCGAAGCACGAACCACCCGGTCGTCCGCCCCGACGAACGGCCACCGACGGAGAACAGCCCCCACAGCGGCCGGCCACACCGGCACGCGAACCCCGCCCAGGCGAGAAGACCACGCCACCAAGGGCGGCGCCCGGGGCCGGGACGGGGTCGGCGACGAAGGCGGGCGCGACGCCCGAGGCGGTGGTCGGTGCGAGGGCCGAGCATGAGCCGCCAGGTCCCCCTCCCCCACCGACGGCCGCCGGCGGCGGGCAGCCCCCGCCGGGGACACCCGCACCGTCCCGCCGGATCCGCACGGGTCGCACGAGTCGTGCGGGTCGTGCGGCCGGGAACACGGATCCGGCCGCGGGCCGGGCCGTGCTCGCCGTCCGGGACCTGCACGCGCGGTACGGCGGATTCCACGCGCTGAACGGGATCGACCTCGCCCTGCACCCCGCCCGCGTCACCGCCGTCGTCGGTCCCAACGGGGCGGGGAAGAGCACCCTGTTCCACTGCCTGGCCGGGACCCTGCGCCCCACCCGGGGGCAGGTGCTCCTGGACGGCCGGGACATCACCCGCCTGCCCCCGCACGCCCGCGCCCGCACGGGTGTCGCCCGCACGTTCCAGCAGCTCGCCGTCTTCCCCTCCCTCACGGTCGCCGAGAACGTCCGGGTGGGTGGCACCGCCTCCACCGCGCACGAGGCCCTCAGGCTCCTCGCCCTGGACGGTCCCGTCCGCGACAGCCCCGCAGCGGACCTCCCCACCGGCACGCTCCGCCGCGTGGAACTCGCCCGGGCCGTCGCGACCGCCCCGCGCGTGCTGCTCCTCGACGAACCCGCGGCCGGCCTGGACACCGGGGAGGTCGAGGCCCTCGCCCTCGTCCTCAGGGCGCTCGCCGCGGACGGCACGGCCCTGCTCGTCGTCGAGCACGACCTCGACCTGGTCGCCGGCCTCGCGGACGTCGTGCACGTCATGGCCGCGGGCCGCGTCATCGCCTCCGGCCCCCCGGACCGCGTCCTGGACACCCTCACCGCCAGGGGCACCCCGGCATGACGCTCTCCCTGCGCCACGCGCGCGTGCGCTACGGCCCGCTGGAGGCCCTGCACGGCGTCACGCTCGCCGCCCCGTCCCCCGGCGTGACCGTCCTGCTGGGCCGCAACTGCTCGGGCCGTACGACGGCTCTGCGCGCCCTCGCCGGCACGCTTCCCCTCAGCGCGGGCGAGGTCGTCTGGGACGGCGCCGACGTGACCCGCGTCCCCGCCCACGAGCGGGCCCGCCGGGGCCTGTGCCTGGTGCCCGAACGGCAGGCGGTGTTCGCCTCCCTGACGGTCCGCGAGAACCTCGCCCTCGCGTCCCCCGACCCCGCGGACGCCCTGACGGCGTACCCGGCCCTGGAAGCCCTCCTGCCCCGCCGGGCCGGCACCCTCTCCGGCGGCGAGCAGCGCATGCTGGCGCTCGCCCGCGCCTTCCTGCGCCACGCGCGCGTGCTCCTCGTCGACGAGCCCACGCAGGGCATGTCCCCGGCCGTCGCGGAACGGACGTACGAACTGCTGGCCGGGCTCGGTGTCTGCGTGGTGGTGGCGGAACAGCGGCTGCCACCGGCCCTGCACGGCCGCCCGGGAACCCTCGTGTACGAACTGCGCCGCGGCGAGGTCGTGTTCAGCGGAGAGGCGGGCGAGCTGCGGCGGGCGCCAACGGCGGCCCGAACACGGCGGGTTCGGCCCGGACGGCCCGGCCGTCCCCCGAGCCCTTCGGGATGACCAGCAGCGTCCCCGGGTTCAGCCGGTCCGGATAGCGGCCGACGATCTCCTTGTTGACCTGGTACAGGGCCCGCCAGCCGCCTTCGACGCGGTACTTGGCGGCGATCGCGGAGAGCGTGTCGCCGGGTGCCACCGTGTGCATGCGGCCCTTGAGCCCGTACCGCTTGGAGCAGACCGGCCAGGCCTCCCAGCCCTGGACGGCGAGGACCTGCCGGGCGACGGCGATCTGCTGCTCGCGGGTGGCGAGGTCCGCGCGCCGGGCGTACTTCAGGCCGCCGAACTCCTCCCAGGTGGGCTGCCAGAACTGGAGCCCGCCGTAGAAGCCGTTGCCGGTGTTGACGTCCCAGCGTCCGCTGCTCTCGCAGAGGGCGACGCAGCTCCAGGGCCAGCCGTCCCGGGCGCAGTCGTACGGCACGGGCTGGGACGGTGGGCCGGGGGCCGGGGGCGGCGGGGCCGCGTGCGCGGGGGCGGCGGCCGTGAGCAGGGCGGCCGTCGCGAGGAGCAGCCTGATGATCGGTGCGGGGTACATCGGCCCACGCTAGGCGGCGCCCCGCACGGGGCCGGCCGGACGCGGCCGGGCCCCCTGGGGCCCCACCCGGTCGGCGGACCGGACGGGGCCCCGTGCCCGGGAGGGGGGAGCCGCTCAGAGTGCGAGCCGCTGCCCGGGCACGATCATGTCGGGATCACCGCCGATGACGGCCTTGTTGGCGGCGTACAGCGCCTGCCAGGTGGTCCCGTGGCGCGCGGCGATGGCGCTCAGGGTGTCGCCCGCGCGGACGGTGTAGTCACCGCCGCGGGTGGTGCCGCGGCCGGTGTGGCTCTGCGTGCGCGCCGGCGTCTTCGACGGGGCGTGCGCGGAGCCGGACGAACCCGATGACGTGGACCCGGTGGATCCGCCGGACGTGGACGGCGCACTGCCGTACGCCCCGGCCCGGGCCGAGCAGGTGGGCCAGGCGCCCCATCCCTGGGCGCGCTGGACCTTGGCGGCCACGGCGATCTGCTGGCCCTTGGTGGCCCGGTCGGCCGTGGCCGCGTAGGCGGTGCCGCCGTAGGCGCGCCAGGTGCCGGCGGAGAACTGGAGCCCGCCGTAGTAGCCGTTGCCGTTGTTGATGTGCCAGTCGCCGCCGCTCTCGCACTGGGCGATGCGGTCCCAGACTCCGTCGTCCGCCGCCGCCGCGTTGCCGGTCATCGCCAGCAGGCCGAGCGGGGCGAGCAGGACCGCCCCGGCGAGAGCCGCCGTCGTACGCGTCTTACGGGTGTGGTCACGGTTGGTATCGGCACAATCGGACATGCGTTTCCCTCTCCACGGACCCGGGGTCCCCCAAGACGGGGCGCCGGTCCCGCACTTGGGCGGTCCTTGGCGCTCCGTCCCGTCCGCCGGAGGTGGTGCTGCGAGCTGGCTGGTGCGGTCGGCGGACGTACCCGAGCGGTGCTCGTTGCACTCGGCGGAGGAATGTAGAGAGGGTGACGAGCCCGGGACAACCAACTCCCTGTCCGTGCAGGCCAGTTAGCCGTTACCCAGGGTATCGGCTTTTTTCGGACACCCATTTCATTCACTGATTTCCTGATTTGTCGACCAGCACCTCCGACGATCTGTGACTCAGTTCACCCATCCAACTTCCTTGGATTTCCGAGGACTTGACAGTGAGTGTCCGATTCCGCACCCGCCGTGACCCGCTGCGCCGGTCGGTTCGATTCCGTTCGCCCTGGGGCGTGACCCCCGCCACAGATCGCCCGTTGTCTTCTTCATGAGCCCGGGACCCACCCGGTTCACGGGCCGGGAGCCCCCGGCCGCGCCACGCACATACCCGAGGGAGCCACCCGTGCCGCGCATGCTCGACGTCAGTGACGAAGTACGCGCCGAGATCGGCGACGAGGAAGCCGACCGGCTGCTCGCCGGAGACAACGCCCCCGGCAGCTACGACTGCACGTCGTGCCGCACCCCGGGCGACTCCGAGGCGGAACACACCAGCACCGTCCTGTTCATCGGCGACGAGACGGCCGTCCTCGCCTTCGCCCACGCCACCTGCCTGCCCTCGCAGGTCGTCCAGGTCACCGAGGAGCAGCTGCAGGGCGCCGTGCGCTCGATCAGCGGCGAGTCGGCGGACCTCGCGCCCGCCAAGGCCGTCCCCGAGCAGGCCGTGCTCGGGGTGACCAGCGGACTGGTGCTGATCGCCGGGGAGTTGCACCCGGCGCTCGTGGTCGAGCCGACCGGCCCGATCGCCCGCCCCGGCTCGACCACCGCCGGTGACGACTTCCTGCCGCTCCTCATCGAGCAGGGCTTCATGCCGCTCACGGAGCTGTCCGAGGTGCCGCCCGTGCTGCACGGCTGGTCGGTGCTGCTGGCCGTGGGCCAGCTGCACGCGATCCTCCAGCCCCACAGCAACGGCGGTCAGCCGGTGGCCTGGTGGCAGGCGCACCAGGCGCTCCAGGTCACCGAGGGCTGGCGGGCCGCCGCCAACAAGCACCAGCAGGTGCTGCTGTTCGCGGCGCCGGTCGGCTCCATCGGCCGTCAGCCGCGCGAGGACCTGCTGCGCGACGCGATCGACAAGGCCGCCGCGAACGGCAAGCTGGTCGCCGCCGCGCTGCCGCTCGCGGGAACGTGAAAGCGCCCCGCGCGCCCCGGGTGACCCCCTGACGGTCACCCGGGAAACCGCATCTCATCAGGACTGGCGTCGTTTGGACATACGTGCACGCATACGACGTTCCACGCCGCCAGTCCTTCCAGTCGATCCCCTCCTCCAGGACGGCTCCGGACCCGCTCGGCGGACCATCGGCCACGCCGATCTACGACACGCTCTACGCCGAGTACGTCCGGTCGTTCCGCTCGCTGCCGGGTGACCGCAGCGGCGAGGAGGAGCTGGAGTTCACGGCCTTCGGGAACCTCCCGCAGCGGTCGGACTCGTACGGCGGCCACCGTCCGGGGTCGTTCAGCAGCTCGTACAGCGCCTACAGCGCGGGCGCGCACAGCGCCCGCGCCGGGCAGCAGTCGCCGTGGCAGCGCGTCGGCCAGATCGGGCAGAACGGCACGATGGTGCAGCATGTGCCGGCGGCGCTGCCGCCGGGCCCGCGCCGGGGCATCTGACATGCGCAAGGGCGCGCCCCCTGGTCCAGGGGGCGCGCCCTTGCGCATGTCGGACGTCCGGGACGTCTACTTCTTCCTGGCGTTCTTGTTGCCGCGCTTCTCGCGCACCCGCACCGAGATGTGGATCGGGGTGCCCTCGAAGCCGAACTCCTCGCGCAGCCGGCGCTCGATGAAGCGGCGGTAGCCCGCCTCGATGAAGCCGGAGGCGAAGAGCACGAACCGCGGCGGCTTCGTGCCGGCCTGGGTGCCGAAGAGGATGCGGGGCTGCTTGCCGCCGCGCACCGGATGCGGATGGGCGGCGACGAGCTCACCGAGGAAGGCGTTCAGCCGCCCGGTCGGAACCCGGGTCTCCCAGCCCGCGAGAGCCGCCTCGATCGCCGGGACCAGCTTCTCCATGTGCCGTCCGGTGCGCGCCGAGACGTTCACCCGGGGCGCCCAGGCGACCTGGCCGAACTCGGTCTCGATCTCCCGCTCCAGGTAGTAGCGGCGCTCCTCGTCGAGGGTGTCCCACTTGTTGTAGGCGATGACCAGGGCGCGGCCCGCGTCGACGGCCATCGTCACGATCCGCTGGTCCTGCACCGAGATGGACTCGGAGGCGTCGATCAGGATGACCGCGACCTCGGCCTTCTCGACGGCGGCGGCGGTGCGCAGCGAGGCGTAGTAGTCGGCGCCCTGCTGGAGGTGGACGCGCTTGCGGATACCGGCCGTGTCGACGAACTTCCAGGTGACGCCGCCGAGTTCGATCAGCTCGTCGACCGGGTCACGGGTGGTGCCCGCCATCTCGTTGACGACGACCCGCTCCTCGTTGGCCACCTTGTTCAGCAGCGAGGACTTGCCGACGTTGGGGCGGCCGATCAGCGCGATGCGGCGGGGGCCGCCGATCCCGGTGCCGAAGGTCTGCTCGGGCGCGGTGGGCAGGACCTCCAGGACGGCGTCCAGCATGTCGCCGGTGCCGCGTCCGTGCAGGGCGGAGACGGGGTGCGGCTCGCCGAGGCCGAGGCCCCACAGGTAGGAGGCGTCCGCCTCGCCGCTCTGTCCGTCGACCTTGTTGGCGGCCAGCACGACCGGCTTGCCTGCCTTGCGCAGCAGCCGGACGACGGCCTCGTCGGTGTCGGTGGCGCCGACCTTGGCGTCGACGACGAACACGACGGCGTCGGAGGCCTCGATCGCGTACTCGGCCTGGGCGGCGACGGAGGCGTCGATGCCGAGGACGTCCTGCTCCCAGCCGCCGGTGTCGACGACCTTGAAGCGGCGGCCCGCCCACTCGGCCTCGTAGGTCACCCGGTCGCGGGTGACGCCGGGCTTGTCCTCGACGACGGCCTCGCGGCGCCCGATGATGCGGTTGACGAGAGTCGACTTGCCGACGTTGGGGCGGCCGACGACGGCGAGCACGGGCAGCGGACCGTGGCCCGCCGCCTCGATGGCGCCCTCGACGTCCTCGATGTCGAAGCCCTCTTCCGCGGCGAGCTCCATGAACTCCGCGTACTCGGCGTCGCCAAGCGCCCCGTGGTCGTGCTCCTCGAAGGAGCCCTCGGAGCCGATGTGGTCGTTCATGAAGTCCGTACCTCGTAGTTCTTCGTGGTGATCGGTGGACCGGCCCGGCCCCGTTCGGCCAGGTCGGTCCACTACTCAGTGTCGCCTAGCGGCCGGTCAGCCGCCTGGCGTTTTCCAGGTGCGCGGTGAGCTGCTTCTGGATGCGCTCGGTCGCCTCGTCGAGCGCCTTGCGGGTGCGCCGCCCCGAGCCGTCGCCCGCGTCGAAGGGGTCGCCGAAGACGACGTCGACGCGGCTGCGCAGCGGAGGCAGCCCCTTCACCAACCGTCCCCGCCGGTCGGAGCTTCCCAGCACGGCGACCGGGACGATCGGCGCCCCGCCGCGCACCGCGAAGTACGCGAGCCCGGCGCGCAGCGCGGCGAAGTCGCCCTCGCCGCGGGTGCCCTCGGGGAATATGCCGAGCACTCCCCCGGCCGTCAGGACGTCCAGGGCCTGGGTGATGGCCGTGCGGTCGGTGCCGGAGCGGTCGACCTTGACCTGCCCGATGCCGAGGAGGAACGGGTCGAGCGGGCCGACGAACGCCTCCTTCTTGATCAGGAAGTGGGTCGGCCGGGGCGCGACGCCCATGACCATGGGGCCGTCGATGTTGTGGGAGTGGTTGACCGCGAGGATCACGGGTCCGGTCGCGGGCACCTTCCAGGAGCCCAGCACCCTCGGCTTCCACAGCCCGTACATCAGGCCGACGCCGATGCGCCGCCCGACCTCGGCGCCGCGCAGCGAGGGCTGCGTCGCTTCCCGTGTCACTTCCCGGCCCGCTTCTCCTCGACCAGGGTCACGACGCACTCGATGACCTGCGCGAGGGTGAGCTCGGTGGTGTCGACCTCGACGGCGTCGCCGGCCTTGGCGAGCGGCGAGGTCTTGCGGGAGGAGTCCGCCGCGTCCCGCTTGACCAGTGCCTCGCGGGTGGCCTGGACGTCGGCGCCCTTGAGCTCACCGCTGCGGCGGGCGGCTCGCGCCTCCGGGGAGGCGGTGAGGAAGACCTTGAGGTCGGCGTCGGGCAGCACGGTCGTACCGATGTCCCGGCCCTCGACGACGATGCCCTCGGCGGCGCCCGACGCGAGGGAGCGCTGGAGCTCGGTGATCCGCGCCCGCACCTCGGGGACCGCGCTGACCGCGCTGACCTGGGAGGTGACCTCCTGGGTGCGGATCGGGGCGGCGACGTCCGTGCCGTCGACGGTGATCGTCGGGTCGGCCGGGTCGGTACCGGAGACGATCTCCGGCTTGCCGGCCGCCGCCGCGATGGCGTGCGGGTCGTCGATGTCGATCCCGTTGGTGACCATCCACCAGGTGATCGCCCGGTACTGGGCGCCGGTGTCCAGGTAGCTCAGGCCGAGCTGGGCGGCGACAGCCTTGGACGTGCTCGACTTGCCCGTGCCGGAGGGACCGTCGATGGCGACAATCACGGGCTGGGCGGCGCCGTTTTCCACGGGGGGACACCTTCCTGGTGCGGTGGGGCGGGGTGGGCGGGGCTCAAGAGCGCCCCGCACAAGGTTACCGGCCCGCCGGGGGCCTCTTTACAGCACGCCGACGCACGCGGCGGTCCAGCACGCCGGTCGGCGCACCCGGCGGAGCACACCGGCGCACCCGGCGGGGCGCACCGGTCGGGGTTCACTGCCGGAGGGCCCAGCCCCGCTCGCGCAGGGCCGCGCCGAGCACCGGCGCCGCCTGCGGCTCCACCATGAGCTGCACCAGACCGGCCTGCTGCCCCGTGGCGTGCTCGATGCGCACGTCCTCGATGTTGACCCCGGCCCGTCCCGCGTCGGCGAAGATCCGGGCCAGCTGCCCCGGCTGGTCGTCGATGAGCACCACGACCACCTCGTACGCGCGCGGCGCCGAGCCGTGCTTGCCGGGCACCCGGACCTGGCCGGCGTTGCCGCGCCGCAGCACGTCCTGGATGCCCTCGGTGCCCTCGCGGCGCTTGGCGTCGTCGGAGGACTGGAGGGAGCGCAGGGCCCGTACGGTCTCGTCGATGTCGGCGCCGACGTCGGTGAGCAGGTCGGCGACGGGGCCCGGGTTGGCGGAGAGGATGTCGATCCACATCCGGGGGTCGGAGGCGGCGATCCGGGTCACGTCGCGGATGCCCTGCCCGCACAGCCGTACCGCGGACTCCTCGGCGTGCTCCAGGCGGGCGGCGACCATGCTGGAGACCAGGTGGGGCATGTGGGAGACGAGTGCGACGGCGCGGTCGTGGGCGTCGGCGTCCATGACGACGGGGACCGCGCGGCAGTGCGAGACCAGTTCCAGGGCGAGGTTCAGGACCTCGGTGTCGGTGTCCCGGGTCGGGGTGAGCACCCAGGGGCGGCCCTCGAAGAGGTCGCCGGTGGCGGCCAGCGGGCCGGACTTCTCGCGGCCGGACATGGGGTGCGTGCCCAGGTAGGACGAGAGGTCGAGGCCGAGCGCCTCCAGCTCGCGGCGCGGACCGCCCTTGACGCTGGCGACGTCGAGGTAGCCGTAGGCGAGGCCGCGGCGCATGGCGTCGGCGAGGACCCCGGCGACATGGGCGGGCGGGGCGGCGACGATCGCGAGGTCGACGGGCCCCTCGGGCGCCTCGTCGGTGCCGGCGCCGAGCGCGGCGGCGGTGCGGGCCTGCTCGGGGTCGTGGTCGGCGAGGTGGACGGTGACGCCCCGCTGGGTCAGCGCCAGCGCGGCGGAGGTGCCGATGAGGCCGGTGCCGAGGACGAGGGCGGTTCTCACTGGGCGATGTCCTTGCGCAGCGCGGCGGCGGTGCCGAGGTAGACGTGGTTGATCTCGGAGCGGGGGCGGTCGGACTCTATGTGCGCGAGGATGCGCACGACCCGGGGCATGGCGCCCTGGATGTCGAGTTCCTGGGCGCAGATCAGCGGCACGTCGACGATGCCGAGCTTGCGGGCCGCGGCGGCCGGGAAGTCGCTGTGCAGGTCGGGGGTGGCCGTGAACCAGATGCTGATCAGGTCGTCGTCGGTGAGGTCGTTCCGCTCCAGGACGGCGGTGAGCAGCGCCCCGACCTGCTCGTCCATGTGACCGGCCTCGTCCCGCTCTAGCTGGACGGCGCCCCGGACCGCTCGTACCGCCACGGCGATGCTCCTTGCTGATGTACGGCTCTTGACCCGTCAAGGGTAGTCAGCCGCGGGCGGGCGGGTGCGGGGCGCCCGCCCGCTGAGACGTCCGCCGGCGTCCGGCGGAGCCCGCTACAGGGACTGCTGCCTGATGAGTTCCTCCAGGGAGGCGGGGACCTCTCCGTCGGGGGTGAGCCGGTCGACGGCCCGGGGCAGTTCCTGGGCGAGCGTGTCCGCGGCCTCGCCGGTGCTGACGCCGGCCTGCCGGGCGACCTGCTGGAGGGTGTCGTCGGGCAGCGCCTGCTGGATCTGCGCGCCGGTCACGGACTGGTTCTCGCCGCCGCCGACCCAGGAGTCCTTCTGCTCGGCGAGCCCCGACCTGGCGAGGGTGTCGAGGAGCCCGCCCAGCGGGTTGTCCCCGCCGCCTCCCTTGCCGCCGAGGGCGGAGAGCAGGGCGCCCAGGACGTCGCCGCCGCCGGAGCCCGCCTTGCCCGAGCCGAGGAGGCTGCCCAGCAGGCTGCCGAGGTCGTTACCGGCCATGATCACGCCTTTCGGGGATGCGGCCCGGCGCAGGGGAACGCCGGGCCTCAGACCATGCCAATGTCACCCGAACGTCACAGCTCCGCTACTTGGGGAGGAAACACGCCGATGCGCCCCTGGACTCCGGCCTCCCGGTCCGCTCTCATGGGCAGCAAGCTCGCCTCGGGGGAGGCCCGTAATGAAGCGCTCCGGACCGCTGCTCACCCTTCTCGCAGGTCTGTTGGTGGCCCTGTTCATGCTGTCGCTCAACGCGACGACAGGCGAGAAGCCCACATCCGCCTCGGTGGAGGAGTCGCCCGCCACCAAGGCGTCACCGAGCCCCACCGCCACCCGGACGACCCCGCCACCGTCGCCCGGGCCCAGCAGGTCGCCCGTCGCGGACGCGGACTACGCGGGCCGTACCGACGACGACTCCGCCGCGGTGGCCGTGACCCTGCGCGACGGCAGGGCGATCGCCTACTTCTGCGACGGCCGCGACAAGGAGTCGTGGCTCAAGGGCGATGTCGAGGACGACGGCACGATGAAGCTCACCGGCAAGAACGGCTCCGAGCTGACCGGCGCCCTCAAACAGGGCAAGCGGATCCGCGGCACGGTCGACATCGACGGCGGGCACTACGCCTTCACCGCCGACAAGGCGGTCAAGCCGTCCGGCCTGTACCGGGCGACGGCCACCGTGCGGGAGGCGAAGATCGACGGCGGCTGGATCGTCCTGAAGGACGGCAGCCAGGTCGGTGTCCTCACCCGTGACGGCAAGCCCTCCCCCGCTCCCGAGATCGACCCGGAGACCGGCGCGGTGACGGTCGACGGCCGGCAGCTCACGGCCGAGCCCGTCATCCCCTGACCTCCTGCTCGCCCGCCAGGTCCGACCCCAGGGAGCCGACCATGCCCGTCGATCCGAACGCCGCCACCCAGACCTTCCCGCCGTCCCCGCCCGCCGGCCGGGCGCCGGGACCGGCCCGCTATCTGATCCCCGCGCTGGTCGCCGCCGCGGTGGCGGTCGCTCTCGGCGCGTACGGCAAGGTCCATGATCCGGCGGGCACCGCGTTCAACCTCGCCGGGTTCAGCAGCACGGGCGCGGTCAAGTCCTGGCTGGCGACGGTCGCGGTGTTCTTCGCGCTGGTCCAGCTCGTCTCGGCGCTCATGGTGTACGGCAGGCTGCCCGGTCCGGGCTGGTCGTCGACGCTCCACCGCTGGTCGGGCCGGGCGGCGTTCCTGGTCGCCGTGCCGGTCGCGGTGCACTGTCTGTACGCGCTGGGCTATCAGACGTACGAAACGCGCGTTTTCTGGCACTCTCTCCTGGGTTGCTTCTTCTTCGGTGCCTTCAGTGCCAAGATGCTGCTGCTCCGCGCGGAGCGACTCCCGGGCTGGCTGCTGCCGATCGTCGGCGGTCTCGTCTTCACCGCTCTCACGATCATCTGGCTGACTTCCGCCCTCTGGTTCTTCCGCACCTTCGGAGTGACGACATGACGATGCACGGCCCGACGCGGCGCTCGGTCCTTCTGGCGACGAGCGCCACGGCGTTCACCGTCGGGTGCGGCAAGTACGGCGACGAGAACGACTCGGGGTCCGACACCGCCTCGGCCTCCGCCGGCCAGGAACTCGCGAGGACGAGCGACGTCCCGGTGGGCGGCGGCACGATCTTCAAGGACGAGGGCGTCGTCGTCACCCAGCCCAAGGACGGCGAGTTCAAGGCGTTCACGAACATCTGCACCCATCAGGGGTGCCCGGTGGCGAACGTGTCGGGCGGCACCATCAACTGCACCTGCCACGGCAGCAAGTTCAGCATCGAGGACGGCTCGGTCAAGAACCCTCCGGCGACCGAGCCGCTCACCGAGAAGAAGATCACTGTCGAGGGCGGCTCGATCAAGCTGGCCTGACGCGAAGGCCCTAGTCCCACAGGGCGCCCAGGGTCGCCAGCTCGCTCTGGTACTCGATGCGGTCCGCCCACTCGGCGGGCCACGCGTCGGCGCCGTGGTACGCCCCGGCGAACGCGCCCGCGAGGCAGGCGATCGAGTCGGAGTCACCAGCGGTGCAGGCGGCCCGCCGCAGGGCCGTCACCGGTTCGTCGACGAAGAGCAGGAAGCACAGCAGCCCGGTGGCCAGGGCCTCTTCGGCGATCCAGCCCTCACCGGTGGCCAGACAGGGATCGGTCTCGGGCGAGACGGTCCGCACGGCCTCCTGGAGCCGGCCGAGGATCTCCAGGCACTCGTCCCAGCCGCGCGCGATGAAGTGCTCGGCCGACGGGTCCTGGCTCCGCGTCCACAGGTCCCCGAGCCACCGCTCGTGGTACCGGGTGCGGTTCTCCACGGCGTACGACCGCAGCAGCCCGATCAGCCCGGTCGGCTCGGCCCCCTGCGCGAGCAGCCGTACGGCGTGCGCGGTGAGGTCGGACGCGGCGAGCGCCGTGGGGTGGCCGTGGGTGAGGGCGGACTGCAACTGGGCGGCGCCGGCGCGCTGTTCGTCGCTCAGGCCGGGCACGAGGCCGATCGGGGCGACCCGCATGTTGGCGCCGCAGCCCTTGGAGTGGATCTGGCCGGCGTCCTGCCACAGCCGGTTCTCGTCCTTGAGCAGGTTGCAGGCGACCAGGCAGGTCCGGCCGGGGGCGCGGTTGTTCTCCGGGGACCGGTACCACTCCACGAACTCCTCGCGCACGGGCCGTTCCATCCGCTTCGGCGCGAGCACGCCCCGGTCCATGGCCGTGCGCAGGCCCCGCCCGAGCGCCAGGGTCATCTGGGTGTCGTCGGTGACGATCGCCGGCCGCGGCAGCTCCATCTCCCGCCACGGCCCGCACTTGGCGAGGATCGAGGGCACGTCGTTGAACTCGGTGGGGAAGCCGAGCGCGTCCCCGAGGGCGAGCCCGATGAGCGTGCCGGTCGCGGCGCGCTTCCTGACGGTGGTGGCGGTCATGCGGGACGTCCTTCCGGGGACGGTCGGAGCAGGGGCGGGTGCAGGGCGGTGGCGGTGCCCGCGCGGTACAGCGCGGCCGGTTTGCCGCGCCCTCCGGTCAGCCGCGCGGCGCCGGGCACGGGTTCGACGAAGCCGGGTGTGGCGAGCACCTTGCGGCGGAAGTTGGGCCGGTCGACCGGGGTGTCCCAGACGGTCTCGTAGACCTGCTGGAGCTCGCCGAGGGTGAACTCCGGCGGGCAGAAGGCGGTGGCCAGGCAGGTGTACTCCAGCTTGGCGCCGACGCGTTCGCGGGCGTCGCCCAGGATCCGGTCGTGGTCGAAGGCGAGCGGCCCCGCCTTCTCGTACGGCGTCCAGCGCGCGTCCGCCGCGTCGCTCCCGCCGTGCGGCTCGGGCGGGTCGGGCAGCAGCGCGGCGAACGCGACGGACACGACCCGCATCCGGGGGTCGCGGCCGGGTTCGCTGTAGGTGCGCAGCTGCTCCAGGTGGAGCCCGGAGACGTCCGACAGGCCGGTCTCCTCGGCGAGTTCGCGCCGCGCCGCCGTCTCCGCGGACTCGTCGGGCCGTACGAACCCGCCGGGCAGCGCCCAGGAGCCCTCGTAGGGCTCCTGGCCCCGCTCGACGAGCAGGACGTGCAGAGCGCCCTCGCGCAGGGTCAGGACCGCGAGATCGACGGTGACGGCGAAGGGTTCGTGGGCGTACTTGTCGTAGGCGTCCGTGCCCATGCGGCCCCACCCCCTTTAATAGTCAGTACGACTATAAAGAGCGGAAGGCGGCCCGCACAAGCCCTGGGCCACGCGGCCCCCGCCCCAGGAACGCGCCGCATCCCAGGAACGCCGGCAGACGGGTGCCGGGTAGACGCGTCCGGCGGAACCGTCAGCGGGCCGGCGAAGCGCACGCCCCGGTCCCGCCGCGCGACCACGCGGCGGGCCACGGGCAGCGGCTCGGCGGCCGGGGACGGCGTGACGGGGCGCGGCCGTCCGGCCGCCCAGGCCCCGGGCACCGCGCACGCGCGCGTGCGGAACCCGCACACCCGGTCGGCCTGGGGCAGCGGGCCGATCCGGCCGCCGGTCAGGCCCTCGTGCAGCGCGTCCAGGGAGTCGTCGAGATGGCCGAGCAGCTCCCCCAGGTCCCGGTCGGCGCGGGCGGCGAAACGCGTCGGCCGGCCCCGGGGCGATTCCGGGACCGGCCGACGTATGTGCGGGGGCGTGCGGGCTACAGGTCGACTTCCTGCATCAGCATGCCGACCTCGGTGTTGGACAGCCGCCGCAGCCAGCCCGACTTCTGGTCGCCCAGGGTGATCGGACCGAAGGACGTGCGCACGAGCTTCTCGACCGGGAAGCCGGCCTCGGCGAGCATGCGGCGCACGATGTGCTTGCGGCCCTCGTGGAGGGTGACCTCGACGAGGTAGTTCTTGCCGGTCTGCTCGACGACACGGAAGTGGTCCGCGCGCGCGTAGCCGTCCTCCAGCTGGATGCCGTCCTTGAGCTTCTTGCCCAGGTCGCGCGGGATGGGGCCCACGATGTGCGCGAGGTAGACCTTCTTCACGCCGTACTTGGGGTGCGTCAGCCGGTGCGCCAGCTCACCGTGGTTGGTGAGCAGGATGACGCCCTCGGTCTCGGTGTCGAGCCGCCCGACGTGGAAGAGCCGCGTCTCGCGGTTCGTCACGTAGTCGCCGAGGCACTGCCGGCCCTCGTTGTCCTCCATCGTGGAGACGACGCCCGCGGGCTTGTTCAGCGAGAAGAACTGGTACGACTGCGTCGCGACGGTCAGGCCGTCGACCTTGACCTCGTCCTTCTCCGGGTCGACCCGCATGCCCTGTTCGAGGACGATCTCGCCGTTGACCTCGACCCGTGCCTGCTCGATCAGCTCCTCGCAGGCCCGCCGGGAGCCGTAGCCCGCGCGCGCGAGGATCTTCTGGAGCCGCTCGCCCTCCTGCTCGGCGCCCGGGAACGTCTTGGGCAGCTTGACGTCCTTCTTGTGCGCGTACCGCTCCCGGTTGCGCTCCTCGGCGCGGGCGTCGTACTCACGGGAGGTCGCCGGGGCCCAGCGACCGCGTCCGGTGCTGCCCTGGCCCTGCTTGGGGCCGCCCTTGGCGCCGCCGCGCGCGGCGGAGCCGCGCCCGGTCTTCGGGCCGTCCGGGCTGGCGCCGGGGCCCACGTCGTACCGGCGCTCCTCGGGGCGCGGCTTCTTCGGCCGGGCGCCCTGCTTGTCGTCGCGGTCGTTGCCGGCGCCGCGGTAGTTGCCGCGACCCCCGCTGCTCCCGCCGCGGCCGCCGCTGTTGCCACCACGGCTCCCGCCGTTGTTTCCGCTGCTGTTCCTGCCGCTGCTGCTTCGCATCAAAATTCCGTCTTGTCGTCTGCGTCCCCGGTGTCGGGGGCGTCCGGATCGAACGACGGCACGCCTTCCTGGGTCTCGGCCTCGATCGCCTCCGCCTCCGGGAGGAAGGGCGCGAGCTCCGGGAGCTCGTCCAGGCCGCGCAGGCCCATCCGCTCCAGGAAATAGTTCGTCGTCACATACAGGATCGCACCTGTTTCGGGTTCCGTGCCCGCCTCCGCCACCAGACCCCGCTGGAGCAGGGTGCGCATCACACCGTCGCAGTTCACTCCGCGCACCGCGGAGACCCTGCTGCGGCTGACCGGCTGGCGGTACGCGACGACCGCGAGCGTCTCCAGCGCGGCCTGCGTGAGGCGGGCCTGCTGGCCGTCCAGGACGAAGCCCTCGACGGCCGCCGCGTAGGCGGGGCGGGAGTAGAAGCGCCAGCCCCCGGCGATGAGCCGCAGCTCGAAGCCGCGTCCCTGGACCGTGTACTCGTCGGCCAGTGCCCGCAGCGCGTCGCCGATCTGGCGCCTGGGCCGCTGGAGGATCTTGGCGAGGTGTTCCTCGGTGGCGGGCTCGTCCACGACCATGAGGACGGCCTCCAGGGCCGGCTTGAGGTCGAGGCCGGCGACCGCGCCGGGCCCGGCCGGAGTGTCGTTGGTGTCCTCGCTCACGCCTTCTTCTCCTCCTTGGGCGGCTCGGGCGGCCGGTCGAACTCGTCGGTCACCATCGGCTGCGTCCCGCCGTCCCCGCCGGTCCAGCGCACGATCAGGTCACCGAGGGCGGTCTCCTGGTCGAGGGCGACGGCCTTCTCCCGGTACAGCTCCAGCAGCGCCAGGAAGCGGGCGACGACGGTCAGGGTGTCGTCGGTGTCCTCGACCAGGTCCCGGAAGCTGGCCTCGCCGAGGTCCCGCAGCCGGGCGACGACGATCCCGGCCTGCTCCTGCACGCTCACCAGCGGCGCGTGGATGTGGTCGACGTACACCTGCGGCTTGGGCTTGGGCTGCATCGCCTTCACGGCGAGCCGGGCGAACCCCTCCGCGCCGATGCTGATGACGACCTCGGGCAGCAGCTCGGCGTGGTGAGGTTCGAGCCCGACGGTCCGGGGATAGCGCCGCCCCTCCTCCTCCAGCCGCCGGTTGAAGATGTCGGCGATCTGTTTGTACGCCCGGTACTGGAGCAGCCGCGCGAACAGCAGGTCCCGTGCCTCCAGGAGGGCCAGATCGGCCTCGTCCTCGACCTCCGCGGCGGGCAGCAGCCGCGCGGCCTTCAGATCGAGCAGGGTGGCGGCGACGACCAGGAACTCGGTCGTCTGGTCCAGGTCCCAGTCCGGCCCCATGGCCCGGATGTGCCCCATGAACTCGTCGGTCACCTTCGACAGCGCGACCTCGGTGACGTCCAGCTTGTGCTTGGAGATCAGCTGGAGGAGCAGATCGAAGGGCCCCTCGAAATTGGCGAGCCTGACCTTGAAGACACCGTCGTCGGACTCCTGCGACCCCGCCGGTTCAGGCTCAGGTTCCGGGTCCGGGTCCGGGTCCGGTGGCGGTTCCTGCGGCTCGATGGGCTCCGGTACGACCGGCTCGGCCTCGGTCCGCCCGACAGGCTCAGCGGGCTCGACGGGCTCGGCCTCCACCGGGGCGGCCGGTGTCCCCGGCCCCCTCCCCAGCGCACGCCGACGGCCGGCCGGGGTGCCGGGGGCGGGAGTGTCGTGGGAGGTCATCGCCTCCGCAGGCTACCGCTACCGCCCGCGCAGTCGGCGGACGAGAATGCTCGCGTCTCCGCGCGACTCCAGATCGGCGAGGACCACGGCGACGGCCTCGCGGACGATGCGTCCGCGGTCGACGGCCAGCCCGTGCTCACCGCGGAGCACGAGGCGGGCGTGCTCCAGGTCCATGAGCTCCTCGGCGGAGACGTACACGGTGATCTTCTCGTCGTGCCGTTCCCGCCCGCTGGGGCGGCGCGAGGCCTGCCGTCCGCCGCCCCGCTGCTTGCGCGGCGCCGCGGCGGCAGAACCTTCCTGCGCGTCCTGGCGGCGCGTCGGGCGGTCGCCCGCGGCGCCCCGGCTGCGGGACTCACCGGCGTCGCCCTGCTCCGGCTCGGCGGCCACGTGCTCCGCCCCGTCGCCGTCCCCGCCCTGTGCGGGCACGGACTGCGGCGCGTCCTCCGCGGCGGCTCCGTCGCTCTCCCCGGCGGGCGCGGGCACACGGGCGTCGCCGTTGGCCCCCCGTCGCGGAGTGGACGGCTGGAGCGCCATTCCCCCTGTCGTACGGAAGAGTTCGTCGGCCCCCGGCAGACTCACTCGGCGTGACACCGGGCGAGCACCTCCCTGGCGAGCTGACGGTAGGCGGCGGCGCCGACGGAGTTGGAGGCGTACGTGGTGATCGGCTCACCGGCGACCGTGGTCTCCGGGAAGCGGACCGTGCGTCCGATGACCGTGTGGTAGACGTGGTCGTCGAAGGCCTCGACCACACGGGCCAGCACCTCGCGGCTGTGGACCGTGCGCGAGTCGTACATGGTGGCGAGGATGCCGTCGAGCTCCAGGTCCGGGTTGAGTCGCTCCTGGACCTTCTCGATCGTCTCGGTCAGCAGGGCCACGCCGCGCAGCGCGAAGAACTCGCACTCCAGCGGGACGATGACCTTGTGAGCGGCCGTCAGCGCGTTCACGGTCAGCAGACCGAGCGAGGGCTGGCAGTCGATGACGATGTAGTCGTAGTCGGCCATCAGCGGCTTGAGCGCACGCTGGAGGGTCGACTCGCGGGCGACCTCGGAGACCAGCTGGACCTCGGCCGCCGACAGGTCGATGTTGCTCGGCAGCAGGTCCATGTTGGGGACCGCGGTCTTCAGGAGGACCTCGTCGGCCGACATGCCCCGCTCCATGAGCAGGTTGTAGACGGTGAGGTCGAGCTCCATCGGGTTGACGCCCAGGCCCACCGACAGCGCGCCCTGCGGGTCGAAGTCCACGAGCAGCACGCGGCGTCCGTACTCCGCGAGCGCGGCACCCAGGTTGATGGTCGACGTGGTCTTGCCCACGCCGCCCTTCTGGTTGCACATCGCGATGATCTTCGCGGGACCGTGGTCGGTCAGCGGTCCCGGGATCGGGAAGTACGGCAGCGGGCGGCCGGTCGGGCCGATGCGCTCCCGGCGCTGGCGGGCAGCGTCGGGCGCGAGCGTGGCCGCGTACTCCGGGTCGGGTTCGTACTCGGCGTCCGGGTCGTAGAAGTGCCCCTCGGGGACTTCGTCGTAGTCGGCGAAGTGGTTGTGGGGCGCGCCACTTCCGTCGCCGGCCATGGCGTTCACGTGATGGCCATCCATGCTCTGGTGTGCTGTCCGCGTGGTCAGCGGACTCTGGGCTGCTGCGAAGGTACGCACCGCGACGGAGCCGACAGCCTCGAACCCCGCGGGGCTCTGGACCCTTGCCGGCATTCCTGGTTGACCACCCCCGGGAGTAAATGTCGACTCATTCACAAGTCGTCTTACCTCCTTGGTGACCAGGAAACTTCTAGACAGGTCAGCGTGGCACCATGCCGACAGTCGGCGACTCTATGGCGTGTCGGCGGTTCGCAGCAACACAATCCGCCGGACCCGGCCCGATGTGTCGGCAATGAAACATCCCTCTGTCAAGGGCGTACGGCCGTCGCACAGCAGGTTTCACCGGTGTACGAATCGACCAAAGGGTTACGTTCGAGGCGAGTTGGCCGAGCGTCGCAAAGTGACCATACACACATCCGGCCGGACCTTGTCGGGCAAGGTCCGGCCGCGAGTGTGTGGTTGACGCGCCTTGTTGACGTATCGCCTTTACGAAAAGGTGACTTAGCCGGGCGGGTCGGCCGGTGGATCAGCCGAGCAGGCTCTCCAGCTCGACGTGCTCCAGACCGTGGGCCTCGGCGACCTCGCGGTAAACGACCTTGCCGTCATGGGTGTTGAGGCCCTTGGCGAGCGCGGGGTCACGGCGCAGCGCCTCGGCCCAGCCGCGGTTGGCGAGTTCGACGATGTAGGGCAGCGTCGCGTTGGTGAGCGCGTAGGTGGAGGTGTTGGGCACCGCGCCGGGCATGTTGGCGACGCAGTAGAAGACCGAGTCGTGGACGGTGAACGTCGGCTCGGCGTGCGTGGTCGCGTGGGAGTCCTCGAAGCAGCCGCCCTGGTCGATCGCGATGTCGACAAGGACACTTCCGGGCTTCATCCGGGCGACGAGCTCGTTGGTGACCAGCTTCGGGGCCTTGGCGCCCGGGATGAGGACCGCGCCGATGACGAGGTCGGCGTCGAGGACGGCCTTCTCCAGCTCGAAGGAGTTGGACATGATCGCCCGGACCTTGGTGCCGAAGACCTTGTCGGCCTCACGGAGCTTGTTGATGTCCCGGTCGAGCAGGGTCACGTGGAAGCCCATGCCGACGGCGATCTGGGTGGCGTTCCAGCCGGAGACGCCGCCGCCGATGACGACGGCGCGCGCGGGCTGGGTGCCGGGGACGCCGCCGGGGAGCACGCCGCGACCGCCGACCGAGCGCATCAGGTGGTAGGCGCCGACCTGCGGGGCGAGACGGCCCGCGACCTCGGACATCGGGGCGAGCAGCGGAAGGGCGCGGCCCGGCAGCTCGACGGTCTCGTAGGCGATGGCCGTGGTGCCGGACTCGATGAGCGCGTCCGTGCACTCCTTGGAGGCGGCCAGGTGCAGGTACGTGAAGAGCGTCTGGTCCTTGCGTAGGCGGTGGTACTCCTCCGCGATGGGCTCCTTGACCTTGAGCAGCAGGTCTGCGGTGGCCCACACCTCGTCGGCGGTGCCGAGGATCTGCGCGCCGGCGGCCACGTACTCCTCGTCCGGGATCGACGAACCGGTGCCGGCGCCCTGCTCGACGACGACCTGGTGGCCGTGGCGCACCAGCTCGTGCACGCCGGCCGGGGTGATGGCCACCCGGAACTCGTTGTTCTTGACCTCGCGGGGGATGCCGACCTTCACGTGGATCACGGTCCTTGGCTCAGAGGGTGTGGGGTCACCCATGGGGCGATACAACACATACCCGGTCATGCATGAGCACACCAGGATGCACCGCAGGAGAAGGTGCGGCACAGCCAGTCTAATGAAGGTGTTCCCGCTGTCTAGCCTTTCATTGCATCAATCTTCAGCGGATGTACTACGGATTTCGTAGGTGTCAGGGTCGTGTTTCGGCTGCTCGGCCGGTTCGGGGGCCTGTTCCGGCTCCGATTCCGCCTCCGAAAGCTCCTCGCCCAGCAGCCGCTCGGCGGCCCCGCGGTGCAGCGCAGCACCCGTGGGATCGCCGAGCCGTTCCAGGTTGTCGGCGAGCCGCAGCTGGAGCGCGGCCTGGAGCCGTACGTCCTCGGCGCGGCGCGCCCACTCCACCGCCTCCTGGCAGGTGCGCAGCGATTCCTCGGGGCGCCCGGCGTACTCCTGGACGCGGGCCAGCTCGCTCAACGCCCGCGCGTGGGCGGCGACATCGCCGTTCTTGCGGTATCCGGCGACCGCGGCCCGCCAGCCCCTGAGCGCCTCGCCGTAGCGGCCCGCGTAGGTGTGGGCCTCGGCGATCCGCCCGTACAGCCGCGCGGCCTCCTCGCGCTCCTCGCGGGCCAGGCGCTGGGCGAGCGCCCGGCCGAACCAGTCGGCGGCCCGGTCGTAGTCCTGGAGCTCCAGATGCGCGCCGCCTACGGATTCCATCGCGCGGCCGGTCGCATACGGGTCGTTCGCCTCCCGTCCGGCGTCCAGCGCGGCCCGGTACCGGGCCAGCGCGTCGTGGGTACGGCCGGTCTGCGCGTCCAGGTCGCCCAGGTTCAGCAGCGCGGCGGCCCGCTCACGGGGCAGCTCCCGGCGCTCGGCGACGTCCAGGACGAGCGTGTGGACGCCGTACAGGTCGGGGGCGGCGGCCTGGGTGCCGAAGTGCGCGACCATCGCCCGCACCAGCTGGGACATCAGCCGTCGGGCGAGGGTGTCCAGCTCCCCGTCGGCGACCGCGAGCCGCGCCGAGGCGAGCAGGGCGGGCCGGCGGATGCGCAGCCAGTCCTCGGCGGCGCGCGGGCTCGGGAAGCGCAGGGAGCGGGGCATGCCCTGGAGCTTCTCGCGGGCCTCGGGGTTGTCGGTCTCGGTGATGGCCCGGCTGGACTGGAGCAGCCGTACGGTGCGCTCCAGCATGCGCGCGCGGGCCAGCTGGAGCTCTCCGGGGCGGTCCTGGGTCTCGGTGAGCGCCTTGAGCAGGGGGTGCAGACAGCCGGGCACCTCGTACTGGGGCAGCGGCGAGTCGATCGGGTGCAGCAGGCCGAGGGCGACGAAGTCGTCCAGGGTGGTGCGGGCGCCGCCCACCGAGCAGCCGGCGAGCGCGGAGGCGGTGTGCGGGTCGATCAGACCGGCCGGGGCGAGGGAGAGCAGGCGCAGTATCCGGGCGGCGGCGCTCGGCAGGGAGGCGTAGGCGAGGCGGAACGCACGGGTGAGCGGGGTGCCCTCGTCGCCCTCGGCGCGCAGCTGCTTGGCGAGGTCGGCGACGGCCGTCTTGGGGCGGGCGGCGAGCCAGCCGCCGGCGAGCACCAGCGCGGCGGGCTGGGCCTGGCACTCCTCGACGAGTCCCTCGGCGGCCCGCGGGTCGACGGTGATGCGGACCGAGCCGGTGTGCCGGGTCAGCAGCTCCAGGGCGGACTTGGTGTCGAGCCCGCCGAGCGTGCACGGGCGGACGTCGGAGATCCCGGTCAGCGGGCCGTCGGACACGGCGACGACCAGGCACTCCGGGCTGTCCGGCAGGAGCGCGTCGACCTGCTCGGCGGTGACCGCGTCGTCCAGCAGGAGCAGGGCGCGCCGGTCGGCGAGCGTCTCGCGCAGGACCTCGGTCAGGTCGTCCTCGTCGGCCCCGGCCGGGGTCGGCCGGTCCAGGGCGGTGAGCAGCTCGCGCGCGGCGCGCTCGACGGGGACGGGCGTGCCGTCGGGTTCGCTGAGCCGGACGCGCAGCAGCCCGTCGTAACGGTCCGCGACCTGGCGGACGAGTTCCTCGGCGAGCGCGGAGCGGCCGGAGCCGGGGCGGCCCGCGATGAGCAGCACGCGCGCGCGGGGCGCCTTCCGTCCGGCCAGGGTGTCGAGACCCGCTCGCTCGATGTCGGCGAGCAGCTCCTTCAACTCCCTGGTCCGGCCCAGGAACTGGCCCTCGGCCGACACCCGCACCCCGCTCGTGTCCACCGCCTGATCCGTCACGGGCCACACTCCCGTCCCACGCACGCGCAAGCCCGCCGGGAATCCGGATCGGGCACTTACAGAGCGTAGTTCACTCTCTGCAACGTTCCGTGAGGAGCACGGCGGTGACGTCCCCCGATCGGATCAGCCGATGGTCACACCGTGGCCGGTTCGGGCTCAGGCCTCGAACGGGCGCGCGGGCCAGGCGGCGTCCGCGGGGCGCAGCGCGTCCAGTCCGTCCCCGTTGCGCGCGGCGACCAGGGAGAGGACGCCCACGACCAGGCAGTTGTTGTGCAGCTCGCCCGCGAGGGCGCCGCGCACGAGTTCGTCGACCGGCACGCGGGCGTACTCCAGGTCGATCTCCTCGTGCTCCACCTCGAAGCGCTCGCCCTCGGCCTCGGCCAGGTCACGGGCGAGGAAGATCCGGATGGCCTCGTCGCAGCCGCCGGGGGTGGTGTAGACGTCGGTCAGCACCCGCCAGTCCTCGGCCTTGACGTGGGCCTCCTCGTACAGCTCGCGCTGGGCGGCGTGCAGCGGGTTCTCGCCGGGCACGTCGAGCAGGCCGGCCGGGATCTCCCAGAGCTTGTGGCGCACGGGGTGGCGGTACTGGCGGATCAGCAGGACGCGGTCCTCGTCGTCGAGGGCGAGGACCGCGACCGAGCCGGGGTGGACCTGGTAGTCGCGGCGGACGACCGATCCGTCGGGCATGACCACCTCGTCCGTGCGGACGGAGGTCTTGTTGCCCACGAAGGGGGTCTCCGTGGACCGGATCTCCCACTCCTCGGGGGTGTCCTTGATCGTCATGCCCTGTCCTTCCGCACGTGCGCACAAAGTGAAGCCGGGGTGCCCGCCGTTGAATGCGGGCACCCCGGCCACCGTACAACCGGTGTGTTACTTCGAGACCTTCCGCTGGACGGCCGCCTTCACCAGCCCCGCGAAGAGCGGGTGCGGGCGCGTGGGGCGCGAGCGCAGCTCCGGGTGCGCCTGAGTGGCGACCAGGTAGGGGTGGACCTCGCGCGGGTACTCGACGTACTCGACGAGCTTGCCGTCCGGGGAGGTGCCGGAGAACTGGATGCCCGCCTTCTTCTCCAGCTCCGCGCGGTAGGCGTTGTTCACCTCGTAGCGGTGGCGGTGCCGCTCCTCGACGTACTCCTTGTCGTCGTAGACCTCACGGACGATGGAGCCCTCGGCGAGCTTGGCCGGGTACATGCCGAGCCGCATGGTGCCGCCCATGTCGCCCTCACCCGCGACGATGTCGAGCTGCTCGGCCATGGTGGAGATGACCGGGTGCGCGGTGCCGGAGTCGAACTCGGTGGAGTTGGCGTCCGGGATGTCGGCGAGGTGGCGCGCGGCCTCGATCACGATGCACTGCAGGCCCAGGCAGAGGCCGAGCAGCGGGATCCGGTTCTCGCGGGCGTACTGGATGGCGCCGACCTTGCCGAGCACACCGCGGTCGCCGAAGCCGCCGGGGATGCAGATGCCGTCGACGTCGCCGAGCTGCGCCGCGGCGCCGGCCGGGGTCTTGCAGTCGTCGGAGGTGACCCACTTGATCTTGACGCGGGCCTTGTTGGCGAAGCCGCCCGCGCGCAGCGCCTCGGTGACCGAGAGGTAGGCGTCGGGCAGGTCGATGTACTTGCCGACGAGCGCGAGGGTGATCTCGTGGTCGGGGTTGTGGACGCGGTCGAGCAGGTCGTCCCAGGTCGTCCAGTCCACATCGCGGAACGGCAGGTCCAGCTTGCGGACGACATAGGCGTCCAGGCCCTCGCCGTGCACGGTCTTCGGGATGTCGTAGATCGAACGGGCGTCCGGGCAGGCGACCACGGCGGCCTCGTCGACGTCGCACATCAGCGAGATCTTCCGCTTGATCGCGGTGGGGACCTCACGGTCGCAGCGGAGCACGATCGCGTCCGGCTGGATACCGATGTTGCGCAGCGCCGCAACCGAGTGCTGGGTCGGCTTCGTCTTCAGCTCCCCCGACGGCCCGATGTACGGCAGGAGGGAAATGTGGACGACGAAGACGTTGTCGCGGCCGACCTCGTGACGGACCTGGCGGACCGTCTCCAGGAACGGCAGGGACTCGATGTCCCCGACCGTGCCGCCGACCTCCGTGATGACTACGTCGACCTCGTCGGTCGCCATACGGCGGATGCGGTGCTTGATCTCATTGGTGATGTGCGGGATGACCTGCACGGTGTCACCGAGGTACTCGCCGCGCCGCTCCTTGGCGATGACGGTGTTGTAGACCTGGCCTGTAGTGACGTTGGCGCTGCCGTCCAAGTCACGGTCGAGGAAGCGCTCGTAGTGTCCGATGTCCAGGTCGGTCTCGGCGCCGTCGTTGGTGACGAACACCTCTCCGTGCTGGAAGGGGTTCATCGTGCCCGGGTCGACGTTGAGGTACGGGTCGAGCTTCTGCATCACCACGCGCAGGCCGCGGGCCTTGAGCAGCATGCCGAGGCTGGAGGCGGTCAGCCCCTTGCCGAGAGAGGAGGCGACACCCCCGGTGACGAAGATGTGCTTGGTCGTCGCAGATTTGGGCGGCATGGCCAAAGGGGGGCTCCCGTGGTCGCGGTCTGGGGTGCTGGGCGGCTTCACTCCCGGAAATCTCCGGAGGCGCCGTCGCTGCGGTTCGGGGGTTTTTCGCCCACCGGTCCACGGGCTACCAGGGTATCAGCGCCTCGACGCGATGGCTTCCGGCCACTCTCCGCACACGCAACGACACGGACACACGGGGCTCACGTGTTTCTTACCCGTCGCTCACCCGATCGGACCACCCGCGTTGCCCGGAGCGGCACACAGATCATCTACGTGCGTCGTATCCTGCTCGGACATTGCCTGCCGAGCCCGTCCGGAAACACGGCACCACCCCCCGCCCGTCATCACCGGAACAACGAGAGCTCGTCAGTTCGTTGAGCACTGACCTGTCGTTTTGCGTCCAGCCAGAGCGACTGCTTTGCTTCACCGCTCAACGACGCAGTACACCGACCCCTTGACCGCACTAGCGACAGCCCCCTTTTCCTCGGGGGGTGACGTGGCCGTTCGACTGGAGTTGCACGTGGCCGGGCGCATCGAAGACTACGCACTCATCGGAGACATGCAGACCGCCGCCTTGGTCTGCGTGGACGGCACAGTGGACTGGCTGTGCCTGCCCCGCTTCGACTCACATGCCATCTTCGCCGGCCTGCTGGGCACCGAGGAGCACGGCTTCTGGCGCCTCGGGCCCGCGCATGCCGCCGACGCGCCACCGCCCCGCGCGGCCCGGCGCACCTATCGCGGCGACTCGCTGATCCTGGAGTCCGAGTGGGACACCCCGCGCGGCACGGTCCGGGTGACCGATTTCATGCCGCCGCGTGACGGCGCCCCCCAGCTCATCCGGATCGTCGAGGGCGTCTCGGGCCGTGTCCCGATGCGCTCGGCCCTCAGGATGCGGTTCTCCTACGGCCGGGTCGTGCCGTGGGTGCACAAGCACGAGGGCCGCACGGTGGCCGTCGCCGGACCCGACTCGGTCTGGTACGACACCGAGTGCGAGACGTACGGGAAGTCCCTCACGACGTACTCGGACTTCACCGTCGCCCCCGGTGACCGGATCGCGTTCACCATCTCGTGGCAGCCCTCGCACAAGGACGCGCCCCCGCTGCCGGAGCCGGAGCAGTCGCTGGAGGCGACCGAGGAGTTCTGGCGCGAGTGGGTCGAGCACTGTACGTACCACGGCCCGTACCGCGAGGCGGTGGTCCGCTCGCTGATCACCCTGAAGGCCCTGACGTACGCCCCGACCGGCGGCATCGTGGCCGCGCCGACCACCTCCCTGCCGGAGGACATCGGCGGCGTCCGCAACTGGGACTACCGCTACACCTGGCTGCGCGACGCGGCCATCACGCTCTCCTCGCTGCTGCGCACCGGCTACCGCGAGGAGGCCCGCGCCTGGCGCGAGTGGCTGCTGCGCGCGGTCGCCGGTGACCCGGAGAACCTCCAGATCATGTACGGCATCGCGGGCGAGCGCGAGCTGGGCGAGGCCGAGCTGGACTGGCTGCCCGGCTACGAGGGCTCCGCCCCGGTCCGGGTCGGCAACGGGGCTGCGCACCAGCTCCAGCTGGACGTGTACGGCGAGGTCACCGAGGCGCTCCACCTCGCCCACATGACCGGGCTCGCCCGCAACGACTACGCCTCCCTGCTCCAGCTGAAGCTGATCCGCTACCTGGAGGACCACTGGGACGAGCCCGACGAGGGCATCTGGGAGGTCCGCGGCCCGCGCCGGCACTTCGTGCACTCCAAGGTGATGGCCTGGGTCGCCGTCGACCGGACGATCAAGCTGATCGAGTCCGGCGACGCGGACGGCCCGCTGGAGCGCTGGCGGGAGCTGCGCGACGACATCCACCGGGACGTCTGCGAGAAGGGCTACGACAAGGAACGCAACACCTTCACGCAGTCCTACGGCTCCCAGGAGCTGGACGCGTCGCTGCTGCTGATCCCGCAGATGGGCTTCCTGCCGCCGGACGACAAGCGCGTCATCGGCACCATCGAGGCGATCCAGCGCGAGCTGTCCACCCCGGACGGGTTCATCCTGCGCTACCCGACCCACAGCGGCGACGAGAACGTGGACGGGCTGCCCGGCGACGAGGGCGCGTTCCTCGCCTGCTCGTTCTGGATGGCCGACGACCTCGCGATGATCGGCCGCGTGGACGAGGCCCGCAAACTGTTCGAGAAGCTCCTCGCCCTGCGCAACGACCTCGGTCTGCTGGCCGAGGAGTGGGACCCCCGTCTCCAGCGCCAGGTCGGCAACTTCCCGCAGGCCTTCAGCCATGTGCCCCTCATCGACACGGCCCTGAGGCTGACCGCGTCCGGCGCCTACGGCGGCTGACCCGGCGCCAACAGGACCGCGGCCCCGCGCCCGCCTACGCTGGAACCATCTGCCCCTGCACGGAAGGGGGCGCCCCATGGCCTCCCCAACGAAGGCGGGCGCGGCGCTTGCCGCGCTCCGCGAGGATCTGGTCGGCGACGTGCTCGCCCCGGGGGACACGGGCTACGACGAGGCCCGCACGCTCTACAACTCGATGATCGACCGGCGTCCGGCGGTGATCGCCCAGTGCGTGGACGCGAACGACGTCGTCCGCGCCGTACGGTTCGGCCGTGACCTGGACCTGCCGATCGCGGTGCGCGGGGGCGGGCACAGCGTGGCCGGCATGTCCCTGAACGACGGCGGGCTCGTCGTCGACCTGCGCCATATGCGGGCCGTGACCGTCGACCCGGCGGCGATGACGGTGACGGTCGCGGGCGGCGCCACGATGAGCGACCTGGACCGCGCCTGCCAGCCCCACGGGCTCGCCACGACCGGCGGGCGCGTGTCGACCACCGGTGTCGGCGGGTTCGTGCTCGGCGGCGGCAGCGGCTGGCTGGAGCGCTGCTGGGGGCTGGCCGTGGACAATCTGCTCGGCGCCGACCTCGTCACCGCCGACGGCTCGACCGTGACGGCGAGCGCCGAGGAGAACCCCGAGCTGTTCTGGGGGCTGCACGGCGGCGGCGGCAACTTCGGCGTCGCGACCTCGCTGACCCTGCGGCTGCACGAACTGCCCGCGTTCTCCATCGCGATGCTCTTCTTCCTCCCGGAGTTCGGCGACGACGTGGTCCGCACGTACCGCGACGTCATCGACGCGGGCCCGGTGGAGGCGGGCGGCGGGGTCATCTACCTCACCGGCCAGGACGAGGAGTTCATGCCCCGCCATCTGGTCGGCAAGCTGCTGTGCGGCGCCCTGCTCACCTACGCCGGGACCGAGGCGGACCTGCGCAAGCTCGCCGAACCGCTACTGGCGCTGCCGCACGAGGTGGAGATCGTCGGCCAGATGCCCTACGCCGACGTGCAGTGCATGCTCGACGATCCTCCCGGCCTCAGGAACTACTGGTCGGCGGAGTACCTGACGGCGCTCACCGACGACTACGTGAACGTGTTCTGCGCCGGCGCCTCCCGCATGCCCGTCCCGAGCGGGACCCTGCACGTCCTGTTCCCCGAGGGCGGCGCGGTCGCCGACGGGCCTGCCGGGTTCCCGGTGCCGTACCGCGGCGCGCCCTGGGGCATGCACCCCTTCGCCGCCTGGGAGGACCCGGCCGACGACGAGCGCTGCGTGCAGTGGGTCCGAGACGTCCGCGCCGAGGCCAGACCCTGGGCCACCGGCGACGTCTACCTCAACTTCATCGGCGACGAGGGCGCGGACCGCGTCGTGGCCGGCCTAGGCGCCGAGAACACGCACCGGCTGGCCGCTCTCAAACGGGAGTACGACCCGGACAACGTGTTCCGCTTCAACCACAACATCGCCCCCGAGTGAGCGGGCAGGCGGCCTGGCGGGGCGTGGGGAACCCTGAGATGTGCCCGCGGCGCCCCCGGAGGTAGCGTCCGGCTCATGGACAGCGGATTCGACAGCCACGGCGCCGGCATCACCGTTCAGCGGGCACTGGAGCTGCCCGGCCTGCGCGGCGGGCTGCCGGAGGTGCTCGCGGGCGCCGAGCGGCTCCAGCGGCCGGTGCGGTGGGTGCACGCGGGCGAGGTGCCGCACATCGCGTCGCTCCTCAAGGGCGGGGAGCTGCTGCTGACCACCGGCTACGGGCTCGGCACCCGCCCCGCCGAGCAGCGCGCGTTCGTCCGGACCCTGGCCGAGCGGGGCATCGCCGCCCTGGTGATCGAGCTGGGGCCGCGGTTCGCCCGGCTGCCCGCCACCCTCGTCGACACGGCCCGCTCGACCGGGCTGCCGCTGGTCCAGCTGCACCGTGAGGTGCCGTTCGTGACGGTGACGGAGGAGATCCACACCGAGATCGTCAACGGCCACTACGCGCTGCTCCAGCGGGCCGAGGAGGTCCACCGGCGCTGCACCCAGGCCCTGCTGGGCGGCGGCGGGGTGCCCCAGGTGCTGGGCATCCTGGCCGACTTCGGCGGCAACCCGGTGTTCCTGGAGACCGTCGACGGACAGCTCCTGTACGCCGCGGGCGCCGGTCCCGAGGGCGCCGACCCGCTCCAGGTGTGGGAGGGGCTGCGCGGCCAGCACCGGCACGCCCCGCCGCCGTCCGGCTCGGTCCTCGTGGACGTCCCCGGCGGGGGCCCCGGCACCGGCTCGGTACGGGCCCGGCTGGTGCTGCTGCCCGTGCGCTCGCCGCTCGCGCCCGTGCACCGCATCGCCGCCGAGCGGGCGGCCGGCATCCTTGCGGTGGTGCTGATGCAGGCCCGCCAGGAGGAGGAGCTGGCGGCGCGGGGCCGCGGCGACTTCCTCACCGATCTCGCCGAGGGCCGGATCACCGCCGAGGACGCGCCCGCGCAGGCGCGCGTGCTCGGCTTCAAGCCGGGCGGCAGCCCGCTGCTGCCGGTGGTGATGCGGCTGGGCGACACCCTCTCCCCCGGCGGAGGCTGGGCCGTCCTGGCCCGCGCGGTCTCCGAGGAGCTGGCCTCGGTCGGCGTGCCGGTGCTGCTGGGCGTACGGCCGGTCGAGGGCCGCGTGCTGGTCCTGCTGGGCCTGCGGACGGAACCGGAGCGCACGACGGTCGCCGACCGGGTCGCGGCGGCGCTGCGGGCCGGGGTGGAGCGCGCCGGGATGCGGCGTCCCGGCGCCCGGCCGCCGGTGGTGGTCGTGGGCGTGGCGGGCGGCTGGGCGGCGGCCTCGGCGGGCCTGCGGCACGCGGCGGAGACGGCGACCGCCGCGCAGGGCCTGCCGGACCTGCCCTGGTACGACGCGCGGCGCCTGGACATCGACCTGCTGCTGTGGCGGCTGCGCGACCACCCGGACCTCGCGGCCTTCGTGGACCGCGCGATCGGCCCGGTCCGCGATCACGACCTGCGGTCCAAACCGCCGCTGCTGCCCACCCTGGAGACCTATCTGGCGCACGCGGGCCGCAAGGCGGAGACCGCGCGCGAGCTGCACCTGAACCGGCAGACCCTCTACAACCGGCTCGCGCGGATCGGCGAGTTGCTCGGCACGGACCTGGACGACCCGCAGACGGTCCTGGCGTTGAGCCTGGCCCTGCGGGCCCGCCGGCACGTGCCGTGACCGGCCGTCCGCCCCCTCGGCCTCAGATCAGCGGCCGGGCCTGGGTCAACTCGTCGTAGACGCTGAGGACTTGCGCGACCGTCTCGTCCTCGGTCGGCCAGGTCGCCGCCTGCCGCACGCCCCGCTCCCGCAGCTCCTCGCACCGCTCGGGGTCCCCGAGGAGGCGGACGACGACGTCGGCGAGGGCCCGGGTGTCCCCGTAGGGCACGAGTTCGGCGGCGTCTCCGACGAGTTCGGGCATGCTGCCCACCTCGGTGGCGATGAGCGGCACGCGCGCGTGCAGGGCCTCCTGGGCGAGCAGGGAACGCGCCTCCCAACTGCTCGTCAGGAGGGCGAGATCGGCGGCGGCGAGCAGCTCGGAGACGTCGTCGCGCCGTCCGATGAGCCGGACCGGCAGCGCCTCGTCCTCGATGCGCTGCTGCAACTCGGCGCGCAGCGGCCCCTCCCCGGCGATCGCGACGAGCGGCAGCGGGTCCAGGGCGCGCCACGCGCGGGAGGCGTCCAGCAGGGTGTCGTAGCCGCGGTGCCGGTCCAGGGAGCCGACGGCCATCAGCAACGGACGTCCGATGGCGCCGAGTTCGGCCCGCACCTTGGGGCGCGCCGGGTCCTCCGCACGGACCTCCCGGCGGGGCCCCGGCAGGGCGACGGCGGCGAGCCGCGCGTCCCGGGCGCCTGTGGAGCGGGCCCGGTCGACGAGGGCCGAACTGGCGCCCAGCACCACGGAGGCGGCCCGTACGACCCGCCGCTCCAGCAGGCGCACCAGATGGGCGCGCGCGCCCTCGGCCTGCGCCCGGTCGTGCCACGTGACGACCAGGGGCGTACGGCGCCCGCTCAGCGCGAGGACGGCGCGGAAGGAGGCGTGCAGCCCGTGCGCGTGCACCAGGTCGGCGTCCGCGCAGGCCGCCCGGAGCATGGCGACGGAGGTCGGATCGCTGCTGCGCGGTACGTGCACGTGCTCGGCGCCGGCGCCCGAGAAGTCGTAGGTGCGATCGGCATCGGCGGGGGCGCACACCGTGACCCGCACGCCCCGCGCCACGAGCCCCGAGGCCAGGGACCGCACATGCGCGCTGCTCCCGGCGTTGCCTCCGCCGAGCACCTGCACGGTGCGCAGCGGCGACTGACCGTGCGGTGAGTGGCTGCTCACGAGGCTCACGTGGCCGGGGCTCCTGGTTCGGCGTCGGGCGGTCACGAGGAAACGTACAGAAGCGACCGGGCGGTGGGATGGACCGCGCGCTTCCTCCGCGTACTGCGTGCGTACCGCCAAGCATGCCAGCACGCACGGGTGTTCCGGGAACGCCGGGAGTGTGCGGATTCCGCGTGGGTCACCCACATGGGTGAGCGTGCGCCCCACGCGTCGGTTCCGCTACCCCGCGTCCCCCGCGCGTGCCGCCGCCAGCAGTTCCTCCGCGTGCGCCCGGGCCGTCTCGGAGTCCTCCTGGCCGGCGAGCATCCGGGACAACTCCCGTACGCGGTCCTCCCCTTCGAGGACCTTCACGCCGGACCGGGTGACGGACCCGTCGTTCGTCTTCTCCACCAGCAGCTGCCGGTCGGCGAAGGCGGCGACCTGCGGCAGGTGCGTGACGACCACGACCTGGGCGGACTTGGCGAGCTTGGCCAGGCGCCGCCCGATCTCCACGGCCGCCTTGCCGCCGACACCGGCGTCGACCTCGTCGAAGAGGTACGTCGGCACCGGGTCGGTCCCGGCGAACACGACCTCCACGGCGAGCATCACGCGCGAGAGCTCACCGCCGGAGGCGCCCTTGGCGATGGGCCGCGGCGGGGCACCCGGGTGCGGGGCGAGCAGCAGCTCGACCTCGTCGACACCGGAGGGCCCGTAGGCGACGGGCCGTCCGCCGACCTCGACGCCCTCGGGGTCCTCGGTCTGCCGCAGCGCGAACGACACGCGCGCGTGCGGCATCGCGAGGGACGCCAGCTCGGCGGTGACGGCCGCCGCGAACCGCTCGGCGGCCTCCGTCCGCGCGTCGCTCAACGCCTGCGCGAGGCCGCCCAGTTCACCGCGCAGCCCGTCGCGCTCGGCGGTGAGCTCGTCGATCCGCTCGTCGTCGCCGTCGAGTTCGGTGAGCCGGGCGGCGCTCTGCTCGGCCCAGGCGAGCACGGCGGCCACGTTCTCGCCGTACTTGCGGGTCAGGGCGGTGAGCGCGGCCCGCCGCTCCTCCACGGCCGACAGACGCAGCGGATCGGCGTCCAGGTCGTCCGCGTAGCCGGCCAGCTCGCCCGCCACGTCGCCCAGCAGGATGCCGACCTCGCCGATCCGGTCGGCGAGCGCGGACAGCTCCGGGTCGTGCGACCGTACGGCGTCCAGGGCCCGCTGGGCGCCCGCGACCAGGGTGTTGGCGTCGATGCCCTCGGGGTCCTCGGGGTTCCCGGCGAGGGCGGCGTGCGCGACCGTCGCGGCGGACGACAACGCCTCGGCGTGTCCGAGCCGTTCGGCCTCCTCGGCCAGCTCGACGTCCTCCCCGGGGCGCGGTTCGACCGCGCCGATCTCGTCCAGGCCGTAGCGCAGCATGTCGGCCTCCTGGGCCCGTTCACGCGCGCGTGTGGTGATCTCGTCGAGTTCGACGGAGACCGCCCGCAGCCGCCGGTAGGCCTCGCCGTACTTGGCGAGGGGTCCCGCGACGGCGTCCCCGGCGTACCGGTCCAGGGCCTGGCGCTGCCGGGACAGCTTCAGCAGGCCCTGCTGGTCGGTCTGGCCGTGCACGGCGACCAGTTCGTCGGCCAGCTCGGCGAGCACGCCCACGGGCACGCTGCGCCCGCCCACGTGCGCCCGGGACCGGCCCTCCGCCGAAACGGTACGGCTGATCAGCAGCGCCCCGTCGTCCAGCTCGGCGCCGGCCTCCTCGGCCCGCAGCGCGGCGGACGCGCCGGGCGGCAGCGCGATCCGTCCTTCGACCACGGCCTTCTCGGCCCCGATCCGTACCAGCGCCGGGTCCGCCCGTCCACCGAGCAACAGCCCCAGGCTGGTGACCACCATGGTCTTGCCCGCGCCCGTCTCACCCGTGACGGCGGTGAACCCGGGCGACAGCTCGACGACCGCGTCGTCGATGACTCCGAGGGACCGTATCCGCATCTCTTCCAGCACGGACACGACCATACGAGGTACGGGCGCCCGGATGCGAGGCGCCCTGTCACCCGGGCGGGTGGACCGGCCCCTAGTGGGGAGCCCCGCGCCAGCCCGAAACCGGCAAAGCGAACTTCGCGACCAGGCGGTCGGTGAAGGAGGCGTGGTGGAGCCGCGCCAGCCGCACCGGCACCGCCCCGCGCCGCACCTCGACCCGGGCCCCGGCGGGCAGCTCCACGGTCCGCCGTCCGTCGCACCACAGCACGCCCGGCGGGATGTGCGGCAGCACCTCCACGGCGAGCACCGAGTCCGGCGAGGTCACCAGCGGCTTCGCGAACAGGGCGTGCGCGCTGATCGGCACCATCAGGAGCGCCTCGACCTCGGGCCACACCACGGGCCCGCCCGCCGAGAACGCGTACGCGGTCGACCCGGTCGGCGTGGACAGCACGATGCCGTCGCACCCGAACCCGGTCACCGGCCGCCCGTCGATCTCCAGGACGACCTCCAGGAGCTTCTCGGCGCCCGCCTTCTGCACCGCGGCCTCGTTCAGCGCCCAGTCGGTGTGCACGATGTCGCCGTTGCTGTGCACGACGACGTCGACGGTCATCCGCTCCTCGACCTCGTACGCCTTGCTGACGACCCGGTCGACGACCTTGTCCAGGTCGTCCCGCTCGGCCTCGGCGAGGAAGCCGACGCTGCCGAGGTTCACCCCCAGCATGGGCACTCCGGAGGCGCGCGCGAACTCGGCGCCGCGCAGCAGCGTGCCGTCACCGCCCAGGACGATCAGCAGCTCGCAGCCGTCCAGGCACTGCGGAGTGGCCTCCTCGACCAGCTCCACCTCCTCGGGCAACGGCAGGTCGGCGGCCTCGTACGCCAGGACCCGCACTCCGATGCCCTCACGGAGCAACCCCTTCACGACCAGCTCGGCGCTTCTGATCGCGGCCGGCCGCCCGGTGTGGGTCAGCAGGAAAACAGTACGAGCTCGGTTCTGTGTCAACGCGGCCCCTCCGCCACTGCACGGTCAACATCGGCCGGGTCCAGGGCGGGCGCCCCGGCACGCAGCCACAGGAAGTATTCGACATTGCCCGAGGGGCCGGGCAACGGACTTGCCGTGACACCGTTCACCCCGAGCCCGAGTTCCCACGCCTTTTCGGCCACCCCGCGCACGGCCTCCGCGCGCAGCTCCGTACTCCGGACGACTCCCCCGCTGCCCAGTCGTTCCTTCCCCACCTCGAACTGCGGCTTCACCATCATCACCAGGTCGGCGTCCGGTGTCACGCAGCGCACCAGGGCAGGCAGGACCAGCCCCAGCGGGATGAAGGAAAGATCCCCCACGACAAGATCCACGGGCTCCTCATCGATCACCTCAAGCGTCAACTCGCGTACGTTCGTACGGTCCTTGACGGTGACGCGTTCATCACTCTGCAGAGTCCATGCAAGTTGTCCGTAGCCGACGTCCACCGCGACGACGTGCGCGGCACCCGCGCGCAGCAGCACATCGGTGAACCCGCCGGTCGAGGCCCCGGCGTCCAGCGCGCGCCGTCCCTCGACGACGAGCCCCCGGGGGACGAACACACTGAAGGCGCCCGCAAGCTTGTGCCCACCGCGGGACACGTAGTCGGGCTCACCGTCGTCGGCGGTCACGACGATCGCCGCCGCGGTCTCCACCTGGGTGGCGGGCTTCGTCGCGACGGTCTTGCCGACGGTGACCCGCCCGGCGGCGATCAGCTGGCTGGCGTGCTCACGCGACCGCGCGAGCTTCCTGCGCACCAGCTCGGCATCCAGACGGCGGCGTGCGACTCCGGCCACGTTCGGTTCAGCTCCTGTGTTGTCCGTACGACGGTGCGGGCCCCTGAGGTCCCGGGCGGGCGTCGAGCGCGGTCAGCGCGTCACGAAGCCCCCGGTGTACATCCTCGTACACCTCGACGTGGCCGTCCGTGGCGAGGTGGTCGGCGTCGCCGAGCCGGTCCAGCAGGGCGTCCACGCCGGGGTGGTCCGTGGGGGTGCGGGGGACGTCCAGGGGGGCCGGGGCGGACGGGTCGTCCTCGGCCGCCTCCTCGAAGGCCTCCGGGCTCTCGGGAACTGCGTCGCTCATGCCCAGACGCTACCCCGAAGCGCTGCGGTACCGTCGGTCGCGATGGCCACGATCGAGGAGTGCCGCAGCGCACTCGAGAAGCTCTCGGACAGCATGCGGCGCGCCGAGGGGGACGTCGCCGCCGCGGCGGCCCTGGACCGCTCGGTGAGCTGCCGGATCACCGACCTGGACGTCACGTTCACCGGGCGGATGACCGGCGGCGGGATCGTCGTGCACGACACGCTCCAGGGCCCCCCGAAGGACAAGGCTCAGATCCGGCTGACCATGACGGGCGACGACCTGCTGGCCCTGGTCGACGGGGAGCTGAACTTCGCGAAGGCCTGGGGCTCGGGCCGGGTGAAGCTCGAAGCGGGCCTCCGCGACCTGTTCCAGCTCAGGAAGCTTCTGTAGCCACCGCGCGCGCCCCGTCGGCCGCCGCGCGCCCCTCGCCCCGGGTGCGGGCCTTGCGCGCCGCCGGGACCACCAGCGGCGTCCCCGTCTCCGGGTCGTCGATGACCTGGCAGCCCAGCCCGAAGACCTCCTCGACCAGCCCGGCCGTGACGATGTCGCCGGGCGCGCCCTCCGCGATCACCCGGCCGCCCTTGAGGGCGATGAGATGGGTGGCGTACCGGGCGGCGTGGTTGAGGTCGTGCAGGACGGCGACGAGCGTACGGCCCTGCTCCTCGTGGAGTTCGGCGCAGAGGTCCAAAACATCGATCTGGTGCTGGATGTCGAGGTAGGTCGTCGGCTCGTCGAGGAGCAGCAGCGGGGTCTGCTGGGCGAGCGCCATGGCGATCCACACGCGCTGGCGCTGGCCGCCGGACAGCTCGTCGACGTACCGGTCGGCGAGTTCGGCGACACCGGTCCGCGCCATCGACTCCTGGACGACCCGCTCGTCCTCGGTGGACCACTGGCGCAGGATGCCCTGGTGCGGGTACCGGCCGCGGCCCACGAGGTCGGCGACGGTGATCCCGTCGGGCGCGATCGACGACTGCGGCAGCAGGCCCAGCGTCCGCGCGACCTTCTTCGCGGGCATCGACTGGATGACCTGCCCGTCGAGCAGCACCCGGCCCTGGTTCGGCTTCAGCATCCGCGACAGGGCCCGCAGGAGCGTGGACTTGCCGCACGCGTTCGGCCCGACGATCACGGTGAAGGAGTTGTCGGGGATCTCGACCGACAACTCCTCGGCGATGACGCGCTGGTCGTAGGCGAGAGTGACGTTCTCGGCGGAGAGGCGGTTCACGGTGCTCCTTCGGGTGTTCTGGTTCGCCCGGGTGTCGATGTTCGCCGAGCCGCTCATATCCGGCCCGCCTTGCGTTCGGTGACCAGCAGCCACAGCAGATAGACGCCGCCGAGGACACCGGTGACCACACCGACGGGCATCTGGTCGGCGCCGAAGACCTTCTGGGACAGCCAGTCGGCGGTGACCAGCAGGGCGGCGCCCATGCACAGGGACGCCAGCAGGTTGGGGCCGGGCGAGCGGGTCAGCCGGCGGGCGAGCTGCGGCGCGGTGAGCGCCACGAAGCTGACCGGGCCCGCGGCGGCGGTGGCGGTCGCCACCAGCAGCACGGCGGCCACCAGCAGCAGCGCCCGCACCCGTTCGACGCGCACCCCGAGGGCGTTCGAGACGTCGTCGCCCATCTCCATCATCCGCAGCCCGCGCGCGTTGCCGAGGACGAGTGGCACGAGCACCGCGCAGAGCGCGAGCAGCGGCCACACCTGGTCCCAGTCCCGGCCGCTGAGCGACCCGGTCATCCAGACGACGGCACGGGCCGCGTCGACGATGTCGGAGACGGTGAGCAGATAGCCGTTGACGGCGGTGAGGATCGCGGAGACGCCGATGCCGACCAGGACGAGCCGGTATCCGTGCACCCCCTGTTTCCAGGACAGCAGGTAGATCGCCACGCCGGTCACGAGCCCTCCGGCGAGCGCCCCCAGGGTCACCTGCGCGGCGCTCCCGGAGAACAGCACGATGACGACGAGCGCACCGGCCGACGCCCCCTGCGAGAGGCCCAGGATGTCCGGGCTGCCGAGCGGGTTGCGGGACACCGCCTGGAACAGCGCCCCGCCGAGCCCGAGCGAGGCCCCGACGAGCAGCCCGACGAGGACCCTCGGCAGCCGCAGCTCGTTGACGATGAACTCCTGGCCCGCGTTGCCGCCCCCGACGAGGGTCTTGAGGACGTCCCCGGCGGAGATCGGGAAGTCGCCGGTGCCGATCAGCACGACGCTCGCCAGGAGCGCGGCCAGCAGCAGGGCGAGGACGACCCCGGCGGCCCGGACGTCGAGCCGGAACGAGAGACCGCCCGGGGTCCGGACGGCACGGGTGGCGCGTGCGGCACGAAGGGTCTTCACAGTTGTGCCGTCCTTCGCCGTCGTACGAGGAAGATGAAGACCGGACCGCCGAGGATCGCGGTCACGATGCCGACCTGGAGCTCCGAGGGCCGGGCCACGACGCGCCCGACGACATCGGCGCCGAGCAGCAGCACCGGCGACAGGAGGGCCGCGTACGGCATGATCCAGCGCAGGTCGGGCCCGGTGAAGGAGCGCACGACGTGCGGCACCATCAGCCCGACGAACACGATCGGCCCGCACGCGGCGGTCGCCGCACCGCACAGCACGACGGCGGCGAGCATCGACAGCGCCCGGGTCCGGTTCAGGTTGGCGCCGAGGGCCTTGGCGGTGTCGTCGCCCATCTCCATCGCGTTCAGCGGCCGGGCGAGCGCGAGGGCGAGGAGCGAGCCGCCCGCCAGGAACGGCAGCACCTGGAGGATGGTCGACTCACTGGCCGAGGTCAGCGAACCCACGGTCCAGAAGCGCATCTTGCCGAGCGCCGCCTCGTCGCTGATCATCACGGCCTGGAGATAGCCGTAGAGCGCCGCGCTGATCGCCGTACCGGCGAGCGCGAGCCGCACCGGGGTCGCGCCCCGGCTGCCGCCGAGGAACCAGACGAGGGCTCCGACGGCCGCCGCGCCGAGGAACGCGAACCACACATAGCCGTCGAGGCTCGTGATCCCGAAGAACGTGATCGCGGTGACGACCGCGGCGGACGCGCCGGCGTTGATGCCGAGCAGCCCGGGGTCGGCGAGCGGGTTGCGGGTGAGCGCCTGGAGCACGGTGCCGGACAGACCGAGCGCGGCGCCGGCCAGCAGACCGAGGACGGTCCGCCAGAGCCGGTCGGTCACCACGACGTCGCCGTAGGTTCCCGAGTTCTCGAACAGGCCGTGCCACACCTGTGGGAGCGTCAGCTCTTTCGCCCCGATCGCGATGCTCGCCAGCGCGACGAGCACCAGGAGCACGACGGACAGGAGCAGCCCGAGGGCACGTATCGCCCGGCGGCCGGGGGGCGCGGGAGCGGTCTCCGCGCGCTGTTCAGGGGGACTGTCGACCAACACGCAGTTAGGTTAGCCTACCCTCCGATCCGGCCACGCTCCCGCTGCACGGGGACACGGCCGGGCCGCCCCGGCCTCGATACGGGCGGCCCGGCTTCTTCTCCCTACAGGCCCAGCCGGGCCAGCGCCTTCCCCGCGTCCAGCGCGCAGCTTCCCGCCCCGGCGGCCGTCCAGGCCGCCGCGCACAGCGCCCGAAGGCCGTCCAACGGCTCCCCGTCACCGTCGAGTTCCAGCCGCTCCGCACCGGCGACCGCGGTCCACCCGCCGCACCGGAACCCGCCGTCCGCCTCCGTGACCTCGGGCTGTCCGGTGAGCATGCCGCGCAGGTCCGCGTCGACGTACGTCGGCCGGTGCTGCGGCGGGGCGGCCAGCAGCTGGGCCCCGTCGGTCACACCGGTCAGCACGAGCAGCGAGTCCACCTCGCCGTTGAACGCGCCCTCGATGTCGGTGTCCAGCCGGTCCCCGACCACCAACGGCCGCTCGGCGCCCGTCCGCAGGATCGTCTCCCGGTGCATCGGAGGCAGCGGCTTGCCCGCGACCTGCGGCTCGGCACCCGTCGCGATCCGCACGACCTCCACGGCGGCCCCGTTCCCCGGCGCGATCCCGCGCCCGCTGGGAATCGTCAGGTCCGTGTTGGACGCGAACCACGGGACCCCGCGCGCGATCGCGTACGACGCCTCCGCGAACCGTCCCCACGGCAGATCGGGCCCGCCGAAGCCCTGCACCACGGCGACCGGATCGTCGTCCGCGGACTCCACGGGAACGAGCTCCCGCTCGCGCAGCGCGACCCGCAGCCCCTCACCGCCGATGACCAGCACCCGCGACCCGGCGGGCACCTGCTCGGAGATCAGCCGGGCCACCGCCTGCGCGGAGGTGATGACCTCCGGCGCCTCCGTCGGTATCCCCAGCTCGGTCAGATGCCCCGCCACCGTGTCGGGCGTCCGCAGGGCGTTGTTCGTGACGTACGCGAGACGCATCCCGCCCGCACGCGCGGTGGCCAGCGACTCGACGGCGTGCGCGATGGCGCTCCCCCCGGCGTACACCACCCCGTCGAGGTCGAGCAGCGCGGTGTCGTACGCCTCGCTCAGGGCCTGCCCACTGCCCTCGGGCCTCGTCCTGACGCTCTGGCTCATTCCGCATCGCTCCTCACTGGACGGCTTTCCCCCGATCATCTCGCACACCACCGACACACGTACGATGCCGGGATGAACACTGCAGGTCACTCGGAAGCAAGGGTGCCCCGAGGTCTGGAACTCACCCCGTTCCGCGGCCTCCGCTACGACCCCGACCGGGTCGGCAGCCTCGCCGCCGTGACATCGCCCCCGTACGACGTCGTCGTCCGCCCCGACGGCCTGCACCAGCTCCAGTCCGCCGACCCGTACAACATCGTCCGGCTCATCCTGCCGCAGGCGACCACGCCGAGCGCTCGCAACGAACAGGCCGCCGACACCCTGCGCCGCTGGCTCGCCGAGGGAGTCCTGGCCGCCGACGCCGAACCCGGCTTCTACGTCTACGAGCAGCGCCACGCGGACGGCATGCTCCAGCGCGGCATCATCGGCGCCCTCCATGTCTCGGACCCGGCGGACCATGTGGTGCTGCCCCACGAGGACGTGATGCCGCATGTGGTCGCCGACCGTGCGGCCCTGATGCGCGCGACCTCCGCGAACCTGGAGCCCCTGCTCCTGACCTACCGCGGCAACGGCTCGACTGGAGACACCACGGCGGTCGTGGAGCGGACGGCGGAACGGCCCCCGCTCCTCGCCACCACCACCGAGGACGGCTACAGCCACCGCCTGTGGGCCCTCACCGACCCCGCCGACGTGAGCGCCGTCCAGTCCGACCTCGCCCACCACCAGGCCCTGATCGCCGACGGCCACCACCGCTGGGCGACCTACCGTCGTCTACGCGCGGAGCATCCCTCGCCGAGCCCCTGGGACTACGGCCTGGTCCTCCTCGTCGACACGGTCCGCTACCCGCTCCGCGTCCGCGCGATCCACCGGCTCCTGCACGGCGTGCCGGTCGCGCGGGCGCTGGCTCCCCTGGAGGGCCTGTTCCGGGTGGAACGCCTGGACGTGCCTCTGCCCGAAGCCCTGGAGGCCCTGGCCGACGCGGCCTGCGCGGGCAACGCCTTCCTCCTCGCCGGAGACGGAGCCTTCCACCTCCTGGACCGCCCCGACCCGGACCTCCTGGCCCGCACGATCCCCGCCGACCGCCCGGCGGCCTGGCGCACCCTGGACGCGACGGTCCTGCACGCCACGCTCCTGGAGCACGTCTGGCACGTCCCCGAGGACGACCCGGCCCGCATCGCCTACATCCACGACACGGCGGCCACGGTCCGCAAGGCCGAGCGCGACGGCGGCACGGCCGTCCTCATGCACCCGGTCCGCGAGGAGGTCGTCCGCGACCTGGCCCGCCAGGGCGTCACCATGCCCCGCAAGTCGACGTCCTTCGGCCCGAAGCCGGCGTCGGGACTGGTGCTGCGCGCCCTGGAGATCTGAGCCGGTCCGAGCCGCCGCGCCCCTACGAAAAGGGCGGGATCCCGATACCGGGATCCCGCCCTTTCACTTGCTCACGCTCTCACGTGCCCACGCTCGGGGACGGACGTCAGTCCTTGTCGTCACCCTTGACGTCCTCGTCACCCTTGACGTCCTCGTCGTCCTCGTCGTCCTCGTCGTCCTCGTCGTCCTCGTCGAGGTCGTCCTCGCCGATGTCGTCGATGTCGTCCTCGTCGATGTCGCTCTCGACGACCGTGATCTCGGCCTGGGGCTCTGCCTCGGGCTCGGGCTGCGCCTCGGGGGTGGCCTCGTCATCGCCGAGCGCGTCGACGAACTCGACGCCGTCCAGCTCGGCGAGCCGGTCGGAGGCGTCGGTGCTGCCGTCCCGGTCGGCCTCGACGGCCTTGGCGAACCACTCGCGCGCCTCGCCGTCACGGCCGGCCGCGAGCAGCGCGTCCGCGTAGGCGTAGCGCAGCCGCGCGGTCCAGGGCTGCACCGAGCTGGACGCCAGCTCGGGGCTCTGGAGCGTCACGATGGCCGCCTCCAGCTGGCCCATGTCACGCCGGGCACCGGCCGCGACGAGCCGCATCTCGACCTGACCGGCCTTGTCCAGCTTGTTCACGTCGGGCGCGCCCGCCATGTCCAGCGCCTTCTCCGGCCGGCCGAGCCCACGCTCGCAGTCGGCCATCACGGGCCACAGCTCGACGTTGCCGGTCATGCGCCGCGCGGCCCGGAACTCGGCGAGGGCCTCGCCGTACTTCTGGTTCGCGTACGCCGCGAAGCCGGCCGCCTCGCGCACCGCCGCGACACGCGACGCGAGCCGCAGCGCCACCTTGGAGTAGCCGTAGGCGCCCTCGGGGTCCTCGTCGATGAGCCGCGCGACCATCACCAGGTTGCGCGCGACGTCTTCCGCGAGCGTCTTCGGCAGGCTCTGGAGCTCCTGCCGCACGTCCTTGTCGATCTCGTCGCCGGTGACGTCCTCGGGGATCGGCAGCCGCTTGATGGGCTCACGGTCCCGGTCGCGGTCACGATCCCGGTCGTCGCGGAACCGGCCACCACCACGGCGGTCGTCCCCCCGCCCGTACCCACCACGGTCGTCACGCCTGTCGTCACGCCGGTCGTCGCGCCCGCGGAAGCCGCCGCCTCCGGGCCGGCCACCTCGGTCGTCCCTACGGGGACCTCGGTCGTCACGGCGGTCATCGCGACGGGGGCCTCGGTCGTCCCGGCGGAAGCCGCCGCGGTCGCCGTCCCGGCGGTCGTCGCGTCGGTCGTCACGGCGGTCGAATCCGCCCCGGTTGTCGTCACGGCGCGGAGCGTAGCCGCCACCGCCGCCGCCACGGTTGTCGTCACGACGCGGGGCGTAGCCGCCACCGCCGCCGCCTCGGTTGTCGTCCCGGCGGAAGCCACCACGATCGTCGCTGCGCCGGTCGTCTCCACGGCGGTCGTCGTCGCGGCGGAAGGCGGGACGGTCACCGTCACGACGGAACCCACGGTCACGATCCCGATCGTCACGACGCGGACCGGCAGGACGGTCACCATCACGACGGAACGCCGGACGGGAACCCCGGTCGTCACCACGACGGTCATCACGGCGGTCGTCACGACGGAAGCCGCCGCGGTCGCCGTCCCGGCGGTCATCGCGCCGGTCGTCACGGCGGTCGTCACGACGGTCGAATCCACCGCGGTTGTCGTCACGACGGAAAGCCGGACGGGGGCCCCGGTCATCGCCACGACGGTCATCACGGCGGTCGTCACGACGCGGGGCGTAACCGCCACCGCCACCACCACGGTTGTCGTCACGGCGGGGGGCGTAACCGCCACGGTTGTCGCCGCCACGGTTGTCGCTACGGCGGTCGTCTCCACGGCGGTCGTCGTCGCGGCGGAAGGCGGGACGGTCACCGTCACGACGGAACCCACGGTCACGATCCCGATCGTCACGACGCGGACCGGCAGGACGGTCACCATCACGACGGAACGCCGGACGGGAACCACGGTCGTCACCACGACGGTCATCACGGCGGTCGTCACGGCGCGGGGCGTAACCACCACCGCCGCCGCCTCGGTTGTCGTCACGGCGGAAGCCACCACGATCGTCGCTGCGCCGGTCGTCTCCACGGCGGTCGTCGCGACGGCCGGCGTACCCGCCACCGCCACCGCCGCCACGGTTGTCATCGCGCCGACCGTACCCGCCACGGTCACCGCGGTCACCACGGTCGTCACGGCGGAAGCCGCCGCGATCGCCCCGGTCACCACTGTCCCGTCGCCGCTGGTCGCGCTCAGGTCGGTCGTCGGGAGAGTTGGTGGACATCGGTGACTCCTGTCTTCGGTACCGCAAGCATTGTAAAAACAAAAGGACCCCAGGTCCCAGCTGAACGCTGGGACCTGGGGTCCTTCCAAAGATTGTTCGGCGGCGTCCTACTCTCCCACAGGGTCCCCCCTGCAGTACCATCGGCGCTTTGAGGCTTAGCTTCCGGGTTCGGAATGTAACCGGGCGTTTCCCTCACGCTATGACCACCGAAACCCTAATGGTTTCGAGCGAACAAGCACACTCTGTAGTTATAGTGATGCGTTCTGCTCAAAAAACCGGCAACAGTCGTTGCCTCAGAACTAACACAGTGGACGCGAGCAACTGAGGACAAGCCCTCGGCCTATTAGTACCGGTCACCTCCACCCATTACTGGGCTTCCAGATCCGGCCTATCAAC